>CAVSIN010000008.1:0-280166 GCA_963727975.1 uncultured delta proteobacterium | reverse complement strand
TATTTATTATATACATCCTGCGAGTTGCCTATGCACATCGCCAGATCGTCTGAGTCCAAAGGATTAGGGTGAACTGACTTGCATATTTCAACTCCGGATGCATACTCATTGCCGCATCGGACTGCAGTTGCCGCATCCAATTTACAATCAGCCAGGGCGGAAGTATAGGACGCAAGAATTACTGCAATTATTAAAACAATCTTTTTCACGGTATCCCTCCTATGCACAAACTTCTTCATGGGAGCAGAAGTTCGCAAATCTGAGATCGTACACCAATGATAATCACTGCTGCTCAACAGAGGGCGCATCCCTGAAACCGATAAGTCATTTGGAGTCTGCCATGGAAGAATGAATCGTTAAGACCGCAGCGCAGGCTCATTATCCGGGTGGGGTTCAACTATGAATTCCTAAGTAGTGCCCATCCGGAAACCTCGGATAAGACACTGGCAGTTTCCGAGCCGGAAAGGAGGCATTTTTTGTCTTGGCAAGGAAATCAAGGGCTTGCGCGGAGGCGTACTCCAGTACGCCGCACAGGGAGCCCTCTCTTCGTTCGGGCTCGCGCTAAGAATTTGAGCTAACGCAAAACGCTTCAAGCTCAGCGCCCGATCCTCTGTGAGGGCGCACCCCGAAGATTGACGGCGCCAGGGCGGAAAAGGACCCTTTCTGGATGGAAACTAGCTCAACGTTATGCTCTTTTAGCCGTCCAAACAGTCATATGGGAGACTTGACCCCAATCCCGTAGATGGTCGTTTTCAGTGTCAAAAGTTCGTTCCAAAACATTTTTGCCCCCCTTCAAAATCACGCAATCAGGGCCAGGTCGCTTCAATCGCAGCGCTTGCGCTGCTAAGCGGGGTAAGCTGACTCCATGCCGATCCGTCGTATGCATAGAGTCCACTGCCCGAAAAGTTGGCTACCAGCCAGGGGCCAAGCAATCCCATGAGACTCGGAGAGAGCGGGGTGATCTGCGTCCAGCCGGCGTTGTATTTATAAAGGCCTGAAGTCCCGAAATTGACGTATAGATCTGTCGAGGTCCCCAACAAGCCTTGCGCAGCGATTGAAGTGAGCTGTGTCCAGGAAGAGCCGTTCCAACTGTACAGACCAAAGCTTGCAAAGTTTGCCGCCAGTTTGTTCCCATAGTACACCTCCATCATGGTGGGATTTAAAGAAGTAAGTCCCGTCCATGTGCCGCCGCTATATGCGTAGAGACCGGCGGAAGGAAAATCCACATAAACCGTCGAACCGCCTGCGACCATGCTGTCGGCCGAACTAAGGGGCGTGAGTTGCGTCCAGGACGAGCCATCATACTCGTAGAGTCCGGCCCCCGGGAAGTTCGCCAGCAGTTTATCGCCAAACACGAGCATTTTGTTGGGGTTCAGCGCCGTGATCCGGGTCCATGCGCCGTTATATTGCCAAAGTCCTGCGCCCGTAAAATCCACGTATATCCTGTCCGGCGCCCCGGCAATCCGATCGATGCTCAAGATTGGAGTGAGCTGCGTCCAGGCTGCGCCGTCATACCGGTAAAGACCGGCGCCTGCAAAAACGGCGGCCATGTCGTTCCCGTAAGCAGCCATCATGCCGGGCGTAAGCGGAGTAAGCTCGCTCCATGCCCCGTCTCGCCAGCACCAAAGCCCCGAGGCTCCAAAGTTTACAACCAGCCCGTCTTTGACAAATACATAGGCCGCCGCCTGCTGGCTATTTGAGCCGACACCGGCATGATCCGCCCCGATCAGGGCGCCGCCGCCGTCAGCGCTAAGCGCTGCAGACCTTCCAAAAGAATCTCCTGCCGCGCCATCCGGGGCAATGAGTTTTTCCTGCTGGCTCAAAGTCCCGCCGCTTTTAACAAATACATAGGCGGCCCCCTGCCCCGCGCCGGCGCCGGATGCCCCGATGACGGCAGTGCTCCCGTCAGCGCTAAGCGCTGCCGAGGAGCCAAAAGAATCACCTCCCGCGCCGTCCGAAGCGCTGAGCTTTTGCTGCTGGCTCCAGCTCCCGCCGCTGTTAACAAATGCATAGGCCGCCCCCTGCTGGGTATTGCCGCCAACCTTGGCGCCGTTTGCCCCGATCAGGGCGGCGGCGCCGTTAGCGCTAAGCGCTGCCGAGCCGCTAAAATAATCGCCTGCGGCGCCGTCCGAAGCGGTAAGCTTTGCCTGCTGGCTCCAGGTCCCACCGTTTTTAACAAATACATAGGCGGCCCCCTGGTTGGCATTGGCGGCGACCGTGGCGTACCTTGCCCCGATGAGGGCGCTGGCGCCGTCACTGCCAAGCGCCGCCGAGCCGCCAAAATAATCGCCTGCGGCGCCGTCCGAAGCGGTAAGCTTTGCCTGTTGGCCCCAACTCCCGCCGCTATCAACAAATACATACGCGGCCCCCTGCTGCTTATTGGAGCCAACCTTAGCAGAGCCTGCCCCGATCAAGGCCGCGCCGCCGTCGCTGCTAAGCGCCGTCGAGCCGCCAAAATAATCGCCTGCCGCGCCGTCCGGGGCGGTCAGCTTTTGCTGCTGACTCCAGGTCCCGCCGCTATTAACAAATACATACGCGGCCCCCTGCTGCGTATTGGAGCCAACCTTAGCGCCCCCCGCGCCGATGAGGGCGCTGGCGCCGTCAGCGCTAAGCGCTGCGGAGTGGCCAAAATAATCATACGCTGCGCCGTCCGGGGCGATGAGCTTTGCCTGCTGGGTCCAGGTCCCGCCGCTTTTGACATATACATAGGCGGCCCCCTGGCTCGCTTTGCCGCCAACCGTCGCAAAATATGCCCCGATCAGGGCGGTGGCCCCGTCAGCGCTGAGCGCCGCCGATACGCCAAAAGTATCGCCTGCGGCGCCGTCCGAAGCGGTGAGCTTTTGCTGCTCGATAAACGGGTCGATCACAACGGGATATGTGGCTGCGCGATCGTCCACCCGGATCAGGATGTCGGCCCCACGCCGCTCCAGCCAGGAGCGAAGCTCCCTTCCGGAAGCGTCACGAGCGCTAAGACCGCCGTAGCGCAGGACCGGTTCGCCGGCAAAATTCGATACCACCGCCTCGTTTTGCTCGACCTGGACCCGCACATCCCCGGACCAGGAAAGACGTAAGGTTAGCGCCTCGCCTGAAGACCTCCCCTTGGGTGGCGCCGGCGCCGTAAAGCCCTGCTCGATCCCTATTGGACCGTTCACGTACCACTCGGTCAGCCCGGACCTTTGGTATTCGACTCGATGCTCGCTCGCCTCCGGGACGGCTCGCCCAACAGGCGCCGGTTCGTCGCCGTAGCCCCAGGCTTCCAGCCGCAGCCCCCAACTGAGCTTTCCGGCCTGAACGGCAAGGCCTCCCTCGCTCCAGCCAACTCTGAGGTGCTGCGCAGGGTTCGCTCCACGGCAGCTCTCGCCCGCCCGCTCCACATGGTACGAGAGGTCGTGCAGCCCGATTGCGCCGGAAACAGCGCCCCGCAGCGCTTCGGGCATTTCCCGCAGGCTCGATGTGCCCGCTTGCGCCGCATCCGCCGTGGCCAGCACGCCCACCGCAAAATAAACCGCAGCAGCCAATCGCGAAAAGATCCGCAGCAGGCCAAAAAACCCTTTAGGACAAGAATTCCAAAACATTTCTGCCCCCCATTCAAAATCTTTTGCGACAGGTTTGGTTCAGTGTACTAATGGAGAGACATCGATCTTAAAGAGATAACTGAATGTGACCCCGTATGGATCTTCATCGGGAGCAAAAGCAATGCCGGTCATCACCCGGCCCATATTCGCGATTACGGTTACCCTGCCGGCCGAGGCGGCAAGTGTGCCCAGGTTCCCGGACTCATCGCGCAAAAATATATCAGCGATTGTCAGGCATGAGTCGATCCGGCCCGGGCTTGCGCCGCCAAGGCAGGCCGGATTCAGGATCGGCGGCAAAAATAATAAAGAGCGTGGAGACATTACTCGGGTTTTTGCGGGGTAGGCAAACACAATCATAAAATGGCCATAAATCTAGTGACTTACATAGGGTGGCCAAATTTGTCGTGTGCCTACGCGTGAGAGGGTGCCGATTGAATATCCATGACGGCCTTAGGCATTGGAATCTCTAGGGATTTAAGTGTTCGGACAAGCTCGGATGATGGCTCGTTGCGTTGAAAGAATTGATTTTTTCGGGTGTGAAACTCGGTCGCCTGGAGCGTGGAAAGTGTCCTCCGGATGTTCGGCCAGGACTGCTTGCATCTGAGTTCGGCGACTCTTTCGATGAGAAGCGAGAAGACACAAAGCTTCACGTGAGCTTCGATGCGTTTGGGCAGCCAGTGGTACATCGGCTCCATCTTGATCCGCGTGCTCTTAAGGGTCCTGAAGGCCCGCTCGATCACAAGGAGTCCCTTATAACCGGCGGCTGCATCTTCTACGGTTATGGTGTCATCATTGGTCTGGAGCACCCATTTGCCGTCATACTTTGACACCTGCTGGATTGTTTCACGGTCCAGTCGGATACGGCCCTGCTTATCGACCTTCAGGTAACGTTTGTACCTGCCGGATGCCAGAAGATCGATTGCCCATCTGGCAGTGGCATGATGATCCGGATGGCCTTTTAGTTCTTCGTCAAGCTCTTTGACAACTTGCTCCCTATGCTTTCGCTCCCTTTCAGCCTCGCGGGGATTGTGGCACAGGATATAACGGCGCCGGAGTTCTCCATCTCCTACGACTACTTCCTTTGCCTGGAGATTTTCGGCAATCGTTTTAAAACGGCCCGGCTTGGTGACTACCTCTTCCTTAATCTCTGAAACGCTGGCCATACGGGTAGCCAGAAGGTATTTTCCGCAGGCTCTGGCCAGTTCATCGCGGTTTGTGGCGGAGTTCATCCCGGAGTCGGCAACGAAGAGCGCCCGCCCAAGCTTCCATCCCCGGAGGTCTTCACGGACCTTCTTGACTGTATCAACATCGGAGGTGTTGCCGGGGAATACCCAACTCCTTACCGGCAGGCCTTCCCTGGTTACGGCTAGAGCGACCACGATCTGCGGACTCCATGTGCCGTTTTTGGAATGGCCGAACTTTCGAAAGCCCGATCCCGCTTCGGTGTCCTCGTCCTCTTCGTCAATAGAGAAGGAGGCGGTCGTTGTGTCATAGAAAATGACATCCACCACGAGGTTGAAAAGGTTCGCCACATGGAAAAAGACCGCATTCTCGACTTCGGCCACGTTCCAGTGCAGCAGGTCCATCGCCTCATACATCTGGTAGAGCTTTACCGTACCGCAAGAGGGCATGTATACCGAATGTAGCCAGCGATCCCATACGCCGAGTTTGGAGTCGGGCTCGCAGAGCCGGTTTGCAACCATGGCAAGAAGGGCTCTTTCGTGTAAAGGAGTGCCTCCGGATTCTTCCATAACTTTGCGCAATGCGGGGCCGATCTTCAGTCGCTCCCAAAGCGCCTCGACCACAAGAGGAACACCGAAATCAAAGGTCTGAATCAGCCGCACCTTTTCAGGGAGCGCGGGTGATTGCTCGCGGATGGGACCTGTAGCGGTTTCAGCAGAATCCAAAGGGTCATGAACCTCAACACCGCAGACCCTGGCAATCGAGCGGCAGAGCCTGACCAGATCGTCCCGGTCGAGTTCATCCGCTCGCCCGAAATTGTGGATGATCTCGGCGACCGGATTTCCCGTTTCGGAATGCCGGACGTTGTGGGCAAGCTGGTAGTACTCGACCACCGATCCATCTCTGTTTTTGCGTTTTGTAGTTCGTAGATACATGCCTACTCTATTAGCATGTACTACCAGATGGTGTCAAGAATAAAAATTGACCTCGTGTGCCTACACTTTTTGAACTTTTTCGAGGTTTGCGGGGCTGTAAACCCGCATGGAATCTAGGGCGCACTAGTAAAATCAGTGTCATATGTGCCCATCTGGCAAAAACCCGAGCATTACACTTGAGTTATAGTTCTTCCGCATGTCGATGTCCCTCCTCGTGAGTTACTCGGCTTCAGGAATAAATGCAGTATCAGGATTGGTTGTTCTTTGAAGACTCTATCATAGTCATTTGTCATTATGAATTGTTTTATTAATCAAAAACCAAATGTCGGTCGAGGTGAACGATAAGTCATTTGGAGTCTGCCATGAAAGAATGAATCGTTAAGACCGCGTCGCAGGCGCATTATCCGGGTGGGGTTCAACTATGAATTCCTAAGTAGTGCCCATCCGGAAACCTCGGATAAGACACTGGCAGTTTCCGAGCCGGAAAGGAGGCATTTTTTGTCTTGGCAAGGAAATCAAGGGCTTGCGCGGAGGCGTACTCCAGTACGCCGCACAAGAAAACCCGAAGATTGACGGCGCCAGGGCGGAAAAGGACACTTTCCGGATGGAAACTAAGTAGGCGCGCCCCTGGCCGCCAAAGCCGCCGGCGCGGGTTTTTAACTCGCTCGGGACAACCACCGCCATCGCACTTTACAGCATTGTTTCCGCATACCTTTATGCGGCCGGGACCCCCAAAGTCCCCCTCTTATGTGGATCGGTCGAATCATTGCCGGCTCCCTCATCTCCTTGCATAATGGGATCGATTGCGATATTGTATGACGAAACCACTATCGATGGAGGCTATTATGAAGGCAGTCACCATTTCTCCCAAATTTCAGGTCGTGATCCCTCGCGAACTTAGAAAGTCAATGGACATTCAGCCTGGCGCCAAGGTCCAGATTCTCCAATATGAAAACCGGATTGAGATCATCCCCCTCAAGGACCCCAAGAGTTTACGAGGTTTCCTGAAGGGCATTGACACTAATGTGGACCGGGAGTTGGATAGAGTATGAATCTTGTCGATTCCTGCGGATGGCTCGAGTATTTTGCAGATAGCTCGTACGCTGATTTCTATGCGCCTGCCATTGAGGATACTGGCGCTCTTATTGTTCCAACCGTCTGCATCCTTGAGGTATTTAAACGCGTGCTTAAGCAAAGAGGTGAAGATGCTGCTCTCCGGATTGTTGCCGCGATGCACCAGGGACAGGTTGATACTTTGAGTGCAAGCATCGCCCTCAGTGCAGCAAGGATGGGCGTTGAACTGAAGTTGCCCCTTGCCGACAGCATAATATTAGCCACCGCTCATGCCTACGGAGCTCTCGTTTGGACACAGGATGTTCACTTCAAAGACATTGAAGGCGTCAAATACATTGAGAAAACGTAGCCTTTTGCCTAAAGAAAAACGTTGAGAGAATCCACGGTCTCTCAAACCGAACGACTTGCCCTGCATCGAGCGTCATCTTAAGCCTCGCTGGACCGAAATCGCTGTCCCACCGGTATTTTCTCCCTGGATCTCAGCGCAAAAATTTCTTCCATTTTTTTTCGATTTTGCCGCTTTTATTGCCGCTTCTATTGCCGCTTCTGGTTGCCGTTTCTGGTTGCCGTTTTGCACCGCGAGACCGCAATGAAGTATAATATTGCCGACTAATTGCAGAAGCCGAGAGGGATTTGATTTCTCACTATTCGTCGCGAAGCGATAGAACCAGGAGGAGTTATTTTTTTCTGTTCACTGTTCACTGCTCACTGTTCACTGTTCACTGCTCACCGCTCACTGTTCTCTGCGAAGCCGTTGCCGTTTTGCAGAGCCGAATCCATTCGTATATTAAGCAATTCTGGGATTGAGGATTTTGAACCACGGATGAGGGAGCGTAGCGGGGCCGATATACACAGATAAAGGAATTGAGAGATTAGGGCGAGCCTGCATCTATCGCGCCAGGCTCCTCATCCACCCGTGTTCGTCCGTGTTCATCCGCGGCTGTCCTCTGTCCGAATTTATCCCGACCCGGGAGGGAGCCCTCACTGGCGTTCTTTGAAAACCGAATAAGGGTTTTATACTTGTCCATCCCCGCTGCGCTCCTCCGTTCGTGGTCGAAGAAGTTGTTTTTTCATCATGCCTCGGATAACGATAGAACCAAGAAGAGTTATTTTCAGTTGTGAATTTACCCTGAGCTTGCGAGGGGCTGTTAACCGCTGTTGTTTTTCGGCCCTTAACATGTAAATGCCAATATTTACAGGATGTTATGAATTATGACCGGTTAATTTGCGCTGTATTTTCAGCGGGGCCGCCCATTCAGAAAGGGCCGGTAAGGGTTTCAATAAAACACCGCCAGCCACATCGTCTTTTCGTTCGGGTCGGTCCATTCCACCCGGTGCCTCGCATGGGCCGGAATATCGACCCAGTCGCCGGGTTTCAAAACCATGAGTTCCTCTTCTCCCTCAAATCTCAAGGCCGGCGCTGCCTTTAAGGAGCAGGACCCATTCGTTTTCGTCCTGATCGTACCAGAACCCTTCCGGCGAAGCATTGAGAGTCGGATATGATCCTTTCGATCCTCACCTTCCCCGAATCGACCAGGGTTTCGAAAATTTCCTCGGGCACCCGGTCCGGGATGGCCGAGTAGATGTTTCCTTTCCTCATAATCAGCTCGCTCAACAGTTAACGACTCTACCGAAAATAAAAATCCCCCGGGCTGGGATTTTATCGCCAACCCGGAGGATTTCTCATATCCAATCCGTGCTCCGCAAATCTTCCAAAAGCCGGAACTCACATACCGGACTTCATCAACCTATATGTCGAAGTAGAGCTTGAATTCCATGGGATGCGGCCGCATGCGCACAGCGTCCACTTCGTTCAGGGTCTTGTATTCGATCCACATGTCGATGACATCCTGGGTGAAAACGTCGCCCTTGAGCAGGAACTCGTGGTCTTTTTCGAGCGCCTTGAGGGCTTCGTCGAGCGATCCCGGAGTCGAGGGAACCTTTGCCAGCTCTTCGGGACTCAACGCGTAGATGTCCGCATCGAGCGGCTCGCCCGGATCGATCCGGTTTTCGATGCCGTCAAGGGCGGCCATAAGCAGCGCGCTGAAAGCAAGGTAGCCGTTGCATGACGGGTCGGGGAAGCGGACCTCGAGACGTTTGAGCTTCGGAGACGGCGAGTACATCGGAATACGGATGCCGGCGCTGCGGTTGCGGCTCGAGTAGGCCAGGTTCACCGGGGCTTCATATCCGGGCACCAGCCTCTTGTAGGAATTGGTGGTCGGGTTGGTGATGGCGCACAGCGCCGGGGCATGTTTCAGAATTCCGCCTGCCGCCCAAAGAGCCATTTGGCTCAGACCCGCCGTACTTGTCGCCGGCGAAGAGCGGCTTGCCCTCTTTCCAGATGCTCATATGGGTGTGCATGCCGGTGCCGTTGTCGCCAAAAAGCGGCTTCGGCATGAGGGTAACCGTCTTGCCATGTTTCCTGGCCACATTTTTTAGAACATATTTGTACCACGCCAGGTTGTCGGCCATCTTGACCAGAGGGGCCGCCTTCATATCGATTTCAGCCTGACCGGCGGTGGCGACTTCGTGGTGCTGACATTCCGTGCGGACACCGACCTGCTCCAGCGTCAGGATCATCTCGGAACGGATGTCCTGCTGCGAATCCATCGGAGGCACAGGGAAATAGCCCTCTTTGTAGCGGGGCTTGTATCCGAGGTTCGGGTTCTCGATCCTTCCGGTGTTCCACTGACCCTCGACGGAATCGATGTAGTAGTAGCTGTAGTTATACGAGCTGTCGAACCGGATATCGTCAAAGATGAAGAATTCGGCTTCCGGGCCGAACCAGGCCATATCGCCGATCCCTGTGAACTTCAGGTATTCTTCAGCCTTCTGAGCGATGTTTCTGGGATCGCGCGAATATTTTTCCTTCGTCACGGGATCGACTATATTACAGATCATCGTAAGGGTCGGAACGGCCGTGAACGGGTCCATCACCGCCGTCGCCGGGTCCGGAATAATCAGCATGTCACTGGCGTGGATCGGCTGCCATCCCCGGATGCTGGACCCATCGAAACCGTAGCCGTTTTCGAAGTCGCTTTCGCCCAACTCTGAGATCGGAACTGAAAAATGCTGCCATATCCCGATAAAGTCCATGAACTTGAAATCCACTATCTTGGCGCCGTTTTCTTTTGCAAAAGCCAGTACTTCTTTTGGGGTCATATTTTCCTCCTGTGAGTTTTCGAAATATGGGATTGAACGCCTCAATCCGGAATGTCTAGGCAAATTGCTTGCCAACGTCAACAATTTTCTTCCTGCCGCCTTCTCGCCCTCTGCTCGAAGGCATTTTAAGAACGCCGAGCCCGAAACCAATGGTGATTCAATCGTGACCCGGCCTGAGAAAAAAACATTTTTGTTACGCAAAGGACGGCAAAAAGCGCCAAAGAGCCATGCCTAATGGATATTTGAAACTGTAATTATTCGAAAATTCAATCGAATTTCTTATCCAAAAGATCGGTTCGGTTTTGAACAAAAATGTACCTCTCGGCGCACGACCCTAGAAAATCGAGCCAAACATGCAGCGATCAGCAGACCACAGACAGGCACTCAAGGAGCTTTTCTCTTACCTGCTCATGCCTGTCGTAGCTCATCAGCTTCTCGCCGCTCAAGTCGGTGACGTAAAAGATATCGACAACCTGCGCTCCGGGTGTCGATATCTTGGCAAGTTGAATATTTATATCCGAGTTCGAACAGGGCGTTGGTGATCGTGTGCAGCACGCCCGGCCGGTCCCAGGTATATACTTCGATCAGGGTGTAGAAGTCCGAAGCTTCCTCGTCGATTATGACCTTATCATCTTTGCGCGGATGGCACTTCGCCTCCAGAACCGATGGCCTGCGCCTGTTTTCCAGTATTTCGTCCAGATAGGATGAATCGGCAAGGGCGCGAACCAGATCGCTTTCCACCTTGACCCACAGTTCGTCAGGATGAAGAGGGTCGGGAATCCGCTCGACACGCAGGATATCGCAGGCCACGCCGGGTTCGCGGGTGTAGATGTCGGCGGAGAGGATATTCAACCCTCTTGCCCACAGAACACCGGTAATGAGAGCAAACAGCCCCGGTCGATCACGTGTTACGACCGTCGTCTGCCACATCTCGCCTTCAACCGGTTCTGCCTTGAAGCAAACCGAGCGGCGCGCCAGTTCCTTTTCCATCCCGTAGTGCTTTAGAATCTCCTGCGGATGCTGAGAGAGCAGATACCTGAAAGGCAGCCTCTCCATCCATCCGGACAGCCTTTCGCTTTCAGCCGGGTCGGGCAAAAGGGCCAAAACTTTTCCCTGCGTTTGCGCGGTGCGCGCCTCGATGTCTTCCGGTTCGAGGTCCGCCCGCAGCAGCAGCCTGTCAACCTTGAAAAAAAGCTCTCTAAGCAGGGACGCTTTCCAGGTGTTCCATGCCTCCGTACCGGTCGCCCGGCTGTCGGCCACAGTAAGCATATAGAGCAAAAGCAGGCGCTGGCGGTCCTTGATGGTCACCGCACACTGCGCTACAGGCTTTTCGTCCATCAAATCCCGCTTGAGCGCAGTTTCGGCAAGAATGAGGTGATGTTCGATCAAAAAACAGAGCAGATTTCTCTGCCCGTCGTTCAAGCCCATCCTTGCCGCGATTTCCCCGGCCATCATGGCGCCGTGCATCGAGTGATTCTTTCCCCGCCCCTTCCCGATGTCGTGCAGAAGCGCGGCCAGGTAGAGAATACGCCGCTCCTCGGGGCTTATCAGCTCTGCGGCGCTCTTCAGCGGCTCTTCGCCATTGACCTTGCCCGCTTCGATCAGATGAAGTTCGTGGACCGTGCGCAGCAGATGCTCATCAACCGTATAGACATGATAGACGTCATTTTGGACCCGATAGCGCACCGCAGAGAATTCCGGGATGAATGCCTGCAGAAAGGCTGTCTCCAGCATGGTCTTCAGGACCTGAAACGAGTATTGCGGGTCCAGCAAAATGTCGAAGAACTGATTTATCGACCTCGGGATTTCGCCTTTCACGCTCTCCAAAACCACCCAGATTTTCCCGAATTATTTTTCCCGCATTGTGGTGAAAATGAGCTTTGGAACGCGCCGCTTGCCAGAAGAATCGCATGAGCAGGAGCGGGTCTTTCCTCACCCATTCCGGGTTCCATAAAGTGAAGGTGCTTGCCTTCCAGCAGAAATGGGCCCGGCAGGATTCGCCTGCGCAGAGTGAAAGCCGCGAAACCTCCTCTGGGACTCTTCGAGTCTTTCCAGAAAAAAGGAGGTCGTTCTGCGCACCCGTGAAGTGTAGCGATAATACAGGCGCATGAAAGCCTCAACGGCAGAACCTTCCGTACCGGCCATGCAGCCCATTCGCCCGGCAATCTGTTCCTGCTCCGGGAAAAGCAGCCGGTCCTGCCTTCTTCCACGTCGACTGGTGCAGTTGAAGCCTTACCCGCCACAGGAAATCGTATGACTGCTCGAGCCAGAGTTTCTCGGTCTCCATAAGCCATTCATTCTTGAGCATTGCTTCCAGCGAGGGATCCTGAAGGTAAACGATTCCCGCCCACCTGATCGTATGCAGGTCGCGCAGACCTCCCACCCCATCCTTAACGTTGGGCTCCAGCAGATAGGGGCTTTCACCATACTGGTGGAGTCTTGCCTCTCTATACGCGATCAGGTTCTGAAGAAACCGCCGCTCTGCTCGGGTTGCCGAATAACTTGAGAAAGGACCTTTTCCAATCATTGAAAAACTCGGCGTCGCCTGCAACCAGACGAGCTTCCAGGTAGTTGGTCAGAATGGAGAAATCGTTCTGAACCATATTGCGGACCATGGAAACCGAAGCGGTGGCATGTCCGACTTCGAACGCGCTGTCCCACAAGCCGTAGACGAGATCGTGAACCAGTTCCGGCAGAAATGGAGGAAGCCGCTTTTTATAAAGGAAGAGAAGATCCAGGTCGGAGGCGAAGCTGAGTTCACCACGGCCGAAGCCGCCGACAGCAACCAGTGCCCAGCCTTCCCGGGGCGCCGAATGTTCGCTCGAACGCGTTGCTCAGGGCCTCTTGCAGGTTGGAGGAATAGGTGCGCGCAGCCAGCAGTCCGGGAACATCCGCGCGGCATTCCTGAACGAAATGATCCCGCAGATCTTTGAGTTTTCGAGTAAGATTTGAACGTTGGACCATGATTTGTTCTATAACACCCGGTCAATCAGGCGTTCCCGATGGACACCAGTCTAAAGCGCGTCTTCTCCGGTCTCGCCGGTCCGGATGCGAATACATTCCTCAACAGGTATAACAAAAATCTTGCCATCTCCGATCTTGCCCGTATTTGCCGACTCCCGAATTGCGGCCACTATCTCCGCCAACTGCCAGTCGGGAACGATCACTTCTATTTTGATTTTAGGAAGAAAATCAACCACATACTCAGCACCACGGTAAACTTCCGTGTGCCCCTTCTGTCGCCCGAAACCTTTCACCTCGGATACCGTCATTCCTTTGATTCCCAGGCTCGTCAGCTTTTCTTTCACATCGTCGAGCCTGAATGGCTTGATAACCGCTTCGATTTTTTTCATTCTTGTTCCCCACCTTTGGAGTCAAAACGAGTTTTCGAAAAAGTTTACCGGAAAAAAACAACAAAAATGTACTTCAGGTCTCGATATATCCCTGCGCGATCGGATTTCGCCTGCCGATCCCGAAGGCTTTTGTCGTAACCCTCAATATCGGGGGCGCCTGCCAGCGTTTGTATTCGTTGAGTTCGACTCGCCTTACCACCCATCTCACGGTTTCCGGATCAAACCCTTTGGCTATTATCTGCTTTACAGGAAGGCGCTGCTCGACATATTCGGCCAGAATAGCGTCCAGAATCTCGTAAGGCGGAAGGGTATCCTGGTCCGTCTGATTTGGCCGCAACTCCGCAGAGGGAGCCCGCGTGAGTATGCGCCCGGGGATCCATCCATGTTCATCGTTTAGTCTGTGGGCCAGATCATAGACCATCGTTTTGGGAACATCGCCCAGAACCGCAAGCCCGCCGTTCATATCCCCGTAGAGTGTACAATATCCGACGGCGATTTCCGATTTGTTGCCCGTACTAAGAAGCAGCCTGCCGAACTTGTTGGAAATGGACATGAGCACCATGCCCCTGAGACGCGCCTGGAGATTTTCTTCGGTAAAGTCGTGCGGCAAATCGTCAAAAATCGGTTTCAAAGACTTCAGCGCGGTCGAAAAAAGCTCATCGATGGAAATCACCTCAAAGTCGATTCCAAGCCGGGCGGCTAATTCACGCGCATCGGAAAGGCTTTCGGGAGCGTTAAAGGGCCCGGGCATCGCGACCCCGAGAACGTTCTCGGCGCCCAGCGCAAGTGCGGCCAGGCAAGCCGTAAGCGCGGAATCCACTCCGCCGCTGAGTCCGATCACCGCCTGCTTGAAAGAGCACTTGCGGGCATAGTCGCGCAACCCCAGGGTGAGCGCGCCGATCACCTCCGAGATGTGGTCGCAGTCAGCCGCATGCAGTTCACAAGCGCCGCCGCTCGTGTCACAGACGATCAGGTCCTCCGCGAAATCGGCGCCTGTAGCGCAAAGATGGCCCTTTTCATCCCAGATCATGCTGTGGCCCTGGAAAATCAGCTCGTCATTGCCGCCAACCTGGTTCACATAAACTATTGGGACGCCCGCACAGGCAGCCTGTCTCTTCAAGAGTTGGCCGACCCAGTGGGCCTTGCCTACATGATAGGGAGATGCGGAAATATTTACAATCAGATCGACCGAGGCTTTTCGCCAATTCACATACCGGATCGACATCATAGAGAGGACCCGGAAGATAATCCGGAACATTCCATGCGTCTTCGCAAATCGTAATGCCGATCCGCTTGCCCCTGAAATCGACCCAGCCGGCGGCTTTCCCGGGTTCGAAATATCTCTCCTCATCGAAAACATCATAGGAGGGCAGCAGCATCTTATGGGCTATGGCGCGGAGCTTGCCGTCTTCATAAAACACCGCGGAATTGTGGTAGGGCTTTCCGCTCCCCTCATTGACCGAAACCGCTCCAAAGATGACCCCGATACCTTTGCCCGCGTTTGCTATGCGCTCCCAGTAACGAATGACTGTCGGCTACAAAGCCGCGCTTATCGAGAAGGTCACGCGGCGGATATCCCATTATGGACAATTCAGGGAAAATGACCAGTTCGGCGTTGGCCTTTTTCGCTCTTTCGATAAATTCGCATATCTTGAGCGTGTTGCCCTCGAGGTCCCCAACAAAAGGATCGATCTGCCCCATTGCGATACGCATCATCCGTTCCTTCTCATCAGCTTGCAGCGAATATCCGAACTCAGTACTGACGATATCCTATACTTTGAAAACAAATACTTCAATACAGTTCGTTGACAAATGACTGGCCATTTTAACCGCATTGCGACTGCCCTTCCGGCATTAATGATCCCTTTTTTCAATTCCGTATGCTATAAAAAATGCTCGGCCTCATTGCAGGGGTCCGCGTTGCCGAAATAAAGTGTGTCTCGGCAATGCTCTTGTTGGCGGAGAATACAGAGTTTATGAAGCAGTGGAGAGTCGCGAGTCTCGAGAAAAAAAACGCGGTGCAGATGAGATACTGCGCGAAATATTGCGCGACGGAAACCGGATCTATATCGGGTCCGGCTGCGGAGAACCTCAGCACCTGGTCCGTTCTTTGATCGAGCTTTTGCCGAGACACCGCGATATCGAAATAATCCAGAATCTTTCCATCGGGTCCCTTCCGGAAGACTGGAAGCGCTTCGAGCAAAACGCGCGGCTCAAGACCTTCTTTGTCGGACCAAGATCCAGACACGCGGTAAACGATGGTCTGGCCGACTACATCCCCATCTATTTTTCTTCCATACCCGGCCTTTTCAAAGAAGAACCTCTCTGGAAGTTCGACATTGCACTGGTCCAGGTATCACCCCCCGACGAACATGGTTTCTGTTCGATGGGAATATCGGTAGGCACGGACAAAAGCGCCGTCGAATCCGCCAATATGGTTGTTGCCCAGATAAATCCCCAAATGCCGCGGACGCTCGGGGACAGCTTCCTTCATTTATCCCAGATTCACTATCTCTGTGGAATATGATGAACCGCTGCTCGAGATCGTTTTCCGGGAGCGGAGCGCGGTTGCCGAACGGATAGCCAAATACGTTTCCACACTGATCGAGGACGGCTCCACAATTCAGACGGGGATCGGAAGGATCCCCAATTCGGTCCTGAGATACCTTGAAGCCAAAGAAGGACCTTGGAATCCATACGGAGATCCTGACCGACTCCCACCTGCATCTCATTCGCACCGGGGCCGTAACGGGTCTCAGGAAAACCGTGAACCAGGGCAAAATCGTGGCGAGCTTCTGCATGGGAAGCAGGGAACTCTACGATTTTGTGAACAATAATCCCGAGGTGGAAATCTACCCGATAGAATATGTGCACAACCGCAAACTGATAAGCCGGCATGATCGGATGGTGGCCATCAATTCAGCCCTGGAAATAGATCTCAGCGGCCAGATATGCGCCGATTCCATAGGCCACAAGGTTTACAGCGGAATCGGCGGCTATGTGGATTTTATGCACGGGGCATCGAGCGCGAACAGGGGCAAGACTATCATCGTACTGCCATCCACGAGTCCCGATGGACGCAAGTCGCGAATTGTAAGCCATCTGACAAACGGCGCCGGTGTAGTCAGTCCGCGCAGCACCGTCCGCTATATCGTTACAGAATTCGGAATCGCCTATCTGCATGGGAAGACCATCCGCGAACGTGCGCTCGCCCTTATCAATATTGCCCATCCGCGTTTCCGCGAGCAGTTGCTCGCCGAGGCCAAAAGCCTCCATTATGTCTACGAAGATCAGATCCTTCCTCCCATCTACGAACCTCTCTACCCCGGCCAGTGGGAAACGCACCAGATTTTTCCGCCAAACGAGACGCTTTTTTTCCGTCCCATCAAACCCACCGATGAGCGAGCGCTTCAGGAGTTTTTCTATTCACTTCCCGATCAAGACATTTATTACCGTTTCCTTTCCGCAATGAAGGTCTTCCCGCACAGAAACACCCAGGCCATGTGCAATATCGATTACGAGCACGAAATGGCGATTGTCGGCGGTTACCGGGGAAATCGGCGCCGAGAAGATCATCGGGATCGGCAGGTACATTCTCGACCAGAAGACGAATTTGGCCGAAGTGGATTTTGCGGTCTCATCCGACTGGCAGCGCAGGGGAATCGCGACTTTCCTTCTCCATTATCTGTGCGAAATTGCAAAAACCAAGGGCATTACAGGATTCTCGGCCTATGTGCTTGCCGCTAACAGAGCCATGCTCTCAGTGTTCAACAGCGTCGGTTACGTCGTGCATTCGATACTGGATGAGGGCGTATATGAGATATCGTTCCGTTTCGATCAACCCGCTTTGGCCTGCCGTACGGAAGAATACAAATGACAGCGCGGACCCACGCGCCCTGATAGATCCCTGCATGCTGGCCTTCGACATTGACGGGGTGGTAGCCGACACGATGGACGTATTCGTCAGGCTTGCCCACGAAAGATACGGACTCACCCATCTTTCCAAGGAGGACATGCTCTGCTACAACCTCTATGAGTGCCTCGACCTGGAAAAGGAGATTATCGACGACCTCATCTGCCTGACGCTCGACGACGAACACACCATGCAGATCCCTCCTGTTCCCGGTGCGCCGGAAGTGCTCACCGAACTTGCCAGGACTGCCCCGCTTCGGTTCGTCACGGCCCGCATCCGGCCGGAATCGATTACGCAATGGCTTTTTGCCATTTTGCCCGGTGTGCCTCGTGAAAGAATAACGGTTATAGCCTCCGGCGCCCCGGAAATCAAGCTCGACATCCTCAATGAACTTGAAATCCGCTACTTTGTCGAAGACAGGGTCGAAACCTGCCGGCAGTTAAAGGAGGCCGGAATCGAGCCTTTTCTTTTCGATCAGCCCTGGAACCGCAACGAGCCTGCAGATGGTTTCATTCGGATCGCGAACTGGATGCAACTGAGAGAATGGGTATTGCCCTCCGGTACAAACTTGGAGTAAAGTGTTTTTCACTTGGAGGGGACCATCTTCGTAAAGCCATCTTGAATCAACTGTCCTGACTACACATCGTATTGATTTTACTGCCTTATCGGCATTTTAAGGTTCAGTGGGCAAATGCTCATGTCCTTAGCCGAAGCGCCGCCCGTACAGGTAAAAGCCGACCGCAACGGTTTCACGCTGGTCCCGGACCCGGCCGCCTCCTTCGATGCCATCGTGGCCTTCATGGATGAGCGGCTGGAGCAGTCGCGCGATTTTTTCCACGAAACGGACATGGTCCTGGATCTCAGGACGCAGACCGATGCGCACCGACGAAATTTCGGCGCTCTATGAGAAGCTCTACGAGAAATCCAAGGTTAAGGTGGTAGAGGTCCGGCTTAGCGACGATCTTTCATTTTCAGTGGAGGGAGATGTGCGAAAATCCCGCTCCGCATCCAAGGCCGGCCGGCCGGGAGCGCGAAAACTGTGCTCCGGTAATTGTCCGCAACACATGCCGGTCGGGCGTGCGGATCGTCTCTCCATCGGACTGTGTCGTCCTGGGAGATGTGAACCCGGGCGCAGAAATCATTGCCGAGGGTGACGTTGTCGTTTTCGGCGCTCTGCGGGGCCTCGCCCATGCCGGCGCCGGAGGCGAGCGAACCGCACGGATTTGGGCGTTGAGCATCGAGCCCAATCAGATCAGGATCGCTGACCTGGTGGCTGTTCCTCCACGGGGGGCAAAGCCTGCGCCGAACAGATTCGAGGTTGCTGAGATCCAAAACGACGTTATCCAGGTTATCAGCTCTGTGAGAATGTAATGGTTGAGGTCGGGGAGAGGGGTACTGCACGGAAACCGGTTTTCGACGAAATTACAGGTGATTTATGGCTGGCAAAACAATCGTGGTTACTTCTGGCAAGGGGGGGGTCGGCAAGACTACTACCGTAGCCAATCTGGGGACAACACTGGCCAAGAAGAAGTACAGTGTCGTGATGGTCGACACGGACATAGGCTTGCGCAATCTCGATGTCGTGATGGGGCTGGAAAACCGGATCGTCTACAACCTGGTCGACATCATCGAAGGTAAATGCCGCAAAGAACAGGCAATGATCCGGGACAGGAAGATTCCGAACCTTTTCATGATTCCGGCGGCTCAAACTCGGGAAAAGAATTCGATAACCCCGGAACAGATGAAAGAACTGTGTTCCAGCCTCGCCGCCGAATTCGACTATGTGCTCATCGACTGCCCTGCGGGGATAGAACAGGGATTCAAAAACGCAATCGCCGGAGCCGATACCGCCCTGGTCGTAACTACGCCCGAAGTCTCCGCCATCCGGGACGCCGACCGGGTGATCGGGCTGCTCGAAGCCGCCATGCTCAAACACATCAGCCTCATTATCAACAGGCTCAACGCGAAAATGGTCAAGAAGGGCGATATGATGTCCACCGAGGACATCATTTCCCTGCTTTCCGTTCCGCTTCTGGGGGTTGTCCCGGAAAGCGACGAAGTAGTGGTTTCGACCAACCGCGGGGTCCCGCTCGTTCACGACAGGAGCAGCAAGGCCGGGGCCGCTTTCAGACGGATGGCCGCTCGCCTCAACGGTGAAAGCCTTCCGCTGGATGGGGACGGGTCCCATGGGTTTTTCGGCCGCATGAAACGGCTTATCTGGAACTGAAAGGAGAGAGGCCAATGCTGGGTATTTTGCGGCGCTTTTTGGGAGACAGATCGAGCGGGCAGGTCGCCCGCAAAAGGATGCAGTTCGTTCTGATGCACGACAGGGTGGATATCACGCCCGACATGATGGAAGCGGTCAAAAATGATATAATCAAAGTACTTTCGAGGTACATGGAAATAGACAACAGGTCCATCAAGGTCGATTTGGAACAGGGCAAAGACTTCATGGCCCTGATCTCCAACGTGCAGGTAAAGCGCGTTTACAGGCACGCCTCGTCGAACTGACAGGTGAAGCGATCCGATCGAGGGAGTTGCCGACGGTTGGGATGCCGTTCCGGCCGGAAACGAGCGGCGTGCTCTTTTCCGCCGGTTGGATGGGGCCAGGCGACCCGGAGACGGCTTAGCGAAACAGCGCTCAACGCCGGCATGCCGAAAGGATTTTGCACTGCCGGCTACTGCTCCTCCAATGCTTCCTTGAGCTTTTGGAGGCCGGTCTCAAGCTCCGGGAAAAGTTCCACCGATATGGTCAGCCCTTTCTTGGATGGGTGAAACTCTCCGTCATCCCCTTTGTAATAGATGCGTATGTCCACATACTGCTTTCCTTTGAAATACGTTACCGACGATCTGACTTCCTCCAGGGGATTCTTGGGGAAAGAGTGTACGATCTGAGGTTCTTTTGCCATTTTCGCTAATCCTCGACTCAGGTGAATGCTATTACGGAGACTGGAAAACGGACCGGCGACAAACCGATACCGACTCTCAGACGTTCCGCCTTTCCTCCGAATTCGCTCATGCGGCTAGCGCCCTGCAACTTCCTACTTGCAATCCGGTCCAATTATCAAGAAATAAGTTAAACATCTAAAATAAAATGCAACAGGTCGGAAGTGAAGCGGAGTTCTGAAAAAGGGCTGGGAGCACTCACCTCAGCGCAACTCATTCTGAATCGTTTCTCTATTCATTGCACCAGCGCATCAGCCGCCATAGAACTCAGAAAAGGGCCTCAACTCCAGCAGTGTCCGGTTAGGTATTTGCATATGCATTATTTTGAAAAAAATTAACGAAATTGGGATCTTCGAATGATTTTTCTCTTGACAATTCAATAAAGATGCGCGGCGGCGCCTCTTCGTAAAATCCAATAATTTGAGGAGGTTACGAAGATGCCGCGTTCCTTCTTTCTGAACCAAGAGCCGCCGTCGTTCGATGATCTTTTTAACCCAATTGAAAGACTCCAATCCTCTATTCCTCTTTTGGAATCGAGGGGCTACAGGCCATTGCAGATGGAATTCATGCATCAACTCAAAGCCCTCGTTGCCTTCCACCTTGAGGAGCATAAATCCGGGCGCGATCTGCTTCAGTTTCTTGAAGAGGACGATTTCGCTCGACGGGCAATATCTCCTCCCCAGGGGATAAAGAAAAGCTCCTTTTTCGAGGCGATCAATACCCGAGGGCTTGAGCAAATGTTCTATGTTTTCAGACACCTCCAGGCTGAAGCCACCAACGTCATACCCAAAGCTCATGCAGATTGGGGTGAACTGATCGCCATCGACGGCTCATACATTGAAACAGTGCTCTCTATGCACTGGGCCGATTACTCGGACCAGGCAACAAAAGCCAAGGTACACATGGCCTTCGACCTTAATCGTTCTATCCCAAAGGAGGTAGTCTTAACAAACGGCAAGGTCGATGAACGCCCCTTTGTCAGCCCGCTGCTCTCCCCTGGCCAGACAGGAGTTATGGATAGAAATTATCAACGCCATAAAGATTTTGATTGCTGGTTGGCCGAGGGCAAACATTTTGTCTGTCGCATTCGCGAAAACACCCGAAAAACGATCATCAGGTCCAATCCTCTCACAGCGGGAAGCAATGTCTTCTATGACGCAGTGGTCTTGATCGGCACGAAGGGCGTCAACCAGACCGAGAATCCCATAAGGATCATCGGATACCGAGTTGATGACAAGCAATTTTGGATTGCCACGAGTCGCCATGACCTTTCCGCTGAACAAATTGCAACAATTTACAAAGAGCGCTGGCTCATTGAGAAGTTCTTCGGATGGTGGAAGCGTCATCTAAAGGTCTATCACATTATTGCAAGGAGCCGATACGGCCTCACGATGCAAATCCTTGCCGGATTAATAACTTACCTTCTCCTTGCAATTTATTGCCAGAACCATTTCGGGGAAAGAGTCAGCATCAAGAGAGTCAGACAACTCAGGACCCAAATTCGTAACGAGCTTCAGGGCATCAAGGTTGCCAGTGGAAGCTTTCAAGATTTCAAAGAACAAGGGACAAGCTCCCGGCTAGCAAAAACCTAACCGGACACTGCTGCCTCAACTCCCATTTGATAATGTTGATTGAGGTCGCTCAGTTGGGTATGGCAATTTTCACATGCGGTGGCAAGAATAGCGGCGCCGGTCTGTTTTACCTGGTCGGCCTTGACCATGGAGGATTTCATCCGATTTTTGGTCCTGGCAGGGAAAGAACCCGCCCCCCTTTGCCACTAGCTCAGCACAAGTTCGCCCGCCATAGGGCAGGGCTTGCGCGAAAACATGCGTGCACGTCTCATCTCGGAGCGTCGAGACCCTGCTGCAGCCGTCACCGAAGGTGGCGACGAATCTGGCTGGCGGTCCCGATTTCCAGGCTCGGCGATGCAGGTCCCTCAGTCCGCCAACCTGGCCTGCTCGACAAAAAAAGCCCGTCCGAAGACGGGCTATCGAAAGCCGGAGGACCGCAAATCCTTCCTCTTCCATTCTCTGTCAGGCGGCCGTCTTTTCCGTAAGGACCGCCACTTCGGCACGCCCATGTTCGGCAATATATTTTTCTTTTACGTTCAGCAGCATAAGAACGACCGGTCTGTAGGCAAGGTGCGCCCATTTGGCGAAAGGCACTTCGAGAACGAGCATCGGGATCGCCACCATCATGTGAATGACGTAGATGCCGTAGGTGACCAAAGGCCAATCGAGTAAGCGAGTGAAGTTGATGAAAATGCCGGTCATGGTGGTCAACTGGAGCAGGATCAAAAACATCCAGTCGGTCCCATGCGAATTCTTATATTGCGGCTTGCTTTTCCTGAAACGCCCGATCAGCGCGTATGTGGTGCCGTACATGATCGCAAATGTCGCATAATAGCCGATCAGCCGGATCGGGTGAAAGATCGAGTACTCGATCTTTCCGCCCAGAGAAGCCCAACCGCGCTGAAACTTCAGCCAATCGATCCCCAGTGGCAGCCCGTTCACCAAAACAACCACCATGAGAAAGATAGCGGAATATCCGGTCATAATTGCAAGATGGACGATCCACTGCTGCCTGTCATTGCATTTGCCGAACTGTTTCTGAGTAAAAAGGTTAATGAAGAAGAGCTTCAGTTCGTCCAAGTACATCCCCACGGGAACCTTGGTAAAGTAATCCCCCATGACGATCTTGATGCAGCGGAACACATTGGTAAGTAGAAAAAACGACAATATGGCGGCCATTACCAGGTCGGCCTTTTCGATTTGATCCGACGGCCATACGGAGTTAATGTCCGTGTGCGTCCAGTTTATCGGGCCGCTGTGGAAAACCAGCAGTCCAATACCGACCAGAATACCGACTATTGCTACGGCAAGGATCTCGAATGTTTCAGAAGTATAGAACTTGCGCGCAAAACCCGTCCAGTCGTAGAGCGAAGTGAGGTATCTGCGCAACACCATCATTGTCTCGCCAGGGTCCGCCCCGCGGGGGCACCTGGTCGAGCAGTCACCGCAGTAATAGCACAGCCAGGGTTCGGGCGACCTCAAGATTTTCTCTTTTTGCCCCAGTTGAATGTACCTTACCAATTTCCTCGGGAAAGGGTTCTCAGGGGTCGACAGGTTGCAGATAGCGGTGCAGTTTCCACAATTGTAGCACTTGTTCGCATCCTTTAGCCCGAATTCCTCCAATTCCCTGATCAAATTGGGATCGACTTTGTTGCTCATCCGTTAAACCTCCTGCACTGTTCTGTCCGGCAGAGGAAACTACCGAGGGAGCGGCTCTTCTGTCAGTTATTAATATCCCTTGTATGGGTTCGGACCGATTTCAACAAGTTTTTCGGCAAATTCATCGAGCAGAGCGGGAAGCTTATCGTAATCGGTAATCGCCACTGTCTCGAACCTGACACGATCCGATTCCAGAACGAGTCGGTCGAGGGTTTCCTTGACCTTGCTCAGCCGAATGTTAGCCAGTTCGCTGCCTTTGATCATATGGCACTGATAATTATCGCCGTGACGGCACCCCAGTAGCATGATCCCATCGATACCCTTGGATAAAGAGTCGGCGATCCACACAAGGTTGAGCGAGCCGAGGCAGCGAAGGGGAATTACGCGAACCCACGCATTGTAGCTCATCCTGCGAAGCCCGATCATATCCAACGCGGGATAGGCGTCGTTTTCGCAGCAGAGCAGGAGGATGCGGGGCTTCTCCTCGTATTCGTCCGGGACATTGATCGACTTGATTATATCGCCGATCATCCCCACCGAATAGTTCTTGAAGGAGATGATGCGCTCGGGGCATGCGCCCATGCACACCGAACAGCGGCGGCACCGGGTCGGCTGAGGAAGAGGGTTTCCTTTTTCGTCCTCGTTGATCGCGCCGAACGGACATTCTTCCGTACACCGCTTGCACTGCGTACAGCGCTGCATGAAGAATTCCGGGTAGGTCAAGTCACCGGCCCTGGGATGAACCGCCATGCCCTTGCTGGTGAGTTCGACGCACTGGATGGCCTTCATGGCGGCGCCGGCAGCGTCTTCGATGGCGTTTGAAATACCCATCGGACGGCGGATCGGACCGGCCGCATAAATACCGGTCCGGCGGCTCTCGTACGGGAAACAGATAAAGTGGGAATCCGGAAACCCGTACTGAAGCTCCGGAAGCTCAGGACCCTGGCGGTACTCAAGATTCAGGATGTCCGAGATAAAAATGGAGTCCACGGAGGCGACCATTTCATCTTTTTTCCCTTCGTCTTCTTCCTTCTTCGCCTTGTAGTCTTCTCCGAACGCCGTCGCCGGGACCATCCCGGTGGCGAGCACAACCATGTCCACGTCGTCCAGGATGATACTTTCCCCGAGAAGCTCGTCAAAAGCCTGCACGGCAACTTTGCCTCCGCTCGTGAGGACCTCGGGCGCCTGGGTCCTGACGAAAATTACGCCCTCCTGCTGGGCCTTTCTGAAGAAATCCTCACCTTGGCCGGGGGTGCGCATCTCCTGGTAGAAAACGAACACGTTCGCCTTCGCATCCTGCTGCTTGACCTGGATGGCCTGCTTAAGGGCGGTGAAACAGCAGATCGAAGAACAGTAAGCAAGGTGTTTGGGGTCGCGCTGACCGGCGCACTGAATAAAGGCGACCGTCTGCAAGGCCTTGCCGTCCGCCGGCCTCGTTATTTTGCCCGACTTTGCGCGTTCTTCGAACTGAATGTTTGTGATGACGTTTGCGGATGCGCCGTACCCGAGCTTCTTGTCCAGCTTTTCAGGGTCATAGGGCTTCCAGCCCGCAGCCAGGACGACCGCTCCGATATTATGATCGCTTGTGGACCCGTTCTGCTTGATATGTGCATTGAAAACGCACGGGCCGCCGGAGAGCTTTTCAACCTTCGAGCCGGTCAGCACTTTGATCTTTTCATTATTATTGACAGCGGCGATCAGCTTGTTGATTTCGTTGGCCTGAACGTCTTTGAAGGGGAAGGTGACGTTTTTCGAGACGTTTTTCTGAAAACCGCCAAGCTCGTTTTCCTTCTCGACAAGCACGGCGGAATATCCCGCTTTGGCCACTTCGAGGGCCGCCGTCATACCGGTCGTCCCGCCGCCCACGACCAGGATGTCCTTCGACATTTCCTGCTCGGGCAGGTAAGGCTCGGGAGGCTCCGTTTGCTTCATCCTGGCGGCGCTCATCCGAAGGTAGTCTTCGGCCATCATCTGGGTGTCTTCATCGTTTGCCGGATGGCTCCATACTACCTGCTCGCGCAGGTTTACACGATCCAGGAGAGTCCCTTCGAAGTTAAAAACATCGTACATCACGCGCTGCGAACAGGCGGCGACTATCAGGGTGTTTACGCCCTCGTTTGCGATGTCATCCCTGATTAGCTGTGCGCCTTCGGAACTGCAAAGGTTCGAATGGTTTTTGCACACCGCCGCCTTGCATTCGGATGTTGCAACCTTGCTGAGCTGTTCTATGTCGAGAGCCTCCCCGATTCCGCAGCCCTTGCAAATATATACCGCAATCTTTTTGTCCATCGAGTCTACCTCCTGACAACTGATTGTATGGCTTTGAGCGCTGCGGCTGTGCCGTCCTGAACTGATTCTGAAACGCCCGCAGGGGTCCTGGAACAGCCTGCTGCGAAAAACCCCGGGGTCACTTCCATGGCGGAGATGAATCCGTAGTCATCGCGCTGTGCGAATGCAGGCAAGGGCGAAAGGGAAGTGTTCGGCTGCATGCCGGTGGCAAGCACCGCCAGATCGACTTTGATCTGGTTCAGGCTGCCCGCAGTGGTATCCTCGACCTTGAGGATTAGGTCCTTCGTTGCGGCGTCCTCTTCGATCTTGGCTACCTTGCCCTTGAAGAAAGTAATGTTGCCGTCTTCCTTTAGCTTGGCGTAGAAGGACTCCAGCCGGTCCATAGCCCGAATATCGATGAAGAAGATGTATATCTTTGCATCCGGATATTGTTCGCGCACGTAAGTGGCCTGCTTCATTGAAGCCATGCAGCAGATGGAGGAACAGAACGGGAGGTTGTTCTCATCGCGCGAACCGGCGCATTGCACGAAAGCAACCGTCTGCGGCGCCTTGCCGTCCGAAGGGCGCACGATCTTGCCCTGTGTTGGGCCGTTGCCCGCCGCCAGGCGCTCCATCATAACGTTGGTTATAACATTCGGATAAGTCCCGAAGCCGAGCGTATCAAGCTTCTTGGCGTCGTAAGGGCTCCAGCCCGTCGCCCAGACCACGGCCCCGACCTTCAGTTCAACCGTCTTGTGCCTGCATGTCCAGCTCGATCGCGTCATACTCGCACGATTGCTTGACCTTCTGTGCCTTCCGGACTTTTGGCAAGCGCCGGGTCGATCACGTATCGCTGAGGGAAGGCCATCTCGTGCGGCAAGTATGCGGCCTTGATCTTATCCATCCCATAATTGAACGGATTGTCGATCTCCATCGTGCATGCCTCGTAGCATTTGCCGCAGCCGGTGCACTTCTCATTTACATAGCGGGGATTGATTTTGATCCTGACATCCCACGCGCCTTTTTGGCCGGAAACCGATTCCACCTCAGCCATGGTGAAGAAGCGAATCCTGCTGTTGTTTTTTATCCTGCGGAAATTCAGTTCGAGGCCGCAGTATGGGGGGCACAGCTTCGGAAAATATTGGTGAAGCTGGGCTACTCGACCTCCCAGATAAGGATTTTTCTCAACGAGATAGACCTCGCGGCCCGCTTCTGCTGCTTCGATGGCGGCTGTCAGCCCGCTCATGCCGCCCCCGACCACCAGAATACTCTGTGTTTCTACGTCAACCATGCTTATCCTCCTAAGCTGATTAGAAAAACAAATATCGAGAACCCCGAGAGCAACTGGACGCAATCCCCTTGAAGCAATTCGGATATTCAGTGGGGATCGCAAACCGGAAAACCGTTCTCACGGCGCCTGTGTATCCCAAAAGATACTAAGTTCGATGCGGAAATGGAACCGGGCCGTTAAGAGCTTATAGTGCAAATAAGAAATTACGGTTTTCGCGGAGAATTGAAACCAGGACACAATTTCCGGAGGACTACTCCCAGCTTAACGGAAACTCGGTTGAGCCGGGAACTACCATCATTTTTTCACGAACGGCCAATCCTTACGTCGATATTCATTAAACCGCCTGCCTATATCGCTAAATTCAACCGATGTCAATATTTTCGTCTGTTTATTTGGTTGATTCGAAGTTTTTAGCCGGAACGTATCGGGAATTGGATTCGTCCGGCTCAGGTTCGGAATCGTTTGCGCCCAGAAGCACCTGGGCTTCTTCGGATGGAAGCTCCTGCACGTTGCGCAGCTTCCGCTCTATTGCGCGAGACCTCTTTGCGGCGTCATCCATAGTATTGGCCGCCTGATCCAATTTTTTCTTGACCCCGTCGAGAGTAGTTCCGAATTTCCCGAATTCGGTCTTGACCGCCCCGAGAAGCTTCCAGACCTCGCTTGATCGCTTCTGAATGGCAAGCGTTCGAAACCCCATCTGCAGACTGTTCAGAAGAGCGGCCAGAGTAGTCGGTCCCGCCACCATCACGCGGCATTCACGCTGCAGACTTTCAACCAGCCCGGTCCTTCTGATTACCTCGGCGTAAAGACCCTCGGTAGGAAGAAACATGATGCCAAAATCAGTCGTTGCGGGCGGGTTGAGGTATTTGTCGCAAATCGTTTTTGCGCAATTCTTTATTGTGGCGGACAGCATCTTTGCCGCCTGTTCGGCGGCTGCCGGGTCGCAATTCTCCTGGGCGTCAACCAGCCTCTGGTAATCCTCGATAGGGAATTTTGCATCGATTGGAAGCCACACGACCTCCGTGCTGTCGTCATCGCCTCCGCCCCGGCAACCGGACTGGCAAATTCCACCGCCTCCGCAGAATTCTCCTTCGTCTGGACATTTCGTTCGAATTGGTCCGGAGTCAGGATCTGTTCAAGGAGCGTTTCCAGCTGGATTTCTCCCCATACGCCCCTGGTTTTCACATTGGTCAGCACCCGCTTCAGGTCGCCGACCCCCGTCGCCAGGGCCTGCATTTCGCCCAATCCCTTATGGACCTGCTCCAGTCTTTCCGAGACCTGCTTAAACGATTCGCCGAGTCTTTTTTCGAGGGTCCCCTGAAGTTTTTCATCAACTGTTGCCCGCATCTGTTCGAGCTGTCTGGAGTTGTCTTCCTGAATCTGTTTGAGTTTGTCGTCTATCGCATTTCGAAGGGCGTCCAGCCGGTTTTCGTTGGATTCGGTCAACCTCGCCAGCCTGAGGGCAAACGCCTCGATTTGTTCCTTTTGCAGCGTCGCCATGCCGGACATTCCCTTTAGCACCGAATCATTGAAATTCTTCAAGGTTTCGTTAAAGTTCCTCAGAGAACTCGAAGTCTCCTCCCGCAGTGTCTTCGAATTGGCTGAAGAATCGTCGCGCACCATTGAAAGCTGTTTGACGCTTTCCTGCTGCACCGCCTGCAGCCGACGCTCGATGGTCTCTCGCATCGAGTCGAGCTTCTTCTCGGTTGTCTCCGTCAGAATTGAGAGTTGGCCGGCAAATCCGTCAAGCTCAGCCTTTAGAAGACCGGCAATATTGGTCATGCTGGTTTGAAGGGAATCTCCGAAAGACTTCAGAGCGTTTCCGGTCTCCTCGCGTCCCTGCCGGGCCACCAGTGTGGCCTCTTCGCGGTTTTTGGCGATTTCATCCCGCAATGAACGCTCGCATCGCTCCACTCCTTTGTCCACCGAATCGAAGCGGGGAATGAATGAGGTAAAATCGCCGCCCTTTCTGCGAAGCAGAATCAGGACGCAGATGACGATTAAGACCCAGCAAGACGATTATGATTACCAGGGCAGATAAGAAGAGCCGTTTGTAGAAGCTCGGCGCCGCCGGACAAAAACTGCATCTTTACTCCATCTTTGCGATCCTTGCCCCCGGACGGTAAAGGGGCTGAGGGCGAAAGTGGCAAGGGGGCGATTTATACGCGTCTCCTCATTGCGCTCTTTCTAGTATCCTTTGCATCCCACGAGAGTCAAATAATTTGCAAAAGTGATTGAAATTCAATAGAATTTTAGCTTCCTTGACAGTTTGAGCCTTCTGACTATTTTCTATCGCAGATAAATATTTTTCACATGAGGGGGAAAAATGAGCATCGAATGTAAAATAGAAGATCGGCCCCGCAGCGGAGGACCGGGATGTGAGAAATATCCTGTGCAGCGCGAAAACAATAGCCGTCGTCGGCATCTCGGCCAAAGAGGAGAGCCCCAGCCACAAGGTTGCAAAATATCTGATCGAGCAAGGTTTTAAGGTGATAGGAGTCAATCCGAAGTGCGACGAAGTTCTGGGGGCAAAATGTTATCCGGACTTGAAGTCAATTCCGGAGCATGTAGACGTGGTGGATATTTTCCGCAAGCCCGACGCTATTGCCGGCCGTCGTTGATGAGGCGATCGAAATTGGGGCCGGCGCGGTATGGATGCAGCTTGGCCTGGAACACGAAGAGGCGGCCCAAAAGGCGAGGCGCGCCGGTCTGAGCGTTGTGATGAACAAGTGCACGAAAATAGAACACTCCCGTCTTTCCGGCGCCAATATTTGAGCTTGACGCTCCGCCAGGTGTAGAGATTGAGCTTTTATGGTTGAGACAGGTATGGTTCGGCAAAACGGATTTCAAGGTTTCGAGGCTTGTGCAGGGCACCTGGGTAACCGGGGGCTGGGCATGGGGAGGCTCTGATGAAAAAGAGGCCCTGCTCGCCATCCTGCGTGCGCTTGAACTCGGGATAAACTTCATCGACACTGCTCCCGTCTACGGGTTCGGAAAATCGGAAGAGATTGTCGGACGCGCGATCGGCCAATGGGGACGTGAAAAAGTCACGGTCGCGACGAAATGCGGGCTCGAGTGGGACCAGGGCCGGCGAATTCGCCGAAATTCCCGCCCTGAGCGCATCTTGCATGAAGCCGAGTAGAGCCTGCGCCGGCTCGGAGTCGAATGCATCGACCTTCTCCAGATCCACTGGCCCGATCCGGACGTACCTTTCGAAAATTCCATGAATGCCCTGATAAAACTGCAGGAACAAGGCAAAATCCGCTGCTTTGGCCTTAGCAATTTCAGCCGCGAACAGGTCCTGGATTGCCTGAGAACGGGCCCCGTTTATAGCCTCCAACCTCCGTACAATATGTTTGAACGACAGGCCGAAAAAGAGGTCCTTCCTTTTTGCGTTGAAAACGAAATCCCCACACTCGTTTACGGCGGACTGTGCCGGGGACTGCTTACCGGCAAATTCACCGGAAACGAAACTTTTCCAAGAGGCGACCTTCGCCGGACCGATCCCATGTTCAAGCGGGACCGCTTCAAAAAATATGCAGACGCCGTGAATGAAATCAAAACGGTTGCAGCCGAATACGGAAAGACCCCCGCTCAGTTTGCCCTGAGATGGGCCATCCACCAGCCGGGAGTTACCTGCGTCATAGCCGGGGCGAGGACCGCGAAGCAGGCCGAAGAAAATGCGGGAGCGTTGGACTGGGACATCAGGTCCAGCGACTTGACGAGAGTAGATGAAATCCTTGCCGGGCTCAATGACGAACCGAGGTCCGCTTCGTGAGTCCAACTTATCTTTCGTTCTTCACTGCCGCCGTAATCTGTGCAAGAGTTTTTCTTGCATCGCCGAAAACCATCATTGTGTTCGGCCGTACGAAAAGGTCATTTTCAACACCGGCAAAACCCGGATTCATGCTTCGTTTGAGGACGATTACGGCCTTCGACTGATCCACATTTAGAATCGGCATCCCGTAGATCGGGCTGCCCGGTGTATCCTTTGCGGCCGGATTGACCACGTCATTGGCGCCGACCACGATGGAAACATCCGTCCTTCGAAAATCATCATTGATCAAATCGAGCTCGTAGAGCTGATCGTAGGGCACATTCGCCTCGGCAAGAAGAACGTTCATATGTCCGGGCATCCGTCCCGCAACGGGATGGATTGCATATCTTACGACGGCCCCGGTTTTTTCGAGCAACTCCGCCAGATCGCGCACCGCATGCTGCGCTTGCGCCACGGCCATCCCGTAACCCGGAACCACGATGACCGAACTCGGCAAGCTTCAGGAGTTCAGCGGCATCCTCAGGCGTACCCTCGCGAACCATGCCCGCTGCTCTTTCTCCGTCGATCTTCTGATGGACCTTGGCCCCGAAAGCCCCGAAGATGACATTGCGGAATGAGCGGTTCATGGCCTTGCTCATGCGGACCGCCAGAATGAATCCGGAGCCGCCGTCCAAGGCCCCGCAGACAATCAGCACCGGAACGTTCAAGGCAAAGCCTGTCGCCGCCGCCGCAAGACCGGCGTAGGAATTGAGCAGGCAGATGACGACAGGCATGTCGGCCCCGCCGATGCGAACGACCAGAAAACGCCCAGAAGCAGCCCAATCGCAAGGAGTGTGTTGAACAATACCTGCTGATCGGGTCTTGCCGCCAGAATGACCACCAGCGTCAAGTGCTACGGCTAGAAGGGCCAAATTTATCGCGTTTTGCCCCGGAAAAGTTTGCGGCCGGCCCGGCAGGATGCCCATCAATTTCCCGAAAGCCATCAAACTTCCGGTGAACGTAATAGTTCCGAGCAACACTTCAAAGCCAATCGCCCCGATATCAAAAGGGCTGAGTTGCATATTATGATTGAAATATTCGGCCACGCCGACCAGCGCGACCGCAAGGCCTCCGAAAGCATGCGAAAGCGCGATTCGCTCAGGCATCTTGGTCATGGGGATCCATCGGCCCATCGGGACCCCGATCACCGTTCCTACAACCAGTCCCCCAACGATCCATTCATAGGTCACAATCCTTTTGCTCAGGAGTGTGCCCACCACGGCGAGCAACATTCCCAATGCCGCAAGGTTTAGCCCCCGGCGCGCCGTCTCGGAATGCGAAAGGCCGCGCAATCCCAGAAGAAAGAGGACCGATGCGATCAAAAGGGTGAAGAGGTATCCGGTCTGCCTCAAATCGATGCCTGCAAACAGATCATGGGCATTCATGCTTTAGTCTTCTCTTTCTTTTTGAACATCCTGAGCATCCTGTCCGTAATGAGAAAACCACCCACCACGTTTATTGATGCCGCCGCCACCGCCACGGCGCCGAGAATGGAACTTGCCGTGTTCCGGCCCTCTCCGGCAATGATCAGCGAAGCCACAAGGGAGATGCCTGAAATTGCATTGGTAAAAGCCATGAGCGGCGTATGAAGAAGCTGGGGCACCTTCGAAATCACGTGATAGCCCGCGAAAACGGCCAGGGCGAAAATGTAGAGCAGGATCAGAAAATTCTGGCATTCCATGTCGGCGCTCCAGATTCAAGGTCGAGTGAAAGTTGGATATCTAGGCTACCCGAATAATGCCTGACAATAGTCTCATTTACGATTTCACCCTGGTGGGTAATCACGCACCCCTTGATTATCTCGTCATCGAAGTTCATCCGGAACCACCGTTCTCCGGGGTCCCAGTATTCAATCACCAGGTTGAACATGTTCGAGGAAAACATCTGGCTGGCATGTACGGCAACCCGCCCCGGCAGATTTTCCAAGCCGATGATCAGGACCCCGTTAACATCCACCTCCTCGTCCGGCCGAGAACCGGCGACATTGCCGCCGGACTCTACCGCGCCGTCTACGATCACCGACCCTCTGGACATGCCCCGGACCATCTCTTCGGTGATGATGAGCGGAGCTCTGCGGCCGAACACCTGAGCGGTGGTGATCACAACGTCTGAAGCGGCGCACACGCCGGCCAGGGCCGCCCGCTGCACGGCAAGCTGCTCCTCGCTCAAAACCCTGGCGTAACCGCCCTGCGTGTGACCGGTTTCTCCCAAGTCGATCTTGACAAATCGGGCGCCCAGGGATTTAACCTGTTCCTCAACCTCCGGCCGGGTGTCAAAAGCTTCTACGCGCGCACCTAGCCGTTTTGCCGTTGCTATGGCCTGAAGGCCCGCCACCCCTGCCCCGACAATGAAGACCCGGGCCGGCGAAATCGTACCGGCTGCCGTCATCATCATGGGAAAGATCTTGGCCAGCCGCTCGGCGGCCACGATCACTGCGGCGTATCCCGCCAAGTTGGCCTGGGAGCTCAGAACGTCCATTTTCTGGGCGCGGGTGATGCGGGGGATCATTTCAAGACTGATAGCCGACACGCCCCGATCGCGCAGAATTTCGACCATCACTTTTTCGCGGAACGGGTCCATCAGGTTGATGCAGATAGCGTCATGTTTCAAGCCGGGGACCTCTTCACGGGAAGGTCCACGGATGCTCAGCACCAGGTCGGCCTCTTTGAGCAGGCTCTTCCGGTCAGCGATTACCGTAGCCCCGGCCTTGTCATAAGCCTCGTCCGGAATGCCCAGGGAGCGGCCGATACCGGATTCGACCATCATATCGGCCCCTGCATGCGCGAGTCTGGCGGCGTGTTCAGGCAGAAGCGCCACACGGCTCTCTCGAATGTGAATTTCTCTTGGAACGCCAATAATCATGGTGGGCATTTCTCCTCAAAATGACTAAAAGGCTTCGATTGGCTTTCCTTGGCGACCCATAAGTGGATTCCTGATAATGGCGAAGTATCCTGAGCGGACCGATAATGACGAGGTTGATAAGAGGGAAGATAAGAAGATTATTTTTTTTGGCCAGAGTCGGCCTTCGTACATGCGGAGAGATCGCAAAGACAGATGTCCGGACAGACATGATTCGGACCGAGAGAGGATCAGCCAGATCAGGCAATCCTGCCAAGCACCACCGTGATGTGTATTCCTCCATGCCGGATGTTCCACAAGCGCACCCGGCCCGTACCCATTGCGGCTGCTTCCAGCCGGGACCTCGCGAGGACGGCGTATTTCCAGCCTTTGAAATTAAGTCTCAGGTGGGCGCCGATTCTGTCGTAGAGGTCTACTCCTCCCGCGCTCAGCCGTACTCCGTAGGGCGGGTTCAACACAAGCAGACCTTTTCTCAGCCCTCTATTCCGGGGATTGAACTCAAAGAAATCCATCTTCTCCCATCGGATGTCGCCACCTACTCCGGCGCGATCTGCATTTTCAGCCGATACTCCGATAGCCTCCGGATCGATATCGATTCCGATGATCGTCTCAGGCCCTTCGAGAAGCGAGGTCTCCTTTGCCTTGCGTCGCAGATATTCCCAGGTCTTTTTCTGAAATGAAGGCCACCTCTGGAATAAAAAATCCCGGCCAAGCCCCGGAGCAATCCGCCGGGACATCAAAGCCCCCTCGATCGGGAAAGTGCCCGAACCGCACATCCCGTCGACAAGCGGCTCATTGCCCGTCCAATCCGACTTCAAGAGGATGGCGGCTGCAAGAGTCTCACGCAGGGGGGCGCCCGTGTGCCGGAGCCGATATCCCCTTTGGTGCAGATGGGCGCCGGACATATCGATGCTGATCCGGCAGTGATTCTCTAGAAGACGAACGAGGATTTTTTGCTTCAGTTCGGCAATCATCAGATTGCAGCCCTCCGGCGATCGATTCGCCCGGCCCTGGCTGCTCCATGTCTTTAACCAGGGTATCCGAGGGATGGAGAGGCCAATTTTTCCTCAGTCTTTTTTCGATGCTCTCTGAAATGACCTCGGCCACCCTTCCCTCGTGGCATATGCGCGAATATTCCACGTGGGCTTCGATATCGAGCTTTATCTTCTGATTGAGCCAAAGCTCCCAGGGTATGCGCGAAGCTTTGTAGAAGAGCTCTTCGGCAGTTCCTGCACGAAATGGGGCAAGCCTGCAAAGCACCCGGCTCGCAGTCCTGAGCCAAAGGTTACAGGTGTAAGCGTCTTTCAGCCTGCCGCTAAATTCCAACCCTGCATCGCTAACCTCCGGTTGCGGAATATCGAGCGAACGGGCCTCGTTCAGACATATGCGGGCAAGTTCAGGCGGGACCACAATCGCGAACCGATGCTCCGGCCCTGCGATGTGGGTTTTGATCCGGCGGGAAAAACTCCCTGTATGAAATTGATAAGCGGCCACTCTTTACCGAAAGGGGTGTTTGAACATCAAAGAAACTTTTCAAGGCCCTAATGCTAGCAAAATTGCCAAAAAGATCAACGCTCAGATTTCGGGTCAAATAACAATTGACTCCGGGGCAAACCATGCTATAGATTGCAACTTGGTTGTAACTCAGTTCAAGTCCATCCTTTATATTTCCTTCACATTAATTTTCAATCATCTGTTTTTGGCTTCTTCAGCAGAGGAGCGGCCCGATGGAAGGGGGACTTCACCTCCGTCCCGATGTCCTTGGCCTTGATGCTTCCTACATGCCAAGGAGGTACTCTCCAGTTTGGAAGGCGCCTTTGCCTGGCTGGAAAGAAATGCTGGACGAAGCATCCGCCAAGATGGCCTCGGCCGTGCTGCCCCCGATTTTTTTTCGCGCCGATGATATCGGAGCCGCCAGCAAAGCCTTTGACGCTCTGTGCAGGCTCTTTCGATTCTACAGGATCCCGCTTGCGATGGCGGTCATCCCCGCGTGGCTGAGCGAGACCTGGCAGGAAAAGGTTTTCCGGTCGGCGCCCGTGGATGAAGACCTCTGGAACTGGCACCAACATGGCTGGAGGCATATCAACTGGCAAAAAGAGGGCGTCAGAAGTGAATTCGGATCGGAAAGGACTCCTGAGCGCCAGTACGAGGATATTCTTCAGGGCCGCACTAAAATGGAGCGCATTTTTGGTCTCAATTTCGTTCCGGTCTTTACTCCTCCATGGAACCGTTTTTCCACAGCTACTCTGGGGGCCTTGCGCAAACTGGACTTCAAAGGCATTTCAGCAACGGCCCCATTCCCACCCGGCGTAAAATCGCTTTACGGTATAAAACACCTCCCGACCCGCCTCGACCTTTTCACCAGGAAGGCAATAAATCCTGCCGGCGACTTTGCCCTGTTGATAGATCGGTTTTCCGGGCTCTCAAAAATGAAGGGTCTGACCGGAATTATAATCCACCACCAGCAGATGACCCCTTTTGCTTTCGAATTCCTCGACCGGATGCTTTATAATTTGAGATATGTTATAGGAGCGCGATTTAGCAGCTTCAAGGAGATTTTGAAAAACCCCGATGAAAGACCGGCCGGCGCTCGTCTACGCTGACGTCAACGGAAATATATACGACTGGCCCGCCCTGGAAATGGCGGGAGCCAGCGCCAACAAATGGCAAAGGCCTCGATCGGCTGAACTGATTCAGCTCCCCGAAGGCAGCGAACTGTTCCTGCTCCCCGAGCGTCTGCCCGTTGGCTTCAACCCCGAAGGGGGCAGATTCGAGCCCATGCCCTCAGACCCCTTCGATCCAGCCAAACCTGTCCGGGCTGTGGCGGCATTCATTTCCCCCGCCTATACGCGACTATACTCCCCCGCTTACAAGACCAATGCCGTTGCGCCTCTTCTGCCTCTTTTCGCTTACACTGCCGTGGGCTGGCTAAACGGGGGCTTTGTGGTTCCCGCAGTGAGAATCGACAGCGACCGGCGGCAGGATTTCCGCAATTTTGACCCGAAAGTAATCGAGCGAAACGCCGCCGCGACGCATGAAAGCGGAGCGTGAAAACAGGCTCTTGCAGCACCTTGGGCGATGCGCTCTTACTTACGGCTGCCCGGCGGCAAGAAACCTGTTCATGAACCGGTGGGAGGCCCCGCTTCCCTACCTCCCCGGAGTGCAACGCCCGGTGCATCGGGCTGCATCAGCCTCCAGGATGGCACAGGCCTGTGCGCAACCCAGGACCGTATCGCCTTCGTACCTTCGCCCTGATGAGATATGCGGCGTTGCAATCCCGCACCTTCAGAAGGCGCCTCGAGCAGTGGTCAGCTTCGGGCAGGGCTGCGAGGGGGAGCCGCTGCTGCAGGCTCAAAACCCTTGAAGCCTCGATCCGCATGATGCGCAAAGCCACAGGCCGAGGCACAGTCAATCTCAACACAAACGGAAGTCTTCCAGACGCTGTCGAAAAGCTCTGCCGCGCCGGTCTCCAGAGCATCCGCGTCAGCATGAACAGCGCTCGTCCCGAGTACTATGAAAAATACTTCCGCCCGAAGGGTTATAGCTTCGAACACGCGCGGCGCTCTATCTCCGTTGTTAAAGCGAACGGCGGGTTTGCATCCATCAATTATTTCGTTCTGCCTGGATTTACAGATCAGAAAAGCGAATGGAACGCCCTCAGGAAGCTAATATCCGAAACCCGCCTCGATATGATCCAGATGCGAAACCTGAATATCGACCCCGAGTGGTGTCTCGACAAGCTCAAACCGGACCTGAGCGAAAAGCAGATCGGAATCCAGCGCCTGATCTTGCGAATCCGGGATGAATTCCCCAATGTCAGGCTAGGCTATTTCAACCCTCCGCTCGATTAAATCCGGTATGCCTCCGCACTTGAGCATTATTCAAGACATGCTTAATTTGCAAACGATTTAGTTTCGCAATCCACATGACCCATCGTGAAAAATGCCGTCAACCAGAGCAACTCAAAAGGAGAAGAATTATGGCTCTCACATTGCCCGACCTGCCGTTTGCGAAAAACGCGCTCGAGCCCTATCTCAGCGCAAGGACCCTGGAGTTTCACCACGACAAGCACCACAAGGCCTATGTCGATAATGGAAACAAGCTCATTGCCGGGACCGATCTGGACAAAGAAGACGCCGAGGCCATAATCAAAAAAGTTGCCGGGGACGCTTCCAAGGCCGGGATATTCAATAATGTCGCCCAGGCCTGGAATCATTCCTTTTTCTGGAATTGCCTGAAACCCAAGGGAGGGGGCCGCCCTACGGGTCAGATAGCGCAAAAGATCGACTGCTGATTTCGGAAGTTACGAAAAATTTGCAGAAGAATTGAAAAACGCCGGAGTTACACAGTTCGGAAGCGGGTGGGCCTGGCTGGTGACTCAAAAACGGCAAACTCGAGGTGACCAAAACTGGAAACGCCGATACCCCGGTCGCGCACGGAATCAAGACCGCTGCTGACCGTCGACGTCTGGGAGCACGCTTACTACCTTGACTACCAGAACAGAAGACCCGATTACATACAGGCCGTTATCGACAATCTGATCAACTGGGAGTTTGTAAATTCGCGCCTTGGGTAGCAATCGCTATGGGGAAGCGGGAAAGCGCCTGTCACCGCAGAGGAAAAACGCTTTTCATTTGTTTAAGCCAAGGGCAATTCTTTTGGTCCCATCCTCGTATTCCGGGCTGAACGCTTACGCGGGAAAAACTCATTGCGGACTTGCAGACTGAAAAGGCGGGCAAACAGCCCGCCTTTCGGTTGATAACTCTACCCGAGGCTAATTGGGGTAAACGTTTCCCGTTTCCAGAATGCACCACCCGTTTCGGGTCTTTCCCAGAAGCAGGTTGACCTGCCAGCCTTTTCGGCAGTGATCGGTTATCTCTTTCGGGACGCGCACTTCCACGATCCCTGAAGTCGCTATCCCGGACAGGATCAAGATTCCGGGATGGATCTGGTCGATTACGAAATAGTCGTCCAGTTCGGCAGTCCAGTATCTGGGAGCATGGCTCTGGGCGTATTCGTATATCAGTCTTGCAAGCCGTTCGGCCGCGGGCAGCTCTCTTGCCGCCTCGGCGGCAAGCCTGGTAACCCGGTCGGCCATTTCCTTTCCAATGTAGCCGTTTTCCTCCAGCCACTTCACCAGTTTTTTTGCAACTACTCCCGCGGCCTGAAGCAAGGCCTCGGAAGCCATGACTTTTCGTATCATGAAATAGTTCAAAAAGTTGGGCAGGGAGGACACAATCTTTTCCGGACCGAAAATAAAACAGAATTCGAGGTTTTTCTGGAAATAAAGCTTTTCGTAGAGCGCCACTTCGGACGAATTATCCAGGTCATGATATCCATGTCCGTTCAGACAATGGCGCAAAAGATCTATGACCTCTTCGTACCTGTTGAAAGTCCGGGGCTTCAGCCGCTTCTGCTGATCCTTGAGGAAAAGCGTCAGCACCTCATCGATGCTGGGCTGCGAAACCGTCGGAAAATGTAAAACCTTTTTGCTCTCGCTCATCTTTGTCACCATTTATGCTCGATCCCTTATATTCGCGTTCCGCACGAAGGGCAATAGCGAAAATCGCGAGCCACGGGATAGCCGCACTGCGGGACACGCTGTCCCTGCGAGCTTCCTGCGATGGCCCCCCGAAAATCGCCTTCCGGAGAGGAAATCGCCCCGCAGCGATCACAGATCAGAACGGGGTCACCTTTTTTAACAGGAAAAAGAGGAATAAAAAACAGACTCAGATAATGATCGACCCGCTTCAGTCTGGCTTGCGCCAGGCCACAGGCGGAGCAAATTCTTGGAGTCTCGTCCAAAGTAACGGTCTTGGGCTGAACCCCACCGATCAGGAAGAACATTTCTCCCCCGCCCCTCAAAGATTTGAGCTGAAATATAGCACATTCTTCAGGAGATTGCTACGCCTCGCAGGGAGTGAGAGTTCACAGGGAACTACACCACACAGACACTGAGACAGAGAAAAGTTGCGCGGGAGAGGATTTACGGGGATGGGTACGAAAACGCCGCCCGCAAGGGGCTGGACTGCGGTTCGTTCTGGAGCCTTTTTCGTGGTTTCGGGCAGCCCAACGGGACATGAGTAGCCGTGATCAACGGACGCCATTTTCCTGCATCTGTCTGGACATAATCCATTGCCCGTCTTAACAAGTAAGCGTTCACAGCAGAGACAGGACGTGGTCCGGACAGGAAGAGGGCACAGAGATTTGAAATTATTGACTCCTGGATTCTTCTTGTTTGTGCAATCTTTTGTCGTCGAAGAACTTTCCTCTGTGCAATTAATGTATAGTTTGCTGGAGTCCTACAAATAACTTTATCCAAGCAGTTGTTTTCTCTGCGTTCTCTGCGTGCTCTGCGGTGAATGGCTTTTCGTCTTTTGGTCACGGCCAAGGATGCTTGCCCTGTCCGAACCATGTTCCGTCTCTGTGGTGAACCGGCGCAGGAAACCTATCTCAAGGAGGTGAAAAATGCGTAAGCTCAGAAAGATCAAGACGGTCTCAAAGAGTAAGCCCACCATAGAAGGGGCCGGCGTTCATCTTAAGAGGGCTTTCGGCTATTACCAGGTCCCTCAGTTCGACCCTTTTCTTCTGCTCGATGACTTTCGCTCCGATGATCCTGCGAAGTATCTGCCCGGCTTTCCCTGGCATCCACATCGGGGGATAGAGACGATTACCTATGTGATCGAGGGGAACGTCGAGCATGGCGACAGCATGGGAAACAAAGGTGACATTACGGTCGGGGACGTGCAGTGGATGACCGCCGGAAGCGGCATCATTCATCAGGAAATGCCCAAGGGAGACCAGGCCGGCCGCATGGGTGGATTTCAGCTCTGGGCAAACCTTCCCGCTTATCAGAAGATGATGGAGCCCCGCTATCGTGATGTAAGACGAGAGCAGATCCCGGAAGTTTCGCTCGAAGGCGGCGTAAAGGTGAAAATCATCTGCGGCAAGGTGAACGGGGTCCGGGGGCCCGTGCAGGACATTGTGATCGATCCCGAGTACCTCGACGTCACTGCGCCTGCGAATTCCACCTTCATCCATCCAATCGAGAGCGGCCATACCGCTTTTGCCTATGTGATCGAAGGAAAGGGCTACTTCGACGAGGAGCGGGATTCCTTCGGCCATGAGGTCGTTGGCAGTGAACTACTTCGATCTGGATCGTGAGTGCACATGCGGCAATGAGTGTCTCATCCTCTATGAGGACGGCGACCATGTCTCCATCAGCGCCAAAGACGGACCGCTCCGGTTTCTGCTGGTCTCAGGCAGACCCATAGGGGAGCCGGTCGCCTGGTACGGCCCAATCGTAATGAACACGCAGGACGAACTGCGGGTCGCCTTCGATGAATACCGCAGGGGAACATTTATCAAGCACAAAAAGCCCTTGCGCGAGTAGCGACTAAGGCATCTTTACTTCGAAATTGTCCGACATTATGATGGCCACATTCTATCAGCGGCCAGATTACCTGGTTTCCATCCGGAAAAGGTCCTTTTCCGCCCTGGCGCCGTCAATCTTCGGGTTGCGCCCTCACAGAGGATCGGGCGCTGAGCTTGAAGCGTTTTTCGTTGGCTCAAATTCTTAGCGCGAGCCCGAACGAAGAGAGGGCTCCCTGTGCGGCGTACCGGAGTACGCCTCCGCGCAAGCCCTTGATTTTCTTGCCAAGACGAAAAATGCCTACTTTCCGAATTGGAAACTGCCAGTGTCTTATCCGAGGTTTCCGGATGGACACTACCTGGGAAATAGGCCCATTTTCATGCTTCGCTGGTGACGCAGGCGGCATGGAGAATTGCGTTGCCTCCAAGATGACCGTTCGCCCTGAGGCGTCGAAGGGCTGAGATCTGCTTGAAAGCGCCGGAATGGAATACGATTGCAGGAAGAAACCACCTTTAAAGCTCCTCGAAGGCATCAGGCAGTTCAATCGGGGTGATTACTACGAGTGTCATGAAACGCTGGAAGAAGTCTGGATGGCTGAGCAGGGGAAAATACGGGACCTCTACAAAGCCATTCTACAGATAGGCGTCGCCATCTACCATGCGAAGAGCTCCAATATGAAAGGGGCTATGAGACTTGTCTCCTCCGGCATGGAGCTTCTGAGTCCTTTCGCTCCCCAATGCATGGGGATCGACGTGGCCCACCTTCTTCAATCCGCCGGGCGATTCAGAAAGGAAGTGGGGGAGCTTGCATCTGATCCGGGCCTTTCGCTTTCAGCCATTCCTGTGATCAGATTTATTGAGTAGATGTTTTACCCGGAGTTCAACTAAATCGATTATCCACAAAAAAGCGCAGGAGCGATCTCGAAAAGTTCATCACCTGCATGGCCCGCTCCTACCGTTCTCTTCATGACCACGCCCCGTTTCTGCTTCGAAAAGGCCGCCACTAAGCTACAATTCGTTCAGGCGCCTTTTCATGGGTTCGGGCAGCCCAACGGGACATGAGATGCTGCGGTGAGGATTTTTCTACCGGACAATGGCGTTCTTGAGCCGAGCAACGTACTCCCCTACCCTGCCCGCTATGTTTCCATCCTCCAGGCTGGATTCGATCAGCCTTTCAAAAGCGCTTCCCACAACTACTCCGTCCGCAAACTCGCGACACTTTTGCGGCGTCATCCGGGGTGGAGATTCCGAACCCGATGCAGATCGGCAGACCGTGGCAGTTGTTTCTTAAATCGTGCGCCACGCGACGCTATTTCTTCACGATTCAATCCGCCACTGCCCGTAATGCCGGTCATGGAAACCAGGTAAATGAACCCTGAAGCCTTCGAGGCTATCCGGGCCATGCGCTCGGGGGGGGTGGTCGGGGCGACGAGCCGGATAAAATCAAGCCCGTTTCCCCATAGGCCGGTCAGTTCATCAGATTCTTCCGGCGGCAGATCGACCACCAGGGTCCCGTCGGCCCCGGCCGCCACCGCATCCCTGTAGAACTCTTCGGCCCCGTACGCAAGGATGGGGTTATAGTAGCTGAAAATTACAATGGGAATCGAGCTGAACTCCCTTATGCGGCGGACCATTTCGATAACGCTTTTCATGTTCACTCCGGCGCTGATTGCGCGCGCCGACGAGCGTTGTATGACCGGGCCGTCGGCAGTCGGGTCGGAAAAGGGCACGCCCAATTCAAGAAGGTCCAGCCCGGAGCGGCACATTTGCCTTGCTATCTCCAGGGACCGCCCGGGGTCGGGATCTCCGGCCGTAATGAAGCCCACCAGCGCTTTTTCTCCCCTGGCGCGCAGTCTGCTGAATGTTTCTTCTATCCTGCTCATGACAGTTTGTCCTTTCTTTCGGACGAGCTCGAACTGGTTACAGTCTCGACACGATCCCCAGGTCCTTGTCGCCGCGTCCGGACAGATTCACGATGATGATATTTTCCCCCGGCAGCCGCGCGGCTTCGACCATGGCGCGGGCAACGGCGTGGGAGCTCTCCAGGGCAGGGATGATTCCCTCGATCGAACTCAGCAGATGGAAAGCCCGAAGCGCTTCCTCGTCCAAAACGCTCTCATAGCGCACGCGGCCAGTGTCCTTTAGCCAGGAATGCTCAGGCCCTACACCGGGGTAGTCAAGGCCCGCCGATATCGAGTGCGCCTCCCTGATCTGGCCGTTTTCATCCTGCAGTACGTAGGATTTGGAGCCGTGAAGAACGCCGACCGATCCGGCCCCGAGCGTCGCCGCGTGCTTTCCGGTGCCGATTCCGTGGCCGGCGGCCTCAACTCCCACCATTTCGACCGGATCGTCGAGGAAGGGATAGAAAAGGCCCATCGCGTTGCTTCCTCCGCCCACACAGGCCACCAGCATGTCCGGCGCCCTGCCTTCGGCTTCCATGATTTGCGCCTTCGCCTCATCGCCGATCACCCGCTGAAAATCGCGCACCATTACCGGGTAAGGATGAGGACCGGCAACCGAACCGATAATGTAGAACGTGTCACGCACAGAGCCTACCCAGTATCGCATCGCTTCATTCATGGCGTCCTTCAGAGTGCCGGTCCCCGAATCAACCGGCACTACTTCGGCGCCCAGCAGTTTCATCCGCTGCACGTTCGGGGCCTGCCTGGAGATATCCTCGGTCCCCATGAAAATCTTGCATTCCATGCCAAACAGGGCCGCAACCGTCGCCGTAGCAACCCCGTGCTGGCCCGCCCCGGTCTCGGCGATCACCTTGGTCTTGCCCATCCATTTGGCAAGAAGCGCCTGACCGAGCGTATTGTTGATTTTATGAGCGCCGGTATGGGCAAGGTCCTCTCTTTTGAGATAAATGGATGCCCCACCGACATGGGCGCTTAGCCTCCCGGCCCGGAAAAGCGGAGTGGGCCTTCCGGCGTAGTCTTTTAGAAGCAATTTCAATTCAGCCTGAAAAGCCGGTTCAGCACATATTGACAAGTAGGCCTGCTCCAGTTCGATCAGCGCGGGCATGAGCGTTTCGGCAACATAGCGTCCGCCGTAAGGGCCGAAATGGCCCCCTGCATCCGGTTGGGCCGATTTTTGCCCGGAAAATGACATGGTCACCAAAATTTTCTCCGCCGATTTCATTTGAATATCCTCCCTGGCTCCGCTTCGCAGTTTCGCATTGCGAACCGCCTCGATAAAAGCCCGCACTTTACCGATATCCTTTCGTCCCGGCTCGGATTCCACGCCGGAACTAACGTCAACAGCGTCGGGGCCGAATTCGTAAATCGCCTCGCCCACGTTATCCGGACTCAAGGCCCCCTGCCAGAATGCAGGGAAGCTTACCCGCCAATTCCCCGGCTTCGCGCCCATTTCCAGCTCAGCCCGGCCCCACCCGGAACAAGCCCTCCCCCGCTCTCGATCAGGTACGCCGAGGCGCGGTAAAGGCCGGCTTCAGACAAAAAAGGCCTTTTTTTCACAAAAAGAGATTTGATTACCCTTATTCCAGCCGACTCGAGCGCTTCAACCATCTCGGGAGGTTCAGCCCCATGGAGCTGGACGCAGTTCAGTCGGCAGAATTCGGCCTTTTTCATGACCTCCAGGAAAGGTTCGTCGACAAAAACGCCGACCTTCCAGACCGTCTCCGGAAGACTCGCGCTGATTTCCCGAGCTCTTTGCCCGCTTACAAAACGCGGGCTGGGCGGATAAAATACAAGGCCTATGGCGTCCGCGCCCACTTCCGCACAGGCAACAGCCTCCTCCACCAGGGTCAGACCGCAGACCTTCACCTGAGGGCGGCGAGCCGCCGCCGCCAAGCTACCCAGCCAGCCTTTTTTCATGCTTCCGCTCCATGCAAAGCCCTCAGAAATCTTACGGGGTCCTCCGACCTCATGAGGCTCTCGCCAATCAAAAAATTCCATATTCCGGCATCAAGGAGCCGTTCGATATCGGAGCGGGTGTTAATCCCGCTCTCGGCGACCAGAATCCGGCCGGGAGCCGGCTCGGCCCGCAAGGCCGATCGAGGTCGAAATGTCGGTCTTAAAGGTCGTCAGGTCCCGGTTGTTTATGCCGATCAGCCTCGCCCCGGCTTTCACGGCAGTTTCGAACTCACTTTCATCGTGCGCCTCTACAAGGGCGTCCAGCCCGATGTTCGAGCACAAAGACAACAGGTCCCGGAGAGACTCCGGCAAAAGCGCCCGCACTATGAGCAATACCGCATCGGCCCCCATGACCGCCGATTCATAGACCTGGTAGGAGCTTATGAGGAAATCCTTTCTCAGCACGGGAAGCGAGGCCGCAGATTTAACTTTCCTCAGATCATCGGGACTGCCGCCGAAAAAGTCCCGGTCCGTGAGCACAGAGATGGCTGCGGCGCCTCCCAGTTCATACTTCCGGGCATATTCAGCCGGATCGACATTTTCCCTGATTTTGCCTTTCGATGGAGAAGCCCGCTTTATTTCGGCAATTACGTTCATCCCCAGAGGACCCGGCCTGGCAAGCCGCTCGATAAAGGCCCTTCTGCCGTTCGGCTTCTCGGCCTCGCGCCGAAGGACCCGCTCCGGCATGCGTTTTGCCGCTGCCCTGACTTCGTCTCTTTTGCGGTCGAGAATTTTCGAAAGAAAATCGGACACGTTTAATCCTTTAGAAAACCTTTGCTGCCGGCAGGCTCAGTTCTGCCCGGTGAACCGGACGAGCGCTTCGAGTTTTTCCATCGCCCTGCCCTCGTCAATGGAAGCCTCAGCCATTCCGATACCCTCGGCTGAAATCATGGGCAACTCCAGCGGCAACCAAGGCCGCGCCCGCATTGACAACAACCACATCCCGCCTCGGCCCCTTTTCACCGGACAGAATCTTCGTGGTTATCTCCGCGTTTTCAGCCGGCGTCCCTCCGGCCATATCCAACGGGTCGGCCGTCCGGCCCAGGAGCTGTTCGGGGGTGACGTCATAGGTCCGGATCAGTCCATCGTTCAATTCGGAGACCCTGGTCGGAGCGCACACGCTGATCTCATCGAGCCCTTCGTGTCCGTGGACAACGAAGGCGCGCCTGGCCCCCAGAAGCTGGAGCGCGCGGGCGAACATTTCCGTCAGCTCCGGCGCATAGACGCCGATCAACTGGCAGTTTGCCCCCGCCGGGTTTGTCAGAGGCCCGAGCATATTGAAAATCGAGCGCACCCCCAGCTCCTTTCGCGCCTTGGCCGCATGCCGCATGGCGCCGTGAAAGAGCGGCGCAAAAAGAAATCCTATGCCGATTTGCCTGACCGCCTCCTCCACCACTTCCGGCCCCACCTCCAGGTTTACGCCCAGCGCCTCCAGCAAATCCGCGCTGCCGCACTTGCTCGAAACCGAGCGGTTCCCGTGCTTGGCCACCGTAACGCCGCATCCGGCCACGACGAAGGCCGCCGTAGTCGAGATGTTGAAAGTGTTCGAGGCGTCGCCGCCCGTTCCACAGGTATCCACCACTATATCGGCGTTTGTCTGAATCCTGACGGCTTTGCGCCGCATGGCGCGCGCAGCCCCGGCAAGCTCGGAGAAAGTCTCGCCCTTGGTGGCCAGCGCGGCCATTATGGCCCCGATTTGAGCGTCGGTCGCATTGCCCGACATGATCTCACCAACAAGCGCGGCCATTTCCTCTTCGCTCAGGTCTATCCTTCCAATCAGCTTCTTGAGGCACTCGCGTATCATTTCGTTTCTCCCCCGTTGTCGTTTGCCCGTTTGCAAGCTTGAGAAAATTTTTCAAAAGCCGCTTGCCAACCGGCGTCATGATAGATTCCGGATGAAACTGCACACCTTCGGTGAGATGTTCCTTATGGCGGATTCCCATAACTTCGCCATCCTCGGAGCTAGGCCGTGACCTCGAGGCATTCGGGCAGGCTTCCCGGCGCCACGGCAAGAGAGTGGTAGCGCATTGCCTGGAAAGGGTTTGAAATCCCGGTATAGATAGACTTTCCGTCCGCGCTGACCGTGGAAACTTTCCCGTGCATGAGTCTTTTGGCGTGAACCACCTCGCCTCCGAAAGCGGCCGCAATCGCCTGGTGGCCAAGGCAGATTCCGAGGATAGGAATTTTTCCGGAAAATCTCTGGATGGCGGCCATCGAAATCCCGGCATCCTCCGGCCTGCACGGACCGGGGGAAATCACGATAGCCGAAGGCCCGAGCCTTTCGATATCGTCAACAGAGACCTCATCGTTTCTGGCGACTTCGACTTCAGTCCCGAGCATCCGGAAATACTGGAAAAGATTGTAAGTGAAAGAATCGTAATTATCGATCATGAAAAGCATGACGTTAAACTCCTTTTAGCGCTTTGCGGTAATGACGTCTATCGCGGGCATGGCCCTCTGCTTGGAGCCTTCGAGCATCTGAAGCGCCCTCCGGATCGATTTGGCCTTGTTGATCGTTTCCTGTCTTTCGCGCTCGGGGTCGGAGTCGGCGACTATTCCAGCCCCTGCCCTCACCGTCAGTCTTGCCGTTCTGAATGCAGGCGGTCCGGATGGTGATCGCCAGATCCATGTTCCCGGTGAAGGAAAAATATCCGATTGCCCCCCCATATGGACCTCGAGGCTCATCTTCCAGCTCGGCTATAATTTCCATCGCCCTGACTTTCGGGGCGCCGGTAAGGGTCCCGGCCGGGAAAGTGGCGCGAAAAAGGTCGAAGGCGTCCAACCCTTCACGCAAATCGCAGTTTATGTTGGAGACCAGGTGCATTACGTGCGAGTATCTTTCAACCACCATCAGATCGGTTACCTGGACCGAGCCGATTTCAGCCACCCGGCCGAGGTCGTTTCTGCCCAGATCCACCAGCATGAGGTGCTCGGCCCTTTCCTTTTCATCCTGCAGCAACTCGTTGGCAAGCTCCCGGTCCTGCTGCTCGGTCTTCCCGCGAGGGCGAGTCCCGGCGATAGGGCGAAGCGTGGCGACGCCGTTTTCCAGGCGCACCATTGTTTCCGGAGACGAGCCGACCAGGACCGTATCGTCAAAATGGAGAAAATAGAGGTACGGAGATGGATTTATGAAGCGCTGAGCGCGGTAGAGCGACCAGGGATCGGGGGAGCCCGGGCAACTGAACTGCTGTGAGAGAACCGCCTGGATGACGTCGCCCTCCCTGATGTATTCTTTGATCCTGGCGACCCCGGAACGGAATTTCTCAGGTTCGGCATCGTGATCGAGAGGAAATCCTTCAGGCGCATGGCCGGGCGCTGCTTTGGGCGTACCCTCGAGTTTGCCTTTCATCTCCTTCAGGGTCTCAACGGCCCTGTCATAGGCTTCATCGGCCTCTCCGTTTTCGACGAGGCCGTAGGCCACAAGGCTCAGAGTGTGGCGCACGTTATCGAAAATGAAAAGCTGTCCGGGAAGGATAAAATGAGCCATTGGAACGTCTGCGGGCAGCCGGTTTTGGATCGCTTCGAAAAAGGATACGAACTCATAGGTGAAAAATCCGACCATGCCGCCCCAGAACCGGGGGAGCCTCGCCAGCTTCACCGGTTTGTACCGAGCCATCAAGGAGCGCAGAACCTTGAGCGGATCTCCATGATGGGCAATGCGCTCTTTTTCAGGCCCGCTCTCGATTTCGACTTCATCGCGGAAAACCCTGACCGTCCTGGTGGCCGAATTGCCCAGAAAGCTGTACCTTCCCCACCTCTCGCCGCCCTCCATGCTTTCCAGAAGGAAAACCGGCCCATGACCGTCATATATTTTGGCCAGCGCGGAAACAGGGGTCTCCGTATCGGCCAGCACTTCCAGGCAAACCGGGATAAGGTTTCCCTTTTCAGCCATAGTGCGGAATTCCGATCTTTCCGGGTAAAACCCCAATTGCATCGTTTTCTCTCCTTCCTCGGACCGTTATGGCAGTTTGTTGACGTTTCGCACACGCTGAAAATTGGCTCGATCTGCCTGCACAGATCGGCGAACTGAGCAGGATAAAGCGACTGGGCTCCATCGCTAAGGGCGGTCTCGGGAGCATGGTGAACCTCCACCATCAGACCATGGCAGCCGACTGCCACAGCAGCCCGGCTAAGAGGAATCACCTGGTCCCTGAAGCCCGCCGCGTGGCTGGGGTCTACGATCACCGGCAGATGGCTCTCCTGCCTGACCACCGGAATGGCGGAAAGGTCCAGGGTATTGCGGCTGTGGTGGGCGAATGTGCGCACTCCGCGCTCGCACAGTATCACCTTGTCATTTCCGCCCTCCATCACGTATTCGGCCGCCATGAGCCACTCTTCGATGGTGGCCGCCATACCCCGCTTGAGAAGAACGGGCTTTCGGGACTTCCCGGCCCGCCGCAGCAGGCTGAAGTTCTGCATATTCCTCGCGCCGATCTGGACTATGTCCGCGTATTGCTCGACCAGGTCGAAGACTTCATGGTCGATTGCCTCGGTAACCACCGGCATCCCGGTTTCCTGGCGCACTTTGGCCAGGATCTTTAGCCCTTCTTCTCCCAGACCCTGAAATGCGTAAGGAGAGGTCCTGGGCTTGAACGCGCCACCCCGGAAAATCTGGGCGCCGGCCTTCTTCACCATTCGCGCGATTGTAAGCGCCTGGATTTCGCTCTCGATCGCGCAAGGCCCGGCCATGATGGTGAGATGAGCCGTTGCCAATCCGAACCCCGCCAACATCTATGACGGTGTCCCACGCCTGGGATTCCCGGCTCACCAGCTTGTACGGGCGGGTCACCGGATGGCCTCTTTTACCGCTGGAAATTGCAGGAATGACGAGGCGTCCACCGGACCATCATTGTGGAGAACGCAGATCGCCACCCGTTCTCCACCCGGAATCGGCCTGGCGATGCAGCCCTTTTGCTCGATGCCGGAGACCACCGCCTCAATTTCCTCCGGTGTGGCCCCTTTTTTCATTACGACAAGCACCTTTTGCCTCCTTTTCGCGGCCTGCGCGCCCGAAATAGAAAGGGACCGCAGAGTCTTTCCACGGTCCCTTCCGTCAAAAACAAAAGGACCGTGAGCCTTGGTGCGGCCCACGGTCCCAGCACATGTTCCAATTCTGAACTGATGGCTATCCCGTCAGGCGCGCACCTCCCAGGTAAACCACCAGAACCAAAAATTTGCAGTATCGACAGTAATAATTCATGATTTCATCCCTTAATCAAAATTAACTATTCTTTAACAACCGGAAATGAGAATAGCAAGAAGATTTTTCAACCTCAGGAGATTTTATCTTCCGACATCGGCCCTGAAGACCGGTTGTCACGCCGGTTGGCCATAATAGTCGGGTTGGCGGTTCACCCCCCCCGGACAAATTGACATCGATCCTCCGAGCTGATATCCTGGATCTGTTTTCTCGGGGGGCAGGGGCAATCGATTTATCTCTCCTTTTTCTTAAGCTGAACTCAGAATAGCACCAATTTTGCAGGTTCTCCTCAACTACCCCTCTCGAGAAAATCGAGCCGGAGGGGGCTCTGTGTATTCACACACGAATGGAGGCGGCCAAACCTTTTACATCCCAGAGGATAGCATCATGGGGGACAGGGGGAAAAATGGAAAACTGTTTCACCGCGCCTTTCGAAATGTTTAGCGCAGCGGCTTCTTTAATGTGCAGGTCCATGGAAGTCGCTCCTAAACTCAGTCGGGCCGCTTTCGCTCAAGCAAGAGCGGCCCAAGATTACTGGAACGGAATGTTCAAGTACGTCACGGCGTTTATGGCGCCGTCAGTAAATGCTCTGAATGCTTTCGCAAGAACGTCGAGAAAGAAAAGCTTACCCGCAAACTCTCCCGCTGAGAATCTGAGAAGACTACAGTGAATTGTTCGACCTGAATGTCCGGCTTGCCGGCACCGCAATGGCGAGCAGCCTGCGAGCCATGAACAGTTTTTTTTACAGCACGCTGAGCAAAGGTTTTCTAGCCTGGATGAATTCGTTCGAAGACGAGACAGCCTGTGCGATTTTGCCTGCAGGCTGGAAGAGGTCCTCAAGGTAACCAGTTCATGAATACCCAAAGGCCATAGAGGAGATCAAAGCCGAATTCGGCTTCCACCTGGACAATCGCGGGTATGTGAAGGTGGCCGAAACCGAGCGTTTCGACCTCTATCAGGTACTTCCCAGTCAAAAAGGAGATATCACGCCCAGGAAGCAAACCCATCCTGATCATCCCTCCCTATGTTCTGGGGGCCAATATTCTGGCCTTTTTGCCGGGAGAGCAAAGGAGCTATGTTCACTGCTACGCGAATCAGGGAATCCCGACCTACGTTCGCCTGGTTAAAGATATCGATACGACTCCCGCAGTCCAGACCATGACCGGAGAAGATGACGCTCTCGATACACGATTCTTCTGCCAGGAACTGATGGCAAGGCACAACAGGCCGGTCACCCTGAACGGTTTCTGCCAGGGCGGCTATCATGACTCTGGCCGCGCTTCTGTCCGGAGAACTCGACGGCCTCGTGGACGCCCTGATTACCTGCGTCACCCCGGTGGACGGAAGCCGGAGCAAGTCTTTGAGTAGATTACATGATGAGTCTCCCGCCGAGATTCAGAGACATCAGGTATTCTCACAAAGTGACTCCCGAACGGAAACACCGTTGTCGATGGCCCATTTTGGGATGGGTTTACAAGCTGCGGAAACTGGAGACCGAGTCGCCGATCGCCTCTTTCCATCGCGACATCAGCCATGTTTGACAGCCAGGCGAGTCCGCGGCCAAAAATCAGCAAGACCGCCGCAGCGATCAATCACTGGTTGACCTATGATCAGAAAGACCTACCGGTCAACATCACCAAAATGAGTTTTGATTCCTACTCGATCCCAATCGACGAAGAAGGGACCCTGCCTGTCACCCTTTTCGGCCGAAAGCTCAATTTGAAGCGTCTCGAAGAAAAGAAAATCCCCTGGCTTATCTGTATTGCCGACGGCGACGACCTGGTTGACAAAGAAGCTTCGCTTGCCGCCCTGGACTATATCGACGCCGAAGTCTGCGTATTTCCGAAGGGCCATGCGTCCCTTGCAACCTCGTGGTCGATTCCGACCTCGGAATGCGCCCTTCACCTTCGTTTTCCTCAGCCGGGGCGCCTCCTGACCGGAGCCTTGTAAAACGTGCAGAGGACCGGTCCGCTTCCAGATCGATCTGGACGCGGCCATCGAGGCCGCTGCGCTCAGTTGCGAACTAAAAGGAGAACAACAGGCCGAACCTGTAATCGAGAAAGCTCCCACAGGGCCAAAAACCGGCCGCACAGGGCCAAGGCGGCGCGCATCCAAAAAAACCGCAGCACCCGAGAAGCATTGATAGATTGTGAGCGCAAAATTCTGTAATTGCGAGAGTTCAAAAGAGCGGGGGAATGTTTTTCACCATAAAGGCGCCCCGCACCCACGGGATTCGGCCTTGCGCTAAGCGCGCAAGGCCGAGCGCCCGGCGGCGATTGCCCCCTTAAGCCGGGGAGCGCCGCAACGCTATATTAATTTCCACGCTCCGCCAGACGCTTCAGAGGACGCGCGATGGCCATCAGGCTGAGGGCTGGTTAGACGAAGCAGTTACGCGCGGTCGCCGAAGATCCGTTCTTTTTCTTCATTGAATTTTGACAGGAGCCAGGCCGGCGCCTGCTCACCAGGTATGTAGCTCGCTGTAGCCCAGTAGTGATCCGGCGAGTTCAACCGGATGAACTTCACCTCATCGCGGTTCAGCAGCGCGAAGTAGCTCATGCCGGGTTCGCCCTCTTCCTTTTCATGGCCTAGCCTGACAATCCGGCCCTCTTTCGGCGCCAGGCGCCGCACCGATTCACATGGCATGGCGCATTCAGCCACGTGTTCACAATTTTTGCAATCCCCGACAACTTCAATTACCTGAATATCAAAAATGTCAGGATCGGGGTTATTCAGTTCCCATCCAAAGAGATCGTTCCTGTCGGGAGACATGGCTGCTCCTTTCTCGCCCTCTAAGGAGAACAATCTACTCGATGTTATTAATTATGAAGCATCTGGGCTAGAGTGAAATAGGGGGAACACATTATTTTCAGATATAAAATGATGTAGGAGACTGTAGATTTCAGTGCCCCGAATCATCAAGAAGATGCGCCATACCAATGGATCACCGAGTGAAGAAAACATTCAAAGGGCAGGATTGGCACAAGGCTGTTTTGCGGCAGTAAAGATGCCCGGTTCGAACCAGCAGGGCATGGAATTCCTGAAAAAGCGGCACATCGGGATCCAGCGCTCCCATGAAATATTCCCGCAGTTCCTCATAGGAAATCGACTCATCCACCCATCCATGTCTTGAGAAAATCCGGTAAGTATATCTGTCCACGACAAAAGATGGTTTAAAAGCGGCATACAGGACGATGCTGTCGGCGGTTTCCGGGCCGATGCCCCGGATTGCCAGAAGATCGGTTCGCAGGGATTCCATATCCTGGGCCAGGAATTCTTCAAAACTGCCATCCCATTTTGTCAGGATATGATTGCAGAAAGTCTTTATCTTCTTTGCTTTTTCGTTATAGAAGCCGGAGGAGCGAATGAGGGCTGCAAGTTCGTGTGCGCTAAGCCCGCAAAGACGGCTCGAAGCTCAACAGATCATGGCGGCGCAGGTTGCCGATCGCCGTGGCCACATTCTTCCATGCGGTATTCTGTGTCAGAATCGCGCCCAGTATGACCTCGAACGGGGTCTCGGCAGGCCACCATCGCTGGGGACCGAAAAAGGCGAATAGCCTGTCGTATATCATCGCGCAGCAACTCTTTTCTGTTTGTGCTCAATCCAGTCCGACCCCTGCCAGCACCGTTCGACATTTTGCGCAGGCGCCATGCTTCAGGTTCTGTTTCCTGATGGAATAGCCGATTCGGCTGATCAGCACGGCCCCGCAGGAGTGGCAGTACGTATTCTCGCCGCTGTCTCCGGGTACATTCCCTGTATAGACGTAATGAAGACCGGCTTCCAGCCCGATTTGCCTTGCTCTTCTGATTGTTTCGACCGGCGTAGGCCCTCTGTCGCTCAGACGATATGCAGGATGAAAACGGCTGACGTGCCAGGGAGTTTCAGGCCCCAAGCCGACCAGAAATTGCGCAAGCTCCTTCAACTCAGCTTCGCTGTCGTTCAAGCCCGGGATGATCAGCGTTGTCACCTCAAGCCAGATGCCTTTGCTTTTCATGCCTTCAAGAGTCATGAGAACGGGCTTGAGGCGGGCGCCGCACTGTTCCCGGTAGAACGCGTCATTGAAGGACTTGAGGTCCACATTGGCCGCTCCAAGAAAAGGGGCCGCCGCATCCAACGCCTCTTTGCTCATGTATCCGTTGGTTACGAAAATGTTTGCAAGTCCGCGCTCTTTTGCCATGGCAGCCACATCGAGAGCATATTCCATAAAGATGGTAGGCTCGGTGTATGTATAGGAGATCGTGGCGCATCCCTCTTTTTGCGCGCGGTCTGCAATTTCTTCGGCGGAGACGCTCTGGCCGTAGATTCCGCCGTAGATTCGGGGAGACTGCGATATGTCGGCGTTCTGGCAAAACAGGCATTCGAAATTGCACCCGGCCGTGGCAATCGAATAGCTTGTTGTGCCGGGAAAAAAATGAAACAGCGGTTTTTTTTCGACAGGATCGACATGCTGGGCGATCAATTTCCCGTAAACCAGGCTCCAGAGCTTGCCTTCCCTGTTTTGGCGCACCCCGCATTTTCCGGTTTCATCCGGCTCGATATGGCAGTGCTGCGAGCAAAGAAAACAGTGCACCCGGTTTTCATCAAGCCGCCTGTATAGCATCGCCTCTTTCATACTCAGATTCATCTGCTCACCCATTCACCGAAGTTTCAGGCGCGCCTTCAGAAGCCCGCCAGCAGCCCAGAGACTGAATGGAAACTTTGGCCCCGGCGGGAATTTCATCGAAAACAGGCGTCTGCAGTGTGCGAACGCGGCATCGCATATCGATCCGCATTGCGATGAAATGTCCGAAAGGATGCCGTTGCAACAGAGGAATTCGCTCCAGAAGATGAATGTAGCGAAGAAACGGCAGAGGCAAGGAAAAACAGGTTCGCCATTCAATCGGAACGGCGCCGGAAAGAATCCTGGCGCTCATTCTGCGAAGCTGAAAAACGCTGAAGAACCTGGCGCGGCTGTAAATCGAGTCTTTCCAGAATCTTTGGATGCCATAGTGGAGTCCGACCAATCGAATACTTGTTCAAGACACCGAGCAGCACGTTTCGGCGCGCCACGCGGAAGGCTTCCTTAAGCGCCAGGTACGGGTCGTCGACGAATTCCAGGGAGGTTATCAGGGCCACTGTATCGAATTCGTTGTCATCGTAGGGCAGGTTTTCGGCAAATCCCTGATCCAGCCGGACTTTGGGGCCAAGCCGCCTGCGCGCAAGCTCGAGGCTCGAACTCGAAGGCTCGAGCCCGGCCACCATATGCCCCTGCGACTTGAACCATTCCAGGAAAATACCGCTCCCGCAACCCACCTCCAGAACACGCTGCGGGGAAACGGGCGCCCATATCTTCCGGAAAAGCTCCTGTTCGAACGCCAGCGCCCTTTGTCCCTGAGGAGAGCGAAACCAGTTCTCATGGCGCTCGGCGTCAGCTAAGCTGAAAACATAGCCCACGTCAAACCCTTGCAAGAATGCCGGCAGCAATGAGCAGGAAGCCAAAAGCTCTTCGCCTCATGCTTCCCGCCGCCGTGAATTCTATTCGTTCAGCAAAACAGCCCCGCGGGAACCGGAGGTGACCATACGCGCGTATCTGGCAAGGTATCCGCTCTTAACTCTCGGCTCACGCGGCTTCCACGCTTTCCTGCGCTTTGCCAGCACCGCATCGTCCACCAGCAGCTCCAGTTTCTTATTCGGGATATCCACAAGAATTTCATCCCCTTCTTCGATCAGCGCAATCGGACCGCCAACGGCCGCCTCAGGCGAAATATGTCCTATGGCCGCCCCCTGCGTGCCTCCGCTGAACCGGCCATCGGTTATGAGCGCCACATCCAGTCCCAGACCACGCCCTATAATCGCGGCGGTCGGGGTTAGCATCTCCTGCATTCCCGGGGCCCCCTTTGGGACCTTCGTAACGGATAACCACCACATCGCCCGGTACGATCCGACCGTCCAGAATAGCGTCCGCCGCATCGGACTCGCTTTCGAACACACGCGCCCTGCCCTTCCTCGTAAGCATCTCCGGCGCCACCGCCGACTGCTTGACCACAGCGCCTTCGGGCGCGATGTTCCCGTAGAGAACGGCGATCCCTCCCTCATTATGATAAGGATTTTCGAGCGGCCGGATAACCTCGGGCCGAAGAACGCGCGCCTTTTCCAGGTTCTCCCCCACCGGACTTTCCCGTAACGGTAAGAGGAGCGGGATCTATCAGCTCGCGGCGTGAAAGCTCCTTCATCACCGCCTGTACGCCGCCTGCCGAGTTGAGGTCTTCCAGGAAATGCGCTCCACCGGGCCGCAGGCTGCAAAGGTGAGGCGTGCGGGCGCTGATCTCGTTGAAAACGCCAAGATCGAGGCGGATTCCGGCTTCATTTGCAATTGCCGGGACGTGAAGGACCGTGTTCGTGGAACAGCCAAGGGCCATGTCCACCGCTATTGCGTTTTCGAAAGCCGCCCTGGTTGCGATGTCGCGCGGTTTGAGGTCCCTGGCCACAAGGTCCATTATCTGCATCCCGGCTTCTTTGGCGAGGCGCACCCTGGCGGCGGTAACCGCCGGGACCGTTCCGTTGCCGGGCAACGCGAATCCCAGGGCCTCAGCCAGGCAGTTCATCGAATTTGCCGTAAACATGCCCGCGCACGACCCGCATCCCGGACAGGCATTGTCTTCCAGCTCTTCCAGTTCACCCAGGGATATCTGTCCCGCTTTTAGCGCGCCCACGCCTTCAAAAACCGATATGAGATCCACCGGCTTTCCACCCACGTGACCGGCCAGCATCGGGCCGCCGCTTATGAGAATTGCCGGAATGTTAAGCCTCAGAGCGGCCATCATCATTCCGGGTATGATCTTGTCGCAATTCGGAATCAGGACCAATCCGTCAAAAGGATGGGCCATCGCCATTATTTCGACGGAATCGGCTATCAACTCGCGGCTTGCCAGAGAGTAGCGCATCCCGGCATGATTCATGGCGATGCCGTCGCAAACACCGATGGTGCTGAACTCGATGGGAGTTCCGCCGGCCAGCCGGATGCCTGCCTTGACCCCTTCGGCTATTTTGTCCAGGTGAATATGCCCTGGAATAATTTCGTTGGCTGAGTTGACAACACCGATGAGAGGCCTGTCTATTTCCGACTGAGTGTAGCCCATGGCTTTGAAAAGTGAGCGATGAGGAGCCTTCTCGACACCCTTTTTCATTAGATCGCTTCGCATCCCGTTATCTCCCTTTAGTAAGAATCAGACTGAGGCCGCCGAGGCGGAAAAGAACCCTTTCCGGGCAGAAAACAAGTTGTGAGGCTAAAGTCTAAACATTTATAATTAAAATATTTTTGGTTATTTTGGAAGCAAAAACGCCAAAGTCCCGAAGTTGACAAAGGATTTTCCAATTTATATAATCTCGGTCGAGGCAGGTGTTTTTGCTATGAGCTCGATATTCGGTCCAGTACCATCCCGGCGGCTGGGACGATCCCTCGGAATAGACGTCATCCCGCCGAAGACATGTTCTTTCGATTGCATTTACTGCGAATCGGGACCTACTACCCGTCTGAGCGTAATAAGAGAGAATTTCGTCGACCCCTCGGAAATCCTCGCGGAATTGAGCGCCTTTTTGCGCCTCCATCCGAACGCAGCGGACGTCCTGACCTTTTCGAGCGCGGGCGAACCAACCCTTTACGCGGGCCTGGGAGAGCTTATTGCCGCAGTCAAAAAGGCTTACCCCCGGTTTCCTTTGATAGTGCTCACCAACGGCTCTCTTTTGTGGGAACCGGAGGTGAGGCGCTGCCTTTTGAAAGCCGACCGCGTGGTCCCCTCTCTGGATGCCGTCACCGCCTCTGTTTTCCGCAACATCAACAGACCTCATCCATCTCTGGAACCAGAGCAGATCATCGAGGGAATCCGGGCGTTTCGGAAGGAATACAAAGGGCAGTTGCACGTTGAAATAGCGCTGGTCTCCGGAGTCAACGACAGTCCCGAAGAGCTTTCGGCGCTGGCGCAGGTCATCGAGTCCATAAGGCCGGACAAGATCGAACTGAACACGGTTGTCCGCCCTCCGGCGCGCGCCGGAACCCGGGGCCTCACCGATGAGCGGATGGCGTGGGCGGCTTCCTTTTTCAGTTCGCTCAATACGGAAATAGTGGGCGTATTCGAAGTCGGAGGAGCAAGACTGCGGCGAAGAACAGATCGGTCTCCGCATAGTTGAGACAGTGGAGAGGCGGCCCTGCACCGTAGCTGAACTGGCCGCCTCTCTGGGGGTCCCGGAAAAAAGAGTGGAACTGGAATCACGAAGGCTTCAGGAACAGGGAAAACTGAGCACGCTTTGCTTTGACGGAAAACTGTTTCTCTGCCCCGCTGAATGAGGCTGAAAGCAGGTCTTATATGCCCCCTAGGACCCATGATCTCACATCTGCACGTCGCTCTTGACGGCAGGCGGGGATGCAAGTATCTCTGCGGGCCGCTCGGGCAGGGTCCTCGCTATCAGGGTATGGGTAAAAAGCCTGCGGGCCAGGTCTCTTACCTGATCGGCGGTGACTGCCTTGACCAGGTCCGGATAGCGCTGGCTGTAATCCCACCCGAGGCCCAGCACTTCATTTAGCGCCGCATCGGATGCCTGGCTGCTGAGCGTCTCCCTGCCGAGCTTCAGTCCTACGAGCATGGTCTCCTTGGCTTTTTCGAGTTCGCTTTCCGGAACAGGTTCATCCGTCAGCCGCTTCAGGTCTTGCTGAATCACTTCCTCCACCTTGGGCAGATTCGCCATGGTGGTCTGGGTGAGGACCCCGAAAAATCCGGCGTTTTTCCCGTAAAACGGGAAAGTGCTCACGGTATAGACCAGGTTCTGGTCCCCGCCTCGAAGAGAGTCGAATATCCTGCCCGCCGGAGAACCTCCTCCTGACAGCACCGAGGTAAGCACATCGAGCACAGGCCGTTCGGAGTTGTTGATATCCAGACCGTTTGTGCCGATGAAAAGCGCCGCGCTGTTCTTTTCGTTTTTTATCTCGACGGTGCGATTGTCGCCGATCTGATGAGTCTCATCGGGCATTGGCTTTTCAACCGGCGCGCCGCTCCATTTTCCGAATTTCTGCTGCACGAGATGCCCGGCTTTTTCCGGATCTACATCGCCGTAGATCGCAAGGACGGAATGAGTCGGGTTCACCATTTTGCGGTAGAATGCAAGAATGTCCTCACGCGTAAACGCCCTGACGGACTCCGGCGTTCCCAGCTTGTCGTTCACATAGGAACTTTTCTGGAAATAGTTTTTCTTGAACAGCCGCATCACCTCGGCCTGCCAGCTCTCATCGAGCTTTTTTATGGCAATCAGCGTATCCTGCCTCTGCTTTTCGATCTCGTCCTGAGGAAACTGGGCGTTCTGGGCTATATCGGCAAGAAGGTCAAGCGCCCAGTCGAAGTCTTCTTTGAGCACCTTGATGGAAATATGGTAGGTATTGTTATCGGATTGAGCGCTGATTTCGCCGCCGGCATCCTCCACTTTTCTCAGTAAATCGAGTTTTTGCATAGATTTCGTCCCGGCGGTCAACAACCCGGCCGTAAAGGCTGAGAGCCCGGGACGATCGAGGCTTTCCAGTGAAAGGCCGCCGGTCCCATAAAGTTGCAATGGTTACAAAAGGAAGGTTGGAGTCCTGCTTTATCAGCGTCTTCAACCCGTTGTTCATCCGGCTGAATTCAACCGGCGGGATATTCGGGGGCGGGCATGCGGCGGCCGCCACGTTCTGGCCCTCGGCTGACGGCGGCTTTATCACCGCAACGTTCATGCGGTTGTGCAACAAGATATCGCTGAGCCACCGCCTGAACCTCTTCCGCCGTTACGGCGCGGATCCCGTCGACATATTCATCGTCAAAGTAAGGATTCCCGGAGAGTAAATAGGATGAGGCAAGCGAGGAGGCCCTGGCCGAAACGGATTCCTGTTCGAAAATGTGGTGGGCGATGGCCGTTTTTTTGGCCTTATCCAACTCCGCCGCGCTGATCAGAGTTGTCCTGAAGCGCTCGATTTCCTCCTGGATGTCCTTCAGGGCCGAGGGCCACTGAGAAGGAGAAAGGGACACCGAGATAATAAACTGGCCACGGACAAAAGCAGGCGTCCAGTTCGAGGCGCCGATGCTGAAGACCTTGTTCTGATCTTCCTTCAAACGGCAGTGCAGACGGCAGGTCTCGCCCTCACCCATCACATGCGCCAGAACGTCGAGGGCGTAGAGGTCTTTTTCATAAGCATTTACCGATGGAAATCCGATCATTGCCTGGACCAGCCTGGCGATCGGAACTTCTTTTTCCTCCCACCGGATGCTTCCCTGCAGAGGCTCTTCCGGCAGGACTACCGGATCGGAGTTTCTGGGAAGAAAGTTCCTGGTCTTTTCCGCCACAAACTGAAGGACCTCGGCGGCCTGGACATTCCCGGACAGCGGCCACTATCACGTTTTCCGGCTGGTAGCGCTGCTGATAATAGTCCAGAAGGGCCTCCCTGCTCTGTTGAACGAAAACCTCTTCATAGCCGATCACGGGATATCGAACCGGATTCTTTTGGTATGCAGTCTGGACGAACAGCTTCCACAACTCCGTATTCGGGTTGCTCTCGCCCATTTTCATTTCCTGCTGGATGACCTTCTTTTCCCTGGCAACCTCTTTAGGGTCGACAACATTTTCAGACACATAGGAAAGCAGCAGGTCGAGGGCATCCTGCCAGTGGCCGGCGCCCGTGTTTATGTAGTACACCGTCCTGTCAAAGCTGGTGTAAGCATTCGTTGTACCGCCCATTGCCATGAATCCGCTCCTTGGCCTGTTCTTCCGTAAACGAACGGGTAGTTCCACCGGCCACTACGTGCTCGAGATAATGGGAAAGACCGGCCCTCATGTACTTTCCCTCGAGGGCGGACCCCGCCCGAACGAACACCTGGGCGGAAACGACTTCGGCTCCGGGCTGCTGATGAACGAGCAGTGTCAGGCCATTTTTCAGCACCACGAAAAGATCGTCCGGCTTCGAGGCAATGCGTGCGCTGCACGAAAGGCCGCAACTCCGGCGAAATAAGCGGACATTCCTTGCCTTCATCCGGAAGCGCGGCTGGAGACCAGTCCGGCGCAGACGGCAATAACCAGAGTGCATACGAGAACTATCCTTCTCAGCATTTTCAAAGTATTCCTTTCAGGATATTTATGCCGATCGGATCAGGAACGGCTCAGTAATTTTAATTGACTGGTCAATACAAATTCCACAGAATTTTACAGACAGGGCATCGAGTAAGAAAACCGAGAACTTGAATTTAGAGACTTATTGGACTCGATCAGACGTGAAATGAGCTGACCCTGTTGATTACGCCTTCGGGGGTCGGCCAGGAAAGCGGCGGGCGAGCCAATTCAATCAAGCTGCCAGCCTCGGCGGGTTATACCGATTTCTGCGGCAACGTCGTTGATTTGCACCGATCTAAGCAGCTTTTCAAGACAGGACATGATCTCCCCTGCTGAAAAATTCCGCAACTATCCCCTGCTCCAACCGGGGGTTGGGTGAGATTCCGGGCTATCGAATCCGCACTGCGCCCCACTCGAAACTCTTCTTAATCATCCCCGCGCATTCGTAATTGACGAAAACGAGCCGAAAGCGCTCTGCGTAATCCAACACCTCCTGAATTATCAAAGGGTTATAAATCTCAGACACAGCTCGCAGATCATCACCATTCGAGACCAGCCGTGCGCTGTCCGCCGTACTTCGGACCCATTGCGCGAAACGGAAAAGGAAAATCCTCGACGATCGAGCTTTTTTGACGTCCGTAATAGATGCGCGTGAGAGGGTGGGGACACTTGAGAAACTGAAACAGCACTTCCTGTATCAGCCTGGATTTTTGGACACTGTAGGCAAAAGCGCTCGGAAATGTCTTTTTCCCGGCCGCTTGCAAAATCCTGACAAACCGTGGAGTGGGAAAGAAAATTTGGCTGGCGGAAAGCAGCATTCCCCTCTGCCGAGGGGTATAGTCTCCCATGGAGGCTCGAACGCCAAGAGTTATGAGTTGCGGGCAGGAGCGAAGCAATGGAGCGATTGCGACCAGATTTTCGCGCATTGGATTTTATCAGGTAAGCGGGCGGGAGGAGCTTTCGAGTTACCGCCCAGCCTCTCGAATGTCCATTTGGCCATTGAGCAGCAGGTCCGGATGAACGCCGTAGTTGTAGCTTCGCATGCGAAAATAATTATCGAGTATTCCCACCCTGGAATCAACGTAATCATAGATGGTGAGCCGGCTGTCGGCTGAGTCTCCATCCTGGCACATATCCCGTATGGCGTTGGAAAGGTTTTTCTGGAAGTAGACTGGAACAGCCAAAAAAACCACATGAGATTTCAGGGCGTGCGAACACTGAGGCATAACGCGCGGAGAAATAAGCAAAACCTTCGCCTGCGAAGCTCCCGGCCTGCGAAACATTATTGTTCCCGCCATCCTTGTTCACAATCTTGGGATTGGCGCAAAACTGATTATATGAAAAGGCCTTTATACCGCGCTGGCTCAACTCAGCGCTCAATGCATCGTCCTGGTCCTCTCCTCCGGAAAGCACAAGGACCCGCTCTTCTCCTTTTTGAAGTTCGATTTCCACATCGTCCACAATTTTGCGGTTTCTTGCAGGGTTCAGCATGAGATCCCTGAGCATCGACGGGTAATCCGCCCTGGAATTATAGGGGTAGTTGAAATCGCGTTTGACGGGCTATTACGGTTCCCGAAATAACCCCGCGTCCTTCGCGGGCGTCTTTTTCATCAATCGTATAGACAACGTCGCCCAGATAAAAATGAATCAGCTTTAAGAGGCGGTCCTTTCGCTGAACAGTGTTGGATAGACCCAATATGTAGCGGCAGTCGAAATTCGGGACCAGGCTGGTAAGAATCTTCGATGGAGAGCGCTGGGATTCGTCGAAGATTATGTATCCGACCTTGTCGTAGATTTTTCTCCAATAACGCATTATTTCGCCGGTATGGCCGATCGTGATCTGCTTTCCGACCTGGTGAGTCCCGCCGGAAAAAATGCCCACCTCTGAAGCCGGGATCTGAAGAAAGCTTTCAATTTTCCTCAGCCAGCCATCGAGAAGGTCTATTTTGGGAATTACGATCAGTGCGGGCTGGCGCCTCTGAGAAATTGTATAAAGGGCAATAACTGTCTTGCCGCTCTTGTGACCGCCGACCAGGGTAGAGCAATCGTGCTCGAGCACAGCTTCGGCCGCATCCTGCTGGTAGCTCTTCAATTCGCCATGGAATTCGATAGAAATCGGGTCGAAGAGCCGCCTCCTGTCGACCATGCGGTATGGAATCTGGTATCTCTTGCACAGATCGATAAACTGGTCCAGAAATCCTCTGGGGATGAGATAATTTCTGCCTTTTTGTTTCAGACAGCTTATCTGGGCCGGGATGTTGCCGATCCATTCGCCGCGGTTGTGCCGCATTTCGTAGTCGGGATTGGTGAAAACAAGCCGTTCGTGCAGTTTTCTCTCGAGCATGGAAGGCAGCCCGTCAACAGGTACTTTGATCCACTCGGAAAGCAAGACATTGACATTCTTGACGAACATTCTCAAAACCCTCCGCCGACGGAGTGGAGCACCAAAGCAGACCGACTCACGGCTATCGGTCTGGACAGCAAGATGTAGCGCAAAGGCGCCCGGCCCGCACAAATCTCTCGGCACATCTCAGCCGCCAATTCACCGCGAACCGATTGATATTTTCTCTATAAGCGTAATGTTTGATAAGCTGTTAAGATCCAACAAAGGTTTCGATAATCGGAATTATATCGCAACCCATATGGAAAGTGTTATAAAGATTTAACTTATCCCCTAAAAGGAGCCTTCATGAAAGATAATTCCCCGCACCTGCAGATTATAGGACAACTTGCTCGAGAATACGATGAAAAATATCGAGAACTGGAAAAACTGATTTCCGAAACTCCAGCCGAACAACATTCCGCCTCAGTTGAGGGCGCTTGCCGAGCGCACTACGGACCGTTTTCGCTCCGCTCAGATCGTCATGTTCTCAATTCCCGAATTATTTGAGGGAGAGGAACGGCAAAAGACTCTAGCGGCCATGACGGCGCTGTGCCGCGCTTTCGATGAGATGCGCATTCTTTTCCATTTTCTTTTTGAAGACCTTTCGTAGGCAGATAAGCTCTGACTAAACCGTCTCAAGCAGATGCCGTTCATAAGGTTGCACAGATATGCGGGAAGACGCCCCGCTCGCCGCACAACCGGATGGCAGTCCCAACGCGGGGCGCATTCCGCGCTGCGCGGGCGAGTAGCTAAGGGGGCCTCTCTGCAGCCCCGTATCTTCCTGATTTAGTGTCGTATATGAGTCTGTAACTACGAAGCTTCGGGGGACATCACGACAGGAGAAGAATGCATATGAGCCGGAAGACCGGGGATCTTCTTTTGAAGCTCATACGCATTCAATTCCCGCCGCAAGAGGTATTCGTCTAGGTGCCCATCTCCCACGAATGCAAGTAGGCGTCCTGCTCCGGGGTGAGCGAGTCGATCTCGATTCCCATGCTCGCAAGTTTGAGGCGGGCGATTTCACGGTCGATATCCATCGGCACCCGTAGACCTGTTTTTTCAGGGAGGCATGATTTTTGACGATATATTCCGAACACAGCGCCTGGTTTGCGAAGCTCATGTCCATAACGCTCGAAGGATGGCCCTCCGCTGCAGCCAGATTGATAAGGCGGCCCTCGCCAAGCACGTATATCCTCTTGCCGTTTTTCATGGCTGAATTCTTCAACAAAATCACGGATGGTCCGCACCGATGAGGACATTTCGCGCAGATCCTCCAGATTGATCTCCACGTTGAAGTGGCCCGAGTTGCCAATAATAGCGCCGTCTTTCATCATTTCGAAATGTTCTTTGCGAAGCACATGGATGTCGCCGGTCAGAGTGCAGAAAAAGTCGCCAATCGGCGCGGCCTTTTCCATGGACATAACCTGATAGCCGTCCATAACGGCCTCCAGCGCCCGGAGCGGGTCTATTTCGGTCACGATGACCTTGGCCCCCATTCCCGAGGCGCGCATCGACAACACCGCGGCCGCACCACCCGTATCCGCTCACTACGAAATTGGCCCCGGCCAGCAACCGGTTGGTAGCCCGGATTATTCCGTCCACCGTGCTTTGGCCCGTCCCGTAGCGGTTATCGAAGAGGTGTTTGGTATCCGCATCGTTGACCGCCACAATCGGATACTGAAGGACCCCTTTTTCCGCCATGCTGCGAAGCCGGATCACGCCGGTAGTCGTCTCTTCAGTACCGCCGATTACGTTGGCAAGAAGCTCTTTGCGCTCGGAATGAAGAATGCTCACGAGGTCGGCGCCGTCGTCCATCGTAACCTGCGGAGAGTGTTCAAGCGCATTGTGAATGTGGCGGTAGTAAGTTTCCTTGTCCTCGCCCTTTATTGCAAAAACAGGAATTCGCTCTGAAATGGAAAGGAAGGCCGCCACATCGTCCTGCGTGCTCAAGGGGTTCGACGCACAAATGCGTAAATCGGCGCCTCCCGCTTTAAGCGTCTGCGCCAGGGCAGCGGTTTCGGTCGTAACGTGAAGGCAGGCAGCCATCCGTATTCCCGCCAAAGGCTTTTCGGAAGCGAACCTTTTCTGGATCGACCGTAGCACGGGCATGGATTGCGCAGCCCATTCCACCCTTAAACGCCCCTTGTCGACAAGCCCCTTGTCCTTTATATCAAAATTCATTCATACTCCTCGTTCAACAGCTCGGCAAAAGAGCATGAAAAAGCCGCGGGCGCGTCCGGTAGACAGGCCTGCGGCAAATTAGAAACCCTTAGCATTTCTTGCTGACTTCCGTTGAGCCCCGCTTTATCTCTCAGGGTCTCCGCCATATCGGTTTTCTCCCAGGTAAAGTCGGGATCGGTCCTTCCGAAATGGCCGCCGCAGGCGGTCTTCCTGAATATTGGCCTGGTAAGCCTCAGGTACTTTATCATGTTCGCCGGTTTGAAGCTGAACAGCTCCAGGACAAGTTCCTGAATCCTCTCGTCGGAAATGCGTCCTGTGCCGAAGGTGTCGATCATCAGCGAGACCGGTTCAGCCATTCCAATGCTGTATGCAACCTGAACTTCGACCCGGTCCGCAAGATCGGCGGCGACAATGTTTTTGGCGACATACCTGGCCATATAGGAGGCAGTTCGGTCGACCTTGGAGGGGTCCTTGCCCGAGAAGCCGCCTCCGCCGTGGCTGCCCTGGCCTCCGTACGTATCGGCGATGATTTTTCTTCCTGTAAGACCGCAATCCCCCATCGGGCCGCCGACCACAAACCGCCCGGTGGTATTGATATAGTATTTGGTTTTCGAGTCGAGCAATCCTCGCGGGATTACTTTCTTTATGACCTCTTCTATGATTGCCTCGCGCAAAGTGGAGTAACTCACATGCGGCGTGTGCTGGGCGGCGACAACTACTGTGTCCACTCTTATTGGTTTGTGATCGAGATATTCGACCGTTACCTGGCTTTTTCCATCAGGCCGAAGGAAATCGACCATTCCGTTTTTCCGGACTTCGGCGAGTTTTCGGGAAATCCGATGAGCATAGTAGATCGGCATGGGCATGAACACCGGCGTTTCGTTGCAGGCATAGCCGAACATCAACCCCTGGTCTCCGGCGCCCTGTTCTTCGAAGAGTCCCTCGCCGGCGTTGACGCCTATTGCGATATCAGGCGACTGTTTGTCGATGCTGGTAATCACCGCGCAGGTTTCCCAGTCAAAACCCATCGAGGAATCGTTGTACCCGATATCCTTTATGGTATCTCTGACAATATGGGGAATATCGACATAGGTGGAGGTCGTAATCTCGCCGGCAACAAAAGCAAGCCCTGTGGTGACAAGGGTTTCACAGGCGACGCGCGCTGTTTTGTCTTCCGCTATAATCGCGTCCAGAACGGCATCCGAGATTTGGTCGGCCACTTTGTCGGGATGGCCTTCCGTCACGGATTCGGACGTAAACAAATAACTCCTCATTGACATCTGGAAAAATCTCCTCTTTCAGCAAAAGACAATTCAACCGGGACAAGCCCGGCTGCCGCAGCTTCCGGTTAACACCGCAAAAAATCGACCTATTTAACCACCGCCAGATCGATTATGGCCTTGTCGACGCACTTTCTGTTTTGCGAGTCCACAAGCACTACAATAGGTTTGTGCGCTGCGGCTTCAGCTTCGTCATAATTTGCATAGGTAGCGATTATTATCAGATCGCCCGGCGCTCCCATTCGAGCAGCCGCCCCGTTCAGGCAGATATCCCCTTTCCCTGCCGGACCGGCAATCGCGTACGTGTCGAACCGCGCGCCATTGTGAATATTATAAATCTTTATCTGTTCGTAAGGCAGTATATCGGCCGCCTCCATCAGATCGGCATCTATCGTCAGGCTGCCTTCATAATTGAGATTGGCGTCCGTTACCCGGACACGATGGATTTTGGACTTAAGCAGGGTCCTTTGCATGACTTTCCTCCTGGCAGACATCGTTTGAGGATCAACTGGAGCAGGTAGAGACTCAGAAGCAGATTTAGCAGCAAAGCCAGATACCCGGCACGTGGGAGCCTCTTGCCGTGAGGATCGCCATTGAGCTTGTTTCCAACCTTTTCTGTGCCTGCTGCATCTCGTCAAACTCTTCGATGATGCGCATAATGTTCCTTCCCTTTGAAAACCGCCGGCCTCCAGGCGCCACCCGAACGGCGCTCACGCCGCACGCGTGATTCGATACTGTCCCGGTCTCATGTGAGATCCGGGCGAAACCGCAACACAAACCATTTTAATTACAAAAAAAACCAATAACAGTCAAGTCTTATGAGGCGGATCGGAATAGACCGTTAATTGCAGATATTTATCATCGCGATGCCGAACTCTCATCTCGACGCTCCGCGAGATTTTTTCCTTCCCACCATCCCGATCTCATTTTATACTCCGCCGGGAAATTTGAAGGAACAGATTCTTGATAACAGTCAAAAGGATTCGAGTTGATGGGCGTCTATGAGCGGCAACTCAGACTGGTTGCCCCCTACTGGCGCAGGATTGCGCTTGCGATGCTGTGCATGGCCCTGGTGGCTGCCTGCGGCACGGCAGGCCTCTATCTTATCAAGCCGGCGTTCGATGAGCTGATTGTCAAGAAAAACAAGGAGATGCTGAACCTGCTATGCATGGCCGTGCTCGTCATCTTTGCCGTCAAAGGCGCCTCTCTGTGCGGCAACGCCTATCTTATGAGCTACGTCAGCCAGCGGATAATAACCAAGCTCAGGGAGGACGTTTACAATCATATACAGTGCCTGCCCGTTCCCTACCTGGACAAGATGAAAACCGGGAACCTGATGTCCCGCATACTCAGTGATGTGGGCGCTGTCCAGAGCACGCTTTCCGAGTCGGTGACCGGAATAATAAAAGAGTCATTCAGCGTAATCGGCTGTGTCGGCATCATGTTCTACATGGATTGGCGGCTTGCAATTGCAGCGATTCTTATCGTGCCTGTGGCCTTTCTGCCGATTTTCAAAGTCGGCAAGATGTTGCGAAAGACCGGCGCCAAAGCTCAGCAAACCATGGCCGACCTCTCGGTCATAATGCACGAGACAATAGGCGGAAACCGGATAGTAAAGGCTTTCGGCATGGAGGCCTATGAAAAGAACCGCTTTCGCCACGAAAATGAAAGACTCTTGAAATACACCATGAAAGCGGTGCTCGTTCGCGCTGTAAACAGCGCGTCAATGGAATTTCTCGGCGGACTGGGCATAGTTTCGATTATGTTGTACGGAGGCCATCAGATTATTGGCGAAAAAATGACGGCAGGAAACCTCTTCTCATTTCTCGCCGCCCTTATCAGCCTCTATGAACCGGTTAAACGCCTGGCGAACATCTATTCTTCCATCCAGCAGGGATTGGCGGCCGCCGACAGGGTTTATGAGCTTCTGGACCAGCCCATCGAGATAATCGACCAACCCGATGCGATAACTCTTGGGCCTGTCAGAAAACATATAGAATTCAGGAATGTCTCCTTCAGTTACGGAGAAAAACCGGTTCTCTCGGAGATCAGCTTCAGGGTCGACGCGGGACAGATTGTAGCAGTGGTCGGCATGAGCGGGGCGGGTAAGACCACTCTCATAAACCTGATCCCCAGGTTCTATGAGGTTACGGACGGGGCCATTCTCATTGACGGAATCGACATCCGGGACGTAACTCTTGCATCCCTGCGTTCTCAGATCGCCATTGTCACCCAACAGTCCATCCTTTTTAATGACAGCTTCAAGAACAATATCGCATACGGGGACATCCGGAAAAGCGATGAAGAAATAATTGCGGCGGCCAAGGCCGCTAACGCATATGATTTCATAATGAAACTGCCCAGGCAATTCGAAACCAACGTCGGTGAGCAGGGAATCAGGCTCTCGGGAGGGGAACGCCAGCGGATTTGTATCGCACGCGCTCTGCTCAAGGATGCGCCGATCCTCATACTCGATGAAGCCACCTCCTCGCTTGACAGCGATTCCGAACTCGAGGTCCAGAAAGCCCTCGAAAACCTTATGAGAGGCAGAACGACGCTCGTAATAGCGCACCGGCTTTCCACCATCAAGAATGCCGATTGCATAATAACCCTGGCAAATGGGAAAATTGTCGAACAGGGCCGCCACTCCGAGTTGATGATGCTCGACAGTGAATACCGCAGGCTCTACCAGTTGCAGTTCGCTCAATTCTCGAAAGAGGACCGGGGAATTGCTCTCAGGCATTCCTGAAACGGCAATGGAAGCGAAGATGGTCAAAAGAGGGTTCTCCCGGCAGCTGGATAATCTTTTCCTATTTTTTCAACATAGACGGCAAAGCGAGTTCGCAGCACATCGATGACCGAATTCCGCATCTCGCTTCGCTCGGGGTAAAACCATTCATCGTTTCCAGCATCTGCGGAGAGCGAAGCAGGGATGTCGCCCACTACAGGGTCCCGTCCGTTGCGCCTTCAGGAGTGCGCTTCGAACTCAGGTATCTCAAAAGAAGAAACAAAGTTTTTAAATTCGCGGCCATTCCCCTGCTGATCATAATCCTTCCGCTCTATTTCATCGAAAAAGTCATTATCAATCTCGAAAGCGAATGGTCATGGTTCCCGCTGGCTTTCCTGCGCGGACTGCTGTTGTGCAGGAAATGTCATCCCGAGCTGATCTATTCGACAGGCGGACCGGCAAGCGCCCACCTCGCGGCGGGCCTCCTCGCCCGTTGGGTCAAGATACCGTGGATCGCGGAGCTTCAGGACCCGATCGTGTTCAAGGACTGGAAAAGGAGCAAAACCGCCCTGAAGATCAATTCAAGGCTGGAGCGGTTCATTCTCGAGAAGGCCTCGGCGGTCGTTTTTCTGACAGAGGGCGCAAGAGAAAGGGCGGTCCAAAGAACCAAGTCGATGCCTCTAAAACCCACGTAATCTATCCGGGCGCCTGCCCGGCTCACGAGCCTCAGACCATCTATCGAAAGGAGATTTTTGCCGTTTTGCCCATTTCGGGTCCCTTGCAGGCTCGCGCAACCCGGGGAAATTTCTCGAAGGGCTTCAAATCGTGCTCGATCAAAACCCCGATTTGATCGAAAAAGTGCGATTCGACCTCTATGGCGCAATGGACAGCTTCTCCGGCAAACTCATTGACAGGTTCAAGTATCGCGAAGTTGTCACCGATTTCGGAAAAGTTCCCAGGCTGGAAGCGCTCATGACAATGAGAAAAAGCGATGCCCTCGTGCTGATACAAAATCCTGACGATGTCTTATGAGACAATCCCGTCGAAGGTTTACGAATATCTCCAGATGAACAGGCCCATTTTGGGGCTCGTCTACCAAAACCCGCATTTGAAAAAGATGCTTCTCGAACGGGGGCATTTCGTCAGCACAGGGCGATTCCCCTGCCGAGATCAGCGAACAGATAGCACAGATCCTGGAACGATGGCGGAGAGGGGATCGGGCATTCCCTGAATTTCCCCGATTCGCCTTATACCGTTCGAGACGCGGCGGAAAAGCTGCTGGCAATATCCCGGGGGCTCTTCAGAGGGCTGTAAGGGATGGCGCGCGGATGTCACCATCCAACAGGCCTCGTTGAATCAAATAATCCAGGATCAGGCGTGCGTTTTCCTCCCGCGAGTTCGCGACTGTATCCAGCGTGATCTCCGCCTGGAGCGGGGTTCTCATAAGGATCGTCAATGCCGGTAAAACCGGTCAGGAGCCCCTGGCGCGCTTTAGCGTACAATCCCTTGGGGTCCCGCTGCTCGCAGACCTCTATGGGAGTATCGACATAGACCTCGATGAAGCGGCCCTCTTCCATCATGGCGCGCACCTCATCGCGAATCGCCCGATAGGGGCTGATTGCCGCACACACGACAAAGCCGCCATGGCGCACGATCTCAGAGGCCACGAAGCCGATGCGCCGTATGTTCACGTCACGGTCCTCTTTGCTGAACCCCAGTCCTTTGGACAAATGAGTGCGAACCACGTCACCATCGAGCATTGTCACCCTGCGGCCCTGCTCAAGGACTAAGCGTTCCAGCGCCTCAGCGGTGGTGGATTTCCCCGAGGCGCTCAGGCCGGTAAACCAAATACATACCCCTGATCATATCGTCGATTCGGATGCAGATTTTCCATAATATACATTCCCGTCAGGTTATCCGTAAATCGACATCCCGGGCCGATTCCACCGACTCGCCGTGACCGGCCTGACGGCAGTTTTATCGGGGCCGGACATCGGCGAAAAGCCCCAATTACTCCTTTCTGTCAATTTATCAAGTCTTTTTTCTTCGATCATTCTTGCTTAGCCGTGCATGGATCATTTTCAAACGGAGGGCGCACAACGCAAGTATGCTTGTCGAATTGAGGCGAAGACCGCTTGCCTGCCAGTGGCTTGTATGGTATTGAGCATGCCCTGTATATAACCGCTAAGACTCAAGGATCTCTATCCGAGGCAATCTCCCGTGGAATACAAACAACCGATAGTTGTAATACTGGGTATGCACCGAAGCGGGACCTCCCTGACAGCCAATTTCATGAATGCCGTCGGGTTTGATGTCGGACGTGACCAAGCCCCGGCCGATGAATGGAACGCTGCGGGATACTGGGAGTCCAGGACCATTTTGAGATTTCACGAAAAAATCCTGGCGCAATTAGACTGCACCTGGGAAAATCCCCGGCTGAGTCTTCCTGTCAATTGGCAGCGCAATTCCGATATTCAGCAATTAAAAAGCGGCCTTCTCCAATTCGTACGCTCCGAATGTGAGAGGACAGACAAGATATGGGGGTTCAAGGACCCACGGACGGCGATTTTGTTGCCCTTGTGGCAGGAAATATTCGATGAACTGCAACTGGAGCCTCATTATATACTGGCAGTGCGCCACCCCGGATCAGTGGCCGCATCCTTGAGCAGGCGAGACGGTTTATCTTCTTCCCACTCGCAAGCGCTCTGGCTAAAGATTAACATCGATGCGCTCTTATATACTCGTAGCCGCCTGCGAGCCGTTGTAGATTACGATCGCTGGTTTGATTGCGGATTAGAGCAGGCCCGCGCGATGATAGACTCTTTAAACCTTTCGCAGTCCATAGGTGAAGCACAAATAACCGAAGCAGTCGATCGGATTATTCTTTCCCGGCTTCGGCACCACTCCGGTGAGCAGCAGGCAGTATGTTCGCCGATTGTAGCGAGATTTTATTCTCTATTACAGCAAGCCGCAACTAACGGGAGAATCCCTGATGAGGTATGGACAATTACTGAAACCTTTGAAAAGTCCAAGGACCTTTTAAGTATCTGGCGTGACCTTGTTGCAGAACGCGATAAGATAATTAGCAATAACAAGAGACTTCTAAAGAAGCAAAAGAAGCATTTAAATACTATTATCATAGTTTCTATAGTAGTATTCGTGATATATATATGTATATTGGTTGGCGCCTACTACTGGTTCAAATGAGACAATGCTCTAAACATAACGAGGCGCCGCATTCATGCAAGATCATGCCACGCACAGCATCGATCAATGCGGGTTATAGCCATATCGGCTGAGTAGGTTCTTCAGCCTTCCAAAGCGCCGATTGAAAGCCCACTTCTTAAAGACTCCCCGTGGCATTTGTGACTCGATCTCCCTGACGCGGTTGGATATTCTGTATTGCAGGCCCGGACTCAAATCACATCTTGAATGGCGGCCTGGAAAGCCTGGCCGGCCCCTGGCCACATCTGCCAAATAACCTTCGATCACCCTTAATTGCCGCTGCCTGGGATGAGTCCGTTCGAGGCGGCAGGAGTATTTGGCCTCCAATTTCCTGCGGTTTTCCTTCATTATTTTCCTGGTCTCATTTCCGATCCGGCCGAATGAGCCCCCTCCCCGGTGATAGACGAATACGTCTTCCGCGCAAATAAGCTTATACCCGGCATGGCGCACGCGCATGCAATAATCGTCATCTTCGTAAAAGCCGATCCCGAAACGCTCATCGAGCGCTCCGACCCGGTCAAGAACATCCCTGCGCAGGGCCACACAGAAAAATGAGAGCATACCGGTTTCGAATCTTCCTCCCCGGCTGTTTGAGACCCAGGCGAGCCCTTCTTCGATGATCTCTTCGGGTGTAATTCCCCTGGTGAAAATTCTCTGCTCATTTCCCACCGAGTTTGAAACCGGTCCCGCCAGCCCGATTACCGGGTCTTGCGCCAGCAAAGCAGTCAGACCCTCGATCCAGTTCTCCGTCACAATACAGTCGCTGTTCAGAAGAACCAAAAAAGACCCCGAGGCAATCTTTAGTCCGTCATTGTTGCCGCCGGCAAAGCCTCTGTTCGATTGATTAAAAATGCACCTTAGCCGAGGTTGCCGCCCCATCATGGCTCTCAGGTAGTCAGGCGTCTCATCCGATGAGTTGTTGTCCACAACGATAACTTCGAAATCGCTTCCGGCGCTATTGGCGAAAAGGCTTTCCAGGCAGGGCGCCGTAGTTTCGCGCAACCCGTTATGGGTAACGATTATGATGCTGGTCTCAGGCATGGGTGTCCCAGTGGGTATTAAAAAACCAACTAAATTCAGAAAGGCGCTCTCTCAATCCCTGAGCCCCTGAATCCCTTAGTAGAGTTTATCGATCAGGCCGGCAAGACTCTTCTCCCAGGGAGGCGGCGCTATTCCGAAACTCGCCTCGATCTTGCCGCAATCGAGCGCGGAATACCCGGGCCTGGCCGCAACGGTTGGGTATGAACTGGTCGGCACGGGCGACACCCTGGCAATCCGGGATGATTGCCTTCGCCTCGCCTCGTCCAGAATGGCCGAGGCAAAATTATACCACGTCGTGACGCCTGCTCCGCAGAAATGATAAGTGCCCCAGGGGACCTCTTCCGAACCGGAAAGCACCCGCTCCGCAATCCGGACCAGGCAAACGGCAAGGTCAAAAGACCATGTGGGGCACCCGTACTGGTCGGAGACAACTTTCAATTCTTCCCGCTCTGCGCCGAGTCTGAGCATTGTTTTTACAAAATTCCGGCCCCTGGAGCCATAAAGCCATGAAGTCCGCACTATTATGTGCTCGACGAGCCGGGACCGCACAGCCTCTTCTCCCTCCCACTTGCTCAGGCCGTAGACGTTCAGCGGATCGGCTGCGTCCTCTTCTCTATAGGGGCGGTCGGATTTACCATTGAAAACATAGTCCGTGGAAATATGGATGAGCGGTATTCCCAGCCTTTCGCACTCATCGGCAAGATTGGCCGGCCCATCCCGGTTGACCGCAAAGGCGGCCTCCGGTTCCGATTCGGCTTTATCTACGGCAGTGTAGGCCGCGCAGTTTATCAGAAGGCCGGGTGCACCGATCCGGCCCAAGACCGAACGAACGCTTTCCCTTTTCGTTATATCGATTTGAGGGCTATGCCAGGGCTGCGACTTTAAGACCGGCGTCTTTTCAGCGACTCGACAACCTCCCAGCCAAGCATCCCGCCGCTTCCTACGACTACGACATTACGATTCCTCATCTTATCAGAGGTCATCTTCAAGTATCCTGAGCAGGCAAATCCGCCTCACGAAAAAAACTGCCTCTTGCATCCTTTTCAGAAATGATCCGCTCGCCATCCAAAGGCCAATCTATAGCCAGGTCGGGATCGTCCCACCTTATACATCTTTCATGTTCCGGAGCATAAAAATCGCTTGCTTTATAAAGCATTTCGGCCATGTCCGAAAGAGCCAGAAAACCATGGCCAAAACCGTGAGGAATATAGATTTGCAGCTTGTTTGCAGCCGAAAGGATTCAAGCCGAACCAACGGCCAAACGTTGGTGAGGACCTTCTGAGGTCCACCGCTACGTCGAATACCTCTCCGCTGACGACACGAACCAGCTTCGCCTGGGGATTCCTTACCTGGTAATGAATGCCTCTGAGGGTGCCACGGCGGGACAGGGAGTGATTGTCCTGCACAAACGAGACATCGATGCCAAGTGCGGCCAGAGTGTTCTTGTTGTAGCTTTCGAAGAAAAATCCCCTCTCATCGACAAAGACACGTGGCTCCAGGACGATGATTCCAGGGATATTCCCGCAAGACGCTCTCACTTTTCACCCTCACATTAGTGACACTTTTACTGGCTTTGAATCACGAAAAAGACCCCGGAACAAATGAGGAGCACGCCGACCACCCTGCAGAGATTGACCGGCTCGTTGAAAAGAAAGCGGCCAACGAAAAGTGTGACTATATAGGTCAGGCTCACCATCGGGAATGCTACGCTGATGTCAAGTTTCGACAGGACTTCCAGCCAAAGAATTGAACTTGCGCCGTAGAGCCCGAATCCGACAAGAATGTATGGCGCAGCCATAAACTTGCGGAACAAACCGGCAATGCCGATCTCAAGGACCGGTATGCCACCTGAGCGTACAATGGCCAGCTTCAGGATTGTTTGAGCGGCTATCGCCATCAGTATGCAAATTGCGGCCAGCATGAGAGGGTGCATATTCAACTTGTACATAAGAAAAAACTCCTCGATTCAACGATCCAACCCGGGCAGACCGCAACGGGCAGGCTACCCCCTCCAGTTCATGGTCGATCTACCATTTTCTTCAGGCGGTGGCAAGGAATGGTTCGCAAGGTTTTACAATGCGATTTGGCTTCTAAGACGGCATCAGCATAATCGGGATTTTGTGGGCCGCTCCCATATTTTTACAATCTCCATCGAGCATCCGGCGCCCTGTGACACAAGACGAAGCGGAATTTTGTTCCTATCGCTATCCCGATATGGTATTTATTATGATTCGAATTATGCATATCATATTGAATTCACAGGAAAAAGGTCAACCCGTGTCATTCCGAAGCGCTTCCTCTGCAAAACATTTTCTGGTTGCATGTGATAGCCTCGTTCTAACCGGAGGTCTTCTTCGATTCGAAAAGAGTCGGCCGAGAAATTGTGAAACAAGGCCATGACTTTGCCTTTCTTTGCATGTCCGATTCCCGGAATCCCGAATTTCAATCCAACTTTGAAGTACTTGCGTTTCCTGAAGCAACCAAGAGGGCCTGGGATGTAACGATGGTTCCGGGCGCTGGATTTCCGAGCAAAACGATCAGAAAATTCGATCGATTGGTCGATGCTCAGTTCGGTCTAAGGGTTCAGCACATTCTCAACGATCAGAGCCTCCGTGACAAGTTCTTGAATGTGAACCGGCGTTTCAAACCCGACATGGTCATTTTTAATAACAGACATTGGCCTCCCGGTAGTTTTACCGAGTTTCAGGCAAAGAAGTTTGCGTTCCTCGAGGGCGCCGTCGACCTGACTCGATTTGCGCCCGGTCCCGAGCGAAGATTCCCCGAAAACGGCGATCGAAAAATCATAGCAGGACTGGCAGGCAAGAACTCATCCCCATTGATTAACGCAATACGGCTATTGCCTCGCGAATTTGAACTTCATTTATTTGGCAGAGTTCCGGGTGGTCTTGAGCAGCAGTACTCCGATTTGATTGCCGCAGGGCGTTTAAGGCTCAGGGGCCTTGTTCAGGATAAAGATTTGCCCGAGTTTTATTCTGGAATAGATTGCGTTGTCCACACGGCTCAATTCGCCGGCTGGGCCAACCTCGGAGCTGAAGCCCTGGCGTGCGGCATTCCGCTGATCTGTACAAAAAACGGAACTCTTGCTTTTGCAAGGCATCTTGAAACGGCATTGGTGCTTAGTGAGCCGACACTCGAGGAGATCGGAGAAGCACTGAAAATGCTGTTTGGCGATAAGGCCCTTGCCCGCAGGTTGGTCGAAAATGGAAAACGAATAATCAATTGCTTTTCATGGAAGAACTATGCAGATGAGCTATTGGAGCTGTGCAAAAGCGACGCTAATTCCTACTATACCTTTGCGCCTGAACTAGGGCTGTATGGCAAATGGCCTCTATCGGAACGTTTTGAAGGCCTCGAGATAGTTTTTGAAAATTGTAAGGAAAGGACTGTGCTCGATCTTGGAGCCGCTGAAGGGATAGTCTCTCTTGAATGTCTGAAGAGAGGAGCTTCGCGAACCCATGCATTCGAACTTGATCGGTCCCGCGTCGAGATAGGGAGGCGGTTGTGCGCCGATTTTCCGAATTCACAATTCAGACAAGCCAACCTGTCGGACTGGAAAGAGTTTTCTGACAGGCACTCCGACCTTCTGTTAGACACCTATGATATCGTGCTCTATTTAGGCATCCAGCACCACCTCCCCAAACCCGCCAGGCTGACCGTCCTGACTGAGGCCGCCTCCCTGGCCGGGATGTTCTTTGCAATTAGAACAACCGATGAAGTATATAATAAAGATCGAATAGACCTGGTGCTGAAAAACCAAGGCTTTGTCCAGGCATATATGAATTCGGAAAATCAGGGGTCTTCAGGAAGATGCAGGATATTTAAAAGGTCGGGTGAACCTGGAGGCGCAAGAACGTGAAGCGATATTTGATATCGTATCCGAAATCAGGCCGATCCTGGATTCGGTACGCATTAACCCTATTGTCCGTGGCGGATCATATCATTTTTCATCACGCAGGATTCGAGTTCAATGATGGAGCCAAGCCTGCTCATAATTTTGATTATCGCAAGACTCTGAAGAAATACTCCTCCGGGGATCGTGTTGTTTATCTTGCTCGTGATCCCCGTGATTTGATGGTGAGCTTATTCTTTCAAATCACGGGAAGATTTCAGGACTTTTTCAATTACTCCGGAGACATCTCCGCGTTTATCAGGGATGATTATTTCGGCGCGCACAATCTTAAAAAATTCCAGGATTTGTGGGATCGCATCTGCCTGGAAAGAGGATACCTGAAAGTAACGTATGAAGAGTGCCGCCTCGATATGAAAGAACTTTTAGCACGAATCGGCGACTATTATGGTTTTGCCTTCCAGGAACAGGGACTCAGGAACGCCGTCGAATTATCGGCTTTCGATAAGATGAAAGAACTGGAAGCCTCTGAAAGGTTTCCGCAACCATGGCTTCGTCCCAGAAATGATTCGCTTAAAGTGCGCAGGGGCCTGGTTGGTGGTTACCGCGATTATCTCGATGAGAAGGACATAATTTTCCTGAACGACATGTTCATTATAGAATAAAGGCCGGTAAATATGAAGAAGCTGGTAAACCGTGTCCTTGGCTTTTTTAACTACGAGTTAAAGTCAAAAAAAAGCGATACTTTCGATGATTGCGCGAACTGTGGATATTTTTATTTTGACAAGACCGAAGGAATGATCACTTTCGAAGAAGCGAAGCTGCTTTACACTTTGGCAAAAGAATTGTCCTCTGGTTGCATTATCGAGGTTGGGTCCTATCGAGGAAGATCGACAGTTGCGCTAGGACGAGGCTCTATTGACGGTCACAAAGTCCCCGTATACGCCATTGAACCTCACGAAGAGTTCACCGGCGTGCTGGGCGGCAAGTTTGGACCACCTGACAGGGCCGCATTTTACAAAGCCATGATAACGACAGGCTGCTACCAAATCGTTCGTCTTGTTAATCTGAGCAGCGAGGTTGTGGCCCCGAACTGGACGAAGAAAGTCGGGTTGCTTTGGATCGATGGCGATCATACCTACCAAGGAGTCAAGCGGGATTTTAGATGTTGGTTTCCTCATCTGACCTCGGATGCCCTGGTCGCTTTCGACGATTCAACCAACCCCGAACTCGGTCCGAGAAAGTTGATCGAAGAGTTGACAGCGGGCGATCACTTTGAAAAGGCGCAACAAGTCGGGAAAGTCACTGTCATTCGAGGTAAAAAATCTTAGGATTTCGTCCGGTCGGCTGTAGCCTTTCGAAAAAACAAGAGCACATGGGCGATGCTTAAAATTCTCAGCATATTCGGGACTCGCCCGGAAGCCATAAAGATGGCGCCGGTCATAAAGGAGTTGGAGAGGCGCCCGGAAGGTTTCGCCAGCATTGTCTGTGTTACGGCCCAGCACAGGGAAATGCTTGACCAGGTCCTTTCGACGTTCAAAATACGGCCGGATTATGATCTCGACATCATGGAATCCGGCCAGGATCCCCTTAAGACAACCTGCGCCGTATTGACGGGTTTGCGAAGCGTGATCGAGGAAACCCGGCCCGACCTGGTCCTCGTTCACGGTGACACCACCACCACCATGGCCGCTGCGCTTGCTTCCTTTTACTTTCGCGCCAAAGTTGGCCACGTAGAGGCGGGTCTTCGGACTCGAGACAAGTATGCCCCCTATCCCGAAGAGATGAACCGGCGGGTTACCGGGGCCATCGCGGACCTGCATTTCGCGCCTACTCTCAGAGCCCGTCAAAACCTCATCGAAGAGGCGGTTGATCCGAAAACCATACACGTTACAGGCAATACAGCCGTTGACGCTCTTTTTGCCGCTCTCGCCATAATAGAGGAAGACCCCTCTATCGGGGATCGTTTCGCCAAGCAGTTCTCCTATTTAGACCCCGAAAAAAAACTGATCCTGGTGACTGGTCACCGGCGGGAAAATTTTGGAGAGGGGTTCGAAAACATCTGTCGAGCGCTTGCGGAGATTGCAACAAACCAGTCTGAGGTTCAGATCCTCTATCCGGTTCATCTAAATCCCAATGTTTACGGTCCGGTCCGCAGGATCCTGGGTGACATGGAGGACGCCAACGTATTTCTGATCGACCCGGTTGAATACCTGGCGTTCGTGCATCTGATGAACCGCTCCTATATGATTGTCACCGATTCGGGAGGCATCCAGGAGGAAGCGCCCTCACTAGGCAAACCGGTACTGGTCATGCGGGACGTTACGGAGAGACCCGAGGGCGTGCAATCGGGGCTCGTCAAGCTCATTGGGACAAAGTCCGCTCAGATTCGCTCATCTATAGAAAACCTCCTTTCAGACAAATCCGAATATCAAAAAATGACTTCAACCCGCAATCCGTATGGCGACGGGAAAGCCGCCGAAAGGATCGCCGGGATTATTCATGTCAGTTTTGAGTCGTAAGTTTTGAATTTTTAGACTCAGTCAATCACGTTCTCGGACAACCTGTCATGAGCGAAAAACACAAGATTCTGATTGTTGACGACGAGGCCCCCTTCCGCTCAGCATTGCGCCGGCTACTGGGAAAAACTCATATGGTTCTGGAAGCCGATACAGGAGCGGCCGGGCTAATGCTTGCCGAGCGCGAAGGCCCCGACTTGGTTTTGCTCGATATCGGGCTCCCCGACGGAAGTGGTCTTGAGCTGCTGCCCCGTTTCAAGGAAATGAGTCCTTCCCCGACCATTGTCATGATAACAGCATACGAACGTGTCAAAGACGTAGTTATGGCAATAAAGCACGGCGCTTTCGACTACCTGGTCAAACCCGTCGACCTTGATGAATTTGAATTGACCATCCAGAACGCTCTGGAACACGCCGGTCTAAGAAATGAAGTCATCCGCCTGCGGCAGGAAGTCCAGAGGCTCCAGGGAGCGGATAGGCTGATCGGCAAAGATCATATTTTTCTTGAAGCCCGCATACTGGCCATAAAGAGCGCGCAGAGCCGTGACGCGTGTGTTTTGATACAGGGCGAGAGCGGGGCCGGAAAAGAGCTTTTCGCCAGGCTCATTCATACCAGGAGCCCCCGGGCTCCATATCCATTCGTGGCGCTCAACTGCGCCGCTTTTTCAACTGAAATCATAGAGAGCGAGCTTTTCGGGTATGAAAGAGGAGCTTTTACAGGCGCGAAATCCGAAGGCAAAGAAGGCTTGCTCGAGGTTGCCGATGGCGGGACGCTCTTTTTGGACGAAATAGTTGACCTCCACCCTGAGATCCAGGCCAAGATGCTTCGTGTGATGGAAGAAAAGGAATTCTTCGCCGTGGGGGGGACCCGGCAAAAGAAGGTGGACATTCGCATTGTCTCGGCTTGCAACCGGGACCTCTGGCGTCTGACCGAGCAGGGCGGCTTCCGCAAAGACCTCTACTTCAGGCTCGCAACGATAAAGATCAACCTGCCCCCTCTACGGGAAAGGCGCGAAGATATACTTCTGCTTGCGCGTGTATTCATGGAGGAATTCAACGACAAATACGCAAAGAAATTCCGGGCCTTCAATCCCAATGCCGAGCGCCTCCTGATGAATCATTCGTGGCCCGGTAACATACGCCAACTGCGCAACACCATCGAGCGGGTCATCCTCCTGGAAAATGACGACACGATCGTGGGACGCCATCTTCACTTTCTCGACCCGGACGGGATCGACAAAGGCGCCCTTCAATCGGAAGAATTCGGCGTTGTCTTGCCCGATCGAGGCGTTGGCCTCGAGGAGATAGAAAAGAGGGTCATCATCCAGGCGCTCGAAAAATGCGGCGCCAATAAATCCAAAACGGCGCGATTCCTCAGACTTCCCCGCCACGTGCTTCTCTATCGTCTCAAAAAGTATGGAATAGAAACTTGAAGCAAATAAAGGGCGCGGCGTCTTGTTCTCTTGCCGCTATCCGGCTTGAACAAAATGCTCTGAATCTTCAGGTTGTGCACAATATCCTACACATTAGAAGCAAGGCCGTGAATTCATTTCTTTTTTAATGCAACCCCCTGCGTCCCCGGCGACCAATAACCTAAATATGTGTAGAATATTATCCAATAAGCTTTGCTACCCGGTAAAAGAACCGCCCCTCCAAGTGCGCTCGCTTGGCCGTTATCCGGTTGATTCCGCTTTCCTGGCACGCCGCTTGCTCTTAAGGAGATAACGGAGGCGAAAATGCGTGAATCTCATATTCCCTGCGCCAGTGCCCGCTCTCTTATCAGAAGCTCGATCTCTTTGCTCCCGAGGCCCTTGCAATTGTTTTGTGTGGAAAACGCGAAGGCTTTCACGCCTCCAAATTTGTACGGGGAGATCTCAGAAACTCAAATTGATCCGAATGCTCGATCTATGGTCCCCTAGCGGCGCCAATTCTTTCTCTTAGATGATTGGTCCTGTGAGTCTCCTCTGTTTCAAAAAGCCATAAGGAAACCCCTTATGGCTTTTTACTTTTGCACGCCCGAAGCAAACTCCGGGCGGAGTCCCGAACCCGAGTTCCATATCTTGTTCTAAACAGTATCCGACGGTGTTTTCTCGGATGGACACTATTTAGGTTTTGCTCGGGACTTGCCTTTTCGAACAAATGTGTGCGATATTGCCCAAGTCTTTGATTATCCCAACACAGGAGTTTGCAATGGAACAACAGAAGATGAAAATCATTGAAAAAATGGAACAAAAAGGGATGAGCGTCACAGCGGCTGCCGAGGCCATCTCCTTCAGTCCGATGATACTGGAGCTCTATCTTGTAAAGGACCCCTACCCTGTGCCGAAAAGAATCCTCGACAAGCTGGAAGGCGCGCTTGTCTGAACTGATTTTCCGCTCATGATTTTATCCTGAACCCCGGGGTGTGCGTCCATTTCCTTCCTGCCCTCATTTTCTGCGCATCCACCCCGAAAAGGCCATCGCGGGCATGGCCCCGGGGCGCAGCGTGGTCTCGATCCCAGTGCAAAAAGGCCGCCCACATGCAGATGGACTCTGTTCGTTCAGCCGCCTTTTCGTGGTTTTGGGCATTCAGCGGGAACATGATGAACTGTGGTAATCGCAAGATGGGGCAAATCGCCTCACTGTGACGCAATACGCCTCAGTACTGCAAGCTATTGATATTTGTGCATATTTATTGAAAACAAGGGAACATGGATAGTTACTGGCGCAATATGCGCCTTTTTTATTCTGCCCACCCATGTCGTCAATCGTCGCACACTAATGGCGTCTCTTAAAATTTATCATTCATTTTAAGTAGTTACAAAATTAAGGCAAACAAATAGACCCTTTGGCTTGAATCCTGCTCTATCGAAATGCAAACGCAAATGCATGAGTTCGGTGTGTGAAGCTTTTTCAAGGCCGTTTACCCGATACATGGAGCAGAAGGAGAGTCATTATGGACACGAAAGACCGTAAGAAAACACTGCAACCCGTGATCTTTTCGATGGAAAACGACCAGTGCGTCTGGGGTCGGGCGGGGGTGATAAAACCAACCAAGTGCGTAAATGCATTCGACTGTCTGGGCTGCACCCTTGACCAGCGTGTTCTGAGCAATTTTGATGAGCAGCGAAAAGCCAGCGGCCAATCTGACCGCCGGCCGCCGAGAATGCTGCTGATGATGCGCAAGGGCAAGTGCCGCCACATGCTGAGCGGCCGCATTCCCTACGGCTCCTGCTCGTATGCCTATAACTGCGCGAGGTGTCCGTTCGACCAGATGATCGAGGACACGAGCTACCTGCCCAATCTAAGGCGCCCGGAAGTGGAAAGGGCATCCGGCTTCGATGTTGCGCGAAATTACTACTATCATCACGGCCATAGCTGGGCTCGCGTCGAATACGGCGGGCGGGTGCGCGTGGGACTCGATGATTTCGCTCTCAGGCTTTTGGGACCTCAGGACGAGATACAGATACCCGCTCTCGGATCGACCGTGGGCCAGAGTCGTCCAGCCGCTGTGTTGAAGCGTTCCGGCAAGGAAGCTGCGAGCCTGTGCCCGGTGGATGGTCAGGTGGTGGCGACCAATAACGACATCCTGAAAAGAGCGACCACGGCTAATGATGCGCCGTACGCAGAAGGCTGGCTTATGGTGATCCAGCCCAAGTCCTTGCGCAATAATCTGAAAAATCTGTTCTTCGACTCGGAGGGTATGGCCTGGATCGACGATGAGGCCTCGCGTCTGGGCGGCCTGTTGTCGGGCGTTACCGGTTATCCACAGATGCCAACCGGTGGTGAGGCGATCAAGGATATCTACGGAACGGTCCCTGAGATCGGCTGGGACCGGCTGGTGCGTGAATTCATGGAGTGATCCAAAAAGAGTTATGAGCTATCAGTTTTGAATTTCTAGTCGATTCAAAGGGCTGATCCCGTGAAGGGTTCAGCCCTTTGAGTTATGATCCGCTTATGGAAACATTTTGAGGACCACGCAGGTAAGTACAGAGGAGAGGAATGTTAATTTTCCCGCTATGCATGCCACCAATAGGTATTCAATGGTTGAGACTTCGGGGAGGGGGCAGGCATGAAATGCCACACCCGTAAACAGGGTTGATTGCACCCAAAGAAAAGAACTTCATGGGACCTGTCACGCCAATAGCGCTCACCGAAAATGAGGCCATTGATTGTATATCCCATTGACATATCCTTCAATTAATTTTATAATATTTCCGAGAACAATAACATCTTTTATGGGGGTGGCGTTGTGACTTGCGTGAAAACCAGAATTTTTAAAAGCAACCGGAGTCAGGCTGTTCGCCTGCCCAAGGAAGTTGCCTTTCCGGAATCCGTGAAGGATGTTGAAATCACTGCGGTTGGCAACAAACGCATGATTGAGCCTGTGGGCCAATCTTGGGATGAGTGGTTCAATGCACCGGGGGTTTCCAGTGATTTCATGATAGAGCGAAAGCAACCGGAAGACCAGCGACGGGAGACCATGGAATGCTGAAATACCTGCTGGACACCAATATTATCATCTACACTTTGAAAAACCGTCCTCAGCAGGTGAAAAGGCGCTTTCAGAATCATCACGGCCGGATGTGCATTTCCGCTGTAACCTTGGGGGAATTGGTGTTTGGGGCGGAACATTCACAACAGGTGGAACGGAATCTGGCGGACATTGAGGCCATGGTCGCCCGGCTTGAAGTGCTGCCCTTTGACGACAAAGCCGCATATCATTTCGGACAGATACGGGCCGCGCTTTATCGTACGGGTCAGCCCATTGGACCTTACGATATGATGATAGCCGGTCAAGCCAGGGCGTCAGGCCTGATATTGGTGACAAACAATAAAAAAGAATTTGAGCGAGTGCCGGGACTGGTGCTCGAAGACTGGAGCGAAGCGTAAAGCCTTGATGGGATGCGGAAAAGCCGCGCAGCAAGATCAGGGCCTGCATTCAGATCGGGGTTTGATCACCTTTATAAGCTTGTTTCTCGACGTGGCGCTCTTCCGTCCTTGATTGGCGAGTATTTAGGATTTTGGATATCGAATCAATAAGGGTAGAGTAGAGAGCAGGCGTTGCCTGCTCTCTACTCTACCCTTTCTTTTCACTTTCTTTTCTCTCTCGGGTCGACCGTAGGCCAAAGTCGTCCAGCCGCTGTGTTGAAGCGTTCAGGCAAGGAAGCTGCGAGCCTGTGCCCGGTGGACGGTCAGGTGGCGGCGACCAATAACGACATCCTCAAAAGAGCGACCACGGCGAATGATGCGCCATACGCAGAAGGCTGGCTTATGGTAATCCAGCCCAAGTCCTTGCGCAATAATCTGAAAAGTCTGCTCTTTGACTCGGATGGTATGACCTGGATCGACGATGAGGCCTCGCGTCTGGGCGGCCTGTTGTCGGGCGCCGTTGGTTATCCACAGATGCCAACCGGTGGCGAGGCCATCAATGATATCTACGGAACGGTTCCTGAGATCGGCTGGGACCGGCTGGTGCATGAATTCATGGAGTGATCCAAAGAGTTATGAGCTATCAGTTTTGAGTTTTTAGTCGATTCAAAGGGCTGATCCCGTCAAGGGTTCAGCCCTTTGAGTTTGGGGTCAAATCCACACTACATTCAGGTTGCTCCCTTGATGGCTCTTCCATGACCGAGACCACCGAAGACAATCCCGGCGGGAAATCCACACCGGAACTCAGTTGATCGCACAGAAAGGGATAGCCTTTCCGAACCATTCATCCCGAGCATAATCCTGCCGATCCTTCCTAACAAGTGCTTTCTCCGATGAGTGGTTCTGGAGCGAGGAACCCCTTTTTCGGTGGTCCGCTAATCTTGATTTCTCCACTGAATTCGCTGCCGGAAAATCTTTATCCTTCAACTTCCCTCAGGACTTCAGGTCTCAACTCGGCAATTTTGATAAGCGTCCGTGCTGCGCCCGAAGGCTCGCGCCTGCCCTGTTCCCACTGTTCCAATGTACGTCTGGAAACGCCCAGCAGCGCGGCAAACCGTGCCTGGGAAAGTCCTGTTTTGACCCTGGCCTTTGCTGCCGCAGTTTTTGGCTCAACTGTATAGCGCCGTCCCCCGCCGGCCTGGATTTCGTCAACCGCCTCCAACAACTCCCGACCGATGTCCCGCTCGGCATCGCGCTGTTCAAAAGTGTCGGCTTCAATCTTTTGTTTCATCGGAAAATCTTTCCTTCAGCGCTTTAAGGATGTGCGCTGGAATTGTGTCGTGCTTTGCCTTGGCATACAAGGTCAATAGCCAGAAAGCTCGAATTGTTGTCCCTTCACTTGGAGTGGACTCGATTGAGAAGCTCCCCCCGGTCAGTTCGGCCCTTTCTCTCATGCTGGTAAGGCCAAGACTTTTAGCGGTACTGGTCTGCTTGATTATGTCCAAATCCATTCCCACACCATCATCAGAAACGACCAACTCGATTCCACCCCCATCCCTTGAGAGCGAAATATCAACCCACTCCGCCTTACTGTGCTTGGCAATATTGTTCAGTGCCTCCTGAGCGATTCTAAAAATGTTTGCCTTCAGGTTTTCCGGGATTTCTTCTTCTGCAATTCCAGTCTCAAGCTCAATGTGGCGTTGTGGATAGTGTTTAATGCATTCCCCACGCAGCCACTCAAGTGTTGCCAAAAGCCCCTCATTGTCCAGCATCGTGGGGCGCAAACCCATGTAGATATTTCTTGTTTCCTCGATTGACCGCTGGAGGATCGGAACAAATTGCTCCAGGTGGTTAAAGGCAGCATTGCCATCACCTGCATCCCTGAGCTTCAAGGCCATCTCCACCCAAAATTTAACAGCGGCAAGAGTCTGTCCGATGCTGTCGTGGAGTTCGGAAGCAAGCCTTTTCCTCTCTTCTTCCTGAACGGAGATGAGTTTTGAGGGTATTTGCCTTAGTTCCTCGTTGGCAATTCTCAATTCTGCCGTTCGCTCCTGAACCAGCAAATCCAATTCATCGCGTGATTTTCGAAAGTAAATTTTGCCAGAAATAACAAATCCCAAAGCCATCACTACTGCCGATAGAAAAATACGAGCAAATAATTCATGGATTGGCTCATCATATAACAAAGATTGAATAAATGTCTTGGTAGGATGCTTATAGTAAAAATCCAACAGCGCATCCAGAAACCATAGGAACATACCAGCGGACAAGCAAAGGACGATTATCTTCTTCTTGACGTCAAGAATCATGATGTGTCCTGTTATCACGTTATGTGTGGTTTCCGTTTTGTTCTCCCAACCGGAAATTGGATGCCAACCGCTCGCCATGGCTCGGGTAGCTGAGCCAAACCGCTTTTTGGCCAGTTGAGGGCATGAGCAGCGGCATTTGTTTTGGGCCGTAGGATTTGAATGTCTTTTCCATAGTGGGGGCATATTACCATAAAAAGGCTGCTATTTCTCTGACAGACTCCAGTCAGGAAGAGCACCCCGTCCCACGGTACTGGAACACACCCTTTGTCTTCTCGGCGCTAACCTGCAGAACGGCGACCCCGCAAGCGAAACGCTTTTAGAATTTCAAACCACAAAATGCCTGCTGTTCCCGAGGCGAGGCAAAGAGCCAGATCTATGGGATGCAGGGTGCTAAAATGAAATAAGCCTCGCAAAGGAGGAACGTAGAGCACCAGCCCTAGAAGAGATGTTGCTCCCCCTATCACCCACCAAAGAGCGGCATTTGGCTTCCTTAAGGTTGCCAGGGCCGTCTGGGACCATGACCGGTTCGTTAAGATCAGAGCAAGGTTGGCTATGATGAGGGAGGCAAAGGCAAGTGTCCGAGCATCCTCTTCGCCTTGTCCTCGGAAGAGTGCAGCCAGGTAGACTGCGAACACGATAGCAAGCACGCTCAGGCCTTGCAGCAGGCTGAGCATTAACATTCTTTTACTGAACAGGATCTCCTTTGGATTGCGAGGCGGACGGCTCATTGTGTCAGCCTCTTCGGTTTCAGCCTCAAAAACGATCGAACAGGCCGGGTCGATGATGAGTTCAAGGAAGGCTATGTGAATCGGTGACAAAATGAGAGGCCATTTGAAAAGGACAGGAAGGAGGGACAATCCGGCTATCGGAACATGGATCGCCAGGATGTAGGCCATGGCTTTCTTTATATTATCGAATATCCTTCGTCCAAGCCTCACAGCCTGGACGATCGATGAGAAATCATCATCGAGGAGCACCAATGCGGCAGACTCGCGGGCGACATCGGTTCCCCTGCCTCCCATGGCTATTCCGATATGGGCTGATTTTAGCGCCGGTGCATCGTTTACTCCATCTCCCGTCATGGCGACAACTTCACCATTGGCTTTGAGGGCGTTTACAAGGCGCAGTTTCTGCTCCGGCACCACGCGGGCGAAAATATTCACTGACCTGATGCGCTCCTGAAGCCTCGAGTCATCCATCTTGTCCAACTCAGACCCGGTAATGACATCGTCCAGCGGCGTCAGACCGATCTCCTTTGCAATGCTTTGGGCAGTCGCGGGATAGTCTCCGGTGATCATAAGGACCCGCACTCCAGCCATGCAGCACTCTTTGATGGAGTCCTGAACATGCCGGCGCACCGGATCGGCAAAGCCAATGAGGCCCAGAAACTCGAAAGAAAAATCATGCTGCCCGCCTGGCAAGCTCTCCTTCCTGAAAGCTGCCTTTGCAACTCCCAAGACTCTTAGGCCTTCTCTTGCCATGGTTTGCACCTGTTTTGCCACTTCTCCTATTTGCACCCCATCCATGTGGCATATATCTGCGATCGCTTCCGGCGCACCCTTGGCGGCGACGATATAGTCGTGGTTCTCCGGTGATCTCCAAACATGGGAAAGACTTAGCAAGGACTGCGAGAGGGGGTATTCCTGTACAAGCACCCAATTGCTGTGAATATGCTCGGTTTGGCCGAGGGAACGTTCCCCCATCTGTTTCAGGGATCTTTCCATCGGGTCAAAGGGGGCATTTTGGCTGGCCAGAATTGCAAATTCAATAAGCTCATGAAAGGCTTCGGGAAGAGGCCCACTTCTATGCTTTTCCAAGCTGTAAAAGCTGCCCTCTGCAAAAATCCGGCTCACAGACATCCGGTTGAGCGTGAGAGTTCCGGTCTTGTCCACACAAAGCACTGTAGCCCCTCCGAGCGATTCCACAGCAGGCACTCGGCGGGTCAGAACACGCTTTTGAGAGATACGCCATGCTCCAAGCGCCAGAAAAACGGTCAATACAACGGGAAATTCTTCAGGAAGGATGGCCATGGCCAGCGTAATACCTGCAAAAAACCCATTGAGCCAATCTCCTCTGGTTAATCCATATACGATTATGACGAGGACACAAAGAATGATTCCAAAACATGCCAGATACCGAACGAGACGTCCTGTTTCCCTCTGCAGCGGAGTTTCTTCTATATCCACTGTCTGCAACGCTTTGCCTATTTTTCCGAGTTCCGTTTGCGAAGCGGTTGCCCTCACGCAGGCAATACCCTGACCCTGGACCACCAGTGTTCCCGAATAGGCGAAGGGCAGATCGTCTCCTCCCGGAAAAGCTATCTCCGGCATGGTTCCGCCACATGCAACTTTGCGAACTGGCGCCGATTCCCCGGTCAGAAGAGATTCATCGGTGGATAGATTGACGCAGGAAAGAATAGCAGCATCGGCTGGCACGCGATCCCCTTCGCTCAATACCAGAATGTCATCGCGAACCACTTCCCGGCCCGGAATACGTTTTACTTCGCCGTCGCGGATGACCCTGGCGCGCGGACTGGAGAGGTCTCGCAGGGCATCGAGGGCACGCTCCGTTTTGCGTTCCTGATACAGTGTGATGCCCATTACCACGAAAACGAATCCAAGGAGCATGAGGGCTTCTTGAAGGTCGCCAAGAATGAGGTAAATCGCTCCACAAGCGACCAGGAGAAAGAACATCGGCTCGCGGATTACTTCAAATGTGATGGTGAAAATGCTTCGTCTCTTTGAAGAGGGCAGTTCGTTGTACCCCTCTTCTTTCAACCTCTCGGCCACTTCCCCTTCGGAAAGGCCGGCAATTTTGCCGGGGTCTGTTTCAATCATGGCAACGCCCCGTCAGAAGAGATCATCCAATAGCTGAAACTAGAGAACTCGATACCGGAAAGGCTGTCTGATACTACTTCTTTGAAGGCAAACCGCATTTTTCTTCCAGGTACTTCTTGAGCTTGAGTTTCAGAGTTCTTCTCGTTATTCCGAGTCGTCGCGCCGCCTCGCTCTTATTTCCATTCAATTCTTGAATTATTCGCAGGATGGTTTCTTTCTCCAGGTTCGCAAGATTGGGCTCTTCGCTCACACCCAAAGCCGTGTTGCCCTCAAGGTCCCCGGCGGTTGCACTTTGTACGCACAAGGGTAGTTCTTCGGTTGAGACATACGATCCCCGCAGCAGGATCACTGCGCGTTCCATCGTGTTTTCAAGCTCGCGGACATTGCCGGGCCAGGAGTACCTGATCATGAGGTCCATGGCCCGGGGCGTGATTCCTTTGACTTCCTTGCGGTTCTTCGATGCAAAGTGCTTAAGAAAATGGTTTGTAAGAGGAGGTATATCTTCGACTCGCTCCCTTAACGGGGGGATGTTGAGAGTAAAAACATTCAGCCTGTAGTAAAGGTCTCCCCTGAAGGTCCCGTCGGCAACCATACTCGATACGTCGCGGTTAGTAGCGGCTATAATGCGTGCATCGACTGGAATGGAATCGTCACTCCCAACCCGTTGAATCTGTCCTTCCTGGAGTACTCTAAGAAGCTTTGCCTGCATTGGTGGCGACAGTTCGCAGATTTCGTCCAAAAAAATCGTCCCCCCGTCCGACATCGAGAAGCGGCCTTTCCTCGGTTTTTCCGCTCCGGTGAACGCCCCTTTTTCGTGCCCGAACAGCTCCGACTCGATCAGAGTTTCCGGAATGGCCGCACAGTTGACTTCCACGAGTGGCTTATCTTTTCTTGCGCTGTTTGCATGAATCGCCCTTGCAACCACTCCTTTACCTGTCCCGCTTTCTCCTGTGATGAGAACTGTGGCCACGGTTGGAGCAACCAGCGAGATTGTTTCAAGAACTTTGCGCAGCCCGGCGCTTGGCCCGATTATGCTGCCGGTTTGAAACATGGCCAATTGGCCTCGAAGCCTGTCGTTTTCCTCCTTGAGACGCGTATGTTCGAGTGAGCGTTCCAAGGTCACTCTTAAGGATTCAAAATCGATTGGTTTGGTGACGTAATCGAAAGCGCCCGATTTCAGCGCTTCAACGGCGGTCGGGACCGAGGAGTAGGCCGTGATTACGATAATCGGGATGGCCGGATTGTGCTTGTGGATTGCCTTTGTCGCCTCGATGCCGTCCATGTTCGGCATGCGCATGTCCATCAGCACGAGGTCTACTGGTGTATCCCGCACCATATCGAGAGCGTCCTGACCATCTTCGGCCTCTTTGGTCCGATATCCCCACTCCTGCATCAAGGTGGTGAGCATCAGGCGGTGAGCCTGATCGTCATCAACTACGAGGAGCAGCGGCAAGTCCCGTTTCGCCATTTTCATTTCCTTCAATATGTTTTACGCTGCGTGATTCGCCTGCGGGAATCTGAACGATAAAGACCGTTCCCTTGCCCGGCGCGCTTCGAGCCTCGATTTGGCCCCCATGGGCCTCGACGAACTTGTGGACATTGGCGAGACCAAGACCCACCCCTTTTGGTTTGGTTGTAAAATATGGATCGAAGATATGGGGCAGGTCTTCCGGCGAAATCCCCGCACCGGTATCGCCGATTTTCAGGATTGCATGTCCATTCTCACGCATGGCCTTAATACTGAGAGTTCCCCCGTCTTTCATTGCCTGGACGGCGTTGAGATATAGATTCAGCAGAATTTGAGTAAAGCGGTCGGGGTCCACGTCTAATGCCAGGTTTTCCGGTTCGACGGAGATCTCGATTCGCACCCCCTTCAGGAGGGCGTCTCTTTCCACCAGCCTTATCGAATTGTCGATAAGCTCCCTGCAGGATAAGGGCTGCCTGGAAATCTCCGTTGGTTTGGCGTAATCCAGGAGTTCCGTTACGACCCTGTTCAATCTCTCTGCCTCGTGGACCATCACCTCCGCCAGTTCGTAGCTGCGATCGTCTTTTTTGAATCTTCCCGCGAGAATGGTTGCAAAGCCCTTTATAGAACTGAGCGGGTTTCGAATCTCGTGGGCCACTCCCGCAGCTAGCTTTCCCAATCCGGCAAGACGCTCACCACGCCGAACCTGTTCCTCGAGTTGTTTTGTGTTGGTAATATCGGAAAAAAGAAAAACATGGCCGGTCGTTTGCTCCCCGTCCCTTATCAAAGCGGCATTGACGAGCAGTGGAATGCTTACCGTATCACTCACCCCGCACTCGATTTCCTGCTCGGCGACAGCGCCTTCTTCCTTCAGCGCGCGGGCAATCGGAAGAAAGCAGGGCAAATCCTCGATCCGCCCATGAACTTCGCCAGGGCATTGCAGAATGAGGTGGGCAGCCTCATTGGTTCTTTCGATCCGGCCATCCGGGTCCGTCATGATGAGACCTATGGGCATCTGGTTTATAATCGTAGATGTGAAGGCCCGCATCTCCCGGAGGGAAAATTTTGCGCTGCGATAGCTATGCGCCCAAACGAGCGAAAGGAAACCGGCCGCGCCCACCAGGAACATGATTCCAAAGAGCAGTATCGTCTGGTGCAGGTCCTGCTCTCTTGCTCCCTCAAAAGGCTCAGGGTCGAGGCCAACAATGATGAAGAAGTTTAGCTCGGCCTCAGTGGAACACCAGTCGCACATGTTCGTCGAACCGTGCGCTCCTCTGGCGAAACCAGGGTTGGAAAGCACGCATGACCTCAAATGCCAGGGGTTCTTTATCCGTGAAGCGATGGCTGGTCTCGCCGGCTTTCGGCAATGTCACCTGCACAGTTTTGCCCACCTGGTCAGGGTCGCTGTGAGCAACGATTCTCCCCATCGGGTTGATTAGTGCAAGATAGAGTACATCAGACTGTTGCGCCATTTCCTCAAGCAACGTTTGGTACTGCCCGCGTCCCCACCCCATTCCCCTCATTCCAGTGCGTCTGCCCGCCTCAACCGAGCGCATCAGGACCTTTGCCTGGGACAGCAGCGCCCCCTCCATGAACTCCTTCTCCCTGTGGACGTTCTTGACAGCCAGGAAGAAGAGAATTGCCGCCAGTATGCACACGGAACCGATGATCATCCACGGTGAAAACCACGCCCACCTGTTTGTTCGTGGAGATTTAGTTCTCATTGTCTGCTACTCCATAGCACTCGGAACCAACTGCTTTTGGGACCACGAAAATCCCTTTATCTCATGCAATATGGAAACCAACTAATCAGCCGTCTCAATATCCCCACTGAACCAGCCGACAGAACCAATGACCCACAATCAACTGGATAGAGTTTACCCACAATATCTACCCTATCGGATACTTTTTATCCAGACAACATCCATTCATACTCAACAAAAGAAGGGCTTCAGGCTGTCCAGGCTTAGAGAAGTCCAACGGAATCCAGGTCTTGAGGCTGTGGAATGATCCACGGCACACCCGATGCACAGACTGAGCAACAGGTAAGACAGAGCCGAAGGGATTTGATGCCGAAAAGCACTGCCTCCGGCAAAACAGAAATCCAACTGGTAATGGAGGAAGACTATGAAGAGAATCATTTTGATTACTTCGCTCTCAATGATGCTGATGCTCCTTCCCGGCATACCAGGTCTTTATGCCCAGCAGCAGGGAACGAGCCCGCAGGGATCTGAATGGTACTGCCCCTGGATGAATCAGATGGGAGGCGGTATGCACCGTGGCGGGGGATGGGGGCGCTGCTGCATGATGGGACAGGGCGGCGTAGCCTACAACCCTCAGGGTCAGCCCCTGACCAAGGAGCAGGCCAAACAGATGCTTGAAGACTACGTAAACTATAAGAAAAATCCCAATCTCAGGGCCGGCGAGGTCTCCGATAAGGGGGACGTCTTCGAGGCGACGGTCGTAACAAAGGATGGTTCTCTCGTCGAGAAGATCCAGGTTAACAAGAAAACCGGGTGGTTTCGAAATGTATCCTGACAAGCCGAGGTCCATAACGTTAGCGCCTTTCACCAGATCCGGCGACAGCACAGCTACTTCACCTAACCGGGTTAGCAGGAGTAAAACCCGGAAACTCGAAAAAGCGTAGTGATGCTGGAACCGCCCGGGAATGGCCAAGGAGACTTTTCGCAGACCAAAGGAAACAATGTGCATCATCGCCTGTAGGCGGTAGGTTTCGCACTTGAGGTTTAGAGGACATTTCTTGAATCGACGAGGAGAAAACATGAAACGTTTCAGACTGGTTGTGCTGGTGGGATTGGTGGCGGTATTTTGCATTGCATCTGTGTCGTTTGCCCAGGGTCAGGGCGGTCAAGGCGCTCCAAGGTTAGGGTGTCAGGCACGTTTTGATGGATTGGACGCCAACCATGATGGGAAACTCACCAAAGAGGAATTCATGGCGGTTCCGCATTGGAGGAACAATCCCGAACAGATGTTCACTACAATGGATGTCAACGGACGTGGTTACATAACGAAAGAGGAGTTCTGCTCAGGCAAAGGACGGGGCAGAGGAGGGATGGGCAGAGGTATGGGTCAAGGTCAGGGCGCAGGAACAAATCAGTAGCACACGCCTCTAAGCTAGTGTCCATCCGGAGTTTCCGGATGGACACTAAGCTATCGATTCAATAGGTCTTGTTTAGTCATTGAAGATCGTCCAGTGAACCGATCTAATGAGTTAAATCAAGCGGGTGGCCTGAAAACGCGTATGGCTTTTTTGGGTCTGAACAGGTGAGACGATGACCGGCAACAGTAGCTGGGCCGAATTTGAAAGGGGCCATATTGACAATGCCGCCAATAGCCCGCTACATTACCTCCCCTCCATAATGGACGAATTGCCGAAGGATCCGTATCACTTGCCTGCTGGGGATGGATCTGGCATAATTGAATTGGCCTTCCGGGTATTCCAAGAGGTCTTTATCGTGAAATCTGGAGGCAAATTGCATGTCAGCATTAGTTGCCGAGTAAGCAGATGTATTATAGATGGGTAAACGCTGATGCACAATAGAACTGCATCCTGGCTCATCGGTATCGAAACGGTAGGCTGTCTGATGATCATAGGGATCATTTGGGCGGATGAACTCCTCGATATTCCTCACAAGCTGTTCAATGCTCCCGCATCGACACCGAGAATATCGGAAGCTCTCCTGGAATCAGGTCTGGTTCTATTGCTGGGAACCATCGTCGTGAGCGTCACCATTCTCATGCTCATGACGAAACGCATCAAAGAACTCGAGTCCTTCATTAACGTGTGTGCATGGTGTAAGAAGTTGAAAGTCGGCGACTCATGGATCACATTCGAGCAATACATGGAAGAGTACCAAGGGACCCGGAGTTCCCATGGAATATGCCAGGAATGTTACCACCAGTTTAAGAGCCGGCAAGGGCAGGGAAAATAAGGATTAAGATGTCCGAAGACGGACTTGAGTTGACACATTGCATAAAAAAGGGTGGTCAGGTACCCTCTTGGAGTTGTCGCCAAACAATCCAAGAGAAAGGAACCCTTATGACCACCCAGGAAAAGCTCGTAAGAGGTAAGTTAAGTCTACTGGAACTGGCCGAATACCTCAACAACGTTTCACAGGCCTGCAAGATCAACGGCGTTTCCCGCCAGCATTTCTACGACATCAAGAAAAGCATACGAAGAGCATGGGCTGGAAGGCCTGGCCGAAAAGACCAGGAAAAAGCCATGCATGAAAAACAGGGTTTCCCCCGAGATCGAGGAGGCTGTGCTCAAGATGGCCGATGAATTTCCTGCTTACGGCCAGATGAGGGCTTCAAACGAGCTGAGAAAAGCGGGCATTCTGGTATCCGGTGGCGGTGTAAGAAGCATATGGCTGCGCCACGGCCTGGAGACTTTCAAAAAGCGCCTTTGTGCTCTTGAAAAAAAGGCGGCAGCCGAGGGGATCGTCTACACCGAGGCCCAGCTCTGTGCCCTGGAGGCATCCAAGAGGTCCCGTGAGTCCCATCCCGACGAGATCGAGACCCAACATCCCGGATATCTCGTGAGCCAGGATACCTTCTATGTCGGCTACCTTAAAGGAGTGGGCAGGATTTACCAGCAGACAGCCATCGATACCTTTTCTTCGCTGGGTTTTGCCAAGCTTTATACAGCAAAAATCCCGGTTACGGCAGCCGACCTTCTAAACGATCGTGTTCTTCCTTTCTTCGAAAAAGAAGACGTGCCGGTGCTTCGGGTTCTCACCGACAGGGGAACGGAATACTGTGGCGCCCCGGATCGGCACCCTTACCAGCTGTTTTTGCAGCTAAACGACATCGAGCACACCAGAACCAAGGTGAAAAGTCCCCAGACCAATGGTATATGTGAACGGCTCCACCAGACGATGCTAAACGAGTTCTACCGGATCGCTTTCCGCAAGAAGATTTACTCGGATATCGAGATGCTCCAGCAGGACCTCGATCTTTTCATGGACAGGTACAACAACCAGAGGACCCATCAGGGAAAGCGTTGCCACGGCAGGACGCCGATGGCAACCTTCATCGAAGGCAAGAAGTTGTACGATGAAAAGAACCTGAACGAGAGTTTTGGAATGTAGCTGTCATTGACAAACCCCAGGGGGAACCTGGCCCAGTGTCAAATCAAGTTTCGTTCAGGACAATTAAGAGTTGTGTGCGTCAAGTTCTGCAAATTCGATCAGGGCATACGGCGCCTAGTTTTTTGTTTTCCTTACTGCTTCAACCGACGAAGCGAGCCCTGGAGGGCCGCCGAGAATGGGTCCAACAGTGACTCGTCGGAGGCGGCCCTCCAGGGCGGCCTCTCAGGCAGCGATACCTAGTCGCAGCTTCTTTTGTTCTTGGAGTAGATCCATATTGATGTAACGGCTTGCTTCCAGCCAGTCCTCGTGGGTCTCCACCGCCAAGGCACGGACAAGCCGCAGACAGCTCTCCCGGTTGGGAAAGATCCGCACTACGTGAGTTCTTCTCTTGATCTCCTCGTTTAGCCGTTCGAGCATGTTTGTGGATTTCATGTGCTTATGGTGTTGAAGCGGGAGACGGTAGAAGGCGAGGGTTTCCCCGATATTCTCTTCCACCCATTCGCACAGCTTCGGATACTTCTTGCTCCAGCGCTCAAGCCACTGCGCCAGGTCCTTTTGAGCCTCGGCAAGGTCCCTTCTGTCATATATCCACCGCAATTCCTGCAAGCAGTCGTCTACCGCTTTCCTCGGGAGGTGATCCAGGGCGTTTCTTAGGAAGTGTACGTAACAGCGCTGCCAGACGGCTTCGGGAAGTACCTCGGCGATGGCCCGTTTGAGTCCGGGATGATCGTCCGATACTACGAACTCTACGCCCCGTAAGCCGCGCCTTTTCAGTTCCACCAGGAAATCCTTCCAACTTGTCGCACTTTCACGGTTGGCCAGTTCCACGGCCAGGATCTGCCGTCTGCCCTCTGCGTTGATGCCGATGGCGATCTGCACAGCCTGGCTGCGGATAACCCCGTCATCTCTGACTTTTTCGTAGCGGGCGTCCAAGATCATGTAAGGATAGCTCTCTTCGAGGGGTCGCTTGGCAAACCGCTCCAGGCTCTCGTCCAAAGTCTTGTTGACCTCGCTGATCGAGGAGGCCGAAAACGAGTGGCCGCACAGCTCCTCGGTGATGGCTTTCACTTTTCTCGTGGACACGCCCTGGACGTACATCTCGGCCAGCGCGGAAACCAAAGCTTTCTCCGATCTTTGATATCTCTCGAAGAGTTGAGTGGAAAAATGCCCTTGCCGGTCCTGTGGCACTCGGAGTTCGAGCTTGCCCACGCGTGTTATCAAAGACCGGCCGTAGTAGCCTGAACGGTATCCAACGCGCCCGTCGCTCCTTTCCCCTTTCTCGGCTCCTACCGCCTCTGTCATCTCCTGCTCCAACACTTCCTGGAGCACCTCACGAAGTAATGTCTTGAGGCCGTCCTTCTCCTCGCTGAAAATCTCTTGGAGGTTGATCCATTTGCGCTTACATTTGTTCTCGGTCATGGCATATTCTCCGTCTGTTCGGGTGGGTGATTCGTTACAGTGAAACACCCGTATGCCATGACCATCTTCTGCAAGTCATTCTTTTTTGCAGAACTTTCTGCACATTACCGGATTAAGAAGTTCTTTAGCAGAGTCCGACCCGAAAATGTCGTTCGGATGCATAGCGCGCAACTTGAGGCTTTATTCCGGAAGATCCCTGGGCGACAGTTGGCTAAGATAGTTGGATTAATCATGAGTCGGGCATAAAGGCAAAACCAAAGCCTATCAACTGCCGCTGTACGTGACAAATCTCTGGAGTAGCCGCCAGCTACGTCCCGGCGAAGTCCATGGATCTTGCCAAAATCTATCATTCCCAATTTTTAACCATATGAGCCAGAAGTTTTGAGTTTCTCAAAACTAACAACTCAAAACTCTTCAAGTCAGCCCGAAAATATGCTTGAAGCTTCGGGAGATTTCATACTCGCACGCAGTGCAGAATCTCGCGGGCAGAGCATCGAGTTTTTCGATGCTGCTGACAAAGGCCATAAGGCAATCCGGAGTCCGGCAATGTCCGATTCCCAGCAGATGCCCGGTTTCATGAAGGCCTATCTTGGCGGCTCGCAGATACGTGCGCGCCGAGTCTTTATCCCGGAGCCGATGAAGAGAGATCACGGCAGCCTTGCCGCCAAGCTGGGATTCGCCGAATACGAATTTAAGAATCGGAGTGCAGATGTCGCACTGAACGATTCCCAGCTTGAATCGTGCTCCCTTATCGATCGACTCGAGCGCTTTGATTATTTGTCCTGCCGAATATTGGCTGCGCAGGGGAAGGTAGGCATATTCGGGGTCCGGGTGCGGCGGCAATTCAGCAGCGTTTAGGCCGATCAAGGTCTGCAGGTTTGCCGCAACGACCGAAACGGCCAGCGCATCCACCCGTCCGATGGGAACAACATCTATGTGACTTTCCTCGGCGCCGCCGGGTCGATCGCGCGTCAAGTGCGGTTACCTCTATCGGGGATAAAGGACCCCTGGTGATTCCTGCGGCGCCTTCGGCAGCGGCGCCCCGGAGTTTTGCATGATCAGCGGCCGAGTTGATAGCGCTTCATTTTCCGCATCAGTGTGCTCCGGTCGATTCCCAGCCTCTTGGACGCACGGAGGATATTCCCGTTGCAAGTTTCCAGCGCAGCTTTTATCTGGTTGATCTCATGTTCCCGCAGAGTCATTGAACCCGTTGAACCTGCGTCGGCGCGCGGATTGACGAAGGTCAGTTCTTCGACCCCGATCATTCTGCCCCTGGCGATGACCACGGCCCGTTCGACCACGTTTCGAAGCTCGCGGATATTGCCCGGCCAATGATAGGAGGCCAAAAGGTCCAGCGCCTTCTGTGTAAAACCACCCAGGGATTTTCCGGTTTCTTCGTTGTAGCGCTTTAGAAAGTGATCTGCCAGCACAGGGATGTCATCCAATCGCTCGCGCAAGGGCGGGACGTCAATGGTGATCACATTGATGCGATAGTAGAAGTCGTCCCTGAATTGTTTTTCTTTTATAAGAGAGGGCAAGTCCCGGTGGGTCGCGCTGATGAGTCGAAAATCCGAGGCAATGGGCTGGCTGCCCCCTAACCTGATGAAACTTTTCTCTTCCAGCGCCCGAAGAAGACTCACCTGCATTTTCGGTGAAATCTCGCCGACTTCATCAAGGAAAAGCGTACCGTTGTGAGCCATCTCCAGACGCCCGCGCCTGGCTTTGACAGCACCGGTAAAAGCTCCTCTTTCGTGGCCGAACAATTCGCTTTCCAGCAGGGACTCGGATAGCGAGCCGCAATTAACCGCCAGCAAAGGGCCACTGGACCGATCGCTTCTGTAATGAATCGCCTTGGCGACCATGTCCTTGCCAACCCCTGTTTCACCGGTAATCAAAATAGGCGCCGACGAAGGGGCGACTTCGTCGATCCTGGCGAAAATGGCCCGCATAGGCTCGGAGTAGGCGATAAAGACGTCGAAAAAGCTCTCGTGTTGTTCGCTCAACAGTTCCTTGAGGGCGATGTTTTCTTCACGCAGCGCCTTATTGGCTAAGAATGCGCTCCATAAACAGCGACAGTTCCTCAGGATCAAAAGGCTTGCAGAAATAGTCCGTGGCTCCCCGCTTCATGGCGTCCACAGCAGTCTGCACGGTGCCATGAGCGGTCATCATGACAACTATGGCATTCGGCTGGCATTGCTTCAAACGAGAAAGAAACTCTATTCCGTCCATACCCGGCATTTTGATATCAACCAGATAGATGTCGGCGGGGGAATCCTCGACAAGTTGCAACGCCGCCTCGCCGGACAATGGCCGTCGCCACCTGATAGCCGTCCCTGACGAACCAAGCCTCAAGCGACTCGCAGATCATCTCTTCGTCGTCCACGATCATGATGCGTGTAGAAAATTTCATACGGAGGCCCCTCCTCCTTCCTTCAATGGACTCGATTCCTTCTCCCGGGACGGACCCTGCCGCAACGAGGTGAAAGCCTTGTCGCCAGCCTGCTCGCCATCCCGACTGCTTACCGGGTTGCGAGGCAACTTGATTCTGAACGTCGATCCTTTGCCAGGCTCACTTTCCACCTCTACGTCTCCATGATGTTCGTGTATGATGCCGTAGACCATTGGCAATCCGAGGCCGCTGCCTTTCCCGTCGGTTTTGGTGGAGTAAAAGGGCTCGAAAATCCGCGGCAGGTCTTCCGGATCGATTCCGCACCCGGTGTCGGTCACCGCCAGGCAGATGAGATCGGCGCTCTCGTCGATTTCGCCGGAGATGGTCAAGGTCCCTCCGTTCGGCATTGCGTCAATAGCGTTGAATATCAGGTTCAACAGGCACTGTTGAATCTGCGCGAAATCTCCCCATGCGGTGAAACGGACCTGGCGGGAAATGTACCTCGTAGCGGATATTGGCAAGTTCGAGCTGATGTTCCGTCAGGAGCAAAATGGTGTCGACCAGTTCGGGAATCGCTATGGACTTTGCTTCTATGCTTTTTGGACGGGCGAAGGTTAGCAGGTTCTTGACGATAGAGCCGCAACGCATAGCTTCCCGAAATGAAAGGTCCAGATATCGCGCCACATTCGACATCTCGGCATCGCAGGGATCACTCTGCCCGGTTTTGGACTGAAGAATACTCCGGACAAGTCTGTTGAAGGTCACGATACTGGTGATCGGATTGTTGATCTCGTGGCAAACCGAAGCAACGAGCCGCCCCAGGGAACTGAGCCGATCTTCCTGAGCCAAACGGGCGAAATCTTTTTTCAGCGCTCTGGTGCGCTCTTCGATCTTTTTGCCCAGTTCCAGGGTTATGTCCCGGACAGTCAGCACGAACTGGTAGACATGCCCACGCCGGTCAAAAATCGGGTAGGAGGTAACCTGACGAAACTGTGGGATATTCTCCTGATCGCCAATTTCATATATCGCACGCGCCGGCTTGCCGGTCCGCAGAGCTTCACGAGCGACACAGAACGTTGAAGAAAACTGGCACGGGCTTGATGCCTGGTAAAGCACCTCGAAACAATGTCTGCCAATTATCTCGCCCTTGTTTGCACTGCCGGGAATCAGGGGAGATCGGTTGCAGTCTGAAATAACGAACTCCCTGCTGATGACAAGAACACCGTCCGGCGAGGCCTTCAGCAAGGTGGAGGCCAACGGATTGGCGGCATAACCCTTTGCCATCTCAATCAACCGCATGGAGGCCTGACTGTCGAGCACACCCACAGTGGGCCCTTTCCGCCCGATAATGTCGGACAGGATGCTCTCGTCGCCGGTGCACTCCAGGATCAGGTCCAGGTCCTCTATCGTCAGCAGGTCCCGGTGATCGTCGAATACCTTTATCCCCAATTCTCCGGCATACTTATTACACCAGACCGATTTGTTAATATCGACGATCGCCGCCAACCGCAAGCCTGAGGATTGAATGGCGGGCAGGTCTTTCATAATCGTCCGGCAACCCGACCCATTGAGCACCATGCCAATGTTGAACGGCGGGCATTTGGAGGAAGCTGCACAATCCATGGCGTCTCCTTTTGGCGACACATGACCTCTGACGGTGGCGACTAGGAGGTTGTCGGGCCAAAAAACCCGGCGCCGTCCTTCAAGCCTGAAGCGCAAGTGGTATGAAACTTGATAGGAAAGGCGAATGTATGATGATATAAGTATTTCTCAAACAGGTCAATACTCGGCAGCCAAGCCGCCGGTTGATTGAGAATGAATCTCGGATCGTCCTCGCACGCGTGTTCGGCTCCGTGCTCCCGCGCAGGCCTTTCCTGCAGCGTGAATGGATCAATGAATAACGATCTGTGTCCGCGTAAATCTCCGAGCATGTGAAATGTTTTACTTGACATTTCGAATCACCCATCTTTTAATAGCCCAGGGCATAGGACTATGACTGATCTAATGATGGCCATCGCTATCTTGCTGCCTGTAGCGGCCGGCTTGCTCGTGCTTGCAATTCGCAATTTTTTCGCGCGGGGGGTCGTCGTCGTTCTAACGGCTATAGTGCTCATCGCAAACAGTATCCTATTCGCCGCAAAAGGGCCCCTGACCTACACTCCTCCTGCGGAGTTCGTTTGGGGCGCGCTCATAACGGTTTTGGACTACGCCATTCTTATCCTCTACCTCTTTCTGGGCCTTAAATTACGGAACCGGCTGGTCCTGATTTTCTCCGCCGCCCAGATCATACCGATTGCCTACTTTGAATTCGTTATGAAGGCCCATATGGATGTGAGACCTGCTTTCGCGGTCGATCATCTTGCCATAGTAATGACTTTGATCATTTCCATTGTCGGTTCACTTATCTGTATCTACGCCATCAGGTACATGCGTGACCATGAACAGCATGCTCATGTCGATAAGTCAAGGCAGTCGAGGTTTTTATTCTGGCTTGTTTTGTTCCTGGGCGCCATGAACGGCCTGGTCTTCGCCAACAACCTTGTCTGGCTCTACTTTTTCTGGGAAGTCACCACACTGTGTTCTTTCATGTTGATTTCGCATGACAAGACTCAGATAGCCCTGGAAAATGCCGCGCGCGCGCTTTGGATGAATTCCACCGGTGGAACGGCATTCATCCTGGCCATCATTTATCTTTACGCGACTCAAGGGGGCGCTTCGGCCCTTTCGGTTCAGAACATCATTGGAGGAGGCATGCACAGTGCGGCCATGATCCTGCCTGTAGCTCTTCTTTGCTTCACCGGGTTCACCAAGGCTGCTCAAATGCCGTTCCAGTCCTGGCTTCTTGGAGCAATGGTTGCGCCCACGCCGGTTTCAGCACTGCTCCATTCCAGCACCATGGTCAAAGCAGGGGTATACCTGGTGCTCAGGCTTGCCCCCGCTTATGCCGGAACTTTCTTGAGCACCACCGTAGCCATAGTGGGCGCATTCACCTTTTTTGGCTCCTCGGCGCTGGCGATCAGCCAGACAACAGGAAAGCGTGGTGCTCGCCTACTCGACCATCGCCAACCTGGGCCTGATTATTGCCTGTGCCGGTATAAACACCCCGTTGTCCATAGCCGCAGCGATTCTGCTCATTATCTTCCACGCCATTTCCAAAGGTCTGCTGTTCCTCTGCGCCGGAACGATCGAACACCAGATCTGGAGCCGTGAGATCGAAGACATGGAGGGCCTGGCCGCCAAAGCGCCTCTTGTCACCCTCATTACCGCCGTGGGAATGCTGTCCATGTTCCTGCCTCCATTCGGGATGCTGCTTGGAAAATGGATAGCGCTCGAAGCGGCCTACAAAGTTCCCTTGGCGGCGGTATTCTTTGTGCTGGCAAGCGCTTTGACCATCGTTTTCTGGACAAAATGGCTCGGAAGACTTCTGCAGGTCATGCCGAAATTGGGATGGCCGCTCGAAAAGCTTTCTCCCGGCTACTCGGTTCCCCTGTGGACTTTATTTACAGGCATTTTTGTCATCGGTTTCGGGATCGGGCCGATCTATCATTACTTCATCGCATCGGCTACGAACAACGTCATCCTTGGTAACAGCATCATGCTTCGGGCTGGGCCAACATCGTGCTGGCAGGCTCTTCAGCCGCTCAGACAGGGGCTTCGGTCCGGGGCTCTTTCCCGGTGTGGGCGCTCTACCTGGTATTGGGTATCGCCTTGTTCCTGCCCATGTTGTTCTTCGGATTGAAGCCCACCCAGTTGCGGCAGGTCTATCTGTGCGGCGAGCAAACAGGAGGCACCGATACAGATGAATGGTGCGCTGAAGCCGATATCAAGACGAAGTTCATACTGGGCGGCTACTACTTCCAGGCGACGCTCGGCGAAAAAGCTTTGAATCCATGGGTAAATACCGTAGCCATTTTGCTTCTGGCCGTCATGATTGGATGCGGGGTGATCTCGAAATGAATCAGTTCATAATAGTCATCGCAGCGATACTTCTTGCTCCAGTATCGGCGGCTTGCTTTTCGGGATCGACCGAAGGATTACTGCAAGGTTGCAGGGTCAGATTCGGTCCCCCCATTTTGCAGCCCTTCTACGATTTCTTCAAGCTCCTGGGGAAAGAGAGCATAGCGGTGAGCAAAATGCAGTTCGTGTGGATCTACGCATATCTGGTTTTGATGATCGCGAGCATGCTCTGTCTCGTTCTGCAGTCCGATTTTCTCGTGTTCGTCTTCCTGCTGGGATTTGCCGGTGTTTCACTGGTTCTGGGCGGGTTCAGCATCAAGTCTCCATACTCCCATTTCGGGGCCAACAGGGAGCTGCTTCAGATATTGGCTTACGAACCCGTGCTCCTGCTTCTGGCGATAGGGGTTTATGCGCAAAACGGGACTTTTCTCATAAGCACGATCGTGAACAACCGGCAACCGATGCTCCTGACTTTGTGGCCTTTGTTTATCGCGGTCCTATATGTCCTGACCATAAAGATGCGCAAATCCCCGTTTGATATTTCCACCTCTCACCATGCGCACCAGGAGATAGTAAAGGGGCTCACCACCGAGTATTCCGGTCCTTTTTTGGCCCTCTATCATTTGGCGGAATGGTATGAAATCGTGCTGCTGCTTGGCGTCAGTAGCCCTGTTCTGGGCCAATCCCCTTTGGATAGGCTTATCGATCGCTTTTGCCGCATTCCTGCTGGAACTCGTAGTCGATAACATTGCGGCGAGAATGACAGCGCCGTGGATGGTGCGTCTGAGTTGGTCGGTTGGATTGATTCTCGCAGTCCTCAATATTGCTTATCTCTATATCATGAAGGGGGTATTTTAGGACAAATGGGCTTTGATAAAGACATCCCGCGTGAAATCGCCCTGGATCCTGCACTTCGATAACAGCTCCTGCAACGGCTGTGACATCGAGGTCCTCGCTTGTCTGACTCCTCTCTATGACGTGGAACGCTTCGGCATTGTCAATATGGGCAACCCGAAGCATGCCGATGTCCTGCTGATCACCGGACCCGTGAACAGGCGTACGGCGCGCGTGCTCAGAAACCTCTACGAGCAGGTTCCCGACCCCAAAATGGTGATTGCCGTCGGGACCTGCGCCTCTTCGGGCGGAGTGTTCCATAACTGCTATAACGTTCTCGGCGGCGTTGATAAAGTAATACCGGTAGATGTGTACGTTCCGGGCTGTGCAGCGCGTCCGGAAGCAATTATCGATGGAGTTGTGATGGCGCTCCAGAACCTTGACCGAACAGCGCCATCTTTGGGTGACATGCCCTCATTGCAAAAAAGAACACGAGGTGACGGACCAGCGATGGAGAATCTAATAAGAATAGACAAGAGCGCAATAGTGAGCGAAGGCAAGAAATTGCTCGATGCCGGAGGCAAGTTTGTTACTGCCGTGTGCAACGATCTCGATGCAGAGATGGAGGTGACTTATTTTTTCAGCTCGAACAGAGGCACGGAAATGAAGTGCCTCCGGTGTACGGTCGCCAAAGATGAAGAAGTCCCCAGTTTGACGGGCGAAACTCTTGCCGCAGTACTGATTGAAAACGAATTGCAGGAACTGTTCGGCTTGAAGGTCAAAGGGATCGCCATCGACTACGGCGGACATATGCTTTTGGCCCACGACAGTCCCGTCACGCCCATGTTGAAAGAAAAGAAGGCTGAGCCGAAAGCAGAGGAAAACTAATGGCTACGCGCACTGTAGTCCCCTTTGGCCCTCAGCATCCGGTGCTTCCCGAACCCATACAGTTGCGGCTCACCTATGAAGATGAGAAGGTGGTGGAGGTTACCCCGGTTATCGGCTACGGCCATCGAGGCATAGAGAAGGCTTGCGAATTAAATGAATATGCCAAAAAATATTTACCTCTGCGAACGCGTTTGCGGGATCTGCAGCTATCAGCACAGCGCAACCGTGGTTGAGGTGATGGAAAGATTGTGGCCGCTCGAATTGACCCCCAGGATCAATTACCTGCGCACCATCTGGTCTGAAATGGCCCGTACCCACAGCCACCTGCTCTGGCTTGGACTGCTGGCCGATGCGTTCGGTTTCGAGAGCATGTTCATGCAGTTCTGGCGCATAAGGGAAAAAGTGCTCGATCTTCTTGAACAGACTACCGGACACAGGGTCATACAGTCAGTCAACATCGTTGGAGGCCTGCGACGGGATATCGATGAACAGCAGAAGAGGATGATCGTCAGCGTTCTTGCGGATGTGCGCAAAGAAAGCCAATCCTTGATAAAAGCGCTTATACACGATTACACGGTCAAGAAAAGAACTGTTGGGATAGGGATCATCACCAAAGAGCAGGCCGTTTCACTTGGGTGCGTCGGACCAACGCTCAGGGCAAGCGGGGTATCCGAAGATGTCCGCTTGACCAAATACCATGCATACGGGGAATTGAATTTCGAACCGATAGTGGAAAGCGCCGGGGACTGTTATGCACGCGCGGCGGTCCGAGCCAGGGAACTCTTCCAGGCAATCGATCTGCAGTTGGAGGCCCTGTCAAAATTGCCCGAAGGTGAAATAGCCGTAAAGGTAAAAGGCAATCCTCCGGCAAATGAAGCGGTCATGCGCACCGAAGCCCCACGGGGAGAGCTCTTTTACTACGCGAAAGGAAATGGCACCCGCAAATTGGAACGTATGAAGATACGCACGCCAACCTATGCCAATCTTCCAGCGGTCCTGGTCCTTTTGCCGGGTTGTCAGTTGGCGGATGTGCCGGTTAATGTTCTCTCCATTGATCCATGCATCTCTTGTACGGAGAGATAAGAAACCAAAAGGAGCATATAAACCAGTATGATGTTACCCACTGTCCTGAGAAATCTGTTGGATGGTCCGGCGACGAGGCTCTATCCGATTAAGATGCGGGAGCCTTTCCAAAATGCCAGAGGCCACGTTGTCTTCAATGATGACAAGTGTACGCTTTGTGGTGTGTGCGCTCTCCGATGTCCCGCTGAGGCGATTTCTATCGACAAGGAAAACAAGACGCTGAGCTTTCATCCAGCTCGCTGCATAGTGTGCGAAGTCTGTGTCCTTGGCTGTCCCAGCGATGCAATCACCTTGATTTACAAATGGCGTGCGCCTTTCGCCAGAAAGCCGGTGGAGATTCATGAGGCGCGAGGGAAAAAGCCTCGTACGCCAATGTGAAAAGCCGGTTTCGCTGCCGGGGGGAAGATTTTTAAGCTCGCGAAAACCGCGTTTTCGCCTCCCTAGTCCTCGTAACTGTAAACCGCGCTGCAAAAGATCAAATCATTTTCTTTCTGAAAATAGGCCAGTTTGGGGAGGATCTTATTTCTTCTGGGGTGATACCATTTATATTTCACCCACCCGACTGCCTTTACTGTTGGCCTCGTCCACGATCTGCTTGTTAAACGTTTTGCCGTCGGAATCCTTAACGCCGAGGAAATCCAGTCCCACGAATCTGTCGTTGACCCCGTGCGCGAGCATGGTCCCGGCGGGGCTCAAAATAAAAACATACAGATCGCCCTGGACAAACATTCCATTGGGGTTGGAAAACTCAGCCAAAGCAACGTCTTTGCCAACCAACCTGTAAAAGTCTATGGCCTGTTCCACCCAATATTTCGCATACTCCTCGGGTCTCTCGTACATTTAATTCTCCTTTGATAAAGGACTTTAAGCTTCCCTGCAGGATGGATGAGAAACATTATTCAGCCCGCAATAATCCCTGCGCCTTTTCATCGGCTGCAGGCACAATAGATCGGCTGATTTAAACTTTATTTCACATGGAGGTGTTTTGTCAAGGGCTCCTCCATCAGCCGCCATGAAGCTCATTTCAAAGAAGAAGCTTCCGAAACCTCGCCAATACGATCATTTACATCGGAGTAAAAAACCCTTAAACAGGTATTTGATCGATACACAAATACTAAAAAGGCGGCAATTGATGGCGATAATTGCAATCGTTGGAAGACCGAACGTCGGCAAATCCACTCTTTTCAACAGGATAAGCAAAAGCAGCCAGGCCCTTGTCGATGACCTGCCCGGAGTCACCAGGGACAGAAACTATGCCCGTGGAGTGTGGGACGAAAAAAGCTTCACCGTTGTCGATACGGGAGGGTTCATCAGCAAGGACGATTCCCTTTTCGACCAGAGCACACGGGAGCAAATCTTTCACGCCCTCGAGGAAGCCGACATACTTCTTTTCGTGGGAGACGGCAAAGCGGGGCTGCATCCCGAGGACTCCGCCCTTCTCGACATCCTCCGCCGCACCTCAAAGCCCCTTTTTTTTTCGGTGAACAAAATAGACGGCCCGGAGCAGCAGGGGCATCTGGCCGATTTTTACGCCCTCGGGGTCCAGGACATCTACCCGATCAGCGCGGCGCACGGGTTTGGGGTGGGTGACCTTCTCTCGGATATGGTCAAGCTCATACCTGAACCCCCCGGCCTGGAAGCCGATGAAGAAGCCGAGGTTTCGGAAATCCGCATATCCATTCTCGGCCGCCCGAACGTGGGGAAATCGACCCTGGTGAACCGAATTCTCGGCGCCCCGCGCGTCATTGTCAGCCCAATCCCCGGAACTACGCGAGACGCGGTCGATACGCTCTTTGAGCGCGACGCCCGCAAATATCTGCTCATAGATACAGCGGGCATAAGGAAAAAGGGAAAGACGCGGGAAAAGCTCGAAAAGATAAGCATAATCAAGGCGCTTCAAAGCATTGACAAAAGCCATGTCTGCGTTCTTTTGATCGACGCCTCCGAGGGCGTGGCCGATCAGGACCTCCACATCGCGGGCTACATCCAGGAACGCTATCGCGCGTGCATCATCGGGGTAAACAAATGGGACGTCTTCGACTCGGACCCCAAGACCAGGAAAAATTTTCTGGAAGACCTGAAGTGGCGTTTCCGCTTCATGCCCTTCGCCCCGGTCCTGACCTTTTCGGCCCTCACCGGCAAAGGCGTGCAAAAAGTGATCCCGACGGTCCGCGAGGTTTTCGAGCAATACAACAGCCGAATCTCAACCGGCATACTCAACAGGGCGCTCCAGGAAGCCGTCAGCGCACACGAGCCGCCGATAGTCCGCGGCCGCAGGCTCAAGTTTTTTTACGGAACACAGGCCGGGACCCGCCCTCCAATGTTCGTTCTGTTTTGCAACTACCCCGACAGCATCCACTTTTCCTATGAACGCTTTCTGCTAAACAGGTTCAGGGAAAGCTTCGGGCTGGATAAAACACCCATTGCGGCTCGTATTCCGCGGCAGGAACGCAGAGGGACAAAAAAGCGTAAGACGGCAAGGAAAAGCCCGGACCGGGTCATTTCATCGGACCTAAAGACCAGATGGCGGGCACGTGGGGAAGATGCTGTTCTTCCAGCGGACACTGATTGTTGTTCCGACTTCTCGAGTGGATTCAATCTGAAATTCTCCGCCGGAGAGCTCCGCTCGCTCACGCATGGATGTAAGGCCGAATTTGGCGCACTGCGCCCTTTGAGATGACCGCAGCCAGATCGAATCCGACTCCGTCGTCGCTGATGCGCAATTCAATGCATCCATCTTCGAATGAAAGGCTCAAATATATTTTCCTGGCCCGGCTGTGCTTGGCCGAATTGTTCATCGCCTCCTGGATGATTCGGAATATGATGATTTTCAGGTTTTCCGGGACCTGAGACTCTTCGAGCCTGATATCTTTTTCGACCCGGATATCTGGTGTAAATGCTCTCAAACCTCCTGCAAAACCACGCTATAGTGGCAATTATTCCAAGATCGTCGAGCATCGAGGGCCGAAGATCCGTCATGATGCGTCTGGACTCATCAATCGCCTGCTCCATTGCCCTGGACAGGGATCATGAAACTTTCCCGGAACCTCGGGATTTCCAGTGAGCCGCGCCGCCGCGTTCTCCACGCAAAACTTGACGGCGCTGAGCGATGACCCGATGCTGTCGTGTATCTCCCTTGCGATTCTTTTTCGCTCGTCTTCCTGGGCGCGAAGGAGCTGAGAGGCCAGCAATTTCAGCTCTTCTCGGGATTCTTTCAGTTCTGATCAGGGTTTCCGCAAGCTCCTGGGTCCGCTGCTGAACTCGCAATTCGAGATTGTCACGGGCAATTCTGAGTTCTTCCTCGAATGCGCTTCAACTCGCTTATATCTCTCCAGGCGGCCACCGCGCCTGTTACATTTCCGAAACTATCTCTAATGGGACCGGCGCTCACCAGTACGGGAATCTCATCTTCACCGTGCGCCTTGAGAGCGTGCTCCATGGTTTGATGAGACCTTCCCGCGCAGTGCGGCGTCCCTGATCGGCTTCAGCAAACCGGACCCGTCAGGCCACAGGTCCGCGAGGGGCAAATCCAGATCGGTAAGCGGCCGCTTGCCTTGTCGTTTTCCGCCGGAGAGGCCAACCATGTCGAGAGCGTACCTGCTGAGCGCCTGCACCTGGAGCTCCGGGGAATCGACAACGACAATCCCCTACGGGAATGTGTTCGAGCAGGGCTTCCAGAATCGCCTGCCGCCTTCGGCCTCGTTTGCCCGCCTCTCGGCGTCGGCCCGCGCTTCGGCGTGCTGAATGGTTCTTTTCCTGACAAGTTCCTCGAGATTGCTCCTGTGCTGCTTCAGCTCTTCCTCGATACGCTTGCTCATTATGGAGTAGCGGATCGAACGTTCCAGAATCGGGAGCAGTAAATTCGCCCTTTACCAGGTAATCAGATGCGCCCGCCTCCATGGCCTTCAGATCGACTGCATAGTTCCCGTGCGCCGTCAGGAAGATGATAGGGGCCTTGCAGCCTCCCTCGACGGCTTTCTTCAAAAGATCGAGACCGTTATGGGATCCCATAAAATAATCAAGAAGATAGACGTCGTGCTCTTGCCTGGAAATTGCCTCCAGCCCCGCCTCGTATGTCTGGACCCAATCCAGCCTGAATCTGGTATTTTCCGCTTCGGCAAGCATATCGGAAACTATGAGGAAATCCTCTTGGTCATCATCGATCAGCAGTATGCGAACGTGATCTGTCATCCGGAGGCTCCATGCGTTACGAGTTTCCCGCTTTTATATACAAATCGATGTTGGATTACAACCCTTGCCGGTCTCCGCCTGAATTCGCCTGCATCCGATCAAAGCTTTGTGCAGGAGCTAAAGGATGGACCGCCCGATTTGCTCTAAAACCCGTAGAATTCATGAAAATGGTGGACAGGTCCATGTCCCCGGCCCAGAGGCAGTCCCTCGGCAATGGCCCCTGTTATGTAGGTTTTTGCCCCTCCGACAGCATCCTCCACTGATGATCCCCGCGCAATAAATGCCGCTATGGCCGAGGCGAAGGTACAGCCCGTACCATGAGTATGGGGTGTCTGATACCGGACGCCGGCGTATTCACGAAAATTGCGGCCGTCGTAGAGCAGGTCGATCGGGTCTCCCTGCAGGTGGCCTCCTTTTATGACCACGTATTTGGGCCCGAACTGCCTTAGTTTCACGGCGGCGCGCTTCATATCGTCTGCGCATTCGACCCGCATACCCGTGAGGACCTCCGCCTCGTGCAGATTCGGCGTGATTATCAGGGCCATCGGGAAGAGTCGGGAAACCAGGGCCTCGATCGCATCGGCCTTCAGGAGCCTCGTCTCCGCTTTTTGCAACCATTACGGGATCAACCACCACCTTTTCGAGCTCCAAGCTCCTTCAGATCGGAGGAGACCCTCGATATGATCGCAGCATTGGAGAGCATCCCCGTTTTCACGGCATCGACTCCGATGTCCAAAACAACTGAGCGAATCTGCGATGAGACGAAATCAGGGTCTATTTCCATTATTCCGTCTACTCCCAGTGTGTTTTGAGAGGTCAGGGCCGCTACGGCGCTCATGGCGTAAACACCCAGGGCCGAAAACGTCTTCAAGTCGGCCTGAATACCAGCGCCGCCGCTCGAATCAGATCCCGCTATAGTGAGCGCTCTGGGTATTTTCATCTTTATGTCTCGAATCGAGCTTTCTTATATGCAAAATGGTCCCACCCTTTTACCGATGGGACAATCCGCTTTCCATCGGCAAGCCGGACCCATACCTCACCGGTTTCGGCCGTGATTTTTCCTATTTGCGCGCATGAGGTCCCGGTCTCATCCAGTAACATTTTTTTTAGACCGGGAACAGCCTCGGGGCTGGCGGTGAACAAAAGTTCGTAGTCTTCGCCCCCCGACAGGACCCACTCCAGCGAATCCGCACCCGGCCGCTCGGGCCGCCTCGGAAACCGCCAGGCTAACCGGAAGGCTTGCAGCCTCGATTTCAGCTCCCTTGCCGCTGGATTTGCAAATATGGCAAAGATCGCCAATCACTCCGTCGCTTACGTCTATCATGGAGCTGACCTGGCCGGAACGAGCGAGAAGCCGTCCCTCGACAAGGCGCGGCTGAGGGCACAGATGTCTTTCGAGCAGCTTCTGCCTGCTCGAAGAACTCACAGCAAGGTCCGGCCGGCGGATCAGTTCCAGACCTGCCCTGGACTCGCCGGGCGAGCCGGTTAGCAGTATAGCGTCCCCCGCACGGGCCGTGCTCCTCAGTGTGAGCCGCTCCGGGGCGACTACCCCCAGGAGTGTGAAATCCACTACGATGATCGGATTTCATGCGGCTCAAATTTCCACCCACAATGGATGCGCCCGCCAGCGCCGCCTGCTCCCGCATGCCGCGATACAACTCTTCGACATATTCGACTTCCGTATTCCCCGGGATGGCAAGCGAGACGAGCGCCCAGCGCGGGTCGCCGCCCATTGCGGCTATATCGCTCACATTTATCGCCGCCACCTTGCGCCCCAACTGGTACGGGGTAATGGCCTGGCGGGTGAAATGGACGCCCTCGACCTGAATATCGCAGGTGGCGAGCAGGTATTCCGGCCCGGAGGTATCGAGTACGGCTACATCGTCCCCGATCCCTCTGACCACCCCGGTCGCCTGCTCCGCGAGCATGGCCGATATGCGCCCGAGCAGTCCGAACTCTCCGATTTGCCTGACCAGCACTCTATTCTTCTCTCCTTTTCATTACGAGCGCCACCCAATGGGTTTTCGCCCTGACAACTATACTGCATAAGTAAAGGATGCCCTATTGTTTTTTGGACAGGCCCGGTTGTCGAATTCATTAGACATCGCAATGCTGATAGAATACCTTCCGATCGGACCCTACAACAGGTTCGCGTAAAGACATGCCTGTAATTTCACCCGATTTTCCATCTGTTGGGAAGTCAAATGGATCTACTGGTATTCAAATTTCCAGTCTCACAGATTGAAACCTCGATTTTAATTCCACCGCTTGTGGCGTTCCTGGTCTCTATTTTTACATCCATGGCAGGCGTATCGGGCGCTTTTCTGCTGCTTCCATTCCAGGTCAGTTTCCTCAATTTCACCACGCCTTCGGTCAGCGCGACTAATTTCGTCTACAACATCGTGGCTATTCCAAGCGGCGTATATCGCTATCTGCACGAGGGCAGGATGGCATGGCCTCTGACCCTGGTAATCATCATCGGCACTCTTCCGGGCGTTTTCATCGGATATTATCTGCGCGTCCTCTATATGCCCGACCCTCATGTTTTCAAGCTCTTTGTGGGATGCGTGCTTCTCTACATCGGCCTGCGGCTTCTTTATGAGATGACTCCGAGATCGCAGCGGGGCAAGAAAGAAATGAGGGCCTTGGAGCAAAAGTTCGATCGCCAGATGAGTGAAGCTCAAAGAAAAGCGCAACGGCAAAATATCGGCGGGTCTCCCGGCAGATGCGGTTATAAGGACAGTCTCGGTCACTTGGTTAAGGGTTGAATACGAATTCTGGGGAGAGCGCTTTTCCTTCAACTCTGCGGGCATGTTCATGCTGGCGTTCGGCGTGGGGATAGTCGGGGGCACGTATGGAATAGGCGGAGGCGCGATCATTGCGCCGTTCTGCGTAACCGTGTTTCACCTTCCGATCTATACCGTGGCGGGAGCGGCCCTCATGGGTTCATTTGTCACATCCATCGCGGGAGTTCTATTCTATAGCGCGATACCGGCCGCCACCGGTCTGTCGACCGCGCCGGACTGGCTTCTGGGCGCCATGTTCGGTTTCGGGGGCTTCTTTGGAATGTACACGGGCGCGCGGCTTCAAAAATACGTACCGCAGAAAGCAATAAAGCTAATGCTGGGTATTTTCATCACTTACGTCGCCGGCCGCTACTTATGGCAATAGTAGCGGGACCAATTGGCGTTACGCCCGCCGCCTTTTGATTTTACGATCACGGTTATTGACTCTCAAGTGTTCTCAGGACTATACTTTCGCCAAAATTCGCTTTGGCCCTTTTAGCGACAATCGCTGCTCACTGCGGTGCAGATTGCCTCTGTGGGTAATTTTTTGATGAGGAGAACGAAATGAAAAAGGCTGGGTTAATCGCTTCAGCACTGTTAATTTTTGTATTTTTAGCCGCCTATGGCTTTTACTTGTCCTGCGCTGCCGACAAGCCATCCAAGAAAGCGGTCCGAAAAGAACGCCTCATCCACTCAAAAAAGAAGCAAAATGCAAATGCCGCAACAGTCAACGGGAAGGCCATCCCGATGTCGGAGTATCAGGCGGGAATCGATCAGCTTCACCGGCAGATCGCCATGACCGGCCGCCAGCCTGACGAAAAAGAAATGCAGACATTAAAGCAAAGAATTCTTGATAACCTGATCGGCCGCGAACTCCTGAAACAGGAAGCAAAGAAGAGAGGAATCAAGGCCGATGACGCCGAGGTGAATGCTCAACTGGATGCTGTGAAGAAGGGCACCACACCTGAAAATTTCGCCAACTCTCTTAAGCAGATGAATATGACCGAACAGCAGTTGCAGGATTACTTCGCCTCTCAGCTCGCCATTGAAAAATTGATAGACAAGGATTTGGGATCGAAGATCGCGGTGACCCCTGAAGAAGTGAAGGCTTTTTATGACAGCAACCCAGACGTATTTAAAACTCCCGAAATGGTCCGGGCCAGCCACATCCTCGTAAAAGTGGAAAAAACAGCCATCTGCGGAAGAAAAGGCCAAAGCGCTGGAAAAGATCAAGGCCATTCAGAAACGAATCCAGGAGCGGCGAGGATTTCGCCAAGGTGGCAAAGGAGGTCTCCGATTGTCCGAGCAAGGAGAATGGCGGCGATCTGAACTTTTTCCAAAAGGGCCAGATGGTGCCGGCGTTCGACAACGCTGCTTTTTCGATGAAACCGGGGGAGACCAGCGATATCGTGGAAACCGAATTCGGCTATCACATAATAAAGCTGACCGATAAGAAAGCAGCGGGAACGATGTCCTTTGATGAAGTCAAGTCCCGCATCGAACAACACCTGAAGAATGAAAAAATGTCCAAGGAATTCCCTAAATACGTAGAAACGTTCAAGTCCAAAGCCAAGATAGAGATCTTTGTAAAAGAGTGCAATTCCAACTAATCCTTCTTAGCGAAATGACCGAAATCCCCCTCCCGGCGGATTTCGGTCAGTGCATCGTAAATGCCCCTCCGGCATGGGGTTTCACTTGCACATTTCGGTCAAGCCCGGGCCTCATCGGCTCCTGCCTTCCTGCTTCCATTTTATACAACTATTGATTAAGTTATGTGCCGAAGGTTTCCCCTGAAGTGTTTTTATCCTTTATTGAAAACGGCAGAGGAGTTAATGACAATCAGGTTTACCAACGCGGACCGTCAGCAGATGAAATCCCTGGGCATCAGTACGGCCAGGGTATTCGAACAGATTGACATAGTCCAGCGCTCCGATTTTTTTGTCCGCCTGAAAAGACCTTGCACCCTTGGTGACGGCGTTCGAAAAATCGACGATGCCGATTTAGGGGAATATATCCATCTGCACGCCTCGGCTGCCGGGCAGGACCGGTTCATGAAATTCGTTCCGGCGTCCGGGGCGGCCACCCGGATGTTCCAGTCTTTGCTCCAGATTTTCTATCTTCCCCAATATCTCGAAAAAGATGAGCTGCAAAAGAGAATGGACCAGGGAGTTTCGATCGCCTGTGACTTCAAGCGTTTTGTCGATGAACTCCACAGGTTCCCTTTCGTCAACGACTTGAGGCAGGCCCTGGCAGTGCGACGGATATAATCTCGATGAGATGATTCGCGACGGCCATTTCAGAATTCTGCTCGAATATCTATTAACCGCAAGAGGGCTCAACTACGGGAATCTTCCCAAAGCCATGCTCCTGTTTCACTCCTACCCCGAAGAACACAGGACCGCCTTTGAGGAGCAGCTTGCCGAGTCGGTGACGTACATTGGGGCCAACAGCGGCAAGTGCAGCCTGCACTTCACAATACCGGAGGAACACGAACCGGGCTTCCAGGCGCTCAGGGAGCACGTTTGCCGTCGTTACGCGGATCGTTTCCACGCCTCTTTCGAAGTTTCCTTTTCCTTCCAGAAATCCTCGACAAATACTCTAGCCGTGGATATGAAGGGATTTCCCTTCCGCGACAGGCTCGGCCGGCTTCATTTCAGACCTGCCGGACACGGCGCTCTGATCGAGAATTTAAATGACCTCAATGCCGACCTCGTCTACATAAAGAACGTGGACAACGTCGTTCCCGACAGGCTCAAAGAGACTGTTTGCTTCTGGAAGAAAGTGCTGGGCGGCTATCTGGTGTCAATTCAGAAAACAGTTCATTCGCTCTTGCGCCGGATGCAAGGTCCGGATTCGAACCAGACGCTCCGGGAGGCTGCCGGTTTCGCAGCGCGCGAACTTCTTTTGAGCTTTCCCGCAGAGTTTGAAATATGGCCTGAAGAAAAGAAGCGCTCCTTTCTGCTCAATATTTTGAACAGGCCGATTCGTGTCTGCGGCGTGGTCCCGAACGCCGGCGAACCTGGAGGAGCTCCCTTTTGGGTCGAGGACGAAAATGGCGAACTGTCCGTTCAGATAGTCGAAAAGGCCCAGGTGGACTTGAATTCCCCGGAACAGAGCGCCGTATGGAATTCATCCACCCATTTCAACCCGGTCGATATCGTATGCTGCGTGCGGGATTTCGAAGGAAAGCCTTTCGATCTGAGAAAATTTGTCGATCCAGAGGCGGTCATAATCACCAGAAAATCAATAGACGGAACAGACATACAGGCCCTTGAGCTTCCCGGACTCTGGAACGGCGGCATGGCCCGCTGGATAACCGTATTCATAGAAGTCCCGGCTGCCACCTTCAACCCTGTCAAATCACTCTTCGATCTGCTGCGGCCCGAACATCAACCGGAAACTCCTCTCCGCCACAGCCCGAGCGCCGGGGCTTAGGGCTTTCAGGGACCGAATTGCACTCCAATCCCTTTGCACGCGGGATTAGCCTCACGCCTGCGCTGGGGCTGCCAATCTGCAAGGCATTGTTCTTGCAATTGAGAACCTGCCGCAGGGCCAGTGCGAGATTGAGGCGGCGCGGTGCGCCATGCCTTGGCCTGAAAGCGCTTGAATCTTTGGTTGAAAAGGCCGGATGAGCCGAGCGATGTTCCTGCGGGTCTGCATCAATTTTTTGACGAACCACGTCGAGAGATGGGAGAAGTTGAATGAGTGCAAGCCATGGAAGCGGAAATCTTGCCGTTACCAACGGTGATGGACTATGCATCCCGCCGACTTTGCGGGCGATACCGAAAGAGCCCATGATCAGCTCTTTCATGCACCCGCTCCTTTCCTCGATTATGCTCAAACGAAAATCGGCCGCCGGCCTAATTCCTCTCGCCTCGGCGCGGGAATATACCGATGGTGAGGCGGATACACAGTTTGGCGACTTGCTTGAAGGCAGGACGCCGGAAGAATTCCTGGACCGCGACCCCTATCCTCTCCCCCGCACGGAAGATCGTGAGGGATATCATGGGGAGCGACATTATGATTGGTGGTTGGGCGGACTGCGCGATTATCTTTGCGTGGTTAGCAACCTGAACCGCCTGGGCTGCAGGCTCGCAACAGGGGATCGAGTTTTTGAATTGGGTTGTGCATCTGGCAGGGTAATACGCCACTTCGCTCTACAGGGCGGCTATGATACATGGGGCGCCGACATCAATGCCCGCCACGCAGAATGGATTCGCCTTTTTATGCCGCCTGAAATCAAGGCCTTCCAAAACACCATCCTGCCCAATCTTCCGTTGGAAGACAACTTCTTTGACCTGGTATGCGCCTTTTCAGTGTTCACGCACATAGACGACCTCGAACTTGCGTGGATTGCCGAGCTGCGGAGGATACTGAAGCCCGGCGGCGTCGCTTACCTCACAATCCACAGCGACGATACATGGGACAGTCTCAAAGACCACGACAGCGTCATAAAAACTCAATTGCTGAGTATGAAAGACCACGTCACGGAATTCAGAATCTCGGAAGAGTTATTCGAGCATCCGATGCCGCAGGAAAAGATGGTTTTTTGGTGGCCCTTTGGCGATTCCTACAACTGTTCGGTATTTCACACTAAATCGTACATCCGTTCAGCATGGGGGCGATTTTTTGACCTGCTGGATATCGTCCGCGGCGCTTCATGGTACCAAGACGCCGTAATCCTTCGAAAGCCTGGCCGGAAATGATATGAAGGGGCGCAATCGTTTAACTCTACTGCTCCTGATCGACGCATTCAGGACTGACTACACCCAGTATACACCGTATATTCGGGGGCTTACCACGGAGGGGGCGGGCGGGGCCCTGCGGGATTGCCTCGGATTCGTGCAGAGACCGGCATACTTCGGCGGCCTGAGCCCTGAAGAATTCGGCTTTTCCAACATGTACTGCTTCGACCCTCGGAACTCTCCCTTCTCAATCGCCCGGAGTCTGCATTCAGGTCATAATAGAGAAAGAGAAGCCAACCTCCGTGAACTCATCGTTAAATTCGCAAGAGGCCGTTCCACAGCTTTTGCCGCACACTATGTTTCCTCCTTGCAGATACCAATTGCGTATCTTCCCTATTTCGACGTGGTGGAGAAATGGGCGCCATGGGACAGGCGTGTCGGGTATCGCTCTCTTTTCACGATCATGGATGAGCTGTCCATCCCCTGGTATCAGTGTTCATGGCCGAGCACGAATGCGCTGCTGGACGGGACCGACCGGGGTATCGTCAGGCAGGCGCTTGATAATCTGAATCCGCCGCTCAGGTTTGGATTCGTGCATCTGCAGAAATTGGCGGGCATCGGGCGCGCGCATGGGCCTGGCTCAAAGGAAATAATCCATGCGCTTTCTAATACGGATAAGTGTGTAGAACTTGTTGTAGAAACGGTCAAGGACCGTTATGACGCCGTCAACCTTCTTCTATTGGGCGATCGCGGCATGGTCGATGTAGTGCGGACCATTGACCCATGGAAGGTCCTCAAAGAAACCCGACTTCGGTCCGGAAACGATTATGCCTTTTTCCTCGATTCGACAATGGCCAGATTCTGGTTCTATCACGGTGGGGCCAGGCGGACTGTGACCGAGGCGCTTTCGACCCTCACAGCAGGCTCCATTCTTGATAATGAGGCGCTGGCGCGCCTAAAAATTGCCGGTTGCGACTCCCGCAACGGCGAGTTGATATTCCTGGCGAATCCCGGGGTGGTGATATTCCCGAATTTCTTCCAGTCACGGGGAGTTCCAGCCCGTGGAATGCACGGCTATGATCCTTACTGTGCGGACAACATGGGGCACCTTCTTATCTACGATACCGAAGACAGCAGCATTTCCGGGGTCTCTTTGGGAGAGGTCGACTCGACGGCGATTTTTTCCACACTTGTTGACCTGCTAAGATTGCCCGAATGCGGCAAGCGGACAGGGCCTGATCCGGCCCGTGCAAAGGAGTTTTGACCAAGTGGCGAAAGTGAGCATCATCATTCCTACCCACAATCAAGCCCACTACTTGGGCGAATGTATAGAAAGCGTCATGAGCCAGACGCTCAAGGACCTGGAGATAGTTGTCGTTGACGACGGCTCCACGGACGATACTCCCGGTGTGGCGCGTGAGTTCGGCATATACGGCAATTTCAAATACGTCAGGCAGGAAAATATGGGGGTGGGTGTTGCGCGCAATCGCGGGATGGATGAATCTGCCGGTCAGTACCTTTGCTTTCTGGACTCGGATGATTTTTACCATCCGGACAAGGTTGAACTTCAGGCGAAGATACTCGACGAGAGCCCGGAAATCGATTTTGTCTATTGTGATATCGTTACAGTCGATGCTTCCGGTCAAGAGACTGACGAAGCCTTTTGTGTGGGCGAGACTCGTGAGGTGCTCAGCGGAGACATCTTTTGTTCCCTGTTTCTGGGCGGCTACTTTCCACCGCACACCGTCATGGTTCGTAGAGCGGCGCTGGAGAAATTCGGTCAGTTCGACCCCTCACTCGGCGGACATGCCGACTATGAACTCTGGCTGCGCCTGGCCGCCGAAGGCTGCAATGCGTATTACCTCGACCGGAAGCTGGCCTTCTACCGCGACTATTCGACTAGCATGAGCAAAGATATTCAGCTCATGAACGAAACTCGCTCCGGGGCCCTGGAGAAAATTACCCGGCGCTATCCCGGAGCAGTCGCCAGGGCGGCTTTTCATCTGCAACAACGTCTGGAAGAACAGCATGCCGCCAATGTTTGGCTAAACGAGCAAATCAGCAGGAATGAGATCTGCTATTCTTTTTTGGATAACTTTGAGGAAGCCAGGCTGATGGCCGGCCGGCCCGACCAACTGGCTGTTTGGAATGTAACAATTGGCAAATCGATCAACCGCGCAATACTCCTCCATCCCCCCGCACAGGTTTCATTCACTATCAGCGATCCGGCAGCAGGCAGGCTGTCGTTTGCCATTGGAATGCACCCGGACATATGGGGCAAGTCGGCTCCCGGTGGATGCCTGTTCTCGATCACTGTTGATGAAAGAATTGCATTTCAGGCCATTCTCGATACTACCAACTTTGATGGGGACCGTCGGTGGCATGAATATGAGCTGGACATTCCCGAAAGCCTGAACGGGGTGCACATCGTCAAATTTCAGACTCGTGCGTGCGGGAACTCCGAAGAGCGCCTCTGGGCCGTCTGGCGCGAACCTGAGTTTTCCAAAGAAAGATCGAACTTATGAGTCCCCGGGCGGGTCGCTAAGCACATATATCGGGAGCTGAGAATTCACGACATAGCCCCCTTTTTTGATTAAACCCCAAGGTTTTAAATCGGGGACTGGATCACGACACTCCAGGCATAGACTGCGCAAGTCTATTGTGCAGGTTCACAAATTCCGGGCCATTGGGCGCAAAAGAGAATGCAATTTGCAAATAATGCGCGGCTTCAGCTTTACGTCCCATTGTCACCAGGGTTTTTATCAGGTTCGCATAACCGGGGACATAACCGGGCGCAAGCACAGTCGCTTTAATGAATTCCCTTCGAGCATCCTGGTATTCTCCCAGGCCAGCCAGAACTCTACCGCTGATTACCATCATTTCCGGATCGTCTGAATAGATAGAAGTCAGCTCGGAGAGCAAAATCCGCACCTCCTCCATATCTTCTCCGTTTGAGATCGCTTCCAAGCGTTCGGCAAGATAACGTCCGAAGCTCTTCCAGGTCACATCAACTCCCGGGGTGCATTCCCCGTTGGTTACACCGCATCCTGTGACACCTTGAATACCCGTTCTTAATTCGTGAATGCTGTTAAAAAAAAGGCTGTTGGTTGATATATTGGGTTGGCGCCCCGGACGGAGTAGAGTGTATTTGACCCTCCACCTTTCGATAATCTCAACTAAGGCGGTCCAACCTACTTCTTTCCCTAAATACAACTCTTCACCGCGGGATTCTTTGAATTTCTCCCAATCCATGTCGCTGCTGACTATGCCTGCCTGTTCGGCCCAATCCCAGACGGACGTGCCGGGAAATGGTTTGAGTATTGCCCATTGGCCTTCTTCGATTTTTCCGTTTACCACATTGCGATTTATCCCCCCCAGGGTGAGATCGATATCCTCCTTCGTTTCGAAAGGCGCACCGAACATGAACAAAGTTAACGCACTGATTCCGTGCTTGTGCAGAAGATCCAGCGCCCTTTGATTCACTTCGCCTGTAACACTTGTCTTATTATAGTAACTTAAAACCTCATCACTAAAAGACTCCACGCCTAATGATACTGCTACCATGCCCAGTCTCTTTAGAAGGACGCAAATATCATCTGTTATCAGATTTGCACGTACATGTCCCATAAATGAGGTTTTTCCCGAAAGACCTCTTTCTTCAAGGCCTGCTATAATTGCTTCCAAGCGGGATCGACTGGCAATGAACAAATCATCATAGAATACTATTAATTCCGGGTTAACATCTCTTATCAACGATTCCAGCTCATCTAATATCACTTTGACTGAATGAGATCGATATTTTTTAAATAATTTGGATGATGAACAAAAACTGCAGCTATAGGGACATCCACGTGCAGTAAACACATGGGCGAGTTTGCCCTGCCGGAAATAAGGCAAATCTTAACGATTGGGTAAAGGCAGGGAGTCGAGATCGTCAATCTGCGCTCTGGAGTTGGTTACAATGATTCGATCGTTATTGCGAAAGACCAGCCCATCTATAGAAATTAGTCTATCACAGCACAATCCGTTATTGTGCAGGATAGACTCCAGCAACTGTATCAAGGTGATCTCTCCTTCGCCGACCACACCAACGTCAAAACAATCATGCAATGATTGAGGTAACAACGATATATGAATGCCGCCCAGGATCACGGGGATACTCAGTTCCTTCTTTATGCGCCTGGCCCATTCTATGGCAATGTAATAGGTGTTGGTCATCGCGCTGATGCCGATTATATCGGGCTTCTCCGCGATAAGATCGTCGATGCTCTCTTTAAGAACAAGTTCGACATTCGGCAAATTGTGCCTGATACTGGCCGCGATATAGCCCAGACCCAAAGGGGGAACATCCTGGCGCAAAGATCCTTCCATCGCCAAAATTAATCCTAATCTCATTATATGTTCCCTTCCGTGATTACAGATATCAAACGGCTTGTTAGGCCAGGGACTTCATCAGGGATTCCACCTTGCGGATGGCTTCCGTGCTTTTTGCTTCCTCAGCGATTTTGCGGGCGTTCAAGAGGAAAAACAGGGCTCGGTCTTTGTCCCCCAAGGCTATCAGAATTACTGCTGCGCCAAGTAGCGCATTCAGGATCAGGGCTGGGTCCGAAACCTGTTTGAGCTGATTCATGAACAGGCTGATCACCTGCATTGCAGCGTCGCGTTGCCCCATATCCGCCAAAATTTTGCCTGCAACCAGGAGGGATTTCAAGTTCGTCTGGTCTTCCGAAGAGGTTACTTGCGCCGGGGCCCTTTCCCTAGCGTATTTCATTCCCTGCGCCAACAGCACCATTTCTCTCAACGAGTCCGGCAGCGCCTCTAAATAGGGACGAATATTTCTCATGCGGTTGGCGTGAAGAGACGTGCTGTTATTTACGCCATCGATGGATTGCCGGTACCAGAACAATGCCTCGGGAATGACCTCGAGCTGAATTCCGGCCAGTACTGCCCGCGCGAACAGTTCCCAGTCTTCATGCCCTACTCCGTATTCTTCATGAAATCCCCCGAGCTTTTCGAATACATCGCGCCGGATAAGGGAATTGGTGTCTCCGAACCGGTTCTCGAATGCACCGGCGCTTGCCGCCGCCCCGAGATACAGCCAGCGAGTGGTCCCGCCGGCGCCGGGGCCATCACCGGTAAATGCGTCGGCCATGCATGTCAGAATGCCGGCCCCGGTCTTCCGGACCACTCGAATGAAAGTCGATAACTCATTATGTTTCGCACGGTTATCATCGTCCATGAAAAAAATGTATTCTCCGGATGCATGCCGTACGGCCTGGTTTCGTGCCGCTCCGGGATAGCGGTTATCCTGGCGCAACAGCTTCCATGATCGCGTGGCAAAGTCGGACTCGAGCTTTGCGAGATAGGCGAGTGTCTCAGGCTTATCGCTGCCGTCGTCGACGACGATCACCTCGTAGTTGGCGTAGTCCTGGGCCTGGATCGTTTCCAACGCCGTTTGCAGCATCTCGTGCCGGTTCCGATGGGGAATACATACGCTCACAAGCGGTCCGGGGTTCTGCGAAGAGCCCAAGGCCTCCAGTTCCCGATCCGGGTGAGGGATCTCCATGGACTGATGCCAGGCGACCCAGGCGCTCTCGTTTGCGCGAAAATCCACCGCCGTCCGAGCCGGGCGGATTCCCTCCGCGACCGCTTTGCTGAGACCTTCCGCCAAAGCGGAGCTCCTAAGCGGAAAGCAGGTCCTCGGAATGTCCTCTTCCAGGATCATTTCCGGTATGCCGCCGACCGCAGAAGTGATGAACGGAATGCCCGCCCCCAGGCACTCCAGGATCGTGTTGGGCAAATTATCGGCAAGTGAGGGCATCACGGCCAGACGTCCCTTTCCTCCCAGGTATCCTATGGCGCCATCCTGGTCCAGATTGGTGAGAACGTTAACAGGCCGGGGCCATTTACTCGCCCTTTTGGCAATGTAGTCTTCGCTGGATAAGCCCTCCAGAGTCACCGCCTTGCCCATGAAAGTCACATTAAAAGGCTGGGGCCTTGACGCGAGCAGGTTGAGCGCATCGCAAAAGAGCACAAGTCCTTTGCGGACTTCCAACCTGCCGAAAAATACAAACTCATCGATCCGACGGATGCCGTTATCGTGCTGAACCGCCTGCCGGCGGACATTACGAGGCACTACGTACTGCTGCACATAGCACCGTTCGGGCAGCGTCCATTTCTCATCGAGCATCCAGTTGATGAGATACTTGCTCGGGCTTAGCAACACATCCGCCAGCCGCACGCTCTCTTTTTCCATGAAGCAGATTTCAACGTCTTCGTAACGCTCCAGGTATTCTGAATTGGTGAATTTATGCCACAGAATGGGACCGTGGGCATGAACGCAAAGCAGGGTATCGGTGAAAGCGATTCCCTGGTGCTTTGCCAGCAGGCAAAAGTATCCCGGTCCGCTCCACTCGGAAAAATGGATTACATCAAAGTTTTGGTCTTTCAGCCACAGATAAGCCTCATAAGCTTTGGCGGAATGCCAACCCCCGAGGATTGTGACAGAGGGGTCGGGCATGGGTATGAAGCGTATTCGCTTCCTTTGGTAGTCGGCTATCCAATAATCGAGTGTGCGGTTCTCACAAAATTGTCCCATGAGGTAGAGCAGAGTGACCTCATGACCTGCGGACGCCAGGCCCTCAGCCAGAGATGTGAATGCGGTCCCGACTCCGCCATTTCGCATTGGTCCGACCAGATCAAAGCTGGCGATGCAAACTCGCTTATTCCGAGGGTGCGCTGAGGCCTCTCCGCCGGCTTGAACGGGCAGAGGGGGGAAAGACTTCCAGTTCGAATTTGCCTGCACCAATCGTTGCGATGAATAACTCACTTTTCCCCCAGCATTCTGAACTTGTTAACAACACTAAGAGATCGCCCCGTGAAACTGAAGCTGCTGCGCGTCAGCGGGGCGCCCTGCGTAGCGCGGAAGGCATCACGCTCATTCACGACGCTCCGCGAGACGGGGCCGTCACCGGAATGCCTTGAGCGCTCCAAAGCGCGGGCGGCGCCTCACCCGAACCGGTCGAACGGGGAGCGGTCTGCGCATTCCGTGATTCCCTAAGTGCATCGGACCTCGATTTCCCGAACAAAGTGCGCTCATATGCCCAAAGGGTAAGCTCGGCTGTTCGCTTCCAGGTGAAATTCGTTTCCACATGCCTGGCAAGATCGGCCCAACGGTCCTTTTCGGACAGGGAGGATTGCCTGGCGAGAAAAACCGCTTTGGCGATGGATCCTGGATCGTTCGGGCTACAGTAAAACGGTCCATCCCCGAAGTATTCAAACTCCGAGGAGCGGTTGCTCACCACCATCGCGCATTCCGAAACCGCCGCCTCGAGGTTCGCCAATGCCGCGCCTTCGGCAAAACTCGGCAGCACGTGCGCCGATGCGGCCTTATATGCCGAGGCGACCAGATCCGGGCTGAGCCTGCCGGTATACATAACCTGCCCGCCTCCCTCTCTTTTGCAGACATCCAGGTAATCCTGCTCGTAGGAAGGCCCGATCAGGACGAGCGGCAGCGCTGTTCCCTTCAAGGCCTCTATCAGCATGAGCTGATTCTTTCTGCGATCCACTGAGCCCACGCAAAGTAGAAAATCCTCAACCCCGAAACGGGTGGCAAAAGGCCCGCTGGATGCATTGCGAAACGGAAGCGCTTCCACCCCGTGAGGGGTGACCGTGAAGCCAACGCCGGGGGCCCCCAGAATCTGACTTAATTTCTGAATCTCGCTCCGGCTGGCCAGGCACACATGATCGACGCACGCCAGCATCTCTTTCAAGACCTCGTGAAATCCCGGGTAGATCTCATTGGGTTTCCATCGGCCCAGACCGTTTATCTCCAACGTCCCGGCGGCAAAAGCATTCAATATCTTATTTCTTTCGACCGGAGCGCTTGGCTGCTTATAAATGAGTTCGAAAGCAAGGTTGGCCCAGGCGCATTCGCACCAGTGCAGATAAAAGGGGGACCAGACCACGGGAATGCCGCACCGGCGCAGGTGCTTCAATTGTGCAAGCGCGGTCGGGGGCGACCAGATATTGAACACGTGGGCTAAGTCGAAACCCTCTGTTTTCGGGTATTGATCGTAGGTGATTTCCACCTGCGCACCGAGTTCTTTCATGGCGTTGCAGGTCTTGACCATTACGCCGGCGGCTCCTCCATTTCTGTCCACATCCGAACGATAAACGAACAGAATCCGCAGCGGTCTTCTAGACATGAAAGGAAACTCCCACGAAAAAAAATGAATAGCCGTGCAGCTAAAGATCAATTTCCATGCCACGTTCCAAGGTCGGGTGCTTGAAGTTTCGGCGCCACCGCTTCAGCTTCACGGAATAACCGTTTAGTGTTGTTAACTGGTCTGTCATACGAGGTTGGAAGCAGGGTGCAGGATCAGGCCGGCAAAATTACCCCTCTTTTAGCGAGCGCAGGTGGATATGAAAAGACTGAATGAATGAGGTATATGTCAAAATTTTGCCCCTTCATCACCAGGAATCAGAAGCGCTTTTGGCGGGATTAGACATGAGAACTCTTGGCTTGAGCGTGAAAGATGGAATTTCGCCGCCGAAGACTCTGCAGTCCCCATCATCTTCGCCCTTTCATCGACCTGCGGATGGGTTTTGACCGAAGCGAATCAATTCTTTCAAAAAGCTGTTTTGCGACAGCGTCCCAGCTATATTGCGTCCTTGCCTGATCGAGGGCCCGCTGCGCATTTGCCGCCGCCTCCCACGGCATCCGACGGATATGGAGCATTATCTCGGCAAGCGCCGCAGGGTCAGGCTCAAGCACCCAACCCGGCCCACCGGCGAACTTGATCTTGTTGTGAAAGAACCCCTTATGCTCCGCAGGGATGAGAAACGAGGTATCCCGGGAACAGAAATCGTCGGTTGCTCCTCCTTCGGTAACGGCTACCGGAAGGCCGCAGGCCATGGCCTCCAGGACAGGCAAGGCGAAGCCTTCCCCGCGGTAAGAGTGCACCAGGCAGTCGCAGCCTGTGAAGAGTCCGGCCATCTGCTCTTCGGTGAGCATCTCCGTAATATGGATGACTTCTGGAGCGCGCGGGTCATTCTGAATCTCGCGGATGAGGCTGTCCGAACCCATTCCCTGATAGAAATTAGACTTGCCGATTTCTTTTATTACAAGCGTAACGTCATCCGCTTTTGAGAAAGCGCGTTGATAGGCCTGAAGCAATACATCCAGCCCCTTTCTCCAGATCAGCCCTCCAACAAAGAGAAACTTGAACCTCTTTATTGTCGGAACCACAAAGGGCTTTGCCTGAGGATTGAAAATCGCCGTGTTTACCCCGTTTGGCAACACCTTCACCAATTCCGAAGGGACTCCGCTTGCAATATACGATCTCATCACGTACCTGCTCGGGACCCATATTTCATCGAGCAGCGTAGACATGGGATCGACCCATTCAACCGGTAACCGACCGTATTCCCAAGGCTGGATCATGACCCAGCGCCCCTCGGGAGGGGGTGTGAAATCTGGTGGGAAATGGTGCCGGACGTGAACGTCGGCCGGTCGTGAAAGAGGCGCGCACACGCGCTCTGCAATCTTGTGGAAGCGAGGATCTTCTTCCACGCCGAATTCTTCGGGCACAAATTTCATAATGGAGACTTCGTGTCCCCCGTCTATAAGCTTGAGGCACAATTCCCTGTTGATAAGGGCTAGCGAGTGCCAGGCAAACTGGAGTCCCTCCCAGCGAACGCAGAACCTGCCGTTTGAGCCTTCTTTCGCTGTGTCCCGAAACATTGCCCCTGCCGGATGAAGAAGATTCGAAGAGATTTCCCGGATCCTGGAGGCGGCCCTGTCTACGCCATTTTTCCAACTCCAGCGCGACTCAATGTCCTGCCTTGCCTTTTGCGCCTTCCTTTTGGCCTCTTGCCGGTTTGAAAAAACGTGTTTCATAAGAAACGATGTATGTTCCGTGGAAGGATCGGCCCATAAATGCCCCTCAGAAAAAGGCATCTCCATTCTTTCATCAAGCGGTTCTAGGCCGTTGATCTCGATCAGGTACGAGTTCCGCTCGTTCATGAAGGAGAGATTTCCGCCCCATCCGGCGCCTATTACGGGAATCCCGCAGGACATTGCCTGCATATAAGGGTGGCCCCAACCCTCACCACGGGAGGGTAGAACGAAAGCGTCGGCCGCAGTGTAGAGACCTGGCATTCGTGGTTCGGGGACCTGTTCGCCCAACACGATTATGGGGGCCACCTCATCGATCGAGCGCCCTATGAGCTGGAGATAGTTCTTTATCCTTGTTTCGACATTCGGCCCGGTCCCTTTCTCATGAACGGAACGCACAATGAGACACACGTCGTCGCCAGGGGAGAATGCATCGGCCCAGGCTTTCAAAAGCACGTCCCAACCTTTGCGGAATGCCCATTGGAAGACCGAGAGGAAGGCGAAACCCCTGCGGCCGGGGATATAAACCGGAGGGAAACCGGGCCGGTAAAAGTTAGAGTCGATCCCAGCCGGAACAATAAAAAGCGGGACATTTACGCCGCTTTTGCGGAAACTCTCCGCATTGAATTCCGTGAGGACCCAAACTTCGTCCATCAGGTTGCACCGGGAAACCCATTCGGCGCTCAGCCGGTCGGTTTCGAATACTGTCCTTCCAACATTATAGACGGCTTCGGGGTCTTTTTCGAAAGCGTATGCCGGCATGTTGAGGACAGAAATGTAAGCAGAGCTGGGCAACCTGACCAGGGACGCCAGCGCATCGAGTTCCGAGCGGTCCAGGCCGGAGACGAATTTTTCATCGTAATTTCCTGCAGGCCTCAAATAAATTGGCATATCCTGAGCCAAGTTCAAGACGAATCTTCTCGATTCGAGTGCGATTCCGCTCGCATTGAAGGCAGGTCCGCTCCATACCACGGGAATATCAGATTGCCGGGAATCTGCATTGATTGGCATGTCAACCTCCCTCCTCGATGTAATGAACAGTGGTCACTAGCTTGCTGCCCCCGTCAATTTTTTGGCCGCAGATGTTCGTATATTTCAAGAGTAAGCTCAACAGTCCCTTCCCGTCAAAACTGTTTTTCAATTGCATTGTTGGCCCAATCAAGTCTGGCGCCCATCCGTAAACTACGGATAACTCCAAGATCCGGACCCACTCCGGTCTAATCAACTTCCATGCCATCCGCGGATACCCGGACATTCCACGTGAAAAATTGCGGCGGATTTCGGTTTTTATGAGAAATTTGGTTAGGACTTTGCAAGGCTTTTTATCACTCACTCAGGGTTCATTCATCTAACTGAACGGAGTATTGCGACCGTGCTCGACCAAAAGTTCAAATCGATTGTCCGCATCGCTTTTGAAAGTGCGAACAAGCAGGACCTCCTGGAGTTGATACCCGCTATGGCGGGCGCCCTAAGGCGCCTTGGAACAGAGTGGTGGTGGATGGATTCGCAGGTTTATCTGGAGTTTGAACGACTTGGCTTTCATATCACCCAGGACACATTCTATTCCCCATTGCCCAGCATCGGAACGGCCTCGATCATGAAAAGTTATGATCGCCCCTATGAAGCGGCGCGTCGGCTTTTCGAGATGGATGTTGTCGGGGAATGGAGGAAGGTCTCTCAATTCCTGGTTGAACTGGCGGATATACAGCGTGCCGAATCCCCCGGGTACTATTGGGATAATCCCTTTTTCCCCAACATCGACGCAATTGCATATTACGGGATGATACGAAACCATCAGCCAAAGCGGGTGGTTGAGATCGGCTCAGGGTTCTCGAGCCATATTGCCCTGCGTGCACTACAAAAAAACGGCGCGGGCGAACTGCATATAATCGAACCATACCCAACCCCGAAACTGCTGGAAGTGGTCGAGCGCTCAGGTTTAGGCAGGTTTTACCAATCCTTCGTGCAGGATTTCCCAGCGGAATACTTCGGAGGTCTTTCGGCGGGGGACATTCTATTCATAGATTCAAGTCATGTCAGTAAGTTGGGGTCGGATGTAAACCACATTCTGTTCAATATTTTCCCCGGCTTGCCTAATGGCGTCATTGTACATTTTCACGATATTTTTCTTCCGTTCGAATATCCCAAAGACTGGACAATAGAAAAAAACTGGTCCTGGAACGAACAATACGTCCTGCTGGCGTTTCTGATGAATAACCGTGACTACAGACCGGTCATCTCCAACCAATTACTGCTTCGAAAACATGCTGATGAAGTCATGGACCTTTCGCCTGCCATTGATGTCGGCGCCCTTTCCGGGTCGTCCATATGGCTGGAGCACCTATCGGGCGATCTTTCCCCGAAAAACAGGACAGCAGGTTAAGCGCCTTACCGCACGCGAGAAAACTCCCGGCGCAAAAAGACAGCTACAGACACGAGAGGCGCCGGCGGGCTACTCGCCATTTTCAACCGACACGCCTTCGCCCGGATTTTTGTATCCGATCAGCTCGTCCCTGTATTCCACACCGTAGATGAACAGCATTATCATGGCGAAACTGAGGATGAGCGGTCCATAGAGGATGCCTTTCAATCCGAAATACTGAACTCCGCCGAGTATGGCCAGGAAGATGTAGAAGGGCGACATCTTCGATTTGCCCTTCATGAGAAAGGGACGAACGAAATTTTCGATGATTCCGCTCGCCACTATGGACCAGATCGGCCAGAAAAACGGCTGATTTCAACTCACCCAGCAAAACGAGATAGAGCGCGATGGGGACCCATATGAGATAAGTCCCCACAAGCGGGATGAGGGAGGCAAGACGCAGTCATGGTTCCCCAGAAAAGACCCGGGAAATCCAGGATCTGCAAAGGCGATTCCGCCCACCAGTCCCTGGCAGATCGCGGTAAGAAATGTGCCCAGAAGCACGGACTTGGTGACCACCCTGATGCCGTTGATGATCCGGTCTTCCTGCTCGGCCCTGAGAGGTATGTAATACCGGATGCTGCTCACCATTTCCCCTGCCGTCCCGCACCAGGTAGAAGGCAATGAAAATCATTATGAAAAAATGCGCAACCAGGCTCGCCACATTGCTCAGTATGGAGGCGACTTTCCCCAGCAGAAACTGCCCTATGTCCCTGCTGAGATAGAGCAGATCGTTGGCGATATTCGTCTTGTTTACCTCAAGAAAAGGAAACCGCTCCTGGAGTTTGGCCAGATATTCGTTGATCCGGGGGTCCTGGACCAGTTGCTGTAATTTGCCGGCCCGCACCCAGTCGTTGGTCTTGTTTACCGTATCGAGTCCCTGCGCCACCAGGGTGGAAGTAAAAACAAAAACGGGAATTGCTATCACGAAGGTTATTATGAGAACGATTATCAGGGCCGCCAGGTTCTTTCGTCCCTTGAGCCGCCGCTCGAGGTAAATCTGCAGGGGATTGAAAAATGGAGGCCAGGACAATCGCCAGGATGAGTGTATCGATGAACGGAAAAAGAATCAGATACGCCAGGTAAAAGGAAACAGCGAGAATGGCGAGCAGAAATATCCTGTAGCCCTTGATCCGCCTGGCTCTCTGTTGTGTCTCTGTCAGAATCCGCCATACGAATCGGCTCCTGTGTCACTCTGATGGTTTCCTGTGGCGCACCGGACGCCTTCCGGCTCGATTGCGCCCGGCTTTCGGCGGTGTCGCCCAGTTCGCGATAGAGATCCGATTCGAGCAAAAAGACTTCCTTTAGTTTCGCAGGCTGTTTCTGACAGAGGAGTTCGGCCTTCTTTGCGAATTCCAGGGCCTTGCGTCTTTCTCCCTTTTGTTTCCACGCCCTGGCAAGGAGAATAAAAGCCTCACCGTTGCGGGCGTCTATCCTGACGGCCTTCTCGAGTGTCCGGATTGCAGCGTCCGGTTTTCCCCTCTCCAATTGTCCCCTGGCTTGACTGACTTGCTGCATCGAGGCCTGGCGCTGAGGCGATTTTGCCGCTTCCTGTTTTTTCAATTTCTCAGGCTGCTGCTTATTTGCAGCGTTGGCGCCGGTTGAGCCCCTAACTTCTTTTGCGCCGGAGGCGGAGCAGGCTGAGGCGGAGCCGGCGTCTGTTGACTCTTGACCTCAGGAGCCTCCGCTACGGGCCGGACCTGCTCAACGGGAGGCGCATCGGGCTGCGGCGCATGAGTAAGACAGGCGGCGCAGGAGCAGGCGAACTGTATTCGGAGGGGATATAGACTTGCTTTCGCTCGCACCCCGAAAAGACGATCGTCGTCAACAGAACGAGCAGCATGCCATGACAGCAGCGCCTCCGGGTCCCTGTTGTCGGATCGGCGATCACCGATGCCCCCCCGGCCCAGACGCCCTCCCCTTTGTTTTCTCCAGCGGCTGCGGCGCCATTATCCAGGAAAGAGCCAAAAAGTTCTTCAGTTTTGAAATCAAGCACTTGCAGACATCCTCTCTGAGTCCATGGTTCGCTTAGTATGAACAACTCAATAACCTGAGACCCGAATCCGGCTATTCCATTTTATTATCTGTTATGAATAGTGCAATAACCATTCGGCCTGCTTTCGGATAAAAAATACTCCAGCTTCCGTTCCTTGCAGCGGGCAGTCGCCAGTTGACCGGAATCCGGGCAAATCATTTCCTCAACGATTCCGGGCGGCGCATCGAACTCCTGAGGTTGAATCCACGGTCGCACCAGGTTCATAAACCGTGCCCAGATGTCTCGCCGCACCCTGCGCCCCGGTAAGACCGGTCGGGCTGTTGTCGTCATATCCCACCCAGACCAGGGCCAGCAGATCCGTCGTATATCCAACGAACCAGGAGTCCCGGAACTCGCTTGTCGTGCCGGTCTTGCCTGCGCACCTGAAGTCGATCCCGAGTCGTTTCAGCCCCTTGGCCGTACCTCTTTCCATCACTCCCTCGAGAAGGCTGGTTATGAGAAAGGCTTTTGCGGGAGAGGTCACGGAAGAAAAGTCGATTGTGCCGCCGCTCCAGAACGTCTCCATTCTCCGCCACGATCTCCTTGAGGCTGAGCAGAAAAGGCTTTTGCCCGTCATTGGCCAGGACCGCATATGCCCTGGCCAGTTCCATGGGGGTCAGCTCGAACGAACCCAGCGCAAGCGACGGCAGATCTGCGGGCGGCGATTCTATCCCGAAACTCCTGAGCGTCCCGATTATTTCATTCAGGCCGGTTTCGACGGCAAGGTTTACCGTTGCGGCATTGAGCGACTGCTCGAGGGCTTCACGGAAAGCGACCTTCCCCCGATACCTGCCGTCGTAGTTTCTGGGGGTCCAGGAGACGCCGTTAAGTTCGTAGGGCGCGGGCAGATCGAAAAGCCAGTCGCAGAGTTTAAACCGATCGAGCGCCGTAAGATAGATGAAGGGTTGCGAGAGCGGACCCGGGTTGGCAGCGTCCCTTGAGAGCCCTGTTGAAGCTGCTCTCAGCCATAGTCTCTTCCCCCAACCAGAGCGTAGATTTCCCCGGTTTTGGGCTGCAGAGCTATCAAAACCGCCTGGAGCCGCCGAGAGGGTTTGGATTCATCTGAGGCCTGGTCCTCGCCGCTCTCATTCTCGATTTCAGCAAGACCATCCCGAATCGCCGTTTCGGCAGCGGCGGCCATCTCCGGCTGAAGAGTCGTATAAATGTCCAATCCCTCCGAGGCCAGCGTCTCCGGAGCGTACAGTTCCTGCGCCTGCATGCGCACATAGTCCACAAAATACGGAGCTATGCGGGCGGAAGTGGATGCGGGAGCCATCCTTAAGACTTCCAGAAGCGCTGCGTCATACTCGGAGGGCGAAATTTTGCGAAGCGCGAGCATCCGCTTCAATACCAGGTTTCTGCGCTCCAGGGCGGCCTCACGGTTTACAAGCGGTGAATAATTGTTGGGCCCTCTTATCATCCCGGCAAGGGTAGCGGCCTCCGAAAGGGTCAGGTCCTCGACGTTGCGCCCGAGGTAATACTGCGCAGGCTTCGCCAATTCCGTGGATAGCAACGCTGCCTCTCTGTCCCATGTAGATTTCATTCAGATACATCTCCATTATGTCATCTTTTTTGTAAAGGGCCTCCAGGATAAGAGACATGGAGAATTCGAGGAATTTTCTGCGCAAACTGCGTTCGGATTCCAGAAAGTAGTTTTTTACCAGCTGCTGGGTAATCGTAGAGCCGCCCTGAACGACTCGGCCCGCCCTGAAATCGGCGAGCATCGCCCGAAGTATCCCGAAAAGGTCGATCCCGCTGTGTTCGTAAAAGCGGTGGTCCTCGATTGCCACCACAGCATCGATCAGGTGCTGCGGAACCTGCCGGATATTGATGAGCATCCTGCTTTCGCGTTCGGGCCCGTAGAGGCGCGCTATTTCCATCGGTTCCAGCTCAAGAAACGAAATCTCTCCTTTCGGACTGCGTATGGCAGCGATCCTGTTTTGCTGAAAATCGAATTCGACGAGCTGTGAGGGCAGAAAGATGCCCGGGAACTGGAAATCCCTCAGGTGCACGACCAGAGTGTTGCCCGACGACTTAAACTCGCCGGCGAGCACCGGTTCTTTTGAGGCCTCTTTGTAGCGGCGCTCCTCGAGCATATGCCTGAGCTGGCCAAGCGAAAGCGCCTGGCCGCGATAGAGCGGGACTGTCGAGGAAAAAACCCGCGCCGGCACGCTCCACCGTCTCGAAGAAAAGCGGTTCTTGATTTCGTTGTAAAGATAATATGAGAAGCTTGCGGCAAAAAGAGCGGAAAAAAGAAGGAATAGCGAGATACCCCACAGTATGTATCTGCGCCGCTTTGGTTTCTGTGAATAGATTCTTATTAGAATCTAAGGTTCTGGTTCACATGCTATTCTTTTCTGTCGAACCTGACAACGCATTCCACATGCGGCGTATGCGGAAAAAGATCGATTGGCTGCACCTCTTTTATGTCGTATGCCCCGAGAAGAAGGGCCGCATCCCTGGCCAGACTTGCCGGATTGCACGAGACGGCGATAATTCGCCCCGGCAGGACTCTCCAGCAGGGCTTTCGCCACTTTCGGATGCATTCCCGCCCTGGGAGGATCCACTATCACAACGTCCGGACGTCCCATCTGCGAAGCCTTCCCGATCATGTCCTTCAAATCGCCGGCCAAAAAGGAACAGTTGCCGATATTATTGATCCGGCAATTCTCGCGCGCATCATGCACGGCATCTTCGACCAGTTCGATTCCGACAACGCTTTTTACACGCGAGGCGATATATAGCCCGATGCTTCCCGTTCCGCAATAGAGATCCCAGACCTTTTCGGCGCCCTCGAAGTCGGCGAGCCGGCTGACCGTTTCATAGAGCTTCTGCGCCCCGAGGGTATTGGTCTGGAAAAAGGAGTGAGCAGATACCTGGAAACGAAGACTCCCCGAGCCTTTCTTCGATGAACCCGGGGCCGAACAGTATGCGGCTCGAATCCCCGATGGCAACCTGAGAGTTTTTATCATTTATGGAATGGATGAGAGTCGTAATCCGCGGGAATTTCGACCGAAGATGATCTGAAAGCCGGTCCACACTGTGGTCTGCGCGTGGATTTCCGGAGGTGATGAGATGGATCAGAATCTGGCCGGTGCTCTTTGCCTCCCTTATGACCAGAAAACGCCAAAAGCCCTGGTGAGTGCGGATGCTGTAGGCCGGAAGGCCGCTTTTCACCGCCCATTGGCGAACCTCCCGCAGGATGGCGGAGGCCTCCGGTGACTGGAGAAAACAATTGTCGATATTGAATACCTTGTCGAAAAGCCCCCTTACATGGAGGCCAAGTGCGAACAGAGACTCCCGTCCGAATTCCCGGTCGAGTTCTTCGGCAAGAAGCCAGCGCCTGTCGGAAAAGGTAAACTCCATTTTGTTTCTGTAGTGCAGACTCTTCGGGAGAGGCAATGATCGGGCTCGACTTCCGTTTCGCCTGCTCCTGCAATATGCCCGAGGCACTCCACAACGTGGGCTCTTTTCCAGAAAAGCTGAGCCTCATAGGAGATATCCTGCCAGTGAGCACCCTCCGCAAATCCCGAAATGCGGACAAACAGGCGGCCTATAGTCGGGCGATTGGGACAGCGTCTCGATTACCCTCGCCTCGGCGTAATTTCGCTTCTTCCTTGTTATCAGGGCTCTTCACCGTCTGCCCGGGAACCGCCCGGTCCAAGAAAACCACGAACCCGTCCACTTTGGCTACTGCTTTACCCCCAAATGCGAGCTTTTCAACCTCGAAGCTCGATATCGCGTCCCTTTGATTATCTTTTCCACTGCTCACCTGCTCAGGTCCAAACCAATTCGCCAACAAGGCTGCTACCGGTTCTTGATAAAGCCCTGCTCGTCAAAAGCCATGGGAAGAAATAACGTCTGTGGAGCCATTCTCAACTGGTGATCATTTGGCTCGAACATTTTGGTCCAGCGCCTTTCGGATCGCTCTGGTGAGTGATATAACCTCATATGGCTTCAATAGCACCTCGCAAATCCCAAGCTCCTCGGGTTTAGTTCCTATCAGGGGGTCACTGAAGCCGGTGCACAGGATTACAGGGATGTCCGGACGCAGAGCTTTACACTTCCTGCAAAGCTCCACTCCGGTAATGACAGGCATAGTCATATCGGTAATTACCAGGTCAAACTCGTTCGGGGCTGAACGGAACGTTTCGAGTGCTTCGAGACTGCCGGTTCTCGATGTAACTTTGTACCCCATGGATTCGAGCATCTCCTTCCCCAGTTCCGCCAATGCCTTTTCATCATCGACAAACAGTATCCGTTCGGACCCGAACGCAATCTCGTCGACAACTTCCGCTTCGCATGGCGTCACCGTTTCTGAAACCATGGGAAGGTAGACTTTGAAACTGGTCCCTTTGCCCGGTTCGCTATAGACATCTACAGCGCCCCCGTGACCCTTGACGATGCCCTGGACCGTCGCCAATCCCATGCCGGTCCCTTCTCCAGGCTCTTTGGTGGTGAAATAGGGGTCGAATATCCGTTCCATGACAGCCGCATCCATCCCATGTCCGGTATCGCTCACGGCAATCAGAATATAAGTGTCCGGCTTCAGGCCGCAGGGCGGCGGCGCCAACCTGTCGATTTCCAACCGGGACACGTTCACGCTCAGGACTCCGTCCTGCCCTCGCATGGCGTGAGCCGCATTGGCGCACAGATTCATCAGCACCTGATGAATCTGTGAGGGCGCTGAGAATATTATTCCCTCTCCCGGCTTTATTTCGATCCTCTGGCGGATTTCGATCGTAGAAGGCAGAGAGGACCGCACCAGCTTGAGCACCTCTTCGACAACGGGCTTCACCTGCACGGGCTCCCGCTCCTGTTCGGACTGCCTGCTGAACGTAAGAATCTGTTTTACCAAGTCTTTCGCGCGCTGGCCGGCCTTGAGAACCTGGTCCAGGGTCTCGCATAGAGGAGACCCATCGGGAAGTCTGTGGCGGGAAATCTCCGTGTAACCTATTATGGCTGTCAGTATGTTGTTGAAATCGTGCGCTATTCCTCCTGAAAGGGTGCCGATCGCCTCCATTTTCTGCGCCTGACGCAGTTCTTTTTCTAGTTTTACCTCGTTTGTGATATCCCGGTGGATGGCCACAAAATTGATTATCTTGCCTGAAGCGTCCCTGACCGGCGAGGCTGTAGTCTCAGCCTCGTAGGCGCTGCCGTCCCTTCTCCTGTTGATCAACCGCCCTGACCAGACCTCGCCCCTTAAAAGAGTTTCCCTTATTTCGTCGTAAAAAAGCCTGTCCTGCCTTTCGCTCTTCAGGATCTTCATCCGCTGTCCAAGTATCTCGGTTCGGCGATACCCGCTCTGGCGCTCAAAAGCCGGGTTCACGTAATGTATCGTGAAGTTGTTGTCGGCTATCAGGACGCCCTCGGCGCATTGCTCTATGGCCGTCACCAGGCGGGTCCTTTCAGCTTCGGCGCGCTTTTGGCCGGAAATATCGACTATCGCCCCGATCAGACCTCCAGCCGATCCATTAGGACCTGGAAACGAAGCCTTGTGAAATATGACATCCAGTTTGCCGCCTCCTGGTATGCGCAAGTCGGATTCGTAGACCTGCGCTCCAGGTTTTCTCAGTAACTCCATGTCCTTTTCGCAGCAGATTTGCGCCTGTTGTTTGTCAGAGATATCAAAGAAAGTCGCACCCAAAATCTCGGTGCGGCTCTTCGCCCACAAACCCTCGAAGGCTTTATTACACCCGAGGTAATGACCCTTCTCATCCTTGTAATAAACGGGCACGGGGAGAGTGTCGATCATTAGCTGCTGAAACCTCGCAAGCTCATGGAGCGCGTCCTCGGCCCGCTTTTGTTCAGTGATATTTCTGCCAACCGCCTGATATTCAATTAAACTCCCCTCGTAATCGAATATCGCCCTGTGAGCCCACTGCAGCCATTGGACCTGCCCGTGCCGCTCCCCGAACCGAAGATCAACCGAACACACAGGGTTCTGACTGTCAAGGCGGGCAATCTGTTTCTTCAAGCTGTCCAGGTCCGATTCATGGACTTTTTCCAGAAAACTTCGGCCGATCAGTTCAGTGCGCGTCGTGTTGAAAAACCGGCAGAAAGCCTCGTTTACGAAAATAATGCTGCTATCCGGCAAAAACCTGCAGATGAGTTCGGACTGGTCGTCCACGATCGCACGATAACGCGCTTCGCTTTCACGAAGGTCCTCCACGACCTTCTGCCGTTTCCTCACCATTCTGTTAGCCGAAATTGCCAGCCGATGAAATTCCTTGAACTCGATCGCACCCGCATCCACTAGAGAGGACTCGTTTGCCGCCCGATCGAAAAAGGAGCACAAAGCCTGCATGCTGGCGTTGATCCTCGCGGAAAAATGGCGCAGAACCGCTATCAAGCCGCCGGTGATGAGCGCAAAGAACCCGATTATATACATAATGCTCTTTGCGATGTTTCGAGATAGTTCAGCCTTCTTCGCGGCGACAAAAGCGTCCACTTCGTCCAGGTAGAATCCGCTCCCGATCACCCATCGCCAATCGGGGACGCCGCTAAAAAAGGAAATCTTTCGAGCGGGTTCCCCCGTGGTCGGACGAGTGGGAGCGACATATTCCAGGAAGCCGCCATCATCCTCTCCGGCCAGTCTGATCCTCTCCTGTACGATCTTGACCTTGTTGGGGTCAACACGATCCAATTGATTCGATCCAATATCCTCTTTATCATAGGAGGAAAGCACTACCCCATCGAAAGTGCATGCCGATATATAGCTGTCGTCACTGCCATGAAGGTCCTTTAGCCACTGCAATACGTCATTTTGAAGTTGGGCTTCAACCTGGTCGAGATATTCTCCAGTACTAATATACCAATCAAATGGAGCAAAATACTTAACAAATGACAATTTTGGCAAACAGCCTTCGTGATTTGAATTATTCCATCGATATTCAATCATTCCCTCGCCCGACGCCAAAGATACCCCGTCCAACTCCTTTACAATCGCTTGTCCTTCACAATCTAAAAAGTCCCGCGCATTCCGTCCCTCATATCGAGAATCGTCGCCTACTTCAATCAATCCATCGCGTCTGATAACAAAATAGTACCCTCTACCTTCTTTGTATTTGGACAATTTAAAAAATGATTTAATCACCTCTTTGAGTTCAGGAGGCTTCATCGTGCCACTATACTTATCGTATGTATTGATAGCATAATTATATGCTTCATATGTTCGGTCCATCAGTTCTTTTTCCAACTTGGACCTTACTATAGATTTGCGGTAGTCTATGAATCGAATAATGGATTGAACTTCTTGTTTAATGATTGATTTTTTTATTTCTATATAATGGTCTCGGATCATGAACACTTCGCGCTTGTAATCCTGGTATTCATGATCGATTGAATAGAAAACTCCGCCTAATGAAAAGGCAAGAATCAGCGAGAAAACAAGGTAGAAAAAGATTCGAGAAATTGTGGCCTTTTCACTCACTGAACCACTCCGTAAAGATCCTCTGGCAGGCAATCACAAAAACGAAGGAATAGACTCCTGAATACGCCGTCTTAAATTTGGTTCAGCGGCAGCAGAACCGGCATCATGGAAACATAGAAGAATCCACGGAAAATTAGAGGCGCGCACAGTTTCATCAGGGCGCCCCGAGAAATCAGAGGCAGCAGGGCGCAACTTGTGCGATGCTCAAGGATAAACAATCCCTCGATAATCTGTCAAGCATTCCTTGTTGTGTATCATTATCCATCTGACTCGAAAAGGCCGTCCGCAAGGTGCTGAACTACGGCTCGTTCAGGCGCCTTTTCACGGGCTTGGCCAGCCCGGCGGGACATAAGTTGCTGCGGTGTATGCTGCAATTGGCAGTTATGCATTTCATCCTCGCCTCGAACAACCCGACCTTGACCGGACGCACGATCTTGGGATATTGTTCTTGAACTGAAACATATGCTAGTGTCCTGAGTCATTAATCCGTTCACAAAATCTCCGGACGTTTTTGAGGATCTCATCGGCGGTTTTGACCCACACAAATGGTTCTGGATCCTCGTTGCAGATGGCAATGTATTTCTGAATAGCGCACTCAAGTTGATTTACGCTTCGATGGCTGCCGCGACGAATTTGTTTTTCAGTTAGTTCGGCAAACCACCTCTCGACAAGATTAATCCATGAGGAACTGGTCGGAGTGAAGTGCAGATGGAAGCGCGGCCTTTTGACCAACCACCGCTGGATCATGGCAGTCTTATGAGTCCCGTAGTTGTCGAGGATAATATGGATATCCTGACCGCTTGGGACCCTGTCCTCAATGAGATCGAGGAACTTGCGGAATTCAACGCTGCGATGGCGCCTGTGACATTTGCCGATCACTTCGGCAGTGGCCGTGTTGAAAGCTGCAAAAAGAGAGAGGGTACCGTATCGTCTGTAATCATGAGTGCGTCGTTCGGCCTGCCCTGGCCGTAGCGGCAAGAGTGGCTGTGTACGGTCGAGCGCCTGTATTTGGCTTTTTTCATCAACGCACAACACCACTGCTTTTTCAGGAGGGTTGAGGTACAGGCCAACAACATCCCGAACTTTTTCAATGAAGAAAGGGTCCGAAGAGAGTTTGAAGGTTTCGGTTCGATGGGGTTGCAGCGCAAATGCGCGCCAAATCCGACTAATTGCCGACTGGCTCATACCCGTCTTTTTAGCCATTGACCGGGTACTCCAGTGAGTGGCATTTCTTGGAGTTGACTCTAAAGTGAGTGTCACAACGCGCTCCACATCTTTGTCGGTGATCTTGCGCGGGATGCCCGGCCTTGGGTCATCCAATAGGCCGTTTACTCGATGCTCCACAAAGCGCTTGCGCCATTTGCACACAGTAGCGCCGGTTATTCCAAGCTGATCAGCCACCTCGCTATTGCAAAGCCCATCGGCGCAAGCGAGAATCATTCGAGACCTTAGAGCAAGCGCCTGGGCTGTTGTAGATCGGCGAGTCAGTTGCTCAAGTTCTGTTCTTTCGTCCGTGCTCAATTCAAGCTTTTTCTTTGGTCGTCCTGTACGCATGATGCCCTCCTGATTGAGTTGGCAGGAGCTTACAGGAAATGGTTTATTTATTCAAATAATTAATGACTCAGGACACTAGAGGAGCGCCAAGGGGTGATTGCCATACTCGACTACAAAGCGGGGAACCTGACCAGCGTGAAGCGGGCATTGGACTATCTTGGATTTCCATGCCGGATCACCAACTCCCATGATGAAATCCGTAAGGCGGATAAGGTGGTCTTCCCGGGAGTCGGAGCGGCCGGGAAATCGATGGAAAGCTTGAGGGAGCTTGGGCTCGATAAGCTGCTTTGGCGAACTCTTCGACGCGGGAGTTCCCATCCTGGGCATTTGCGTCGGGCTTCAGGTGCTTTTTGATGTCAGCCAGGAAAACCAGACCACTTGCCTTGGAATTCTGCCGGGTGAAGTGCGCAGGTTCCCGGAAAAAATGCATTCCGAGACAGGGGATTTTCTGAAGATTCCGCATATGGGCTGGAATGAGGTTAAATTTGCAAAAGATCACCCGGTGTTTCGAGATATTCCTGCGCAAAGCGAGTTTTATTTCGTTCACAGCTACTATCCGCAGCCTGTGAACGAGGACCTGTCCGTCGGGATGACCGAATATGGGATAACTTTCACATCCGCCGTGGCCTTCCGAAATCTTGTCGCCGTTCAGTTCCATCCCGAAAAGAGCGGCAAGCCGGGATTGCGGCTCCTTGACAATTTCTGCCGATGGAACGGCGTTTCATAAAAGCGGCGGGACCTGCCTCGCGGAGCGTCGAGACCTTTCTCGGCGGCGCGGTTTTTGACGAGGCGAATCCGCCCGATGAGGGGACTTCCATGCTCAGCAAACGCATTATACCTTGCCTCGACGTTCGGGACGGCAGGACGACCAAGGGGATCAAATTCAGGGACAATATCGATATAGGCGACCCGGTGGAAATGGGCCGTTTCTATTACGAACAGGGCGCCGATGAGATCGTGTTCTATGACATTACTGCATCGAGCGACCGGCGCCCGATTATGCTCGACGTAGTCCGGCGCGTGGCGGAGACGATTTTTATTCCGTTTTCGGTCGGGGGCGGGATTCGCACTCTCGAGGACATGCGCGATGTACTGCTTGCCGGGGCGGAAAAAGTCAGCGTAAACTCCGCTGCCGTGCTCAATCCGGACATCATCCGGCAGGGGGCGGAAGCCTTCGGCAACCAGTGTATTGTCCTGGGAATGGACGTAAAGAAGGTCGAGGTCTCAGAGAAGATTCCCTCCGGTTACGAAATGGTCATAAACGGCGGCCGCACCTTTATGGGAATAGATGCGCTTGTGGTGGGCGAGGGAGGCCGAAAGGCTCGGCGCAGGCGAGATTTGCCTCAACTCCATAGACGCGGACGGCACTCAGACCGGCTATGAACTCGAACTGACCCGGCTGATTTCGACCAATGTCCGCATTCCGGTGATCGCATCCGGAGGCGCCGGAGAACCTCAACACCTGCTCGATGTGCTCAATCAGGGCTGCGCCGACGCGGCGCTGATCGCCTCGATGGTTCACTACGGGACCTATACCATTGAAGAGATAAAGGGTTTTCTATCCCAAAATGGCGTGAGAGTGCGCCGTTTCTGGTAGTAACCAACACTTTCCTGTTTTTCCGAGAATTGTTCCCAGTGGCCCCTCTTCGCAATCTTTGCATCTCCTTCTCGCTCTTCGTGACGAAAAAACCAGCGAATTACGAGGCGCCATTTGAAGAGTTTTTATAGCCCGCCCGTGCATCCTTGAAGTCCACGAGGATGCGGGATCTGCCGATCGAGACTTGAAATCCCGATTCACTATCGGCTCCGCGATTCTCATTGCATGAGTGGACTGAGGACAGGGCTGAGCTATGAGGACTGAGGGGGCGCCAGCCCTATTGCCATGCGAAGCGGTTTTTTGCGTTCACTCACTCACCCGTGAATACCGGAGGCCGCTTTTCCAGAAATGACCGAATACCCTCTGCATAGTCGTGGCTGTCGTACACTTGTCTTCTGAGGCCCTGAATCCGTTCGAAAACATTGGGAGCTATGGGATGAGCCCCGGCAAGAAGGTTGAATTGTTCCTTAATAATTGAAACGGCAAGCGCAGACCGGGATGCCATCTGCTTTGCGAGATTCGTGGTAAACTCCAGGAGATCTTTGGACGGCACAAGATGGTTGAGTATGCCCACCCGCTCCGCTCTTTCCGCCATGACCGGCTCAGCCGCAAAGAACATCTCCTTGGCGATATTCAAGCTCAGCCTGTTGATGAAATGCAGAATGCCGCTGGCATTGTAAGGAAGTGCAAGCTTTGTGGGGGTGATCGCAAAAGACGAGGTTTCATCTCCGATGACAATATCGCAAGTCATAACGAGATCGCATGCGCCTCCCCAGACGCTTCCATGAACCATTGCAATCACCGGCCCGGGGTATTCCTGGACCGCACGCATCAGTTCCTGCGGTGAGTCATGGTAATCGAAGGGGTCGCGGCTTGTCCGGGGCATTTCCTCTACGTCGATTCCCGCTGACCAGGTAGAGCAGTCGTCCGGCGCCCTCAATATCACTACTGCAATTTTTCGTTCCTTGAAATCCCGGAGCGCCTCAAGGACGCCGTGAACCAACTCCTTGCTCAACGCGTTCCGCTTGCGGGGATTGTTAAGGCAGATAAATCCAAGCTTATCGGTGACTTGGGTCTCGACAAATGACATGATCAAACCTCTCTTTGGCATGAGTCACCACGCAAAAGCCCACCGCACACTATAGACAGGACTGAGCCGGGGCGCCTGCGTTTTTAGGCGGGCGGCCATTTGCCCGGCGAAAATAAGCCTGCAGGGCTTGTGACTCTTTCAAAATAATGTGTCCGAACGGTGAAACAAAAACGTATTTTGCTTTTGTGTAATTGCGAAATTCGGGCTTTCTCGCTCTGCCGCGTTTTCTGCCGTCCCGCGTGATAACGAAACCGGGGAAGCGGAACAGTCCGCTTCCCCGTGAGGCTCTCGCACTAATTGCTGAAGGGCGCTTCTAATCGAACGCCTCCTGTTCATTTCTTCTTCACACCGGAAAGAGCCGAGGCGAAAGCATCTTTAGCGATCGCGCCCATTTCTCCCAGGTTTTCCACCACTGTTATCCCGGCTTCGCGCATGGCCTTGATCTTGCCCTGGGCCGTTCCGCTGGAACCGCTGATGATCGCGCCCGCATGGCCCATGCGCCGTCCCGGAGGAGCGGTCAGTCCCGCGATGAAGCCGATTACCGGCTTGGTCACGTTCTTCTTGATGAAGTCAGCGGCCTCTTCCTCGGCCGATCCGCCGATCTCGCCCACCATGATGATGGCGCGGGTTTCGGGGTCGGCCTGGAAGGCCGAGAGGCAGTCGATGAAGTTGGTGCCGTTTACCGGGTCTCCGCCGATGCCGATTACGGTGCTCTGGCCCATTCCAAACTGTTGGATCTGGTGCACCGCTTCATAGGTCAGGGTCCCGGAGCGGGATACGATCCCAACGTTGCCGGGCGAGTGGATATGGCCCGGCTGAATGCCGATTTTGCACTGGCCCGGAGTGATGATGCCGGGGCAGTTGGGGCCGATCAGCCGGCTGTTGCTCGTCTTGAGGTAGTTTTTGACCTTCAGCATATCCATGACCGGAATGCCCTCGGTGATCGCCACGATCAGCGGCAATCCGGCGTCGATCGATTCCATTATGGCGTCAGCGCAAAAAGCAGGCGGCACAAAAACCATCGCGGCGTTGGCGCCCGTTTCCTTGACGGCTTTTGCCACCGTATTGAAAACCGGGATTCCTTCAACGCTCTGGCCGCCTTTGCCGGGGGTTACCCCGGCCACGACGTTGGTGCCGTAGTTTTTGCAATTAAGCGTATGGAACTGGCCTTCGCGGCCGGTAATACCCTGAACCACAAGTCTTGTATTCCGATCCACCCAAATGCTCATGATATCCTCCTATCCCTTCGCAATCGCTGCAATTTTTTGGGCGGCGTCTGAAACGTCTTTTGCCGTTATAAGATTGAGCCCGGATTCATTCGAGGATTCTCCGGCCCTCTTCAACATTGGTCCCTTCCATCCGAATGACGACCGGGACTTTGATTCCCACTTTCTTTGCCGCTTCGACAACACCGTTGGCCAGCCTGTCGCACCGCAGGATGCCGCCGAAAATGTTGATGAGCACGCCCTTGACCGCCGGGTCCGCCAGGATGATCCGGAACCCGTTTTCCACCTGCTCGGCGCTCGCGCCGCCGCCGACGTCGAGAAAGTTGGCCGGGGCCGCGCCCGCCTGCTGAATGAGGTCCATCGTCGCCATGGCCAGGCCTGCGCCGTTCACCATGTTGCCGATATTGCCGCCGGGCATCTTGATGTAGTTCAGATCGTACTTGGAGGCTTCGACCTCGAAGGGGTCTTCTTCGTCGAGGTCCCGGTATTCCAGGATGTCCTTGTGCCGATAGAGCGCGTTGTCGTCAAAATTGATCTTGGCGTCCAGGGCTATAACCCTGCCGTCTTTGGTCAGGACCAGCGGATTGATCTCCACCAGCGAGCAGTCATAGTCCACGCAAAGCTTGTAGAGCTTGGACGACCATGGCGGTAAACTGCTTTACCAGATCGCCCGTCAGGTTCAGCCCGAAGGCCAGTTCGTTGGCATGATATCCCTTCATGCCAACGAGCGGATCTATATAGACCTTGATAATCTTTTCAGGCGTTTTGGCGGCCACTTCCTCGATGTCCATGCCGCCGGCCTCGCTGGCCATGAAGACGATCTTCGCGGTCCCTCTGTCGGGAAGCACGCTGAGGTAGAGTTCTTTTTCAATTGGAAGACCTTCTTCGACCAGGAGCTTCTTTACCACCTTGCCTTCCGGACCCGTCTGGTGGGTTACAAGGGTCATCCCGAGAATGCTGGATGCGTATTGTTCAACTTCAGCCGCGTTTTTGGCCAGCTTAACGCCGCCGCCTTTGCCGCGCCCGCCGGCGTGGATCTGGGCTTTTACCACAACCGGGAAAGTCCCCAGTTCCGCCCCGATCTTCTTGGCTTCCTCGACGCTGAAGGCCGCTTTCCCTCGAGGGATAGGGACTCCAAACTTTTGGAACAGTTCTTTGGCTTGATACTCATGAATTTTCATTTTTCTCCTCGCTATCCCGGAACAACTTCATCATGTGCAGACCGCGTCTCACCAACGAGAGCCCTAGTCCAACACTCTGCTGCGAATCTGTCTATTCCTAAATGAAAGTTCTCACAATGTCAAACATTGTTTATCGGTTGGACGAATTGCGAGTCCGGTGTCGATAAACTGGCCCCTGGATCAGAGTATAGCCGCAATGCCGCATCATGTGCCGGCTTTTCAAAACGAGTCGATTCATGTCCGCTTTGGGACACCCTGAGACCATGAAAAGGTGTTGCGGGTCGAGACCCATCTGTGCCTCCGGGCATTGCCTGCGATGAACTTTTCGAAACGATGAAATGGGGTTTTGTATTTATGTCCTTTGAATTGTTTGAAAGGAACCCGGCCGCAGATGGAATACGAACCGGTAATAGGACTCGAAATTCACGCTCAGCTCAAGACCGCAAGCAAGATTTTCTGCGGGTGTTCGACAAAATTCGGCGGCAGCCCCAACACCCACACCTGCCCGGTGTGCCTGGGGATGCCGGGGGTGCTTCCCGTGCTCAACCGCGAAGTCGTCGAATACACGATCAGGATGGCGCTGGCCACCCACTGCTCGATTGCGCCGCTCGCCCAGTTTGCCCGGAAGAACTACTTCTACCCGGACCTTCCCAAAGGGTACCAGATTTCACAGTACGAGCTTCCCCTTGCCCGTGACGGCTGGGTGGAAATCGAAAGCTCCAGCGGTCCCAAGCGGATCAGGATACACCGGATACACATGGAAGAAGACGCCGGCAAGCTCATCCATGACGAATACCAGCCGCTCAGCTATGTCGATTTCAACAGGACGGGCGTGCCCCTTATCGAGATCGTGAGTGAACCGGATATAGCCACACCTGAAGAAGCGGCGGCCTACCTCAAGACCCTTCGGGAGATTCTGCGCTACCTCGAGATCTGCGACGGCAACATGGAGGAAGGCAGCATGAGGTGCGACGCAAATATCTCGCTTCGGCCCGTCGGAACGAGCGGCCTTGGGACCAAGATCGAACTCAAGAACATGAACTCGTTCAAAAACGTCCAGAAAGCCCTGGAATTCGAGATTCGAAGACAGAAAGTCATGCTCGAGCGCGGGGAACCGCTCGTTCAGGAAACCAGGCTCTGGGATGCGGGGCGCAATGTGACCCTCAGTATGCGCGGCAAGGAAGAGGCCCATGACTATCGCTATTTTCCGGACCCCGACCTGGTTCCGGTGGTAGTGAGCGAGGATTGGATCGAGGAGGTTCGCAGCAGCCTGCCCGAACTCCCCGAAGCCAAGCGGGAGCGATTCATCAAAGACTACGCCCTGCCGCCCTATGACGCGCAGGTGCTGACATCATCGAAGTCCCTTGCAAACTACTTTGAAGCGGCGCTGAAAAAATTTGCGCAGCCCAAGACGCTTAGCAACTGGATAATGTCCGAGCTTCTGCGCGAGCTTAACCGCGATGACCGGGAAATCGAAGACTGCCCGGTATCTCCGGAGAACCTGGCAGAGCTTTTGGAACTGCTCGATTCCGGGGTGATCAGCGGCAAAATCGCCAAGGGAGTTTTCGAGCAGATGTATGCAAGCGGCAAGTCCGCCCGGCAGATCGTGGATGAAAAAGGGCTGGTGCAGGTAAGCGATGAGTCGGAAATCGAGTCTGCAATCGACCGGGTGCTTTCTGAAAACCCCAAGGAAGTCGAACAGTTCCGAGCCGGGAAAGACAAGCTCTTCGGCTTTTTCGTCGGTCAGGTCATGAGGAAGACAAAAGGAAAGGCAAATCCGCAGCTCGTCAATGAAATTCTCAGGAAAAAACTCGCGAACTGAGGTATTATTCGACAAACGAAGACCGAGGGGGCTGTTAGACCGAAAAAGTGTTGAGAAGTTCTTTGCCGCGTCCGCTTTGTTTGGCTTCCCTGTTTTATTTGCAATCAGAACGATTCTTCAGGAGATTTTAATGCCGCGAGCAATGGTTGCCGCCGATCCGCTGGGATGGTGACGCCGTGGCGATACTCGATCAGAGAATATTGCCGCACCAGGAAAAGTTCCTTCGCTGCACCACCCCCGAACAGGTGATAGGCGCGATAAAGACAATGGCCATTCGGGGGGCTCCCGCCGTGGGAGTTGCCGGAGCGCTTGCCCTGGCCCTTGGCGCCAGGTCTATCCAGACCGGCGATCCAAAAGAATTCAGGCGGAAATTCTCCAGGATTTGCCATAAAGTGAGAGAAGCGCGCCCGACCGGGGCAAACCTGGGCTGGGCGGTCGAAAGGTTGTATTCCATTGTGGTGGAAAACCCCAAAGCGGACATTGCCGAGCTTCAGCAACTCATTGTGGACAGAGGCCAACGCCATTCTGACCGAGGACGTTGTCGTCAAATCAGCAGATCGGAAAGTGGGGACGCGAAGTTGTGCCGAAGGGGGCGAGAATCCTCACCTACTGCAACGCCGGCGCGCTTGCGACCGCAGATTACGGGACCGCAGTGGGGGTAATCCGGGCGGCTTTCGAGGCGGACCCCACGATCAGCGTCTTTTCCTGCGAAACCAGGCCGTTCCTCCAGGGCGCAAGGCTCACCGTCTTTGAGCTCATGCGAGCGGGAATCCCGGTTACTCTCATTACCGACAATGCTGTCGGAAGCCTGATGAGCCAGGGCATGATCGATCTTGCCGTGGTGGGCGCGGACAGGATTGCCGCCAACGGCGATACGGCAAACAAGATCGGCACCTACATGGTCGCAGTGCTTGCCAGGACCCACGATATCCCCTTCTATGTCGCAGCGCCGCGTTCGACCATAGATCCGGGGCTGCCGGACGGAAACGGAATCCCCATCGAGCAAAGGGACCCGAGGGAGGTCACTCACCTCTGCGGAAAACAGGTAGCCCCTGACGGCGTCACGCGCTCTAAACCCCGCGTTCGACGTCACGCCGAACAAGTATATCTCCGGAATAATCACCGAAGTGGGCGTGTTGAGAAAGCCTTTTGCCAAAACGATACGCAAGGCTCTGCAGACCTGAAGCCGGGGGATTGTCATTCTGAACGGTACATGTACTCCCGCGCCATCGGCAGGTCGTTATTCAGACCATTTGAAAAAAGTATCTGGTAGAGCCGCGTGCCGCTGTATTTGAATCCACGCCGATGAAGCGTTGAGATACAGCCTCCACATCCGGACGAACCTGCTCGTCGAACATCTCTCGTATCTTGTCGATGTTTCTTTCGAAATTGGCTATCCAGCAGTCCAGCGTCCTGGCGTAGTGCAGCCGCAGCCCCTCGATATCGAGGACGCACAGGCCGGCCCGCCCCATCTCGCGGACTGTTTCCGGCAGGCTCGGAATGTAGCCGCCGGGGAAGATATAGCGCAGCATCCAGGCGTCAGTGGCTGATTCGACCTCTTTTGAGATCGTATGCAGCAGGCCGACTCCGCCCTTTTTCAGCAGCCCGGCCACCTTTCTCATATAGACCGGAATGAATCTTTTCCCCACGTGCTCAAACATCCCTATGGATACAAACTTGTCGAATTTACCGGTAAGCTGCCGGTAATCCTGCAACTTCACCTCGATCCGCTCACCGAGTCCCAGCTCTTCTATCCTCCGGATCCATATCGGCTCTGGTTGCTCGAAAGCGTAATCCCGACTCCCGCTTATGCCGTATTTGCGCGCAGAGTGCAGGAGCATCCCGCCCCAACCGCACCCGATGTCAACCAGCCTGTCTGCAGGGCTGAGCATCAGCTTGCGGGCGATATGATCGTACTTGTTGCGCTGGGCCTGATCGAGCGAATCATTCTCATTTTTGAAATAGCCGCAGGAATATGTGAGGCTCTCGTCCAGAAAAAGACGAGTAGAATTCCGGGGTGAGATCGTAATGATAGCTATATTGGCGCGGGCCTGTTCCAACCGTATTCATGGTCTTAAGGCAAAAAGGAAAGAGCCTTATCTTTTGCCGCAATGAGAAGGCTTTTTCGTCGAATTGCACGCTCAAACCCAGCCGCAGCAGTTCCTGAAGATCGCCCTCGACCTCCAGGTCGCCCGCCACGTATGCTTCGCCGAACCCGAGAAACCCTTTGCTGAACATCTGCCCTGGAACTTTGGCGGATTTGATTAAAAGAGTCGCTTTCGGCTTGCCGCCGTATTCTATGACTTCTCCATCCCATAGTTCGAAAGAAAAAGCAGCGCTCGGGTCTGTCCTGTTTATTGCGGCCGCGAGTTCCCTGATAGCTTTTTTCATTTGCAGGCCTCCTTTCGGACAAATCCATCCAATTGTGAAATGGAGCATCTGCGATCGAGAAAACCATATAACTGGGGCCGATGTGGCCGGTTGGGAACTGTTGGACCCTGATATTTTTGGAACGGTATTGACCTAAGTCAATACGGCAAATGAAAAAGACGCATAAAATCGGATATACTCACATGGTTTGGCGCAATTTATTTGCAGAGCTCAGGAAATTCACGCGGCAAAACTGCGCATAAGTCTATCACGCTAGGATAACGGAATGATCTGGACAGAAGAGGCGGAAAAGGCGCTGGGAAGGGTCCCTTTCTTTGTTCGCACAAAAGTGCGGCGCGAGGTCGAAAAAGAAGCTGCCGGACAGGGTTCGAACCGGGTGTTGCCGAGTCATCTCCAGAATTGCCGGCAGAAATTTCTTTCCGGAAAAGCCGTTGAGTCCAAAGGGTTCCAAATAGAGACGTGCTTTGGCCCGGCGGGCTGTGAAAACCGCGCGGTTGAGAGCGACGAGCTGGCCGATGAACTTGAAAAGATGCTTTTGAGTCGAAATATCGCGGATTTTCTCAAAGAGCGGGTGAGCGGCCCTTTGAAGATGCACCACGAATTCCGCATCTGCATTTCCGACTGCCCGAATGCGTGTTCCCGTCCTCAAATCGCCGATATAGGCATCATCGGGGCATTGCGCCCGCGACTTTTGGCTGAATGCTGCACCGGCTGCCAGGCTTGCTCATCCTCGTGCGTTGAAGGGGCGCTTGGGGCGGGGGGCGAAGCGGGCGCCCCGACAATGGACGGGACAAAATGCGTAATGTGCGGAAAATGCGTCCGCGCATGCCCGTCGAACGCCATGGAGGAAGCTGAAAAGGGCTGGCGCATCATGGCGGGAGGAAAGCTTGGCCGTCATCCGCAACTGGGAAAAGAGTTGGAAGGGATTTACTCAAAAGAGAAGGTCCTGGCCGTAGTCGAGCGCTGTCTGGATATCTATTTCACTCACAACATCGGGGGCGAGCGGTTAGGGGCGGTTCTAAACCGGATCGGGCATGACGCCATATATGAGACCCGGTCCTGAACGATAAAGAAATTGTACAATGGTTTCGCTAACTTCTATTTTGCAGTAATTGCCGTCCTGAAAACAGCCGATTAACGGTTAAATATCCTTTTGCCGAGAGGAGTCCGCGATGGGGAATGAGGAGAGGAGGAGATTCGTAAGGGTCCCGTTTGAATCCGAAACTATCCTGAAATATCAGGATGTCCATATCGAGGGAGCAATTAAAGACCTTAGCCTTGGCGGCGCCTTCGTCAGTACGCCGGAAAAGATCGAGCTGGGCACGGAGATCGAAATCGAAATCATCATGCGCGATCCCCCACCCGCTGTGAGCATCATTTTGAGGGCGAAGGTAGTGAGGGATACGTCCGAAGGCATTGGGATTCAATTTACAGGAATGTCCATGGAAGTCTACCAGCAACTGAGAGACGTTATCGCAAATATTCATGGAGACAAAAAGAAGGTGCTGGCTGAGTTCCTCAAGTACATGGATTTAAAAGAGTATTTTTAGGCCCGCCCGTCTCCTCCGGCTCAGGCCGATTTGGGCGCCTGCTCGACTCCTTCCTCAGGCAGATCCTGAGAAAGTCCCCGGATGTGTTCGAACTCGTGTCGAACGAAGAGCTACAAGCGGTATGGCCAAAATCAGGCCGGGAATTCCCAGCAGCACCTCACAAAAAATCAGCGCGCCCAGAGAAACGGCCATCGGCAGGTGAACGATTCCGCCGATTATTTTGGAATTGAGAATGTACTCCAGTTTGTGAACGCCGACCAGCAGGATCAGGCAGACTACCGTTCCCCACATTCCTGTCGCTACGAACGCATTGATCGTCAGAACGCTGTTCGACATCAGATTTCCAACCACCGGGAAAAGTCCGCAGAAGAAGACCACAAAAATCATCAAGAAATGGATGACGAAGCTCCAGTGCGAAAATCACAACCGATGAGATCACGGTGTTGATGAGGGCGATAATCACCTGCCCTCCCATGACCCGTCTGAAATAGACGTAGAATATTCTCAATCTCATCTGCATGAACTTGAACACAAAGGTCATAAGGCTGTTTGGATTTCGGGTAAATGCCTGTTCGACCTTTTCGGACTCGAAATAGAAAAACAGGTTGATTGCCAGCGCAAAGACGAACTGAATAAATCCTTTATAAAGTGGAGTCAGACTGGTCGCCAGGAACTGCAAAATGCCGGTGCTCGCCTTTAGAATCGAGCCTTTCAATTCATCGACGTCGACATACGCCGGAAGGTTCCATTTTTGGCTTGCCGCCTTGAGTTCTTTTACAATCTGGACCTGGAGCTGGTTTGACAGCTCCGGAAGATTCTTGAGCATCATCGGAATGACTTTATAAGTAATTAATATGATAACCCAAATGACCAGGATGTAGAGGACCGAAAAGAGCAAAGCCTTTGGCACGAAGGGGGCGATCCGGTGGACGTCTCTGGTCATGAAATCGGATATGAAGAAAAGGAAAAGAAAGGATATTGCGAAAACCATGCAGGTGAGAAAGAGTGAAGGTCACAGCAAGACCGATCAAAAAAGTATAGCCGATGAGATAAGGATGATTTTCAACCATAGTGTTGGGCTGATTTTCCCACTTGCCTTCGAGACCGGACTGATTGCGGATGCAATCGACCATTTCGTCCAGCTTGTGCCTTACGCATCTCATCCTTTTTCATCCCGTCCGCCCCTCTTTTGCCCAGTTTAACAACGCTATGCAATCAGTTCCTGAAACCGAAGCGGCCGCCCCTCAGCGGCTTTCGCCGCGCGGCGCCCGGGGCCGGCCGCCGACTCTCGACGCTCCGCGAAACGGGGCGCGGAGGGGGCGCCTTCCATGACCAGAGACGGCGCGACAGCGGGAGGCCTTGTCGCTTAGCTGGATATATTGCCGGAAAATATACTCCATCGCGCTTCACATCGGCAACAGCTAAACTCCGGGCCGAGGATCTCGGGCGACAACTCCCGAAGGGGGTTTGCCGCCATTAAGAAACCCCCGGTGATCTGATTTCAATTGACAATCCGAGCCCAACCATGGAAATGAAGGAGGTCTGGGGATAAGAGCCCAACGTGAGGGCAAGGCCGGCGCTTAATACAAAAAGGAGCATGTCCGTGGATCACGTGGAACAGATTTCCGTTTTTCTGGAAAACAAGGCGGGACGCCTTGCGGAGGTAACCAGGATTCTGGCCGAGGCCGATATCAACATTCGTGCGCTCTCACTTGCGGATACTTCCGACTTCGGCATTTTGCGCCTCATCGTAAGCGATAACAAAAAGGCGAAGGAGAATCTCAAGAAGGCCGGCTTTACTGTGGCCAAGATAGACGTTGTGGCGGTCGAGGTTTCCGACCAGCCCGGCGGGCTTCATCATATCCTGCGGATTCTGCAAAAGGCCAACGTCAATGTTGAATACATGTACGCCTTTGTCCGGCAAAGCGGCTCCAACGCAGTGCTCATATTCCGTTTCGACAATCCCGGTGAGGCGCTCAGGGTCCTCAATGAAAACAATGTGCGGGTAATCGAGGCGGAAACGCTCTACGCAATGTAGACGCCGCCGAATGCCGGCATACGACTCGCGGTGAGCGCCGTGTAAACCACGTTTTTAGAAAAGAGCTTGCATCAGGCCGGCAGCGAACATTGGGTCGGCTCCCGCCTGCACGCGGAGCAACGCTCCCTCGATTCCCCTCGCGGGAGCTTGGCGCAGATTCCGTCCGGGACATCGATGCTAAACGACGACATCAGCTTCTCTACACCGCCGTGGCACTTCGGACATGCAATCGGCTCACCCTCACTCAAAACCAGTTTTTCAAATGTGTGGTCACATTCCGTGCACCTATATTCATAGAGAGGCATTGTTTCTCTTCCTGACCTTTCCTGCTGGTGAAAAAACCCTCAGTCAGTCATCCCGGAGCGGACCCCGCCGCGCAAAGGCCGTAGCGCCCGAACACGGGATCGATCCCTGATTACAGTCTATCTCTTTTAATAAGCATCCTCGCCGTTGGATTCAAAAAAATCGACCACTTGTCCGACGCCGGACCGCTAACTTATCGGGTGAGCTTTCTACAATCCTTGCAAAGTCCCTTCGCAAATCTTACAAGACATCTAAAGAACGGATTCCCGCGCATCAGGGATTGGGGGCGAAAGGTCGCTGCGGAAATTGAAAGAGATTCTAACCAGACCAGAACAATCACCCGCACAAGCCGTGACTCAGAATAGCGCTGATCTATGCAGCCGTTGGAGCGCTGTGGATCATTTTCTCCGATCTGGCGGTGGATTTGATTTTCGGCCAGTCCAGGGCGGCGCTCGTTGCGCAAACCGTCAAAGGCTGGTTTTTCGTCGGCGCTTCAGCCCTGCTCATCTATCTGCTCATCAGCAGGACCATATCCTCCATAAAAGAGTCCGAAAAAGCGCTCACCGAGAACCAGCGGATCCTGTCCACTTTCTTCGAGAACCTTCCGGGAATGGTTTACCGCTGCGGGGTGACGCGGAGTGTCTGCTCGATTTCGTAAGCCCCGGGGCCGTCGACCTGACAGGGTATTCTATTTCCGAATTGAGTCAAAAACGAAAGCTCACCGACCTGATTCGTGGAAGAAGACCGCGAGATGGTCAGGTCCAAAACCGAGGACGCTTTGGCCAACAGGCGGCCCTTCAAGCTGATCTACCGAATCCGCACCGCCGACGGCCGGATTAAATGGGTATGGGAGCACGGCCTGGGCGTTTACTCGCGAGACGGCCGAGCTAATCGGAATAGAAGGTTTCGTTGCCGATATCTCCGGGCGCAAGCGCATCGAAGAAGCCCTGAAAAGGTCGGAGGAAGTCTACAAAGCCCTCGTGGAAGGCACCTCGGACGCCATCTTCATGGTGGACGGCGAACCGCAATATAGTTTCGGTCAATCATGCTTTTCTGGACCTTTTCGGCTTTTCGAGAGAAGAAATCATCGGGCAGTCCGCCAGGATATTACACCCTTCGGATGAGAGCTTCATCGATTTCGGAAAACTGGCCCATCCCGCCTTGGAACAAGGGCCTCTCAGGGTGGAATGGGAGTTGAAGAAAAAAGACGGAACGGTCTTCCCGGTGGAGGGGACCTTTTCGGTCATCGAGGGACCTGAGGGCGCAATCGGAGGGCATGTAGGAATCATCAGGGACATAACCGAACGTAAGAAAGCGGACAAGGAGCTTCGGGAATACCGGGAACACCTCGAAGAGATGGTGCTTGAGCGCACACGCGAACTCAAGGAGGCGCAAGCTGCGCTCGTGCAAAGAGAGAAGCTCAAGACGCTGGGCGCCACGGCTGCTGAAGTCGCTCACGAGATCAGAAATCCGCTTGTTTCAATAGGCGGCTTTGCACGGCGGCTGCAGAAAAAATATCCCGAATCTCCTGAGGCCGAGATCATTCTGCACGAAACCGAACGGCTCGAAACAATGCTCAACCGGCTGCACGATTATCTGCGCCCGGTAGACATGAAACCACGTGAATGCCACGTGAATGCGATTCTTACCGATTCGGTCGGGCTGCTCGGTCCGGAACTGGAAAAGAATGAAGTGAAAATCCATCTGGATCTTTATCCCGATCTGCCCACGGCTCACGTTGACCCGGCCATCCTCACCCAGGTTTTTGTCGCAATGATTCGAAACGCCGTGGAAATGATGGACATGGACAAAAGAGATAACCCTGAAGACCTACTATGGCGAGCACAACATCTATGTGGACATGATCAGCCCGGTCGCGGAGAAAAAACTCATGGGACCCGGAACTTATGCTTCTGCCATTCGAAGAGGGTGGCGAGGGGACCGGGATTTCCTCGACATTCAAGCTTCTCAAGGAAATGGGCGGCGCGCTTTCTTTTTCCAAACACGACTCAAAAGCCATATTTACGGTTTCGCTCGTTAAATGCCATGAAGTCGGGCACGGTGAAGTAGTTCAAGGGCAGCAACCCGCGTGATTCATGCAGCCGCGAAGGCCTTCCGCAGCTGCACAACGCGCATGATGGACACATCCAGACAGGAGCTTCAACATGGATTTCCGAATACCGGTCGAATTCGAAGAAAATCTTGAGCATTATAAGGAGTTCCTCTCTGAACGCCTCACCCCCAACCTTGGTAAATGGTACGCCGAAAAGGAGATTCCCCGCGACTTTTTCCGGGAACTCGGCGCCCGTGACTGGCTGGGGCTGGAACCCGACGGCGACGGATACCGCGAGCAGCAGGCGCTCAAAGAGGCCCTCATGCAGGAACATCTCGGGACTGTCTCGCCCGGCGTAGGGGTGGCGGTCCTGGTTCATGTTTCACTCGGCACAAAGGGAATAACTACTTTTCGGAAACCCTGACCAGAAAAGCCTTTACCTTCCTGCCGCCGCTCGAGGCGAAACCCTGATTTGTCTTGGCAATACCGAGCCGGGCGCCGGAAGTGACGTCGCGGGGATAGCTTCAACGGCGAAAAAGGTGGACGGAGGATGGACGCTCAATGGAATCAAATCCTACGTGACCAACGGCTATATAAGCGACCTTGCCCTCATTACGGCGGTCTCGGACCCCGACGCGCCCCGAAACAGCCGGATTTCCATGTTCCTCGTTGACCTGTCCTCCAGAGGAATTACCCGCTCCAGGCTGCACAAGGAAGTCTGGATTCCCTCCGATCTCACGCGCATTCAGCTCAGTGACGTATTCGTGCCCGAGGCCAACCTGATCGGCAAGCGCGGACGCGGACTTCAGCAGGTGCTCGAGATATTCACCAACAGCCGCATCACTATCAGCGCGCTGACTCTGGGCACGGCCGAAGGGGCGTTCCGAAGCGGCATCGAACACGCGAAAAAGAGGCAGATTTTCGGTCAGCGGGTGATCGATTTCCAGGCGAAATCATTTGAGGCCGCCGATTTTTACAGCAAAATCGAAGCAGTCCGGTTAATGCTCTGGAAAACATGCTGGGAAAAAGACCAGGGACTCGATTTCAGGCTGGGGGCTTCGATCGCCAAGTATCTTTCGGTCGACCTCGCAAGGGCCGTCGGGACATGGGCGGCGGACCTGTTCGGAGCGGCCTCGGTTATCTTCGAGCACCCAATCCACAAATATCCCATGGACGCCTGGGCCTCTTCTCTGGGGGAAGGCACTCAGGACGTCCAGAAACTCATCATCTTCAGGGAATTTATGAAGTCGCAGCGACGCTTGATGCTCGAACTCGACCGGGCGCCGGATAGCCGGTGCTTGATTCCGGATCATGCATTGGATATGATGCACTCGTATAGTCGCATGGAGTTCGCGGAGCAGACTGTAACTGAAGAAATGAAAGGAAAAGTATGAAGGTGAAAAAATGGGCATTGTGCCTCGGTATTATGGCCCTGTTTGCCGGATTATGGGCACCCTTTGCCAAGGCCGATCTCTACTGGGAAACTGAAAACGTCTCCACCAATGTTCCACACCAGCCTGACGGGACCTCAATTCTGAAATACTATTTCACCTCCAACGCCTCGCGAGTGGAATTGGGCGGCAGCAAGGTCTTCATCGTGGACTACAATGCCATGCAGCTCTTCTCTCTCGACACCAAAGCGAAAACCTTCACTGAGACTGAACTTGAGTGAACTGCCGGGGCTTCCTGACGTGGCCGCTGCCGACAAGAAGAAAATGGCCGAAATGATGGGGGCCATGCTGGCAATCCAGGTTACTCCTACAGATGAATTGAAAACCATCGCGGGCTACAAGTGCCGCAAGTATAATGTGCGTATTGCGATGGTGAACGGAGAATACTGGGTTTCAAAAGATGTGAAAGGCTACCAGGAACTGAGAGCCCTTGGGGCTAAAGTGGGAGCGTCGCGGAGCGCAATCCAATGCTCAGGCAGATCGATATCGTCGGCATGGTCGAAAAGCTCGGCGGCTTTCCAGTTTACACGGTCAATCACGTAATGGGCGGAACTGTTGCAAGCACTCTCAAAAATATCGAGCAAAAGTCTCTGGACCCCGCGCTGTTCATCGTCCCCAAAGACTATGCAATGAAAAAGAGCAGGTGAGTCGAAGCGGCCGAAGCTCCGGTGAACGCCAACACCCGGCCGTTGCAGCGGATTTCAGGGCGGAGCATTGAATGATTCGCCCGAGCAAAAAGAAGGGCGCCCGAAGGCGCCCGGTTCTTACTTCGAAGAGGCCCGCCTGCTCGGCCGTCTGTTGAACCTTCGGTGTGGTCTTGGCCGCAGGAAATCCACTCTGATATATTCATGCTTGTTTACGAATGAAACGAACACCCGGTCTATGTTAAGCTCCTTTTGCACTACGGCCCTTATCAGGGCCGGGTCGGAATATTTGCTTATTCCGTGTTTGCGATAATCGTCTGTTTTAATGTAAAGAGACATAGGGCAACCTCTCCGCTGGCCGAGATTGGGGCTTCGTAATTTCACTGGACAGATTCAGGTTATCGAAAAACCTCAGGGCGAAAAGCTTTTCGAAGCCCTTGTCTGTCCTGGTTTTCCCCCTGATTTTATGTTAACAAGTTCCAGGATTTTCAAAAACAAGAACTTATCATTAAAGTATACAACATTTCACACTCTCTTGTCAGCTTTTTGCAAATGGAAAATCAGAATTCGCTCAAAAATGTCGGCGGTAAGCTCCAGGGGCTGGTCGAAAGGATCACGTTCACCAGCGAAGAGGACGGCTACAGCGTGATTAAGGTCCGGGCCCCCGGATACAGGGACCTGGTCACCGCAGTTGGAAACTTCGTCTCCCTGTGCCCCGGCGAGACCCTTCTGATGGAAGGGACATGGAGCACCCATGCCCGTTTCGGCAGACAGTTTCGAGTCGATCGCTACGAGACAACCGCGCCGTCAACGGTTCCGGGAATCAAGGAAATACCTGGGATCGGGCCTCATACGCGGCATCGGGCCCAAGATGGCCGAACGCATAGTCAAGTCGTTTTGCCGAAAAAACCCTGGATATCATCGAAAACCAAATAGAGCGTCTCCTGGAGATCGACGGGATCGGCAAATACCGCGTAGGGCAGATACAAAAGGCATGGGAGGAGCAAAAAGAAATCCGCACGCTGATGATCTTCCTGCGCTCCAACGGGGCGAGCGCAGCCCTCGCAGCCCGTATTTTCAAGAATTACGGTCAGCAGTCTGTCGATATCGTAAGGGAAAATCCCTATCGTCTGGCAATGGACATTACCGGAGTGGGTTTCCTCACTGCAGACAGACTCGCCGGCAACCTCGGATTTGCAGCCGACTCCCCATCTGAGAGCCGAAGCGGGCATCCTTTTCGTTCTGCATGAGTCTGCCGAAGAGGGACACGTCTGCATGCCCCGTTGCCTGCTGATGGAACGGTGCAGCAACAGACTCCAGATTGAAACGCAAATCCTGGAAGAAGCGCTGTCCCGGCTGAAGGCGGACATGCGCATAAAGGAGGAAAAACTCTCGCCTGCGGCTTCCGGGCAGTTCGGAGATGAGCGGGCGATCTACCTGCGCCCCCTGCACGCCTCTGAAGTCGGCGCGGCCGCGCGATTTGCCGACGATCCAGCGCTACAGGAGGCTGCAGACCCAGGATAGATTCACAAGACGCTCTCAATTGGGTCCGCGGACGCCTGAATTTCTCGCTCGCTCCCCTTCAGGAAGAAGCGGTCAAGCTGGCCCTCCGCGAAAAAGTCATCGTAATAACGGGAGGACCGGGCACCGGCAAAACCACCCTGGTGCGGGCGATTCTTGCCATATACGAACGCATCGGGGCGCGCGTCAGCCTGGCGGCGCCCACCGGCCGCGCGGCAAAGAGGCTCTCTGAGACCACGGGGCATCCTGCCGCGACGATTCACAGGCTGCTCGAATTCAGTCCCCAGATGGGCGGGTTTCAGCGAAACGAGCAAAAACCTCTTCCCGCCGACCTCGTGATCGTGGACGAAATTTCCATGATGGACATAGTAATCGCCAACCACCTGCTCAAGGCGGTCCCGTCTCAGGCCGTTCTGGTCCTGGTGGGCGACGCCGACCAGCTTCCGTCCGTAGGTCCCGGAAACGTGCTTGGCGATATCATCGAATCGGGCAAATTCCCGGTAATCCGTCTTGACAGAGATATTTCGGCAGGCCAGCCAGAGCCGGATCATTACAAACGCGCACCTCATCCGGCAGGGGGTCTTCCCCGACCTGCGGGCCGACAGCGGCCAAAAACAGGATTTCTACTTCATAGATAGAGAAGACCCGCAAGAGGCGTTGAACACGATAGTCCAGCTCTGCACTGAAAGGATTCCGCGCCGCTTCGGGTTCGATCCCATGGAGGATGTCCAGGTGCTGAGTCCCATGCACCGTGGAGAGGTCGGGTCGCAAAACCTTAATCTCGCGCTCCAGAACGCCCTCAATCCAAGGGGAATAACCCTGGAGTCGGCAGGCCGCACTTTCCGCGTAAACGATAAAGTGATGCAGATAAGGAACAACTACGACAAGGACGTGTTCAACGGAGACATTGGCCGCATCCGAAGGATCGACCATGAAGACGGGGAAATCCGGGTTGAATTCGACGGCCGGAGCGTAAAATACGATTTCTCCGAACTCGAGGAACTCGTTCACGCTTACGCCATAAGCATTCACAAGTCACAGGGGAGCGAATACCCTGCGGTGGTCTTCCCGCTGCTCACCCAGCACTTCATGATGCTCCAGCGCAACCTGCTCTACACCGCAGTAACCAGGGCAAGAAAACTGGTCGTGATAGTGGGTTCGAAGAAAGCTCTCGCGATCGCCATCAAAAACAACCGTATCCAGTCACGGTTCACCTTGCTCAAGGAACGGCTTTCGTCAGCTTGTAGCGGCGGCTATGATTCGACGTCGAGTGCTCTTGTATTTCCTTCACAAAATTGATAAGTAATTTCCCGCCAGGGTCGTCGAATCTGAGTGGACCGGTCTGGTTCGTTTTCGGCCTGCCGGCCGTCTATCAACGCTTGCAAAGGTCATTTCATGAAAATAGCAGTCATCGGGACGGGTTACGTTGGACTGGTGAGCGGGGCCTGCTTTGCCGAATTCGGGCATGAGGTCACCTGCATAGATTATGATGAATCGAAAATCGCGCGGCTCAGAGAAGGGCAAATCCCCATTTATGAGCCGGGCCTGGAAGCAATAATAAAAAAGAATTCGCAGGCGGGCCGTCTCATTTTCTCAACCGAATACAACCCCGGCATTCCCGAGGCGGAAGTCATATTCATCTCGGTGGGGACCCCGGCTTCGCGGCGCGGCGACGGCTACGCCGATCTTTCATACGTCTATGAAGCCGTCCGCCAGATGGCTCCATCATCTTCGCGATTACACGGTCGTGGTAAACAAGAGCACGGTCCCGGTGGGTACCGCCGCGCAGGTCAAAAGGATTATCTCCGAAACCAATCCTGTGGCCACTTTCGACGTCGCCAGCAACCCGGAGTTCCTTCGGGAGGGGGCCGCTATCAACGATTTCATGCGTCCCGACCGGGTCGTTCTGGGAGTCGATTCCAAAAAGGCCGAAGAGGTGCTTCAATCAGTCTACAGGCCCCTCTTTTTGATCGAAACCCCCTTTGTCATAACCACAATCGAGACCGCAGAGCTTATAAAATACGCGGCCAACGCCTTCCTGGCCACCAAGATCAGCTTCATAAACGAGATCGCGAACCTTTGCGAGGAAATCGGCGGCAACGTCCAGGACGTAGCCAGGGGGATAGGTCTTGACGGCAGAATAGGGAAAAAATTTCTTCACGCCGGACCCGGCTATGGCGGCTCGTGCTTTCCCAAAGACACTCAGGCCCTGCTCAGAATAGCCCAGGAAAATGGGGTGGCTTTCCGTATTGTCGAGGCGGTAATCGAAGTCAATGCCGCCCAGAAGGCGCGCATGACTCGAAAAATCCGGCAGGCGCTTGGCGGACATGAGGGCGGAAAAACCGTCGCTGTGCTTGGCCTCGCATTCAAGCCCGAAACAGACGACGTGAGGGACGCTCCGGCCATTACCATTATCTCCAAGCTGGTTGAACACGGCGCATTGGTTCGCGCCCACGATCCCCAGGCGATGGATGAAGCGGCCAAATTGCTGGCCGGCGTAAAATTCTGCTCAAATCCGTACGAAGCCTGCCAAGGCGCTGATGCCGTGGTGCTGATGACGGAATGGAACGAATACCGCGCGCTCGATCTGCTTCGCATTAAAAGCGCTCTCAAGACCCCCGTGTTCGTCGATCTTCGCAACGTTTACAGGCCGGCTGCGATGCAGCAGCTCGGATTCAGCTACCACAGCGTAGGAAGAGCCACGGTAAATGGCCGCAACTCTCAGGCTTAAATGCGCTGCCGCCCTGTTTTGTTTCTTTGCGACTCTTTTTTTTGGAATCAGCCTGCAGGAAACCCCGCCCGGAATGGACCGGGCTTTGTGCATCGAATCCGCCTTGGCCCGGGAAGCGGAAACCGCGCCCCTATCCTCTCCCCAACGCCATTTTGCTCCTTTGTTTAAGGTTAGAATCCTCAAAAGGTATCCCCACGACCCCGAGGCATTTACTCAGGGGCTGATATTTGCCAACGGCTTTCTCTACGAAAGCACGGGCTTGAACGGCAAGTCGAGTCTGCGGCAGGTGGAACTGGAAACCGGCCGTATAGTGAAAAAATACGACCTGCCGTTCCGGTACTTCGGAGAAGGGCTGACTCTGTGGGATGGGTCTCTCATCCAGCTCACATGGACGTCTGGAAAAGGGTTCGTATATAACCTGGAGAGTTTTGCGGTCGAACGGGAATTCAGCTATTCGCGGGGAGGGCTGGGGGCTGACCCAGACGGAAAAAGCCTGATAATGAGCAACGGCACTGAAGAGCTTATATTCCTGGACCCCGCGACACTGGTCCGGCAACATTCGCTGCGGGTGCTGGACATGGGCAGGCCGGTCCGCCTCTTAAACGAACTCGAGTACATAAAAGGCGAAATCTTCGCCAACATCTGGCATGACGATTTCGTAGCAATGATATCTCCGAAAACGGGTGAAGTCACCGGCTGGATAGATATGTCGGCTTTGCGTAAGGAATTGCCGCCCGGCAAGCAGCGCCGAGGCCCTGAACGGGATCGCCTTCGATGCGGAAAAAGACAGGATCTTCGTTACCGGCAAGCTTTGGCCGCTTCTCTTTGAAATCGAAGTCATAAAACAGTAACGCCGCCACCTTTCCCTATGGGCGCCGGCAGGTGGGATTCAGTTCCTCCTAAGATAGACCGGTTGAGGTGAAGGTGAGCGAGACGGCGAACCTATTTCCTTTTTAAAACGAAAACCTGCTTCACAGGCAATACTCCAACCACCTCGTCGACATTGGCGAGCCTGGAGGGCTCCGATTCCAGTTCGTCCCAGGAATCCAAAAGTACGCACTCTCCACCCCTGCTGACCAGGATGGGCACGGTCTTTCTGGATGGTCTCTTGCCTTCGAAAACCATGTTTCCCGGTTCTTCGGGCCGAACCAGCCTGCACTCGACGCTAAAGGAATCGACCGCCTGGTAAAGAGTGGAGGCCGTGTACGCATCTGAGGAAAAAGGCTCGATCCTGCCGTTGTCCAGAAGAAACACGTTATTACCGTTTTTTTGCTCGGGCGTTTCCACGGCTTGCTCTTTTTCCTTGCTTTCAAAAAAGGAAAGCTGGCTCTTGATAACTTCGGCGTTGTCCTTGCGTTTCATCACAAAACTCTCCTTGAATCTTCCGGAATTTCTTAATAACTCGAAGGCCTGGCAAATCTCGCCCTCCCGGGCGCGCCCTCGCACTTCATAACAGTCCAGCCTGCACAGGACGCATCGGAATGCAGGAATCCTGCACTCCTCATTTTTGCACCATACGTATTGGGTCATTGAATTCGCTCTGTGTGGGGATAGTTCAGATGCCTTCATTCTAACCGATTAAATGTCCGAATAATACTGAAATGAAATCGTGGGAGACGATTTTTGAGCGCAAAAGAATTGAAAATGAAATTAGCTTGATCGGGGGATTCTTCTGTACGAGAATAGAAAGCGTCTCATCCGGAAATGCCGGATGATACGCTGGCGGTTCCCGATTAAGATTTCCTTGATTATGGAGAGACTATGACACAAAGTGCAAAAACCGGCCCGAGAAAACTCAGGACCTCTTTTGTCCTGTTTCTAGCGCTGATCGTAGCGTCATGCGCCTCTTCAGGCGGCGGTGCGGAAAAAAAACTCGATGAGTCGCTGAAGGTCTCAATCGACGCTTTCAACACCGCCTTCAGATGGGAGGATTATGCGGCGGCGGCCAATTTCGTACCTCCAGGCCAAAAAGACCAGTTCTGGGCCGAGGTGGACAGATTCAAAGGCAAAATTCGAATCATAGAGTTCAGCTTGAGGGAAGTGGAACTTAAGGATAAAGGCAAAGATTTATCTAAAGATAAAAACACTTCGGCCACCGCGAACATGCACTTCGAATTCTGGCGCCTCGACTCGCCTACCCTGCAGAGGGTCAACCTTACCCAGAAATGGTTCTACACAGGGAAGGACAGACTGTGGAAGGTGATCGATCCGGGGTTTGGCGTTATGACAAGGGCAGTATTTAACTGAACAGGATTGAAGGCCTTCGGTTCACGCTTCATCGATTCATAAGCTTTAGAACTCCGCGTGCCCGGGTGTTCTCGGAAAGGGGATGACCTCGCGGATGTTCGGGATTCCTGTAACGAACTGCACCAGGCGCTCGAGTCCCAGGCCGAATCCGGAGTGAGGGACCGACCCGAATTCCCGCAGTTCGATGTACCATCGGTAGTCGTCGGTCGAAATCCCTTTGAGCCGCATCTGTTCGAGCAGCATTTCGAGCCGTTCCTCCCTCTGGGACCCGCCGATTATCTCGCCGATTCCGGGAACCAGTATGTCCATGGCGGCCACGGTTTTTTCGTCGTCGTTGACGCGCATGTAAAAAGGCTTGAGCGACCTCGGAAAGTTGACGATCCCCACCGGCTTTTTAAAAACCTTCTCCGTCAGATGGCGTTCGTGCTCGGCCTGGAGGTCATTTCCCCACTCGACGGGAAAGGTGAATTGCTCTGCCGATTTTTTGAGGATATCGACCGCTTCGGTATAGGTGATCACCTCGAAGGCGGATTCGGCAACGGTTTGAAGACGACCCATCAATTCCGGCTCGATGAAGCGAGCAAAAAACTCCAACTCCTCCCAGCAGTCGTTGAGGACCACTCCGACCAGTTTCTTGATGAAAGCCTGCGCCATGTTCGAGGTCGTCCTCCAGGTCGTAGAAAGCCATCTCGGGCTCCACCATCCAGAACTCGGCAAGATGTCGGCTGGTATTGGAATTCTCCGCCCTGAAAGTGGGGCCGAAGGTATATACTTTCCCGAGGGCCAGGGCGTAAATTTCGGCCTGAAGCTGACCGCTCACGGTGAGAAAGGCAGGTTTTGCGAAAAAGTCGTTCCGGTATGGGTCCTCGCCCTGCGTATCGGGCCGGGGTGAGCCGGATCGAGCGTGGTTACGCGGAAGATTTCTCCCGCGCCTTCACAGTCGCTTGCGGTAATTATCGGCGTATTGATATAGTGAAAACCGAGATCCTGGAAGAACTGGTGAATAGCGTAGCTCAGCCGGTTTCGCACTCTTGCCGCCGCCCCGATCGTGTTGGTCCTGGGCCGAAGGTGAGCGATCTGGCGCAGATACTCGAAGGAGTGCCTCTTTTTCTGGAGAGGATAGAGCGCCGGGTCGGCCCAGCCGTAGAGATGGATTCGTTCGGCCTGCAGCTCGATGCTCTGCCCTTTCCCCGGAGAGGCACGACACGGTCCCTTCGGCCAGAATGGCGCTCCCGGTTGTGATTTTCTGAAGTAGTTCGCTGTAATCCCGGCCGTCCAGTTCGGCTATCACCTGGAGGCTTTTCGAGGCAGGAACCGTCGTTCAGCTCGATGAAACTGACACCGGCCTTCGAGTCGCGCTTTGTCCTGACCCAGCCCTGCACGAGCGCCCTTTTGCCCACGTATCCATGTTCATTCCTAAACAGGTCGGCAATGCGAATGCCTTTTTCCATCTTCGGATCCTGAAGTGATATTTTGAGTGCAACGGTTTGAATATTCCGGCGTTTTCGCTCCAATTATAATGGCTTTTGTCTCGCCATGCATCCACGTAGCGAGGGACCGGGCCCTGTGGATAATTAAAACGGGCGGCGGCATGGCGCCGGGGCTAAATAATCACTAATATATGACAGCCCTAAAACCGGACTGCGTGAAATCCAAACAACATGGAGCCAGAGTATGCGTCCAGATTCAAAAAAATCAATATTTGTCATTCTGTGTGGTGATCGCGGCCCTCGCGGGATGTGCCGGCAGCGGCAAGGCTCAATCCGTTGCGCCGATGAGCGGCGGGAAGGCTCAATCTGCCGCGCCGATGAGCAGCGGCGGGAGTATGATAACGATTGAAGCTTGCAGTTATAAGTTCTCGCCCAGTGAAATCCGCGTCGAAAAACCGGGCCTGCTTGGCTATCGAAGTCAAGAATGTCTCCGGCTCGGAACACAACTTCACGCTTGAAGGACCCTCGCGGGGAAGATCCTGAAAAGCGTTGACCCGTCAACCCGGCGGAAGCGTCATCGTAAATGTGGAATTGCCTGAGCCGGGCGTCTATAAATTTTACTGCAACAAGACTTTTCATTCCTCCCTGGGGATGAACGGCCAAATCATCGTCGGGCGATAGAACTTCGCAAGTCCTATACAAAAGATCGCTCGACTGATATCGGGAGTCGCATGCTGAAGGCTTTCCGCTTCTGGAGGGACCGCTTTTTTCCTCTGCCGGCCCGGACCTCTTAGCCAACGTGGAAATTTGACACTTCCGATCGCGCGTGCTTATCTTTATGATAGCGAATGGTCCTGCAACTCCAGTCCATTCGTTTAAACATTATCTGAACTCGATATCACACGATGACAACGGAGATTGACAATGGATAATCCCGATATTCACGAACTTAACATAACGGAACTCAGGAAGCAGAAAAGGCCGTTGTGGATGAGCGACCTGGGCATCGATAATTACGCAGATATTCTAGGCGGGGGCGGCGACATATACAGGACAGGCTTCCGCCTGCTTTTGCCCGGGCTGAGGGGATGGAGCTTAGAGGAAGAGAGAAGGAACTCGAGCCGGTGAGCTTCAGAAATGAGTCAAGTTATTCTAATTGGGTTTGCAGTTGACCGCGATTTTTGGGTTGCCAACTCTTTGCGTCGGGTTTATATAGCGACTCTAACGATTGAATATTGGAATACTCAGGCTGTCCGGCCGGTAGACATGTTTCCAAAACGGTCAATTCTACCGGGGCGGGTGGCCTCTGTTTTTGTTGTCACTGTCCAGGAAAGCTAAGTGAGAAAGGGAGATTGCTGATGGCTCGGGTAACCGTAGAGGATTGTCTCGCCAATGTGGACAGCCGCTTTACTCTGGTGCACCTTGCAGTCCGGCGCGTTCTGCAGTTGCGCCACGGTGCGTCGCCCACGCTGGAAAACGTCAAGGCTAACAAGGAAGTCGTTCTGGCGTTGCGGGAGATTGCCGCAGGAAGAATAAATTCGGACAACATCCGTCAGATTGAAGAATCCAGGCCTCTTCCCGCCGAGCCGACGCTTCAGGAGACAGACGTGGCGAGAGCGGACCTCCAGGAGATCCTTGAGGAAGTCAGTTCATTCGGAGCTTCTATCGAATATGAAACTCCGGATCGGTATTTGGAGGAAGATCAGCCGCCGGAAAGTCCTCAGGAAGAGTAATGCGAATCTGAGAGGGTAGTGTTTCAGTTGAGAATAACAAGTTCGCTTGCCTTTGAAAAACGCGAAATGCTCGATCGTTCGCCGCTCTCTGCTTACCATATTCTCAAATAGGGAAGATTGGACGAGGAAGTGAGGCTGCGCAACTACGATTGACAAAGATGGATATCGTGTTTACGAATTAATCGCCTGCCGAATAACTTATTCCCTGTTACGTAACCGTAAGGACTCCAGGAGGAAACCGGTCTAGATGGGGAAAAGAGATTACTACGAGATTTTGGGGTGTCGCGGCAATCGGGTGAAGAAGAAATCAAGAAAGCTTACCGGCAGCTTGCGCTCAAATATCCATCCTGACCGGAACCCGGGAGACAAGCAGGCCGAGGAAAAATTCAAGGAAGCCGCTGAGGCTTACGAGGTTTTACACGATCCTCAAAAGAGGCGCCTCTATGACGCATACGGTCATGAAGGCTTGCAGGGGGACGGGCTTCAGCGGGTTTAGAGGTTTTGAGGATATTTTCAGCTCGTTTGGAGACATTTTCCAGGATTTCTTCTCATTCGGCGGCTTCGGCGGTCAGACACGCCAGCGAACAGCAGCAAGGCCGGGTGACGATCTGCTCGTATACTCTCGGTCTCAGTTTTGAAGAGGCGGTCTCCGGAACGGAAAAGGAAGTCGAAATAGACACCTTCGCCGGGTGCTCCCGTTGCAGCGGCAGCGGGGCTGAACCGGGGACCAGGGAAACAACGTGCCCCGCTTGCCAGGGTTCGGGACAGGTGGTTCAGTCACAGGGATTTTTCCGGATCAGTACGAGTTGCGCGCGGTGCCAGGGCACCGGAAAGGTGCTGGTCTCCCCCTGCAAGCAATGCCAGGGCCAGGGGCGAATGAGGCAAAGGAAGCGCGTTCAGGTCAAAGTGCCGGCCGGAGTCGATTCGGGGACACGGCTGAGGCTGAGGGGAGAAGGTGAAAGCGGCTATCGCGGCGGCGCCGGAGGCGATCTTTACGTAAGGATCGAAGTCGCATCCGCATCCGCAAATCGAGCGCGACGGCGACAATCTCTACTGCAAGATTTCCATCTCCTTTTTGCAGGCCATCCTCGGAGACACGGTCGAGATACCCACCTTGGACGGGGCAAAATCCCTCCAGATTGCGCCCGGGACCCAGCCCGGGGCGGTAGTGCGTTTCCCTGGGGAAGGGGTCCCGAAATTGAGGGGATACGGCCGAGGCGACCTTTTTGTCGAGGTCGAGGTAAGAATCCCGAAACAGCATTACGCCCCGCCAGGAAGAACTGTTGAAGGAGTTCATGGAGTTGGAGAAGGACAAAGGCCGGGAACAAGGGTAAGAAGTGGCCCTGGAACCGGCGCAAAGAGTCCGGATAAGGACACGATGTCGGACGTTCGGCCCGAGGTCGGCTCTTCTTAGATGGAGTTCGGGAGTTCAAGCGTGACGCCTGCCGCCACTCCAAAACAGTTTGAAGAATTCAGGGCATCAGCCCTTTATTGTCCGAGGTGCAGGAGAGCTATGCCGGTTCACAGCCGGCTTTTACTCGTTCTCCCGGACGGCGAGTTGCACGAGTATTTATGCCAGGCATGCACAACCTCCCTTGGAACCAGAACGGTCCGGGACAGTCAGGCAGCACCGGATTATCATTCCGTAATCCTGTAGAAACCTGAAATAACTCCGATCGAATAAATACTATGTCCGACAGGTGTAAAGCCTGCGTCTGGCATTTGAGCAACCTTGGAGCGGAACAATAGATTGACGAAGTACTAGCCGAAAGCTGAAATGGGGATAAAAAACTGGCCGGTATTTTGCCCGCGACGCTGTTTCGAATCGAAAAGTTCGTTGTCCAGCCGCCGGTGCTTGTGTGAGCATGCTATCCGCCTGAGGGCGCCCTGTGTGGAATGACTGCTGCTAAGATATGAGGACCTGATATGATCGAAGCCGAAGGACTGACAAAATTTTATGGTCCTATTGGGGCCATAAGAAATGTTTCGTTTCAAATCGAGAAAGGTGAAGTAGTCGGCTTCCTTGGGCCCAATGGGGCCGGCAAATCGACCACCATTCGCATTCTGACCTGCTATATGCCTCCATCATCGGGGACGGCCAGGGTGGAGGGCCTTGACGTTATCGAGAATTCCCTGCAGATCAGACAAAAAATCGGCTACCTGCCTGAGAATGTTCCTCTTTACAAAGACCTTACGGTGAGCCGGTTTCTTCGTTTTGCGGCGGGTTCCAAGGGAGTTGAGGCAAAAAGGATGAACGCGGAAATAAGCCGTGTCATTTCAGCGTGCGGACTCGAAAAGAATGCCAACAGGATTATCCGCAATCTCTCAAAGGGTTTTCGGCAGCGGGTCGGACTCGCCCAGGCGCTTTTGAACGACCCGTCGGTGCTGATTCTCGACGAGCCCACAATCGGCCTCGATCCGTCGCAAATAATCGAAATAAGGCGCCTTATACAGGATTTGCGCGAAGACCGAACCATCCTTTTGAGCAGCCACATTCTGCCCGAGGTCGCCCAGCTTTGCCAGCGGGTGATCATAATCAACAAAGGGGAGATCGTGGCTACCGACAGTCCGGCCAACCTTACCAGCCAGCTTCAGAAAACGGTAAAGATCGTGCTGGAAGTGAGCGGTCCGAGCCAGGAGTTTGCGCAGGCAATTGAAAATATGGCCGGCGTGGAGAAAGTCTCGGTTGGTGAGCAACGGAACCAGCAAGTTTGTGATAGAGACCGACCCGTCCACAGACATGCGCCCGCAGATTGCCGCCATGGCGGTGCAGAAGGGGTGCGGCCTGCTTGAGTTGAGAACGATGCAACTCAGCCTTGAGGACATATTCATGCAGCTTGTGACCGAAGAGCCTTCCGGGGAGGGAGCCGAATCATGAAAGGTTTTTGGCCCGTTTTTAGAAAAGAGCTTTACGGGATGTTCATGTCCCCCATTTTTTACGTGGTGGGCTTCATTTTCCTCCTGGTTTCGGGTGTTTTTTTCAACTTACATTCTGGCCCAGATCATTCAGGTCAGCTTTCAGGTGGCCCAACACCCTGAGCTCGGCAGAGAGATTGAGCATGATGGAGTTATTCTTGCGCTCTTTCTTGTGGAACCTCAGTATCGTCATGCTTTTTATCGCTCCTCTTTTAACAATGAGGCTCTACGCGGAAGAACGCAAAAGCGGCACAATCGAACTGCTGTTCACCTATCCTGTGACCGATGCTGCAACCGCTCGCCGGCAAATTTGCCGCCTGCCTGACCACATTTGCCATTTTGATCGCAGCAACCCTTCCGGGTGTTATCGCAGTGGCGTTGGTTGCAACACCGGCCTGGAAGCTGATTTTTTGCGGATACGCGGGGCTGTTTCTGCTGGGATGCGCTTTCCTCTCTCTGGGCACATTCGCCTCGACGCTTACACGCAACCAGATCATCTCGGCCATAATCACATTCGGCGTCCTGCTCGTACTCTGGTTCATAGGCGAGGCAAAGACATGGGTGGGCCCGGTGGTGGGAAGCATTCTGGAATATCGTGTCGGTGTCAAAACATTTCGAAGGACTGTCCAAAGGCTTGATCGATTCCAGAGACATTCTTTTCTACCTTGTTTTTTCGGTCTTTTTTCTTTTTCTTACCCTTAGACAGATGAGTCTCCTTACCGCTGGAGAGGTCTGCCAAGACAGATGAATGCCAAAACAGCAAATGGGCTTACGGCGCAAATACCATAGTTTCGACTGTTATTTTTCTGGCCATCCTGGTTCTGCTCGTTCTTATCGCCGAACAGAAACCTTTGCGGATGGACCTCACCCAAACCCGATCTTTCAGCCTTTCCGGACAGACCCGCAATATCCTCAAGGAAATAGACAAGCCGATAGCGGTCAAAGTCTTCATTTCGGCCAGCGGTCCCGGCGCTCAAAACAAGGACAAGATAAAGGACCTTCTGGATACGTACTGCTACTACAACAAGAACATCAAATACGAGTTCGTGGACCCTGACACCCAACCGGAAATCACACGCCGCTACGAAGTAAAGACCTACGGGACCATTGTCCTGGAAGGATATGGCAAAAAACAGGTCGTTCAGACCGCAGATGAAGAAAACATCACGAATGCGCTCCTGAAACTTACCCGCAAAGAGCAAAAGAAGATTTACTTCCTCACGGGCCATGGTGAGCATTCTCTTTCGCCTGATGCGCGGGACAGCTTTTCCAACGCCAAATCCGCCCTGGAAAAAAACCTTTACGCGGTCGCCGAGTTCAACCTGCTCCAGCAGGAAGATGTTCCTGCGGACGCCGCTGCGGTCAGTAATCGCCGGACCTCGAAAGCAAATTCCCGAACGGGAACAGCAGATAATCAAAAACTACCTGGCCAGGGGCGGCAAAGTCATGCTGATGCTCGATCCGCTCACCGAAACCGGGATGAAGGATTTTCTCAAAGGCTACGGGATTGAAATCAGCGAGGACGTGGTAATCGACCGCCTCAGCCGTTTGTTCGGCGCAAGCGAGCGCGTGCCTGTCGTAATGGAATACGGGCAGCACAAGATTACCGACAATTTCGCCGAGCCTACTTTCTACCCGGACGCCAGGTCCGTGGTTCCATCGGAAAAGCCGCCCGAGGGAATCGAGGTGCAGGTGCTTGCCTCCACTTCCCCCAACGCCTGGGCGGAGCGCAACCTGGAAGTGCTAAAAGAGGGCAAGGCGACGTTCGACAAAGATAAGGACATGGCCGGGCCGGTCCCCCTGGTGGTGCTCGCCACCATTGCAGGACAGCAGAAGCAGCCTGACGCGGGCAAAAAGATGAGAACAGCCCCCCGGAAAGGACGGCATACTTGTTGTTGCAGGCAACTCCCTGTTTGCCTCCAACTCCTACTTCAATCAGTATGGAAACGGGGACTTTTTTCTTAACACGGTCAGCTTTCTTGCCGACGAAGCAAACCTGATAACCGTTGAGAGGCCAAACGCCAACAAACCCCTGCTTCTCACCAGGGCCAGGCGACAGCGATCTTCTGGATCGTTCTTATAATAGTTCCGCTTTCGGTCCTGATTTCCGGGATCGCTGTCTACAGGGTCAGGAGGTCGCAGAGATGAAATGGCGCACTACTGCCATATACCTCCTGGTTCTGCTGCTGGTCGGCGGGATCTATCTGGTGATGGACAGCAAACAAAAGGAAGCGGCCCGGGTGGAAAAGGAATCCAAGCGTCGTTTTTGCCTTCGACGCCAGGCCGGTTAAAGAAATTGAAATCAGGTCCGGGGAGGCTGAAGCCGATTCACCTTGAAAAAGGGGAGAAGTGGAGAATTTCTCAGCCAATTGCCTCGGATGTCGACAGTACGGCATTCGCCGACTTTTTTTCGGCGCTTCAGAGATATCGAGCTGGAGCGCAAAATTGGGAAGCCCTCCGATAATCTGGATGCATTCGGGCTTGATAAGCCCTCTCTTGTGATCCGGTTGCTGGCGGGCAGCAGACTGGCTCGAACTCCAGGTGGGAGAAAAAAACCCCGCTGAGACCTCGCGATATGCCAGGGCAGGGGAAGGCGGGGACGTTTTCATGATCTCCAATGCAACCTATGACGCTCTGAACAAGAGCCTGAAAGATCTCCGCAGGAAGGAACTCTTCACATGGCAGCCCGACCAGGTTAGCGCTGTGGATGTGAAATGGCGCAACGGAGAAGGATTCAGCCTCGAGCGGCAGGGTGGGACAAAGCAGTGGAAATCGGCAAACCAGCCCGACCTCGAGATCAAGGCCAGGAAGGTCCAAAATCTGCTCGATGAACTGCATTGGCTGCAGGGCTGTGGATTTCGCTTGCAAAAGACGCCATGCCGTCCTCAGCCCGGGTGGAGATCAGGCTGAAATCTGAAGGATGGGAAAACATCGCGAATTGAAGATCGCAGATCCCGACCCGGCAAAAAAACAGGCAATTGCCGCCTCCTCCGAAATCGAAGGCCCGGTGCTTGTTCGCCTCCCAAATCCTGGACTCGATTCCCCAATCTGTCGACTCGCTTGCCGACCGTTCCCTCATCTCGGCAGAAGCTGCGGACATAAGGGAGATTACATGGAAAACGGAAAATGGGGGCGGAAACCTGGTCTGGATGAACGAGAACACTTGGGGGACAAAGGAAGGCGCGGCTGCTCCCAAGGCCCTTGAAAATCCCGGACGGTCAGGAACTTCCTGGCCTTCATGGAAAATGTCGAATACATCGAGGCCGTGGAACCTGGCTCCAATCCGCCGGAAGGGGCGCCCAATTCGGTTCGGTTCGTGGATGTCTCTGGGCAAAGAGAGTTCGCTTACCTGGGACGGGCTTGCCTCCGAAACTGCAGACCCTGTCACTGTCTGGATGGAAAAAGACGGTGCGGTTCGCGAGGTGAAGATCAAACACGAAGATGCTCAACGGCTAAACGAGCTACTGGCCCAAATGGGCTCGGGCGCCAAGGGTAAGCCCTGAAAACGCAGGCTTTGGCGCTGAGCGTATGCTTAAACCAGAAATGGCCGCGCAATTAAGTGGGCAAGCTGCGGTCTTGCCACAACCTGTAAAAGCTCTTGTTCTGTTGCTGTGGATTTAAGGAGGATACAGCGACGCTCTGTCAGGTAAAGAGCCAGAGCGGGCAAGGATCCAGCGCTTAAGGCGGCGCTGACAAAGATATTGGTATCAACAACGACCCTCATTCGAGGTGCGGCTGCACTTCTTCGCGCGCCTCTTCAATCAAGCGCTCAATATCTTTGTCCGTCAGTCCTGCCGCTACAACTCGCGCACGCGACTCTTTGCGTCCGAGGAAGAGCGAGTCCCGTTCCGGATCAATCGTGATCGTCACGCGATCCTGGGGCCGTATGCCCCGGCGCGCCGGATTGACCATTTTGTTAATGCGGAAACGAAAAAGGCAGAGCCCCATAGTATGCCCTGCCTCTCAATTCAGCTTCAGGCTGTTGTGTCGACGTTGGTCCCTTTGCCGTTTGCGGCATCGGCGCTTTTTGTTGCGGCGTTTGTCGAGGCAGGAGGTGCGCTGGTTTGACCGGCGTTGAGATTTATCCCCGCTGCTGAGGCTTCCTGCTTGACAGCAGAGACAGATATCCCTAGTTGCTCTGCGATTTGATTCACTGACATATGCTCACTCGCAAGCAGTCTAAGTTTGGCCAACTGACTAGCGTTTGAAGACGACGTTCCTCCTGATGCCGGAGCCGCTTTGGGTGCGCTGCCGCCATTCGCAATTAGACAAATATTTTGTTGGCCGGGAAAGCTTTGTGCTGTTGCCGGAATATCTTTCTGAATATTCGCGGCATCCCGGTTGCCCTTGATTGGAAGGAATATTATCAGTATTTTATTCAGATGAAGAGGCTCCATGAAGCAAGTATAAGCAAAGTTCCCGCTGCCACGCTGGCCTTCTGGATTATCAAGATCGCCGCGACAACTTTGGGCGAGACCGGCGGCGACGCGCTCTCCATGACGGCGCATCTGGGTTACGCCGTCAGCACAGGCATTTTTATGGTTTTCTTCATCGTCACCGTCGTGGCGCAAGTCGCTTCAAAGAAATTCCATCCTTTTTTGTATTGGGCTGTTATCGTCGCCACCACGACGGTCGGCACGACGATGGCGGATTATGCGGACCGTTCGCTTGGCATCGGCTACGTTGGCGGATCGTCGATCCTTTTTATTCTCTTAATGGCCGTTCTAGGGCTGTGGCGTTTCTCGACAGGCTCCGTGTCGGTCAACAGCATCACGTCGCCCAAGGTCGAAACATTTTACTGGATAACCATTCTCGCCTCGAACACGCTAGGAACCGCGCTGGGCGATTTTCTGGCCGATAGTTCAGGCCTTGGTTACGAAGGAGGCGCGTTCGTCTTCGCCAGCGCGATAACGCTTATTGCCGTCGCGTATTACCGCACTAAGATATCCCATACGTTATTGTTCTGGGCGGCGTTTATTCTGACCCGCCCGCTAGGCGCAACGCTCGGCGACATTCTCACCAAACCGCTTGTAAACGGCGGTCTCCATCTTAGCCGCATAAGTTCTTCGGCGATCATCGCAATTTTTATGATCGCCTGTATTCTGTTGACGCCCCAGCGTGCTGGCAGTCATTCGGAGCAGCGATTCTGATTAAGACTGACATCGAGTCATTAACTGGACAATTGAGCGCACATTGTGCATATTGTGAAAACACCATTAAGGACTGGCGCGGGTTTGCGCCCTTCTCAAAACCCTGACAACTGGACAAAAAAGACCAATGACCGAAAACCCCTCACGACCCTTGAGGCGGACAAGCCGCTTGCCGCAGCCCGGGGTGGCCCGAACGAGGCCGGCGGCCGGCGCTTTTTTGCTTATGTTCGGGTTCACAGTCTCTGAATCCGTCATGGTCCCTGAATTCCTATAGACCCCGATGTGCTGCAAAAAGGGAAGTCGTATGACCGGCGTAACCCTTGAAAATCTTGTCGCCCAGCAAAAGAACCTTCAAAATGTTCTCGATAACATGATGGAGGGCATAATCGCCCATGACCTCAATCGGCGAATCCTGTTCTTTAACCGGGCGGCTGAAAAGATCACCGGATATTCGCGCGAAGATGTGCTCGGGCGTGATTGCCACCTCGTATTCGGATCTCCTTTCTGCGGGAGCAAATGTTCCTTTTGCGGCCAGCCTCCGGGGTCGTTGGGACACCACACTTACACGATAAATGCCGCCACCCGGTCGGGCGATACACGCCAGATCGAAATGTCGGTGACCGGCATGTACGATGAGGCAGGGCGCCTTTGTCGGCGTTCTCGCCGCTTTCCGCGATCTCACCGAGATGATCAATCTCCAGCTCCGGCTCGGTGAGCTTACGAGTTTTTCGGGAATTGTCGGCAGGGACCGCAAGATGCTCGATGTATACGAGCAGATCAGAAATCTTGCCGCGACGGATTATCCCGTGCACATAACCGGCGAGACCGGGACCGGCAAAGAACTGGTAGCCGCCGCCATTCACAATGAAAGCCCGAGGGCGGGCGGGCCGTTCGTGCCGGTAAACTGCGGGGCCCTCCCGGAAGGGCTGCTTGAAAGCGAGCTTTTCGGTCATGTGAAAGGCGCATTTTCAGGGGCGATTCGAGACAAGAAAGGCCGATTCGAGCTGGCTGATGGAGGGACCCTTTTCCTCGATGAGGTTGTCCGAGCTTCCCAGGCACATGCAGGTCAAGCTCCTGCGCGTACTCCAGGAGGGCACCTTCGAGCGGGTTGGCGCTGAGAAGACGATTTCCGTAGACGTCCGCATAATCAGCGCGACCAACAAGGACCTGAGGCGGGAGATGGAACGGCGGAATTTCCGCGAAGACCTCTATTACCGTCTGAGCGTAGTCCCGATCCGCATCCCACCCCTTCGCGAGCGCAGAAACGACATACCGCTCCTTGCCTTCCATTTCCTGAAGCTGGCCGCCGAACAGGGACAGAAGGCCGCCCGGCTTTCCGAAGAAGCCCTGTCGCTTATGATGGACTATGGTTGGCCGGGAAATGTGCGCGAATTGCAAAACGCCATCCACTTTGCCCTGGTCAAGTCACGCGGTCGCAATATCGAAGCCGAGCACCTTCCGACTCGAAATCCGGCAGACGACCTGCACGGCTTTCAAGCCGGGGCCGAAGCCCCGGCTCACGCCCGAGGTCGTTGCATCGGCCATTCGAGAAGGCCGGTGGAAACAGGTCCAAAGCGGCGAAGCTGCTCGGAGTGGGCCGCGCCACTCTTTACCGGTTCCTCGAAAAAAAACCCGGCGCCCACCCGTAGGCGCTGGGTCATTTGGACGCTGGAAGATATTGCGAGGATGGCGGATTAGGGTAGACCGTCTACTAACATTGCGCCAAATATTCGAAGTACTTGTCCCTCGTCATTCCTGCCGTTCGCATAAGCCTGTGGATTATGTCATCATCGATTTCGCTGTAGGTTGGTATGACTATGGGGCGCAAGCATCCAGGCTTGGTGTAGATTTTATGGCTGCTTTCTTCGCGGTCAAAAACGAAGCCATCTTTTTGAAAGATACATTCGAGGGTTTTCCAATGCACCGGCGTTATGCGCGGTGACATTGACGATTTTCCTCATATTGTGCAAGAAGGCGCAGAGGAACATCCACATACTCTTGGCCTTTGACCTGCTCACGCGGTTGGCCCCGCAAATCTTGCACCATTGCAGCTTTGAACCCGCACTCCTTTAATACGGCATCCAGCGTTCCTCTTTCGAAACATGACCGCAGGAACATGAAGAGAGCCTCAGCAATATTCCTTCTTGCCACTTCCTCAGTTTCGCCCTGGCTGGCCACATCCAATACTGGGCAGCACGCGACAAACCACTTCTCTTTTTTTGTAATTTCAATCGGCAGTTTTGCTGTAAATGTAATTTGGACTTCCATGGCTTGACTCCTTTGAGAACAGACCAGGGCTCCGGCCCATAGGGTGTCAAGGTATTAAATCGGCATTAATCCGATTGAACTGAAACGAGAAGCTGCCGTTCTGGCCTTGGTGTTTTGTCGGTCCATAGGCCGAAAGCCAAAGCCGCCTCTGTTTTGGTGGCCCAACAGAGGTAATTATGAGATGAAAATACGCATCGGAGCGCCACCACACAAGGAACAATCGTGATTTTAGGTTTTTAAATTCAAATTACAAGGGTTTTTTCAGCGCGATATTCTGCTGGAGTGAAATACCTCATATACACATCTGTCTCACGATACAAAAGTGTCTCACCCTGTATCCTGAGACACTGGCGTAGCCTGCCAAAAGCCTGTTTCTCTGTGTCTTATCGGTTCTCTGAAATAATCTGCTCGTCCGAGTGTCTCAAAAGTGTCTCGATATTTATCCAGACCCTTGCCCCGCATCATTTCCATAGCCGCTAAGTATGCGGAATCACACACTAATTTAAATTATCCACATACGCGCGCAGTTGGTACGCTTGTTGCCATTGGAAGAGCGAACCTGCTTTCGAGGGATAACGATGAAGAAGTGCAATGAAATGCTTAGAAGGACGACTTGAGTTGACCGAAATGATGGTCGAACTGGCCGATCTGGGTGACGGGGCGAGGAAAGACGTCGGCTGCGGGGTCCTGTACGGACTTCTGAGGGACTCGGCATTCAAGATCAGAAAGGTTGCCGAACAGGAGAAGGAAGACCATATCAGGAGAGGGCATGTGGCCGGAAGAAAAGCAAGATCTCCGCTCAGGGCGGAAACCTCGCCGGGGAGAGTTCCGGCCGGCCGTGAAGAAAACCTAATCCGAAGTTTAATCAGGAGATCAAAATGCAATCCAAAGACAGCACTCAAACAGAGATGAATTTGCTCCAGGCCTTTGCGGGCGAGTCCCAGGCGAACCGCAAGTATCTGGCCTTCGCAAAGCAGGCGGAAAAGGAAGGATACTCCCAGGTGGCGAGGCTTTTCCGGGCTGCCGCCGAGGCCGAAACCGTTCATGCGCTCGCGCATCTCCGGGCTTTGGGGAAGATCGGCACCACGGTGGAGAACCTCAAGGCGGCCATTAGCGGGTGAGACATTTGAATTCACGGAGATGTATCCTCCGATGATCAGAAAAGGCGGAGGAAGAAGGGCACGCGGCGGCCCGGAGGAGCTTCGCTTACGCCAATGCCGTGGAGATTGAGCATGCGTCGCTTTATCAGCAGGCCCTCGATCAGATGGAGGCGCTCAAAGAGACTGATTATTACGTCTGTTCGGTTTGCGGGTACACCTGCGCAGATGAGGCGCCCGGCGCCTGCCCGGTTTGCGGTTCCGCAGCCAAGGTTTTCTCGAAGGCGGACTAGACAAGACGTACTGGAATGTCGACTTCGCACCTGGAAATGACCAAAGCGACGTCTATGCGGCGCCTTATACGGGCAGAGCCGAGTTACGGTGATTCTCCTCTCACATCAAAAGGAGACAGCATATGGACGCCCTTATGCTATCCAGACTCCAGTTTGCGGCGGCGACATTTTTCCATTTCCTGTTCGTGCCGCTTACGCTCGGGCTTTCCGTCCTGCTGGCGATAATGGAGACGATCTACGTCAGGACCGGAAACGAAGAGTACAGAAACATGGCCCGTTTCTGGGGCAAGATTTTTCTGATCAATTTCGCCATCGGGGTGGTTACGGGCATAACGCTCGAGTTCCAGTTCGGGACAAACTGGTCACGCTACTCGGAATACGTTGGCGATATTTTCGGTTCGCTGCTGGCAATTGAAGCAACAGTGGCTTTCTTTCTGGAATCCACCTTTATCGCGGTATGGGCTTTCGGATGGAAGCGGCTCTCGCCGAAGGCGCACGCGGTAGCCATCTGGCTGGTGGCGCTGTCCTCGAACGTTTCGGCGCTATGGATTCTGATCGCCAACTCGTGGATGCAGCACCCGGTGGGCTTTGTCATTCGAAACGGCCGGGCCGAGCTCGACAATCTGATTGCCATCATTACCCAGCCCTTTGCATGGCATACGATCGTCCATACGCTTTCAGCCGCCTATATTCTTTCAGCCTTTTTCGTAATGGGCGTCAGCGCCTGGCATTTGCTCAGGAAGCAGCACATTTCCTTTTTCAAGAAATCCTTTCGGCTGGCGGTTTCATTCGCCCTGATTTTTACGATCGTCGAGGTTGTGCAGGGCCATATGCACGGCGGTGAGGTCGCCAAGATACAGCCCACAAAGCTCGCGGCCATGGAGTCGCTCTGGGAGACGCACAAAATCCGCCCCGCAGTACCTGTTCGTTATTCCCGATCCGGACAACGAGCGCAACCTGGTCGAATTCGGCGCAATTCCCGGCGCTTTGAGCATGCTGGCATTTCATGATTTCTCGGCGGAAGTGAAGGGCCTGAAAGCTTTTGCGCCCTCGGAAAGGCCTCCGGTAACCTTTTCGTTTGTCTCCTTCCGGGTAATGATGATGCTCGGGTTCTTTTTCCTTGTGATGGCAATCATCGGCTGGCTCAGGCGCAACACGATCGAGGAGCGGCCCGCGCTTGCTCAAGGTGTTTCTCTTTTCCATTCCCCTGCCCTACGTGGCCAGCGAATTCGGTTGGATGCTCGCCGAAGTGGGGAGGCAGCCCTGGGTGGTATACGGGATGATGAAGACCTCGAATGCCGTATCTCCGATTGCGGCATCCCAGGTGGCGATCTCTTTTGGCGCATTCGTGCTTGTCTATTCTTTTCTGGGAATGGTGGCTTACTACCTGATGTGGAGCCATGCGAGGAAAGGGCCGGCAGATGAAACGGCCCTGCCCGAAGCGGCCGATGAGGAGGTGGGATATGCTTGAGACAATCTGGTTTGCTCTCTGGGGAATTCTGTGGGCCGTCTATTTCGTCCTGGACGGCTTCGATCTCGGGATTGGAACCCTGGCGCCGTTCGTCGCAAAGAACGAAAGCGACAAACGCGCCGTCTACAACAGCATGGGACCTTACTGGAACGGCAACGAGGTCTGGCTGATAACCGCAGGCGGAGTTACTTTCGCCGCATTCCCGAAAACTTACGCCGTGATGTTCAGCAGCCTCTATTCGGCCCTTCTGCTGATCCTGTTTTGCCTGATAGTGCGCGGCGTGGCAATGGAGTTCAGGTCCAAGTTTTCATCAGGCGGCTGGAAAAGATTCTGGGACGCCCTGCTGTGGATAGGAAACTTCGGTCCGGCGTTGCTGTTCGGCGTGGCTTTCGCCAATCTGTTTCGCGGCATTCTGATTGATAAAGCCGGAATTTATCAGGGGACGCTTTTTTCGCTGCTCAACCCCTACGGACTTATGGGAGGCATTCTCTTCACGCTGATCTTCGCGGTGCACGGGTCTCTTTGGCTCGCCGATCAAGTCCGAGGGAGACCTCAAGGAGCGCGCCGGACAGCTTGCGGGCAAGCTCTGGTTTGCACTTGCGGTGGCGGCGGTGGTGTTCCTGGGGGCCACCTACATCTCAACCAGTCTCTATGACAATTACATGAAAGCGCCGGTCCTGTTCGTTATTCCGCTTGCGGCCGTCGGCGCGCTGATCGGGATACTGCTCTTTATCCGGCAGGCGCAATGGCTGAAAGCCTGGTTTTCCTCGGCCGTTTTCATCGTCATGGTTACGCTTTTCGGGGTCGTGCGGAATGTATCCCGAATCTGCTCATATCCAGCATCGATCCGGCATTCAGCCTGACCGCGTTCAACTCATCATCGAGTCCCCTGACACTGAAAATCATGCTCGGAGTGGCCCTGGTGTTCGTGCCGATTGTAATCGTCTACCAGATATGGGTGTACAGGCTTTTCGCAATGAACGCCGTTAAGCCCGCAACGGCCCCGCGAAAATCGGGGCCGGAAGCAAAAACGGCTTGAAAAATCCTTTAGCAGTAAGGACACGGGGGCGGGATATCCGGAAAAACTCGATCGGAGTGATAAATTAGAGCACGTTGTTCTGTTCTGATGAAAAGTCACTATCAACACGGGTTAGTACGAACGTCTGCCCCCGCCTGACCGGCCACCTGAACCATGGCTACCGCCGCCTCGGCCCTTCTTGCCGTGCCTCCCCGCTCCGACCGCCTTTAGTGTCGTAGATATCAAGGTCTCTAGCATCGGTTACACCACTCGTCCGATCTCTGTTGTAGCCGCCGCCTGTCGAGCCGGCCCCCGAGCCATAACCGGACCCGCTCCGGTTACTGTTCGCATAACCGCCTCCGCTACGCTCACGACTTGGACCTCCGCCAGGTTCTCGGGGTCTTGCTTCGTTTACCTTAAGAGCGAAGCCGTTTATCTCTTTGCCGTTTAAGGCGGCGATTGCAGCCGTTGCCTGATCCTGGTTCGGCATTGTGACGAAAGCAAATCCCCGCGATTTGAGAGTCTCGTGGTCCAGAATGATTTTAACGGAACCTACCTCGCCAAACGCCTCAAACTCCTTCTGCAATTCCTCTTCTGTTGTCTTGAATGAGAGGCTCCCTACAAAGATGTTCATGCTTGTCCTTTTCAAATGAATGCCCTTTTCAACTAAATCCGATAGATTCTACTCGACCTCAATGGTGAGAAGATGCTTATCGAGATAGCCGCAATAAGGCATTACGGGTTTGGTGTGACGATAATCGAGGGCGAATCGAATCGTCTTCGAAACAATAGAGTATACTCCTCTTTTGCCACACTTTAAACACTATATCTACTAGAAATTAACGAATTCAAAGCGGAGAACGGCTTTTACCGTATATCCATCTTGAGAATCCTTCACCGCTCTGTTTATTTCCGGCGCCGGGTATTGCCTGTATCAGCTTATCGAAGGGAAATTTCCCTTCCCTGCGGCGCCTGATCAAATAGGGAATGAATTCTTGCGGATTGCTGTCTCCCGCAATGCTGTAAAAGACCCTCTGATTCGGGCCAGGCGATTGAGGCGTAACGCGTTGGCGCGATTCCTCATGAGAAACGCCCAGCTTAGACATCTTTCCAAAAGGACCGAGAGATTTTACGGCCTGGTCGATCACCCTCGATACCCCCGTCGTCTCGACCGCATGATCGACGGGCCCTGCCAGTTCCCTTAGTCTAGGGGCAATTTCTCCCTCATTGGCGTTTATTACGTGAGTCGCTCCAAGCTCTCCGGCCAATTCCAGGCGCGAGGCCACGACATCGACGGCCACGATGGGCGCTGCGCCTGCCATGTGAGCCGCCATCAGCGCAGATAAGCCAACGGTCCCCGCGCCGAAAACAGCTACTGACTCACCCGGCCGAGGCTTGAGCTCGTTGAGCACAGTGCCGGCCCCTGCCTGCACGCCACATCCAAGAGGCGCAAACAGGGCCAGTTCGTCATTATCCCGGGCATCAACAGGAACAAGATTGCGCTCGTGGGCCAGTGCGTGATAGGCGAACGAGGACTGGCCGAAAAAACAGCAGCCTACTGCAGCCCCCCTCATGTCATGGATTGTTGAAGAGCCGTCGGGTCTAGCGCCGCCAAAATTAAGTTCGTCGAAAGCCATGCAATGGGCTGGATGGCCGGCGGCGCAATTGGAGCATTTCCCGCAGGAAGCAAACGAAATAACGACCCTGTCGCCGGGATGAATCCGAACGACTTCAGCGCCTACGGCTTCAACGACACCCGCGCCTTCATGCCCGAACACCGCCGGAAATTCCAGGCCAAACACTCCTTCACGAGCGGCTATATCAGTATGGCAAATACCGCACGCAACAATGCGGACGACCGTTTCGTCCTGTCCGGGGCCATCGAGATCTACATCCTGAAATGAGAAGCCGGCGCCGGCAGAGCGGACCACGGCGGCGCGGGAGCGGATAGTCATGGAGGCGTCGTTTCTCATATTGAGATTATCGGTTGCGCGATCTAAGGGATCAACCAGCTCAAGCTGCCGATATAACCTAAGTTCCCTTGTCAATCGACGCAATCCGGCCTTCCCAGATTCGGGGCGAACTTCCCCAACGAGCAGCATCTTGATTTCTTTCGGCCTGAACTTCTCGGATTCCATGAAATAGTCGATTGTCATATAGCGCTACATGACTCACTAAGGGGTGCTGACGGGATGAGCTTCTAAGGATCAATAATACTGCCGGATGTAAGCATAGGCCTTGTCGAACAGTTCCTGGTCGGTGTGCAGCTTGTATTTGAGAAGCGTCCGGCGGAGTTCCTTCTGCACCAGGCGTTCGCCCTGGCTCGTGTGCTGCCAGTCGGGGAAGCGGACCTTCTTCACGATGTCGTCAATGTCCGCGACGATGCGCTCGACGATGATGTGGGTGTTCTTGTTCTTGGCTTCCTTGAACAGTTCCGTCAGAGCTTCCTTGGCCCGGTCGCGTTCTTCCTCCGGATCGTTCTCCCGTCTCGGCTTCGACGACTTCCTTGGCCATTTCGAGGATCGCTTTCAGAAACTCCAGGCTGGTGAGGAAGCCCTGTTCGTGGCGTTCCTTGATCTTCTCCAGCCGTTCGCCCAAGGCGGTGAACTTCGGGTTGCCGAGGTGCTTGCGCAGGCGGGCGATGAGCTTGATCTCGATCTCCCGCGCCTTCTTGGCCGGTTCGGCATCCTTCAGGATTTCCTCCAGCACCTGCGCATCCATGACCAGCGTCTCGACGTCGTCGCGCACCGACTCGACGTGGACGTTCTCGTTGATCAGTTCGACCGTCTTCGCGCCGAGGGCGTGCCAGAGCAGTTTGCCGTTGCCGCTGGGCGGCTTCACCGATTCATAGACCTGCGTCAGCCAGCGGTAATCCTTCTCGTAAGGGCTGAGGCAGGGTCGGGCGAGAGCGCCTCCCAGATGGTGCCGAGCACGGAGTATTCGGCGGCGAACTTGTCGCGCACTTCGTTGTTGGGCAGGCACTGCTGCGCGGCCATCAGACCCTCGTAGCCGCCGACGCTGCGGTCCACGCCGGGGAAGAAGGCCAGGCACTTCTGCATCTGCACGGGCAGCGCCTTGCGCAGTTCGTCGATGTTCGAGACGACCTGCTGCACGGCCTTCTCGTCGAAGTCGAGCGCCCGGGCCACGTCGTCGAAGATGCCGATGTAATCCACGATCAGGCCGTGGGTCTTCTCCTGGCCGAAGGTCCGGTTGGTCCGGCAGATGGCCTGCAGCAGGTTGTGATCCTTCATCGGCTTGTCGAGATACATCACCTGCAGGATGGGCGCATCGAAGCCGGTCAGCAGCTTGCTGGTGACGATGACGAACTTGAGCGGGTCGGCCGGGTCGCGGAAACGGTCGAGCAGCTTTTCCTCGGCGTCCTTGTCGCGGACGTGCTGTTTCCACTCGGGCGGGTCGCCCTGGGCGCGCGGTCATGACGATGGCGCTGGCTTCGGGGCCGATCAGCTCATCCATCACGGCCTTGTAGAGCACGCAGCATTCGCGGTCGAAGACCACCACCTGCGCCTTGAAGCCGTTCGGCTCCACCTTGGTCTGGAAGTGCTTGACGATGTGGTTCACCACGGCGCGGATGCGCTCCGGGTTCTTCACCAGCACGGCCATCTTGGCGGCGCGCTTGGCCAGGTCGTCGCGGTCCTGCTCGCTCAGGTTGCCGGTGATCTGCCCTGTAGGCTTCGTCAATGGCGGCCTTGTCGATCTTCAGCTTCACCTCCGGCGCCTCGAAGTGCAGCGGCAGCGTGGCCTTGTCGCGGATGGATTCCTGGAACGAGTAGCGGCTCATGTAGCCCTTCTCGTCCTCGTCCGCGCCGAAGGCCCAGAAGGTGTTGCGGTCGGCGCGGTTGATGGGCGTGCCGGTGAGGCCGAAGAGAAACGCATTCGGCAGCGCCTCGCGCATCTTGCGGCCGAGGTCGCCTTCCTGGGTGCGGTGCGCTTCGTCCACCATGACGATGATGTTCGAGCGCTCGTTCAGCCTGCCGCCCGCCTCGCCGAACTTGTGGATGGTGGTGATGAGCACCTTGCGCACGTCCTGGCCGAGCAGGGTCTGCAACTCCTGCCGCGTCGCCACGCCGACCATGTTCGGCACGTCGGCGGCGTTGAAGGTGGCGGTGATCTGCGTGTCGAGGTCGATGCGGTCCACCACGATCATCACCGTGGGGTTGCCGAGCTTCGGGTGCATGCCGCAGCTTCTGCGCGGCAAAGACCATGAGCAGCGACTTGCCGCTGCCCTGGAAATGCCAGATGAGGCCCTTCTTCGGATAGCCCTTCACCACGCGGTCCACGATCTGGTTGGTGGTGAAGTACTGCTGGTAGCGGCAGATGATCTTGATGCGCCGGTGCTTCTTGTCGGTGGCGAAGAGGGTGAAGTTCTGCAGGATGTCCAGCACCACCTCGGGCCGGAGCATGCTCTCGACCGTGGCCTGGACGTGGTGAAGCTGGCCTTCCGCCTGGTTCTCCTCGTCGCGCCACGGTCCCCACATGTCGATGGGCATGCGGATGGAGCCGTAGCGGAACAGGCTTGCCCTCGGTGGCGAAGGAGAAGACGTTCGGCACGAACATGGCCGGCACCTGCTTCTCGTAAATCTCGTTCACCTGGAAGGCGCCGTCGAACCAGGTCACCGCGCTGCGCGTGGGCGTCTTGGCCTCGCCGATGACCAGCGGCAGGCCGTTGACGAGGAAGACCACGTCGAACCGCTTCTCCACCGCGCCGGCCTGGTAGGTCCACTGGTTGGACACCGTCAGCCGGTTGTTGGCGGGCTGGGCGGAGTCCACCAGCCGCACGGTCACATGCTCGCCGTTGGGGCCGAAGGGCATGGTCTTCTCGCCCCGCAGCCAGGCCATGAAGTTCTCGTTGGCCCGCACCAGGCCGTCGGCCTGCACGGAGAGGATGCAGGCGCGCAGGTTGTAGATGACCTCGTCGGCGCGGTCGGGCTGGGCGGCGATCTCGGGGTTGAGCCGGATGAGCGCCTCGCGCACCCACGATTCCACCATCACGTCGCCGGTCTGGCGCGGGAGCTCGGGCGGCAGGCACGTAATCCCAGGGGGCGGGCCTGAACTCGCCGCCGAGCGACTCGCCCCAGCCGGGGACGTCCTGATGCAGGACCAACTGTCTCCGCGCCGCGGCGCTTCGCAACGGCATCGAGAATCATCTGCTCGACGGTGTTGGATTCGGTGAAGGTCATTAGACCACCTCCCAATGCCCGCCCTTGGCGGGACCGATGCGCCGGATTCGCCCTTCTTCGCGCAGTTTGGCAATCTGCTTTTCCACTGCCCGTTGGGTAATCCCCAATGCGCCCGCAATCTCTCTGGCAGGCAGCTCGGGGGCGCCTTTCAGCAAACCCAAAATTTTCTCCGAACTTTTCTCCGAACTTTTCCCCGAACTATCATCTGTTTCCTCCGAACTTACAAGGTATTTCCGGCGAACCGTAGCCGTGAACAGACAGCCGTCCCGGTCGTCGGTAAAGTCGATCTCGGGCCAGTTCTCCAGCGCCCGCTTGATGCCGGAGCCGAGCCCCCGGTATGGCAACAGCCCCTTGGCGATGTATGACACCAGGATCGGATTGCGAATATTGGAATTGCCGGTCCTTATTTTTGCCACGGTCAGGTTGTCGGGCAAGTGGCCGGGGCTGACGATCTCAATGCGATTGTCGAAAATGAACAGCCGGATCGGTGCGCTGACCAGGTAATCCCGATGCGCCAGGGCGTTGACCAGCAGTTCCTCGAAGACCACCGGCGGGATCTCCGGCGCTCCCGGCGCATTGATCCCCTGACCGGCCTGCACCTTGCGCAGGTTGCGCATGACAAAAGCCATGGCGCCCTCGAAACATCTCGGGCAGCGGCCCGGCGAAGTCCTCGGTATCGAGATACTTGCTCACATGAATAGTGTTACCGGGATAGCGGATGGCCTTGACGATGAACTGCGGCTTGATCCACTGCCGGGCGCTCGGCGAACAGCAGCACCCCGGCAAGGTTCAACATGCCCTCATCAGTAGCCAGATTCATGTTCTGCAGGAGCGTCAACAATTCGTCCGTTGAATCCGGCCATGGCTGCTGGTAAACATCCCGCAGAAAATCCCGGAAGCGAAGCTTGTCCAGTTTGTCGATACCCGCCTTGGTCGGCAGTTCATCGGCATGAAATTGATCCACGCTCTGGAACAGACGGCGCAACTCCTCTTTGGAGTTAACCCGCCGCTTATCGGCCCCGCTTTTGAGCCAGATCACCCCGTTACGGTCGAAATAGGGCTTGTCCCGGCCCTTGGGAATGCTGAGCGCAATGACGACACGATCGTCGCCCACGCCGATATTCTCGGTCTGTACCGTGAGCGGACTCCGCACATGTTGCGAGGCTGTGTTGCCGATCAGTTGGTTCAAACGCTTCACGTCCGACCGGCTCAGCCCCGGCAGAGAACCGTCATCCGTCACGCCTAAAAAGATAGTGCCCCCCTCGGAATTGGCAAAAGCCGCAATCTCCGCGGCGAGCGAGTCGGCATTGGTAGCATCCCGCTTGAACTGCCGGCGGCTGTCCTCGCCAAGAGCGATTTGGGCTTGCAGTTCGGTCAACGTCATCTGGGCGCCTCCGCGCCGCCGCGCTTCGCGGCGGCATCGAGAATCATCTGCTCGATGGTGTTGGATTCGGTGAAGGTCATGGCCTGTCCCTATCGAAAATGTTGTGCAGGAATGCAGAGCGCAATACGCTCATGGTTTCCCTATACTGAGTTACTGCATCGGCGGCAGCACCAATTGAGGCCAAGCGCTCAAGCAGCTCTTGTTGCGTGTTCTTCAGGGGAAGTGGAATGGAAAGATCACGGATGCCTTGTGCGTTCAGGTTGTAATTACCAGCGCTCGACTTGACTTGCTTTCGGATGTCCTTCTTCACTCTGTCACTCTGAAGCATCTCGTGAAGGAAGTGCGGAAGCAGCCTGTTGAGTTTAGGCCGCAGCCGAATCAAGTAGCTCGCGAAGAGGCACCCGTCGAAATTGGAGCCTTCATAGACCGCTGTCCTTCCAACATAGTTGGGATTGCCGTTCGTTCTGACGATTAGCACGTCGCCTTGGACCAAGCGATATTTCTCAAATTCCTCGATCGGTTCCAACCAGACCAAATCCCCGAAATCGACTTTCCCTCCAATCACGTTGGGAATCCGCAATAGTGGCAATAGCCCTGGAACAGGCTGCAAGAGAGCTTTGCTCGACGAGCCGTATTGAACTTCTTCGAGGCAAGCTCCAAGCGTCGCCATGTCCGACTCGTAACTCGAAATAAATTCCGTGATAACTGCTTGGCGCTGCTTGTCAGCCGCAAGAGCAATTGCGAGCCAGCCTTGGAGATTCTCATCCACCGCCCAAAGGATTTCCGCGATGCGCCGCTGCTGGTTGAGCGGCGGGAGGTCGAACTCCTCCAGTTTGAGTGTCGTCCAATTGATGGTGGGTGAAAGCGAACCGACAGAAATCTCTACGGCGCGGTTCATGAATTTGTCGCTCATCATCAGGAAAGGCAGGAACTCCGGCAGCACCACGTCCGCCTTGGCCCTCACGACCATCGCGTGCGCCGAACAAATTCCATTCATCTCCGCTATCGCCAGTTTGCGCTGGTAGGCGCGGCGGCGTCCGAAAATGATGTCGCCTTTGCGGAAGCGCAGCTTTGCGCCGATAACATCGCCGCCCTTGCCCCAGCGCCGGATGTGTAGGCTTCCTGGGTCGAGATGCTCAAGTCCCACATAGATTTCCTCCGCAGCATTTGCCGGATCCACGCGTTCATTGACACTATCCGCGAATGCAACAAACGGCAGCCTCTTCCAGTCGCTACGTTTAAGCCACGCTGGCAGTGTTTTGTTGATCGCCGCAACAGCAGTGACTTCGGAGGAGGCGGTTCTCTTTCCGATCACGCGTTTCAGCGCACCGCGGACTTCAGAGACGGAGCGGAGCCAAACGGACAGCGATTCCGCAACGGAGCCGCCATTCGTCGCCACCCTGTTTGCCGGTGATGGTTCAACCGCGGCAACGTAAAGGGGAATGTTGAGATTATCACCCTGCTGGCGGATTTCCTCCAGCGTCGCCACGCGGGCGAAACCGGTATCGTCCTTGAAATCGCGATAGGCAGCAACGACGCGCTCGATGTGTTCGTCGGTAAGAAAGCTCTGGGCCCGCTCGCGGCTGACTTCGTTGACGGCGTTGATAAAGAGAACCCTGCGTTTGCGCCCTTTGGGCTTGGCCGTACGGCAGATGACGATGCAGGCTTCCATCGGGGAATTGTAGAAGAGGTTTGGCCCCAAGCCGAGAACGCACTCGATGAGGTCGGCTTCGATCAGCTTTCGCCGCATTTCCGCTTCCTCCTGGCGGAATAGGACGCCGTGCGGGAAAAGGATGGCGCAACGGCCGGTTTTGGACGCAAGGCTGGCAATGATATGCTGCCAGAAGGCATAGTCGGCCCGGCCCTGTGGCGGCGTACCTAATATGTTGCGCCCCCATGGGTCGGAGGCGAAGGCGTCCCGGTCCCACTGCTTGATGGAATAGGGCGGATTGGCCAGGACAAGGTCGAAACGCATGAGGCGGTCGCCTCGGACGAATTTCGGTTCGGCGAGGGTGTCGCCGCGGACGATCTGAAAATCCTCTATACCGTGGAGGAAGCAGTTCATCCGGGCAATGGAGGAGGTCATGAGGTTTCGCTCCTGGCCGTAGAGACGGACGTTGCGCCACTCCTGGCCCTGGCGGCGCAGATGCGCGACGCAGGACAGGAGCATGCCGCCGGAACCGCAGGTAGGGTCGTAGATGGACTCGCCAGATTGCGGTTCGAGCATCTCGGTCATGAGATGAACGACTGTACGGTTGGTGTAGAACTCGGCGGCGGTGTGGCCGGAGTCGTCGGCGAATTTCTTGATGAGGTATTCGTAGCCTTGGCCCAACTCGTCCTCGGGCAGATTGGCCAGGGTGAGTTCGAGCGAGCTGAAGTGTTCGACGAGGTCCCGCAGCATGGCGTCAGCGAGGCGGTCCTTGTTCGTCCACTGTGCGTCGCCGAAGATGCCGTAGAGTTTGTCGGGATTCGCCGTCTCGATGGCGCGCATGGCGGACTGGAGGGCATGTCCAACGTTTCTGGCTGTCTGCCGCACTTTGCGCCAATGCGCTTCCGGAGGCGCCTGGAAACGGTGGTTCTCCGGGTATGCGGCGAACTTGGCGTCCCCGCCTGATTCCTCCAACGCAGTCCGGGTCTCCTCGTCGAAGACGTCGCAGAGGCGCTTGTAAAAGAGTAGCGGAAAGATGAATTGCTTATAGTCGCCTGCGTCGATAGTGCCGCGCAGGAGCACGGCCGCTCCCCAGAGGTAGGATTCGAGCTGCTGTTGGGAGATGCGCGTAGCCATGACCTTACTTCTCCGCCTCAGGGTTGCTCCCCAGTTTTTTGCGCCCTACGGTCCAGACGAGAAAGTCGGCTATGCGGGAGGTAGCGCAGTTTTCCAAACCGGGGTATTTTTGCTTCACCTTCAAGAGGATTTTCCGGAACCGGGGGTCCTCGGCCCAGCATTGGTAGATTTTGCGAAGGTGTTTTAGATTCTCGACAAACCCCGCGATCCTGAATTTGACGCTATCGTTGCGGGGAATGGTGATGCCGAAGAAATAGCTTACATGCCGGTCAAAGATCGGAGACGATTCGTCATGGATGGCAACCAGCTTGGACACGAACGAACTCTGGAGCGCTCTGTCCCCTTTGCGCCTCCGAATTTCGTAGAGTTCCAGCAGGAATGGGGTGTACGGGTCATCATCTTGAATTTCGAGGCCGAAAAGCAGGTCGAAATATCGAGTCATAAAGTCTTTGGTTAGGCCGCCGGAATTGAGGGCGTAGTAGGGCACGAAGATTTCCTGAAACTTCTCTTTGTACCCGGTCGGCTTCTCAGCCAGCAGTCGCTTCAGGTCCAAGTAGGCAAGAATGTATTTTTCCTCAAGGTGTTTTACTGCCTTACCAAGAAGACGCAACTGGTAAGTGTTCGGTGCGCTCATGCAAACAGTCCCTCTCGCCTGAGAATTTGGATTAGCTTCTCCTCGGCCCTAAATGCCGCCGTGGCGCTTTCCTTGAGCCGCTTCATCGCCTCCTCCACCGTGAGCACTTCCTGCTCGTTCTTCGGTTCGACGTAGCGCGCGATATTGAGGTTCCAGTCATTGGCGGCAATGTCGTCGAGGGTCACAACGCGGGCCACGCCCTCAGCATCCCGATAGTCGCGATACCAGTTGTAAATACGCTCGACGTGCTCGGGGAGGAGTTCGTTTTGCGCCCGCCCTGTCTTATACTCGCGGGAGGCATCAAGGATGAGAACCTTCTTTTTCCGGTCCTTTGTCTTGCGCTGGCGAAAGACGAGTATGCAGGCCGCAAGGCCGGTGCCGTAAAACAAATTCGGGCCAAGGCCGATGACGGCTTCGAGCAAGTCCATTTGGAGAATCTTTTTCCGTATCTCACCTTCTTTATTCATGCGGAAGAGCGCGCCGTGCGGCAGCACCACGGCCATGCGACCAGTGGCGGGGGCCATGGACTTGATCATGTGCTGCACCCAGGCGTAGTCGCCGGTCTTGGCCGGCGGCATCCCGGCGAAGTTCCGGCCGTAAGGATCGCCGGCCCAGACTTCCTCGCCCCATTTTTCCAGCGAAAAGGGTGGGTTGGCGATGACGCAGTCGAAAATGGCGAGGTTATCGCCGGAGAAAAACGCCGGCTGGCGCAGCGTGTCACCCCGCACGACCTGGAAATCCGATGCGCCGTGCAGAAAGAGGTTCATCCGCGCAATGGCGGAGGTGGTGAGGTTTTTCTCCTGTGCGAAGAGTTTGCCCCAGAGGGTACGGTCATCACCGTGGTTTTCGCGGACGTGATGAACGGCCTCAAGCAGCATGCCGCCTGTGCCGCAAGCGGGATCGTAAATCGACTCGCCTTCCTTGGGATCGAGGATGTTCACCATCAGCCGCACAACCGAGCGTGGAGTGTAAAACTCCCCCGCCTTCTTGTTCGTGGCGTCGGCGAACTTCTTGATTAGATACTCGTAGGATTGGCCGAGGATGTCGGCCTGCGCGGCCTGGTTGCCGAGCCTAATGCGTGAAAAGTGCTCGACGAGGTCGCGCAGCAGCGAATCGGGCAGGCGATCCTTGTTGGACCAGGCCGCATCACCGAAGATACCGTAAAGCGTCTCCGGGTTCGCTGTCTCGATGCCGCGCATCGCCTTTTGCAGCGCCTGGCCGACGTTGGTCGTCACCACGCGCACATCGCTCCAGTGACAGCCGTTTGGAATCTGAAAGCGGTAGTTCTGAGGGAACCGGGCGTATTCCTCGTCACCGCCTGATTCCGCCAGCGCTGCCGAATATTCCTCATCATACACATCCGAGATGCGCTTGAAGAATAGCAGCGGAAAGACATAGGTCTTGAAGTCGGCTGCATCGACCGGCCCTCGCAGGATGTTGGCCGATTCCCAGAGGTGGTTGGTTAGTGTGGCAAGTTCCATAACTTCTCTCAGTTATGTCGGTTGAGGCATCAAGCTGGCCTGTGGGGAATGGAGGTCAGGATGGGGGCGCAACAGCAGAAAAAGGCAATACAAGCCATCTTGCATAATCCTCCATGCGATAGAATGCCTCACCGAGCGATTTATCTTGCGGAGGACGGATCAATTTTAATTCATCTAACCACAATCACAAGCTGATGTCCATTGATCCTCGATAGGAATCGGGAGGATTTTCCCGCCGGATTATAAGTCCCAACAGCCTAGTTCCGATGTGTCATTACTATATGCGTAGAAAGCGTCAAAGAAGACCCCGGGACTTTCCGCTTTCGGGAAATTCGTCTTTTGACTGTTCCGATAAGTTCATCGCGGGTATAGCCCGCTCCTTCTAGGAAAAGACTTGGTGGGCTGCGCTCCGCTTAGCCCACCCTACGGTCCTTTTCATGGTTTCAGGGTGTCCCAAGGGGACATGAATAACTCTCTCGAAAATCTTGCCACATTTTTCCACAATTGCTATTTAGTCTCCATCCGGAAACTTCGGATAAGAGACTGGCAGTTTCCAATTCGAATAACACTCAATTGATTATGTATCCCGGATATTGGATTGACACAATGACGGAGTGAAGCGCATGAAGTTCGAAGGCACCGAGCGTTATTACCTTAGCCCTGAACTTGGCGAGATAGTAAATATTTCCATCTCGATGGAAAAACCTCTGCTTCTGATGGGTGAAGCGGGAACCGGGAAGACCCGGCTTGCCTTCGAAATCGCCCGCGCATTTGGCGTCAACATGGAAGAAGCCCGCTGCAAGTCCACATTCAAAGGCGAAGAACTGTGCTATGTCTATGATACTGTGCTCAGGCTCAACGATTCCCGGTTTGGAAGCGGAGAATCGGGCCGCAACGTTAACGATATCTGGGATTACCTTCGCTTCGGACCGATCGGCAGAGCGTTTCTTGCCGAGGATAGGAGGGTGCTGCTGCTCGATGAGATCGATAAGACCGATTCGGATACTCAGGACAACCTCCTGGACGTCCTGGAGGATGGTTCCTTTATCATCACGGGAAATCAATCATAAAGTGGCGGCGCGGCAAAAGCCCATCATAATCATTACAAGCAACGCCAAACGAGAGCTGTCCGATCCCTTTCTGCGCCGCTGTTTCTGCCACTACATCCCCTTCCCGGGCCCCGAAGAGATCTCGATTATCGTGCGGCTGCATTTTCCCGACATCCCGGAACAACTCCTCGAAGCATGTCTTACGGAATTTTACCGCCTGCGGGAACAGGGGTTCGAAAAGCCGCCCGCCACCGCGGAACTGCTCGACTGGATAGGCGCCATGCGTTCCGGCGGCGAGAACGGGCCCGGCGCAGGGAAGGCGGTCCGGCATATCGGAACACTTCTCAAACGTTCCCAGGATTTGTTGAAATTCAAAGGTGTAAAGCAAAAGACTCAATTACATGAACTGTCGACGCCGGAGTCCTTGTTTCGATTCGCCCGAAGGATTGCTGATGCTTTCATTCATCCAACAGTTGCGCGAGGCGCAAATCCCCATAAGCGTCCGATATATTCTGGAGTTTTACCGGGGACTCCAAAAAGGCCTGGCGCCCGACCTTGACCGGCTCTTCCTGCTGGCCCGCCTTGTTTTTATCAGGAATGTCGAACACTATGACGCCTTCGAGCGGGTTTTTGCGCGCTTCTTTCTAGGAAAAGATTCCTGGCAAATGCCCGACTGGGAAGAGGTGTTTGCGGGCAAGCCTTTCCAGGAATGGCTGCGCGAGCAGCTCGAGAAAGGAGTCATTTCTGCCGGTGAGCTGCGAACATACGGGATAGAGGAACTGCTGAGGCGGTTCTGGGAAACGCTTTTGAGCAAACAGGCCCAGCACCATGGAGGGCATACCTGGATCGGGACCGGGGGACGGTCCCCGTTTGGCCACTCGGGGCATGTCGGTGGAGGAATGCGCGTCTATGGAAGGGGTCTTCATGGTACGGCTCAGAAGGTGATCGATAAAAGGAGCTATATCAATTATAGCGGGAAATCCCCTCTGGCCAGGGAAAATGTGAGCCAAATCCTGGCTTCGCTTAAGAACCTGAAGCGTGCAGGACCGGAAACCGAACTGGATATCGACGAGACGATAGCCCGGACCGCAAAAAACGGAGGCGAAATCGAACTGGTGTTCGCCAGGGAGTTTCGCGACCGCCTAAAGCTGATAGTCCTGCTGGACAACGGCGGCTATTCGATGATTCCCTATCTCGACCTTGTGAAGTCGGTGTTTGGAAAAATCCGGGACCACTTCAAGGACCTCAAGTACTATTATTTTCACAATTGCCTGTACGGGGCCGTTTACCAGGACCTGCCGAGAACGCGGGCGATTCCGTGGGAAGTCCTTTGTGAGCCAGGGAAGCGACACGCACCTTATAATAATTGGGGACGCCAATATGGCGCCATTCGAGTTGATGGCGGCCAACGGCTCGCTCTACATTCAGGCAGGTGATCGAAGACCCGGCCTGGAATGGCTGAAAGAGCTCAGGACGGCCTTTCCGGCAAGTGTGTGGCTAAATCCCATTCCAAAAGAGCGTTGGTCGCAAGGAAAGCGTCACGATCAACCGGATTGCCCGCATTTTCCCGATGGAAGATTTGACTCTGGCCGGCATCAGGAACGCGGTTCAGATACTGGGCCGGAGAAGATAGCATGGCTCGATCTTACTTTTAGCCGTTTGCCGGTCAGATCGAAAGGAACTGAAATCAAAATGGGAAAGGGATTGGAAGAAAAGGCGCCGTCTGCAACCGGACCCCACCGGTTCGAAATGGACCAATGGATAAGCTGCGCCCCGTTTGAGCGGCTTTTGAATATGACTATCGTTGAGGCTTGCGACGGCAGGGCGATCCTGACCATGCCCTTTTTAATCGACTACGCCCAGGGCGCGGGACTGATGCACGGCGGGGCGCTGGTTAGTCTCGCCGACACGGCGGTCGTCATGGCGATCAAGAGCCTAATGGCGCCTCTGTCGCATTTCGCCACCATCGAACTTGAATCGCGATTTCTTCTTCCGGTGAAAAAGGCGTTGTGACGGCGAAGGCGGAGGTAGTCAGCCGCGAGGGAAGGCGCCTCAAGGGCAATGCGACTCTTTACGACGAAGAGGGAAGAGCAGTCATGGAGTTTTGCTCTACCTTCAAGATTGCAAAAGATGCTCAAATCAGATGAAGGCGGTTGATTTCAAATCATAGCAAGCTGCTGGTTGAGGTCAGGATAGGTGGAGCGTTGAGCGGAGCCGAAAACTACGCCTGGCCCCACTTGAGCTTCGATCTCAAAATCTCGAAGTGATCGACGCCCGGGGCCTTTATGATGCGCAGCGGAGTGGCGGCGGCCGTAACGACTACCTGGTCGAGGTCCTGGATCAGGCATCCTACCTGTCCATCGCAGGTCAGGGTTACGTCTGTTGCGGGTTCGCCAATTTCGACCAGTGATTGTCACGTCGAGCCGGAAGGACGATCGGCCGATTGGTGAGTGTGAAAGGGCAAATCGGAGTCATGATAATGGCCTGGGCGGTCGGGAAAATGATGGGACCCCCTGCGGAGATGTTGTAAGCGGTCGATCCTGTGGGGGTGCAGATAATGAGGCCGTCGCCACGGTAGTGAGTCAGAAAATGCCCGTCGATAGTTGCGTGCAGGTCGATTATTCGGGCGAGCGCCCCTTTGTTTATAACGGCGTCATTGAGGACGCGGTGGCTGAAAATCTCTTTGCCCTCACGCCTTACCGATACCCGCAATATCATTCGTTCCTCGATGTCGAAATCCCCCGACGAGGACTCTTTTCCAGTTCTGCGAAACAGGAGTCGGCGCTTATTTCCGTAAGAAAACCAAGTCCTCCCAAATTGATGCCGATGATCGGAATGGACTTTTCGTTCTATAAAACGCGCAACGCTCAAAAAGGTCCCGTCTCCGCCGATCACCACAACCGTTTCGACTGTCTCGGGGATATCGATTTTTTGATAAACGCAGCTAACTCCTGAATTATCGATATTCTCTTGAAGAAAAACTTCTATGTTGCGCTTCTCGAACCATTCTTTGAGTTGCCTGGGCAAGCCGGGCGGCTTCAGGGCGCATGCGTTTATAAATTATTGCGACATGGCGCATTCTGGTCCTCCAAAAGACTAACGCTGCAGCCTGGATCAGTCCGATAGAATATGAAAAGATTTGTAAAAATCCTCCGGTTGCTCTAACTTGCATTGGCCAGCACCGGTAAGATGCCTATAGGTCCTATTTATGGGCGAGTCAAGTGATTTGCCGCGCGGTTTGGATGGAGGATGATTTAGCTGATTGGCTCTCCCATCTCGCAGAGGTGGTCAATGAATTCTGAACAGCGATCCGCAATACCTTCGCAGACGATCCTGGTGGTCGATGACGAGCCGCAGGTCTGCGAAATTATCTCGGATGCTCTGACCGGTCAGGGTCACAAGGTGGAGAGCGCCAGTGACGGCGTGGAGGCTGTCGAAAAGATCAAGAGAAGCGAATTCTCTATCGTCGTTACCGATATGGATATGCCTCGAATGGACGGGATGCAGCTCATCGAGTACATAGTCCAGCAATCATGCCGATATCGATATAATAGCCATTACGGGGCATATAATGAGATACAGGTACACTGAGGTGGTTGAAGCCGGGGCTGCGGATTTCATTACAAAGCCCTTTTCCGCTCAACGAACTGGAGGCCAAGCTCAACAGGCTGATCCGGGAGAGGAGCCTCAGGGAGCAACTCGCAAAGCTGGCCGTCCGGGACCCCCTGACCGGTCTTCAGAACCGCCGTTCCTTTGAGGAAAATGCGCGAAAGGAAGCGATCCGCACAATTCGCTATCAGCACACTCTCTTTCTGTTCTTTATGGACGTGGATAATTTTAAGAAATACAACGACCTGCTATGGCCATCAGGCAGGCGATGCGCTGCTCATCGAGACGGCGAACCTTTTGACGAATTCGATACGGGAAAACATCGACAGTGTCTACCGCTACGGCGGCGATGAGTTCGTAATGCTGCTGCCGCATCTGCCGGCCGCTCAGGCCCTGAGCGTTGCCGAGCGCATCTGCAGGCAAGTTTGATCTTTTGAAATTCGAACCAACAAGCCTTTCAATCGGGATCGCCAAGTTCATCGAAAAGTCCGGGACAATCGAGCAGGACATCCAAGACATGATACAGCGGGCCGACTCCGCCCTCTACACCGCTAAAAAAGGCATCGGCAAAAACCGGGTTTTTGTCGATGAATGTTCGCGCTAGACCTGCGGCGTTTGGCGTCATGCCTCTTGGACATCCCGAGCCGGGTTATTCGCCATCCGGGAGCCTACGGAGGCCAATTGGTCTCGTAATTGTCTTTAAAATTGATCTGCTTAAAATTAATCTTGACACCCTATAGTGGGTACTTTATATAGGGCTGACCGCTGGAGCAAAAGGAGTTCCGCGGTAACCGACGAAAATTGCTGGACTTAGTTGGCGTCACCCCAAAATCTGTTGTGATTGGTATTACAGTGCAGATTGAGACGGTGACATTTTTTTGGGTTAACCCATTTGCGAGACCACTTTATGATGTGGCATTAAGTCCGCCCTGAACTCTGGCAGAGTAGAGTCCATCATCAGATGGCTGAAAACGTGAATGCCCAGTAGCGTTTTTAGAAGTGCTCACGGTAGCATCTCCGGCAGCGGGCGGCAAATAGAATTCTAATATTTGTACAGGGGACTCTGAGTTCTCACGACGGGAGGTGACTGCCATGGGCAAGCCTGAATTCGGTTTTGGGGTCCATTTGATCTTGGATGGCTACGGCTGTGACCGTGCGGCGCTGCAAGACATCAATCTGATCTATAATTTCCTCGAAAATTATCCTTCTCAAATGGACATGACCAAAATCATGCCGCCTTATGTTTTCCGGTATTCGGGAGCGGTTCCGGAAGACTGGGGAGTATCCGGTTTTGTGCTGATCGCGGAAAGCCACATCAGCATTCATACATTTCCGGATAAACAGTATATGAGCATTGACATGTTTTCGTGCAAGCCTTTCGATACCGACGTGGCGGTCGAGACGATAAAGAGTTATTTCAAAATTCAGAAACATGAGATCAAAGTTCTGGACAGGGGGCAGGAATTTCCGAACACCATACGTGAATCCGCCCAGGTGGTCCGGATGGATCGGATGCTGAAACAGCGTTCGAGGTAGGAAATATTCCTACGAGTCACAAAAGAAAGAGATGGGGTACAGGTTTTGGCCTGGGACCCCATTTTTTTCATTTAAAGAAAGCATCCGCCGCTCATTACTCAGCGCTCTGTCCTGGCTTAATCCCTGTATGAGAGCAGCAGGTCCTCATAGGCGTCGATTCGGCGGTCTCTCAGGAAAGGCCAGTTGCGCCGGACCACCTCAGTCCTCGCCATGTCGATTTGAGCCGTAAGCACTTCATCGGCGTCATGGCCTGCCCTCGCCAGAAATTCGCCCTGGGGGCCGATAATGAAACTGTTTCCCCAGAAGATCTGGCCGCTGGCCGGCGCTTGCGGAAGCGGGTTCGAACCCGACCCGGTTTGCGCAGATCACCGGCAGTCCGTTGGCGATTGCGTGGGACCTCTGAATAGTCGTCCATGCATCCAGCATCAGCGCTTCGCTCCACCTCGGACTCGCCCGGCTCCCAGCCGATAGCCGTAGGATAGATGAGCAGTTCGGCCCCTGAAAGAGCCATCAGCCGCGCAGCTTCCGGATACCACTGGTCCCAGCAGACCAATACTCCCAGCCTGCCCGCCGACGTTGCAATGGGGCGGAACCCCAGGTCGCCCGGAGTGAAATAGTACTTCTCATAATAGCCCGGATCGTCGGGGATGTGCATCTTACGGTACTTGCCCGCTATCGAGCCATCCTTGTCGAGGACCACCGCCGTATTGTGATACAAACCCGCAGCGCGCCGCTCGAAGATGGAAGCCACGATCACCACGTTCAACTCCCTGGCCAGGGAGCCGAACGCCTCACTGGCAGGGCCCGGAATCGGCTCGGCCAGGTCGAAGTAGGCGGGGTTCTCGGTCTGGCAAAAATAAGGTCCGAGGTGCAACTCCTGGAGCACGATCAGTTCGGCGCCCTTCGAGACGGCTTTCCGAATGCCGGCCGCGCTCTTTTCCATATTGGCGTCTCGGTCCGCCGTGCAACTCTGCTGGACGAGCCCCACAATGAGTTTTTTCATTCGAGGACTCCTTTGGGTATCTGCATGGTAATGCAATGGAGCGACCCGCGGCCGGTCAGAAGAGGAAGACAATGAACGCCTGTCACCCGGCGCCCGGGAAAAGCCTGCCCGATGACCTCGATGGCCGGGAGATCCTTCGGGGTCCCGTACATCGGCACGAGCACCGCTCCATTGATGATCGAGGAAGTTCGCATAAGTCGCCGGAATCCTCCGGCCCTGCTTCATCATGCGCAGCCTCGGGCCAGGGGAGCGCAAGCAGCCGATAGGGCCGGCCGTCCGGCGTCCTGAAAGACCTCAGTTCCTCGGCCATTGCTTTCCAGCGGACCGTAATGTTCGTCCGCAGGATCGTCACATGCCGTGTAGACGATGGTGTCATCCGGGCAAAACCGCGCCAGGGTGTCCACATGCGCATCGGTATCATCCCCGGCCAGATGGCCGTTGTCGATCCACAGGACCCGTTGCGCGCCCAGCGCTCTGACACAAAAAGGCCTCAATGCCGCTGCGGGAAAGGTGCGGATTACGGTTGGGGCTGAGCAGACAAGCGGTGGTCGTGAGAATGGTTCCCCGCCCGTCGCTCTCGATGCTCCCGCCCTCAAGAATGAATCCCATGGTCTCCAGCGGCGTTTTGCCGAAGACGCCGCACTTGGCGAGCTTGCGGGTTATCTGATTGTCCAGGTCGGAAGGGAACTTGAGTCCCCAGCCGTTGAAGCCAAAATCCAGCATTACCGGCCTCTCGCCCTCAAAGACAGTGACAGGACCAAAATCCCTCGCCCAGGTATCATTGGTTTCGACCCGGGAGAATCGGACCCGGTCCAGAGGCAACCCGGCATCGGCCATGGATTGCCTGGCTTCCTCGATATCAGGCGCCACCATCAGCAGCCGCTCGAAACGGGTAATTTCTCTTGCGATATCGATTGTCACGCGCTGCACGGCATGGAGATTGACCCAGTCGGTCCCTTCGTGGGGCCATGCCATGAGCACGCCGTCCTGCTCTTCCCACTCTGCGGGAAACCTGCGTATCGTCTCGATCACCGAAGAACCTCCGCCCGTCAGGTTGTCGAGCGCACTATCGGTAATTGATTTGGAGGAAAAATTCCAGTGCGCGCAACGGACAACATACAGAATTGCAATGAAACCATAATCTTCGTTCATTATCAAGGCGGCGCTGCTTGATGTCCTAAATTTTCATGGACAAGAAATGGCCTGCTTGTTAGACTAATGCGTTAAAGTAAAGTTCGGGCAACGAACAAGTATCGATTGCCTTTGAAGCGAATTACGTAGAATATAGGTTCGAGGCGACGGCTGGCGAGAGCCCGTTTTGATGCTTCGCAGGTGAGGCGGGCATCATGAAAAATTACGTAGAAAATAGGTTTGAGGCCAGGGCTGGCGAGAGCCCGTTTTGATGCTTCGCAGGTGAGGCGGGCATCATGAAAAATTACCTGGAAGAGAGTGAATCTAAAATTGGAAGAACCGAAAGCCAAGGGAATCCAGAATTGGCTCCGAATGTGCTTCCGACGGCTTGCCGGTGTCGAAAACGCCGACGACGTCGAAAAAGAGATACAGCAGATAATTGACGAAGGAGAACAGCGGGGACTGATCTCCGAGGACGAAGGGGAAATGATCCAAGGGATATTTTCCTTTCGCGATACGATAGCAAGAGAGATCATGGTCCCTCGCACCGATACGGTTTACGCTGAGGCGGAGACCAAACTCTCGGAAATAATTCAGATCATAATAGAGAGCGGACACTCCAGGATTCCGATATACCAGGATAGTATCGACAACATCGTCGGGACGCTGCACGCCAAGGACCTGCTTCCATTCTGGGGCGCCGGCGATATGGCGATCCGCGACATAATGCGTCCTCCATATTTCATTCCCGAGACCAAGAAAATCAGCGAAGTCCTCAAGGATTTGCGGGACAACAAGTCTCATATCGCGATTGTCATTGACGAATATGGCGGCACTGCCGGCATTCTCACGCTTGAGGACATAATAGAGGAGATTATCGGCGAGGTAATGGATGAATACGATGCCGAGCAGAAACTCATCGTCGAGCATGAAGACGGCTCCATCAGCGTCAATGCGCGCCTTGACGTCGAAAAACTCGAGGATTTTCTCCAGGTCGACCTGCCGGAAGGTGACTTTGAATCTGTTGGCGGCTTTATTATAAGCCTTATCGGAAAAGTGCCCGAAGTGAACGAAAAAGTTGTCTATGACAGTCTCGAGATCGTGATCGAAGCCGGATCGAGCAGGAAGATAGATCGGGCGCGTATCCGCAAACTCGGCCGGAGCTCCGGAGGAATCTTCCGAAGAGTGAAGTCGGAAGAGCCTTCCACAGTGGGGTTCCAATCAGCCTCGTCCTCGCACTCAGTCCCCTTATTTTACTGAGTGCTATGACGCGATATTGCTCTCCATCCTGAGCGGATTATTGCTTTCGGCGGGGTTTCCGAAGCCAGCGATGTTCTATCTTTCCTGGGTGTCTTTAGTGCCGCTGCTCTATGCGATCCAAGGGAAAACGGGAAAGCAGGCGTTTGCGCTCGGTTATATTTGCGGGATGGCGCACTCTTTGACCTGCCTTTTCTGGATACAATACGCTGTCTATCACTATGGCGGTTTTTCGCCTGCGGTTTCCTTCCTGATTCTTCTGCTGCTTTGCTCCACAATGGCTGTGTATCCCGCTCTGTTCGCTCTTCTGGCGCAAAGATGGCAGCCCCGGCCTCTGCTCTACGTCTTTGGGCTGCCTTTCGCATGGGTTGCTCTCGAATGGGCCCGGGCGCACGCAATTTCAGGATTTCCGTGGGCAAACCTGGGATATACCCAGACGCCGCTAAACCAGCTCATCCAGATATCCGACATAACCGGAGTCTATGGGCTGAGCTGGCTCGTAGTGCTTGGCAATACGGTCATCTACGGTTTTATCCGCAACTTTTGCCGCAGATCGGGGGTCGCGGTCCTGACCGGTTGCATCGTTTGCGCCCTGCTTTACGGCTTCTGGCGTTGCGAACAAATCAGGGGCTTGCAAGACCGCACTGTCGCGCTGAATGTGGGGGTTATACAGGGAAATATCGCCCAGAGTGAAAAATGGGACCCTGCATTCGAGGATGAAACGATCGACACATACGCCCGTCTCAGCCTGGAGTGCGTCAAAGCAGAAACCGGTTCCCGACATTCTGGTGTGGCCGGAATCCGCGATGCCTTTTTTCTACGGCTTGGATGAGAAACTGAGTCCCCGGGTTGACAGTATCGTAAGGCAGACCGGAAAACCGCTGCTTTTCGGGAGCATTGGCGTGGTCCGGGTGGAAGGTAAGGCGCGTTTGCTCAACAGGGCCTATCTTCTCGATGAGCGCGCAAAAATGGTTGGGGCTTACGCCAAGCAGCACCTGGTTCCATTCGGAGAATATGTGCCCTGGTCGAACATACTGTTTTTTGTCCATCATATAGCGGCAGGCTCTGCGGATTTTATTCCCGGAACCAATCCCGGGCCGCTTCTTTTCGAAGGCCCCCCTCTTGGGCGTCCTGATCTGCTACGAGGTGATTTTTCCGCAGATTGCCCGTGAAACCGTCAGGAGGGGCGCCCAAGTGCTGATAAACATTACAAATGACGCCTGGTACGGCGATACGGGGGGACCGTATCAGCACCTGGAGATCGCACGCTGGCGCGCAATCGAGTTTCGAGTCCCGCTGGTGCGGGCCGCAAACACCGGAATCAGCGCCATGTTCGATGCCACCGGGCGGGAATGCGGAAGATTGGCGTTGAACACGCGCGGTTTTCTGACGTGCGGCGTTCACCCGATGTCTTATCTTTCTTTTTATGCTAAATATGGTGATATGTTTGCCTGGTTTTGCGTTTTTGCAACATTTTGCGCAATAATATTCAAAATTGTCCGTACGAGAATTGCCAGGAGGAAGTCCCGATGAATATAGATATTTCAGAGCTGAAAAATTCGCTCAAAGACCTGTCTCAAAAATTTCAAACCCTGGGAGGATATCTTTGACATCGCGGGAAAGCAGGCACGTTCGGCCGAACTCGAAAAGCTGATGGCCGAACAGGACTTCTGGGAAAACCCGGAGGCAGGCCGCGATGTCTTGAAAGAGCGATCCGAACTCAATCGAAATTATCCAGACCTGGCGCAATCTTGCCGCTGAGATAGAGGATAACGAACTGCTCTTCGATATGGCGGTCGAGGAGCGCGGACGAGGTTAATCTGAAGGAAGTCCAACGCAAGCTGGAGGAGCTTCAGAAAAAATACAGGGAACTCGAACTGTGGCAGATGTTGAGCGATGAAAACGATGACAAGAATGCAATCGTCAGCATTAACGCCGGTGCGGGCGGCACCGAAGCGCAGGACTGGACCGAGATGCTGCTCAGGATGTACCTGCGCTGGTGTGAGAGGAAGAACTTCAAGGTCGAAATGATCGACCTTCTGGAGGGGGAAGAAGCCGGAATAAAAAATGTTACCTTTACCGTTTCGGGTCCTTACGCATATGGAATGTTGAAGGCTGAATCGGGCGTGCACAGGCTGGTGAGAATCTCTCCTTTCGACGCAAGCGGCCGCAGGCATACATCATTTGCGGCAGTGCTGGTCTTTCCCGAAATCGACGACAAAATAGAGGTCGAAATAAAGCAATCCGACCTGCGTGTTGACACGTACCGGGCCAGCGGGGCCGGTGGCCAGCACGTAAACAAGACGAGCTCGGCAGTCCGGCTGACGCACCTGCCTACCGGCATCGTGGTTCAGTGCCAGAATGAGAAGTCGCAGCATCGAAACCGCGATATAGCCCTGAAAATCCTCAAGGCAAGACTCTACGAACGCGAAAGACGCGCGCAGCAGGCCAAAATGCAGGAAACCCATGACAACCTCGATGAAATCGCGTGGGGCAACCAGATCAGGTCCTATGTCATGCAGCCATACAGGCTGGTGAAGGACCACCGCACCAATGTCGAAAAAGGGAACGTGGAAAGCGTTCTCGGACGGCGAACTCGATGACTTCATAGAGGCCTACCTGCTGAACTCGATGACCTCGAAAGAGCACGCCGCCGGCACGGCTTAGAAAGCAGCGTTTCAACACTTCTGAAGAATTGCTTGAGATGGCCGTAGTGGATGACGAAAAAAAGGCGCCGCTGGAAAAAAGCGGCGCCTTCCGATCAGGATTTACGACAATGCCACCTGATGATTTGTAGATACCACAGTCCAATAGAAATACAAGGGTTATTCCGGGTGACGGGAAATGGGCGTTCCGGCTGGCCAAAGCAATTATAGAAACGAAATCGATATCTTGAAGTAGAACGCCTCCGAAACGACTGGCTGAAAAAATGCGCGGGACGCCGGCCCGAAAAGTCCGGCGCCCCTGGTTGAACCGAAAGCCAAAACAGGTTAGATGCTGTACCCTACCTCCCCGTGAAGCTCTTTGTCCAGACCCGATAATTCTTCATCCATACCCACTCTTAACCCCATTGTTTTTTCGAGAAAATAGGCGATGAGGTAGGTGGCTGTTATACAGTAAAGAGCCACTGCAACAACTCCAATAGCCTGTATTCCCAACTGCTTCGGGTTGCCCGCCGTTAGTCCGCTCGCGCCTGCAGTGGCGAAAAGACCGGTTGCCAGCGTTCCCCACGCGCCGCCGACACCGTGGACCCCAACCACGTCCAGAGAGTCATCGTAACCGAGTCCGAATTTCATTCGGACCCCGTAAAAGCAGATCGCCCCGGAGACCAGTCCAATGACCATCGCCCATCCAGGGGTTACAAACCCGGAAGCCGGGGTCACCGCACCAAGCCCGGCAACGATTCCAGAAGCAAATCCAAGGGCGCTGGGTTTTTTTACGATCATCCATTCCATCGCCATCCAGGAGCACGACCCGGCGGCGGCGGCGGTCATCGTGGCTGTAAAAGCCAGGGCCGCCGTTGCGTTTGCCGCAAGAGCGCTGCCGGCATTGAAGCCAAACCAGCCGAACCAAAGGAGCCCAACGCCCAGCAATGTCATTGTCAGATTATGAGGGACAAACATCTCGCCGGGATATCCCCTGCGTTTTCCGATCACAATGGCAATTGAAAGCGCAGAAACCCCGGCCGAGAGATGAACGACCAGACCGCCCGCAAAATCGAGGCCGCCCATCGACTGGAACCAGCCGCCGCCCCATACCCAGTGAGCCAGGGGATAGTAGACAATGAACGACCAGAGCACGAGAAAGGCCAGGTAGGACTTGAACGTCATTCGCTCGGCTATGGCGCCGCTGATCAACGCCGGAGTGATGATGGCGAACATCCCCTGAAACATGACGAAGGCGTATGTCGGGATTGTGTCCTTCAGCGAATCGATTGTCGTTCCGTTGAGCATGAACTGGCTGAGGTCACCGATGAACCAGTTCCCCGGGGAAAACGAAAGCGAGTATCCTATGATAAGCCATTGCAGTCCCAGAACGCCGAGCGCAACAAATGAGTGCATAAGAGAGCTGAGTACATTTTTGTGCTGCACCATGCCGCCGTAAAAAAGGGCAAGGCCGGGCAGCATCAGCATGACCAATGCAGCCGATGTGAGCACCCATGCGGTGTCTGCCGGATTCATCACGGTCGCCTCGGCCGCAAAAACAGGGCGTGTCCATACCAATAGAGACAAAAATGTTGCCGCACTCATCCATGTCAGCAAACCTGCACTCTTCCCGAACTTGAAAGCCATAGCGCACATGCCTTTCCTCGTTGATTGAAATTGTCCGAAAAATTTTACGGTGTTTAAACTTGCAGACACGAGCAAGCTGCGTACCCGGAGATGGGAGCCAGTCAAGTCCTTGATGTATAAGGACATTTTTATCATTCGGCTCAGGCTGTCCGAAAATAATGTCACAATTATGTATCTTTAGGCAAACTTGACGCCATAAGATGACAAATTTGTCCATTGTTGTGCTCGACTAATCACCTGTTGTCTGCCTACTGTTCCGATGTTGCTTATTATTGCAACTATTCCGCTCATGCAGAAGACAAAAGTGGCGCAGTCCGGTATTTTTGTGTTATTTTTCTCCCATCTGGAGATACAAGTTTGAACTTTACAAAAAAGGCGCAAAAATGTGCTACCGGCTCTAATGTCAAAATCGGCATGACAGGGAGATGAGGCGGTAAATCAAAATCTGGAAATCGGTGGAGGCAGGGAGATGACAAAAATAGAAGCGATCATAAAACCTTTTCGGCTTACTGAAGTGCAGGAGGCGCTGACAGCGCTGGGCATCCAGGGAATGACGGTAAACGAAGTCAAGGGATTCGGGCGGCAGAAGGGTCATGTGGAACTCTACAGAGGAGCGGAATACACGGTAAATTTCGTGCCCAAACTCTATATCATGACCGTTCTTCCTGACGATCTGGCGCAAAAAGCCGTGGATGCGATTCAAAAAGCGGCTTTCACCGGCAAAATCGGAGACGGGAAGATATTCCTTTCAAAGATTGACGAGGCTGTACGGATTCGCACGAAGGAAACGGGAAGCGAGGCCCTGTGATCGTTTGAAACGATAATCCCCTGCGAAGACCGGATATCGGAGGGCGGGGACCCAAAGAACCTCATTTTCCGATATCAAAGGTTAAAAGCCCGATCGATAGAGAAAAAACGCAAGGGCCGAGGCTGCCAGGCAGTAGTAGCCGAAGTATTTCCATCGGCCCCTTTCGAGCCAACTTGACAGCCATTTAAGCGCTAATAACCCTGCAAGAAAGCTCGCAACCATTCCAACGATGCTCGGCAGGAGAAGGTGAAACAAATCCGGTGTCTGGATTGATGATAAGTGGTGGGCTTTGAACAAGCGATATACTTCCTTCAGAATAATCGGAGGAGTAAGGACAACGACAAGGGCGAAGCTGAATTCTTCCACGGCTCTTTTGCGAATTCGCGCCAGCAAACCGGTGGAGATGGTCGCTCCGGAGCGGGAAAAGCCCCTGAAAGGCAGGCATAGGCCCTGCACGGCCCCAATCCAGACGGCCCCTCTTAATCCAACCTTGACCTCTCCGGCTGAAACCATTTCTTTCCAGCCTGAAACGATTATGAAAATTCCTGCTGCGGCAAGGGAAAGCGAAATGAGGCCAAGATTTCCGAAAATCATCTCAACTTCCGCATTAGCCACGTGGCTCAAAAAAACCTCCTCTATAAGCACCTTCAGAACCAACCCGACAACGCCGGTGAGAAGCGTGGCGACCGAAACCAGGCGGATAAAGTCCCAGAAAGTTTTGCCTGATTGGAAGTAGCTCGCTTTCCAGGACGGCCAGAAATATATGATCACCGCGAGCATGGTCCCGGTGTGAAGCATGACAAGCAAAAGAGTCATATCGGGAGTTGTGGGGTCGATACCCATCAGTTTTTCGGCGATGATCACATGGGCCGAACTTGATACGGGCAGCAGTTCGCATGCTCCCTGGAGAACCGCCAGTATAATGACTTGAACAAAAATCATCCGATTAAATCTCCTTATCGCTTCTCAAAAGATACTTTCAACCGCACAGAACCGGCTTTTTCTTCCGGGAGGCCGATTGATTATGACCGCTTGAAGCATTCTCATTTACACTAAAGCGCTCTTCCGTTCAAGAAATCCTCAGGGAAAATCCTTTTCTACAGAATGGTTCCAGGCAGGTTCATTATCATATCGGACCTGCGCGGATGAGACGTTTTAGCGCCTGCCTTTCGCCTGAGTCCCCGATTTTTTACAAAAACGTTTCATACTTGTGCCTTCGGCGGCAATCGATACATTTATGTGCTGTTTTGTGACCCTGAAATAGCGCATTCCGACCCTGCCGGCAAGATATTAGCCTATTAATGTCGGCTACTTAACATAAAAGTTCAATATCTGATCGAAGTTTTGGCATGTGCTTTGGACTGTTGCCGAGAGTTCGGCCCGCGAAATGGACATGATATGCGGGGAGGCCTAGCGATCGGAGGCAGGCACAAATCTAAACCGAAGAGAGAGGCGGAGGTAGGGAGATGACCAAAATTGAAGCAATCATAAAACCTTTCCGGCTTACCGAGGTGCAGGAAGCGCTGACAGCGCTCGGAATCCAGGGTATGACCGTCAGCGAAGTGAAGGGGTTCGGGCGCCAGAAGGGCCATGTGGAACTCTACAGGGGAGCTGAATACACGGTAAATTTCGTCCCCAAGTTGCTGATCCTGACCGTGGTTCCGGATGAACTGGCGGGGAAGGTCATGGAGGCCATACAAAAGGCGGCCTACACCGGGAAGATCGGAGATGGGAAGATCTTTTTATCTCCCGTAAGTGACGTCATGCGCATCAGGACCAAAGAAACCGGTCATGAAGCCCTTTAGCGTTTTGGTGATTTATTAGAGGAGCGACTCTTTCGCAACTCGTTTAGAGATCCGGAGGAAAACAGTATGAAGAAATTGTTGGCGGCTTTGGTTCTTGTTTCCCTGGCGTTACTGGCAAGCACTGTTCTTGCCGAGGAAGAGCATGCGCCGATTCAGTTGGCGCAGGCGACCACGCCTGCTCCTGCCCCAGCGGAGGCCCCGGCGAAAATCGACACCGGGGACACGGCCTGGGTCCTTGCTTCTTCGGCCCTTGTTCTGTTTATGACCCCCGGTCTTGCCCTGTTCTACGGGGGAATGGTTCGGCGTAAAAACGTCCTTGGAACCATTATGCACAGTTTTGTCGCAATGGGCATAATAACGATTCAATGGGTGCTTTTCGGCTACAGTCTGTCGTTTGGGCCCGATATCGGCCACTTTATCGGCAATCTTGACTGGGCGGGTCTAAGAAGTGTCGGGTTCGAGCCAAACGCCGACTACTGCCCCACCGTCCCGCATCAGGCATACATGATATTTCAAATGATGTTCGCCATCATAACTCCCGCTCTTATTTCAGGGGCCATTGCCGAAAGGTTCAAGTTCAGCACTTACGTAGTGTTCATTACTGTCTGGGCATTCCTTGTGTATGATCCGCTCGCTCACTGGGTGTGGGGCGCGGGGGGCTGGCTGAAAGAAATGGGGGCGCTTGATTTTGCCGGAGGTCTTGTGGTGCATATCAGCTCCGGTGTTTCTGCGCTTGCTTGCGTACTGGTTCTGGGTAAAAGAAAAGGCTACAGGGTTGAAGTCATGGCGCCGCATAACCTTACACTGACGATACTCGGGGCCTGTATCCTGTGGTTTGGGTGGTTCGGGTTCAACGCGGGCAGCGCGGTAGCCTCGGGTGCGCTTGCGACTTCGGCATTTGTGGTTACGCACATTGCAACCGGTACTGCGGCCATGTCCTGGATGTTCACGGAATGGATCCACAGAGGCAAACCTACGGCTCTTGGCGCCGCATCAGGCGCGGTTGCCGGACTTGTCGCCATCACTCCGGCATCCGGATTTGTCGGTCCGCTCTCGGCGCTCCTTCTAGGGATTTTAGCCGGTGCGATCTGCTACGGAGCGTGCAGTCTGAAACCGAAGCTCGGGTATGACGACTCCCTGGATGTGGTCGGCGTTCACGGGGTTGGCGGGACTCTGGGCGCATTGTTTACCGGGTTCTTCGCCTCAAAGCTCATCAATGCGGCCGGCGCTGATGGACTCTTTTTCGGAAACGCGAGCCAGGTAGGCATTCAGGCGTTGTCAGTACTATGTGCCTGGGTTTACTCTTTTGCGGTAACCTTCATCATACTGAAGGTGCTCGATGCAACCATGGGCTTGAGGGTAAGCGAAGAAGACGAATCCACAGGTCTCGATCTATCTCAGCATGGTGAAGTCGGCTACGAAATGTGAAACTTGCATATAAGTCTATCATACAATGAAAACCCCCGCGCCGCACGGCGCGGGGGTTTTTTATAATAAGCCCTTCCGGCTTACCTGGGGAGAGTTTCCAGTATCTGTATCTTCAGAACGTCCTCGCGCGGTATCGCCTTTTCTATGCGAATCTTCACCATGTCGCCCTGATTGAATTTAGCGTTCTCAGGCGCCGGGGCGTTGGCTTCGAGCAGGAAATCCGGGATCAGGAGGTGCGCGTAGCGGGCATTCTTGTCCAGCACCAGCGCGTTCATGTTTTCTACGTCTTCCTGTTCCATGTACTTGAGAATCCAGTACCTGGTCCATTTGCGCTGGATCGAGAAAACCCTGGCTTGACCAGCCGAAAGCTGTCCTGACATTTCATCTAGTTGCTGTTTGGAATAGAGTCCGGTCCCCGTGCTCAGGGCATGTTTCAATTGACGCTGCACTACGAGGTCCGAGTAGCGGCGGATGGGTGAAGTTACGGTCGTGTAATGAGGGATTGCGAGGCTGCAGTGAGGTTTATCCTCGGTGGACAGTTCCGCCCGCGAAAAGAGGCGCCTCCGGCGATAAATTCGAAATAGTTCGTGCTCGCTTTGGACGAACTCGGTTTCCGGCCGGCATTCCGCCTGATTTCGATAGAGGGCCGGGATGTGTCTTTGGGCAAGATAGCAGGCCGCAGCGGCGTTTGCCTCGATCATCCATTCCGACACGAGTATCTGACTCGGCGTCTCCTTGTCGTAATGCGCAATCTGAATCATCCCGGCGCTGTTCACGTAGACCTGGATTTCCGGGAGCGGGAGAATGATCGCGCCAAGATCGAGCCGTTTCTGCCTAAGTCTCGAAGCAATCTCATAGAGCGCCTTCAGTTTGCTCTCTTCATGAATCCTATCGTTGACATCCTGGTAGGTTAGCTGCCTGCGAACCCTGACGACACTCGGGCAAATCCTCGTTTCGGAAATATTGGCCTCAGAATCGATCGTAATGAGAAAACTGAGCGCGAGACGGTCTTCGCCGGACTTGAGGCTCAATATCCCCTCCGAAAGGGAGGGGGGCAGCATGGAAACACGCTCATCGGGCAGGTAGATCGAACTTGCCCTTCCCCCGGATTCGCGATCCAGGGGCGTACCCTGCTCGATAAGTTTGGCAACGTCGGCGATATGAATGCCTATCTCGAAAAGTGCGCCCCCGAGCTCGCGCACGCTTAGCCCATCGTCGTAATCGCGGGTCAAAGGGCTGTCCACCGTAAAAACATCGAGGTCTGTGAGGTCCTCGCGTTCATTTTTGGCGGCTTCGGCGCGGCTTGATCTCAGTATCCGCTCCGTCTGCTCCATGGCGTCGGGAGGGAACTCGGCGGAAATGCCATGCTCGTGCAGCATGAGATTTTCATCTTCACGCCATTCGCCCAGCCTCACCAGAAGGCGAAAAGCCGACTGGGGAGTCGAAGGAACGCCGGCCAGCCTTAGAAGTTCTTTGACGAAGGCGCTTTCTTTTGCCTCCTGTCCGAAAACAGCAAAGTTTTTCAACTCCTCTATCAGTTCTTCACGAAATTCGATCTGAGGGATATTTTGCCGGCGGCCGTGCACAATTGCGGCCCACCTGGCCCCTTCGACGAGTCTGCGCTCCCTCTCGGCTTCCTTTTCGAGCTCGATTTGGAGCGCCTCGACGTTTTGAGCCGACCGAGGGTAGAATCTTGAGTCCTTGACCTGAAAATAGAGCCTGTCGGAAAGCAGCAACCGATTGACTGCGGCTGACTGGTCATCGGAAATCGGGGTATTGAAAATGAACTCGGCAATTTCTTCGGCTTCATAGCCGGTCTCTTCGGATTGTAACAAGACCCAGATTTCCTTCAGATCGATCCGGTCCATGACGCTCTTCCGATTCACGGAGATCGATCGCAGGTCTTGCAGCAGTTCATCACGGCTCAGCTTCGGGTCAAGGAACGCCTTTCCGTAATGAACGATTCTTGACTGGGAAAGACCTACTTCGCGATTATGCTCGGAAAGCGCATTGAATCGGCCGTCCTTTACAACTAGAACAACCCCGCAAAGGATTTCCTTTGATTCGTAAAATTCGAACACCGCACCCGGCGCAATTTCGAGGCGCTCATTCCGGCTCATGAAAAATTCTCCGTAACATTCCGTTTTAATTCTTTTTCTCTTCGCGCCTTCGCCGCTTGGCGTGAGACTTTGGGCCGTTCACTTCACGAAGGATTTCCTCCTTTAGCGAGTGTAGCGTCTGAAGGGCTGAAAGGGGAGTCATGCTATCCGGATCAAGCTCCAGGACTTTGCTCTGCACCCAATCCGGGGCCTTCTGGAAAATCGAAAGCTGTATGCTCGGCTCGACCTTCTCTTTCGAGGAACTGAAGCCCTTGGCCTTAAGACCTGGTCCGCCAGACGGCCCTGCGGATGCGCCTCCTTCGAGCTGGGCCAGGATTTCGCGGGCGCGTTCCGTTATCTCGCCCGGCAGGCCGGCAAGCCTGGCGACCTGGATGCCGTAGCTCTTACTCGAACTGCCGGGAGTCAATTTATGAAAAAAAAGTATCTCCTGCCGCCATTCCCTGATAGCCACATTGAAGTTTTTTACTCTTGACCGGTTCCGGGCAAGTTCGGTCAGCTCGTGATAGTGAGTGGCGAAAAGGGTCTTGACTCCCTTGCCCCTGAAATCGTGCAGGAATTCCGCAACCGCCCACGCTATGCTCATGCCGTCGAATGTGCTGGTGCCTCTTCCGATTTCATCCAGTATGATAAGGCTTTGAGGCGTCGCATGGTGAAGAATATTGGCGCTCTCCTGCATTTCGACCATGAAAGTGGACCGGCCGCGCGCCAGATCGTCCGAGGCCCCGACTCGAGTGAAAATGCGGTCGACAATGCCGATGCGGGCTTCGGAAGCCGGAACGAAGGCGCCGATCTGCGCGAGCAAAACGATCAGAGCGGCCTGCCTGAGAATGGTGGATTTCCCGGCCATGTTCGGGCCGGTTACTATCAGCACCTGTTGGTTTTCCTGGTCCAGATCCAGGTCGTTCGGGACAAAGCCGCCTTCAGCAAGAAACCGCTCTAGAACCGGATGCCTTCCGTCCCGGATATGGATGGACTCGCTCAAATCAACCTCGGGTCTGCAGTAATCGTACTTTGCGGCGACCTCGGCGAGTGAACTGAGACAGTCGAGGTTGGCGATTATTTCGGCCATCTCCTGTATCCGCCCACTCTCGCGGGAAACGGCCTGGCGCAGTTCGACGAAAAGCCGCGCTTCGAGTTCGAGCCGTTTTTCATCGGCCTCAAGGACCTGAACTTCAAATTCTTTGAGTTCCTCGGTAATGAAGCGTTCGGCGTTCACCAGGGTCTGTTTGCGGAAATAATGCTGAGGCGTCGAGCTAAGATTGGATCGGGATATCTCGATGTAATAGCCGAAAACCTTGTTAAAGCGGACCTTGAGGGAAGCTATGCCTGTTTCACGGCGCTGGAGGGACTCATAGTCGGCCATCCACCCTTTTGCGTCGCGGCTCAACCGTATGTAATGGTCCAATTCGGGATGAAAACCGGGATTTATCGCCCCGCCGTTAAAAAGGGTTGCCGGAGGGGGGTCGCACAAAGCGGCCTCGAGATGGGCTGAGAGGTCCTCAAGGCTGTCCCACCTGGAAACAATGCCGGCCAAAAGCGCGCTCCGGCAGCTTGCAATCGTTTGTCCCATGCGCGGCAGAGCCTGTAAGGATTTCTTGAGGCCTATCAGGTCTCGAGGAGAAGAAACCCCCGTGCTGTTTCTTGCATTCAGCCTCTCGATGTCATTTATCCCTTCCAGCGCCTCCAGCACCGCCGCTCTGGGGCTGCTTTGCTCAACCAACTCGGCGATTGCGCTCTGCCTTTGATTGATCTGCTCCAGGTTCAGCAGCGGATAACGCAGCCACTGCCGGAGCTTGCGGCCTCCCATCGCGGTTCGCGTATGATCCGCCACATCGATCAGAGACCCTTTTCTCCCCTGGAAGCTGGCGGAAAAGAATATTTCAAGATTCCTTACGGTAGCCTCGTCCAAAACCATGAACTCGGAGCGGCTGTAGGGAATCACTGTCTTGATATGGTCGCACGAACCGAAAAGGTTTTCGTTAACATAGGCCAATACTGCTCCGGCGGCCTGAATTGCCGAATCCATGCCGACGATGCCGAAACCCTTCGAGCGAGTGCACCCGGAAATGGGAAGCAAGCCGCTCATAAGATCGACGTTTGTCGAAATGGACCTCCTCAGTATGCGTGAAGGCCACATCTATTCGGTTTAACACCGATTTTACCCACTCGGCGCTGCGCTCCTCCGGGAGTAGAATTTCTTTGGGGTTGATTCTAAACAGCTCTTCAAGCAGGCTTTCTTCTGAGTCGAGTTCGGTGATCCTGAATTCTCCCGTCGAGATGTCCAAACAGGCAAGCCCGATGAGTTTTCCGGGACCAGGCGCCCAGACCGCCGCCAGGTAGTTTGGCTGGTTGGAGGTAAGGTTCTGATTTTCAACGATAAGCCCCGGAGTAAGGACCCTTGTGACCTCCCGGCGCACGAGCCCCTTGGCCTTTTTGGGGTCTTCGACCTGGTCGCAGATGGCGATCTTGTAACCTGCGGCAACCAGCTTTGCTATATAATTTTCCGCCGCGTGATAGGGAACTCCGCACATCGGGACGGGATTTTGCGCCTGTCTGTCACGGGACGTCAGCGCAATGTCGAGCACTCTCGAAGCGGTCAGCGCATCTTCCATGAACATCTCGTAGAAGTCCCCCATGCGATAGAGCAAGAGCGATTCCGGGTACTTCGATTTTATCTCGAGGTACTGCCGCATCATGGGGGTAAGATCGTTCATCTGATGCTTTCCGGGCTGGATAATCCGGCCTTCCGATCATCCTGAAAGAAATACCTGCGCCGTTCTATCCGGGTTATAATACATTATGCTGTTGATGAATTGTGAATTGTTAATTAATTGCAGGCTCAATATCAAGACATTAAGTTGTCCGAACCGGTGAAAAAGGAAAAAGCGCCCGGGTAGCGAGGAGCGTGAAGCGTGAAGCGTGAAGAAGAGATCATTCCCGCTTGCTGTTTCTTGCTTCCTGCTGCTCTGGCTTATGGAGTGTTCTATTGGAGCCTGAAGTCATCCGCCTTCGAGGCGTTCGCCAGCATAATCTGAAGAATCTGGACCTGGATATTCCATTAAACAGGCTGATCGCTCTTACCGGCGTCAGCGGCTCGGGAAAGTCCAGCCTTGCCCTTCATACGCTCTATGCAGAAGGACAGCGCAGGTATATCGAGACATTCTCTCCTTATGCGCGCCAGTTCCTGGAGCGGATGGACCCTCCCGAAGCCGACCTGATCGAAGGCATTCCACCGGGCATAGCAATAGAATCGGGGACCGCCGTTCGAAGCTCCCGCTCAACGGTCGGGACGATAACCGAAATAAACGACTACCTGAAGCTTCTCTTCGCCAGGCTGGCGATCCCGCATTGTCCCTCCTGTCAGAACCCGGTGACCTCCGATTCCCCGGAAACGATTTACGCAAAGCTCAGCGACCTCGCCGCGGAAGACAGGGTGCTCGTATGCTTTCCCTTCCCTACCGGTCCGGCGGCTCAATGGAGGACTCATCTCCTCTCGCAGGGCTTCCTGCGAATTTTTGCCGACGGGGCCGTCCTGAACCTTGAAGACCTTGGCGAGGCTGCATCAGCCGAGCTTGCCGGCCTTGAGCTTCTGGTCATTGTAGACCGGCTGCTGTGGGGAAAAACCACGCGAAACCGGATACTGGATTCCATCACCACCGCTTATACGATGGGAAGGGGACGCCTGGCGGTGGTCGTGATGCCGGACCGGATCAGAAGGTTCAGCTCCGGACTTTCATGCGCCGATTGTGCGGACGCCTCCCCTATTCCTTCCCCCGACCCGAACCTGTTCTCTTTCAACAGCCCCATCGGGGCGTGCCCTAAATGTCGTGGTTTTGGCAGAACTATAGGAGTGGATATCGATCTGGTCATTCCAGACCGGGGCCTCACTATAAAAAAGGGCGCCGTGAAACCCTTCGGGACGGACAGGGAGGAATATTCTGAACTACTTGATTTCTGCAAGAAAGAAAAAATCCCCGTAGACCTTCCGTTTGGCGATCTTGATGAGGCCGCTCGCCAAAAGATTATAAACGGCACAAGAAGCTACTACGGGATAAAAGGATTTTTTGAGTGGCTGGAAACAAAGACGTACAAAATGCACGTGCGGGTTTACCTGTCGCGTTACCGGGCCTATGTCGCCTGTGATGCATGCGCAGGCTCGCGCTTCCAGCCATCGACTCTTTTGTACCGGCTGCGGGGGAAAAACATTGCGGAAATCGCCTCTTACAGCATTGAAAAGCTAAGCCGGTTTTTCGGCGGAGAGTGGCCCGAGATCTCCCTGGACCCGGCCGCATCTTTGCTCATCTCTGAAATCCGAAGCAGAGTTCAGTTCCTGATGGCTGTCGGGCTGCACTATCTTTCTTCCGACCGTCAGTCAAGAACGCTCTCGGGTGGAGAAGTGCAGCGGGTGCATCTTACCCGCGCTCTGGGGTCGGCGCTGGTAAATGTGCTCTACGTGCTCGACGAACCCAGCGTCGGGCTTCACGCGCGCGACCAGAAAAGACTCATGGACCAGGTGAACCGGCTCGTGACGATGGGAAACAGTGTCGTGATGGTCGAGCATGATCCGGGGATGATCCGGTTTTGCGACCAGGTCATAGACATGGGTCCGGGTGGAGGCGAAAAGGGTGGCGAAGTCCTGTTCCAGGGACCGCCTGGAGAACTCGAGCGATCTGCGGATAGCCTGACGGGGGCGTATCTATCGGGCAGAAAATCGGTTTTGCCCCATTCAATGACTCGGCGTCCGCCTCACCCATGGAAAAAAATGACCATCATGGGCGCGCGAGAGAACAACCTCAAGGGAATCGACGCGACAATTCCGTTAGGTCTGCTGGTCGGGGTAAGCGGCGTTTCAGGTTCGGGAAAGAGCACTCTCGTCGAAAAAACACTATACCATGGCTGGCTCAGAAAGAAGGGTCGAGCCGCTGAAACGCCCGGTCTTCACGACGAAATCACAGGGGTCGATAGCATTCGCAGAGATTATACTGGTTGACCAGCAGCCGGTCGGCCGGACTCCCAGAGCAAATCTGCTGACATACACCCGTGCGCTGGACCCGTTGCGCAAGATGTTCGCGGCCACGCCTGAAGCGATTGCCAAAAGTTTTTCGACCAGGCATTTCTCGTTCAACGTGCCGGGTGGAAGGTGCGAGACATGTAACGGCGAAGGGTTTCGAGCGCGTCGAAATGCAGTTTCTGGCCGACGTCTTTGTGCGCTGTGCTCAGTGCGGGGGCAAAAGGTTCAAAGAAGAGGTGCTCGATATCAGACTGAGGGGAATCTCAATAGGCGATATGCTGGAAATGAGCGCGCGGGAAATACTCGATCGCTTTCCTGAAAACCGGCAGCTCGCAGGCGCGCTGGAACCCGTAATAGCGATAGGTCTCGATTACGTCCGCTTGGGCCAGCCGCTAAGTACGCTCTCAGGTGGAGAGGCTCAAAGACTTAAGCTCATCCGCCATCTCTCAGGTGGACATTCAGGCGGCGCAAAGCTCTTCATCCTCGATGAACCCACGACCGGCCTTCACTCAGACGATATTTCAAAATTGATTCGCGTTTTAGGCAAACTGATCGAAAAAGGAAACACTGTTCTGGTAGTGGAGCACAATCTGGATTTATTGGCGGCATGCGACTGGATTATCGACCTTGGTCCGGAAGGTGGAGAAAGAGGCGGAAGCATTGTCTGCGAGGGTACGCCCGAAGCAGTGTCCAGGTGCGCGCACAGCATAACGGGCCCCTACCTCGGGAAGCGCTTGGAGGAGGCCAAAAGGGTTTACGCCGATGAGGGAGAACTCTCGGAGGCGGCGGAGCCTCAGATTGGATTTTCCGGTCTAAGCGCCGCAACATTGCGCAATCCCCACCTTCCGCGAGGCGCCCCGAACCGGGAAACGGCCATCGCCGGCAGTTCGAACAATCCCCCCGCACGCGCGCAGTCTCGCGAGATTATTATACGCGGAGCGCGCGAGCACAATCTCGCAATCGAGGAAATCCGGCTGCCACGCCGAAAAATGAGCGTGTTGACGGGGCTGAGCGGCTCTGGGAAATCCACTCTGGCCTTTGACGTTATTTTCGCCGAAGGTCAGCGAAGATACCTCGAATGCCTTTCCTCTTACGTCCGCCAGTATTTCAAGATAATGGAGAAGCCGGACGTGGACCAGATCGTCGGTCTGCCCCCGACCATTGCAATCGAACAAAGGACCAGCCGGTTCGGCAAAAGGTCCACGGTCGGCACGATTACCGAAACCTATCACCTGCTCCGGTTATTGTACGCCAAACTCGGGGAACAGCGATGCCCCGGGTGCGGCAAAAAGCTGGAAACCCTTACCATAGACGACATTTTATCGCGAATTCGACAGGAAACAGGGGCCGTCGGTCCCGTTAGACTTCTGGCGCCGCTGGTTCATGGGCGCAAAGGGATATACCGTGAGCTTTTCGCCCGCCTCAGCCGGATGGGATTCGATCAGGCAAGGGTCGACGGAAAGTTTGTTCCGCTAGTCCCGGCGCCTGAACTCGCGCGCCGCCGCGAGCACGATATCGAGGCGCTCATGCCCGGGCTCGATCGCAGCCGGATAACTCCCGATGAACTGCTGGATTCGGTTCGCCGCGGGCTTGCGATGGGCGGGGGCATCCTTCACCTCGATTCGGGCCACGGAGAGACAAAGGTCTTCAGCCGTCATCTTTACTGCCCGGCATGCGACCGCGGACTCGCGCCGCTTGACCCGAGGCTTTTTTCATTCAACAGCAGACAGGGGCTTTGCCGGGCCTGCATGGGAATAGGCAGGATAAAGCGGATCAGCGTGCAACTGCTTCGCGGCGCCCCCGATATTTCGCTTAAAGATGGGCTGCTCAATTTTCTACGCTCATCAATATGGCGAGGTTCGAAACGGGAAGCCGAAAGATTCGAACGTTACTGGATAAGGGAATTGGGAGTCGATCCTGGAAAACCGGCCTCAAGCCTTGATGATTCGGCCTGGGAATCGATATTGCACGGCAAGAGCGGAAAATTCCCCGGCGTTCTTCAGCTCATGGATGCTGTTTCCGAAGAAGATGAAGCATGGAAATGGCTTGAGCCGATGCACGACGATCTGCCCTGTCCGGAATGCGGTGGCGGCAGGTTGAACCCTCAGGCGAGGTCTGTCTACTTCCGGGGTCTCAACATCGGCGATATGAGCGCATTGAGGGTATCCGAACTTGACGCAATGTGGAAAAAGTTTCGCTTCTCCCGTGAGGAGGCCCCGATTGCCGGGCCAATTTCCAGGGAAATCACCGCAAGGCTTGCGTTCCTTCTAAAAGTGGGGCTGGGATACCTCTCCCTTGACAGGTCGGGCGACACCCTCTCGGGCGGCGAAACTCAAAGAATAAGGCTCGCTGCCCAGCTTGGCTCAAATCTTCGCGGCGTTTGCTACATTCTCGATGAGCCCACCATCGGCCTTCATCCGGCCGATAACCGAAAACTTTTGCAAAGTCTGCAAAAATTGCGGGACAAAGGCAACACGGTTGTCATCGTCGAGCACGATCCGGAAACCATGAGGAAAGCCGACATACTCGTGGAACTGGGCCCTGGAGCAGGGAGCAACGGCGGAAAGCTGGTCGCCCGGGGCAGTTTCAACCAACTGGCCAAAAAGTCCGGAACCCTTACGGAACGATGGTTCGGAAAGGCGGTTGGCGAACTCTGGTCCGTCGGCGCCAGGAAAAAGCCGGGGCATCTCGGCTGGATCGAGTTCAGGGGCGCCAGGGCACGAAACCTCAAGAGAATCGACGTCAGGATTCCTCTGGGACTCCTGGTCACTGTCACCGGAGTCTCGGGTGCGGGAAAGAGCACGCTGGTCAACGAAATCGTTTATCGAGGGCTTGTCGAGGCGATGGGGCGGCGCTACGGGGAAAGGGGCGCTCGCGATTACGACTCGGTGGCCGGATGCGACAAAGTTAACCGTGTCCTTGAGGTTGACCACAACCCGATCGGGCGGACTCCGAGGTCCATTCCGGCGACATACATCGGCGTCTGGGATGAAATTCGAAAAATATTTTCACTGTTGCCCGAATCTCGAGCGCGCGGGTTCGGGGCCGGAAGATTCTCGTTCAACGTGAAAGGAGGGCGCTGCGAGGCGTGCAGAGGGCAAGGGCGCAGCAAGGTGGAAATGAGTTTTCTGCCGGATGTCTTCGTTCCATGTGAAACGTGCGCAGGCAGCCGCTTCAATAATGAAACCCTCGATATCCGATACAGGGGCCAAAACATCGCTGAAGTTTTGGCGATGTCGGTCGACGAAGCCGTTGATCTTTTTTCGGCAATCCCACGCATTTCGCGAAAGTTGGAAATCCTAGGCGATCTTGGATTGGGGTACCTCAAGCTTGGCCAGCCCAGTCCAACGCTGTCGGGAGGCGAGGCGCAGAGAATCAAGCTCGCCGGAGAACTCGGCGCCGGCAGGAGCCACACGCTATATATTCTCGATGAGCCTACAACGGGGTTGCACCGAGCGGATATAAAGCGCCTGGTGGATGTGCTCATGGCGCTTACAGCTCACGGCCATACTGTCCTGGTGATCGAGCATAACACAGATTTTATCTGGGCCAGCGACTACGTAATCGATCTCGGTCCGGGCAGCGGGAACGAAGGTGGCCAAATAGTTGCCGAGGGAACGCCGGAGCAGATAGTCGCAGCAGGCGAAAGATCGTTGACCGGCCAGGCCTTGCTGCCCTACATGAACGGGACTAAACGTTTAAGGTGAGTTTCTCTTCAAACGCGCCGCAAATAATGGAGCACGTTCTCTTCTTTCATCTGCCGCCGATTATGCGACAAAGGGCGCCAGGGTCGGCGGCCTTCTTCCCGGCGCTTCACTTCATCCGCCGCCGATGGTTTCGGTAAAATTTCGCACTACATCGGGATCGAGTTTTCCGTCGGCGGCCATCTCGTTTATTATCTTTACGGCTTCCAGTACGGACATGCCTTTGCGGTAGGGGCGGTCAGTGACCAGCGCGTCATAGATGTCGACCACGCACATGATTCTGGCGACCATTGGAATCTCATCCTTCTTGAGACCTTCCGGATACCCTGAGCCGTCAAGCTTTTCGTGGTGATAGCAGATTACGTCCAAAGCTTCGCCCAGACTTTTCTTCAATGGAAGACATATCTTGTAGCCGGATTTCGCATGATCTTCCATTATTTCCCGCTCGGAGGGAGTGAGCGGTCCGGGTTTGTTCAGAATGGCGTCCGGGACGTGGATTTTGCCTATATCGTGCAAAATGCCCCCGAGCTTAAGAGCTTTGAGTTCTTTCTTTGAGATCCCCATTTTTGAGCCGAGCGCGCACGCAAGGTTTGCGACCCGCTGAACATGGCCCTGAGTATAGGCGTCGCGCGCTTCGATGGCGTTCGCCAGCGAGACGAGCACGTTTTCGATACTGGTCAGGTTGTCGTTCAAGGCCTTCACTCTCAACAATGAACTGGTTCTGGCAAGAAGTTCGGCCCGGTTGGGCGGCTTGGTGATATAGTCGTCGGCCCCGGCCTCTATTCCCCTGATTTTTGCGTCCGTCCCGCTCAAACCAGTCAGCATGATAACCGGAATCAGCCGAGTCGAATCATGGGCTTTCAACCTGCGGCAGACTTCGAAACCATCCATATCCGGCATCATGGCGTCCAGCAGAATCAGATCCATATCCGTTTTGGACACTATGTGCAGGGCCTCTTCACCATTGGAGGCCTTCAGCACCTGGTAGCCGAGACCTAAAAGGAGCGTCTCGATCAGTTTCCGGTTCAGCGCCTCATCGTCAACCACCAGAACTTTTGGCTTAATCTCCAGTGAGGCAAACTGCTGCTCTTCATAAAGATGGACGCGGTTCTTTCCCCTGGCCTTTGCCTCGGCCAGGGCCTGCTGCGCCTTGAGAACGAGGCTCGCACAAGTTGCGCCCCTGTAACAGGAGGCCAGCCCGAGGCTTGCGGTAATTTTGCCTTCGGTTGTCTTTTCAATCGCCCTGCACAATCTCTCTCCGGCTATTCTGGCGTCCTCCCGCTCCGACATTGTGAACACCACCGCATAAATATCCCCCAGGTACCTTGCGGCAATATCCACGTCACGGATGGTGGAGGCAATGATATTCGCTACGGTTTTCAACATACGGTCCCCCTCGATGGCGCCCGACCGCTTGTTGAAATGTGAGAACCAGTCGATATCGATCAGGCTGAGAGAGAATGGGCTCCCATGGCGGTCGTACCGTTTGATTTCATGGTCGAGGGCAACATTGAAATACCCGTGATTGAACAGCCCGGTCAGGCTATCGGTGAGCGGCGAATGGATCTCTTGTTCGTATTCAGCTGCCGATGGACTATACATAGCTCTTTCCTGCGCTGCAGATGCGGCTTGAATTTAGAGTATGCAACCTCCAATGACTTGAATCACACGTAAATCATACGTTCGGCGCAGCTCCGGTCTTGCTGAGTTCCGAGGCCATTTCGCGCCTTACAGTCTCGTATTCCCTCTCGATGGCGCCCATAAGCCCCCCTGCGTCTTTATAGCCCTTGGCGTTATGACCGGACGGACTCTTTTCGCAGCACTCCTCCAGTTCTTTTAGCATCCCGGAAAGAGAAGCCGCCCCGACAATGGCGCTGCTCGATTTGAGCTTGTGGGCCATTGCTCTTGCTTGAGCGGCATTCCCATGGCTCATCGCCTCGCGCAGCGTCTCCATAATGTCCAGGGATTCTTTGAGATACAACTCTATGAATTCATGCAAGAGGCCCTCAGACCCCCCTTCCCCGATGGCCCTGATCTCATCCCATGCTTTTATGTCAATCGAAGAAAACTCACCATTGCGGATGTCAGGTTCGGCAGTGGCGGACCAGTTTTGCGGGCAGTCCGAACCTGGCGCATTCCCCTTTGCGGCTTCGAAAACATCTTTTGCAGGTGGGAGCCAGCGCCCCAAGGTTTCAGCGAGCTGTTCGCGATTGAAAGGTTTGGAGAGGTAATCGTCCATTCCGGCGGCGATGCACAACTTACGGTCACCCTTCATCGCATGCGCGGTAAGGGCGATTATGGGGATATGGGTATTTCCGTTTCCCGGCAAGGAGGACGCCTCATATTCCCGAATTTTTCGCGATGCGTCATAGCCGTTCATCTCAGGCATCTGGCAATCCATCAGGACCAGTCTATATGTATTCCCGGAGAGCGCCTCTATTGCTTGCAGCCCGTTGGAAACCACGTCCACGGACAACCCGAATCCCAGCAGCATCATTCTGGCCACTTTCTGGTTTATGAGGTTATCCTCCGCCAGCAGGACCTTACCCTCGAATCGCACGTTTATCCGGCATGCCTCGGCAAGATTGTCGGAAAGCAATATCGGCTCGTCCGATGGGGACGCACAGACCGTCAGCAGCGCGTCATAGAGTTTCGACTGGCTGAGTGGTTTGGTCAGGCAGGCTTGCGTTCCAAGATCCCGGGCCTTCTTGATTATGTTATGCTCTCCAACGGAGGTGAGCATAATTAGCTTTACCTTCTCCAGGATCGAATCCGCCTTGATCTTTTCAATAAGTTCGAGACCTGTCATTTCCGGCATCATAAAGTCCAGAATCGCCAGATCGAAGGGTTTGCCGCGATAGCGGGCCTCCTTGAGCATTTCGAGGGCGCGAAAGCCTTCCGGCGCCAACGAACCGGCCATTCCCCAGGACGTTACCTGCTCGTTCAGCATAATACGGTTGGTTTCGTTGTCGTCTACGATCAATACCTTCAGGCCCCTCAGGCCTTCTCGCTTGACGCGCATGCCCGGAGCAGACGAATTCCCCTTCTTTAGCTCCACACGGAATCTAAACACGCTCCCTTTTCCCCTGGCGCTCTCGACTTCGATAGAGCCGCCCATCATTTCGCAGAGCTGTCTGCAAATGGTGAGTCCCAGCCCCGTGCCGCCGTATTTCCGGCTCATGGAACCGTCGGCCTGCGAGAAAGCATGGAAGATGTTCGAGTGCTCTTCCGGGGAAATTCCTATTCCGGTGTCCGTTATCTTGAACTGAATGACCACGCGCAGGTCCCTGATCTCAGCAAGGCTGACTTTTACCACCACCTCGCCTTTTTCCGTGAACTTGATCGCGTTGCCGATAAGGTTGCTCAATATCTGCCCGAGCCGAATCGGATCGCCTTCAACAACGGCCGGCACATCTTTTTGGATGTGACATACAAGTTCGACGCCCTTCCGGTGGGCGCTTTCGGCAAACAGTCTCGTCATCTCTTCAACGGTATTCCAAAGATTGAATTCGATGGACTCGAGATCGAGCCGTCCCGCTTCCATCTTGGAAAAATCGAGCACGTCGTTCAAAAGGCTCAGAAGGGACCTCCCCGACTGAAGCACAGTGTCGGCAAATCCGCGCTGCTCCTCGGTGAGATCGGTCCCGAGCAATAACTCGGTCATCCCCAGCACCCCATTCATAGGAGTACGGATCTCATGGCTCATATTTGCGAGAAACTGTGATTTGGACTGATTGGCGGAATCGGCCTCCCGCTTGGCCGCAAGCGCCGTCTCCTTGGCTGCCGTAAGATCTTTGACCAAAGCCTCATTTTTGAAGCGCAGATGCTGGCTCTTTGCAATGTTCGATCGATAGCGTTCGGCGCTCACGATCAAGGTAAAGACCATGAGAAGGGTCCCGCCGGCAAGGCACAGATAGATTGCTCCGCCCTGTACCGCGAAAAGGGATGCCATGGGGAGCAGGACGGCGGCGGCAAAAAGAGGAAATGCGCCCTTGACGGACGATTGGAGCGGGAGCCCGCCAGAACATAGGCCCAACAAAAACATAAAAAGAAATGTCTCCCTGGGACCGTCTCCCGTTGGGTATAGGGCGACCCCTCCACCTCCCCAAACGACTCCGGAGACAAAAGTGCTCAACCTGGTCCAGCGCTCCCACGCTTCAATTCTTATGAGTGTTTCCGAACGGTTGAATTTAGAGAATTGCAAAAATAGAGCAATTCTGAAAATGACCGCCGCAAGAATGAGCGAAAGCCAGACGAACATGGCGAGAGGCTTTTCAGCCGGCCAAAGCACCACGGTGATCAAACACGCAGTGAAAAATGTCATGGCCTGGCTGAGGGGAGTGTTGCGATGGAACAGCCGCATCTGTTCCAATGCGACAAGTTGGTTCGTGTCTGTGGTTGTAGGAGTCCATTGTTGGGACAAAGAATAGTTCCTTTCGTGGAAACAACAAACGCCGGCCCCCCTTTCTATCTATCGGACCCGAAATTGAAAAACTTGAATACTGTGATGGTTTTCAATGATGATAAAAAACGCTTGAGGAAATAGCCGCATTGGAGGACGATGAGAGGAAATGGCGGCCGTCTTTTTACCTTCATGCTTGCTCCGCAAGCCGGGATGATCGAGCATGCATTGGAGCGTTGCGGCGCCTCATAGCATCGGACCGCGTGGGACAGGCCGTCTAAAAGGATTTCTTCATGTTTTCAAGCAGCATGAGCATCGTGTTATGGATTCTGGAGAAATTTTCAGTGCTTCCCATGATGGCGTCAGAGCTCTGAATGTATTCGCCATCGACAAGTTCATCGGAACAATTTTGAATCAGCGCGCGCACGCTGTCGACCGACGATTCCAGGTGAAACTGAAGGGCGAGCACCCGGCCGCCTTTAGCTGAGAACGCCTGAGCCCGGCAAGCTTCGCTCTCGGCAAGCATGGCCGCTTCGGGAGGAAGAGAGAAGGTGTCGCCGTGCCAGTGAAGCGCCTGGAATTCGTCCGGAAAACCTTGAAAAAGCGCGGATGCAAGACCCTCCGGCCTAAGGCTTACCGGAAACCATCCGATTTCCTTGTACTTGTTGCGCACGACCCGCCCTCCTAGGACGTCCGCTATCAACTGTGCGCCCAGACAAATACCGAGAACGATTTTGCCCTTACTTATGGCTTCTTCGATGAATCTTTTTTCAGCGGTAAGCCACGGGTATTCCTTTTCTTCATATACGTTCATCGGGCCTCCCATTATTACTAGCCAGTCCAGTTCATCCTGACCGGGAAGCTTTTCCATCCTGTAGACGTGGGTTCCCGATATTCGCCAGCCTTGTGTTTCGGCCCAACGCTTAATATTGGCCGGACCTTCGAATGGTGCGTGCTGAATGTAGTGCAATCTCATAGTGGCCTCTTTTATTATCCAGGGTAATTGTCGCCGGCACGGCAAAGAAACGCGCGACGCACTGCGCCTGAAAATTCACGCCTCCCGGGACCTTGTGACATGGGGCGGGATGCTTCATTGCGGAGCGCCTGCCGCAATCCATTCTTCGAGCAGGATGATCTCTTTTTCAGACAGCCAGGGAGGGCCGTCTTTGGGCATGCGAGGCTTTGAAATCCCTTTGATTCTCTTCACAAGCTCACTTTTGCCGGGCTCGCCCTTGACTATGACCTGCATATCTTTTGACCCCGCCATTACGCCGTTGTAATTATCCAGACGAAGGCCTTCGGAGGGGCGCGCTCCACTGTGGCACTTGAGGCATCGGGCCTGAAATATCTGATCGACATCCGAGAAAACGGGCGCCCGTTGTTGGGCGAAACCTTCAGAAACGCAAATGATCGACAGGGCCGACACGAGGGCGAAGACACACGGCAAAAACGCTTTCATAATCATTCTCCTGGAATAGATGTCTTAACGCGGCTGAATCACACTGTTTACAATCTATCTTAGGGGGAACTCAAGGCGGGAGTTTTAAATTGTGCCTGTTGCTTTCTCCGTGCACTTTGAAAAAAGGACTTGGCCGTGCACCCTCCGTCGGACTGGCCGATACAGACCGCACACCTTCAGGCGACCAGGCTAGATTGGACCGCGACACAGCCGGGGGTACTTACCGCTGCTTCCTTCCGGACCTGACGGGGTTCGTACTCGACTGTTGCGTGGTGTCCAACCGGCGCCGGAATTAGATACGACCTGCTCGGCGACGGGCCCTCCGAAAGGGGATTCAACCCCGCTGAAGCGGATCTCGGGCTACAGGGCACCGCTAGCTCCCCGTCTAGCACGGCCAAGAGGCTCTTTCGGCACACAGCACACATATTAACATATCCCGCCGTTGAATGCAAACCGCCGGAACCTGCCCGGCTATATCTTGTTCATGTCCAATGAGTTAAGATAAAATAACGGAAGGTCGGAGGGGATCATGAATATTGCGGGTAAGATGATAAAACTGCCGGGGCCTGCTCATGATGGAAAGCTTCCCGTTGAGGCTGCATTTGCTGGGGAGAAGATCGATCAGGAATTATAAGGAAGACCCGTTGGACCTGAAGGAGATTTCTCAACTCCTCTGGGCTGCGCAGGGGATAATCCGGCCGGGCGGTTACCGGACCTGCCCTTCCGCCGGGGCGCTCTATCCTTTGGAAATTCAACTCGTAGCAGGCAGGGTGGACGGACTGCTCTGCGGTTCCTACAGTTACGATTGCGCAAATCACGCAATCCTGTTTAAGAACGAAAAAGATATAAGACACGACCTTGCCGTGGCTGCTCTCGGGCAGTCGATGATCTCCCGCGCGCCTGCCACGATAGCGATTTGCGCCATTTTCGAACGGACCACCCGTAAATATGGCGAGCGGGGAATCCGCTACATTTTCATGGAGGCGGGCCACGCCGCCCAGAACATTCACCTCCAGGCCGTGTCGCTCAACCTGGGGACTGTCGTGGTCGGCGCCTTTCGTGACGATGAGGTTAAAAAGGTCTTGGCTCTTCAGCCCGATGAAAGCCCGCTTCTTCTGATGCCGGTTGGAAGAGATTCAGGAATTAAGGCGAGCCCAAGGCTGAAAAAGCCATTGCTGCACAAAGGCTGGAGAATACAGAGCGCATGCGTCTCAACATCAGTCCGGTTTGCGATCCGCCTCTATCTGTTCTTGCGCCACCGGGTATGAGTTATGCCGTGCTTTTTAATCATATAGTTAAGCTTGCGCGCGGTAACTCCCAGTCGGCTTGCAGCGTCTTTCTGGACCCATTCGCTGAGTTCGAGGGCTTCCAGGAGCAGGTCTTTCTCGCTTGCCTCGAGGTCTTTCAGGGGCTTTGGGGAAAATTCGGCTTTGTGCGAAAAGCCGGAAAGAGAGATGCTTTCCAGTGTTATTCGGTTGCTTTCTTCCAGCAGAACGGCCCTTTCGATGGCGTTGGAAAGTTCCCGCACATTGCCTGGCCAGTGATGGCGTTTGAAAAGTTCGGTGACTCCAGGCGCAAAACCGTTGAAATTTTTTTTCAGTTCACGGCAGGTTTTCTGAAGCAGGTAGTCGGAAAGCGGTTCGATGCACTCCCGCCTCTCTCTCAAAGGGGGCAGGTGCACTCTCAATACATTGATCCTGTAATAGAGGTCCTCTCTGAAGGTCCCGGCCTCCACGTTGGCCTCAAGGTTTCTATGTGTTGCGGCGATTATACGGATGTCCGTCCGAATGGTCTGGTTTCCGCCAAGCCGCTCGAAGCATTTTTCCTCCAGTACCCGCAGCAGTTTTGCCTGTAAAGCGGGAGTAAGCTCGCCTATTTCATCCAGGAAAACGGTGCCCCCATTGGCCTGTTCCAGGCGTCCGGTCCTGGTCTTGGTGGCCCCCGTGAAAGCCCCTCTTTCATGTCCGAACAACTCGCTTTCCAGCAGGGTTTCCGGAATGTTGGCGCAGTTGATCTTGATGAAAGGCTTTGCGCGCCTGCGGCTGTTGAAATGCACCGTTCCGGAAAGCATGCTCTTTCCGGTCCCGGTTTCTCCCGTTATGAGGATCGTGGCTTCCGAATCCGCAATCCTCCTCAAAGTAGAGATGACTTTGCCCATCGACGGGCTTGCCGCGATTATCCTGTCAAAATCGTAGGTTATATCCTGAGTGCGCCTCAGGTAGTCGATTTCATTTCTTAAAGCTCGATTTTCGACCGCCTGCTCAACAGCAATTCTGATCCTGCTCGAAGTGTAAGGTTTGACAATGAAGTCGAAAGCGCCCGCCCTGATTGCCTGGACGACGGTTTCGGTCTTCGTCTGCTCGCTGACGACCAGCAAAGGGGTATGGGGGGGCAGTTTATCTTTTAAGGTTGCGTATATTGTCGTCGTAGTTGGATTCAATGCTCACCACTATTACATCGAATGCTTCTTTTTCCAGTCGTTTGTAAGCCTCATTCAGAGCGGGACAAAACTCGAGCCTGTGCGCGTTCAGGCCTTCTGAGGCAATATTCCGCCAGGTCTGGTCATATTCGACTAAGAGCACTCTGGCCATTTTCAGTTCAGCACCGCCTTGATGAGTAATCATGAAAGACCGGACAGCCGGTTCGCCCGGAATCCTGCTCACAATGAATCGGCTCTTCGAAAATAATACTTAATGGTTACGCATAAATCTCCGAGTAGAGAGTTGAGCAAGCATAATATCGCATTTTGCACTAAATAGCTAATATATTGCACTTAGTTCCGGTTTTCTGGTAATTAATATACCCGAGTAGAAGAAAGTCGGGCTGAATACTCTTTTTGCCCTGACGTAGAATGGCCTGCCAATGGCAAAGGGTTATTCGGCTCGCCGGATCGAGAATTTTCGCTCAGACATATTGGCGCGCCCTGTCGCATTCATGCGCTGAAGGACTTCGATTGAAAGTGGACGTTATGGAAGCTTTCAGGAATTCCAGGGTCACAATAGTGGACGACGACGAGCTGGTCTGCGAGACTCTCGCCGAGACAATTCGAAACTGGGGTCTTCGCGCGGAAGGCTTTACCCAGCCCGAAGTCGCCCTTGAAGATATCAGGAAGAATAAGTGCGATATAGTCCTGCTCGACGTTTTCATATCCGATGTCTGCGGCCTGGACCTGATCCCGCAACTCGGAAGACGATCTGAAAATCATTGTCATAACGGGATTCGCCGATAAGGATACGGCTATCCGGGCGCTGACAACTCGGCGCTTTCGACTTGCTGGAGAAGCCCTTTCAGAATGAGCTGTTGTACCATTCGATATTGAGGGCCTTAAAGGCCCTCGAAACTGAGAGGGAATCAAAAAGGCTGATAGACGACCTCAAGCAGAGTCGCTCGGAACTGCTCACCCATCAGCAGCGGCTTGAAAACTTGAACACCCAACTTCTCGACACCAACAGGGCGCTGTCGATTTTTGCTCAGAATATCGAGCGGGAAAGAGAGGAAATAGAGAAGCGAATCGCCCTGAAACTAAGAAATCTCATAATACCCATGGTCGAGAAGCTCAGAAACGATCCGGCCCTTAGCAGGTATGAAGCCCAACTTGATATGCTGACTGCGCAGATTGAAGACCTGACTTCCGGGTTCGCCATGGACTCCCGCGTTGCCATGATCCTTTCATTCACCGAACTGCGGATTGCGTCCCTTATCAAAAATGGCATAACGACTGAAGAAATAGCAAGGCAGTTGCACATTGCGGAGAGCACGGTGCGCACCCACCGGAAAAATATCCGCAAGAAGCTGAAGATAAACAACGTGCAGTTCAGTTTGAGAAATTTCCTCAATTCGAAGGCCTGACCTCCTCTGGAGCAGTAATCCGTTCGGACTGTTTGCCTTTCTGTAAAATCGGTGTTATCAGTGAACGATATGATTTCATGTCTCAACCTTGCAAAAGATTTGATCCGCAAGGAGATATCCGCCCTTGAATCCCTTCATGCCCGGATCGGTCCCGAATTTGAACGGGCGGTCTCGTGCCTCAACGAGATGCGGGGCAAGGTGATTGCAACCGGGCTCGGGAAGTCGGGAATTATCGCCGGCAAGATTTCGGCGACCCTTTCCAGCACCGGCACGCCATCGATTTTCATCCACCCGGTCGAAGCAATGCACGGAGATCTGGGGATAATACAGCGCGGAGACCTCGGCCTGTTTCTCAGCAACAGCGGTGAAACCGCCGAGGTGCTTCAGTTCCTTCAAATGTTCAAGCGGCTGGGCCTAAAAACCATAGCGATAGTTGGAAGAGCGAATTCCACTCTTGCCAGGGATTGTGATATCTGCCTGGATGCAACTGTAGAGTCCGAAGCATGCCCCCTCAATCTTGCCCCCACCAGCAGCACCACTGTCGCGATGGTCCTGGGAGACGCGCTGGCGGGGTGTCTTCTGACTCTCAAGGGGTTTTCCACTGAAGATTTCAGCAAGCTGCATCCCTCGGGCGCTTTAGGCAGGCGGTTGCTCTTCCGGGTTAGGGACATTATGCATTCGGGAGACAATCTGCCCGTGGTAATGAGCGGAACGCCCATGCGGGATGCGCTTGTAACGTTGACCGGCAAAGCAATGGGAGCGGTCCTCGTTGTTTCTCGACTGGGCGATCTTCTGGGGATTTTTACAGATGGGGACCTGCGCCGGGCGGTACAACAGCACGAAAACCTGCTCGATATCGAAATCGATGAATTGATGACCAGAAATCCGGTCGTTATTCATGACAGCCGAATGGCGGCCGAAGCCCTGAACCTGATGGAAAACCGCCCCTCGCAGATATCGGTGCTTCCGGTCCTGGACGGCGACGATAAGGTGGCCGGAATCATAAGGCTGCACGACCTGGTGCAGGCGGGCCTGTAGAAGAGCTCAATACGTTCAGGGCGCCCGTGTGCGCAGCAAATCAATTTGCTTCGGAGGAACTTCCCCCTTTTTTGTAAAAAGAGATGAGAAACTCAGCGTCCTTCGGCGAGAGGTCAAATCGTGTTACGGCTTCATTTACGAGTTTTTGCACAGACTTGTCCGGGTTGTCGTTGATCTCGGCTGAAATCCATTTTACAGCCTTGCGCAGCGCATCGCCTTCAGGCATTACAGTGGTCATGAATCCAACCTCCGGTAGAAGATTTAATTCCAGGCCTCCTTCGACTGATTATACCAGATTATCGATTATGACGAGGGAAGAATGTATGCCCGCTCTCGCATGCTATGTGGGGAAATAAGATATGGCCGGCCGATTGAGATATGTCTTATCGCTTTGTGTATTTTCCTCTTGCTGCCGGCCCGGTCCTGTTTGGCGGTGACCACTTTCGAAATATACGAAGCGAGCGCTCTCAACCAGGTGATAAAGCGCAACAGGCTGGTAGTGGGAATGGAAGTCAAATTCTTCCCGTTCGAATATGCGGACACCGACGGGCGGCCCATCGGTTTCGATGTAGACCTGGCAAAGATTGCCGCTCGGGAACTCGGCGTCCGGATCGAGATAAAGGACATGGAGTTCAGCGGCCTCATTCCCGCCCTCCAGGAGGGCAAGATAGACATGATAATTTCCGGAATGACCCGGACGCCGGCGCGCGCAAAAACAGTCTCGTTCACGCAGCCATACTTCGAGGCCGGCCTGTGTGCTCTCATCAGCAACAAACGGGCCCCGGAGGTTTCCGAAATCGATCAGTTGAACGCTGAGAACCGAATCCTGGCGGTAAAACTCGGGTCACACCGGCGATCTCGTTACGGCCAGGCTGTTTCCCCAAAGCCCAGGTGAAACGGTTCAAGGAAGAGACCGCGTGCGTACTGGAGGTCGTTTCGGGCCGGGCTGACGCCTTTATCTACGACCAGTTGTCGATCGGCAGGCACCACGCCCAAAACCCGGAAACAACTCACGCAATTCTCAAACCATTCACCTACGAACCTTATGCGATCGCCATAAGAAGCGGCGATTTCGATTTTCTGAACTGGTTGAACATTTTCCTGGAGACGATAAAAGCAGATGGCAGGTATCAGGAACTCCGCAAAAAGTACTTCAACGATCTTCAGTAGCGGTCGGGACAGGGTGAACGTCTTCGCCTGCGCCGCCATACTGGCCGGTTTCATCCTGGGTTTATACCTGCTCCTCAGCCGGATGGAGTACTCCTGGAACTGGCGGATCGCCTGGGAATACCGCAGGCTCTACCTCTATGGGCTCTATTATACTCGTCGCCATCTCCACCGGCGCCATCTGCCTCGGCTACCTGCTGGGCCTCGCGGGCGGAGTTGCAAGAATCTCGGGCAACGCTTTCGCAAGGGAAGCCGCCAGGCTCTATGTCATATTCTTTCGCGGGACCCCGCTCCTGATCCAGATATACATATTCTATTTCTGCCTTGCGGCGGCCATTGGCTACGACAATCCCGTCGTAATAGGGATTGTCGCCCTGGCGGCGTTTTCGGGGGCATACATAACGGAGATAGTTCGAGCCGGAATAGAATCCATCGATCGGGGTCAGACTGAGGCGGCGCTCTCAACCGGCCTGACCCGATGGCAGACCTTGAGGTATGTAATCTTTCCACAGGCCTTCAGACGGATCATTCCGCCCGTAACCGGCCAGTTTGTCTCGCTGATCAAAGACTCATCCCTTCTTTCGGTAATCTCGGTCCGGGAGCTTACCAAAGCATCCGAAGTCGTAAACGCAACCACTTACAAGACCTTTGAAGCCTATCTGCCGCTCGCCTTCATGTACCTGCTGCTGACCTACCCGCTCTCCCACCTCACGCAGAAGCTCGAAAGAAAGCTGAGAAAAGCGGACTTGGGATAGCCAATCGGTAATATGGACCCAAAACTACGGCGGAACTATTTATCACGCGCCTCCCTTAGGCAATTCCACCCCGCGTAGCGCCGGAGGCCTACCGCCATGTGTGGCTATCTCTGACGTTTGCGGTCCCGGTAGGCCTTGACTTTGGAGCAATGGTTGGATATTTTGATGCTCCACTGGGGGATCGTCCAGCGGCAGGACTGCAGACTCTGGATCTGCCTACCTAGGTTCGAATCCTAGTCCCCCAGCCATTTTTTCTGACGGTCCCATCGTCTAGTGGCCTAGGATATCGGCCTCTCACGCCGAAGACACGGGTTCGAACCCCGTTGGGACTATTCACTTTACGGGCTGCCTCTGGCGGCCCGTGGTACTTTTTGCGGCGCTCTTCATCGATGATTTGAAAAACGAAAAAATCCCTTCATCCAGGAGTTGGCATACTCATCAACCGATTCCTGACAGCTTGGATCGTTTCCTCATCGACATACAGGCCTCCTTTTCGCAGCGATGACACCGCCTCATCAAAGGACCGGGAAGAATCGAGAGCGACCCATCTCGCAACGATACTCAATGTGCCAAAGACGATCACGCCAACAGCAGCGGCCACTTTGCAAGCAGTTCGGTCGTCCAGTAGGGCAACTGTCCCGGGATTTAGCCTAGCATATTCGATGACCTCTGATTCACCACGTCCCAGCCGCCAGACAGCAAGGGGAGAAACTGGAGGATCCAGTTGCACGCGTTCAAGCCATGAAAGCTCCGGAAGCACCCTGCGCATGACATCTTCCGGGGGACCGGCCGTGATTTCATCGACGACTGCCCGGGGGCAAAGGATCTTCCCGAACTGATCCGGCAAGACGTTCAGAAGGCCTCCTTTGGCAAGAGTGATTAACGGAGAAGCATTACAGACGATCAGCTTCATACGCTGCTCTCGTTGAGCGCATCCAATATTTCATCTGCGGTCTCTTGAAATGGAGAAACGCCGAATCCGGACAAGGCGTCTATGAATGCGGCCCTGCTAATACCGGACAACTGTGCCGCCCTCTCCTGACTGATCAAGCCCATTTCATACCACTTGACCGCGGCGGCAAGCCGCATCTCTCCCGCCAATTCTTCGGGGCTCTTGTTCATGCCCAGAAAAACCTCCTCATCTACTTCCATGCATACGGTTCGCGTCAACGTTATATCTCCTTATATCCGAAAGTCAGCGCGGGCATCTGCGAGTATACGTGCACTTTTTTCTTTTTACCGGATAGCTGCAAGGTTTTCCAGGGAGTGTATCGATCACCTTGTCATTTCTGTCCCGCATGATCCCTGTTTTGGACTGGCCCTTCATCACTCGCCGCTCGTGCCGCCTTCTCGTCCGGCCGCGCTGTTCGCGGGATTTGTTTTCTTAAATGTTTGATTCTCCTCCCGCCGATGTGTAAAACTTTCATTAGCCAAACGAGTAGCTTAGGATACCCTCCCTTCTTCCTTGAAACCATGGCCACCGCCATATACGATCCCTTCGGTGGAGATCTCAATGCCCGGCGACTCTCTCAAGAACTCCTCATAGTGTTTGTCTAGCTTTCTCTTAAGCCTCCAGAGCAACAACGCTGCAAACACGGCTGCTATATACGGAAATGCCTTAGGCAGATACGATTGTGAAAGGGCCGATCCCGACCCCGGAAAAATTTGAACCCAAAAATGATATATGAGCACCAGTAGGCCGGCGCCGCCGGAAAACCAAACCTGTATCTTGAGAGTAGTAATCATTCTGTTCTCGGGTCGATGACGTCCGAAGTAATAATGAACGTGTCGCAAGTCAGTACTATCAAGGAAAAGTCTCTCAATATTTGCAATAATGCACAAATTGCGGTTGTACCAATAGCTGGAATCGAGAATCATGGCAAGCGACCCTGCGCAAATGAAGACTAAGAGGCTTGCGGCAATATCCAGCGGCAACACCTTCTTTTCCACCAAGCTCAACGTGGCGAACGAGCCGACCACAACACCGATTGACTGCCAGACAACGACAATATGCCGATTGATATCGACCATCATCTGCTTATATATCTCAATGAGAAAGTCCGGGCGTTTCGTTCTTGGATCAGGCGGTGTGTTCATGGCAAGAATCTTTTCATTGCTGCGGCAAAGCGGCGGAACCTCTCTGCGCCAGGTCCTCTTCCACAAAGCGCACGGCGGCCTCGAGCAACGCTGCGCGCGGATAATCATTTTTGTCCATAAACACTGCGAACATCGGCAAAGTTTTCATGCTCACGGGTATGGCGACGGCGAAGTGGTCCGCGTTCGGATAGCCCAGAAGCACCGACCCGGGGATGATCGCGTCAGAGCTTACGACCATACCGTCGTTGACCGGTTCGGTCTTGGCCAGAATATCGTAAAATGGATGCAGAAGCCTCGACATGTTATCCCGCGAAGTGAAAGCGGCAAGAGAATAATAGCGCACGCTCTTTGGCAATTCGTGAGTGGACAGCCAGGAAAGCCGCACGCTGCGGCGCAGGCACTCTACGGCTTCCGTGCCTTCTCCCGACGGGCAGGATAACATGGGCAGCTTGTGGACAAGTTGGATTAGAAACTCGGGCAGCGCATCGGCCAGCGGGGAACCGTTGACCGCCCCTGCGAAGCTGATGACGGCCGCAGTCCGCTCGGCGAGTTCGGGATATTTCGCCAGCGCCTCAAGGGTGTCTACTGCGCCCTTCGAGTGGGTTACGAATATGAGCTTTTCCCCGGCGGGCATGCCCATGGCCTCATCTCGGACGAGATCGGCGTTATGGTCGCTTCCCCGGCGGCCTCCCGTTCGGATGTAGTCCGTCTTATAACCGATCTCTTCCAACTGCGCGCGGGCGTCGCCGAAGGCCATCATTGCATCCGGCATGCATTCGGCGAAAAGGCCGGGGACGATCACCACGCGAAAAGCGCCACTGGACGGCCCGATTGGAACGGGCCTGCCGGTAGGCGGCGCTTCCCCGGGCAGTTTCCAAAGGGTTGCGGCGTCATCCCATGGCGCTTCCGCCGGTTTTGCGCGGTTGGTGGAAAGAACGTTTTTGTAGATTTCGCGAAAGCGACCACGTTCGTCAATGATTCCCCCTTGCGCAACCGGGAGCAAGACCGAAGGCGCCACATCCTTAGGCATGAGAGAAACCTGCTTGCCGGCGCAGCCAACGAGCATGCCCGCCGCGAGTATGGCAATAAATGTCGAAACGCACGAAAACCGAACCGACCCCATCAACCCTCCATAACCCCTGACCCTTACGGATTCTACCACGGCTCTGCGGCATGCAATTGGAAATAGACTTCATGAGCAGGGATTTCCAAACCGAGTGTTAATTGCGAAACCCTCAATCCCTCAATACCCCAATCCCTGAATCCCTGCAACTGCACGCGGTTATTTTCTTTCGAGAGTCAGGGCAAAGCCCATCCCCCCGCCGATACAAAGAGTGGCCAGGCCCCTGCGGGAATTTCTGCGGTTCATTTCCATCGCCAGGGCGTAAGTGATTCGTGCCCCGGTGCACCCGATGGGATGTCCGATGGAAATCCCGCCGCCATTCACATTGACCTTGCTCCAATCCATCTTCAACTCCCGCATACAGGCCAGGGCCTGTGACGCAAAGGCCTCGTTCAACTCGACAAGATCCACCTGGTCCATGGTCCATCCCGCCTTCTTAAGGGCCAGCCGGGTGGCGGGAATGACCCCGCAGCCCATGTATGCCGGATCGATGGCGCCTGCGGCATACGTTTTAATGTAGGCCAGGGGCTTTAGCCCCAGCTCATCGGCTTTGTCCCTGGACATTACCAGCACGGCGGCGGCCGCATCGTTTATGCCCGAGGCGTTGCCCGCCGTTACGGAGCCGTCTTTTTTGAAAAACGGCTTCAGTTTGGCCATTTTCTCCAAGGTTGTATCCATAGGGCGTTCGTCGATTTCGAATACCAACGGATCGCCTTTGGGCTTTTGCACGGTGACCGGGACGATTTCATCCTTGAGTATGCCCGAAGCGATTGCGGCTTTAGCGCGCTGATGGCTTTCGAAGGCCAGTTTGTCCTGGTCTTCACGGCTGATCCCGTATCTCTCGGTGATGTTTTCAGCGGTCATCCCCATGTGATAACCGTAATAAAGCTCCCACAGTCCATCATGGACCATGAGGTCCACGGCTTCCACATTGAACATGCGGGCGCCCTCGCGCAGGTTGGGCAGGGCGTAGGGAATTTGGCTCATGCTTTCCATCCCGCCGGCCACGATGACCTCGGCGTCACCGGCTGCGATTGCCTGAGCAGCCAGGGCTATCAGACTTTCATTCCGGAAGCACAGACTTTATTGACGGTAAAAGCCGGGGTCTCCTTCGGCATACCGGCATAAATGGCGGCCTGACGGGCTGGGTTCTGTCCCTGGCCGGCCTGGACCACGTTGCCCATTATGACCTCATCGACCTCGATTTGCCGATGTGACTCATCCCATTGGCTGTATTTCTGCTCCAACTCGATCAGACCGGTTCCCTTCAACTTGTCCGGAGCAAATGAAACCATATCCTCGAGTCGCCACGGGTCTAAGGCCGGCACGTTTCAAACTCTCCCGAATGCAAATCGCTCCAAGCTGGGCGGCAGGAACGTCCTTCAGAGACCCCATGAAATTTCCCACCGCCGTTCTCGCCCCACTTACGATAACCACTTCTCTCATATCTTCTCCTTTAAGCTTTTGAGATATTGCTACCAAAATGCGCGTCGGATTTCAACCGCATCCTGAGGCGCGATTCTGTGCACTGATCGCTGATTGCATTGTCCGCGCAAACTTTAAGCTATAATAAAATCTTGCGGCAACGATGCGCCGTCCAGGATAATCCTGCCGCGACCCCGATTTTCAAGGTTTTCAAAATCTGGAGAATAATGTATGGTCCGGCAACCACGGATCCAATAAGTAATAATACACTTGACTCAGTCTATCTTATGAGAGGCGCACAATGAAAATCTTCATTTCCGGGCTCCCTGGCTTATGACCGCATCATGGATTTTCCCGGTCATTTTGCCGATCACATTCTGCCCGACAAGATTCACGTTCTGAACGTCTGCTTCAACATAAACGGCCTGGTCGAAAAATTCGGAGGGACGGCTGGAAATATTGCGTACAGCCTGGCCGTTCTCGGAGAGTCCCCCTTCATTGTGGCTACCTCCGGCGAGGATTTCTCCCGGTATGAAAAATGGCTGGTTCAAAATAATCTGCCGACAGCCTACATAAAGGCGATTCCGGGCGTCTATACCGCCGGCGCATACATTACGACCGACCTGGATGACAATCAGATAACCGCGTTCAATCCCGGCGCAATGGCCTTCGAGGCGGACCTTCCCTCGCTCAATGGTTCCAGTATGGTGTTCATAGGGCCGGGCAACAAGATGGACATGATGAATTTCGCGCAAAAAGCCAGGCTTGCCAATGCGCCCTTTTTCTTCGACCCCGGGCAAAGCCTGAATATCTGGAGCGGCGATGAACTGCGGGAAGCTGTTTCAGGGGCGCTCTGCTTCATCTCGAATGATTATGAACTCGCGCTGTTTCTCCGGATGACCGAGTGGGAAATGGAGGATCTCTATAAGGCCGTGAAGGTGGTAATCACCACAAGAGGATCGGAAGGGGTCCTGATCGATATCGGAGGCGACAGGCTGCTGATACCTGCTGTCCCTGTCCGGAAGGTCCTCGATCCGACCGGAGCGGGTGACGCTTTTCGCGGCGGGAGTGCTCAAGGCCAGGGCCATGAATCTTCCATGGGATATCGCATGCCAGATGGGGGCCACCGTGGCGTCATTTTCCCTTGAACATTACGGGACACAGGAGCACAGGTTCAGTTGGGAGCAGTTTTGCGAAAGGTACAGCAGCGCCTACGGCGCCCTGGTCTGCTGAATAAGGTATATCAGCAACTCCGCCAGGCCGACACGATAAAGACAGGATTGAGCGCCTCCAGCCTCAGGTCTTTCCCGGTGGGAACCGAGCGGTTCACCTGGAGTTGAACGATGGATACCTCGAAATCCCTGTCCTTCCAGAATGTGCTCACCTTTTCGAGCGTCTGAAGCAGGACGACCGTCTGGACCACTCTTCCGCCCGGAAGGAGCCTCTGCGCCACGGCTTCAAGGATCGTGTCGAGATCGTCCCCGCTTCCGCCTATGAAGACCCGGTCGGGGTCGGGAAAGGCGCCGATCGCCTCCGAGGCCCTTGCGCACACGGCCTCCACGTCTGATGCGCCGAACTTCTCCAGATTTCGAAGAAGTTTGGAATACCTGGACTGGTTTTTTTCGACCGCGAAAACCCGCTTGAGGCGCGCTATCCTGGCGGCTTCGACGGAGACCGAGCCCGTGGCCGCGCCGAGGTCCCAAAGGATCTGCCCCGTGCCCGAGCTGAAGTGAAGCAAGCACCACCGCCCTCACTTCCATCTTTGTAATCATCCCGGCTTCCCGTTCAAACGCTTCCTCGCCAAACCCGAAAATCTGTCCGGACTTATCCCTTTTATCAGGTTTGACGACATGTTCGGCAGGTTGGACAAGAATGACGTTCAGGGGCGAAAACTCCTCGCCTGCGGCATCCGAAGGCGAAAATGAACGTACTCTCTCGGATGGCGTTCCCAGGTCCTCCCCGATAATGAGCTTGCATTCGGATTGGCTCGATTTGATCAATTCGCGTGCGATCCATTGCGGCTTATGCTCGGGGTCGGTGATTACGGCGACCTTCCGGCCTCTGTCAAGGATATCGAGGACGCGGCCGATGTCGGTCTCGCCTTTGAGGCCGTGAAAGCTCACGGTGTCAATTGAATCCCAGCTTTCGCAAATCCTGGCGCACAGGGTCTGAACGCTGGTGACATTGGGGACTACCACGAGGCGCTCCCTGCCGAATCTGTCCGCCAACGTCCTTCCGATACCGAAGAACAAAGGATCGCCGGAGCAAAGGACCGCTACCCGCTTTGTCTCTGAAATCCTGCCGATTTCTTCCAGGCTCTCCGAGAGAGGGGACTTGAGCAAAAGTTTTTCGCCGGCATGGTCCGGGAACAGTTCAAGATGCCTGCCGGCGCCGGCCAGGATTTGCGCCGCGCCGATCCACTCCAGGGCCAAAGCACCCAGGCATTGCGGACCGGTACCCATTCCTATTGCGGCAATCAGGGGCGGCTTCCAGTCACTGGTTTCAGCGTTCTCAACGACGGGTCTTGCCATCCTGCGATTCAGTCGTATCGACGCATTCATTTTATCGCAAGCAGGCGACCGTCGTAATCGAAAAGAAGCAGCCTGATCCGGGCGCCCTCGCCTGCAAGCCGCGCCGACTGTACAGCGGCTCTTTGGGCAACTGATTCGAGGATATCGTATGAACCTTTGTCCGCAATAATCTCCAGGGCATGCCGCGCAGTATTGGCCGAAGCCAACTCCCGGCAGTGAGCGGCATCATGGCCCAGGCTATGAGCTATCCCGGCCAGGAAGTCAAGATCGAGCGGCACTGAATGCGCGTGCGTATAAGGATGTCCCTGCGCCATCTTTATGGCTTTGCCGAAAAAGATGCTGTGAATTATACGGGAAAAACCGAACCGGCGCGCCTCCCTGACGGCAAAAGAAAAAAAATCGGCAATCTGGACGAATGCCTCGGGCGGGAGTTCCGGAAGAAGGTCCCTGGCGAACCGCTCGCTTTTTCCGCCGGTGCTGAGGACCACCGCGTCGCATGCGCTCGAGGCGGCGACCGAAAGAGCGGCCTGGATGGTCTGCTCGTAGGCTTCGTTGGAGAATGGTCTGACGATGCCGGTCGTGCCGAGAATGGAGATTCCACCGATAATTCCCAGGCGGGGATTGAGTGTGTGCCTGGCAAGTTCTTCGCCCCTGGGGACTTCGATTTCAACCATGACGGAGAAACTCATTCGCACGCTCGAAAGTCCCCACCGGCCCCGTTTCGGCATAAAGCGGCAGGTGCAGGGCCGGCTTATCGGCCTGCGCGCTCCGGCTTGCTGAAATGGTCGGCATCGGAGCCAATTCAAAAACAGCGGTTCGAGATCGAAATTTTCCGAGCGCAGGAGTTCAAGAGTAATATTTTCGGAGAGCATTTGCCTGGGCACCGGATTTATGGCCGGCTCACCCGGAGCTACCGGAAGGCCGGGCTTTGTAACCAGGCCGACCCCCTTGCCGGCGACCAGGAGAATCCCCGGCCGCGTCACGCTCTGATCTGACGTGATGCTCGGGTCCATGGCGCAAAATACTGACTGTTGCTCTGATCTCCGCTCCATTTGTGATATCGGGGTCGTCTCCCGCCGTCTTTTATGACCGAAGCGCATGCAGCTCCCGCCTTGCATGCTGCTCCATGCCACCGGGACCGCAAGATAGACGCCCGAAGGCAGCCGGACGGCTACGGCATCGGCGAGGCGCCGGTGATCAAGGTGGCGCAGGGCGGCTTTGGCTGCTGCGGCCGCAGCCGTTCCAGTGCTGAACCCGCAGCGCAGGGCGACGGGCGGTCCTGCTTCTTTTGCTACCGGATTTAGACGGATTACCGGGCATCGATATCACCTGCAATGAGTCGCCCATTCAGCTCGGCAATTCTTGTTCCCCGGCTTTAGCAAGTTCCAGAAGCGCGTGGATTATGGCTACAGCGACCGAACTGCCGCCTTTTCTCCCCAAAACCGTGATCGAGGGCTGTTTTACGACATCCAGCAGTGCGGTCTTTGACTCTTCGGCCTGTACGAACCCGACGGGGACCCCTATCACCAGGGCCGGCCGGACCCCCTCCTCTTCAATCAGGCGGATTACTTCCAGAAGCGCCGTCGGTGCGTTTCCAATTGCGATTACAGCCCCGTCCAGACCCGAAGCGCAATTCCGGAACGCGGCAAGCGTGCGCGTCACTCCGGTCCTTTTCGGCAAGTTCCCGGCTCTGCGGGCTTTCGGCCGGACAAACCACCTCATTGCCGTGCCATTGCAAGACGCCAGGGAGAAAGTCCGGCCCGAATCATCCGAGTGTCCGCGTAGATGCAGGCCCGGCTCCTGAGCGCTTCGATTCCGCAGGAAACGGCATCAGGCGTGAAACGAATCCTCTGAGCATAATCGAAATCGCCGGTCGTATGGATGACTCGGCGAATTATCCGCCACTGATCGTGAGGGAAAGAGTGCTGTCCCATCTCCTCTTCGATGATGCGAAAACTCTCCCGTTCGATCTCCCGGCCGGCTTTGACCAGGCCGGCGCCGGCCCCGTGCGCCCTTTGGGGGAAATTGCAGTATCACTATATTTACCTCGATGTTCTATCCGGAAACAAAAAAATCCTTGATCCCGTACAGACGGAAATTCAAGGACTGCACCCAGCTCAACTTGATCCCCTCTTGTCAGGGATGTAAAAGAGCAACAAGATTTGCTATACTACAAAGACAGCGCGCTTGCATGCCGGGTTTGCCGGCGCCGATCTTTATATTTATACCATTTGGCCCGGGAGGTCAATCTTTATGCGTTCCGGCCTAAATCATTTCGCCGAACAGGTCATGATCAGCGTAATAATACCGACATTTAACCGGGCAAAGCTCCTCATGGAGGCCGTCCGCTCTGTTCTCGATCAAAAGGACGTTCCCGAGGATGTCGAGATCATAGTGGTGGACGACGGCTCCACAGATAATACCGGAGAGGCGCTTGCAGCTCTGCCCGGAAAGATACGCCTACATTCGCCGTGAGCATTCCGGGGTCAGCGCGGCCCGAAACCTTGGCATCTCCAGATCCAGTGGTGAATGGATCGCGTTTCTCGACTCGGACGATCTGTGGCTGCCCGGCAAACTTCGCGCACAGATGAAGTTTTTTTCGGATCACCCCGATATCCTTGCTGTGTCAGACCGGCGAAATCTGGATTCGAAACGGCAGGCGCCTCAATCCCCGAAAATATCATCAGAAACCGAGCGGATACTGTTTCCCGCTGCTGCTCGAAAGATGCCTGGTAAGCCCTTCGGCCGTAGTTGTTCACCGCAGGCTTTTCGATTTGGTCGGACTCTTTGACGAATCTCTGCCCGCCTGTGAAGACTACGATCTCTGGCTTCGGATCGGCTGCCGTTTTCCCATCGGGCTGGTCGAAAAGCCTTTCGTTATCAAGCGCGGCGGCCATCCCGACCAACTCTCGGCTACGATTGCCAACCTGGACAAATACCGTATAGAGGCCATCCTCAAACTGATTCGCACAGCGCCGCTCAATCCCGAACAGAGGACACGCGGCTGAAAAAATACTGGAGAAAAAACGCCGGATTTATTCCGATGGATGCCGTAAACGGGGAAACATCTCCGAGGCGCAGAGAGTGGATGCGCTTGTGCGTGAGGAGCTTCTGCGGGTCCGCTCGCGAGACTAACGTACAAAGCCCCGATCTCAAAGTGGCTGCGGGAGCCGCGAAGTCAAATCGCTTGCGTTTTGCGATTTGCTCCTTCTATAATAACTCCGTAATTTCCGCAGAGGGGAATATTCCGGATCAAACCGTAGATGCGAAAGGAGATCTATATGCTTTTCATGGCCATATTCAGCTACTCTCCCGAGGACAGAAACCTGGTGATCGAACGTGGAATGGGGTCGGAAAAGTCGGTCGGAGTCACGATAAAGGGCGAGTGGTTCGATGTTTCCGGCCACAGGGTGTTCCGGTTGTTCGAAGCTGAAGACGATGCGCATCTGGCCGCGTCCATATTTAGCTGGACCGATCTGGGCGTAGCGGAGATCATACCGGTCATGGAAACCGAGAAGGCATTGAAGCTGCTCAAAAGAGCCGGAAAGAAGTCCTGAAGAGGTTTACGCGCCCTTTGCCGATCCGTTGATTGCAAAGCCATTGAGCAATCCTCCTGACCTTTTCTGGTTTAGGTCCGGAGGATTTTCATTTTTTGCGGGAGGAGCAAATGATGAACGAGTCCGATCTCCGGCCCTATGGCTTTCTCTCCTGCCCGCAAGGAAGCCCTGGATCTGCTCCTTTATCCGGATGGGGTCAGAACTGAACAGCTATTATCTTGGCCTGCCTCTTGCCTCCATAAATTTCGGATAAGAACGCGGGACATTCCGGAGCCGCTTCTTAAGATTTTCTGCGAATTGCTTGCCTCAGCAGGAAGAATCCCTCGCGGTCCCGATGCGCATGAACTTTTCATTCGCCTTCTATTCAAAATACCGCCGAATCTTCTGGCCTGGCTTTTTGAAAAGAGATTTCCGCTGCGCCCTTTCATCGACAATATCGACGCAAAAAGAATATTTCCCGGCATTGGGCAACCTTCTCAGGTCCTCAGGAAAAGGTGGAGGCTCCTGAGGAAACGCCTGATCCCGGGTTTGAGTCGCGGCCTGCAGCCTTCCGGACCACGGCCTTGAGACCACCCTTGCGGACCTGCGGTTTCTCGTAAAGGCCGCGAGGCGGCCCGGGACATGTGAAATCGGCATGGAGAATCCATGGGAAGGCGGTTGCCTCAAAAGTGGCGATCGCTCCGGCGCGATGCGCCGGCCCAATCGATGAGGCATCTATACTGGGGAGGCGCGCGGAGCCGAAAGATTGCTTTCTGGGAAAAACTGATCCGGACCCAGGCCGGGGAACTCTCTGAAATCAGGCGGCTTGCGCAGTGAGGTTAGCAGTCGAACAGGCCGGGTCGTCCTGAGCTGGCATAACGCCTCGCTGGGTGCGGCGGGAGGCTGGGCATTCGAAGACCTGGCAGCTCAGTTCGCTTCCCCGGCGCTCTACGGCCTTTTTGTCCAGGCGGTCCTCGAAGAGGTGGCGGAAATTCGCAAATCGTTCGACATCTCTTCAGCTATGGACCTTTGTGCTATGAGGTCCGAGCGTCTTTTCGCCCCCAAAATGGCCCGCGTGGCTGAACACTCGCGGGATTGTCGAATGGAAAACAAATACGAATGGCCGGGAGCGCTTAGCCCTCACCAGCGCATATCCCCTGAACAGGTCTTGGCGTGGATTGAAAAAGCTCGTAAGACCTGGGCAGACGGTCTCATCCTGCTTTTTGCGCTTGCAAACCAGGGTCAGCGAATGCTCGATTCCGGCAAAATCCCTTCGCTGGTCCTGCCCTGGATAGACAAGTTCTTCATCTCATCACGAAGGCGGGCGGACATCGCTTACCTGGAACGCCTGTTTCGATTGGTATCGGCGAACATTCAAACAACCATTGATCCTGTTTTGGGATGACACCTCCCACAGCAAGGTCCCAAGCCTCGGGCTCGCCCTTGAAGATCTGGCCGGACGCGGCCTGCCTTTCAGAGCGATAGGCATATTCGACACCGGCGCATCGGTGGACGGATTGCATGGCGCCGAGCGTGCCGAGGCCACCCGAATCATTGTCAACGACTATCCGCAGAAGGCGCTTTTTGCTCTTCGGCCCCTGAACGAAAATCACTGCCCGGAGGCATTCCGCTGGATTTTCAAAGACCTCGACATGAGGTTCTTCCTCAACTATGATTCGTCCTGGAAGGACAACCTCGCTTTCATCTATACCGGGACGCAGGTTTTTCCTCTCCTGCCGGTCCAAACGGAAATGGAACCCGTATCGCCCTGGGTTTTTAACGGGCGGGAGCGATTTGCTTTTGGGACATGGTTCAGGCGAAGGCTTCGCCATATTTCGCTCGGTAAGCCGGAAGGGATCTCCGGTCCGCTCTGCCTCGAGTACTGTTCGTGGGCCAACCTGCTCTGAGCGCGAATCCGGGTGCGTTTAAAATCTCCTTGCTTTATCCTTTTTAATGTTGGAAAACGCCTCATAGTTCCCCTGATCTCGGCGATTCGTGTAAGACCGGTTGGCAGCTGTTAAACTGGAAATGTCGGCATGGTGAACTTCAAGAAGGCTCGTGAACGCATGGTGGAAACCCAGATCGCGGCGCGCGGCGTTCACGATGAGCGGGTCCTCGAAGCGATGCGAAAGGTGCCCAGGCATCTGTTCGTGGATGAAGCGCTCCGGGACCAGGCCTACAGCGACCATCCGCTGCCGATTGCCGAAAAGCAGACTATTTCCCAGCCCTACATAGTGGCGCTTATGACCGAGAGCCTGGAACTCAAAGGCGCAGAAAAAGTCCTGGAGATAGGAACGGGTTCCGGCTACCAGTCGGCGGTACTTGCCGAACTGGCGGACCGGGTTTTCTCTATCGAACGCTATCCGGACCTTGCGTATCGCGCAAATTCGATACTTCGGAAGCTGGGATATCAGAATGTCATTGTCCGGGTCGGAGACGGTTCGCTTGGCTGGCCGGACGACGCGCCCTTCGACGGCATTATCGTTACGGCGGGCACTCCTAAAATTCCGCAGCCGCTCATAGATCAGCTCGCGATGGGCGGCAGACTGGTTGTCCCGGTCGGCGACCGATTCGGTCAAGACCTGCATTCTGGTCAGACGAGTGGCGGAGGGAATCAAAAAAACAAATCTGGGCGGGGTTCGGTTCGTGAACCTGGTGGGGAAATGGGGATGGAAAGAATAGAAATCGGCAGTCCAATCATTGGGGTGGTCGGGCACGGGACCAGCCGGCCGGATTTGGCGAAGCTGGCCGAGGAAGTCGGGCGCGAAATTGCCCGCAAGGGGGCGGTTCTGGTTTGCGGAGGTCTTGGAGGCGTCATGACCGAGGCGGCCCGCGGCGCCAAGGAAATCGGCGGCGTTACGCTCGGAATTCTTCCGGGACCCGAGACGGCGGATGCAAATGAATTCATTGATTTTCCGATAGCAACCAACATGGGGCATGCGCGCAACTCGATCATCGTCCACACGGCGGACGTGCTGATCGCGATTGGGGGCGGATACGGCACCCTGTCCGAAATAGCGCTTGCGCTAAAGATCGGAAAAGGGGTAGTGGCGCTTCAGCCACATATCAGATCCCGGGGGTGATAACTGCCCAGACGCCGCTCGGGGCGGTTGACGAAGCCCTCACACTCGTCGAGCTCGGCCGCAAATCACCCAAATTCTCGGACGGCCGGTCCTAGGGCAGTGCTCACTACAGAGGCGCAAAGAGCCGGAGAACAAAGCGAAGCAGCCGTCGCGGAGCAGTCTGTACAGAGGTCAGTCCGTCATCCTCGGAGCGCTCTGCATTTTTAAGAAGTCTTGATTTACGGGCTTCCAAAGTCTCGGGGACAGAACGAATGCGTGAACCGTTACTCACGAGGTGCTCAACTCCATGTCAAAACGCAATCGGGAAAAGGATGCGCCCGGACCCGGCGTTAAGGTCCCGGCTTCATCCGGCGGCGCTGCTTCCGAGGACCGCCATGTTCAAAAACTCCGGCGGGAAAACGAGGCCCTGCGAAAAGAACTCGCCGAGGTGCTTGCCAATGCCTTGGAAAACGAAAAAATCTGGAGGCATTTTGCGGCGGTCGAGCGAATCCTTTTCAGGACCCGCGAGTTGGACCGGCTCATCGAGGAATTGCTCCGGGAGATAAAAGAGCGATTCCAGACAGGGCTTCTGGTTCTATTCCTTTCGCATCCCGAAGCCCTGGAGAGGTTCTTTCAGAGCGACCCGGGGACGAGCCGCGAAATAGACTCCAAGACCTGGATTTCGCCCCTGGACGGCGAATCGGCGCACGCGCTTTTCGGACCCGCGCTCAAGCCGGTGCTCTTTTCGACCGAACGAAACGGCTATCCTCCGATCTTCTCCGAGAGCAGCGCGACACTGCGCTCAGGGGCGCTGATCCCGCTGAAGATAGGCGACATCCTCTTCGGGGCGCTTGCTGCTCGGCAGCCCCGACCCCGGAAGATACAATCCGGAAGACGGGACCGACCTTCTGGAACAGCTCGGAATAAACATAGCCCTATCCATGGACAATTGCCTTACCTATGAAAAGGTCCGTGACTTCTCGGTAAAAGACCAACTGACCGGGCTCTTCAATTTTTTTCAGATTCATACCATCCTGGAGAAGGAATTCAGAAAGGCGCGCCGGTCGGGGAGCGCGCTCTCAGTGCTGGTGGTTGACCTCAACTTCGTCCAGGACTGGGATGAGTTCGAGAGCGGAATGGAGGTCCTCAAGCATGCGGCGCGGCTCCTGGAAGACATCCTTCCGAAAGAGGGCTGCTTTATGGGCAGGTACGGAAGCGATGAGTTTCTGATCGTGCTTCCCGGCGTGCCCGAAGAGGAAGCGCGGGAGGTCATGCCTTATATTTCCTCCACCATGAGAAAATCCCCTTACCGGGAAGGCAATACGGCCATCCTCATCACGACGGCCATTGGGGTGGGCGCCCTCAACGAACGTGCAACCGGCGCGCAGGACCTGGTCGATGCGGCCTATGCCGAGCTTTGCGCCGTGAAGCTCCGGCACGGACCCAAAGGTGAGTGGGTTAGCTGAAGTGAACGATTGAATTAAATGAGTTTTTGACCAGGTAAGTTGTTGAGCAGCTCTCCCTGCGAACTCAATTGACTGACCTGCCCTTGCCTTTAGATCTTGCTCATGATAGGAAAAACAGCCTTATCGGGGCGTAGCGCAGCCTGGTAGCGCACCTGCCTTGGGAGCAGGGGGCCGGAGGTTCAAATCCTCTCGCCCCGATTGAGTTTGCGGGGTGTCACATCGGAAGTTGTGACACTTTTGTGACATGTAGGTTTTGAAGAAGCACTGGCGGTGAATCCATTGAGAAGGTTTACCGCTTTTTCTTTGCTCTCGTCGCTGAGATGGGCATAGCGCATGGTCATGTTGATATGCTTGTGCCCAAGCAGTTCCTGTACCTGTTTAAAATTGGCCCCTCTCAACACCAGTTGGCCTGCGAAGGTATGCCGCAGATCGTGGAATTTAAAGTCTCTGATCCCGGCCCGCGATAATGCTGAATTGAATGAGGTCTTTATGCTTGTAATCAGTTCAGGCAGGGGGCAATATCTTTCCTGGCCCCGACCGGCTCCAATCCTTTCAGGTTGTGCTCTCCTTTGGCGAACATGAAAACGTTCTCGCCCCCCCGGTCCATGTTCTTTCCTGATCCCTGAGAACAGGTCTTCCAGCGTACCATTCACCGGAATCTGTCGTGGATTGTTCGTCTTTGTTTTCTGTAGATAGATAAGCCCATTTTTTATCTGAGACCACTTCAGGCTCAAAACTTCGCCCTTTCGCATTCCCGAGTTCAGGGCACAAACGACGATCCGCTTCAGGTGTTTCGAACATTCTGCAATCAGCTTCCCGGCCTCATCCTCCGACTCGGGTTTTTGCGGGGTAGGCAAACACAATCATAAAATGGCCATAAATCTAGTGACTTACATAGGGTGGCCAAATTTGTCGTGTGCCTACGCGTGAGAGGGTGCCGATTGAATATCCATGACGGCCTTAGGCATTGGAATCTCTAGGGATTTAAGTGTTCGGACAAGCTCGGATGATGGCTCGTTGCGTTGAAAGAATTGATTTTTTCGGGTGTGAAACTCGGTCGCCTGGAGCGTGGAAAGTGTCCTCCGGATGTTCGGCCAGGACTGCTTGCATCTGAGTTCGGCAACTCTTTTCGATGAGAAGCGAGAAGACACAAAGCTTCACGTGAGCTTCGATGCGTTTGGGCAGCCAGTGGTACATCGGCTCCATCTTGATCCGCGTGCTCTTAAGGGTCCTGAAGGCCCGCTCGATCACAAGGAGTCCCTTATAACCGGCGGCTGCATCTTCTACGGTTATGGTGTCATCATTGGTCTGGAGCACCCATTTGCCGTCATACTTTGACACCTGCTGGATTGTTTCACGGTCCAGTCGGATACGGCCCTGCTTATCGACCTTCAGGTAACGTTTGTACCTGCCGGATGCCAGAAGATCGATTGCCCATCTGGCAGTGGCATGATGATCCGGATGGCCTTTTAGTTCTTCGTCAAGCTCTTTGACAACTTGCTCCCTATGCTTTCGCTCCCTTTCAGCCTCGCGGGGATTGTGGCACAGGATATAACGGCGCCGGAGTTCTCCATCTCCTACGACTACTTCCTTTGCCTGGAGATTTTCGGCAATCGTTTTAAAACGGCCCGGCTTGGTGACTACCTCTTCCTTAATCTCTGAAACGCTGGCCATACGGGTAGCCAGAAGGTATTTTCCGCAGGCTCTGGCCAGTTCATCGCGGTTTGTGGCGGAGTTCATCCCGGAGTCGGCAACGAAGAGCGCCCGCCCAAGCTTCCATCCCCGGAGGTCTTCACGGACCTTCTTGACTGTATCAACATCGGAGGTGTTGCCGGGGAATACCCAACTCCTTACCGGCAGGCCTTCCCTGGTTACGGCTAGAGCGACCACGATCTGCGGACTCCATGTGCCGTTTTTGGAATGGCCGAACTTTCGAAAGCCCGATCCCGCTTCGGTGTCCTCGTCCTCTTCGTCAATAGAGAAGGAGGCGGTCGTTGTGTCATAGAAAATGACATCCACCACGAGGTTGAAAAGGTTCGCCACATGGAAAAAGACCGCATTCTCGACTTCGGCCACGTTCCAGTGCAGCAGGTCCATCGCCTCATACATCTGGTAGAGCTTTACCGTACCGCAAGAGGGCATGTATACCGAATGTAGCCAGCGATCCCATACGCCGAGTTTGGAGTCGGGCTCGCAGAGCCGGTTTGCAACCATGGCAAGAAGGGCTCTTTCGTGTAAAGGAGTGCCTCCGGATTCTTCCATAACTTTGCGCAATGCGGGGCCGATCTTCAGTCGCTCCCAAAGCGCCTCGACCACAAGAGGAACACCGAAATCAAAGGTCTGAATCAGCCGCACCTTTTCAGGGAGCGCGGGTGATTGCTCGCGGATGGGACCTGTAGCGGTTTCAGCAGAATCCAAAGGGTCATGAACCTCAACACCGCAGACCCTGGCAATCGAGCGGCAGAGCCTGACCAGATCGTCCCGGTCGAGTTCATCCGCTCGCCCGAAATTGTGGATGATCTCGGCGACCGGATTTCCCGTTTCGGAATGCCGGACGTTGTGGGCAAGCTGGTAGTACTCGACCACCGATCCATCTCTGTTTTTGCGTTTTGTAGTTCGTAGATACATGCCTACTCGATTAGCATGTACTACCAGATGGTGTCAAGAATAAAAATTGACCTCGTGTGCCTACACTTTTTGAACTTTTTCGAGGTTTGCGGGGCTGTAAACCCGCATGGAATCTAGGGCGCACTAGTAAAATCAGTGTCATATGTGCCCATCTGGCAAAAACCCGAGATAAAGATCATAGGGACCAAGATTGCCGACCTATCTGGCTAGCCTGTTATTGAGGCTGGTCATAGTCGCGGTCGATGCCGTGTTGTTACCTGAAGTATTTAGGAAAGGCCCCGGCTCATCACCGGGCCGGTTGTCTCAGAGTCTGATCCAGAGGGTGTTTAGCCCAGCCTGTGTGTGGGGGGGGAAGAATTTAACTTGCGAATCCATACCTCTTTTTAATGCTTCTCTTGATCGTGATGGCTGATCTGACTCTGGCCTCCGCTTCTAGAAGGTCGGACGTTTTTAGCTCACCCTTGTATATATCAGGATCACCCCTGTATTCATCATCTATCGAAGTTATGGAATCCTCATCTATTTGGGCGCAATCAAGGAAAGAATCATGCGATAGAAACGGATAGTCAACCGGGCTAAGGGGAAGATGTAATTCCCTTAGTGCTGGAGTGGGAAATATATGAGGATTTATTCCAGAGTTTATATAGGATAGTGCATATTTTCCTAGAATGTGATCTGTGCCCCAAACTACTATAAATTTGTCCTTGGGCGGATTAACGATTTCCGAATATATAAGGAAGATGACACCTCGCTTAAGCAGATTCTCGATGCCCACCTTTTCCCTTACGCTTTAGAATACGCTGATTTTCAGCAATTAGATTCATGTACTGCACTATCGATCTCTTGGCGCCACCAGCTTTGGCAATCTTCTCATAATCAATAGCATCATCCCTGACTGAATTCTTGTAGGCGTCATCGTGTGATTTGATTTTGAGCTGGCCGAACCCGAGACTCTTGTTTTCATCAAAAGACTCGTTAAGACATTCTAAATCTGATTCGGAAAATTCATCAAGGTCAGGCTGAGTTTTGGGGAAAATATAGCGATCCGATTCAATATTAAAATACTGGCTAAAATCCAAGCAGTTCCAGAAAACGCTATCTCCCCTTACTGATTTGACAATATCATAAATTCTTGAGGGAACAGGCCCATCTCTCATCGCGATGTACGTATCCCCAATTATGGGTCGCCCGTATCGAGTTAAGTGTTTTTGGTCTGCGAAGTAGATTATCTTGAAAACCTTATGGAGAGTCGGCCCGCGCGCACCCCAATGTTTGCGTAATTTTTCGGCCACATACAGCAAAGAGGCTAGCGCTTTTTCTTGATCGAATTTAAATTGAACCATAATTTGCCCTCCTCTCCTTACCGGGTATTATAACACCTTTTGACACGCTCTTTGTTAAAACTAATTAGTTTTTCCAAAAAACTATTTTCTCCTGGGATGACACCCCGTGGGTGTCAAATCCACGGCAACCTCAGCCGACTCAATAAGTCTATTCGCGTGGGTTTTACTCATCCCCCATCTCTCCCGGCAATAAACCTCAAACGTAGAGTGGCTTCGGCCATCAAAGACTTTTCCCCGGTCTAGCGGCTTCCACATCCTCGATGTCGAGTTCCACGGATACCGACTTGCCGAAGATGTTCAGGTTGACAACCAGCCTTCCCCTTCTCGCGTTCACCCTGTCGAGAACACCTGTGCAGCCGGTCAGAGGCCCGCGAACTACCCGGACCCGCGCCCCCTCTTTCAGATAACTGTGAATCATCCCCCGCCCTCTCGATTCCAAGTCCATCTGTGGGCCCCGGCTCTCCTCTGTGTCAGTTGTGGCAAGACTTTCTTTATGCGAGATGAAGCGGGCAGCCGTCCCCTGAGGCATCCGATAGAAATCCGGCTCTATTTAGTGTATGTTTACCCAGAAGCGATTTTCTAAGCCCGGCATGGATGAATCGCGCACGAGAGGCGGCCCGGAAAAAAATGTCTGCCGCTAAGGGACTCTAAACTTGAGAATCTTTAAAATCGACCCTGCGCGAAATCAGTGCTGGAGGCGATTTGCGATGCGGCCTCCATCTTAAGGTCGGGGGGGCTTGTTTTATACCCGACCGAGACATTCTATGCGCTTGGGGCCGTACCGGGGATTGCGGAAGCAGTGGAGAGGGTCTTTGAAATAAAAGGCAGGGATCTTGGAAAACCGCTGCCGCTTATCGCCTCGGACCTTCAGGCCGTTCTGAGCGCCGCATCCGAGTGGCCCGAATCGGCCGAGGCGCTGGCGCGCATCTTCTGGCCCGGTCCGCTGAGCATCGTCATTCCCGCCGTTGCGTCTCTGCCTGCCGCCCTGCACGCAAGAACCGGCAAAATCGCCGTCCGCGTCTCTTCTCATCCGGTTGCCTCGCTGCTGGCCCGGGCCTCGGGAGGACTTATCGTTTCAACCAGCGCAAACAGGGCGGGAGAGCCTCCTCCAGAAAGTCCCGGCGGCTTCGCCGAGGAGTTGCTCCTTTCGGTTGACGCATTACTGGATGCGGGAGATTTGCCTGGCGGTTTGCCTTCGGCTATAGTAGATGTTACCGTTCAGCCGGCGGCGCTGATAAGGGCAGGCAAAATCGCCTGGGAAGATATTCGACGGGCGCTTGAACGCAAATCGGAGCGCCGGGAAAACCGGTATCTGCGCCCCTTGCGGTGTGGAGATTGACATCCGATAAGCCGTAGAGTTCGAGAAGAATCGAAAAGTGCACATATTAATTGCGTTTTCGATATTATTTTTGATCCTGATAGGCGCTTTTGCAGCCTCTCGCCGCTGGAAAAGGCTCGAGGCCGACAATACCCGCGTTGTGCTCTCCGGCGGCGGAACGGGCGGCCATGTCAACCCGGCGCTGGCCATCGCAGAGGGCATAAAATCACGTGAGCCCGAAACCCGCTTTCTTTACATCGGCGTAAAAAATAAAGCCGAAAGCGTAATCGTGAACAAAGCGGGCTATGAGCTTCGTTTTGTCTGCTCCGAGGGATATCCGGGCATTAGTCTCTCTTTTCGAACTTTGCGGTTTCTCTTTAAGCTCGGCTTCGGAATCGCTCAATCCATCGTTATTCTGATCGCGTTTGCTCCAAAGTGGATAATTGCGACCGGCGGCTATGTGAGCGCGCCTGTCATCATCGCTGCAATTGCTATTGAAAAAGCTGAAAATTGCGCGGGTGCGAATTTTTCTGCACGAGCAGAACAGCATTCCCGGTCAATTGAACGCACTGATGGGAAGGTGGGCTGACAGGGTCCTGCTTACCTTTCCCCAGACCCTTTCTTTTTTCCCGAACGCAACGGTTGTAGGCTATCCGATACGCCACTCGATAGTTCCCATCCCTCCGGAGCAGGCCAGGGAAAGGCTCTCCTTCGAAATCCCGCAGGGCCGGGATGTGATATTCGCCTTTGGAGGGTCCCAGGGAGCGCGCACGATAAACCGCGCGATTGTCGATGCGCTTCCTTTCCTTCTCCCGCACAGGGACAGGCTGTTCATAATACACGGCAGCGGCCTCGCCAGTTCTGGCGAATACGATGCGGCGGCGGACACCGAACGGCGGATCGAAAAAACTCTATCCCCGGAACAAAGGGCTTTGCTGGGGGAGTTCTATTACCGGCAGGACTATTTTCACAATATCGCCGAGATTTACTCGGTAAGTTCGCTGATCGTTTGCAGAAGCGGTGCGGGAAGCCTCAACGAGATTTCCCGCATCGGCAAACCCGCTCTGCTGATCCCGAAGGTCAATCTGCCGGGCGACCACCAGGTGATGAACGCCAGGGCGATGAAAAGCGCCGGGGCCGCCGAGGTGCTTTTCGAAGACACGGTTATGGAGAACGGAGGACTGCTGGAGAAGCTGGATGGACGAGTTCTGGCGGAAAAGATATTGTCCCTGATTGAAAACCCGGCCCTGCTGCGGCAGATGGGTGAAAGGAGCAGGGACTTTCTCAGGCGAAAGGCCATCGAGCGGATATTGAGCGAAATCTATGGAGATATGCGCTTCATGGATGGCAACGGCCATCAGGGGACGCCTTTCAGAGACCTGGTCGGAAACGCCCGGCTCCTGCAAATGCTTTCCACTGCCTATAGCCTTTCCGGGCGCAACTTCGACCCCGCTTCCGTGGTGGACGACCCGGACGACCTTGCCTACTACCGTCACAGGGCGGCGGGGCTGCTCAGCCATAAAGGCTGGCAGGACCGCAACCTGGGCGTCAAGCTGATCGGTCTTACCAGGTACAGGGAAAAAATCCCGACCCTGCTTGAAATGCTCTCCGACAGGACCCCGGTCAGCCGGGTGAAAAGATTTTTCGGAGGAGATTTCGAGCAAGTCGGGTTCATCCGCAGAAACATCGTCCAGGCGCTTCGAGGTTATGGACCATTTCGACCCTGATGTGGAAAAACATCTGCTTGCGGCCCTGGAGGACCCTTATTTCGAAGTGCGCGCTCAGGCCTGCCGCAGCGCCGCTCATTTTGGCCCGTTTGTGGCGGGAAAAGGTCATGGATAAATCGGATTCTCGAGCGCCTTGAAGATGACTGCTTCGAGGTTGTGATCGAGGCTGCGAAAGCTCTGGGCGAGATAGGAACGGATTGGAAAGCTGCCGAGGCGCTGCTTTCCATGAATGAATCGCATTACTGGCAGGTGCGCAACGCGGCCCTGCACGGACTGAAGCGAATGATCGAACGGGGGGTGGTCGAAGCCTCTGACGAACTGCTCTCCAAGACCTCGTCTTTCATCCTGACCTCGACGGATTTCAGGCCGCATTTCCAGATAAAGGAAACATACGCGGCAATCCGGAAGTGCTCAAAAGAGAATGACAAATCCGAGCGCCATTTGCCGGGTCGCAGCCGCTTCTTCGGACCAGGTCGCCAGGAAAATCCAATGATTTACGAAATCTGCAATTTTCTCCTCCCGCTTTCCGAGAGTTTTTCATTCTGCCGGCTGGTGAACTACATCAGCTTCAGGGCCATAATGTCGGCGCTTACGGCAGTCATCTTCATTTTCCTTTTCAGCAGGCATTTTATTCTGTTCGTCCATAGGCACTGCTTTCTGGACCAGGTCCGCGAAACCGGAGTTCATTCGGCATTCGACAAGAGCGGCACTCCGACAATGGGCGGAGTTCTCATAATCGGGGCCGTGCTCGTTTCGATGGCTATCTGGGGCAACTGGCGCAGCCCCTTCATGCTCTGCTCCGTTGCCGGGATGGTCTGGTTCGGACTGCTCGGCCTCTGGGACGACGTATCCAAGGTGCGGTTGAAAAGCGGAGACAGGGGACTTTCAGAACGCAGCAAGCTCTTTCTGCAGGGGTTTTTCAGCCTTGTTTTCGCCTGGATTTGCGTCGGGCCTTACGCGCCCCTTGGAAGCGCGCTTGCCACCAAAGTCTGCGTTCCATTTTACAAATACCCGCTCACCGACATTGGACCCTGGCTCTACGGCCTGTTCATATTCCTGTTCGTTATCTTTGTTTCCAACGCCGTGAACATAACCGACGGTCTCGACGGGCTTGCCATTACGCCCTCGATTTTCGTAGTGGCCGTCCTGGGCATCTTCGCCTACGTGGAGGGCAACCGGATTTACTCGAGCTATCTCTACTACCCATTTTTGCGCGGGGCCGGCGAGTTGACGATCTTCGGGGCCGCATTCGTCGGCGCCGGCCTGGGCTTTCTGTGGTATAACGCCTACCCTGCCCAGATTTTTATGGGAGACACCGGATCGCTTGCCATCGGAGGCACGATGGCTGTCGATGTCGGTCCTGTTGAAACAGGAGATGCTTTTCCCCCTGCTGGGCGCCCTGTTCATCGCCGAAGCCATCAGCAGCCAGGTCCAGGACAAAATAGGCGTAAAGTGGATCGGACGGCGGATTTTTTTCCGCGCCCCTCTGCACCATAACCTGCAGCACAAGGGGATGGCCGAAACCAAGGTCGTGATACGTCTTTGGATCGTTGCAGGCATCCTTGCTCTCATTTCTCTTGCCACTCTTAAGCTGAGATAATTTCCCCGGCCGCAGCAAATTTGTTTCCCCATGCAGCCTTTTGCCTGAAGAATTATTAGAATAGCCACGTATCCAATTCGGATTGTCGAGCCGACCTCCTGCCCGATGAGCGCCGGTTGGCGGATTTACGGAATGTCTGGAGAAGGGAAAATGAGCACAGTGGCTTTTCGCGTCATAAGTGAGGCTCTCAGGAACTGCTGTTCGGGAGTCAGGGCATTACTGTTTGCGCGGTTGTCTCTTGATTCGAACAGGCGAAGAGGAGCAGTCCCCGATATTAGTCACGACCTTTCGGACAAGAACACATTTTTCGCCTGGCAGCGCAATCACATGGCCAACGAGCGCACTTTTCTATCATGGTGCCGCACTGGGATTTCACTGATAGCGTTCGGTTTCCTTATCGAGCGTTTTGATGTCGTGATCCGGGAAATGAGGTTTTTGGCAATTCCGGGCCTGAGCGGAAAGCTAAACCAGCCGCCAAGCACGCGCTATTTGGGGATGATCGCCCTGGGCTTGGGAGTGGTGATCACAGTTCTTGCCGGCTGGCGCTTCTACTACATCCGGAAACATATAAACTCCGGAGACCCCAGCTTTTCCGCAGTGCCGGACACAATCCTGTTTGCCTCCGTTCTGCTTACGGTCGCCTCAGCATTCGTTTTTTTTGCTTTTTATTTCTAGCCCCTGCATATATAGAAATTGTGATCAACGGGCGCGATATGTCAGATCAAGGGCCGGACTAACGGAGGAGACAATGAACATTCTTATCGTCGGGGCAGGAGCGCTTGGCAGTTTGATCGGGGCACGGCTATCGAAGACGCGCGCATCCATTTCGCTTTTCAGCACAAACCGGAAGCACATGGAGGCCATTCGGCAGGGCGGGCTCGATATCGAGGAACTTGACGGAACTGTGCGCAACTATCGCGCTAACGACCTATTTCGAGGCCGACAAACTCCCCCGCAACCCCGATCTGGCGCTTGTCCTGGTAAAGACATATTCGACGCAAAAAGCCATATCGCTCGTACATGGGATCTGTTCGACCTCCACTGTTTTTCTTAACCCTCCAGAACGGAATAGGAAACTGGGAGCAGATAAGCCGAAATAGCAGGCAAGGAGGCCGTCCTTGCAGGCAGCACCGCCCAGGGATCGACCCTGCTCGGACCGGGCTTGATACGTCACGGCGGCAACGGACCTACCTATATCGGCGAGCCTGGCGGGCCCGCGTCCGAAAGGGTCAGAGGGTTAGTGGAACTATTCCGGGAAGCCGAACTGGCGGCGGAACCGAGCGACGAGGTGGAGAGGCTCATCTGGGAAAAGCTCGTCATAAACGTCGGGATAAACGCGATCACCGGCCTGACCGGCATACGAAACGGCTTCATTGCGGAGATGCGCGAGGCGACCGACCTGTGCCGCTCCGCCGTCGAGGAAGCAATAACCGTGGCCAGGTCGAAAGGTTTTCCGATCGGCCTGGAGATGATCCAGCGAGTAATCGCGGTCGCCAGGGCGACTGCTCGAAACCGCTCGTCGATGGGGCAGGATGTAGATAAGAAAAAGAGGACCGAAATCGATGCAATAAACGGCGCAGTGGTGCGCTTCGGGAAGGAAGCGGGAATTCCGACCCCGGTCAACCAGACGCTCACATCACTGATGAAGGTGCTCGAAGCTCAATACGCCGGCCAAATGACGCCTTAGTCCGGCAATCCCTCACGCAAGCCTTGCGCCATAAGACCCGACAGGAACCGTTATTGCTTGCGCTCGACTCCCGGTGATATATAATCCCGTCTATCCTTGGGGGATTGGTTCGGCTTTTCGCCGGACTTTCCCGGCATCAACCAACCGGGCAGGCGCTATGCCGCTCGAGTAAAAAGGAGAGAGCCAAATGAGCAAAAGAGTAACCGTTCCCGAGATCATTGCCGCCAAAGGCAAGCGTAAACTGACCGAACTTACCGCATACGACTACCCTACCGCTTTGTGGGCGGACAAGAGCGGAGTCGATATGCTGCTTGTCGGCGACTCGCTTGCGATGGTCGTTTTGGGCCAGGAGGACACCCTTTCAGTCGGAATGACGGAAATGCTCCATCACACCCTGGCGGTCAGCAGGGGGGCAAAACGGGCCATGGTAATCGGCGATATGCCTTTCATGTCCTATCAGGCGAGCGTGGAACAGGCGCTCATAAATGCCGGCCGTTTTATGAAGGAAGCCAGGGCGAGCGCTGTAAAACTGGAAGGTGGAGCAAGGGTCATCCCGCAGGTCAGGGCAATGGTGGAGGCCGGGATTCCGGTGCAGGGCCATCTTGGTCTCACCCCGCAGAGCGCAGCGCAATTCGGAGGTTTCAAGGTGCAGGGAAAAACGCGCCGAAGCCGCCAGGGTGCTGATCGAAGACGCCCAGGCGCTGGCTGAGGCCGGATGCTTCAGCATAGTCCTTGAGGCCATTCCTTCCTCAATCGCCGAGATGATCACCGAAGCCGTGCCGGTACCCACCATCGGCATCGGGGCGGGGCCGTCCTGCGATGGGCAGGTGCTTGTCATTCATGACGTGCTGGGGCTTTTCGACAGGTTCGTGCCTCGCTTCGTAAAAAGGTACGCCAAAGCTTGACGAAGTCATTATAGAAGCCCTGGTCAAATACAGGGAAGAGGTGGAACAGGGCATTTTCCCGGGACCCGAGCATGGGTTCATGATCGACGAACAGGAAGTAAAGAAGCTGGAAAAAACCTAGATATACAGGGCGGGAGTTTTCCGGTTCCGTACATGGAATCTGAACGCTCCGCCTCCTTAGAAAAGACTATTCAAATACAGTCCTTTCCATCGGAATTACTGTTTATACCTGATTTAAAAACCCGAATCACAGTGCTAAATTATACCCAGTTGTCTCGCCTCAAAAACCCCGTATCCCCTTTGTTATCCTCAATCCTGAGAGCCAGGTCTCCCCCGCCTGGCTCTCCTTTTTTTGTGGCGTATTCGTGATCCGGATCGGTTGATTAACAAACAATTCCAGGATCTGCAAGACTCGTATCTGCCGAAAGGAGACCTCATGAAAACTCTTTTCACAATTATTGTCTTTCTGGCTCTGGTTGCCGGGGCCGGCGCCGTATTCGTCTGGTTCGGGTTCTATCAATGTCTCCGCCCGTGTCCCGCACTGGGACATCACGGTTGAAGCCATTGAAGTTTTGCGCGACCGGTCGATTATCGTCCACAGCCGGGATGTCACAACACCTCCCATGGAGGACCCTGCGCTGGCGCCGAAAGGGGCGGCCCTGTATCACGAAGCATGCCTCCATTGCCACGGGGCCCCGGGGATTTCGGCCGATCCCTTTTCTCAGGGCCTTTACCCGGCCCCGGCGAATCTGCTTTCGGGGTCTATACAGAACGAATGGAAAGACGCGCAACTGTACTGGATTGTGGAAAATGGCCTCAAACTAACCGGAATGCCCGCTTTCGGCTCAACTTACGAGAAAGAGGAAATAGCAGCCGTGATCGCTTTCGTCCGGCGGCTCCCCAAAATTTCTCCCGGTGAGTACGAACAGATGGCAGGATCGAACTAAGATCGAGATCATCCGCAGATCGGGACAAATCAGAAGGAGAGACAGTGAGCAAACGAACCCGCGCCAGCCACCCCATATACGATCTTCTACCCACGGAAATCGAGGGGTTCAGCTCCCTTGCCGAGTTGGCCCTGGATATGCGCTGGTCGTGGAATCACGCAACCGACGAATTGTGGCGGCAGCTTGATCCCGAACTGTGGGAAATCACGCATAATCCTTGGGTTGTCCTGCAGACGGTCTCGCGTGACCAGATCGAACTCGTGCTGGCCGACCCCGTTTTTCGCAAAGCCGTTGACGACCTGGTGAAAACCAAAAGGCAAGCGGCGGATTCGCCCGCATGGTTTCAGCAAAATCATCCCCAGGGTCCTCTGAGCTGCGCAGCTTATTTCAGCTTGGAGTTCATGTTGAGCGAGGCTTTGCCCATATACTCGGGAGGGCTTGGCAATGTGGCCGGCGATCAACTCAAAGCCGCCAGCGACTTGGGAGTGCCGGTGGTCGGCGTGGGACTGCTCTACCAGCAGGGCTATTTTCGCCAGGTGATCGACAAGAACGGAGCGCAACAGGCGCTCTTCCCGTATAACGATCCCGGACAGTTGCCGATCACGCCCGTGCGCCAGGCGAACGGCGAGTGGCTGCGGCTGGAGATAGCCTTACCCGGTTACTCGGTCTGGCTGCGCGCCTGGCAGGTCCAGGTCGGCAGGGTGAAGCTTTACCTGCTGGACAGCAATGACGCGGCGAACTTCCCTGTACATCGAGGGATCACCAGCGAACTCTATGGCGGCGGGCCGGAACTGCGCCTCAAGCAGGAACTGCTCCTCGGGATAGGCGGATGGCGACTGCTTAACGCGCTTGGAATCCAGCCGGAAGTCTGTCATCTGAATGAAGGGCATGCGGCCTTTGCCGTGTTGGAACGAGCCCGCAGTTTCATGCAAGAGACCGCGCCAGCCCTTCGAAGTAGCGATGGCCGTCACACGCGCGGGGAACCTCTTCACCACCCACACGGCAGTGGCCGCCGGCTTCGACCTTTTCTCCCCGTCGCTCATCGAGCAATACCTCGGCGGTTATGCCGAGAAGAAGCTTGGCATAACGCTCCACGATTTGCTGGCCCTTGGCCGCCAGAACCCGAACGACCCGTCGGAAAGTTTCAACATGGCCTATCTGGCGATCCGCGGGAGCGGGGCGGTCAATGGCGTGAGCCGCTTGCACGGGAAAGTGAGCCGGCGCATCTTTTGAGCCACTCTTTCCGCGTTGGCCGGCGGACGAAATCCCGGTCGGACACGTGACCAACGGAGTCCACATGCCGACCTGGGACTCGGCCGCGGCCGACGATCTTTGGACGGAGGCCTGTGGAAAGGACCGCTGGCTGGGGACGACGGAGAACCCATGGAGCAAGGACATTCGCCGTGTCTCCGACGCCAGGCTCTGGCAATTCCGCATCGCCGCCAGCAAGTCTCTTGTTGAATACGCCCGCGAGCGATTGTCCAGGCAACTGGCGGCCTCCGGCGCGTCGCCCGAGGCGGTTGACGGGGCGAAGCATCTATTCGATCCCAACGCATTGACACTGGGTTTTGCGCGGCGCTTCGCGACCTACAAGAGACCGAACCTGCTGCTGCACGACCCGGAGCGACTGCTTCGTCTGCTTAACCAATCCTGAGCGCCCGGTGCAACTCATCATCGCCGGCAAGGCCCATCCGGCGGACCAGGCGGGGCAGGCGCTGATTCAGGAATGGACACATTTCATCCGGCGGCCCGAGGCCCGCCCCCATGTGATCTTCCTCAGCGACTACGACATGCTCTTGACCGAGCAACTGGTGCAGGGGGTCGATGTCTGGCTCAACACGCCACGGCGGCCCTGGGAGGCGTGTGGAACGAGCGGCATGAAGGTGCTGGTCAATGGAGGCATCAATCTCTCGGAGTTGGACGGCTGGTGGGCGGAAGCGTACACGCCTGAAGTGGGGTGGGCGCTTGGGAGACGGCCAGGAGCATGGCGACGATCCGGCCTGGGACGCGGTCGAAGCCGACGCGCTCTACGACCTGCTCGAACGCGAGGTGATCCCGGAGTTCTATACCCGGGACGAAAGCGGCATTCCCGACTGCATGGGTCGCGCGGATGCGGGAAAGCATGGCGCGGTTGACGCCGCGCTTCTCCGCCAACCGCACGGTGCGCGAATACACCGAGCAACACTACCTCCCGGCCGCGTCAGCCTACCGGAAGCGCATTGCCGATAAGGAGCGCGATCGGCAGGCGAATTGCCGATTGGCGGCGCAGTCTGGAACAGAAATGGGCCACGCTGCGCTTCGGCGAAGTGAAGGTTGAGACTCGCGGCGAGCAACACGTATTTGAGGTTCAGGTCTTTCTCAATGACCTCGACCCGGATGCGGTGCGGGTGGAGCTTTACGCCGACGGAGTCATGGCGAAGCCCTCCGGTGCGGCAGGAGATGAAGCGCGTTCGCCAACCGGCAGGCGCGTCCGGCTGCTGCCTTTACAGTGCGGCCGTGTCTGCGCCCGCCCGGCAGCGGACTATACGGCGCGAGTGATTCCGCACCGTGACGGCGTTGCGGTCCCGCTGGAAGACGCACGAATCCTGTGGCAGCGATGATCCGACCGACGGACGAAAAAACCATGAAGAAAACAGCGGCAATCACCTGCGGGTGTAATGACGAAGGAGCCATCCATGAAACCGGCTAACCCACGCATCCTGACGATCAATGGCGGCTCGTCGAGCATCAAGTTCGCGCTGTTCGAGGCCGGCGACTCGCTCAGACGGATTCTGGAGGGCGCAATCGAGCGGATTGGACTGCCGGAGGCCACCTTGCGGGTGAAAGGCTTGAACCGGGCGGACAACTTTTCGCGGTTGCTGACGGCGCCGGATCACACGGTGGCGGTGGACGCTCTGATGGATTGGATCGAGGAACGCAGCGGGCGTGATGCATTGACCGCGGTGGGGCATCGCGTGGTGCATGGCGGGCCGAAGTATGGCAAGCCGCAGCGAATCACTGCGGAAATGGTTGAGGAGCTGCACCGGCTCAGCCCATTCGATCCTGAGCATCTGCCCGAGGAAATCCTGTTGACCGAGGCGTTTCATCGCCGGTTTCCCGACCTGCCCCAAGTGGCGTGTTTCGACACGGCTTTTCACCATGACCTGCCGCGCGTGGCCCGGTTGTTGCCGATCCCGCGCCGCTACGAAGCCATGGGCGTGAGGCGGTACGGGTTCCACGGTTTGTCGTATGCGTTCTTAATGGGAGAACTGGCCCGCCTGGCCGGAACGGAAGCCGCCCGAGGCCGGGTCATCCTCGCCCACCTGGGTAATGGCGCAAGCCTTGCGGCAGTTCGTGACGGCAAGCCTGTTGACACAAGCATGAGTTTCACCCCGACAGCCGGGGTGCCGATGAGCACCCGCTCGGGAGATCTCGATCCCGGACTGCTTTGGTACCTGGCTCGCACCGAGGGGCTCGATGCAAAACAATTCAATGAGATGGTCAATTTCCAGTCCGGGCTGCTCGGCGTGTCGGAGACCAGTTCCGACATGCGTGATCTGCTCGACCGTGAAATGCACGACGTGCGGGCGGCTGAAGCTGTCGCGATGTTTTGTCAACAGGTCAAGAAATGGATCGGCGCCTTCGCTGCGGCGTTAGGCGGATTGGACACGCTGGTGTTCTCAGGCGGCATAGGAGAAAATGCGCCTGTTGTGCGCGCCCGGATTTGCGATGGGCTGGGGTTCCTTGGAATCGAACTCGAAGAAAAGCGAAATGCAGCGAATAACGGCCTGATTTCGGCCACGGCTGCTCGGGTCCCGGTCCGCGTCATTCACACGGACGAAGAACGTATGATAGCCGAGATTGTATGCCGAGTTCTCGGACTTGACTGAGGCGCGGCCCCTTTTCGGTTTCTCGAAGCGATCGCTTAGTGTTGTTAACTGGTTTGTAATACGATGGAGAATCGCACGCCATGAAGACAAAAACTCTTTCCCGGGAGTTGCTCGACAAGATGGATGCGTACTGGCGCGCCGCCAACTATCTGTCGGTCGGTCAGATTTATCTCTATGACAATCCCCTGTTGAAGCGGCCGCTGAGACTCGAGGATGTGAAACACATGCTGTTGGGACATTGGGGGACGACCCCCGGGCAGAACTTCATCTACGTCCACTTGAACAGGGTAATCAAGAAATACGACCTCGACATGATTTACGTCTCCGGCCCCGGCCACGGCGGCCCGGCCGTAGTGGCTAACACTTACCTCGAAGGCGTTTACAGCGAAATTTATCCGAACATTAGTCAGGATGAGGCCGGGCTTCGGAAGCTCTTCATCCAGTTTTCGTTTCCCGGAGGAATTCCCAGCCACGCATCGCCCGAGTGCCCGGGATCGATCCACGAAGGCGGCGAATTGGGCTATTCGCTCAGCCATTCGTTCGGGGCGGTGTTCGACAATCCGGACCTGATTGTCGCCTGCGTCGTCGGCGACGGAGAGGCGGAGACGGGTCCTCTGGCCACAGCCTGGCATTCGAACAAGTTCCTCGATCCGGTAACAGATGGTGCGGTGCTGCCGATCCTGCACCTCAATGGCTACAAGATCGCCAACCCGACTCTGCTGGCCCGCATCACCCGCGAGGAATTGGAGCAATTGCTCAGCGGCTACGGATGGACGCCCTACTTCGTCGAGGGTCACGAGCCCGGGCATATGCATGAGGCCATGGCCGCCACGTTCGACACGGCGGTGGAACAAATCCTAAAAATCCGGCAAGATGCCCGCATCCACGGCGACTTCGCGCGTCCTCGCTGGCCGATGATCGTTCTCAATTCACCCAAGGGCTGGACGGGGCCGAAGATGGTCGACGGCCTGCAAGTTGAGGGTACGTTCCGAGCACACCAGGTGCCGCTCTCCGACCCGGCTGCCCATCCCGAACACCTCAAGCTGTTGGAAGACTGGCTGAGGAGCTACCGGCCGGAGGAACTCTTCGATGAGCAGGGCCGCCTGAAACCGGAACTGGCTGAACTTGCGCCCAAGGGCGAACGGCGCATGGGCGCAAATCCCCACGCCAACGGCGGCATTCTGCTCCGCGACCTGAGGATGCCCGATTTCCGCGACTACGCGGCCGATGTCCCTTCGCCGGGGGTGCGCGGCATTGGAGACACGCATGTGCTCGGGGGTTTCCTGCGCGATGTGGCCAAGCTGAACAGCGAGCAGCGAAATTTCCGGGTCTTCGGCCCCGATGAGACTCTCTCAAACGGCCTGGAGGCCCTCTTTGAGGTAACCAAGCGCCAGTGGAACGCAGCGATCGAGGCGAACGACCAATTTCTCGCGCCCTCCGGGCGCGTAATGGAAATGCTCAGTGAGCACCAATGCGAGGGCTGGCTCGAGGGCTACCTCCTCACCGGGCGCCATGGACTCTTCAACTGTTACGAGGCCTTCATCCACATCGTCGATTCGATGTTCAACCAGCACGCTAAGTGGCTGAAGGTCACGTTGAGCCTGCCTTGGCGGCGCAAGATCGCCTCGTTGAACTACCTGCTGGCCTCGCATGTCTGGCGCCAGGACCACAACGGCTTTACGCACCAGGACCCCGGTTTCGTCGACCACGTCGTGAACAAAAAGGCCGAGGTCGTTCGAGTTTACCTTCCGCCGGATGCGAACTGCCTGCTGTCTGTGATGGACCACTGCCTGCGCAGCCGCCATTACGTCAACGTCGTGATAGCCGGCAAACACCCGGCGCCGCAGTGGCTGACGATGGACGCCGCCGTCAAGCACTGCACCCAGGGCATCGGCATCTGGCCTTGGGCCAGCAACGACCAGGGCGTAGCGCCCGACGTGGTCATGGCCTGCTGTGGCGACGTGCCAACGCTGGAGACGCTCGCCGCCGTCTCTATTATGCGCGAGCATCTGCCCGACTTGAAAATCCGCGTGGTCAACGTCGTCGATCTGATGAAGCTGCAGCCGCAAACCGAGCACCCGCACGGATTGAGTGACATTGATTTCGACGCGATATTCACCAGGGACAAGCCTGTCATATTCGCCTTCCATGCCTACCCGTGGTTGATCCACAGGCTGACCTACCGCCGCGTCAACCACGACAATATCCATGTCCGCGGCTACAAAGAAGAGGGCACCATCACCACGCCGTTCGACATGACGGTGCTCAACGATCTGGACCGCTTCCATCTGGTAATGGACACCATCGACCGGCTGCCACAAACGGGCGGCAAGGGCGTCTACCTGAAACAGCAGTTGAAGGAAAAGCTGATCGAACACAAGCAGTACATTGAAAAATATGGTGAGGACCTGCCCGAGATCCGCAATTGGAGGTGGAGCAGCCCCGAATGAACCCGCGAGAGCTTATGGCCGCCGCGGCCGCCGGCCGCCGGCGGCAAGGGCCGACCGGCGACGCCGGATTGACAGCTATATTCGGATTCTTCTCGAGCAGTTATCCTTGGGCAAAGATGACGCCCTTTAACCCATGAAAAAGGTCGCGCCTTGTTGGAGCGGGCCATGCCCGCGATGAACTTTTCCTGACAGGGCGCCGGCTACTTTTCCCGTTTGATGCTCTCAATAAGCACGGGTTTTACCGGCGCATCCGAACTTGAAGTCGCAACGCCCTTTATCTTGTCCACGACGTCCATGCCGTCGATAACCTTGCCGAAAACCGCATAGCCGAAACCGGAGGGCGAATTGTCCCTGTGGTTAAGGAAGGCATTGTCCACTACATTTATAAAGAATTGCGCAGTAGCGCTGTCAACGACCCCTGTTCTCGCCATCGCTATGGTCCCTCGGTCGTTCTTAAGCTCAGCGCCCGCTTCATTCTTGACTGGGGCTTTGGTCGGTTTCTGTTTCATATCCGGAGTCATGCCGCCTCCCTGGATCATGAAATTACCTATTACACGATGGAAGATCGTGCCGTCGTAGAACCCTTCATCCACGTACTGCAGGAAGTTTTTCACAGTTTCAGGGGCTTTGCCGGGCCAGAGTTCAATCTTGACCTGGCCCATGGACGTCTTCATCAAGACGACCGGATTTGCTGCCTGCGCCTTTTCTTCCGGGCCGGCCGCCGAGGCGAAGTTTTGCAATATCAGCGAACAGCAAGAGATGAGGGCCAGTAAAAATGTGTACTTCAAGTAAACCATTTTCTGCTCCTTTGGATAAATGTTAAGCATCACACACCCCGAGTCCTGTTATAATCGTGTTGGGGAAATCTAATGACAAAAAAGCGGAGCACAAGGGACGGCGCCCCCGATTATCCAAGGGCGGCGGCCGAGCAGTTCAGCCCGGCAGGCCAAATTGCCGCAATCACTAAATTCGGGACTGGAAACATAAACGACACCTATCTTGTGTCCACCGGCTCGAATCGTGAAAAACACTTCATTCTTCAGCGTATAAACCGGCATGTATTCAGCCGGCCCGAACTAATAACGCAAAACCTTCGCGCCTTCTCCGAGCACGTTTCAGAGCGTCTCAGGCGCAATCCGACGGCCGCCCGCCGATGGGAAATGCCGCGCCTCCTGCTCACAGCCTGCTCCGGGGACCACTGGATCGACCCCGGCGGTTACTTCTGGCGTGCGATCAGCTTCATAGAGAATTCTGCATCGTTCGATTCGGTCATCAACCTCGATCATGCCGCCGAGGTCGGGTTCGCCATAGGGCTTTTCCACACCCTTGTGAGCGACCTGCCTGCAAACAGGCTGAAAGACACTCTGGAAGGCTTTCATATCACCCCGATCTATTTGAGGCGCTATCTATCGGTGCTTGAAAAACACGGTGCCCCTGCATCCCCCGAGACGGCCTATTGCATGAATTTCATAGACGGGCGCAAAGAGCTGGCGCCCGTTCTGGAAAAGGCCAAAGCCGACGGAAGATTACCGCTCCGGATAATTCACGGCGACCCCAAGGTGAGCAATGTAATGATAGATACCAGGACAGGGCTGGCCGTGAGCATTGTGGACCTGGACACCGTCAAACCCGGCCTGCTTCACTATGATATCGGCGACAGCCTTCGTTCATGCTGTAATCCGCTTGGAGAGGACCCCGGCAAGCCCGATGAAGTCCGTTTCGAACCCGAACTCTGCCAGGCGCTGTTAAGGGGCTATTTTTCAGCGGCCAAAGGCTTTCTCACCGAATACGAGCGTGAATTCATCTACGATTCCGTTCGCCTGCTGGCCTATGAGTTGGGAGTGAGGTTTTTTTGCGACTACCTGGAAGGGGACGTCTATTTCAAGACAAGGGATCGCCGGCAGAACCTGCGAAGAGCGATGGTCCAGTTCCGCCTTGTCCAAAGTATCGAGTCGCAGGCTCGGGCTTTGCGCGCAATCATCAGGGAGGCCAAATGAGCTGCAGCGGCGCCCCGGAAACAAGTGAATGCAGATAAAAGATGATTAAATTGACTACGCAAAACCATGGGAGAGTGCTGGCGTCCCATACCCATCTCTCGTTGACGGAGATCTTTTCCGATTACCTGTTTAAAACCCGCGGAGGTTGCGAATGCTGGTCAAAAATTGGATGAGCAAGGACCTGGTCACCATAGAGGAAAAGGATTCCATGCAGCACGCACTGGCCCTCATGAGGGAGCATCAAATCAGAATGCTCCCCGTATTGGCAAAGGGCGAACTGGTGGGAGTGGTTTCGGATTCGGACCTGAAGCGAGCCTCGGCTTCCGACGCCACTCTGCTTGATATTCACGAACTGCTTTATCTTATTTCAAAGATAAAAGTCCATGACATCATGACCAGGAATCCCATCACCGTTCCGGACGAGTACACCGTTGAAGAAGCGGCCCAAGTGCTTATGGAGCGCAAGATTTCCGGTGTCCCCGTAACGGACCGCAACGGCAAGCTGGTGGGCGTTATCACCAGACATGACATATTCAAAATATTGATCAGCCTTAGCGGGCTTGGAAAGAAGGGAATTCAGTTCGCTTTCCTGGTCGAGGACGCATCAGGTTCAATCAAGGTCCTCACCGATATGATTCTCAAATATGAAGGGCGGATCGCAAGCATATTGAGCACCTATGAATATGCCCCTGAAGGAAAGCGCATTGTGTACCTGAGAATGTATGACATTAATCGGTCCATCATACCCGATCTGATCCGGGAGCTTAAGGAGAAGGGCACGCTCATATACCTGGTCGACCACCTGGATAACACGCGGACGGTGTTCCAGGATATGAAGGCATGATCTCAGGCCCAAGGAACATCAATCAGAGCCTGAAGAATACACTGTCCAAGGTCCGGCGGAGGTATTTGAAGTTTTTTTCGCCGCTTTGGCGGCGAACGAAAATGCTCTCGGTATGATCTCGATTTCGACCGGGGTCTTCCCGATCAGTTCGCCGTCGGCCTGAACCAGCGCCTGGGGGACAGAGTCGAGACTTAGCCTGCTTGCGCGCGCAGTCTTGACCCGGGAGAACCTGTAATGAGCCCCGAAATAGGCGAAAAACAACAGAAGGAGCCGACCGAAAAAGCCAGCCGGTTCAACCCAGACAAGCTCGAATTGGTCTCGGACCGGAGATGCGGGCGGGGCGACTACAATCCGTTTGCCAAAGCAGCATCCCAGCGCCGTTCCAAAAAAGATGGCGTTTGTATGAAATGAAAATCCATTTATGCTTCCGCTAAGAACGTGCGGATTAAACCCGCGAAAAGCTCTTAAGGCGCTCATAGCGTACGACGGCCAACCGAAGCGCCCGAATTGCCCGGCCTGGAAACGGTGAATGACTTCAGCGTCCAGACCCATTCCCAGAACCATTGCAAAAACCCTTTCGCGCTGCCCTGCGTCGTTCTGAGTGCGGCAACGGCCCAGGCTGACCCTGATTGTGGACTGACTCACGGCGGCGCGGAGCTTCTCGACCCGGCCCCCGCCGACTTCGAAGTTGCGGATGTAGTCACATCCGGTCCCTAACGGGACCATACCGACACTGGGCAACTCCCCCCTTCCCTCCCACCACAGACCGTTCAATATCTCGAACAGGGTCCCATCTCCGCCCACCGCAATCACCCGGTCGTATCCGGAGCGCCTCGCTGAGGCCGCCAGCAACTCAGCGTGGAGTTGTGTGCGTCAAGTTCTGCAAATTCGATCAGGCATAGCGGTTTCACTTTTTTTGTTTTTTAAAACCTGAACCAACCAATCGATTTGAGCGCAGGGCCGCCGAGAATGGGTCCACCCAAGACTCGTCGGAGGCGGCCCGGAGCGGCTCATGCAGCCGACCTTATCTCCAATCCGAGCTTCTTATGCTCTTTAAGTAGATCCATATTCAGGTAACGGCTCGCTTCCAACCAACTCTCGTGTGTTTCCACTGCAAGAGCCCGAACCAGCCTGAGGCAGCTTGCCGCGTTTGGAAAAATCCGTACCACGTGGGTTCTGCGCTTGATCTCCTCGTTTAATCGTTCAAGCATGTTAGTTGATTTCATATGTTTGTGGTGCTGGAGAGGAAGACGGTAATAGTTAAACGTTTCTCCAATGTTTTCCTCGGCCCATGCGCATAACTTCTGATATTTTTTCTGCCAGCGATCCAGCCATTGGGCCAGGTCCTTCTGGGCCTCGGACAGATCGCGCCGATCATAAATCCAGCGAAGCTCCTGAAGACAGTCGTCATTTGCCTTTCGAGGCAGGTGATCCAGGGCGTTTCGCAAGAAATGAACATAGCAGCGCTGCCAAACCGCCTCCGGCAAAACCTCCCATATTGCGCGCTTAAGCCCCGGATGGTCATCTGAGACCACGAATTCAACCCCGTAAAGTCCGCGTTCCTTGAGGCCTAACAGAAAATCCCGCCAACTGCCTTCGGACTCCCGGTTTGCCAGCTCAACCGCGAGAATCTGCCGCCGTCCTTCCTCATTGATCCCGATTGCAATCTGTACGGCCCGGCTCCGGATCACCCCATCTTCCCTGGTCTTCTCATACCGGGCATCCAAAACCAGATAAGGATAAGATTCCTCCAGACGCCTCTTTGCAAATTTATCCAGGCTCTCATCTAGAGTCTTGTTTACGGCGCTTATCGCCGAGGCCGAAAAGGAATGGCCGCAAAGCTCCTCCGTGATCGCTTTCACTTTACGGGTTGAGACTCCTTGGATATACATCTCAGCCATGGCGGAGACCAGAGCCTTCTCAGACCTCTGATAGCGCTCAAAAAGCTGGGTGGAAAATTGGCCCTGGCGATCCTGCGGAACCCTGAGTTCGAGTTTCCCAACCCTTGTGACCAGAGAGCGTTCATAATAGCCCGATCGGTACCCAAGCCTGCCTAGTGAACGCTCACCCTTGGCAGCTCCCAATGTATCGGTCATTTCTTGCTCAAGAATTTCCTGCATTACCTCGCGTAAAATCTTTTTGAGAACGTCTTTTTCTTCGCTGAAAAGGGCTTTCACATCTGAGAAATTGCGCTTAAACTCAGTCTTGGTCATGGCATTGTCCTTTCGGATGGGTGTTTTGTGGTGAAACAACCCGTATGCCATGACCATTTTTTTAAATCATTCTCTTTTGCAGAACTTTCCGCACATTACCCAGCGTGGCCCGGGCACTCGCTCAAGAAAGTCTCCACCTCTGATGCTCCCGGACCGAGGGAACTCAGGAGAGCAGGCCACTCTTTACGGGCTGTTTTCAATCCGGAAACAGGATTCACGATGGCGGCTATTCTCATGGAGATAACCTGCGCCCCTGGAAATTATCGCGTATGATAAATGATTTATGAAGTTTCGCAGTAACACGCCGTTTGGACTTAAGGTTTGCAAGAGTCTATATCCTTTCCGCCGATGAGAAGGTATTTTTCAAGATCATGGATGAACGTATCCGGATCGATCGGCTTTTCGATGTAAGCGGTGCAACCAGCCTCGATGCTCTTTTCACGATCGCCAACCATGGCATAGGATGTGACGGCGATGATAGGCACATTGGCGAATGCCGATTCTGACCTGAAGCGACTGGCTACAGCATAGCCGTCCATTTCCGGAAGTTGAATGTCTAGAAGAATTAAGTCCGGATTGGTTTCCATGGCGATTTGGATAGCAGTCAAACCATCTCTTGCCTGAATCACATCATATCCATGGTGTTTCAGAAGGAACGTTATCAAATAGAGGTTTTGTTCATTATCCTCTATAACCAATACCTTTTGTTTCATACGGTTGTCCTCGGCGCTAACGGTAATGTGAAGGTGAACGTGCTTCCTTTCTGTTCTCCTTCGCTTGTTGCCCATATCTCTCCACCCAACTTCTCAATTAATCGTCTGCAAATGGAAAGTCCCAAGCCGGTTCCTTCATACCTACGGGCCACACCGGAGTCGATTTGCCTGAACATCTCAAACAAAGTAGTTATATTTTGGGCGCTTATCCCGATACCTGTATCGGTGATCGAGGTAATGAGCCGCATTTCATCCTTCGTGCTCTTGATCCGCACTTCTCCATGATCCGTGAACTTGATCGCATTATTGACTAGATTAATAAGGACCTGTTCCACACGGCGACGGTCGTTTACTATAATACAGACTTCAAAATCGATATCTATAACAAGCTCCAACCCCTTCTTTTCCGCCATGGGTTGGATGATCTGAAGAACACTCTTGAAAGAATCACACAGATCGTATTGCTCGATGGAAAGATGCAATTGTCCAGCTTCAATTTTGGATAAATCCAGAACATCATTGATGAGCTTCAATAGATGGCGGGCACTTTTTTGTATCATGCCAAGCTGCTTTTCCTGCTCTTTATTGAGTGGACCCGCCAATCCCTGGAGCAGTATCCCGGTAAAGCCAATAATAGAGTTGAGAGGGGTGCGGAGTTCATGAGACATCGAGGCGAGGAATGCTGATTTGGTTCGGTCAGCAGATTCGGCGAGTTCTTTAGCTCGCAATATTTCCAGCTCTGCCTCTTTTTGATGGGTCATATCCGTGATGAGTTCGGAGATATACTTCGGACGACCCGCATCATCGCGGATCACAAAGAAATTTGTCAGCGTGGGTATTTGATGGCCATCCTTGGAGAGCACAGCCATTTCGCCGATCCAATTACCCTGATTGAAGAGGACAGGGAGGATTTCTTCCTGCAGCCTTTGACGCTGCTCCACACTAAAACAATCCATGAAGTTTCTGTCCAGGTCGGGAGTCCATCGGGCCTCGCCGACCATATCCAGAAGCGCAGCATTCATATAGATGGTTCGTCCATCGAGATCAGCCATGGCCAAACCTTCGCCGGCATTATCAGCGAACTTTCGAAAAATCCGCAATTGAGTTTCAGCGTGTTTTAGTTCGGTGATATCGTTCCCGATGCACAAGACTTCGGTAAGCCGGCCCGACTGATCATAGACCGGCTTGTTGGTCCATGCGATCCAGACGCGCTCGCCGTTACGCCGCATATTCTCGTTTTCGTTTCTCTCGTATCTTTCAGGATGCGCCGCCAATTCCCGAATCATTTGAACCAGGTCCCGTCCTCCAGTCTCAGTTTCGGGGACAATGGCTCCAATAACGCTACAGCCGAGCAATTCTGGTTCCTCATAGCCGAAAAACTTCTGAGCGAACTCGTTTAAGAAGGTCACTCTGCCCAGAACATCCATTCTGAGGATTATGCTGTTGGCGTTTTGCACCAATTCCCTATATTTTTGTTCGCTGCGGCGCAATGACTCCTCGGCAAAATTGCGGTCCGCGATTTCTTGCCTCAATTGGGCGGTTCGTTCGACTACCCTGTCCTCCAATTCCTCTCGAGCGCGCTCCAGGCCGGCGACAGCTTCAGCGCGTTCTTTTCGGTCGCGTAGCCACGATGCCGTGGGCTAGATTCTTGCCCAACTCCTCCAGAAGCCCTTCCTCCGCTGCATCGAAAGCGTTGGTTTCAACTGCATAGATGGCAAGGGCCCCAAAAACTGGCCCCTTCAGCCTGGAGGGGCATGGAAATGACCGAACTGAAGTTGAGCTTACGGAAAAACTCATGCCACGGTGAAAAATTCGGATTATTGAGGACGTCCCGAGCTATGCAGTGCTTGCCCGAACGGATGGAAGGGCCGACAGTGCCTCGCCCATACTCGTTGTCCGCCCAGCTTATGTGGAATTGCTTCAAAAGACCCGCGCCAGGGCCGGCGGTTGCAACTACGCGAACCGTGCGCGCATCGTCTTGCTCGGCATATCCCACCCAGGCAAGGTAGTAGCCGGCCTGATCCACGGCGATGCTGCACACATCCTCCAACAGAGACTGTTCCTCCGTGGCGCGGACCACAGCCGCATTGCAGCGGGACAATAACCCTAACGCGCGATCGCTCCGGCGCAGGGTTTCCTCCCTGGTCTTTTGTTCCGTGATATCACTTACGACATGGACCGCGCCGATAAGCTTGCCAAGCAGGTCGGTAACAGGCTCAGCCGTTACACGGAACCATCTCTCGCCCAGTCGTAGCACTTCGTTTTCCCGTCGATGGCTTTCCTGCATCCTGCTGACAGGGCATATCTGTATTGGAGCATCGGCATTATGCAACAGTTCATAACAAGTCCGGCCGACTACCTCATCAACCGGTAAGCCGAGGAGGCTTCCCGATCGCCTCATTGCACCGAAGAATCCGATGTTCCATGTCCAGAATAAAAATGCCATCGTTGATGGCCTCAAAGGTGGTATGCAGCATCTGTTGCGCTGCGCGCACATCCTCTTGCGCCTTACGGTATTTTGAAATATTCCTCGCACATACCAGAATCAGGTCCCGCCCCCGGTGACCAAATGAACGGATATTCCTCGACCGGAAAGCAGGTGCCGTCTTTACGTCTATATGAGCCTTCCACGGTAACAGATTTATCACCGTAGACCAGGTCCCACGTTTCCTGAATATCGGAAGAACCAATGCCTGCTCTTACTTCCATGGCGGACAGGCCAAGCAGTTCCTCCTCATACCCCAGGCACGCAAAGGCGGCTGGGTTCGCATCGACTATGAGGCCTCCAACGTCAATCAGCAGCAAGGAGTCCATCACCCCGATCGAAAAGACTGCGGAAACCCGATTCGCTCTCCCTGACGCCGTCAGCAATACCGGAAGTACGGCAATCGTTCTCCCCCTCCCTCATGCTACGGGGTCTTTTCCTCACTTGTTACCTTTCCTCTCTTCGCCGCCCGACACTTGCCCCCCCTCGACCAAGGGAAGGATCGCGCGCCGTAGCCCGGCGCCTCGCTTGGCCTCCACGCCGGCAGCTCCATTGTCGGCCCGCGTCAACTCCCCTTTGCAGCCTCATCCAGGACTCTTCTCACCAGCGCCGCAAGTTCTTTCCAAAAGTGACGGGCTTCATGAGGAACCCCTTGATGCCTAGTTTCCCGATCCTCTTGGGATTGATATACTCGCTGAAGCCCGTGCAGATTATTATGGGCAGCTCCGGCTTCAACCGAAGAAGTTCTCTCGCAAACCCAAGGCCCGTCATACTCGGCATGGTCATGGTCGGTGATCACGAGATCGAAGGATTGGTTCCCGGGTTGATGAAGAAAGGTCTCCAGGGCTTCCAGACTGCCCGTCCTGCATAATGCTTCATATCCAAGGCTTTCGAGCATATCCCCCATTGCAGTAGCGAGACCCGCCTCGTCGTCCACGACCAGGATACGTTCATTCCCTCGGGAAAGAGGGTTCGACGGCATCCCCGAAGAGCCCGGGCTTTCGGCTGCAGGAAACAGCACCTTGAAGATCGACCCTTTACCCGGTTCGCTCTCGACTTCAATTAGGCCTCCATGACCCTTCACGATGCCGTGAACGACTGCAAGCCCCAATCCCGTGCCTACGCCTGCTTCCTTGGTTGAAAAGTAAGGGGTCGAAAATGCGGTCCATGGTGGCCGGATCGATTCCATACCCGGTGTCTTTGACGACTAGCTGGACATGCAGGCCCTCTTGGAGATCGGAATAACGATCACTAACATCCGGTTCCAGAAAGACATCGGTCAGCGTGACCTCCAGTATCCCTCCCCGATCGTGCATGGCATGGACGGCGTTGGTGCACAGATTCATGAGGACCTGATGAATCTGCGCGGGGTCTCCGAGGATGGTCGAACGACTGCTGATGTTCGACCTGATGTCAATAGTGCTGGGGATGATAGCCCTCAGCATCCTCAGGGCATCCGTGAAGATGAGGCCCACCGGCACAGGCTTCTTCTCTTTCTCACCTTGACGGCTGAATGCCAGGATCTGCTGGACAAGGTCCTTCGCCCGATCG
>CAVSIN010000007.1:0-228968 GCA_963727975.1 uncultured delta proteobacterium | reverse complement strand
GACCTGGCAGCGAAATTGAGGCGCTTCGTCCACGACGGTGGCACCCTGGTAATCGGTCCCGACACCGGCACGCGACACGGATAATTCGTTGCGTCCGACTCTCTCGCCGGGTCCCTTGGCGGACCTCGCTGGTCTCGTGGTTGTCAACACTGCTGGCAAACCCAAGCCCGGCGGCAGGCCGTACCGGAAGCGATACGTCGGCATCCTTCGGCAGATCGCCCGCAACAACGGGATGCACCCAATCCGGGACCGGGAAGCGATAGCCGAGTACATGGCGCGGACGCTGGCACTTGCGAAGCAGTTGCACCGCCAGCACCCCAAGTACAAGTACCGCAACATGGAAATCACCGAGAACGGAGTGCGAGGCGTCTGGCAGACGGCGGGGCCGACGATGTAAGGGACTTGACTTCGGCGATGATGATGCTGATAATAATCACCATAGCAGGGAAATCTACGATGACAATGGCAATCCTTAGAGCAATCCATGAAAGCGGGCAAACGCCTTGCTCAATCGCCCGCGCCGTTGGAATGGACCGGGCTTCCCTGGGGCGGTTTCTCGCCGGAAAGCAATCGCTGCGGCTGGACATAGCCGACAGGCTGGCCGCTCACTTCGGGCTGGTACTGGTGGCACGAAAGGCAGGCAAGTAATGGCATCCATTGTGACAGAACCGACAGGGCGGCGGCGAGTGTTCTTTGACCATGCCGGGAATGCAAGAGCATTTCCTTGGCGATTGGAGCATGAAGCAGGCGGAAGGCTTCAAGTTCAGGCTGGAAGCCCTGCTGATATCGTTGCAGAGTGGCATGGCCGACCATGATGTTGAAGTCGTGGCTCAGGGATATGGGCGATGACCTGCATGAAGCTGGTGACGGTGGAACTGGTGAAGCCCAGGGCCGCCACCACAATCAAGGGATGGCTGGACCGCTGCATTGCCGACCGAAGCGAGGAGCTCAAGCCCGAGAGCATCCGCAAGCTGAATCAGACCCGCGACAAGCTGCTGGCCAGCTTCGACGCCTCCCGCTCCCTGCGGAGCATCGACGCCGATGAGGCGGGCTCCTGGCGGTGAAGATGCTGGCCGGCGGTTCATCCATCGCCTACGTCCGCACCACCTGCGGCAACGCCAAGACGCTGTTCGCTGAGGCCGTGCGCCGCCGGGCTGATCCACAAGAACCCATTGGAGCATCTGGAATCAGGGACAACGGCGGCGAAGAACGACCGGTTTGTCACCGATGACGAAATGCAGAAGATCTTCGCGGTCTGCCCGGATATCCGCTACAAGGTGCTGTTCGCCCTGGCTCGCTATGCCGGGTTGCGGGTGCCTTCGGAGTCGCCCAGTTGGGATCAAGTGAATATCGAAGTGGCAAGGATGACGATTCGCTCGCCCAAGACGGAACGCCACGCCGGGCATGAAGTTGCGCGAAGCGCCCATCGACCAGAGGCTGATGCCGATCCTGTTGGAGGCGTTCAATGCATTGCGCCGGAGGGCGAGCAGCGCGTTTGCTGGACGGGCTGGAGCGGGCGGATTCACACGATGGCGCGGACGATTGTTGACCGCTCCGGGTGGAACGCTGGCCGGATTTGTTCCAAGCCCTTGTCATCGTGCCAATGGGACTGTGCAGCGGCTGCCGCAATTCGTGGTGAGCAAGTGGATCGGTCATTCCATCTCAGTGAGCGGCAAGCACTACGCCAACCTGGTGACCGAACAGCATTCCATGCCGTGGCCGGGGGAAACGATGGCCAAGGCAAGCCGGTGGGCCAGATGGATGTGCGGCCCGCAATCCGAGTGGAATTGACAGGAATACAGAGTACGCCATGTACGATATTCCGGGCAATTCCGCTCAATTCGAGTCGGCGGAAGTGGGAGCAGAGGGATTCGAACCCCCAACCAAGAGATTATGAGTCCCCTGCTCTAACCATTGAGCTATGCTCCCAGCGCGTCGGCACGCTGGGTGCATTGAAAAGGGGTTTGGGTTCATTGTCAATTCATCGCGGCTGCGGCCGAGCGGCAGGGCGTGCCCGTTTTTTCGGGAGACTGCGCCGCAGCGCAGGTGTGGGCTCGTGCCGCCCCGCTGGGGCTCATCGTACCCGCGTGCAGGTCACCCATGGCTCACGCCATGGGTGACGACTGCCGCCCCGCTGGGGCTCGAAAACGAAATTCCCGGAAAAACGGGCACGCCCGAGCGGCGCGCCACTCGGTGCGGGTCGGACTGTGCAGGTGCTGCCTGGGCAGGGCCATCGATTGCCCTCACGGTCAGGGGTGAGGATCGGTGCATAAGCAACTACGAGGAAGGCGTTTGCGCGTCTGGCGGTGCGGAGCAGAATCGAGGTGTAGAGATTTCCCACTCTTTTTCTCTGCCACTGCAGGCTCAATGATGCTGTAGATCCTGTGACGCGGCACCATATCGTGTTCAGGCATGGGTGGACGGCACTGAGTGGTGGGGTGCCAGGAACCTCCCCGCGAAAACCCCTGGATCGAGGAAATCGAGCGTGAGGATTCCGCGCCCCTTATCATGACTGGAACGAACGCATCAACCTCGAATGCTATCGGGCAAACACGGCGGCGCGCCTTGTCGACAACCAGAATCGAATTCTCGATCTGATGAACAATTACAGGTATCTCAGCTTCAATTTCGGCCCCACCCTGATGCACTGGATCGAGCGCCACGATCCCTGGGTTTACCAGACCATTCTGGACGCCGACCGTCAGAGCCTGGAGGCGCTCGGGGGCCACGGCAACGCCATAGCGCAGGTCTATAACCACATCATAATGCCTTTGGCAAATCGAGCGGGACAAGCTGACCCAGATCCGCTGGGGGATTCGCGATTTCGAACACCGCTTCGGCAGGCGTCCCGAGGGAATGTGGCTGGCCGAAACGGCCGTTGACCGGGCTACGCTTTTGCTCCTGGCGGAGGCCGGAATAAAATTCACCATCCTGTCTCCCCACCAGGCGGCGCGGTGGCGTTTTCGAAAGGGCGACACCCAGTGGAGGGACGCCGCCGGCGGAACGATTCCCAACGGACGCGCCTACCGTTATTCCTGCGGCGGAGGGAAATATATCCACATTTTTTTCTACGATCCCGTCCTGGCGCACGGAGTGGCTTTCGACCGGCTGCTCGAGCACAGCTCCAGGTTCCTGGAACAGATCGACAGGACATGGTCCTTGCGCGACCCCTTCAGCGGGGAACCCTGGCTGGTCAACGTGGCCACCGACGGAGAATCCTACGGGCATCATTTCAAATTCGGCGACATGGCTCTTGCCGCCGCCTTTGAGGAACTCAAGCGCGACCCCTCGGCTGAAATAGTCAATTACGGGTGGTTCCTGTCTCACTTCCCGGTCGTCGCCGAGGTCGAGATATTCGAACGAACGGCCTGGAGCTGCGCTCATGGGCTTGGGCGGTGGAGCAGCGACTGCGGCTGCCATCTGGGAGGCGAACCGGGCTGGACTCAGAAATGGAGAGCGCCTCTGCGCAAAGCGCTCGAATATGTTCGAGACAGCCTTGCCGTCCATTTCGAAACTCAGATGGCAAACCTGTGCGAAGACCCCTGGGGCGCCAGAGACGAATATATCGATTTAATCCTGGACAGAAAGAATCGCCTGGCCCCGTTTTTGGAAAAACACCTCAGGGGTGGTCCGCGCTCATCCGATGTCTCACGATTCCTGGAGCTTCTGGAGATGCAGCGGTTTTCGCTGTTGATGTTCACATCCTGCGGCTGGTTTTTCGATGAAATCAGCCAGCTTGAGTCGGTCCTGATTCTCAAGTACGCCGCCATGGCAATCCAGCTTGCCGAAAAGACGGGATCGCCCCCCCTTGGCGCCGGAGTTTCTGAAGTTGTTGGAGCTGGCGCCCAGCAACCTGCCCGAATACGGAAACGGCGCAAACGTCTTTCTGCGGGAGGTCGAGCCTGAGGTGTTCAACAGGGCAAGGGTGGCGGCAAATTACGCCATACAGTCTCTTGCCAGGTCCGCTCAGCGAGAGTTCCAGATATACGCATACAGCATCCTGCCCCAAAAGGAGGAGGATTTGGGGGCGAGTCCGGTGAGGTGCCTCTACGGCCTGGTTTCCGTTAAAGACGACAGAACGCTGGACGAAGAGGATTTCCTTTACGCGGTGATCCATTTCGGCGGACTGGATTTCCGCTGTTCGGTGAAGCCCTGTCCGAATGAGGGCGAGTATGAATCCATTCTTGCCGCGCTCCAGGATTCCATCGAAGAGCAAAACACGATCAAGATGGTGCGCGTGCTGGATGAAAAATTCGGGACCGATTACTTCGGACTCGAAGACGTTCTGAAGGACCTGAGGGCCTCGATTGCGTTGGACATAAGCCGCAAAACGCTCGGCAGCCTATACAGATCTTCAGCGGAACCTGTTCAATACATACAAGCCGCTCCTCTTGTCGCTCAGGCAATGGGGAATAAAGATTCCGAGCGATCTTCGGGTTTCAATCCGGCGCGTGCTGAGCGAAGAGGTGGAGAGCCTGGTGGAAGACATTCTGACGCATGAGGTCGAGCGAGTCTCTACGGATGCGCCCTGGGATTCGACCGATTTCTTTTTCCGGGTGCACATGGCCAGGCTCAACTCACTTCAGGAAGAAGCAAAATCATGGGGCGTTTCGCTCCATCTGGTGGAAATCTCCGAAAAGCTGGGACGGTTCATGGTGAGGCTCCTTTCCGAGCTGCTCCGGACCTTCGACGAGGCGGACGCCGGGCGATTGTTCCGGCTGCTTACGCTTTGCCGCGCTTTGGCGATCTGGCCGGAGACCTGGAAGCTGCAGACGCTCTTTTTTCAGTTTGTAACCAAAGGAATTGAAAATCCAGCGCTCTTGACAAAGATTGACCGGATTGAAAATTTTGTAGACGAACTCGACGGAATGCTGAACTGCCGGTTTGCGACAACTTCTGCGCCGCAGTTCCCTACCGCTTAGCCGCGCGGCACAGCGGACCTGAAGGAAGGGTCAGAGAGAAGGCTGAAGAGCGAAGGCTGTTTCTCCCTTTTCGCCTTCGCACATCGGTTCTTCAAACGGTATTGAATATCGCCCCTGAACCGTATTACTATTATTGATTGTTTGAGATATGTTTGGAATCCAACTCATCAGGAGCTAAATAATGTGTGAAGCAAATGCTTACCTGGTAAAGGAAGGAAAAGAGGAACTCATCCTTGAGGCGGTTGACAAAGTCGAAAACGAGGGGGACCACATCAAGATCGAAAATATTTTCGGAGAACAAAAAGTGGTCCACGGGCGAATTCGCAGCATGTCACTCGTGAATCACAGGATAGTGATCGAAGAGTAACCCCGTGACTGATTGGGAAAAACTTGCCATCCGACAACCACTCGGTTGTTTTTTGCCAATCACCAGTCACTGCTCACCATTCACCAGCGGCTGAGGTCCGCACAGGGAACCATTACTTTTCCACTTGCGGGGCGCTTGGGGTCCTTTTGAAACAATACCAGTCGATCTGCCTGCAAATGCCCCGAATCAGATGCACGTCGCGCCCGCGGAGCTGCATTCTGCTGAAAAACCGCCTGATGCTCTTCATCCAGTAATCCGGATTTTCGGGGTTTATGAAATTAATCTTCGTCAGCGTATCTTTCAAGTGAACGTACATGGATTCGAGTTCGCCGCGGGTTGCAAGGCGCGGCGTAAATCCTTCCTTTTTTTCAGATGCGGCGGTGAAAATCTCATAAACCATTATCATAACGGCCTGCGCCAGGTTTATGGATGAAAATCCGGCCGTCGGTATGGTAACAAGAGCGTCGCAGTACCTTAAATGTTCATTGGCCAGTCCGCTTGCCTCAGGGCCGAAAACGAGGGCGACAAGGTTTTTCTGGCTGATGGGTATAAGCTGCAGAGCAAGTTGCCGGGGATTTTTCACGAACTGGCGGTGGGACCCCGTTCGGGCGGTGCTTCCAACCACGTATTGAAAGGTTTTGAGCGCCTCTTCGAGCCGGTCGTGGACTTCTATGCCCAAAACGAGGTCTTCCGCATGGTGTGTGGCCATCCTTAAGATCCGCGTAAGATCGCAGTCAGCCGGATTTACGACAAGGAATCGCGAAATTCCCATGTTCTTTGCCGCCCGAATGGCTGCGCCTATGTTTTCCGGATAATGAGGCTCATTCAGCACTACGGCTATATGTTCGAGGTTTATTTTCAGCGTCGATTGTCCATCATTCCACCTGATCTTCTTCCATGCGCATGAGCTTTTTCGCCATTTTCTTTTTGGACTCGAAGTCGGTGAGGTAGGAAATCATTACGCGCTGGGCCTGAGGCGCGCCCGCTCCGTGCCAGGTGCCCGGGCCGTGCAGGCCGGCGGTCCAATGCTGGAGAAATTTGGCGACCTTGAATCGTTTCCCGGCAGGCGCCGCGCTCTGAAAGAATTTCTTGAGCAAAGGCCCGACCTCGGGGTGATCGAGGTCTTTTAGCCGCGGCATTGTAACAACGAGGCCGCCGCCGATATCGCCCGCGAGCTTCATGATTTCCCAGAAGCCGTGGGCGACGCTCAGTTTGGCTACGTTGCCAAAAAGGTCGTCGGGCATGAAAACGCCCGATCCCTCAGGCTCCTCCCTGCCCTTCACCGCCGCTGCGATTGCGCATGCATGTGAGGTTTCGCTCAGACGCACCATTTCGATCAGCTTATCCTGGATGTGAGGTATCTTCTCTATGCCGCTGTATTCGGCCGCCAGGACTGTAGCGCCGATTATGAGGTCGGCGAATCCCACCTTGCAGGCCCCTCCGCAGTTCATTCGGTGTGTTTTGGCGAATCTCGCGATCAGCCTTCCGCAGTACTTCGTTTCGCCGCAAAGAAAAACCCTGGTCCCAGGGGATGAAAACGTTGTCGAAAACCATAGTGGAGGTCTCGCGCTGGCCGAATACCGGGTTTCCAAGCTCCGATTCGTCTTCGGCCATCTCCCTTTCGGCCGAGTATGCATTGTACTGGCAGATGTAGGTCAGCCCGGGAGAACCGTTCGGAACGGCAAAGGCGACCGCGAAGTTCTCCTCGCCCTCCTTGAGCGACCCGCCGGGAAGAACGAGCGTTTCGTGCGCCCCTATCGCCCCGCTCTGGCTGACCTTTGCGCCCCTGACCACGATCCCGTCGCTGCGCCTTTCGGTGACGTGTACGTACACGTCCGGCTCGTCCTGCTGGGACGGGCGTTTTTTCCGGTCGCCCTTGGCGTCGGTTATCGCCCCGGAAACGGCGAGATCGTCTTTCCTGAATGCCGGCAAGCCATCTATTGAAGCGCTCGCTGTAGTTCGTTCCGAGGTCGCGGTCCATTTCCCATACGGTTGAGGCGAGGCCGTTTATTGCGTCGCAGCCGACGCAGCGGTAGTTGCAGGTGCCGACCGTTCGGCTGGTAAGAAGGGCCATTTCCTGCCGCATGTCCAGATCGTGATTGTTGCGGCAGACGTGAACGTTTCGGTTGACCGGGTTTCTAGTGAGGTGAGAGTCGGCAACCATAATGTTTTGGTATTGGTCTTCCCGCGCCAGGTCGTAAATGGCCGCATTGGCCATAACCATCGACCTGGTTATCGGATGGTCAAGCAGGTTCGAAACCCATTTCCCGCCGACGTAAACTTTAGGGGTGAGCTTCTTTACGCTTTCCAGGTATTCCTGAGAGGTCTTGAGAGCCATAAGGGGGTCCTTTCGTGTGGTGGGGACGCCTAGCTTCTTACTCGCCGCTCGCACATGGGATAGTAAATGATTTATCATATGGGAGAAAGAGTATTGTTAGGGAGGCGCGCACATTTATGAACTTCCGTTTCTGTCCCTATTGCGCCGCTTCGCTTACGAGCAAAGCGTCAAAAAAGGGCGCAAGGTCTTTTTGTCCTGATTGCGGCAAGGTTTTTTATCGTAACCCTACGGCAGGCGTCGCAGTTATTTTGGTCGAAAGGGGAAAGATTCTTCTTGTCAGGCGCAGGGGCTCATACCGAGGGCAGGTGGTGCATCCCGTGCGGTCACCTCGAGTGGGACGAGGAAGTGCGGGAAGCCGCCGGGCGTGAATTCTTCGAAGAAACCGGGATAACGGTGCGGGTTGGGCAGGTTTTTTCCGTCCACTCCAACTTCCACGATTCTGAATCTCAAACGGTTGGGATCTGGTTTTGGGGAACACGGACGGGAGGAGAGCTCCACCCGGGATCAGACGCCAGTGAAGCCGCTTTCTTCAGCCTGGACGATTTGCCGGACTTGGCCTTTCCCACGGATAGAGTTGTATGCACAGAGTTGAAGGAGTACTTTGAATCCCGTTCGTCAGAACAAGAGTGAAGGCTGCAGAACGATTTGGCACTAAAACGATGATTTCGAGGTCAGAATAGCTTTTAAACCATGGATCACCACCAAACTCGAATATACTGGCAAGTTGGAATTGAGTTGACATATATTCCATGAGAGTTATATTCCATCTATGGCATGGGCGGTCGAATACACCGACGAGTTTGAGCAGTGGTGGGATACTCTCAGTGAGGGCGAACAGATAGATATCGATACAGCAGTCCGGCTACTTGAACAGAGAGGTCCGCATCTGCCATTCCCTTACAGCTCTGGGGTCAGCAAGGCCAAACATGGCCATATGCGCGAACTCCGCATTCAACACGCAGGAAGGCCTTACAGGGTTCTATACGCATTTGATCCGCGCCGGGTGGCGATACTGTTACTCGGGGCGGACAAAACAGGTGACAGCGATTGGTATGACCGCTTCGTACCTATCGCAGATATTCTATATGATGCGCATTTGGCGGAAATATCGAACGAATCAGGTTTGAAGGAATAAAGGAGACCGTTATGGCCAAGCCATTTCATATGCTTCGAGATAAAATGTCGCGGGAAGCAAAAGATCGAGCAAACGCCAAGGCTCAACTCATCATGAAAGAGATGCCTCTGGCCGAACTTCGCCAGGCGAGGAAACTCTCGCAGGAACAGATTGCATCATCATTACACGTAAAACAGGCCGCAATATCCAAGCTTGAGCGCCGGACCGATATGTACATCTCAACTCTTCGTAAGTTCTTAAAGGCCATGGGGGGAGACCTGGAAATTACAGCGCGTTTCCCGGATGGAGCCGTAAAGATAACTCACTTTGAGGAAATTGATCGAGACATCGAATCTCAAATATTCAAGGGCCAAGGGACCCTATAACACTTACGTGAGAATTGCGGACGCTTAAGCGTGGCAAAGCATTCATGTGTTTATCAGACTATGCTCAGGGAACCTTAGCTATCTGGTTGAAATCCTGGGAACGATGACCACCCGGTGGGGAAGTGGCCAGTATCCAATTAGCAAGAATACCCAAAACGAGATAATACGGAACTATGCACGAAACGAACTCAGATTGTTGCGCGACACCAAGACCGATGCTGTTTCTTCTCTCTATGACGTTGGATTGGCCTTTGGGGTTTGGTCGCGGGAGCAGTTGATAAGAAAAGGGAAAGAGCATCTGCGGTTGGACATTGAGATTTACGAATTGTCCGAGCCCCTTTCTGCTGCAATCCGAGAGCTCCTTGGCTACGGATTGTTTATTGATGGTGGCTATACGAACACAAGCAGCGGTAAAATTGCTAGGCTCCTACTTTTCCGACGTATATATACACCTGCTTTCCCGACAACATTCAATGACAGAAATACATTTAATATGCGCCACCGTCCATTTATAAAGTTTATCACGAATCCAAAAGAATACGTTGATAAACTTGTGGCTAAACTTGGGCCAATTTCTGAGGACTCTCCCCCCAATGGGCAAATGGAGATGTATGATGAATGAGAATATCCTCGGGAGCATTGATGATAGCTTTCACCTATTCGCGAGCAATTCATAGACTTTGATATTATCTGGCCTTGTCAGCACATGTCGATAGGGCCGGCCACCCGGCTGATAGTGCTCAACAACAGCCACACCTCAGCAAACGTGCATCTTCGGCTAAAGGCTTATCGGCTCAAATTTGAAGGAGGTTGTCATGCCAGGCAGCTCTTATGATGTTCCGGCTGTTTCTCTAAAAACACGCATCGGATGGATCGGGACGGGGGTGATGGGGCTTTCCATGTGCGGGCGACATTATGGAAAGAGGCTTCAGAGCCACCGTTTTCAACCGCACTAAGGAAAAGGCGGCCCCACTCATTGAGAAGGGCGCCGCCTGGGTTGATTCTCCTCGGGACGTCACTGAAAAGTCTGACGTCATCTTTACCATGTTGGGGTTCCCTGAAGATGTGCGGGGGGTATATTTCGGGAAAGGGGGCATTCTCGAGGCGGTCCGCCCGGGCGTTATTCTCGTTGACATGACCACCACCGAACCTTCGCTGGCGGTGGAAATCTATAGAGCCGCGAGGGACCGGGGGGCCTTTGCCGTGGACGCTCCGGTTTCGGGTGGCGACGTAGGGGCGCGCAATGCTGCGCTTTCCATTATGACTGGAGGAGATCGGGAAGTGGTGGAGGCCCTTAAGCCCATCTTTGAAACAATGGGAAAAGACCTCGTCCACCAAGGACCTGCGGGTTCGGGCCAACATACCAAAATGTGCAACCAGATTCGTCATCGCGGGAACGATGATCGGCGTGTGCGAAAGCCTTCTGTACGGTTTCAAGGCGGGGCTTGATCTACCGACGATGCTGAGTTCCATCCAGGGCGGCGCGGCGAGGTGCTGGAGCCTGGACAATCTGGCGCCGCGTATATTGCGGCGAGATTTTGCTCCCGGTTTTCTCGTTGAGCATTTTATCAAGGATATGGGCATTGCGCTCAAGGAATCGGCGCGGATGGGCCTTTTTCTCCCCGGCTTGGCGCTTGTCCACCAGTTGTACCTTGCGGTAAAGGCGCAGGGACACGGCAAGTTGGGCTCCCAGGCGCTCATGCTTGCCCTTGAACAGATGTCCGGGTGCGAGGCGGTTAGCGGATCAGCCTGATTATTGCCGGCGGGCAACAATAATGCGCAGGGGAAAGCGAACAATTCCCCGGGGACAAATGGCCCGCCTCTTCAATGACCCGCTACGAGGTCACCGGACTCAGCCATTCTTCCAATTTCACCGGAAGCTTGGGAGACCAGAAAAGTTTGCGAAAGTGATAACCGTATATGGCCATGGTGACTACATCACCGAAAGAGTCGCTGGTAATCGGAGATCGTCTTCCTCATGAGCTTCCAGTAATAGTTTCTGGATTTATGGTCGACAATCCCCAGGTACCAGAGTGAGCGGACAAAGGTCAGCAGGTCAGTTCTTTCGAGGTAAGTCTTGGTCCTTGGGACGGTAGGTTCGAAGAAATGCAAGTATCCGGTTATAATACATTTCAGGAGAATAAACGCTGTTCATGACCCAGCGGTAACCCTCGATTACCTTTGTCCCGGTCCATCCTGGTGATGAAGTTCAGAGATCCGCCCACATCCGTGTTGTCCCCGGAAGATTTGAAGAGCATTCTTCCTTCGCTCTCCAGGCGCGAATGAAGCCGGGTTCCCGGGATCGCGGTAAGCAACCCGATCATGGCGGTCACGATCCCGTTTTTTTGGATGAAGTTTACCTGCCTCTGGAAAACGTCCGGCGGATCGCTGTCGAAGCCGATTATGAACCCTCCCATGACCGCCAGGCCGTGCCTCTGTATCGTTGCGACCGATTCGGAGAGGTTGCGCCTGAGGTTCTGCGCCTTACCGCATTCCCTTAATCCCTCTTCGACCGGAGTCTCCAGGCCGAGAAACACCTTGTTGAACCCGGCCTGCACCATCAGGTTCATCAATTCCGGGTCTTCCGCCAGATTTACGGAAGCTTCCGTAAGGAAGTTAAAGCGCCGCGGCCGGCCTTTCTGCCACGATATGATGCGTTCTAAGCAGGCCCTTTACCTTCTCCTTGTTGCCGATGAAGTTATCATCGACAATAAAGACCGACCCGCGCCAGCCACGGGAGTAGAGCGCCTCCAACTCGGCCAGCACCTGTTCGTCCCGCTTGACCCTGGGCACCCGCCCGTTCATGACGATCACGTCACAGAATTCGCAGTTGAACGGACATCCCCTGGAATACTGAATGGACATGGATGCATAGTCGTTCAGATTGATGAGGTCCCACAGGGGAACAGGGACATCGTCCAGAGCGGGGAAGCTCGGAGGCCCGGTAAAACCTCTTCGGGCCGCCCCGTCTCCAGGTCCCTTACGACTTCGGAAATTATCGACTCGGCTTCCCCGAAGACCAGGTGGTCAATATCGGCGAAGTCGTCGGGATAAGCCCGGAAAAGAGGGCCGCCTCCGACCACCTTTACGCCAAGCGCGCGGCAACGGTCCACGACCTGCCGGGCCGAATTCTTCTGGGCGATCATGGCGCTGATGAAGACGTAATCCGCCCACAGCAGGTCCTCGTCCAGAAGCGGCCTTACGTTTAGATCGACCAGCCTTTTTTCCCAGGAATCCGGGAGCATTGCGGCTACGGTCAAGGCCCCCAGGGGCGGAAAGGCCGCTTTTCTTCGCACCACTCTAAGAGCGTGCTTAAAGCTCCAGAAGGTTTCGGAAACCAGCGGATACACGAGAAGAATCTTCATTTGAGTGCCTTTATTCTGAAAGGAAGTGCAAGCGGATCAGCAAGAGTTCATGGCCCGAAGTTTACAGCCTGCCTTCGCACAGGTCAACAGGATATCCGCAGGAACTCACAGCCTGGATTATACTGCCCCTTTATTGCTTTTTTGTGGACAATTTCGCACATTTTGGTTACTTGCCTAAGGTGTTTTACAGCGTGTCAGATCTCCGCGATATGGAGGAACTCAAACGAGATGGCTCTTGTTGTGCAGAAGTACGGCGGAACCTCGGTTGCCGATGCGAACGAATCAACGCGGTGGCCAGACGGGTCCTGGCGAGGAAAAAAGAGGGCGACCAGTTGGTGGTGGTCCTTTCGGCGCGTGCCGGTGAAACCGACCGGCTGATAAAGCTGGGGAGCGAGATTACCGAGCATCCCGACCCGCGTGAGATGGACGTTCTGCTTGCCACCGGCGAGCAGACCACGATAGCCCTTTTCTGCATTGCCGTAAAAGCCATGGGGTCCGAGGCTGTTTCCATGACCGGATACCAGGCCGGGATCATGACAGACGGCCAATTCGGCCAGGCCCGCATAAGCTGGATACAGACCCAGCCCATCATCGAGAGTCTGCAGGAGGGCAAGATCGTGGTGGTGGCCGGGTTCCAGGGATATGACGACGAGGGAAACATCACCACGCTGGGGCGCGGAGGGTCCGATACTACGGCGGTGGCGCTTGCTGCGGCGCTTCATGCCAGCGTATGCGAGATATACACGGACGTGGAAGGGGTGTTCACCGCAGACCCCAACATATGCTCCAAGGCGCGCAAGCTGGATAAAATAAGCTACGAAGAAATGCTGGAGATGGCCAGCATGGGGGCCAAGGTCCTCCATCATCGTTCGGTGGAATTCGGCATGAAGTACGATGTGCCCATCATGGTGCTTTCCTCGTTCACCGATGCGCCGGGCACCCTTGTTACACGGGAGGATGAAACAATGGAAAAGGTGGTGGTTTCCGGAATCACCTACAATAAAAACGAAGGCCGAGTCACGATCACCAACGTCCCCGACCAGCCGGGAATCGCCGCGAAGGTTTTCCAGCCCATCTCGGCTGCAAACATCAACGTTGACCTCATTGTCCAGGGCGCAAGCGGTGTTCCGGGCAGGGCGAATATTTCATTTACGGTTCCCAAGACCTCTTACGATCAGACGCTTGACATCCTGGAGTCAATTGCGCCCGAGCTGGGCGACTGCCGGTGATGGGCGATCCCGGCATCGCCAAGGTTTCCATCATCGGGCTTGGAATGAGGAGCCACAGCGGAGTGGCGACCAAGATGTTCGAAACGCTTGCCAGAGAAAACATCAATATCAAGATGATCGCCACCTCGGAGATAAAGATCTCCTGCATAATCGACGAAAAGTATACCGAACTGGCGGTAAGAGTCCTGCATGACGCCTTCGAGCTGGACAGGAAGTTGCAAGGGGGCGGAGACATTCAGATTCAGGAAGAAAAGCAATAGGCCGGAAACATGCCTGTAGAAATAAGCAAATTCAATCGGGAGAATCGACAATGGAAGTGAAAATCTACGATACCACGCTCCGTGACGGCACGCAGGCCGAGGATTTTTGCTTTTCCGCGGACGATAAGGTTCGCATAGCTCTCAAGCTCGATGATATCGGCATTCATTACATCGAGGGAGGCTGGCCCGGATCAAACCCGAAGGATGCGGAGTTTTTCCGGGAAATCCAGCAACTATCACCTAAAGCAGGCCAGAATTGCGGCTTTCGGCTCAACTCACCATCCAGGTTCGACCGCTGCCTCCGATCCCAACCTCAAGGCGCTGCTCGAAGCAAATACCGAACTGGTTACGATTTTCGGAAAAAGCTGGACGGTGCATGTAAAAGAAGCCCTGCGCACGACCCTCGAGCGCAACCTCGAGCTCATTTCCGACAGCATCGACTTTCTGCGGCAGCAGGGCAAAACCGTCTTCTACGACGCCGAACATTTCTTCGATGGATTCAAAGAGGACCCGCAATACGCGCTGGCCACCGTTGGAAAGGCCGATCGAGGCCGGCGCTGAGTGCGTCATTCTGTGCGACACCAACGGAGGGTCCATGCCCAGTCGATATCCAGCCGGGCTATAGAAGCCGTCAAGGAGAGGTTCCCCGATATTCCATTCGGAATTCACGCTCACAATGACTCGGACCTTGCCGTCGCAAACTCCCTGACAGCGGTAGAGATGGGCGCTGTGCAGGTCCAGGGAACGATCAACGGGGTCGGAGAAAGATGTGGAAACGCAGACCTTTGCTCCATAATAGCCAACCTTTGCCTGAAAATGGGACTTGCCTGCCTTGGTCCTGAGAACCTTAAAAGATTGCGGCAGGTGAGCCGGTTCATCCTGGAGCTGGCAAACATCCCGTCCGAACCGCTATCAGCCATTTGTAGGCCGAAGCGCCTTTGCCCACAAAGGAGGCGTTCACATCAGCGCGGTCGAAAAAAACCCGAAGACCTACGAGCACATTGACCCCGGCCTGGTTGGCAACAAACGCAGAATTCTCGTTTCGGATCTTTCCGGGCGCGCCGCGATAAAGCGAAAAGCCGAGGAATTCGGCCTGAAGCTTCTCAAAGAGCGACCCGGTGGCCATGCAGGTGCTCGAAGAGCTAAAGGACCTCGAAAACCAGGGATTTCAGTTCGAGGCCGCGGAAGCGAGTTTCGAGCTTCTTATCAACAAGACGATGGGTAAGAGCAAGAAATATTTCGACCTTGTCAGCTTCCGCGTAATCGATCAGAAGCAGAGCGAAAATAAGGACCCTGTGGCCGAGGCGACCATCCAGATCCGGGTGGGAGGCCAGATCGAACATACCGCCGCCCTTGGCAACGGCCCGGTGAACGCCCTGGACAAAGCCTTGCGAAAGTCTCTCGAAAAATTCTATCCCGAGCTGAAAACATGGAGCTGATCGACTATAAAGTGCGCGTCCTGCCCGGCCTTTCCGGCACCGGGTCAAAGGTGCGCGTGCTCATCGAATCCACTGACGGGCAAGATCAATGGGGTACGGTCGGCGTCTCCCACGACATCATCGAAGCAAGCTGGCAGGCCCTCGTGGACAGCATCAACTACAAGATGTACAAAGCAGAGAAAAACAACGCCGAAAAATCCTCAGAGAGGGAAAAAACGCCCTGAACCACCGGCGCCCCAGCCTCAGAACTCATCCATAGCCATTGGTTTCAAAGTGGGCGGTCGTGCGCAATGCGCCGGGAGCGCAGCGGGGTCTCGACCCTGCGATAAAGATTGCGAGCCGGGGTCGGGCGTGAGGCGTTCGGGGATTTTACTGAGATCAGACCTTTTTCGCCGCCACCAACCTGGCGAAATGCTCGAATGAACGATCGTAGGTCCTCTCAGCATCCGGGGGGAAGCAACATCCCGGAAGTTCTCTTTCCTTCAGATGGTAGTCAATACACTCACAGCAGACGCCGGTCCTGGGGCACCCGCCATAAGTGCACGCACACTTGCCGCTGTTTTGTTCTTTCCTGCATTCCATCGGTGAACCTCAACCTTACAGTGGCTTGAACCGGCCCTTTATGACAACTCCACCGGGCGTGAAGGGGATCAATCACCCTCATCGCCGTTGCCGGAGCGCTTTCCGCATTCGATTCCGTACTTTTTGATCTTGTAGTGGATAGCCCTTCGGCTTATTCCCAGGAGATTGAGCGGCTTCCTTCTGAACGAAGCCCGCCTGCTGAAGCGCTCGCAAAATCGCATTGCGTTCGCTTTCATCAAGAGACAGCGAGGAAGAATCGCCTGTGGCTGCCGAGGGCTTCTGCGGCGCGTCGGGAAGCCCGGAAAGGCTCAGGTCGCTTTTGTGCAGGACCCCGTCGCGGCACAGGACCACGCCGCCCTCCAGGGCATTTTTGAGTTCTCTCACATTTCCCGGCCAGGGATATTCGCAAAGCCATTTGATCGTTTCGGCAGGCAGCTTGACCAGCGGAAGGTTCTGCGTTTTTGCAGAAGTTTTCCACAAACTGCTGCGCAAGTACGGGTATATCCTCGCGCCGTTCCCGCAGGGGCGGAATCTTCAGGGTCACTACGCGAAGCCGGTAATAGAGGTCTTCGCGAAAGTTCCCTTCGGCAACATCCTCGGGGAGGTCGACGTTGGTTGCCGAAATTACCCGGCAGTTCACCGGGATTTCCTTAAGGTCTCCGATCCTCCTGATTTTCCTGTCTTCCAGGAACCTCAGGAGCCTCACCTGCATGTCATGGGAAATATTTCCTATCTCGTCCAGAAAAAGGGTGCCCTTGTCGGCCGCCTCGATCAGTCCTTTCTTATCCTTGATCGCATGAGTAAAGGCGCCGCGAACGTGCCCGAAAAGCTCGCTCTCCAGCAATCCGCTCGGAGTGGAGCCGCAGTCCACCACAACGAAAGGCTGCTCGCGGCGGGGACCGCGCTGGTGCAGCAGACGCGCGACCCGCTCCTTGCCGACTCCGCTCTCGCCCAGGATCAATACGTTCACGTCGCTTCTGGCAATGCGGTCGACCAGATCGTACAATTCGCGCATTGCCGGGCTTTTCCCGCCCCAGAGCGACTCGCTCAAGGGAGGAAGCGTATCGAGCGTGGGCCTGGGCGCGCTTTTTTTGAGCACCTCCTGGACTTTCGAGATCAGATCGCGTCCATTGAAGGGCTTTGTCAGGTAATCAACGGCCCCCGCTTTCAGGGCCTTTACCGCATCCGGGATTGTCCCATAGGCGGTCAGAAACATGACGGGCAGCCCGGGGCGGATCGCCTGGGCGGCGGAAAACAGGTCCATGCCTCCCATGCCCGGCATCTTTACGTCGGTGATCATCAGATCGACCGGCCTGTTTTTGAGCATCTCGAGGGCTTCCTCGCCTCCCGTGGCGGTCAGGACCTGGTAGTCGATCGAGGAAAGCCTTGCCTCCAGAACAGCCAGGATATTCAGGTCATCATCGACTACAAGAATTATTGGTTTGGTGGACGACTTCATCTGCGGGGCGCAGGAGATCACGGGGTGGCTTCCTGCTTCTTCTCCTGATATTTGCGATGTATTTCCTCGAGGGATTCAAGCTGATGGCGAAGCCGCCGGATTTCACGCTCGCGCAGCTCGAGCTTTGACCGAAGAGCTCTGCACCTCCTTCTCCTTGGTCTGGAGAATCCCCTTGAGTCTCAACATCCTTAGCGGCCCTGCGGCCTTTGCGCTGCCGACTGACTTCCGGCGGCGCTCAATTGCCGGGTTGGAGCCGCAGCAGGAAAGGAGTTATCATCCTCGGGTCCTCGCACCCTGTGCCAGGAATTAACCTGTCCGCTCCATTTTTTCCAGCTTGAGATCGCATCCTCGTATTCATCGGAGGTATGGGCGAGGACGAGCTTGACCGATGCAAGCCCGAAGAGAGCCTGGCGGCCGATTTCGGGGATTCTGCGCGCTTTCGCTCAGTATCTCGAATCCGATTTTCGCCCTCCTGTAGTCGCCCGCATTGAAGGCGTTCATTGCCTCTTCCAGGGCTTCCTGCTCGACTTCCTGCCGAATGGACTCGAGCGGGGGCTGATTTTTCTTCGGCAGCCCACGACGAATGCAAACGGCCCGGAAATCAACAGGAAAATGACGAGCCCAAGAGTAATAAATCTGCACTGAATCCGCATCTTCAGGACCATCGTTCATTCTTTCCGATATACAGGAAGGGTGAAGCTGAAGGTGCTTCCCTCGCCCGGTTTGCTGCGAACGCCAATTTCGCCTCCGTGCGCCTCGACGATGTACTTGGAAATGCTCAGCCCCAGGCCGACCCCGTCAACCTCGTCCCGAACGCCGGATGCCCTGTAATACTTATGAAAGACAAGGGCTTGCTCGGCATCGGGAATCCCCGGACCTCTGTCTGTGACCGAGAATACCAGATTGGAGGCTTTTGCCGAGTCGTCCCGCCTTACCGAAACCAGAATTTCGCTCCCCTGCGGCGAGAACTTTATAGCATTTCCGAGCAGATTGAGCAAAACCTGCTGCAAATTGTCCGGATCACAGTAAAATTCGGATATTCCGGAGGCGATTTCCGAATCGAATCGAGATATCCTTCGCCTCCGCTGGCGGGAATCAATCGCGAAATCGCGCCCTGAACGAATTCGCCAAGATCGATCTGGCGCGGATGGATTTCAACCGCTCCGGCCTCCAGACGCGATATCTGCATGAGATGGTTGAGCAGCGTCGTAATGCGCTCCAATTCATGGCTGGCTATCAGCAGGAAGCGCCTCTGTTTTTCATTTATGTCTCCCATGACCTCTTCGGCAATCAAATTGACCGATTCGCGGATGGAGGTCAGAGGAGTTCGGATTTCGTGGCTGAGCATCGAAATGAAATCCGACCTCATGCGCTCCTCTTCGGTGAGCCGGGCGGCCATGTCGTTGAAAGCGCCCGCAAGCTCGCCGAATTCGTCGTTTGAATAAATTCGGATGGGGGCAGTAAGCCCCGAGCGAGACATAGACTTGATCCCCCGTCTCAGCTCGCGGAGCGGACGGATCATCCCGAAGCTGAAACCGATCACCCCGAACAGCCCGATCAACAAAGAGGCCGAAACGCCGACAACCCCCCACTCCACCGCCGTTCGGCCCTGGGTGTTGAGGCTTTTGACCATCTTCTCGATCTGCTGTTCGTTGGCCGCCCTGGCCTTCTGTATCTTTTCGACCCACTCGTTTATCAGCTCTTCCTTGAGCCAGGGCACGTCCGAATGTTCGGCGTCGGCCTGTTCGTTTGCCGGATTCGAACTGCTCCTGGTATTCCCGGTAAAGACCGTCCCAGGGATTGTCACCACCGCCGCCCGCACCGAGCCACAGGATTTCGAACAGGTTGGCTTGCGTATTCCTTCTGGCCGGTTGCAAAGTATTCCTTATACTCTTCTTTTTTTAGAAGGTCGTATTTTTTTTGATTTTCCGCCATCCACCAGAGTGTGTCTATCATCTTCTTGGACGCGGTTGCAATCCGGTAGTTTCGATTGGCGATATCCTCGGAAATTTTGCCGAGTGCCTGAATGTGGACGAAAAGAGACAGAATGGTCCCGTAGAAAATAAGACAGGCCAAAAGATACCAGGCAAAAAGCTTGACCAGTATTCCAAATTTTATCTTCATCGGCGTAAAAGATCCACACCTCGCAGAGTGTCGAGATTGAGCGCGGGCCCCGGCCGGACATCAGACTCCTGAACGCCGGTAATAGTAAATCATTGGAAAAGCGACGAAAAGCGAAAAGTTACAGTCAATGGGCAGGCAGCGCAAAGCGAGGGAGTAGAAGCTTCCCGTCGCCTGAATCGGATTTCAGTTTCACGGCCGGCTGTGATAAGCTTGCTGCATCGCAACCGGGGAGAGGATACCAATGGCCGATCTCGCAAAAAAGAGAGCAACTTATGAGGACCTCGGCATGGGGCTCATATGACGTCATTTTACGAATTCTTCGCGGGAGGCGGGATGGCCCGAGCCGGTCTGGGCGAAAGCTGGCGTTGCGTATTCGCAAATGACTTCGATCCTAAGAAAGCGGCTGCCTATTCCGCCAACTGGGGCGGCGAGCAACTATGCGTCGGCGACGTAGCGGCTTTGACGGCCGCCAGTCTTCCCGGCGCCGTTGATCTGGCCTGGGCCTCATTCCCCTGCCAGGATTTGTCTTTGGCTGGAAATGGCGCGGGGCTTGATGGCCGGAGATCGGGCGCGTTCTGGCCATTCTGGAAATTGATCCTCCAGTTGAAACAGGAAGGGCGGGCGCCTCGTCTCATTGCGCTTGAAAACGTTTGCGGCGCGCTCCACTCGCATGATGGCCGCGATTTTGCCGCGATAGGAGGCGCCCTTTCCGGCGCGGGCTACAGATTTGGCGCCGTAGTGATCGATGCGGTTGATTTCCTGCCACAGTCCAGGCCTCGTCTGTTCATCATCGGGGTCCCGGAAACCTTGCAAATCCCCCAACATTTGATATCGCCAGGTCCTGATCCAAAATGGCATCCGGACATGCTCGCGAAAGCCTTTTTGAAATTGTCTGAAGGTTCGGCCGCAAATTGGGTCTGGTGGTCGTTGCCCATGCCGCCCAAACGGCGAACGACTTTTTGTGACTTGATCGAGGACAACCCAAGTGGGGTTGAATGGCATACGGCGGAAGAAACCCGGCGCCTCCTGGACATGATGAGCAATATTAATCTGCAGAAGGTTGAAAACGCGAAAAAGGCAGGGCGGAGAATGGTCGGCGGAATCTACAAAAGAATGCGCCTCGATGAGAAGGGGCGCAAGGCGCAGAGGGCCGAGGTGCGTTTTGACGACGTGGCCGGCTGCTTGCGCACCCCCGCAGGCGGATCGAGCCGTCAATTCATTATGGAAGTCAATGGGAACAAGGTCCGGTCCAGGCTGCTTTCGCCGCGAGAAGCGGCGCGGCTCATGGGCCTGCCGGAAGAAATACAAGCTGCCGGAGAAATATAACGAAGCCTATCACATCGCAGGCGACGGCGTGGCCGTGCCGGTGGTGCGATTCCTTGCAGCTCATATACTGGAACCGATGCTGATCGAACTGAAGCGCTGAGGGACCGATGTATGGATAAAATGCCTTCGGAAGCGCGCAGCAACACCATGAGGGCGGTCAAAAGCTGCGACACGAGGCCGGAAATGATCGTGCGCCGCATGGTGCACGCCATGGGGAAGCGCTACCGGCTGCACCGCGACGATCTGCCGGGCAAGCCGGACCTTACTTTTCCCCGATTGCGAAAAATCATTTTCGTGCACGGCTGCTTCTGGCATGGGCACGATTGCAAGCGCGGCGCCCGCCCGCCCAAAGACAATGCAGACTATTGGTCAAAGAAAATCAGCCGCAATAAGGAACGCGACGCACGAACCATGGAGGCGCTAAAGTCTTTGGGCTGGGAAGTGCTGATTATATGGGAATGTCAATTTAAGGATCGCAACGCCTTGGGCGAGCGGCTTAAGCAGTTTCTCTCATAAGCCGAGGCGAGTCAAAAGCCTCCATTCGCCGCCTTCGTGCTTCCCGCTTCTCGCTTCCTATTCACCAGCTTCACAGTTCGCTATTCGCCGCTTCCCTGCTTGGCTCTCATCGGTCGCGTGCACGACGACAGCCATGCAGGTTCACAAATGAAATGGCGCTGGAAAGGCTCACTCCGCCTTAGTGATCTGAACCTTCAGGAGAAATGTCCGGACTTTACCGTCTGCTAGCCGAATGAGCCGAATCATGTGTGTTTCGCCGGCCCAAAGGCGACGGTAAGAGACAACGCAAGTGGACATCCAACTCGGTGAGTTACTTGCGGGGTAGCAGAACGTCAGTCCACGGAAAACCTGCTTTTGCGACTGGAAGGCGCGGTTCGTCGTCGGGTCGACCAGTGTCACGGCGTCCGAGTTCCAGCGAAGCGAGTAGCCGCCTGCAATGCCTTATTAGTACCTAAAAGCACGCGTTTGGCCCAAAATGATAGCTCTAAGCCCAGCTTTGGGGCTCGCGTAGCGTGGATTCGTCATTCGTCGGCCAATCCTCTTACGCGTTCGGTTCCATTTGCCTAATATTTTCAGCTATCCATTCTTTTATAAAAGCAAGGTATTCAGGGACAGGCATGGATTCAAAATCCCTCTCCTTGAAACCATCTTTTTCCCTCGCTTCGTGAAAGTCAGCCATAAATTCATTGAAGCGTTCCCATATTCTTGTCGCGCTGGGAGCATTCTTAACGCCCAGTTCGGTAAACCAGTTGCGAACCTGCAATACGAGAGTTTCCGGATCGTTATTGTGGCTTTTGATGTCGGAATTTGACAAATCGGATAATGCTTTTTGGTATCGGTACTTGTCTTTTTCGAGAATCAGACATGTTTTTGACTGCAAAATGCCTTCATTGGCAAGTCTGCAACCAATATCGATTCCCAGCTCAAGGGGCATATTCAGTCTGTAATACTCGCCTTTCTTACGCGATTGGATTCGAGAGATATCATGGATACTATATTTGGAACATTTAATGAGGTTGCAGATTCTATTGATTCTTGCCTCTCCTGAGTCAAAAATCTCAGATGCTATCCTGGGATTGTAATCGAGGAAAAGTACCGTAAACAAGAGCGGCCTTAACAGTGGTATATATTCAGAATCGAATGGGCAGTTTATGAAAACGTTTCTTGAAAAATCTTCTCCCAGGGAACTCATGAGTTCCTCTCAGGCCTTTCCCATCTCTGAATGGAACCATCTTTCTTATGGACTATGACGTCATGGCCCTTTGAAAGCTTTCTGGCCCCTTCTACCGCAGCCTCTTTCTTATCGAAAAGCTTGCTCGCCTTCGTGTTACCCTCTCTCTTAACGGCCCAGCCGTCCTGCCGTGAAATTACATGAACTCTCTGGGTTTTCGGGCTACCGGAAGCCGATCGTTTTGCCATTTTGCAACCTCTTTCTTGCACTAGTCCGATTCTCGGTCCTAGCCAATCTTGACGTGAGAATTATGATACATTTTCTACAGAAATTCAAGAAAACGCAAGCTGAATTACGGGATGCGCGGACGAGGGCGAATTCTTTGGGTCTTGTACTATGATACTGCGGGCCCACAACTCCCTGCCTATTCAGCTCACGGTTGCATCATAAAGCCCGACCTACCTCCAATTTCCGCAGATGGCGACTGCACTCTACGAAGCCTATCCTGACAGCCCCTGTAACTAACAGATTTCTTTAAAAGCCGCCAATACAGACTCAGCGAAAGTTCACCCTGCTTGCCAAATAATTGAACGCCGGAGCCGGTTCGGATTCTTGCAGAGTTCAAAAGGATATCTTAGCAGTTACACCGGCCCCTCGCGGCTCTTTGAAATCCGAATATGGTTACCCCGCCGCTCACTTCATGCTCCGGCGCCTTCGCGTTAAAAACTTGCGCGCCTCCGCCCTCAGCCCTCATAGGTTTACGGGGCTTCGGCGCCGGGGAATGCTCCATGGAGTAGAGCAAACTCAGCGGAGCAGGGAGCGGGAGCGGTCATGCTGCGAGAGTGAAAAGCCTGCATTCGCCGTCTTCGTGGGTTTTGCTTCCCGCTTTCCGCTTCTTTCGATGAGCAGGTCTATCCGCATCCCCCCTTGGCGGCGGCTTTGCGCTGCAGTTTTACTTTCTTGACATAAGCCGGCTGCGGCGGATTCCGTTGAGCCATGCGACTCGGCGAAAGTCGCGGCATCGCCGCCCTCCGGGCACGTCACCCAGGGCCGGGTGCGGACTGAATCGGGATGAGCCGCACGACTCCGGTCCCCCACGGCATAGCGGAAGTCATACTGCAATTGAACCGCAGGTCCGGACGGGCATGCCGGCCGAATTTGGCCAGCAAACAGGGCTCGGGAGGGAAAACCTCCAGCCATTTATTGATTCCCCCTTCAATTATATAGAGATTCAGGACGCCGCTGGCCTTTAACGCCTGCCAGGCCCTGGTTGACGCCTGCTCGCCATTGGAAACCAAAAAGAAGATCGTGTTGTCCGGGGCCGTCAACAATCGGTTCAACGCCGCCGGCTGTGAAATCTCCGCCGAGTCCAGCCGCTTGGACTCTCCGATATGAAACAGGTTGAAATCCGCCTCGGACCGCACATCCAGGATTTTTACGAAAAGAGTGGGGTCTTTCTTTAACTCCACCACCTCTCCGGGATGAACATATACTTCCCTATCTTCCAGTTTTTTGGCCCATTCTCCCTTCAAGCGCTCCCACTTGGCCTGGGGGGAAGGCTGACCCAGCACGACCAGCAGTCCGCAGACAGCTAAAAGCGAGGCCGCCGCCGACATCTTCATGCGGCTTTGCGGACGCCAGGAGATCGGTTTTTTAGGCTCGCCAAAATGGGCTTCGGCAATTTCGGCCAGGTAAAACATGGCCAGGGCCATCAGGGTCAACAGCAAAACCACGACCCCGGCCGACGTTCCCAGCCAGTCGAAGAGCGTCAGGCGGCCATAGAAGGAAGAGTTAAAAAAATCTTCAAAATATCCCACACTCTCCCCGAAAGCCCAGACGCCGAACAATCCGCCCAGTACAAAGAAGATCCCATCCAACTTGAGGGTCGAAGCAGCCACCAGGGAAGTGCCCGGGCAAAAGCCCCCGACGATGAAACCCACGCCCATGATCAGGCCGCCCGCGATTCCGGGGTAAAGATAAGTCGGATTCACCCAGAGCCGGTCATAATCGAGCAGACCCAGGCTGCTGGACAGAAAAATGAGCACTGCCGCCACCACAATGGCGGTAAACATCACCTTGAGCACGGTCATGTCTTTGAAATAGAACTGCGCCGCGAGTTTGCGGGAATCCCCGAATCCGGACATTTCCAGGATGGCGCCAAAGGCCATGCCTATGAGAAGAAAGACCAGGAAATAAACCAGGGTGCCCGGATGCAGCAAATTTCCAAAAGGAGCCATTGAGAGCCCTCCGTTCCTTGCTTCACCAGTGGTTAATTCCAAACTCGCCGTAGAAACCAGGCCAACCCGTAAGCGCCGCCAAAGACCGCAAACATGAAGGCGAAACTGCCGGCCGAAAGGACCGCGCCGCCGGTCAACGCCTGTCCGGAGGTGCAGCCCCTGGCCAGGCGGGCGCCATAGGCCATGATGAGCCCGCCGGTAAAAGCAAGCAGCAAGCGGGCGCCGGAGCCGATATGCGGACCTTTGCGAATTTCGAGCTTCATTCGGCCGTTCAGCCAACCGGACAAGGCGCCGCCAAGGACCGTGCCCAACAGCATGAAGACCGACCAATTGTTCAGGGCATTGCGGCTGCCACCGCCCATTTCGGCCATGTACCCGACCCGGTCCACATGGGCATGGTCAAACAAGTTCAAAACCGCCACCTGCACATGGTTCAAACCGCCTGAGGCCCCGAGGCCGCCTCCCGTGATGAAAAAGGTCAGGAAAAGCAGGACCCCCAGCAGGGCGCCCCCCACATAAGGGTTCAGATAAGGACGAACAGCTCGACTCATACTCTTTCTCCTTCGGAGCTAGAGCTTCTTTGCTAAAACGGCGGGGCCGACTGACGTGAGGCACTTCCACCTCTTCGTAGCCGTCGATCATGCCGCGCACATGGGCCAAGACCGTGTGTCCGGTAGTGGCAAGATAGATATGGGCCACCAGGAAGCTGATGAACATCCAGGACCCCAGGTTGTGAAGCGGGGCAATGACGCTGCAAGCCCCCGATCGCGGCGGCGAAAGCCGGCGACTTCCCCACCAGCCAGATCATGACTCCCGGTGATAATTTGGAACGGGAAAAGGACATTCAGCAGGAAAAGATAGGTGATCTGCTGCAACACATTCAGTTTGCGTTCCGCAGAGGGCCGGAAGGGAGCCGGCAGTCCTTTGAAGATATCGCGTAAATAATACCTGGTTTGGAGCTTTACCGCCTTCGCCACTCCTTTACGGCCGGGCAGAAATTGGCGGATGGCTGCCGTGGTCAGGTGATAAAACAGGGCCAGAAAGGCATTGAGCGCCAGCACGGCGGCAAAGAAGTTATGGGTGGCGACGGCATTGGCGGCCCCGAGCAAACGAATCCCGCCGGGGAAATGAATCTGGAGGCCGGTTAGAATCAGGGCCAGCACGCTCAAGGCCATCACCCAGTGCCAGATGCGCTCATAGGCCGTAAAGAGGTATTCCCGGCGGGTGCCCGGCGCATGCCGGATGTAGCAGGCGCATCCATTTGCCAGAGCTGCGCCCACGGCCTGGCCCGGGCGCATCGGCCGGAATGCAGGGCGCGGCTGCGTCTGCTCGCCAGGCGATAACCGGCATGCAAGGCTACCGTCAGGACCACGCCGATCAACATGAGCAGCCCCAACCGGTCAGGCCAGTCTTTGGATGTCAAACCGAAAACGTGGAGGTTTTGCGATACCCCGGATTCCGGCTTCAAGACCACTTTGCCGCCGCGCTTCCATGTCAATGCGGCCGGGCACGGGGGTTTCGCCCTTCCAGACCGGCGCAATGCCGCCCGGAGCCCAGGAAGCCAGCAGGACGTTGTCTTTGAGCCGGGAATCGGGGCCATGACAGGCCAAACAATCGGACAGCGCCTGGCTTTTTGCCGCCACGCCGTGGCTGATCCTGTGGATGCTCACTTCCGACCGGATAACGGGATCCTTGACTCCGGCGGCCATCAAGAGCCGTTCCACCGCTTTTCGTTTGGACTCGGTATCCAACTTGAGTTCGCGCCGATCCAGCCTGCCGTCATGATTCGTGTCCAATGCGGCTATGACTTCCGGCCGGTAATGCCCGTTTATCATCAGCGCCTGCTGCAGGATCTCGCCGGGCAATGGGGCTCCCGGCTGTCGCCCGAGGCCCAATACCAGCGGCTCACCAGGTTGACCGGGCTGAGGCGCAGGGCCGTCCCGGATTTCTCCGATTCGCGGCAACGAGCAACAGCGGCGGCTCAAAGCCGTGCGTGTAGCCGTATTCAGATTGGCCGCCTCTCCTTCGACTCCCCGGTATTCCACCAGTGGACTCCCTGATTCATCCAGAAGAGTGGCATCGACCATTTGTTCGGCCGGCCCGAACTGCCGGGGAATATGACAGGACTCGCAGGCCACCACCTCGAGATGACGTCCGGGTAGGGAAGGAAGTCATGCCCTCGTTGCGGTTCGTGGCAGGTCTGGCAATTTGCCGTCGCGAGGCGATGATCGGGCTGTTTCAGATACTCGCTCACGGTTTCCCGCCGCGGTTCACCGCGCAGGCTCGCTATCGTGCCGGTTTGACTGCCCAGGCGCTGAGGATTGTTGGGAGCGAAGTGGCAGTCGGTGCACTGCAACAATTTGCGGGCGTGAACATCCCAGGGAAAACTGAGGTCCTGTTTGCCGGACAGATTGAGGAAAGAGGCCTCGACCTCCTGGGGAGAGAATATCGAACCGGAGGAACGGGTCAACTGGTATCGTTCCAATTCCTTGAGCGCCCAGCGGGTAGGCTGCGGCCCGATAATCCTCAGGTATCGACACCGGCGCCGCCCGGAGTGTCGGTCAACCCGTGGCAACTGCCGCAATTGGATGACGGATGGCTTGGTAAATCCGGATCCATTCGCGTTTTAACATGCCGTTCGACTCAAGAGCCTCTGAACCCCAATTTGCCTTCCCGCCCTCATAATGGCAGGAAAGACAAGTTACTTTTCTTTGCTGATGCGCCGGCAAATTGTGCCCGGCGATAAAAGCCGTTGAATGGCACTGCCCGCAGGTCCGGACCTGGTCCGGTTCCTTTCCCCCCTGCCGAATCATTTCTCCCTGGGCATCCAGCAGCTTGAAAGCCGGGTGCATGGGGTTGGGCCGGCGGTTGCAGGCCGCAGCCGCCGGCGGCGGCATGCCGCAGTCAGCGCTAGCCGCCAGACGAAACATGCCGTCAGGATCAGATATTTCACCATTTGACTTTTCCGAATCATGGCCGTCCTCCTCTTCCCATGGGATCAGCCTCATAACCCAGCGCCTTCCAGTTGAGACGCGGCGTTGGCGCCGTGGCACTCGTTACAGGTCAGGGCCTGCTCCTTGGGCGCCACTCCATGCGAAAGCGGCCAATACATCCGGGTTTCAGTAAACCCATACCTGCCGCTGTAGGTCAGTCCGGCAAGGCGTGCTCCCATTGCCAGGGCCTTATTCCAGTCGAATTCATGCCAGAAACCTCCCTCCCCTGCGGTTACCGGGGGCAACAGGTAGCCGTTGACCTGGTCATAGGGCTGTTTCGCCGTGTGGACTTTGAAAGGCCAAATCCGGGCGGTTGGGTCCCCCTTGTCGCCCAGGGGCCGATTGATATCGGTCAGCGCCGGCCGGGTTGGTCTTGTCTCCCATCAGATAACGGTCCACCGAAAGATTGAACCAGTAATATTCCGGAGTCACATTGTTGGCATAAACAAACTCACCCTTGATCTTCAGGTAATGATGGGGATCGTCGGGTCGTGAGCCATCCCCTGCTTTGCTCCAGTCCCATTCCATTTTGGTGGGCACATTGCGGGCAGAAGGCCGGGATGTGGCAGGTGGCGCAGGCCACCCGAGCGGTGTGCCTGTTCAAACGCTCATCCTGATGGGGCGGCCGGCGATGACAGTCCGTGCAACTGATGCCGTTGGTATCCTCGGTGCTGACGGAAAAGGCCCGCCCGGGGATCTGGTGTTTCTCGGTGCGGTGGCAGTCGATACATAGAAAACCGTTCTTGCCCATGTGCACATCCACTTCGGGGTCGGGGTTGTCCAGGGAATTATCGAGATCTCCATGTTTAACTCCCAGGCCTCCGCCCCCATAGCTATGGCAGGTGCCGCAGTTTTCCCTCTTGGGGTATCCCACGCTCTTGGCGGCCGCCAACAGGTCCACTCCTTTTTCGGGGAGGCCGGCAGTCGCCTTTGACGTAAGTATTGCTCCAGTCGTGGCAAACCAGGCAGTCCACATTTTCCGAGCGCGAAAAGTCGTAGTCCGCCTATCCCAGCCGTAGCCGGCATGGCACTTGGTGCAGCCCGCCCAGTTCCCCTGGATGCTGATGCAAAAATTGTTGAGCAAATTTTTCTTGCCGATTCTTATGGGCTCATTTCTTCCCGGGATTTTTTCCTCCGGTCCCAACCACTGCCAATGGGCCGTCTTCATGAAATCCGCTGGCCGCCTGCGGATGACATTCCAGGCAGCTTCGCGTGACATCCTGCGGAGCTGGCGAATTTTGCACTGAAAAAAGCAGCATGGTCGAGGTGGCCACGCGGCCGTTTGCTGAATACCGGCGCCGGGGCTGCGGACGCGCTTCGGTCTGCTTCTCATAATAGAGATACCCCCCCAGCGACAACATCACCAAAATGAGTGCCAATACCCACAGTTGTTTCAGGTTCATTTTTCACATCCCGATAATCATGAATCTTCGGAGTAATTTTTCATGATGCCCGCCTCACCTGCGAAGCATCAAAACGGGCTCTCGCCAGCCCTCGCCTCGAACCTATTTTCTACGTAATTTTTCAGCTCAAGCGCAGGGACAAGAACCTGCGGCGTCTGCCCCGCAGGCGTTCCCTTCACCAGGCATTGACCAACGTCTTCAAGGCTTCTTTCAATTCCAGGGAGCGTTGAGCCGTCAGATTCGACAGCAGCTTTTCTTCACACTCGACCAGAAGCTTACGGGCCGCCTGCCACTTGTTCCGCCCGGCAGGGGTCAACGCCAACAGTTGGATGCGCCGGTCACTGTCCACCGTTCGGCGGGAAAGCAAACCGTGCGCGCACTAACGAATCCGCTACGCGGCTGGCGCGGGAGGGGGAAAGCCCCATGACTTCAGCCACCTGGTTAACATTGAATTCGGCCTGCTCCGGCATGGCCAGCAGGCAAGCCAACTGGGAGGAGGTCAACGCGAGTTCGCGACACGTTTCCCTTTCCTGCCGCTGGCAGAAGTCCCGGATGAGTGCGAATCAAGCCGATCAGCAGCGGGACGGAATTATTTGGAGGGTTGGTTTTCATGAAATATGTTCCTCGCATAATGTGTTTATAGCATAATATGTTACCGGCACATATAATTTATTTTCCAACCCCAGTCAAGAAAATTCATCAAAGAATTTTCTAGGGTTTGGAGCAAAAAGCTCACAAGTGAGCGGCGGGACCGCCACCCGGTTCGACACACATTATGAGGGCTCTTTAGGCTACGAAACGCGGAGTATTCCTTCGGACGTTGGGGGTCTCCAGAAAAGCAAAAGCCCCATACGGGGCTTTTGTGGCGCTAAATATTTTTGATTATTCCAGACCAGGAATTAAAGACTGCAAGCGAAAACTTCTCGGCTCACGCCTGCCGGGCCAACTGCACTTCCTGTTTATCGGTCCTGATGAGACCGTCTCCTTCGCCCGAGAGGAAATCCGCGTAGGTGATGCCCAGGCCAAGGCCCTTGGCGAGGTCGCGGGCGTCCTTGGACATCTGCGGCTGAGTGATGAGAACGACCAGGTCGAACTCCCTGGCCTGCCCTTCGGCTCCGAAGGCTACTTTGACCGACGAGCCGCCGTTTGGCGCAACCGATTGAACCGGGGCGCTCAGCACTTCGACTCCGGCCGAATCGAGCGCTTTCTTCCCTTCCGGAAAATCGTCCAGCCCGCCGGCAAACATTGCGACTTCGGCCCCGGGGAGTTTTTGCCGGAGAAGAGAGGCCTCATTTACAGCGAAGGTGAGGGCCGCCTGATGCATGCCGGGCGCCGCCTTGTCGTATGCCTGGACAAAGGCAGACGCTTGCCGGGATTTCACCGTCGTAGGGGCGGATGACCAGCCCGGCGCTCGGGCCGGATTCGCTCAGCATGCGTTCGAGCTGGAGGTCCGTTATTACATTGGTATCCTTGGCCAGGCCGAAACGCCGGTCGATCCGGTCGAGCGCGCGTTCGACTCCCGGCGAGATGATCACCGAATCAGCCGCAAGTTCGATTATTTCATCCTGCATATCGAACTGGATGGCTTCGGGCTTGCACTCGGCCCAGCACAGGGCGCACCCCAGGCAGCGGCGGCAGCTAAGGCATCTTTTCGCTTCCCTTAAGGCCCTTTCCTCGTCGAATCCGAGTTCCACCTCGCTGTAGTTGTTCCGGCGCTCTTCCACCTCGATTTCAATAAGGTGCTGGCGCGGGGAGGGAATGTCCTTGAATTTTACTATGAATCGGCCTTTGTTTTCGTATTGCATCGTTTCTCTACAGTTCTTAGTTGTCAGTTTCTGTTTTCAGATCTGAGAACTCAAAATGCTCTCAAAACGTTGAGTTTTCCCCGCGTTTGGCCTCGAGGTACCGTATTATACCCTCTGCGGCCTTGCGGCCGCCTGCGCAGGCGCGGATCGCGATGTCCGGCCCGGTTTCGACGTCACCCGCCGAGAACACTCCCGTCAACGTTGGTCATATAATTGCTCTTGTCCACCGCGAAAGTGTTCCGCCTGGTGATGTTGAGCCCGCTGCCCTCGGGGACGAAGCTCAAATCCGGGCGCTGGCCGATTGCCGGGATCAGGGTCTCGGCTTCCACGACGAATTCGGAGCCTTCGATGGGCACCGGGCGGCGCCTTCCGCTGGCATCCGGCTCTCCGAGCTGCATCCTGAGGCACTTGAGACCGGTCATCCTGCCGTCCTTGCCGACAACCTCAACGGGGGCCACCAGGTACTGGAACTTCACGCCTTCGTGTTCGGCCGCCTCGATTTCCCACGGACTGGCGGGCATTTCCTTCTTCGTCCTGCGGTAGAGGATGTGGACCTCCTCGAAACCTTCGCGCCAACTCACCCGCGCGGCGTCCATTGCGACGTTTCCGCCGCCGACGACGATGACCTTGCCCTTGGCGGGCCACTTCTTGCCCGCGTTCACTTCGCGCAGGAAATCGACCCCGTCGACCACGCCTTCCATATCTTCGCCCTTGATCTGGAGCTTCATTCCCTTATGGGCGCCGACGCCGATAAATACGGCATCGAATTTGCTTCATGATCTCTTCGAAGGAGATGTCCTTGCCGATCCTGGTGTTGCAGCGCAGCTCCACCCCGTGGGCAAGAATCCAGTTTATCTCGTGCATAAGAGTGGGGGTCGGGAGCCTGTACTCGGGAATGCCGTATCGGAACATGCCGCCCGGCTCGGGCAGGGCTTCGAAAACGACGGAATGGTACCCGGCCCTGCCGAGAAAATAGGCGCAGGAAAGACCGGCAGGTCCCGCGCCGATGATTGCGACCTTTTCCTTGTGGAACTCATCGGGAACTTCGACCGGAGCAGTGAGCCGGTTTTTCATTTCATAGTCGGCGACGTAGCGCTTGAGGGTGCAGATGGAGATCGGCTCGTCCATGTATCCCCGGTTGCAGGCGGTCTCGCAGGGATGCGGGCACACGCGGCCGATGGAGAGCGCAAACGGGAGGCGCTCCCTGATTTTGGCAAGCGACTTGTCGTATTTGCCGTCGGCAATCGAGTCCAACGTAAGAGCGGATATCCAGGTTCGCCGGGCAGGTCGCCTGGCAAACCGGCATATCTTCCTTGAAGATGTTGAAATCGCCGGTATGCGGGTTGAAGAAGTCGATCGCCGTCCGGAACCCGATGCCCTCGTTGAAGTCGTCATACATATTGATCGGGCATACCCGTATGCACTCGCGGCAGCCGTCGCATTTTTCGAGGTCCACCCGGGAGGTTTTGCGCCGGATGCGAAAGCTGTAGCGACCCGTCTTTAGCGGCGGCTTTTTCCACCTGGGCGTTTGTGATGATGCGGATGTTCGGGTGTTTTTTCGCCGCTTCGTAGTTCGGGTCGGCCCATGCCGGGTCCCCGTTCAAAAGATGCGTTTGCGGGATGCGTCCCGCGCCGAGGGCTCGGGGAGGATTCCACCAGTACGACGCGCCTGCCCGCTTCCGCCTGTTCGATTGCAGCCGCAACTCCTGCCGGGTCGCCTCCGAAAATGATTACCTGTTTATCTGACACTTGCGTCCTCCGGGACGGTGGGACCGCCAGCCGAACTTGATCCCGCTGCCTGCGGCGGCGGGCGAAAGAGCTATCAAGGCGGCAGGACCGCCAACAACAGACCTCAGGCGGCGGCTTTGGCCGCCCGTTCCAGAACCTTATACCTTGGCGTGGCGCCGTCTATGCCGGCCAGTCCCACCAGCCCGCGCCTCTGCAGGGCCAAAACGTACTTGAGAGCGTCGGGAGGGGCTATCTCCAGCCTCTCGGCAGATCTCCTTGACCGAAACCGCGCCTTTTTGCATTTCTTTCAAAATGCCGTGGGTGGCGATTTCGTCAATAACGATGGTGTCGAGGGTCCGCCACATTTCGTGCTCGGTAAACTTCTCGCCGTACTTGTTGCCGATGTTCTCGAACTCAGTGAACTTACCGGCCACCCAGCGCAGCTTCTCGCTGCCCAGGGCGGTCCTGGCGGTTTCGAGCCTGTCTTTCAGCTTCGGGAAGCGGGAATCGTTCCGCCGAACCAAGGGGGCCCATTTCACGGATACTGCTGTGGAAGGCGGTAACCAGGCTGACAAACCGCTCGCCCTCCGCCGACGAGCACTGGTTGAAAGCAACCCGCCCCGGATTGAGACCCACGTAGCCGAGGGTCCGCGAGGCAAGCCCGATCTTGACCTTGGCCTGGTAATTACCGGAAATGTAATGGCAGTCTCCGAAGTGGCAGCCGACCACCATGATTCCGTCCGCCCCTTCGATGAAGGCGTCGGCCACCATGGTCGGATCCACCCGGCCCGTACACATGAGACGGATGATTCGCACATCCGTCGTATATTGCATCCTGGAAACTCCAGCGAAGTCAGCCGCTGCGTAGCCTCACCAGGTGCAGCACATCACCAGAATTTTGGGAGTAAAATCCGGCACTTATTAGCCTCCTCAATTGGTTTTGAGTTTTGAGTTTACTTATAGCTAAGAGCCGTCAGCTCAAAACTGCTTAAGCCGATTCCTCCAGGAACGCCTTTATCTGCTCGCCTATCTGCTGGTCCGTGTAGGAATTGACGCTAAGGGCGTGCTGATAGCAGGTGGCGGCGCAAACCCCGCATCCCTTGCAGGCGACCGGAATCACCCTGACCTTGCGGCCCTTCTCGCCCCGAACGATCTCCAGGGCGCCGTAGGGACAAAGCGCGGCGCAAAGCCCGCAACCCCGGCACGCATCTTCATCGACCAGCGTGGAGACGATCGGCTCGACCGACATCACTCCCTTGGACAGAGGAATGGATGCGCGCGACGCTGCGCCGAGCGCCTGCGATACCGCTTCGCGAACCGTTGCCGGATAGTGCGCGTTTCCGCACAGATAAATGCCGTCGGTTGCGAAGTCGAGCGGTTTGAGCTTTACGTGTCCTTCCAGAAAGAACTTGTTCCCATCGAGCGATACCCGAAGCAACTGGGATATCGCTTCGTTGTCCTCGCCTGCCACAAGCGGGGTGGAAAGGACCACCAGGTCCTGCGGCAGCGCGATTTCGCGCCCGAGCAGATCATGATACACGATCACCTTCCCGTCCTCGACTTTGGGCGGGCGGGCGGGATCGTATTTTATAAAAATTACGCCAAGCTCTTTGGCGTGCTGGAAGAGGGCTTCGTTCTCGGTCCCGTAGGCCTGGATATCGCGGTAGAGGATGCGAACGCCCGCTTCGGGGTTCCTCTGCTTGATTTCGATGGCATTCTTTATGGCCACCATGCAGCATATGCGCGAGCAGTACTTGCGCTCCTCATTGCGGGCGCCCACGCACTGAATCATGACGACGTTTTTGGCGGCAAATGCCCTGGACTTGAGGACGTTCTTCGAGTTCGAGCTGGGTGATGACCTTTCGGCCGTCATAGCCGTACAACCCGGCCGGCTTGAAGACCTGCGCTCCGGTCGCCACCACGATGACGCCTGCTCCGAATTGAGCATTCGAACCGTTTGTCGAAGCGGTGACCTTGAAGTTGCCGATATATCCCTTTACTTCATCGATAACCGTGGATGTGAGCAGGTGAATATTGGGATGCTTGCGGACGGCGTCGGCCTGCTTTCGCGCGATTGCGGCGGCATCGGCCCCGGAGGGGGCCAGCTTGTCGAGCTTGAGCAGAAGGCCCCCAAGGTCGGCCGATTTTTCTACCAGAGTGACTTCATAGCCACGGTTGGCAAGCGCAAGGGCCGAGGTCATACCGGCGATCCCGCCGCCTATCACCATCGCCCTCGGGTCCATCGGGGACTGGATCGGTTCCTGAGGCTTGAGCAGGGCGGCCTTGGCGACACCCATCCGAATAAGGTCCCTGGCCTTGCCGGTGCCTTTCTCCCGCTCCTGCATGTGGACCCACGAGCACTGGTCGCGAATGTTCACCATCTCGAAGAGGTACGGGTTCAGTCCACCCTCCGCGCAAGTCCCACGGAAAAGCGGCTCGTGAGTGCGAGGCGTACAGGATGCGACCACCACCCGGTTCAGGTTCTGCTCTTTGATTGCGGCCTTGATTTCGTTTATGCCGCCCTCCGAGCAGGTGTAAAGGTTTTCCTTTACGTAGACGACATTGGGCAGGGTTTTCGCGTACTCGGCCAGCGACTTGACGTCAAGGTAGCCGGCGATGTTGCTGCCACAGTCGCAAACAAAAACTCCTATTCGGATTTCTTCTGCCAATTGAGCACCTCAGCGGCATGGCGCCGCAGCTAAATTGCCCGCTGCCTGAGGCGGCGGGCGACGTATCCAGACCTGAAACTCTCAGGCCGTTGCCTTCAACGCCGCCGGAGTGCCGATAACGACTTCAGCGGCGCAGGCCGCTGCGCTGCTCGCCTGGGCGACCGATTCGGGAATGTCCATCGGCCCCTGGGCGCACCCGCACACAAAAATTCCCGGCCTGGTCGTCGCAAGCGGCACGAGCGAGTCTGTTTTGATGAACCCGTTTGCGTCCAACTCCACTCCCGCAAGCTGGGCGAGCTTCGCCGTCCCGGCGCTCGGCACGCAGGCCGACGCAAGCACGACCATATCGAAGACCTCGCTCTTCACTTGCCGGTCGGTAGTGGACTCATACCAGACGATCGGGTTTTTCGCTTCGCCTTCGGTGATTTCGGCCACGCGGCCGCGAACATATTCAATATTGGCCTGCAGCCCGCCTCGAAGCTTATATTCTTCGAAGCCGCGGCCAACCGCGCGAAGGTCCATACAGAAGATCGAAGAATGTACTTCCCGGTCGTGCTCGTTGGCGATCATCGCCTCTTTTACCGAGTGCATGCAGCAGTAGGAAGAGCAGTACTTATTGAACCGGAAATCCCGCGAACCCACGCATTGAATGAAAGCCAGCTTCTTGGCGGTCGTTGCGGCGGCCTTCTTGTGATGCATGGCCTCGAGCCGGGCTTCAAGTCCTGCCAGCGACTCGGCCTGCTTGGCCCATTCGAGCAAGCGCCGGATCGGACGCGCCCGCCTTTACTTCTTCGATTACCCGGGCTGAGGTTTTGCCCTGTTTTTCCTCGAGCTGCTTTACCCGCCCGGAAAGCTTTCTGACTTCTTTTTCGGTCTCCTCTATTTCTTTTTCCAGGGCAAGCTCGGACGGTCGGTCCAGATGACCCGCCGTGGGGCCGGAGGCGCTCAGGAGCCGTTCGAATTCAAGGGCCGTCACCACGTTGTCAATCCGCCCGTAACCGTATTCGGGAATGACCGACGGGTCGAAAACATCATAGCCGCGAAGCTATTACGATTGCCCCGGCTTCGATTTCGACTGTTCTGTCCTTCTGCTCGAAATCGATCGCCTTGGCCTGGCAGGTCTTTGCGCATACGCCACACTTCTTACCCTGTCCAAGCTGGCGGCAGTTGGGCGCGTCAATAGTGAAAACCGAGGGGATGCCCTGGGCGAAATACTTATATATGGCCTTGCGCTGTCCGATTCCGGCGTTGAACACGTCAACGGCCATGGTCGGGCATTTTTCGGCGCACGACCCGCAGCCGGTGCACAAATCTTCGTTCACGTAGCGGGCTTTTCTCCTCACGCTGATTTTGAAATTGCCCGCTTCACCGCTGATTCCCTCGATTTCGCTGTAGGCGAGAAGATTTATTTTGGGATGCCGACCGACATCCAGCAGCTTCGGCGAGAGAATTCAGATGGCGCAGTCATTGGTGGGGAATGTCTTGTCGAGCTGGGCCATTCTCCCGCCAATGCTCGGAAGCCTTTCCACCATGTGCACCTGGATTCCCATTTCCGCCAGGTCCAGGGAGGCCTGAATTCCGGCGATCCCTCCGCCGATAACCAATACGTCTTTATTCACGATTCACCTCGTTTAGACTGGAAAATCCCCCGGCCCCCCTTAGAAAAGGGGGAATTGAGGCGTGGGCTACGCCAGAGGCGCGGCCATGCTTTCCGTAATCAGGGTGGTCAGGTCCTTTATCTCCAGCTTCATATCCAGATTTGCGAGCGCGCAGCTCAGGTGAATCTGGCACTTCGGGCAGGCGGTAACCAGGGTTTGCGCGCCGGTGGCCTTCGCTTCCTTGAGACGCTCGACCTGGATTTGCTTGGAGCAACTCGAACAGTTTGCCCAACCGGTCGTGCCGCAGCAGACCGCGTTTTCCCGGTTTCGCTCCATCTCTTTGAATTCGCCGCCCGCAAGGCTTTTCAGGATCGAGCGCGGGCTGTCATAGACCTTGGCCATTCGTCCGAGACGGCAGGGATCGTGATAGGTATATGCTTTGGCCCCGTTTGCCAGCTTCAGGGCGCCGTCGGCGATCATCTTCTCCAGGTAGTCGTAGAAATGGACCACTTCAAAGCCGAGGTCTCCAAAGTATTGCGGGTAGTGATGCTTGAAAGTGTAATAGCCTTCCGGGCAACTGAACACCACCTTCTTTGCGCCGCTGCTCCGGATAAGCTCGATGTTCTTGGCCCCGAGCTTCTTGAAGATTTCGGGTTTGCCGTTCCAGAGCATATCGTGCCCGCAGCAGGCTTCTTCGTCGGATACAACCGGCATGATCCCCGCCGCGTTCAGTATCTTTATCACGTTCTTTCCGATTGACAGGCTGTCAACGCCCAGGTCGCGGAAAATGACGTTAAAATAGGGCATGCAACCCACGAAGAAAAAGACATCTCCCGTATCGGCGATTTTGCCCGCTTCCCTCGCCCAGTCGGTCTTTTTCTGCTTCACTCCCTGGGCCTGGAGTTCCATGACCGTCTGAAGCATCCCGTGGTGAGTAAGAGTGGGCGCCAGGCCTCGTTTGACCGCCTCTTCCCTGAGATTTCGCATGAATTCCGGGAAATTGATGTTGGTGGGACATCGTTCGAAACAACGCCCGCAGGTGAGGCAGGACCAGAGGTCCTTGTCCTGGAGCAGTTCGTCTCCCATCTCAAGGAGGGCCTTTTCCACGATCAGGCGCGGAGAAAAGGTCGGCAGCACCCGCGATACCGGACAACTCCCGGTGCAGACGCCGCAGTCGAGGCAGTAATAAGTCCTGTGCAGCTTTACGGATTCGCCTATATTCATGCAGCCACTCCAAGAGACGATTTTCCGAGCTCTATTATGCGGTTGGTAAATGTGGTCACTATTTCGGCAAAGCGGGCGCCTTCGGCCGAGGAAACCCACTGCAAGCTCGAGCCGTCTGCGGTCGATCCCGAGCAGATCGAGCAGTTCGCGGGTCATTTCAATTATCCGGGAAGCCTTTTCATTACCGTCCAGGTAATGGCAGTCGCCGATGTGTCAGCCGCTCACCAGGACGCCGTCGGCCCCCTTCTGGAACGCCTTCAGGATGAAGTCGGGGGAGACCCGCCCTGAACACATCACCCGGATGACCCGGATATTGGGCGGGTACTGGATACGGCTTACCCCGGCAAGATCCGCGCCGGCGTAAGCGCACCAGTTGCAGCAAAAAGCGATTATTCTCGGCTTGAAATCAGCACTCATTTCATCTTCCTTGTGTTCTAGTCTATTGTGACAGCGCCGCATCGACCATGGTGAGCACTTCTGCGTCATTGAAATGCCTGATGGAGGCCGCGCCGGTCGGGCATGCCACCGCGCAGGCCCCGCACCCTTTGCAGAGCGCCTCCTGGATGGTGGAAATCTGTACGCCTTCCGCTTTTTCAATCAACTGCGGGGCGCCATAAGGACAGACCGCAACGCATTTGCCGCACCCTCGGCAAAGCGACTCGTCCACGCTCGACACCACCCCTTCGACCTCGATGCTCTTGCGCGAAAGCACGGTTGCGGCGCGGGCCGCTGCGGCCTGGGCCTGGGCGATGCTCTCATCGATCGGCTTGGGGTAGTGCGCAAGCCCGCACACAAAGATGCCGTCGGTTGCAAAGTCCACCGGGCGCAGCTTCATGTGCACTTCGAGGAAGAACTTGTCCTGGCTGAGCGGGACTTTGAAAAGCTGCCCCAGTTCCTCGGCCCCTTTGGTGTGGATGGCCGTCGCCAGGGTGATGAAATCCGGCCTCAGGACGATCGGGCGGCGAAGCACGTGGTCCATGACGCTCACTTCGAGCTTCCCGTCAGGCGTTTCCGTAACCACGGGTTTGTTTTCCAGGTCGTAGCGGATGAAAATGACCCCGAGCTTGCGGGCTTCCCGGTATAGATCCTCGCGCTCCCCGTATGTGCGAATGTCACGGTAAATGATGTAGACGTCCATTTCCGGGTTGCGTTTTTTCAGCTCTACGGCCTTCTGAACCGAGAACGTGCAGCATATCTTGCTGCAATGCGGCCGCCCCTCCTCGCCGGGAGCCGACGCACTGGATGAACACGGCGCTCCGGGCGTTCTTTACCGTATCGGTATCCCAGGCGTCTTCGAGTTCGTGCCATCGGAAGACGCGGCTGTTCTTGCCGTAGAGGTACTCCTCAGGTTCAAGCGAGTGGGCGCCGGTTGCAAGAATGGTTACGCCATGAGCGATCTCGCTCTCCTGGCCGTTCGACGCCACCGTGGTCCTGAAGTTGCCGATGTAGCCCGAGGTCGCCTTGACAGTGGAGTTGAGAAAAACCTTGATATTTTCGTTCCGGTCGACTTCGGTGACCAGATTTTGGACATACTCAGGGACGTCCTCGCCCTTCCACGTGCTGCGCAGCTTCAGGGCTTGCCCGCCAAGCTTATCCTTCGCCTCGACGATGTAGGCCTTGAAGCCCTGATTCGCCAGCGTGAGGGCGCTCACCATCCCGGCCACTCCGCCTCCGACCACCAGCGCCGCCGGGGTAACAGGGACCGAGGGCATGGCAAGCGGTTCGATGAGTTGGGCGCGGGAGACGCCCATCCGAACCAGGTCCTTGGCCTTTTCGGTTGCCGCATCGGGTTCGGCTGCATGCACCCACGAACACTGGTCGCGGATATTGGCCTGCTCGAAGAGGTACTTGTTGAGGCCGGAGTTGCGCACCGTCTCCTGAAAGAGCGGCTCGTGCGTGCGCGGCGAGCAGGCGGCAATGACCACCCGGTTGAGGTTCTGCTCCTTTATGACCTGCACCAGCCTGTCCTGGGCGTCCTGGGAACAGGAGAAGAGGTTTTCCTGGACGTAGACGACATTTGGAAGCGTCTTTGCGTACTCGACGACTTCCGGGACCCTGACCACGCTCGATATGTTTATGCCGCAATTGCAGACGAATACGCCGATCCTGGGAGGCTCGGAACTTACGTCGCGCTCCTGCGGGAAAGTTTTTTCCCGGACCAGCGTGTTTCGCGACCCGGAAAGTTTGCTCGCGGCAGCGCCTGCGGCAGCCGAGGCTTCCATAACCGAAAGAGGGATGTCCTTGGGACCCTGCAGAACGCCGCAGACGTAAATTCCGGGCTTGGTGGTCGCCACCGGAGTAAAGCTCGACGTCTTGGCGAAACGGTAATGGTCGAGATCGAAGCCGATCTTTCCGGCAAGCTCCCTCGCATCCGGGGAGGATTCAAGACCGACGGAAAGGACGACCATATCGAATTCTTCGGCCATCATTTCTCCGGATTCGGTCACATAACTGATCTGGAGATTATCGGAGCCGGGAACCGGGTCGACCGTGTGAATGCGGGAGCGTAAGAACCTGATTCCGTTATTTTTGGCCCGCGTGTAATACTGCTCGAACTCCTTGCCGAAAGTCCGCATGTCCATGAAAAAGATTGCCGCATCGAGATCGCCCTTGGCGTGTTCCTTGGCTATCACGGCCTCTTTTATCGCGTACATGCAGCATACGCCGGAGCAGTAACCGTTGTCGCAGTGGTTCGATGTCGCGAGACCCGACGCACTGGAGCCAGGCGATCCGCTTCGGGTGTTCGTGTGTTTGGAGCTTGCGCATTTCGCGCGATTTCGGCACGCAGCTTTTCGATCTTTTCCGCATCTTCCGGCCTGGCCTGCTTTTCGAGCTTTTTCAGCTCTTTTTCCGCCGACTCGATCTGCGCCTCGCGATGCAAATCGGAGGGCCTCACCAGGTGCCCCCTGGTCGGACCACCCGCACTGAGAAGCCGCTCGAATTCGAGTGCAGTCACAACATTGGGATGGTTCGCATAGCCGTAGGTATCGAACTTGGAGGGATCGAACGCTTTAAAGCCCGGCGCGGCGATGATTGCGCCGACGTTTAGTTCCAGCTTTCCGGGCTGCTCGTCGTGATCGACAGCCTTTGCAAGACAGGCATCGACACACTGGTAGCATTCGGAGCAGATGCCGCAGCTAAGACAACGCCCCGCTTCGGCCCTTACCTGCTCTTCGGTGAACCCTAACTGGACTTCATCGAAATTGCCGGTGCGGATCTCCGGAGAAACAACCGGCATGCGCGCGCGCGGAATTCTGTCATAGCCTTCGGTCGAGACTTCCTGGACCGCTTGCCATTCCTTTTCGCGCCCGGCGCTCAAGATCTTCCCCGCGGATGTATCGGCCAATCGAAATTGCCGCCTGCTTGCCGGCGGCAATTGCTTCGATTACCGTCCTTGGGCCGGTCACCGCATCGCCGCCCGCAAAAATGTCAGGATCGTGGGTTTGCAGGGTGAGCGGATCGATTTTCATCGTGCCCCAGTCGGTAAGCCGGCAGGCGCACTCTTCGGTAAGACACGCCCAGTCGGATTCCTGGCCGATGGCCGGAACGACCGCGTCCACTTCCATGATGAACTCGGACCCCGCAACGGCCACCGGCCGCCTTCGCCCGCTTGCATCCGGCTCTCCGAGTTCCATCCTCACGCATTCAATAGCCTTTACCCGCCCGTTTTCCCCGATAATTCGCCTGGGATTGGTGAGGGTCATGATCTCGATGCCTTCTTCGCGGCACTCGTGGATCTCTTCCTCGTTGGCGGGCATTTCCTTTTCGCTTCGGCGATAGATAATGAAAGGCTTGCTCGATCCGTTGCGAAGGGCCGTTCGCACGGTGTCCATCGCAACGTTTCCGCCGCCTATGACCGCGACGCGATCGCCAAGGGAGACTTTTTTGCCGAGGTTTATGTCTCTTAAGTATTCAACGCCCGGGACCACCCCTTCGAGCTCTTCGCCGGGGATGCCGAGCGCCTTGCATTCCTGGGCGCCGATGCCCATGAAGAAAGCCTTGTATCCCTGCTCTCTCAGTTGAGCGATGGTAAAGTCTTTGCCGATCTCCACTCCCGTTTTGAACTCTACGCCCATATCCCGCATGACCTGGATTTCGGCTTCGATTATGTTTTTCGGGAGCCTGTAGGAAGGAATGCCAACGGTCAGCATGCCTCCGAGCACCGGCAGCTTTTCGAAAACCGTTACCTGGTAGCCTTCGATCGCCAGGTAATAGGCGCACGATAAGCCTGCCGGACCGGAACCGATGATTGCGACCTTCTCGTCGCGTTTCTCTTTTATCTGCGGGACGAACCTGGTTTCGGAATTCAGATCCAGGTCGGCCAGAAAGCGCTTGATCGAATCGATCGCCACCGGCTCGTCAAGCTCGCCTCGCATGCAGGCGCTCTCGCAGGGATGATGGCAGACACGGCCGCAGATGGCGGGCAGGGGGTTTTCTTCCTTGATAAGCTTCAGGGCCTCCTGATATTTGCCCTGAGCAGTCAGAGCCACATAGCCCTGGACCGAAATGTGCGCCGGGCAGGTCGCCTTGCACGGCGAAGTGCCGCGCTTTTCAATGGAAAAGGCCCCCGGTACAGCCTGGGCGTACCTGCGGAATGCCGCCCGGCGGACATTCGAGACCCTCGTTGTATTCATTCTTGCGCTCGATGGGACAGACTTTGGCGCATTCGCCGCAACCCGTGCACTTGGATGGGTCGACATAACGAGGCTTTTGCAAAAGCTTTACCGTGAAATTTCCCGGCTCACCGGTAACTTGCTGAACTTCCGAAAGGGTCAGAAGCTCGATGTTGAGGTGCCGGCCGACCTCGACCAGCTTGGGGGAGATAATTCACATCGCGCATTCGTTGGTGGGGAAGGTCTTGTCCAGTTGGGACATGCCTCCGCCGATTGCCGGACCTTTTTCGACCAGGTGGACGAAATATCCTGAATTGGCCAGATCCAGTGCGGCCTGCATGCCGGCGATGCCGCCGCCGACGACCAGGACCGAACCGACCGTACCCTTGTCAGACGCTTTGCCTGTCATACTTCCTCCTGATGGAAATTGAGGGAGGCTGCAAACCGGATTGGTGGAACCCGTTTAGAATCGAAATACCTTCCAGACGGCCTAAATGCCTAAACAATAAAACGCTGATTCATAACCCTGGCAGGAAGATTCGTCAAGAAGAGCTGCAGCAGGAAAACGAGGGTTTGGGGATCAGTATCGATTTCAAATAATAATGATCACATGGAATGGTGGCCAAAGGCAAGAAAAAACATACAGGACAACAGATTCGCATGCTCTATTTCCCGAAAAACTTTCAAAATTCACGATTTCAAAGAGTTGAAAAAGCTCGTCTGAAACCGATAGAATGCTTGCATAAGAACGCAAATCTCTCTTATAGTGCCGGAGATTGTTTTCCAATCAACAGCCTCAAAGCGCGTTTTATTTCGATTTGCGGGGAGGTCTCGAACACGAATATGGCGGTTGCCGAAAAAATGAGCCGGTTCATGGAAAAATCCTCGTGGATTCGCAGGATGTTCGAGGAGGGCGCGCGGCTGAAAAAAATCCATGGGGAGGACAAAGTCTTCGATTTCAGCCTTGGGAAACCCTAACATTCCGCCTCCGGACGTAGTTCGCGAAAAACTCATCGAGCTTTCCAAAACCCAAGAGCCCGGAGTACATGCATATATGCCAAACGCCGGCCTTTTGACCACCCGCTCGGCCATGTCGGCCTATTTTTGCGGGGAGTTCTGCATCTCCCTGGCGCAGCGAGCAGGTAGTCGTGACATGCGGGGCTGCGGGTGGCCTCAACATAATTTTCAAGGCGTTGCTCGACCCCGGTGACGAAGTGCTGTGCCCGGCCCCCTACTTCGTGGAATACGGGTTTTACGCGGACAATCACGGCGGGGTGCTAAAAACCGCGCCGACGCTCGATCCGGACTTCAATCTCGACCTGGACCGCATGCAAGAAGAGATCGGTCCGCGCACCAAAATCGTGCTCATTAATTCTCCGAACAACCCCACCGGCCAAGTGTACCCGGAGGAGTCCATCGCGCGGCTGGGGCAGATTCTCACGGCCAAAAGCAGCCAGTTCGGCCATGTAATTTACCTGGTCTCCGATGAGCCGTACCGAAAGATCGTTTACGACAACTGCTGCGTCCCGTGCGTTTTTACCCACTACCCCGATTCGCTGATCGCAAGCTCATACTCCAAGGACCTTTCTCTGCCCGGCGAGCGCATCGGCTTCGTAGCACTGAGTCCCTCCGCTGTGGATGGGACTAAAATCATAGATGCGCTCACTCTGGCGAACCGGATTCTCGGCTTCGTTAACGCGCCTGCTCTCATGCAGCGGCTCGTAGCGGAACTCCAGGGAGTCTGTGTGGACGTCGATATCTACAAGGCGAAAAGAGACCGGCTCGTTAACGCTCTCACGGAGTTCGGCTATGAACTGACGGTCGCCGAGAGGGGCTTTTTATCTTTTCCCCAAAAGCCCGCTTCAAGACGACGTCAAGTTCGTTCGACTCCTCCAGGAAGAAAACATCCTGTGCGTGCCCGGGAGCGGATTCGCAGGGCCGGGCCACATTCGGATCGCCTACTGCGTAGATGACTCGACTATCGAAGGAGCGTTGCCGGGGTTCGAAAGAGCCTTGAAGCGTTCCAAAGGTTTTTAGTAACAGGAACGGCATTCAGGAGGGCAAGAATGCGAAAGAAGCTCACTTTGCAAAGAAATCTCCGCAAAGGTGGAGGTACGGGCCCCCCGTATCAGAAGTATTTGGTGATTGCGGCAGTGTGCCTAATTTTACTGGTGCTCGCAACGGACCACTATTTCAAAGGAAAGACCAAAGAGGTCGCCAAAACGCCCCTTCCCAAAATGGGAACGATTACAAAAGAAGTCCCGAAACAGCCAGAGCCATCGGCGCCCGAGAAGCTTTCAGAACTGCCGAAGTCCGCCGAACCGCTCAGACCCGCCGAGACCGAACCACCCGAAGCTGCAAGGGAACCAGGCGGCATCAAGAGCTCGGCGGTCCAGCCCGGACCCCAACTACCACCACCAAGCGCAGTTGCTCCTGAGAGACCCTCACCCCCGGAAGCGCCGCCGGAAGGCATAGCACCCGCTCCTGAGAAAGCCCCTTCCGCTCAACCGGCCAAGTCCGATGAACCTGCGCCAAAAGACCTGTTCCCGAAAAAGGGCGCTCGATCCCAAGCGCCGGCGGCCGCAGCCCTGAAGGCGCCTGCTAAACCGGTAGAAAATGCCGCCGGCCCGGCGCCTGCGACAAAACCGGCCCCTCCTGAAAAACCGGCCCCTTCCACGGCGAAGGGAGAATATGCGGTTCAGGTGGGAGCAATCTTCAAAGACAGGTCGCAAGCTGAAACAGTTCGGAAGGACCTGGCGAGGAAGGGCTACAGCGCAGTGGTTCGCTCATCTGCCGATGGCTATGGCTTTTTGGTGACTACAGGCCCATGCCCCCTGAGCAAGGCCCACACCCTCCAGGAGCAGATGAGAATACAGGGTTTGAGCAATACGAAAGTAATAAAGGTAAATCTATAATGGTTGCTATTAAGCAACTTGCACATTTCTTCCTTCTACTCTTTGCAATCGGCCTTCTCCTGAAACCTTGCGCACTTGCCCAAGTCCAGGCGCAAAACACCGGCGCCAACATGGAGCAGGCTCCGCAGCAGCAGGGGGTTGCCCATCCTAAGCCTGCGGGGGAAGCGGCCTCAAAGCCGGAAGAGACCGTTGTCCCGGTGGATACTGAAAAAATCGACCAGGCGGGTGAGGCGCTCGGAAAGAAAATAGATGCTGTGAGCGCCAGGGCTTCCGTCAGGTTTGGCAGGTGGATAAACGGAAGGGCTTTCGGGGAAGTTTCCTGGCTGAAGCTGATTGTCTGCTTCGGATTGATCGTGATCGTGCTCGCCGTGGAGCGCACGATAAGGCGAGTCATTCGCTTCAGGCTGGAGAAAGCCTCTCGGAAGCCGGAAGCCGGATGGGGAGATCTGATCCTGGCGGCGCTCCTCGGACCGTTAACGATTTTCATCCAGGTCTACGGAGTCTATTGGGCGCTGTCTCCCGTCTGGATATATTTCGAGGGACCCGGAAGAATCATGAATGTGCACCGGTTGGCGGGCGCAGCCGCTGACCTGGGGGGCACAGTGGCGATCTTTTGGTTCATCTACCGCTTTATCTTTTCCATCGATTTTAAAATAAAAAAATGGATCGGCTCGACCGACAACGGCATTCATGACATGCTGGTTCCGCTGGTCAGCAAGACCGTGCGGATATTCGTGCTGTTGGTGGGCGGCATGCTGGTCCTCCAGAACATGACCGGGATCGAGTTGGGGCCGCTGGTGGCGTCACTGGGGATTGGAGGTCTGGCCTTCGCTCTTGCGGGCAAAGACACGATAGCAAATTTTCTGGGAAGCCTCACTATCCTTTTTGACAAGCCATTTCATGTCGGCGAGAGAATTATCATCGACAATCACGATGGGTTCGTCGAGGCAGTTGGGTTTCGAAGCACCCGCATAAGGACTCTCACCGGGAACCTGGTCTCGATTCCAAACGAAAGAGTAACCAGTTCGACCCTGGAGAACATAGCCAGGCGAACCTACCTGCGGTGGAACACGGAGTTGGGGTTGACCTGCGAAACTCCTCCCGAGAAGGTGGAAAGAGCTGTTCGAATAGTGAAGGAAATTCTCAGGGGTCACGAGGGCATGCGCAGCGACTATCCCCCGAGGGTCCATTTTAACGGCTTCAAGGACTGGAGCCTTAACCTCTCTGTGTACGCATGGTATTTCCCGCCGGATTTCTGGCAATTCCAGAGCTGGGTTCAGAAGACCTGCCTCGAGATCATGCGCCGGTTTCGGGAGGAGGGAATCGAAATGGCCTACCCGACCCAGGCCGTCTACAACATCGAGGGAGAAAGGCAGGCCCCCGGCGCCGGAGCGCGCCGCACGCTATCCAACTGATCGCTAAAGCGCGCCTTTGGACGAAGGTATTCCGCTCCTGCGCGGATCGAATGCTACGGCCACGCTCAGCGCGCGGGCAAACGCCTTGAATGTCGCCTCGAGCATGTGATGAGCATTGGCGCCGTACAAAACCCGGATATGCAGGGTGAGTCCGCCGTTCTGGCAAAAGGCCCTGAAGAATTCAGGGGCAAGCTGGGTTTCAAATTCCCCCGTCCGGTCGGCCATCGGCGGAGTATCATAGACAAGGAACGGGCGGTTTGACAGATCCAGGCTGACTGAAGCAAGCGCCTCATCCATCGGGACTGTGAAATTCCCATAACGGACGATGCCTTTCCTTTCGCCCAGCGCTTTGGAAAACGCCAGGCCAAGACAGATGCCGATGTCTTCAACCGTGTGGTGGGCGTCGACTTTCAGGTCTCCGCTCGCCTTGATCTTGAGGTCGAATATCCCGTGGACTGCGAAAAGAGTCAGCATGTGGTCAAGAAAGGGGACCCCCGTATCCAGCTCCGCCCTACCGGTTCCTTCAAGTAAAATCTCGGTTGAAATTTGAGTTTCTTTGGTGCTTCGCGCCACGGCGCCGATTCGCTGGACAGCCATAAGGGACCCTGCCTCTCCGGTTAATGTTGAACTCACCACACGCTCACACAATACATTCTAATCGAGAAAATTCAAGAAATTCATTTGCCGGGAAGCAATGCGGAGGAATGAAGCGGTTACCGGCGCAGGGCCGGACAGGGACCGGACACAGTCCCGCGATGATGCAAAAGCTGCGAAAGGGTCTACCGGCGCTGCGCACCGGGCGCCACACTCGGCAAGGAGATAACATTCGGGTCGGGAGCGGCGACTACCCGTTTATCGGTCATTGCCAACCTCAGATTAAAATCTTGCCTGCCGGCGATGTACGAATCTGAGATATATGCGGTAGTCTCCTGATTCGACTCCACGGGGAATCTTTTGACCTTCCGGGACCAGAAGCGTTATGATGCGTCCGGAAGACACACTGCCCGAATCAGAGACTTCCCTCTTGTCCCTGATTTCCAAAAGCCTTGCCTCCACCGAGAGTGCTTCGCCCTCCTGCCTGTATTGGCCCGAGGGACCCATCTTGACTGTTTCTCCTATGACAATATTCATGGCCTGCTCCTATTATATTAATATTCTAATAGAGTTATCGGCCGCATCGCACGTCTACATTAAAATAAATGATTCATGCGGCTAGAGCGTGTAAAATAGGGCTCTGAAGACAGAACCGGCATCCTAACCGGATGATTTTGCGAGCCTTTACCGCAGCTCCATGGAGCAATGCCGGGCGCCGGAATTGTGGAGCAGCCGTCCTGCGTCAGATCCAACCTGCGCGGATGTTCCGGCTATCCCCCCAAGCTTGCGTGTCAAGGACGACCTTAAGCCGGGCGTCTGGCCGAACTGTCCAGAAGGCGCGCCGTGCAGCCGGCTAAAGCATAAAAAGCAGGGCCTCTAAATCAGAAAGGAACTTTGCACATGCCGGACATACAGATGAATGCCGAACTTGTTGCATATTGCGGCCTTTATTGCGGAGCCTGTAGATCCTACCTCAAAGGGAAATGCAATGGATGTCACGAGAACTCAAAGGCGACTTGGTGCAAGGTGCGCTCGTGCTGTATGGAAAAACACATAAAGAGTTGCGCTGAGTGCGCCGGCTTCCCGGACCCACGCGCATGCAAAAAATTCAATAACTTCATGTCCAAGTTCTTCGGATTGGTATTCAATTCCGATCGTGCTGCGTGCATAGCGCAGATCAAACAACTGGCCCTTGACGGTCACGCAAGGGCCATGGCTCAAATGGGAACTCACACGATCAAACGGTAGCCATGCCCTCCATTCACTGGGCAGCCCGCTATAACGTAGTTGCACACGCTCAGTCAGTCCATCAAGCCTGCTTTATTCCTTCGGCTTTCGCCACCTTTGCCCAGGTGTCGCGAAGCGTGACCGTGCGGTTGAATACCATTTTGTCCGGCGTGGAATCCGGATCGACGCAAAAGTATCCGAGCCGCTCAAACTGATACCGGCTCCCTGCGGGCGCTCCGGCAAGGCTCGGCTCCAGTTTGGCCGATTCGATCACTTCGAGGGAATCGGGGTTGATGAAGTCCTTGAAAGTCGATCCATCCTTTTCTTCCGAGGGGTCGGCCCGATTGAGCAGCTTGTCGTAGAGCCGGACTTCGGCGTCTATCGCGTGAGCGGCGGAAACCCAGTGGAGAGTGGCTTTGACTTTGCGGCCGTCCGGCGGCGAATCTCCTCCCCGGGTGGCAGGGTCATAAGTGCAGCGCAACTCGACCACCTCGCCTTTTTCATCCTTGACAACATCGACGCATTTTATGAAATAGGCGTAGCGAAGCCTTACCTCACGCCCCGGAGAGAGCCGGAAGAACTGCTTGGGCGGATTTTCCATGAAATCATCGCGCTCGATATAAATGACCCTGGAGAAGGGCACCTTCCGGGTGCCGGCGGAAGCATCTTCCGGGTTGTTTATCGCATCGAGCTGCTCGACCTGGTCTTCAGGGTAGTTTTCGATGACTACCTTCAGCGGCCGCAGAACTCCCATCACCCGCTGCGCTCTCAGGTTCAAATCTTCCCGGACGCAGTATTCCAGCAGGCCGAGTCAACCAGGCTCTCGCGCTTGCCTACTCCGATCCGTTCGCAGAAGTTTCGGATCGCCTCGGGCGTGTATCCGCGCCGCCTCATGCCCGCAAGGGTGGGCATCCTCGGGTCGTCCCATCCGGCCACATAGCCTTCCTGAACGAGCTGCAGGAGCTTTCGCTTGCTCATGACCGTGTAGCTCAGGTTCAGGCGCGCAAACTCGATCTGCTGAGGATGGCAGGGAACGTCCAGGTTGTCCAGATACCAGTCGTAGAGCGCCCTGTGGTCCTCGTACTCCATCGTGCAGATGGAATGGGTGATGCCCTCGAGCGCGTCCGACTGGCCGTGCGCGTAGTCATACATCGGGTAGATGCACCATTTGTCGCCGGTCCGCCAGTGCGCCATATTGCGGATGCGGTACATCACCGGGTCGCGCAGGTTGAGGTTCGGGGAGGCCATATCGATTTTTGCCCGAAGCACGTGCTCGCCGTCGTCGAACTCGCCCGCGCGCATCCGCTGAAAAAGGTCCAGGTTTTCAGCGACCGGCCGGTTCCTGAACGGGCTTTCCTTTCCCGGCTCGGTGAGCGTCCCCCGGTATTCCCGTATTTCATCGGCGCTAAGGCTGTCCACGTAGGCCTTGCCGGCCTTTATAAGGTCGATCGCCCACTCGTATAACTGCTCGAAGTAATCGGATGCGTGGTAGAGCCGGTCGTCCCAGTCGAACCCGAGCCACCGAACGTCATTCATGATCGAATCGACGTATTCCACTTCCTCTTTGCCGGGATTGGTGTCATCGAACCGGAAATTGCAAAGCCCCCCGAATTCGGCTGCAAGTCCGAAATTGAGGCATATGGATTTAGCGTGCCCGATGTGCAGATAACCGTTGGGTTCGGGCGGAAAGCGGGTCAGGACCTTTCCCCCGTTTTTCCCTCTCTTCACATCATCGGCAATTATGTTGCGAATAAAATTGGGCGGGACCTTCGTTTCGACGCCGTTCATCTTAGTTTTCTCCGGTTGAGTTGAGCACACCTGTCGACGTTGATCCAGAAATGGAAATCCCCCATGGTTCAGTCCATCTGAATGAACCGGCTTACCTGCCTGTTGACGCTGGCGTAAATTTCCTCGTCCGTCCCGAAAATATCCACGATGCACTTGTGGTCGATAAGCTTTTCCACAACGTAAGCCGTAACGAACAGGCTGACGAAATTGGGGCGAGGGACCAGGGTCCGAAGGTTAGCCGTCTGGTACTGGATTTCGAATTCCTCCAAGTCCAGGATCTTTTGAAGGGCCAATTGAATCTGGTCCTGCAGGTCCCCCTTGCTGATGGTCTCGATCAGACGTTCTTCGATCAGCTTCATCGAAATCCTGTCGGCCAGCTCCTCAATATTGTGACGAAGCTGATTCATGGCGTGATACCGCTGGGACTCTTTCTGATGATCCAGTTTTGATATCACCGCGGATTCTCTTACGTTCGGCCTGTATTCTCTTCCCACGCCATTTCCTTTCGATTTTGTCATCCTGTCCGTTTGAACCGGGCTTATGGCTCTTCACGCCCGTATGACTGCCGGTTGATTATCGCGGCCAGATATCCAGCCCCGAAGCCATTGTCAATATTTACAACGCAGACGCCCGGAGAACAAGAATTAAGCATCCCCAGCAGGGCCGCGATACCCGCCAAAACTCGCCCCGTATCCCACACTGGTCGGAACGGCGATCACCGGCCCCTTGACCAGGCCGGCCACAACGCTGGGCAGAGCGCCTTCCATCCCGGCGACCACCACGTAAACGCTGCCTTTGCGCAATTCCTCCCACGCGCTGAGCAACCGGTGGATCCCAGCGATTCCCACATCGTAGTTGCGCTGCACCTTATTGTCCATGAACTCGGCAGTCAGCGCCGCCTCTTCGGCAACGGCCATGTCGGAAGAACCGGCGCAGATTACATGAATCGTTCCTTCCGGAACAGGCCCGGGCGCGCCTCCTGTTTGAACGTTAGCGCTCGAGCCTGAGGGTGGTAGTCCATTGGGCCGATCAGGGCCATAATCGCCTCGGCCTTCTGCGTATCCACCCTCGTAACGAGTATGTTGCTGCCGAATTTAATCATGGATTGGGCGATCGCGGCGATCTGATCCGCCGTTTTGCCCTCGCCGTAGATGACCTCGGCAAACCCACGGCGCAGGCAGCGATGGTGGTCCACCTTGGCGAAACAGAGGTCTTCGAACGGCAGCTTCTCAAGGTATTCGAGCACTTCCTGCATGCTCTTGCCGCCGTCTTTGAACGCCAGGAGAATTTCCTCGATTTTGTTCATATCAGTCTACTTTCGGCAAAGATTCCAAAATCAGCTCAACCTGCCTGTCCAACCACTCCCTTGAAGGAATTTAGGGCCCTATTGGCCGCCTCGCCATTTTTTCTCAGACCATCGATATCCCCCAGCCACTTTTTCCACTGGGAAAAAAGATCTCCCGGGTCGAGCACCGGAAAGCTCCCGCCGAAATTGCGCAGGATTCTATGTTCATGCAGGACTTTTTTCAAGTGAGGACCGTAAAAAACAGCCTTCGACCATGCCGCCGGCTCTAAAATATTGTGACCGCCGACAGGCTCGAAGGTGCCGCCGCAAAAGATGAGGTCACCGACCGAATAGAGTTCAAAAAGCGCGCCTATGCGGTCAACGAGCACCACCGGAGCGGTCCTGGCGCGCGAACCGCTCTTCGATTTGGGTGAGCAGGTCATAGGCGATGTTTTCCTTCTGCAAGCCACTCGGCACATTTTCGGGATATTTTCCATATGCCGTGGAGCAAAGATCCCCAGAAGGTCAGCAGAGCAAATGGCGAAGTCGCTGGAATACCCGCAACAGTTCGATTGACTCCGACCCGCGAAGGCTGCCTCCGATGAGGACCGGTCCATTTCCTATGCTCAGCAGCTTTTTCCAATAATCCGTCCTCTCCGGGCGTGCTTTTTCGAGCAAGCCCTTCGTATTTTGAACTCCCCAGCGTCAGGACTTTTCGGGGCGCAACGCCGAGCCGCACAGCCCTCTCCGTGTCTTCCCGCGAGTGCATGGCCATATATGTAAACTGCTCGAAAACCGGCCGGAAAAGAGGCGAAAAAAGCCTGTAGAAGCGCTCGGAAGACCTCGAGATTCGCCCGTTGAGCAGCAGGGCGGGAATGTTTCTGCCTATTCAGTTCCCGGAAAAAATTAGGCCAGAATTCCGTCTCGAAATTGATGAAAAGGTCCGGCTGAACGGTGCTTATCGCTCTTGATACGCATTTGGAAAAATCCAGAGGAAAGGGAAAAACGGGAATTTCGGCAGGAAGTTGAGCACGGGCAAATTTGAGGCCTTGAGGGGTGCCCGCTGTCATGGAAACCACTGCATTCGGCAATCTTTTTTTAAGTTCCGCCAATGTAGGTATTGCGCCGGTCACCTCGCCGACCGATACGGCATGACACCAGATTCGCGGCCTTCCGGCGGCAATTGCCAGACCGTCGTAGAACCCGAGCCTTCCTCTTTTGAATTCAGGGTCTTTTAATGACTTGCGCGAAAGGAAATCGATAAAGTCTGATTCGATGCTGTTAAGGAGAAAATTGTATGTGGAGCTGTAAAAATCCAGAACAGGCCTCCAGATCCACTCAGCGTCATACGGAATTCTTGCACTCGAAAACCTTCCACGGGCCCTCTCGTCCCAAACGGCATACGAAACTCTTCAGCCGAGCGGCAAAACCTTCCAAAGATGCCTTCGTTCCGCGAGGACAAGCTCCTTCCGGCCGGGCCGCAAATGTCTCAGAATGTATGCTTTTGCTTCCAACCCTGCTTCCGTCTGGGTCGCAGCCGGACTTTTTCGGAACTTAATCCGGAATAGCCCATAAGACGATCCCCGCCGATTCTTCAAAACTCGTCAGTTTCCGTAAATATACTGTTCAACAAATTGTTGAGAAAATGTATAAAACCATTCCGCCCGAGACAGCATCGTCCCACTCTTCACAGAAATCGTCAATGGATTGTTAACTCGTATCTGCTGAAATTTCGACTGGTTAACAAACTTTTTGACAATCCTGAGACCCCTTATTAATATTATGAATCTTTCTATACGTTAAAAAAACAAAAACAATAAAAACATCGAATCGAGGGATACCATGAAATTCCAGGTGGAAAAGGCAAGCCTTGTCCAGGTCCTTCAAAGAATCCAGAGCGCTACCGAAAAAAAAACCACGATGCCCATTCTGAATAACTGCCTGATAAAGGCGGCTGAGGATGGAACCGTAGAGTTTTCGGCAACCGACCTGGAGCTCAATCTGTGGACAAAAATAGGAGCGCAGGTAAAGACTGAGGGCAAAACTACGGCCTCGGCGCGAAAGCTGCTGGAAATAGTTCGCGAAATACCCCAGGACAGGATATCTCTCGAAGCAACGGCCAACAGCAGACTGCTCGTCAAAGCCGGACGCTCCAGATTCGAGCTTTCCACCATTCCGGCCGAAGATTTTCCAAATATAAATCTCTACCAGGATTTGCCGCTCACAGGCTGCGATACTGCCGTCCTCAGGCGCGCGCTCCAAAAGACACTCTACAGCATTCCGATGGAAGAGGAAACATTTACCGCGCCCGGGCTTCTGTGGCATTCCACCGAAGAGAACGATTTCCGGTTCGTATCATCCGACGGGCACAGGCTTGCCTATTACGAGGTCCCGGCAGGGGCGTTCCCGGGGCTTGAAATGACCAGAGAGATCATAGTGCCCCGAAAAGCGGTCCAGGAAATACACCGATTGCTTGAAAAAGAGACCGAGGCGACCATCGGAGTGGATGAAAAATCCCTCGTGCTGCGAACCCCGAGCACATTTCTCAGCACTCTTCTGCTCGATGCGGAATTCCCGGAATATGAAATGATTATTCCGGCCGAGAGGCCGTTTGGAATTTCAGTGGCGACCGAAGTCCTCTACCCGGCCCTGAAAAGGGTTGCCGTCGTAACCGACCTCACCTACAGGCACGTAAAATTCAACATCAGCAAGAACTCCCTCGAACTCGAATCCGGAAATCCGGAGCTCGGAAACGCCAACGACATTATCGACATCGATTATGACGGTGAAGATTTCAGCGTGGCCTTTAACGTTAAGTACGTTATGGACTGCATTTCAGTCATGGAAAGCCCGACAATCAGGTTTGAGTGGGTGGACCAGTTCCACGGCGGCATCTTCCTGGCCCCCGAAGATCCGGGGTATTTGAGCCTGATTATGCCGATGGTGATGTGATCTGTTCGAATGATGTTTGGCCAAATAAAAATGACCGGCAAAAAACCGGTCATTTTTATTTTGGAATTATCCATTCATTATGTTCCGCCGTCCGGGATGGAAGCAGGATAGCCCTAATCAGCCTGCCTCCTGATAAAGGTGGGAATGCTCAAATCTTCTTCTTCGTGAGATCGGCCGCCTCCGGTGATCATCTGGAGCAGGGTCCTTCTTTTCGGCGGCTGTTGCTGATTCATGTTCGGGTTCGACCTGTTCCATTCGCCTGAACCGCCTCACCCAGGGGAAGTCTTTGGCGAACGCTCGGGGGCACCTGGAGAAGGTCGTAATCGATGGCGGGCACGACCCCCTCGGGCCTCATTCTTCTCAAGGGCCGGACCGCTGATGCTTCGACGGCTTTTTTCTGCGCTATTTTTCCAATGCCTGTTGCGATTACGGTGACGCGAATCTCATCCTGCATCTTCTCGTCGATAACCATGCCCAGGATGATATTGGCTTCGTCGGTAACCTCTTTTTGAATGATCGAGAGGGCTTCTTCGAATTCATGCATGCCAAGGTCAGGGCCGGCCGAGATGTTGATGAGGGCGGCGCGTGCGCCGTGAATCGAGATATCTTCGAGAAGCGGGCTTGAAATAGCCTGCTGTACGGCCTGCGCGGCCCTGTTCTCGCCGCGCCCGACGCCGGTGCCCATCAGGGCCAGGCCCATTTCTCCCATGACTGTTTTCACGTCGTTGAAGTCAACGTTGATGTAGCCCTGCTTTATTATCAGATCGGAGATGCCCTTTACGGCGTAGAGCAGCACGTCGTCCGCCCGCTTGATCATTTCGAGGAAAGTGGATCGCTTGTCCGCCAGGCAGAGGAGCCGGTTGTTAGGGATGGTGATAAGGGTGTCCACCGTATCCTGTAGCGCTTTGAGACCATCATCCGCATGGCGGAGCCGGACCTTTCCTTCGACCAGGAAAGGCTTGGTCACAACCGCCACGGTCAGTGCGCCCATTTCCTTGCAAATCTGCGCCACGATCGGCGCGCCGCCGGTCCCGGTGCCGCCGCCCAACCCGGCTGTTATGAAAACCATGTCGCTTCCGGTGACTGCTTGACGAATCTTGTCGATGTCCTCCTGGGTCGCTTTGGCCCCCATTTCGGGCTGTCCACCTGCGCCCAGGCCCTTTGTCAGATTGGTTCCAAGCTGAATTTTGATCGGTGCGAGATTTCTCTCGAGCACCTGCCAGTCGGTATTGGCGGCAATAAAACTGAACTCCCTCAAGTCCAGCCTTTATCATGTTGTTAATAGCATTGCCGCCCCCGCCCCCTATTCCCAGAACGGTAATCTTGGCTCTGTTGCTGACTCCGGCTTGCTCCATCGTCATCTGTTCCATTGTGTGCTTCCCCCTCTTAGTCGCTTTTCTCGCCATAATCTCTCCGCCTGAAAAGCTCTCCTTAATTAAAGCAGCCAGCCGTTCCACCCCTCAAACCAGCCCCATCCCGAGGGGGCCGGTCCCTCCGTAGGGCAAAGCCGCCTATCTTACCAAAATTCCCTCCACCACCTTTTAAGAGTTTCCCAGATAGATCCGAGTTTGCTGCGCGAATCCCGCATCGGCATCCCGCCGCCGTGATCTTTTCCGTAAAGCAGAAGTCCGGCGGCCGTGGAGTAGATCGGGTTTTTCACGACGTCGCCCAGACCGCCGAAATTGCACGGGACCCCGATTCTCACCGGCATGTCGAACACTCTTTCGGCAAGCTCGCGAATTCCGGGCAGCAGCGAAACACCCCCTGTGAGGACCACCCCGGCGTGCAGCGATTCGATGAATCCCGACCGGACCAGTTCCCATTCGATAATGTCCAGAATTTCCTTGACGCGCGCCTCGATAATCTGGGTGAGAATCGACTGGGCAAGCTGGCGCGGCTTTTGGCCGCCAACCGATCCGACCTCGATGACGTCCTGCTGGTTGACCATCTCAACCAGGGCGCAGCCATACTTTTTTTTGATCTTTTCGGCCTCGTCCATTGCACACCGCAGGCCCACGGAAATATCCGAGGTAATATGGTTTCCGCCCAGTCCGACAACCGTCGAATGCCGGATTGCATTGTTTTGGAAGACCGCTATCTCGCTTGTCCCTCCGCCGATGTCTATCAAGGCGACGCCAAGTTGCTTTTCGTCAGAGTCCAATACCGCGCCGCTCGAGGCCAACGACTCCAGAACAACGTCCTGAACTTGCAGTCCGGCCCGCTCGCAGCATTTCACAATGTTTTGAACCGCGCTTGTCATCGCGGTTATGATGTGCACCTTAGCTTCCAGTCGAACTCCCGCCATTCCGATCGGATGGTGAATGCCGTCCTGGTCATCGACAATATACTGCTGGGGCAGAACGTGCAGTATCTGCCTGTCGAAGGGAAGGGCGATCGTCTTTGCCGCGTCCAGCACTCTTGAAACATCCGACTGATGTGACCTCACGGCTCTTTATGGCGATCACTCCGTGGCTGTTCAAGCTCTGGACGTGCGTTCCGGCAACACCCGCGAAGACCGAAGAAATATCGCACCCGGCCATGAGCTCGGCTTCTTCGACCGCTTTCTTTATGGAATTGACCGTCTGGTCGATGTTTACGACGACCCCACCCCTCAGCCCGGCCGATGGATAGGTCCCCACGCCCACTATATCTATCCCCTCCGTGGTGACTTCTCCGACCACGGCGCAGACTTTAGTGGTTCCAAGGTCCAGACCGACGATCAGTTCCTCTTTCTTTCCCATGAGGGTCCTTTCAAACTCCCTTAGAGCCGAGTCTTTGCGGGCAAATCGGCGCGCGCTGCACAGATGCACGATGTCCGATCAGCTCGGCTGCTTTGTCCGCCCCTGAACCGGCTGAGGGACCGGAAATTGTCCCTCAAGATATGCCTTGCCCGGATAATCGAGATCGATCCGGGTCACCAGATCGGTCCAATCCCGCTCGTTCAGGGTATTTATCACCTTCCTCAGCTTTGTAATCTTTTGCTCGAAAGCGTCCTTCCCGATGTCGACCGGAACGGCCCTTTCGCCCAGAACCAGGGTGAATCCCGTTTTCGCTCCACCGGCATTCGTTTATGGCGGTTCCCGAGAGCCAGCTTTTCGAACTATCGATAGCCGACAGGAGTTCCCTTATCTGTTTCAGGCTGCGCGCCGCAACCGGGTCTCCCTTCCTTGAGACTGGAGTCGCAAAGCCCGGTTATGAAGCGGGAGCGACGCTCTTTTCATCCGGGGCCGCCTCAGAGAACAGGATGCCGTCAGTGTCCATCTGCATATTTTGGTCGCCGCACTTGACAATGGCTGCAGGCTCGCGCTCAACTATCGTCCACCACTATGCGCCCGTGTGATTCGAGCCTCACGGAAGCTTCCCTGACCACCGGGCAGCTTCCTCAGACGCTCGGCAACCTGTTCGGATACGATGTTCAGGGTGCATTGGCCTCTTTTCAGGCCCATCGCATTCAAAATCGTCGAACCGGTCGAGCTTCTTGATCCCGGTAATTTCGATTTCCTCCAGCTTGAGCCAGGGCGCGCTGATGATCTTGTGATAGAGCCGCGAAAGACCGGCGCCGAGGAGCACAACAAAGCAAAATCCGGCAAAAACGACAAAAAAACCACTGAAAAGTGCGGAAATTCCCCTTGAGACGCCTGAGCGTGCTCTCCTGATACCTGTTCTTTCTCTTTTTCCTGGGTTTTATCATTGGGCCGGGTTTCTACTAGAGTTGTTCCAGTATACGAATTTCTCGCTCCAAACGCACGCCAAAAGTTCCATAAATTTCATTTTCTATTTTTTCTATCAGTTCGATAATGTCCCGGGCGAGGGCGTTGCCCCGATTGATGATCCAGTTCGCGTGTTTCCTTGAAACCTCGGCGTCTCCTATTCGATAGCCTTTGAGCCCGGCCTTTTCTATAAGAGCTCCGGCGAATTGGCCCACAGGATTCTTGAAGATCGATCCGGCGGAGGGGTAGCGCAGAGGCTGAGTCTGCCTGCGATTTTTGAAGAATCTGCTCCACGCGCGCCTTCACAATGTCGCTCGAGCAAGGTCTGAGCTTGAAGCAAGCGCCCAGAACGATGCTGCTTTCCGGAATGCCCATTGTGCGGTAGCCGGGGGTAAGTTGATCCCTGCGGATTGAGCGCCTTTCGCCATCGGGGTCCACCAGATCGACGTAGACAAGGGAGTCTGAAATGGCGCCGAAAGATGTCGATGCGTTCATCACGAGCGCTCCGCCCACCGTTGCGGGAATCCCGGCAAGCGATTCAAGCCCTTCAAGGCCATTTTCGATACAGTATCGGATAAGCTGCTGGAGCTTCGTTCCCGCCCCGGCGTAAAGAACCGTTTGGCTCTTCTGTCCTCTGCTCGCTGTGGAGCAATCTGTTGCAGGCAAGGTGAAGCTGAATGACCGACATCTCCCAGGGTCCGTCCGGCGCCAGGACGTTGCTCCCTGCGCCAAGAACGATGAACGGGATGTCCAACTCCCGGATTGGCTCCAGAAGAGCGAAAAGCGCCCTTTCGCTGCGAGGGCGCGCAAGCAGCCGCACCGGCCCTCCGACCCGGAAGGTGGTATGCCGGGCGAGCGGCTCATCCAGCCGAAATTCAACATCCGGGACCGATTCAAGAGCGGAGCTGATGTTCATTTTGCGCCCTGGCTTGAGCATCCGCGATCGAGACGGCATTGCCGGCTCCTGTACTCGCTCACCGGACCTCGCTCGTTCGAGGCTTTGGAGAAGCGATTCGCCAACCTGCAAGATGTTGCCGGCCCCAAGCGTCATAACCACGTCTCCCGGCTGCACAATCGAGAGCAGTTTATCGTGCATCTCTTCCAGGGTCGGGCAGAAATGCAGATCGTGGTGCCCGTGCGCCGCTATTTCTTCGACGAGCATGCGCCCCGTGACGCCGGGTATGGGTTTTTCGCTCGCCGCGTAAATTTCGGATATGAGCAGTACGTCGCAGTGATAGAAACACCTCGAAAACTGCTCCAGCAGGGCCTGAGTCCGGGTATAGCGATGTGGCTGGAACGCTATTATCCGGCGGCGATCGGGGTAGCAGCCCGCGAGGGTTTCCAGGACCGCCCTGATTTCGGTCGGGTGGTGGCCGTAGTCGTCCAGGACCAGCACGCCCCGGGCTTCCCCCTTTATTTGAAACCGGCGCTGGACGCCCGTCATGTCATGCAGCCCGGCCTGGACGGCAGGCCAGGGTATTTCCAACTCGTGGGCCACCGCGACCGCCGCGAGCGAATTGAGCACGTTATGGCGGCCCGGAATTCGGATTTCCATCTCGCCCAGTTCCTCTCCGTCATGAAAGACCCGGTATGAGCTGCAAAGTCCGCCTGGTCTTCACCTGTCTGGCCTGGAAATCCGCCTGCGAAGAAAACCCGTAGGTTGCGAACCGCTTTTCGACGCGGGGCAGAATGGCCTGGATGTTTTCGTCCTCGAGGCACAGAATCGCCTGCCCGTAAAAAGGGATTTTGTTTATGAACTGAAGGAAAGTATCGCGTATGTGGTCGATGTCCCGGTAGTAGTCGAGGTGTTCAAGGTCTATATTGGTGACCACGGCGATAGTCGGCGGCAGCAGCAGAAAAGTGCCGTCACTCTCATCTGCTTCGGCCACCATGAACTCGCCGCTCCCCAGTTTGGCATTGGTGCCCCAGGCATTGAGCTTTCCGCCGATGACCACCGTCGGATCAAGACCACCCCGCGCGAGCACCGTGGAGACCATCGAAGTAGTTGTGGTTTTTCCGTGCGCTCCGGCCACCAGCACGGAATATTTGAGGCGCATCAGTTCGGCGAGCATCTCTGCGCGGCGGATCAGAGGGACCTTGGGAAGCTTTCGCGCCGCCTGGAACTCGGGATTTTCCTCGGAAATGGCCGATGAGACCACCACGACATCCGCGCCCCTGACGTGACCGGGATCGTGACCTGAATAGATGGTGGCGCCCAGTCCCGCAAGGCGTTTCGTCAAATCCGAGACTTTCTGGTCCGAGCCGCTCACCTTGTAGCCGAGGTTGAGCAGAAGCTCGGCTATCCCGCTCATCCCTATCCCGCCAATCCCGATGAAATGTATATGTTGATAACGTTTAAACATATCTTACTGTCCATTCGTTTTTCCACAGCTCCTGGCTATGCTCATCAGCAGTCCGACAGTAAAGCAGTTCGCGGTAAATGCGCTGCCCCCGTAAGAAATGAAAGGAAGCGGCATGCCCTTTGTCGGGACCAGCCCCAGTACGACTCCCATATTGAGCAAAGCCTGGAGGGAGAGCAGCATCGTAAGTCCGAGCGCAAGTATGCTTCCGAGCAGGTCGGGAGCTTCTCTGGAAATTTGAAGGCCGGTCCGGAAAAGAAGAAAGAAAAGCAGACAGGTCAGCACAATGCCGACAAATCCCAGTTCCTCTCCGATTACGGCCAGGATGAAATCGGTGTAGGATTCGGGCAAATAGAGCAGTTTTTGCTGTCCCGCTCCCAGCCCCTTTCCGAAAAAACCGCCCGAGCCCACCGCTATCCATGCCTGAATGAGCTGATATCCCGAATAAAGGGGATCGACCCAGGGATTGAGAAAAGCTCTCCCAGCGACTGCGGCGGTACGGGACGAGGTAAACGAACTTATAGAGTCCAAAGGCGGCAAAAGGGGCCATGAGAAAAAAATAGCGGCACGGGACCCCGGCAGTCGCCAGCATGACGACCATAAGGACCACGAACATGAAGGTGGTGCCGAAGTCGGGCTCCTTGAGCAGCAGGGCGCTGAATATGGCGCAAAGGACTATGAAGGGCCAGAAGCTCACGCGCGATTCCTTGATGCGGTCCTGCTTCTTGACCAGAGCGTAGCTCAGGAATAAAACCCAGACCACTTTGGCGTACTCGGCCGGCTGGATGTGCAGGCTGCCGACGCCAAACCAGCGCCGGGCGTTGTTGTATTTCGTCTCCAAGTCCCGGGATCAGGACCAGAACGAGCAGCGCAATCATACCGAGCAGCATGGGGCCGGAATATTCTTTGTACGAGCGGTAGGACGTGCGGCTCACTATGTAGATGATCGGGATTCCCAGCCCAACGCAAAAAAGCTGGCGCTTGAGGTAATGATTCGGGTCGGAGAACCTTGTCAGGGCTGGAATGGAGCTGGCGCTGTAGATCATTATGAATCCGAAGGCAATCAGCAGGGACACCTCGACCCAGAGCTGGACCTCCAGGGGGAGAGGCTTCCAGGTGAGGCGCTGCTTTTCCTTCGAGTCGGCTGTTATGGCCGGAGGTGCGTCTATCGCCGGTCTAGACAATCTATTCCCCGATCAGGATGTTCGGACGGGCGAAAGGAGGATGCTGCGCAGGTGAATCCGCCTCTTTCCCCTCCTGAGAATGGTGTAAGTTGTAAGTTACCCTCTTTCCTCTGCCTCTTCGCCCCATCCGGCCGGGACTTTCCCCCCGTCCAGGCCGGGCAACCGCCTCGGTCAGGTGAGAGATTGTGCCGGGGACCTCGAATGACAGATCGCCCACCTCACCGCGCTTCGTATCTAATCCCCAAGCTCCGCCACCAGCTTTTTGAAATGATCCCCCCTGTGCGCGTAGCTCTCATACTGGTCAAAAGAGGCGCACGCGGGTGAGAGCAGGACAACGTCTCCCGGCGAAGCCCGGCTGATCGCATCCCGGAAGGCCGATCCCAAATCCGGATAAAGTCCGGCCGGGACCTTCCCGCATAACTGGCCGTAAATTCTGGGACCGGCCTCCCCAAAGGCGAAAATCCCCTTGCCCCTGGCGAGTGAGCGGCGCAAGCAACGGTTCGTAGGCGCCGAGTTTATCCCTTCCGCCGAGCAGGAGCAGCACGGGCCGGTCGAACCCCTCCAGGGCTTTGACCACCGCGCCGACGTTGGTCCCCTTGGAGTCGTCGTAGAAATCGATTCCCTTCCAGTTGCGCACCCACTCGACCCTGTGGGCAAAGCCGCCGAACCCGTCAACCGCCGCCTGAATTGCCCCGGCAGCAGACTTCCATGCACATGGCGGCCAGGGCTGCGGCCATTATGTTTTCACGGTTGTGCGCGCCCGTGCAGTCTGGTTTTTTCCAGGCCGATCTCAAACTTTCCTTTGCCCGGGAAGGCCACCTTGATGGCGCTGCCTTCCACCCGGGCGTTTGCGGCTGAGTCCGAACTGCTAAAGGACAGGACCTTGCCCGGGAATTTCCTCGATGCGCTCCCTGCAAATCGGGTCGTCGCCGTTGATTATGGCGAAATTTGCGCTGTTTTGCCGCCGAAACAGGGAGAGCTTGGAATCGGCGTAGGCTTTGAAGCTTTCGTAGCGGTCCAGGTGATCTTCGGTTACGTTCAGCAATACCCCGGTGTCCGGGCGGAAGGTGGAAGCGGTATCCAGTTGGAAGCTGCTCAGCTCCAGCACCAGAATGTCGGCATGCTCACCCGAAAGTATCCACTGGCTGAGGGGTGTTCCAATATTTCCGCCAACGAATGGATGCCTTCCGGCCTGCTTCAGCATTTCGCCGATCAGGGCGGTTGTTGTGGTCTTCCCATTGGTGCCGGTTACCGCGATCACCGGAAGGCTGACCTGCCGCCAGGCCCACTCGAGTTCACCCGACTATCTCTATTCCCCGGCTTCGCGCCTCTTTAAGCGGTTCGATATCCAGTGGAACGCCGGGGCTGACGATTATCCGGTCCGCCTCGAGAAAATCTTCGAGCCGGTGGGACCCCAGGCGCAGCGAGCAGCCGGCCTCCTCGATACCGTCCAGCGCGCCGTTGAATTCAGAGCGGGAGCGCAGGTCCGTCGCGCTCACTTCGGCCCCCCGGCTTCGGAGCAAAGCGCACACGGCCCGGCCTGATATGCCAAGCCCGACCACGAGCGTCTTTTCGGAGGTCCGTTTGCTTCTCACGCACACTCCCCGGCCATTGCCTCGACGACTTTTTCCATTGTCATCCCGCGGGAGCCTTTAACCAGGATCCATGCCCCCTCGGGCACAACCCGCCGCAAGAAATCCGCTGCTTCGGCATGATCGCCCGCGTGAAAGCAAAGCGACTCATCGAGTCCGGCGGCCTGCGCTCCCTTGAGTATCTCGATGCCCAGGGGCCCGAGGGTGATCAGCCTGCTCGGTTTTGCAGCGCCTACTCTCCTGCCTACCTCGAAGTGAAGAGCGGGGCTGTCCGGGCCAAGTTCGCGCATCTCTCCAAGGACCGCCACAAAAGGGCTGCCCGAGCTTGCGGAAAGGACCGCTTCCACGGCGGCAATCATCGAGCAGGGATTGGCGTTGTAAGTATCGTCCACCAGGACCCCGCCGTTGCGCAGCTTCAGGCAATTCATGCGCTGGCGCACAGGCGCGCAGCCGGACAGTCCGGCCCCGACCTCCTCGGCTGAAGCCCCCGTACCCAGGGCGGCGGCGGTTGCGGCAAGGGCATTTTGGGCATGGTGTATGCCCATAACCGGAAGCGATACAGGTATCTCGAAGCCGCCGGCGTTTATTCGAAATGAGGTGTTTCCTTCGGAAACTGACGATCTTGCGAGCACACGGACACATCGGCTGCGCCATTTCTGAGAGAGCAGGTGATTTTTCGGGCCTTGATCTGTTCGGCAAAATGCGAAAGCCTCGGGTCATCCAGATTCACCACGGCAATGCCGTCCGGATCCCAGCGATTTCCAGAGCTTTGCCCTTTTCTTCCAGGATGCGCTCGATCGATTCAAGTCCCTGGAGGTGGGCCGGGTGTATATTGGTTATGATCGCGGCAGTGGGAGAGCCGATCTGCGCCAGCCGCTCCATTTCTCCCGGAACGTTTATTCCCATTTCCACGACAGCGACGCTGTGCTCTTCGCTCAGACTCGAGCAGCGTGAGCGGAAGGCCGATCAGGTTATTGAAATTGCCCCTGTTCTTGAGCACCTTCCGAGTTCGGCTGAAAATGGCCGCAATCATCTCTTTCGTGCTGGTCTTGCCGTTGCTGCCGGAAACGGCGATCACCGGGATGTCGAACTTCATGCGGTGGCGCCGCGCCAGTTCGCCGAGCGCGTAAAGGGTGTCGCCTACTCTGATGACGGCGGCGGAAGTATCCGGGGAAAGGACGACGCGCTCCGATACGATTACCGCGCCCGCGCCCTTTCTAATGGCGTCCGCAACGAAGGCGTGCCCGTCGTGGTTTTCTCCGGGAAGGGCAATGAAGCAGTCTCCCGGCGCAATCTTCCTGGTGTCCGTGGAAATCGCCCCGACTTGCGCGCCGGGGTCCCCGGAAAGTATCTCGCCTCCCGCAGCCTCAGCCAGTTCGCCACAGTCCTGAACATATTTCTATCGTCCGGTCTGTAAGCGTCCATGCTCGTTTCGAATAAGCCTATTAGCCTGTTAAAATACTCCCTTACGACCAGCCTGTCGTCAAACGAGTGTCTGAGGGTCCCGACGATCTGGTAGGTTTCGTGCCCCTTGCCTCCGATAAAAATCATATCTCCGGGACGACCCAGCGCCAGCGCGAGCTCGATGGCCTTTCGCCTGTCAACTTCCCGAATGTAGCCCTTCCCGGCTGGACAGTCTCGCCGGCAGACCCGAAGCGCAGATTCCCCGTCTGTTTCACTCCCGCCTCGATTTCGTCGAGGATATCATCGGGCGGCTCGGACCGGGGATTGTCGCTCGTGATGATCACGAGGTCCGCCAGCTCTGCGGCGACCCTGCCCATCATCGGGCGCTTTCCCCTGTCCCGGTCGCCGCCGCAGCCGAATACGGCGATAAGCCTGTTTTCGGTCATTTCGCGAAGACAGGCAAGCGCCTTTTCCATTGCGTCGGGTGTGTGCGCGTAATCCACGATTACCTGAAAGCCGCACCGGTCCGGAATTGCAACGCGCTCAAGCCGCCCGTCCACGTGCGAAAGCGCTCCGGATGCCCTCCTCGATGGCCTCTGGCGCAATATCCAGCGACACCGCCGCAGATACTGCGGCCAGAATGTTATAGAGGTTCAGCCTGCCCATGAGCGGGGAATCAACCCTGATCTGTCCCTCGCAGATGTATGGACTTTGCGCGGTGATGCCCCCGGGAGCTGAACCGGACTTCTTCGACGAAAACGCCATCTGCTGCCCTTTCCGAAACGCGGGGCCGGGGGGGACTCTTACCGGAGTAACCGATGATTTTGGCTGCGCGGGTCCCGTTTTCAATTATTCTTCTGCCGTAATCATCATCCTCGTTGACTACCGCCGCAGAAAGAACGCGGGTCGAGATAGGATGAGAAAAGGAGCTTCTTGGCGGCGAAATACTCCTCCATGGTCGAATGAAAATCAAGATGGTCCTGTGACAGATTGGTGAAAACCCCGGTCCGGAACTCGCACCCGGCAATCCTGCCAAGCGCGAGCGCATGAGATGAGACCTCCATGACGACGTGTGAAACTCCGTCCTGGAGCATACGGTAAAAGAGTCTCTGGAGGTCCAGGGATTCGGGCGTGGTCATGGGAGCGGGAATTTGCTTTCCCGCCCACCTGTAGGCGAGGGTGCCCGAGGACCCCGGGACTTGATCCGTGGCTGCCGGAGAATGCTCTCGATGAGCAGTGAAGTCGTAGTCTTTCCATTGGTTCCCGTTATTCCAATGAGATCGAGCTTGGAAGCCGGGTGATCGTAGAAATTCGCAGATATTGCGGCAAGCGCCGCGCGGGAGTCCCGGACGCGCACAAAGCCCGCTGGAAGGCCGGCGGGCATCTCGGTTTGGGCAACAATCGCAACGGCGCCGCGCGATAGGGCGTCGTCAATGAAATCATGCCCATCTGCACGATTTCCCGGAACGCAGACAAACAGGCTGCCCTTCTCCGCTTGCCTGCTGTCATAGCACACACCGGACACGGGAACGTCCAGCCCTGCCGCTTGCGCCGACAATTTCCAGACCGTCTATGAGCTGTTTGACCGTCTTCATTTGAACTCGCGCCGCCAGGTTCTTATTGTTAACAGCATTGAAACCAAACGCCCCTTTGCCGAAAGGGCAGTTTGATCCGTACCCCCTCAGGTGGACCGGCTCAGCCGGCTTTCCAGGCATGGATCAGGCACCGACGTCCGGCTAATAAACCCCTGCTCCCCGCTCATCGAGTCCTGAGCGAGTACTTTTCCGGCGGTTCGCGGCGGGTTGCCTTCGGGGTTGGCTGAACTTTCTTCGCATCAATCGTAACGGCCCCCGAGTTTTTCTTCGAAGCCGATTTTTTCAAAGCTGTTTTCTGGGCGGATTTGCCGCCGGGTTTTTCGACCGCAGCTTTTTTGCTGCCGGAGGCCTGTTTGACATCCGGCGGATGAGGCTTTAGTCAGTGCGGATGTCGGGACTGGGTGCGGGATTTGGTGCAGAAGGCATTACCCCCAGGTAGGGCAGGGCTTTTGCGGCAATATTCCGGAATACCGGCGCCGCTACAACTCCACCATAAATAGCCCCCTGGGGTTCGTGGACAACTACGGTAATTACCAGTTTGGGCTGCTCGGCCGGGACAAACCCGGTAAAAACCGAGGTATACTTGTTCGAAGCGTAACGCTTCGTCGTTTTGTCCATTACCTGAGCCGTTCCAGTCTTGCCTGCCGCCGTGTAACCCTCGGGCGCCGCATTGACCCCTGTACCGCCTTCCTGAGTTACAAGCGCCATCATAGCACGAATCTGGTCGGCTGTCCTCTTTTGAATTACCCTGCGTGTTTTGATCGATTGGAATTCCCTGATGGATCTTCCCTGCGAGTCAAGAACATTGCTGGCGATTATCGGCGGGCCGTATTCCCCGCCGCTGGCTATCACGGCAATGGCGTTGGTGAGCTGAAGGCTGGTTACTCCGATGCTTTGTCCAAAGCCGGTTGTGGCCAGGTCGATCGGTCTCCACCTCTTCTGCGGTCTCACAAGTCCCTTGAATTCTCCCGGCAGCTCAATCCCTGTGAGCGATCCGAAGCCGAAGTCGTGAATGTAGCGGGAGTATTTTTCGCTGCCCATATGGAGTGCAATTTTGGCGGCCCCGATATTGCTCGAATATTTGATCACCTCCTGCATGGTGAGCCAGCCGTAAGGGTGGACGTCCTTTATGGAATGGCCCGCCAGCGATGCATTTGCCGCCTTCGCAGTATATTCGGTCGCGTCTCCCGGACCATATTCTGATCGAGAGCGGCGCTCATCAGGAACACCTTAAAGGTCGATCCCGGCTCGAAGGCGTCCGAAATGACGTGGTTGCGCCCAAGCTCCTCTTTGGGGTCCTTTTTTTCCGGAATGATGTTCGGATCGAAAAAGGGCCAGCTTGCCATGGCGAGCACTTCGAGAGTCTCGACGTCCATGACCACCACTTCCGCCGCTCTGGCCCTGTATTTCTGCGCCGCCTTCTCCAGTTCGCACTCGGCAATGTATTCGATGAAGGTGTCCAGACGTGAGCTTTACCCCGCAACTCTCGGCAGGCTCGGGAGGCGCCGACGAATTGAGCCACAGCCGCTTGCGCCCGCCGTCCCTGAGCTGACATACCGGGATTGGCTTGCCTCGCAGCACGTCATCGAAAGATTTTTCAATGCCCTCTATACCGACGCCGTCAATATTGACGAACCCCACTACCTGACCGCCCACCTGCCGGTACGGGTAGAACCGCTTGTATTCGTCCGTGAGATTAAGGCCGGGAACTTTTAGCTTCTCTATTTCGATTGCCTGCTGATCGGTGAGGTGGCGCTTTATCCAGACGAAATGGCTGGAAGAAGTGAGCTTCTTTTCAATCGAGCCGGCCGGTTCGTCCAGGATTCGACTGAGAAGGGCCGCAGTTTCTGCGGGGTTTTCGATTTGGCCTCCAAAAGCATAAAGCGAACGCTGCGGGACCGAGTAGGACAACACTCGCCCCTGCCTGTCATAGATGGTGCCTCTATATGCGGGGACCGTAAACTTGGTGTTTAAACAGGCATTGGCGCGGCCAACCCAGAATGAGTGTTCGATCACCTGGAGACGAAAGGCTTTGACTACAATGGCGCACAAGCCCGCAATCACCACAAAGTGGAAGAGCATGCGGCATGACCAGTAGCGGGAGTTCAGAAATTTCCGCGGCTCGCGCCTTTCCATTGTTTGTCCCCCGAATTCAACTGCGCCCGGTTCCATTTCAAGCTCGCTAGCGCATCACCACTTTTTGATCGGGCCTGGGCGGCGCCAGGCCGAACTGGTTTTGCCCAATCTCCCCCAGCCGCTGCGGGTCTCGAAACCGAGACCACTCAATTGTCAGCTTCCGCTGAACAGTGCTGAGCAGTTCGCTTTCCTCATAGATTTTTGAAAGCCGGTAGCCGTTTTGGACCTGCTGAACGTAGAGCCAGACGTAAAAAACCGCACAGATGACGAAAACAGCGCCCAGAAGGATTGCCGACGCAAGCCAGGCCCACATGCGCACAGGCGCCGGATCCCTTTGCTGGAACTTGAAATCGCTCTCCGGCTTCATGCTGAAGATTGAGAGCGCTTTTCTCTAGACTCTCTTCATGCAGTTGAGCAAATCCAATAAAAAGCGCTCTCAAATATCCCATTCCGGCCTGCTGTGACCAGGACCGGCGCAATGGAAGTCCCGTGCAAAGCTGCGCCCGGTTGACCTGCAGAACATATCCGCACCTGGCCATCCGGTTAGAACTTGAGGCTCGGAATAATCCGCGAGGTCGCGCCTGAAAAGAAAATGTGTTGAAGGGCAACCGTTTCTTGAAAACCTTTTCTTTGAGGTCTCTTGCCTGCATGATTGCGCCCTTTCCTGCTCTAAATTATCAGGTGAATTTCTCTAAACCTCCGATCCGACCGGGGCCATCTTCGCTCGTCTTTGTATCCCCCCCTCCAAAGATGTTGGTCCCCTTCCTCGCCGGAAGAAGTTCTCCGGACGGCCACCCCCCGCGGCCGTCCGGAAAAGCTCCCTCTCTTCTTCCCCCCCCTTTTCCCCGAAAACCCGGATGGACGCTAACTATCCCCTTTCGGGGTGAATCCGGCTCAATCCCCTCCGGGCCCCCTCAAACCCGGAGGAAAAAAAGCCGTGGCGCCTGCGAATCAAGCCATTTGGCAATCATGCTCAGTTCGGCTCCCCGATGGTAACGGCTCAGTTTCTCGACTGCCCTGAGCCTTGCGCTGCGTGCGCGCGGGTTGCGCTCGACTTCATCCGGCGAAGGCCGGAGAGCTTTCTTGGTAAGCAGCCGAACCAGCGGCCTACCTTCGCACTCGCACGCAGCGCGCTCGCGCGGACAGCGGCACGACCGGGCCCAGTTCCTGAACGCCTCTTTCACGATCCGGTCCTCCAGCGAATGGAAGGCGACCACGCAAAGCCTTCCTCCGGGTTTGAGAACGTCCAGGGCTTCGGGCAGAAAACGCTCCAGAGAATCGATCTCCCGGTTGACCGCTATCCGCAGGGCCTGAAAAGTGCGGGTGGCCGGGTGAATCCGGAAAGAGTCCCTTGTCCTGCGGGACGGTTTTCCGTATCAGTTCGGCCAGTTCCCGCGTGTTTGTCAATGCGGCCCTTTCTCCTTGCCGCCACAATTGCGCGCGCGATCCTTCTCGACAGCCTCTCCTCGCCGTACCGGTAGATCAGGTCGGCCAGGTCCTTTTCCGGCAGCGTATTTACAAGCTCTGCCGCCGTTTGAGGCAAGTCGCGATTCATGCGCATGTCGAGCGGCCCTTCGTCTCATGAAACTAAATCCCCGTTGCGGGTCCTCGAGCTGAAAACTCGAGACGCCCAGATCGACTGCGATTCCATCGACCTCCCGGATGCCGTGCTTGCGAAGGACCCGGCGTATATCGGCAAAGTCAGCCTTCTCCAGAATGAGTCTTTCTCCATATCCGCCCAGCCTTTCGCGCACACGCTCTATCGCTTCCCAATCCCAGTCCAGACCGAGCACGACCCCCTCCGCCGCGCTTTTCTCCAGAATGGACCGGGCATATCCCCCTCCGCCAATCGTGCCGTCAACGTAAATACCGCCCGGTTTGCAATTGAGAAGTTCAATCACCGGTCCCAGCATGACCGGAATGTGTTGACTTTCCCTTGGGCTTTCATCCATACTAAAGCCCGGAAATCGCGATGGTTTCCATTATCTTTTGTTCGTTCTGTCTGTCCTGCTCAACCTGGAGGTCATAGGTGCCCTTGTCCCAGATTTCGAAGTTCGTGAGCATTCCGACAAGGATTACCTCCTGGTCCAGGCGAGCATCTTCACGAAGCAGGGGCGGAATCAGTATTCGTCCCTGGTTGTCGAACTCGCATTTCTCCGCGCCCGAAATGAAGCGCCGCACAAAGGATCGATGCTCCGGATGAACCTGGGAAAGATGCAACGCTTTGGCTTCGATCTCATCCCACTTCTCGGGCGGATAGGCGACAAGACATTCCCCGTATTGGGAGACAATGAGAGCGTCGGTGTAATGTTTCTGCAAGACTTCCCTGAATTTTGCGGGTATGCGGAGGCGCCCTTTGGCGTCGAGCCTGGCGGCTGAGCGTCCTCTGAAGCTTGGGTGTGTCCAAAATTCCCACATTTTGCCCCTTTTACCCACAATGCTCCACTTAGAAGTATTTCTAATCCCGCTCGAAATCGCGTTTGTCAAGTTGTTTTTGCGTTCTCATTGGAAAAACTGCGCCAAAGAATTAATGCCATGTAATTCATTGTTCCTGACTGAGATTTTTGTGTTAAATATCCATCCGAGCGCCGGGATGCTTTCAAAGGGTATTTCACAGACTCGAAAAGCCTCTGCTTGCACCCTGATGGCCTTCCTTCCATGGAGCAGGGGCTTTTTAACTGAAGCCAAAGCGGGCGTGCGTCCGGAAATGCCGCACGGACACTAAGCGAGGAGTTGGATGAACGCGGACGATGAGAAAATCCTGAAGGTGGCCAAGGAAGTTCTGGTGAAATTCATTGAAATGGGCACGGTCTCGCCCACGAATTTCGACGAGAAATTCCGGAGCGTCTACTGGACCATTAAGGACACAGTGGTGAGCGCCCGGTTGACCGACCTGGAGACGCCTTCGCCTTCGGAAGAAAAAACACCGGAAAAATAATCCGGGTCACATTTCAACCCTGAACTCTTTTCCCCAGGAGTTGTCCTTAAACGGGCTTTTGCCGGCCGTTGACGGCCGCCCGCTGTTTTCATTGCACTTCGATTTCTTTGACAAACAATTCTTTGCCGGCGATCGTTTCTATCTCCCGGGAGCCGCACTTGGGACATATGAAACGATACTCCTTGACGCCGAATTCCTCCCCGCAATCGATGCAACGCCCTGTCAGGGGCGCCAGCTCTATCTCGAGCTTGACCCCTTCAAAGGGCGTGTCTTTGGTCATGATCTCAAAACAAAAGGTCAGACTGTGAGGGACCACGGCCGTGAATTCCCCGATCACCAGGCGAATGGCGCTCACCTTGGTGGCGCCGTGACGGACCATTTCCTGTTTCACAATGTCCAAAATACTCTGGGCGATCCCCATTTCGTGCATCAACTGTCCCGGGCTTTTGATCGTTCATCATTTATAGGCCGAGAAGTCCACGCCCCTTTCCTTGCCCCGCTCTTCAAACCAGGCGTCTTCGTTCATCGGCGGCGGAATAATCTTTTCGCGGTCTTTATGAATCAGCCGGATAGCCTCGCCGGGGCATGTGCTGATGCAAAGGCCACAACCAATGCACTTTTCAGGATCGATCCTGTAAGCCTCTTCCCCTTCTTCGACGGCTTTCACCTGGCAACGTGTTTCGGCGCAGGTCCCGCAACTGAGACACTTTTCCGGATCAATTTCGGCGTAATAATGGGAATTGATCACCTTGGAGGCCGGGATGCCCAATTTATTGATGGCCCCTAATACTCCGCAGCAACAGCCGCAACAGTTACAGATATAGATGTTTCCCCACTGTTGATTAGCTGTAAGGTGCACCAGCCCCTGTTCTTCCGTTTCCTTCAGCAGGGAGTAAGCCTGCTCTTTGCTCAGCACACGGCCATGGGAGTATTTATCAAAAACCCCGGGGATCGGCGCAATGGCCAGACACACCTGCGTCGGCCGGTCGCAGGGGTGGCCTAACAATCCTTGCTCTTTCTTGCAGATGCAATCCTGGACCCAAAAGGATCGATTCTGTTCGATAAGAGAGGAAACTCTCTCATAGGGTAGGGCCTCCTGCTGCACGACGATCTCTTTTTCAACAGGCAGCACTTGCATCAATTGCGGCGCTTTGGAAAAAAACTGCTTGCCGTAGACCGGTGCGTACTCCTCGTTAAGTTTGGCGAAATCCTCGTCCAGCCGTTGATTTTGAAACTCATAGATCCCAAAAGCCCAGGGCATCATCTTAAAGACCCAGACCCCGCCAAGGTCGATGGCAAAGAGCTGCCCGGCCTTGCCCATGGCTTTCAGCCTTTCCTCCAGACCCTCCAAAGGGCGTCCGGTTCTTTTGGCCACCTGCTCGGCCGTTTCAAAGGAAAGTCTCATATCGCAAAAAAGGTCGGCCTGCTCAGGGGTGAAAATCTTCTTGAGCAGCTTGATCTCCACGCCGCTTTCAGTAGCCGGGAATCCATTAGGCAAGGCGTCCAGGACTCGGGCCAATTTTAAATAGCGTTCTTCTTCCATGATTCTTATCCTTCGGGTTCTGCCAAGTTCAAGTCAACGGTCTTGGGTCACCTCAGCTCCTTCCCTGCGGTTCTCAGCGGGAGAAAAGCGATCTAAGCCTCATGAGCAAAGTTATATCCCCATCGACCCTGTATTTGCCCGTCATGAAAGCTAGCTGCCCGTCCAGCTCACCTTTGGAGACCGCAAGCCAGACGTCGGCGGGAGTCTTGACGATCACATCAGGCTTTGCGGCAGGGCCGGAGTGATAAGTGCAGATACCTTCAGCTATTTGCAAATGGGCCGTAAAGCTCTCGCTGCCGGAGACCTCGAATTGGTAGACCGCCTTGAGACCGCCGGCTGCATCCGGATTAAAGCCTAAAGGCATCGAGCGCAGCAAATCCTCACATGTTCCGGCCGCCTGAGGACCTGAACCAGCCACTGTTTTAACGTTATCAGCCATTTTCTCTTTCTCCTTTTCTTCGGTGTCTGATGTGATTGGCCTTTCCGGGGCGGCTTGGAACGAATCCTGCCGTGATGCTCCATCCGAGTGACTTTCACCCGGCGATATTATTCCCAGTTTGCGCTGATAGTACTCGGGGTAGCGCCTGGTTAAGGGCAAGCCGATGCTCAACATAACGGCTGCGGGAAGAATGCCCGTAAAAAGTATTTCATAAAAAGGGCCATGAAGGCTAAACACCCCTGGCGCAAGGGTTAAGAGGCCGCTGAAGAAAAAAAGTATTGCCCACATGCCGGTCAGATGATGATTGATCTTAATAAATACATTCGTGCCCCACAGCGCTTCGGGCGTTTGCTTTTTGGCGAAAAACATCGTGAAGACCTCTTTGCCCAGAAGGAGCGGCGCCACGGCGACGGCAAGGAGAATTATGTAGATGAGCGTGACCGCATGAGGGACCATTAACCGGCCTGCGCCCTCGGGCCAGACCCAGAGGGCCGCCGCGGCCAGGGTAAGGAAAATGGACATGCTCCACTCGATGGGGGATGCCAGGTCCCTGCGGTCGAGATAGAAGACGGCGCAGAAATCGACCGCCAGGACAACAAGACTTGCTTCACGAAGGAAACTCAAATCCGGCTGCCCTTTCCCGAATAGAATAAGCAGGACTGAAACAGCGGCATAGGGAACGATCTTCAGAAGAGGGATCGTCATCCTGTCTCTCCATCTCTTAAGTCCCGCATGGCGGAGACCCTTCTCTGGAATAACCGGTCGATGACGTAGGCGCGGGTCATGCGGGCCGCTTTTACAAGTTCAATGGTAAGGGATGCATTCACGGCGCCTGGAAGATGGCGCGTCAGTCTGCCGCGCAGCGCCATTTCATGGTCAACTATCTTCTCTCCCAGCTCCACGTAATAGGCCATCTCCTCCAACTGCACACCGGCGGCCATCCCACTTGCATAAGTCCGGCCCATCACAACGTCGCCGTGGTCAAAGCGGCCCTCCATGGCGGGCAGAAGCAGCTTGGCGCGCAGCAATTGCTCTGCCTGTTGCAGGCTTAAGCCTGTTGTTTCGCAGAACGCGGCAAGATCGAGATCGCCCTCCGTTTGCAAGGGGCCGAAGATGAGTTCATTCAGGGAAGCCCGCATGGACAACTCTTCCTCATCAACGCTTTCCGCAAGCACCCGCCGTATTTCGGAGAGCTTCAACCGGTGGTGGCGCTGAAGTTGGCGGATGAGGCGAATACGCGCCACGCACAGCCGGTCATAATACGCCATGTTGGCGCTCGTCCGGACCGGTTCGGGCAGAAGCCCCTCGTGCAGATAATGCAGGATGGTGGCCTTGGGCGCTCCCGTGGCGTCCACGAGGTCCTTCATCTTGAGCCCGGGCCTGGCTGCCTCTTGTGATTGCGCACTCGTTTCTTTTTCCCTCGAAGTCATTATCACCCCATCGATCGTGGAGGCAGAATAGCGCAAGATGTATGAAGTGTCAAGCGTTACTTTACACTATTTAATGCAATATCGTTCTGAGATATTAGCCCTCGGATTTCGGTTGGACATCTGAAGAGTTTTTAGTTACTAGTTATCAGTTTTTAGTAATTCAAAACCAAAACTTTTCTAAGGGGGTTCAATGGAAAGGACGCTTTCGATAATCAAGCCCGATGGGGTCGGCAAGGGGCTGACAGGAGAGGTTGTAAGGCGCTTGGAGCAGGCCGGCATAAGGATTTGCGCCATGAAGATGGTCCGGCTCACGCCTGGATCAGGCCAGAATGTTTTACGCGGTCCACAGGGAGCGGCCGTTTTACAGCTCGCTTACCGAGTTCATGACATCGGGCCCGATCGTTGCGATGGTGCTCGAAGGGGAAAACGTCATCCGGAGAAACCGGGAGCTGATGGGGGCCACCAACCCGAAAGAAGCCTTACCGGGTACGATCAGGCGCGATTTTGCGAGCGATGTCGAAAAAAACATCGTCCATGGTTCTGACGGCCCCGAGACGGCTGCTCAGGAAATAAAGTTCTTCTTCAACGATCTCGAAATCCAGCACTGAAGGCAGGCATCAGAAACACGGAAAGAGAGGTTTATAGATGAGAGGCCGGCGTCAAACGAGAGAGACTGGGAGCTGCTGCGGCCGCAGTGGGACTTCTTTTTGGGGTCTGCGGCTGCACTTCGGTGCAAACGACCGATACAGCGCAGCAGCCTGCCGCCGCCCAGGTCCAGGAAAGCCGTCAGGCGACTGCGCCGGCCGGCGTCTCCTGCCGCGTCTGTAAACGTTCCCTACATCCCGCCGCCAAACAGCATCGACCTGTGCGGCGAGCCGGTCCCCCTCGACAGGCAGGATGTATATGAGCGTTTCGACAAGGAATTCACGCTGGTCGTCTATAATCACGCCCAGGTCTATCTCTGGCTGAAGAGGATGGAGCGTTATTTTCCGGTAATCGAGGAGCGGCTCCGCTACTACAATTTGCCTGACGATTTGAAGTACGTGGCCATTGTGGAAAGCGACCTGCTTCCGAACGCCTGCTCTCCCAAGGGAGCGGCCGGGCCGTGGCAGTTCATGCCGAGCACGGGATCGGCTTACGGGCTGGACCAGAGAGGATCGGTCGATAAAAGGTATGACTTTGAACGCTCCACCGACAGCGCGTTCCTTCTATTAAAAGACCTCTACAAGAAATATCAACAGCTGGTCTCTGGCCATTGCGGCCTATAACTGCGGGGACAGGCGCATCCTTGACGAATCTCGCATCCAGGGCGTTCGCGACTACTATGATATGAAGCTTCCCCAGGAAACCGAGCGCTACGTTTTTCGAATTCTTGCGGTAAAGGCGGTGCTGAGCAATCCGAATCAGTACGGGTACGACCTGCCCAAAGGATGGGGATACCAGGAACTGCAGGCTGGACCGGGTGAACGTGTCGCTGTCCAGGCCCGTGCCGATTCAGACGATAGCGAGCGCGGCCGGCACGACATACCGCGAAATCAAGCGTCTCAACCCGATTTTCCGGTCGGACGATATCCCTGCGGGCAATCATGAAATCAAGCTCCCGCTGGGGACAGGCAAGGTATTCGAACAGAACTTCAGGTCCGGGAACACTGCGGCTGGCCGGGCTGCAAGCCCGGAAAGCCCGACGGCAGAGGAGCAGGATTGCACCGGCCCCTGCGGCTTCGGCCCGTGGCCCGGTCGGCGATCGGCCGCTCCCGCGGCGAAGGCGGGCTCTCGCAAGGCGAAACAGAAAGCCAGGCGAGAAGGTTACGCTGGTCAAGAAGGGGGATAGCCTCTCGGCCATTGCCCAGCGCTCACGACGTAAGCACGCAGGAGCTCGAAAGCCGCCAATAAGCTGAAATCGGACGACCTGACACCAGGACAGAAATTGCGGATTCCGTGAGCCGACTGATATGCTGGATGCCTCGCTGAGCTTGTGCGCCGGTACGAGGCCTGCGCATATTACTGAAGCCGAATTCAATGTCCACGGCAGGCTTTGTCGGCATTCCGGACGCCGGTGATTTAAATATGAGGGAAACAGGATGAGAAGAACGGGGTTGCTTTATGACGAAAGATTCCTGCTGCACAAAACCGGGCCGGGGCACCCGGAAGCTCCCGAAAGGCTGACAGTGATCCATGCGCGCCCTGGAGGAGGCGGACCTTCTCCCGCAAACTCATCCCTATTCCGGCCACTGCCGCCAAAATGAAATGGATAGAGAAGGTCCATTCGCCCCGAGTACATACACAGGTTCGAGGAAGCCTGCATGCTCGATCTTGGCGAACTGGACAGCGCCGACAACCAGATCTGCCCGCAAACCTACGAGACGGCCCTGCTCGCTGTGGGCGGCATTCTCAACGCAGTCGATATGCTCATGGAGGGCAAGATCGATAACGCCTTCTGCGCGGTGCGTCCGCCGGGTCACCATGCTGAAAAGAAGGAGGCCCTCGGCTTCTGCTTTTTCAACAATGTGGCGATCGCGGCCCGGTATCTGCAAATCCAGTGGAACGTCGGGCGAATCGGCATCGTCGATTTCGACGTCCATCACGGCAACGGAACGCAGCACATATTCGAAGAGGACCCCGAACGTCTTCTACTATTCAATCCACGAACACCCGTCATTCGCATATCCGGGCACGGGCCGCGAATTCGAAAAGGGTTCAGGTCCCGGTTTGGGAGCGACTCTTAATTCCACTGTTCTTCCCGGACAGGGCGATGAGGAATACAAGCGCAAGATAACGCGGGACCTGATTCCGGCCTTCGACGAATTCATGCCCGAAGTGATCCTTGTCTCTGCGGGTTTTGACGCGCACGCCGCAGATGACATGTCTGACATCAAGCTCTCGACCGAAGGTTTTTCCTGGATGATGAAAAGGATTTTTCGAATGGCGGACCAGTATGCCGACGGTCGTCTCATTTCCGTGCTCGAAGGGGGATATTCGCTCGATGTGCTTCCGGAACTGATCAGAAATCATGTTCAAATACTTCTGGACCTGTAGACACTCAGACTCAGTTTGAAAGGGGGCCATATGTTCATTGACAAATCGATGACCAGGGATGTCGTAACAGTCAGCCCGGAGACAGGAATACTTGCAGCGCAGACCCTGATGGCCCAGAACGGGATCAGGCACCTGCCCGTCGTTGTCGAAGATGACATCCTGGTCGGGATCGTTACCGACCGGGACATAAGAAGCGCCATGCCTTCGACGGTTCTTTCCGAAGCTGAAAAGGCGACCGAGGAAAGACGGCTGGCGGCCATGAAGGTCAAAGACATTATGACCGTCAACCCTGTAACCGTCTCCCCGACCCAGACGCTGGAAGACGCGCTCCTGATGATGCAGAACCTGAAGGTGGGCGCCTTCCCGGTCGTCGATCAGGATGGAAAGCTCAAGGGAATAATATCCGTGCGGGACCTGATGCGGGCGTTTGTCAACGTGCTCGGGCTGGAGGAACCAGGCGCCCTTCTCGGAATCGTGGTCGAAAACAAACTCGGCCAGATGAAAAGAATCGTCGACGCCATAACCGAACTGGGCGTTTCGTTCGGGAGCATCCTGGTGGCGCGGGTGTGGGAAGAAGGCAAAAGGGCCGTTTTCCCCTATCTTCTCACAAGCAACATTGCAAAAGTAAAAAACCACCTGCGCGAGCTGGGTTTTACGCTGCTCGACCCGATGGAATGGTACCTGGACCAGTTGCCGAAGAGAGCGGGGAAGTGACTTCCGCGCACCCCGCAGGATTTGGCCTCGCGCGTCTGCGCGCGCAGCCAAGCGCTCGGCGCCGGCGCCATATAAAGCAGCGATGCTGCGAGGGGGTTTGGGGGGCGCAACTGCATAAGCGCTCAAATAAGGATGAAATGCTATAAAGAAAAAGGCGCGTCATTCCCGCGAAGTTCCCGCCTAAGACATGCGGGAATGACGTTGTGGAATCCAGTTTCTGCGTTTTTCATTATAAAATCAATAGGTAAAGGACTGGACCCCCGCCTGCGCGGGGGTGACGAAATCATGGTCGCCGCGCCTTAATAATTTCAAATACGTACACGCTTATTTGAGCGCTTATGGGGCGCAGCTCCCCACGCTTTTAAGAATCTATCTTTTGATGCCATCATGAACGCACTTAGTATGAGTTGGTCTCCGGGCGCCGGGTAAACGCCGCAGGGGTTTTGCGCCTGACGGCCGTCAGATCCCAAGCGCAGTTTCTTCCTGCCGGATTCGTTTCTTCAGGACCAATATATTTGATAAGCCGAAGATAAGCGCAGTCGCCCAGCACCCGAAGAGGGCCGGATAAACGAAGATTTCAAGCAGAACCACGACATAGTTGGGGTGTTTGAGAAATCGGTAGGGGCCTGAGCGAACCAGCCTCGCCCCGGGGAGCGTGATTATCCTTGTGTTCCAGAACCGCCCGAGGCTGAGGATGCACCAATACCGCCAGACCTGAAACAACAGGAACGCCGAAACGATCGACGCCGGGGAGTAGAGCAGGTTTGCGCCCCTTACCGCCGCTTCGGCGCCGAACGAAAAAAACCAGCACACATGAAAGCCGATCAGCACCCTGGTGAATGCCGCGCCGTATTCCCTGCCTCCCAGTTTTTTAATGTGAATTTCATTTCGTCCGGAGATAACCATCTCGACCGCGCGTTCTGCGGCCAGAACGATCAGGAACAGATGAGCCGGGCTAAATGCCATTTGGACCCTCTATGTCAACGCCCCGGGGCTTGGGTCGAACTGTCTTCACCGTGGGCCCCCGCCGCCGCCCCGGCGCAGGAGACCGTGTGATAATTCAGAAATGCTCGGACAAATCAACGGGACCAGTTTTGTCTCCCCCTTCTGTAAAGGGGGATCGTCGAGGGGGATTTCAAAACCTTATATAGTATCGGAGAATCAAATCCCCCCTGCCCCAGCAGTGTCCGGTTAGGTTTTTGCTAGCCGGGAGCTTGTCCCTTGTTCTTTGAAATCTTGAAAGCTTCCACTGGCAACCTTGATGCCCTGGAGCTCGTTACGAATTTGGGTCCTGAGTTGTCTGACTCTCTTGATGCTGACTCTTTCCCCGAAATGGTTCTGGCAATAAATTGCAAGGAGAAGGTAAGTTATTAATCCGGCAAGGATTTGCATCGTGAGGCCGTATCGGCTCCTTGCAATAATGTGATAGACCTTTAGATGACGCTTCCACCATCCGAAGAACTTCTCAATGAGCCAGCGCTCTTTGTAAATTGTTGCAATTTGTTCAGCGGAAAGGTCATGGCGACTCGTGGCAATCCAAAATTGCTTGTCATCAGCTCGGTATCCGATGATCCTTATGGGATTCTCGGTCTGGTTGACGCCCTTCGTGCCGACCAAGACCACTGCGTCATAGAAGACATTGCTTCCCGCTGTGAGAGGATTGGACCTGATGATCGTTTTTCGGGTGTTTTCGCGAATGCGACAGACAAAATGTTTGCCCTCGGCCAACCAGCAATCAAAATCCTTATGGCGTTGATAATTTCTATCCATAACTCCTGTCTGGCCAGGGGAGAGCAGCGGGCTGACAAAGGGGCGTTCATCGACCTTGCCGTTTGTTAAGACTACCTCCTTTGGGATAGAACGATTAAGGTCGAAGGCCATGTGTACCTTGGCTTTTGTTGCCTGGTCCGAGTAATCGGCCCAGTGCATAGAGAGCACTGTTTCAATGTATGAGCCGTCGATGGCGATCAGTTCACCCCAATCTGCATGAGCTTTGGGTATGACGTTGGTGGCTTCAGCCTGGAGGTGTCTGAAAACATAGAACATTTGCTCAAGCCCTCGGGTATTGATCGCCTCGAAAAAGGAGCTTTTCTTTATCCCCTGGGGGGGAGATATTGCCCGTCGAGCGAAATCGTCCTCTTCAAGAAACTGAAGCAGATCGCGCCCGGATTTATGCTCCTCAAGGTGGAAGGCAACCAGGGCTTTGAGTTGATGCATGAATTCCATCTGCAATGGCCTGTAGCCCCTCGATTCCAAAAGAGGAATAGAGGATTGGAGTTTTTCAATTGGGTTAAAAAGATCATCGAACGACGGCGGCTCTTGGTTCAGGAATAAGGAACGCGGCATCTTCGTAACCTCCTAAAATTATTGGATTTTACGAAGAGGCGCCGCCGCGCGGCTTTATTGAATTGTCAAGAGAAAAATCATTCGAAGATCCCAATTTCGTTAATTTTTTTCAAAATAATGCATATGCAAATACCTAACCGGACACTGCTGCCCCTGCCCCCCTTTGGAAAAGGGGGGAATAATAAAAATATTGCGATTACGACACAGTCTCGTAGGCCGGGGCCGGCGTCGAACTGTCTTCACCGTGCGCCCCCGCCGCCGCCCCGGCGCAGGAGACCGTGTGATAATTCAGAAATGCTCGGACAAATCAACGGGACCAGTTTTGTCTCCCCCTTCTGTAAAGGGGGATCGTCGAGGGGGATTTCAAAACCTTATATAGTATCGGAGAATCAAATCCCCCCTGCCCCCCTTTAGAAAAAAGGGGGGAATAATAAAAATATTGCGATTACGACACAGTCTCGTAGGCCGGCCGGCGTCGAACTGTCTTCACCGTGCGTCCCCGCCGCCACCACTGCCCTTAACGCCCCGGGCCTTAGGTCGAACTGTCTTCACCGTGCGCCTCCGCCGCCGCCCCGGCGCAGGAGACCGTGTGATAATTCAGAAATGCTCGGACAAATCAACGGGACCAGTTTTGTCTCCCCCTTCTGTAAAGGGGGATCGTCGAGGGGGATTTCAAAACCTTATATAGTATCGGAGAATCAAATCCCCCCTGCCCCCCTTTAGAAAAAAGGGGGGAATAATAGAAATATTGCGATTACGACACAGTCTCGTAGGCCGGGGCCGGCGTCGAACTATCTTCACCGTGCGTCCCCACCGCCTCCACTGCCCTTAACACCCCGGGCTTGGGTCGAACTGTCTTCACCGTGCGTCCCCGCCGCCGCCGAAGGCAGCGGCGGGTCTGGATCGTCAATCTTGGCCGGCGGTCCCACCGCCCGAGTCTGGGTCGTCGATCATGGCCGGCGGTCCCACCGCCCCGCCGCCGTTCTCACACCTGCCCAGAAAAGCCTCGGAAGAAAATCCCGGACCAAGCGCCGTGCTGAGTATCAGGTCGCCCGGCCGGAACCGGTTTGAATCGAGAAAGTGTCTCAGGACGAAACAGACGGTGGCGCTGGACATGTTTCCAAACTTTCCGAGCACCTGCTGCATGCTCTCAAGTTTGTCCTCTTCGAGACCCAGGGCGTCCCTGTATGCCTCTATGACCTTCTGCCCTCCCGGATGGGCCAGGAAGTGAGCGATGTCGGCCGGTTCCAGGCCGTTACGGTGCAGGAAATCCAGAATGGCGGGCCGCGCTGCGCTGCTGACAACTGCGGGGATCGAGCGGGAAAAAACCACTTTCAGGCCTTTTTCCACGATTTGCCAGCCCATGATGTCGAGGGTGTCCGGCCAGGTTACCGACGAGGCGGAGTCGACGGAAATTCTTCTCGCCCATTTGTCTTTGAGAGAGTCGCCGGCCATGACCACCGCGCCGCAGCCGTCTGCGAAAAGTGAACTTGCGATGAAATTGCTCTTGGACAGATCGCCGCGGATAAAGGTGAGGCCGCACAGCTCAAGGCTCACAACGAGCGCAAGCCTGTCCGGGTAGGTCCTTAGCCAGTCGGCCGCCCTGATGATCCCGGCTACTCCTCCGGCGCAGCCCAGGCCCCAGATAGGCGTTCTCAGGATTGAAGGATTGAAGGATACCCGATTGAAAAGATAGGCGTCGATGCTGGGCGTTGAAATCCCCGTTGAGGAAATGAAGAAGATATGCCCGATCTGGTCTGCCGACAGATTTGTCCGGGCCAGGGCATCGCAAACGGCCTTTTCGGCAAGCTGGACCCCGTGCTCGAGGTAGACCCTGTTTTTCTCCGGAAAAGTCTTATCCGTTTCGAACCAGTCCCCGCCGAAACAAAAATGGCGCTCTAAGATCCTGGTGTTTTGAAAGACGCGAAGGAGGCGGTCCACTTCGAAGGAAGCCTTTCTGAAAATCCTGCCCGCAAACTGCCTCACCTCGTTCTGTTTTACTTTGAAAGCGGGGACGGCCGTCCCGACATCGATGATGTGCGGCATTTTCTGATTTCCTAATTTGGTTTCCATCCGGAAAGCGCCCTTTTCCGCCCTGGCGGCGTCAATCTTCGGGTTTTCTTGTGCGGCGTACGAACACTCACTGCGCTCATGTTCGCGCTTGACACTCCAGACCGCGCTTAGATGCTTATGGTTCGCATCCGATCTTTTGTGAGGGCGCACTGTACGCCTCCGCGCAAACCCTTGATTTCCTTGCCAGGACAAAAAATGCCCACTTTCCGAATTGGAAACCGTCAATATCTACAGGAGCTTCCGGATTGACACTACTTAAGAAAGAGCAGGGATTGAATGTGATGGACCGAACCCCTGCTCCAATCGTTTATGCGGCCTTTGACAGCTCGGCCGGCTCCTCATGCAAGATGGGGCCGCTCAAGGCCCCCAGATCGAAATTTCTGAAAATCCTCTGTCCGTCGACATCGACAATTCGCAAGAGATCCGATTGCTTGCGGTCAGCCATCGTAACTAGATAATGCTGTCCGTACCTGTTTTTTACGAGTTCCTCGGGGACTTCGAATACAATAAATTTATGGATGCCCTTTTGCTTAAGGGCGTCCACAAAATCGGGATTTTCGAAATGATCGGTCGAAGTGAGAGCAAGTATCGAGCCGCTGCCGGTAATAATTATCCCAGCTTTCATGCTTTGCCCCCTTTCCCGTGTGCCGAACATGAATATTATTGATAATGTTCCGCAAAACGGCGTATCAACACATATAAAGTAAGGAGCAGCCACGTTCGGGTCAAGGCTAGGCGGTGGGACCGCCGGCCAGATTCGCCGCTGCCTTCGGTGGCGGCTGAGGAGTGAAGGGTTTGTCAGTTAACTGGTTTCCATCCGGAAAGTGTCCTTTTCCGCCCCGGGGCGAGTGCGCGCCGGAAGCGGGTGAATGGGTGAACTGAGATCTGGCGAAATCGTTGATCGGGCTGCCGCCGAAGGCGCCGGCCAGGTTGGCGGGCGGTACTACCGCCTGGGAGGAGGACTTAAATGCGGTTGATGTTATCCATGGCGGTCCTGGCGTTTGCGCTGGGGGCCGGCGGAGGAGCGTGGGCGGCGGACGGCCAAGAGATATTCGCCGCGCTTAAATGCGCCATGTGCCACAAACCTGATAAAAAGGCCGCTGCAATACCACTGGCGGAGATCGTCCGGACCTATTCGGATAAGGCCATGCTCGTCAAATTCTTCAAGGGGGAGATGAAGCCGCTGATCGAGAGCGAAAAGTGGGGCATGATGCGCGGACAGCTCCAAAAGATAAAGGCACTGCCCGAGCGGGACAAGGAAGCGCTCGCCGACTATATCCTGAGCTTTAAGACCGATTAGAATTCACCGCAGAGGCGCAGAGGACGCGCAGAGAGACCTTGGGCCACAAGCGCAGGGCGAAGAACATCTTACCGCAGAGGACGCAGAGAAAAGGTCCTGGATAGGCCACGGAGAAAGCGCCGGAACGCGGGGATGCGGATACGCGGGGAGAGGGTAGCGAGAAGCGGGTTTGATGGCAAGCACCTACCGAATGGGAGAAATGAGCATGAAGCTAAGGCTCACGGCTTGCAAATGTTACGTGCAAAAGTAAAAACTTTTGCTATATTTTTTGCATCGCCAAGATCGCACAAGGAGACAGCACATGACAAGAGTGCAAAGGCTGGAACAGGAAATAGAGGAACTTGCTCCCAATGAGCTTGCAGCCTTCCGGAAATGGTTTCAAGATTACGATGCGGCTCAATGGGACAAGCAAATTGAGGAAGATGCCGCCACCGGCAAATTTGACCGGCTCGCGCAAAGATCCCTTGCAGATCACAAAGCGGGAAGGACAAGGGAAATTTGAGGCATTTTACGTCCCCTGATTTCTGGTCGTGTTACCATCAATTGCCAAAAGAGATTCAGGAATCGGCAGATGCTAATTATAAATTACTAAAGGCCGATCCTTCCCATCCTTCCTCGCGTAGCGATAGAACCAAGAGGAGTTATTTCTCGCGGTTCGCATTGGTCTTCACTATCGAGCGCTTGCCATAGCAATCCCTGAAGGCTTGGTTTGGTTTTGGATTGGAAGCCATTCCGAATACGACAAGATCCTGAGCTAATCAGTTACATAGTCACGCCCGCATTGAGGGGCTGTTCGAGCGTGAAATGGTCCGCTTCAATGACGGCCTGAAGGAAGTGGTCCATGACTATCCGGCCATGGAGAAGGAAGCGGTCGAGAGAAAAATCACCACGGCCGGCGGCAAAGCTTTTCCTCAGGGACATGATCCTTTGCGAGCAGGGAGCGGGGAGCAGCAAAAAATAACTCCTCTTGGTTCTATCGCTACGCGAGGAAAAGCCAACTTCTCCAACCACGGATGAACTCGGATGGACTCGAATGGACATATGCAAAACCTTTATTCAGTTTTCAAAGAACGAGCGTGCTTAGTATAATCGATTGATTTCACTGCTAAATAGAGCCTGCCATTGTAAATACAGGGCAAATACAATGCCTGATCCGACAACTAACTGATTTTATTGATAATGTTAATTCCCACTTTGTGTGAAAACAGCGGGAAGCCAACTTCTTCAACCACGGATGAACACGGATGGACTCGGATTTAAACCTCCAATTAAGAGACAATCCAGAGATTTAGGAATTTAATTCCTCAATTCCTCAATTCTAATCAGCCCAATTTTACCACGCTGTGATTTCGCCTTGCAAAACGGCAACCAGAAGCGGCAATAGAAGCGGCAATAGAAACGGCAACCAGAAGCGGCAACCAGAAGCGGAAACAAACACAATTCACCACAGAGACGCAGAGGACGCAGAGAGCTGAAAAGTTTTTAGTTACTGGTTGTCAGTTTTTAGTAACTCAAACTCCGAAACTCAAAACTCAAGTTTTTAGTTACTGGTTGTCAGTTTTTAGTAACTCAAAACTAAAAACTCAAAACTAAAAACTCTTTGTTAACTCTTTGTGCCGTTACCGGACGGACAAACATTTGATTTGATTCCTTGCCCGACGGTGATAAATTGGCCTTTGAACCATTCATAAAATTTCTGTTTCATATCCAAGAATATCCGGCCTCGATTTAAACAGCGCTAAACCAGGCATCCGTCCTGAGTGGAAGCTGGATCGGCATTCATTTCTTATTTCTTTTTTTCCAGTGTGGCGGGCATAAGAGAGCCTCCCTGAGGCTATTGAGTAAGGCTGAGGGCCAGTTTTGCCTTGAACCTTTAGCAGGCGGGAAGAAGCACAGTGATGGGGGCTGTCCGGATATGAGTCATAACGGTGTTCTTGCTGGTTCCAAAGAACTCCCGATCTTGAGGTTCTGCTTGATCCACTTGAAAAGGAGGTCAAAACCAGAGTGAACCAGCGATGCCGGACCTGTTTTTGGTCCTTTTTGGGTAAAAAACAGGCCCACGCGCCCAAAATTCTCCAAATTCATTCTTTGGTGACAAGCCGCCATAAGGGCATCCCATATTTGGGGTCCTCCGCAAGCAGTTTTCTGCTAACATAATATACAAGCATTTGGCGACATTTGATTGTTCGGGTGCCGTATTCCCCTTTCTCAAAACCTCTGAAAATAGCTGCCTGTACGGAAACGGGCAAGGAGGGGTTCGGCTCTAGTTTCAATATGGTGAACTCGTTCCACTCCTTGTCATAAGTTGGGGGGATCCAGTCCTCCGAAGATGCTTCAGCGTAGGCAATGCGTGAGAGCACAAAATCGAGATAGCGTTTCTTCAGATGGCAATACGCACGGATATGATACCTCCCTTCTGCGAATATGAGATGATTGGGTGAAATCACGCGCATGCTGATTGAACCAAGTTCCAGATCTTTCTTACGATAGTCGATCATCACACTTTTTTGGCGTCTGAGAGCAGCCAGGACCATGCGAATAGTGTTGAGCGGCAGATCTGGGCGGAGTAGTCTGTCCACGTCCGTGACTGTCAGATCGCTCCAATCCTGTTCGTCACGATATAAGCCCACCAGCGCCTGCCCTCTCAGATAATCCAGGAAGGCAAGGGGACTGGGACGAATGAAAGTGGGTTCAAAAGAATCTGTGACCTCATGCCGTTTGCGGGACGCATCATAGCGCATGTGTGCCGGGTGTTGCCTTCGATATTGGTCGATGATTTTCTGGGCCATCTGGCGGGTGATGTTGAAGGTGCTGGCCAATTGCCCCGCCGTAAGGCCATCACCCCAAAAAAGCTCGGTTTCAATGTAGGCAAATCGCTCGAGCAATCGCTCCGGGTTTTTAACGCTCATCCAGTCCAGTGCCTCCAAACATGTAAATTAACTTTACATGTCTCCGTCTTGCATAGTTAAGAATTCTGCCTTATGCTCTTCATCACAAAAAAGGAGGGTCATCTCATGCATCGTATACGTCTTTCACTCCCCAGAGGACAAGAGGCAAGATACCGCAATCTGGACATTTTGCACGACGCTCTTGTGGATGCCTGGACGGCAGCGGGCGTACCACCCGAAAGCGTTATCGGCCAGAGCGCGAAACTTTGGCACTTTGCCGCCTTGGGTGGACACCGTGACGGGCAAAACTGGGTTCATACGCTGGTTATTGGGACTCCTGACCCGGACCTTGCGCTGGACCTGATGCGCATCGATCCTGCTCGGGTATCCCACGCACGAGCGCGCACCTCGGAGGCCATCAGTTTTAGCCGGGCAACCATCATCCCCGATCCTGACCCCATAATGGCGGGACAGAGAGCCATCGGGGCCGTGCTACTGTCGCCGCTGGCCATCTCCCGAGAAGACCGGAACGGCTCCGGGCCGCGCTGGCACACCAGACTGGACGGATTTGACCTTTCAGCCGCGGTCAACAAGCGGTTGTCACGGCTGGCTGCGCGCCCGGTCCGACTCGCTGTCGAACCTGACCGGCTCTATCTGCGAACCAAACCGCATTGTGATACCCTGGTTCGTGTCAAGGGAGGGCCGGGCGGAAAAGCCGCCTTCGTCATCGGCATGCTTGCGCCTCTGGTCCTATCCGGTCCCGACGAGGACCTGAGGCTGGCATGGTATGCGGGGATTGGCGAGAAAAACCGCAACGGTTTCGGCGCCATCGGTCTGGCCGAGAGAGGGATCGGACGATGAGCGAAAAAACCTGGATGGAAACAGCCATTAATTCAGCACAGGAAGCCTATGGAGCACTTCTCGAAGAAGTCGTTGAGCGGCATGTACTAAAAGACCGCGAGGACGTGCCCCTGGGAAAGGAAACCAGGCAAAAGCTTGAAAAGGGCCAGATGGCGCACCCTAGCGTGGTCCGGCTCCTCACCATAAGCGGCAAGGGCGGTTTTGCCAGTAGCAATGGCGGCGAAAAGAATCCCTACGCCCGGTTTTACAACATAACGCTACTCGATCACCTTTTATCCACAGCCAGGGGAGCGGTAGTTTTTGCCGCATTCGAGTGGTTGAACCAAAACCCCGACATGGACACAATCATCCTGATGCGCAGGCTGCGGGTGATCGCAGCTATCGCGTTCCTACATGATCTGGACAAGGATTTACGGCTGCCTCGAAACAGCCCGATCACCGACGTAATGGTCAAGGAACGAATGGACCGCTACGGCCTGGATCCTTTCCTCACCTCCGTGGATATAGAGCTACAGCCGGACCAAATGCGTTACCTGATTGAAAAGGCGGAGGCTTCCCAAGCACACCGGCACCCACCCAAGGATCTGCCGCCGCGGGAGTTCGAATCGCTCCCTCTGTTCGTGCGGCTGGCAGACCAACTGGACGGCATCTGGTGCTTGGACGATCCGGTAAATGGTGGTCTCGCAGGCGTGCTGAAACGGATCAGCAGCGAGGAAAGCGTTCTGCGAAGCGGGTTTCTCAAGTCATGGAAAGCTGTTCGGCTCTTCGATCCCCACCATCCGTTCCTGCTTGACGAACTGCAACGCCATTTGTCGATTGTATCGACAAGAGCCGGAGTGCCTCCGCTCATCGAGACCCATCGCGACGGAGAACTTTTTATGCTGCTCCACGAGCAACACGCGGAGGCTGTCATCGAGAAGGCTGTAAAGCGACTCTGCGAAAGGCTCCCTTTCGGTCTTACACTGAACGTATCGGTGGTGGGAGTTCCTTCTCTTTACAACGAAAGCCCCACGCACGGCAAGCTGGCGAGTTTTATCAAGACCTTAAATAACAGAGACCTTTCAGAGCTTTTCAAGATCAAGGCGCCGCTCGTACCTGAGGTCATCCCGCGGCTGGACGACATGCTTGCTGTCCATGGGATTGCTCCCCGTTGGCCGAAGAACATGCCCGGGGCCCTGGTGAGCCTCTACAGCACCCTTGAAGGAATGGACGATGGGATTAAGGAAGTCCTCTGCGAGGCGGCGCACCTTGTTTTGTTGCTCAACTTGAAGGTAGATGCAGGAAGCAAAAGCGGCATACCGGGCTATAACGAAAGAGAGCAAGCCGTGCTGAACCTTTTGCCGGAGGCGGCTCCGGAGTGGCTCGCAAGAATCGGTCGAAAGAAGCCCGATACCCCGGATCAATCGAGACGTACCCTTACGGCTCTTTGGGCAACGGCGCTTGCGCGGCAAGACCGCGAGTTGTGGGAGGCTGTCTGGGGCGATGGTGGGCTTCTGAAATGCTGGCTCGAAGGAGAGGACGGCAAATCGGGAATGCGGCAGTATATCACCGGGCGCGGAGCCATAGTGACATCGGGTCTTGAACGTAGGCTGACGCAGCTTCTTGGTGGATGTCGTATCGCCCCGGAAGACGAATCCGCTCACGGCCGCTGTATTTTCACAGGCGAACCTGCGCCATTTGATCAGCCAATCGATCAGGCGCTTGGGCTATATGGCGTTAAAGTCTCTGCCTTCTCGGGGCGCGATGGGCGACCCGAGCTCATTACCTCTGAGCGCGCTCATACGATTGTAAGTGCCGCCTCGGTGGCCGAACATAAGAGGCGGGCCAAGGTTCACCAGGAGCTAGGCGGCGTCGAAGAAGGTGTGCCCGCGCTCATCTCCTCGCCCACGACGAGCGGGCTGTTCGGCGGCCTGGCGCTCAAAGAAGATGAATCCATGCCTGCCATGTCAGTCTACGACCTGAATCGCCTGGACATTAAAAAGGGGCGTATCATCCGGGAGACCGATATTCACCGTAGCCGTTTCCGGATGGCACGTCTCGAACGTATACCTGAAAAGCTCGCCGATCAGGTGAACAAGCTCCGAATGCTGATCAAAGCCTGCAGGAGAATCGGGCGCCCACTCCACGTCTTTCGAGGGTTACCAATGCCGGAGAAGTCTTATTTCTTTTACGATGCCATGCCCCGAGCCCTCCTAGACCTTTTGGGAATGAATGCGTTTCGGCTTGAACAGATCCCGACGGCACTAAAACGCCTCGAATTGGCACAACTACTGCTCGAAGCCCAAGGCCTGGGGTACGACGCTTTCAGGCGCTATGCCGATCCGGTGACGCGTTTTGGGGCGATCTGCCTTGCATGGTGCCGACTAAAAGACAGTGACAAGGTGTCAAGGGATGTCCTAGCCGATTTTGTGACGGACTACCGGAGCCATAAAGAGGAGGGTAACATGAGTGAACAGGACGGAGCGTTGGTAAGGTTCGGAGTGGCAGCGGCAAGCATACAGGAAAGGCCTTCACCGGGAGCGTCTGCAAACGAGGAGTTGATGGTTCTCAAGGTCGCAATGGATGCTGTAACGGCCGCACGTCGTATGGGACAGGTGGATGAGGCGTCCCTGGTGTGCGCGGTTGCGGGGGAGCTCGAAACCAACCTCACCCGGCGGGATAAAACATGGTTAAGTCAGCCCGAGGCCTTGCGCAAGCGGTGCCTGGACGTGGCGGAACTCTTTGTGAAAGAAGTGTGGCTGGGGGCGCTGAAGGGGAAAACTCCAGGCCAGAATGACCGGCGTGTGATGGCGAGTATCTACCGTATGGCGTTCGTTACGGCACACCGCAAGTAACCGACCTTGGAAGTCAAAAAAAGAGGAGGATATCATGGAAAAATTTGCGCCTTATCTGGCCGATATCAATCAGCTCATTGAAACCAGCACGGCCGACGAAAAGAACCAGTATATCCATCCCAAGCGCAAAAATCTTGGCTGCGTCAGCCTCGTGCTCATCCGGGAAGCCGTGGCGCCTGTCGTTTTTCGCAACCTGGAACAGGAGATCACCGACATTGAGGTCGGCGATGATATTCATGTCCGTGGCGTTCCGAACAAATTCAAATATCCCGAGCGTGGCCGAGGGCTGCAAATTCTGCGAGCCTTGGGTGTAGGTGGTTGTCTCCCTCAGAATAAAACAGTGCTCTTGAAGGGGCAAAAGCCCTCCGAGGCCTATGACCTCAACACCCTGGTTTTCGGAGATTCGGCCAACCAGGAGAACCGAATCCTCCCTGTGCGCACGGCTGTCAATTACTCCGATGGCCTGAGCCTGCTTCCGAAGCATCTTTGTGTAGAGGAAACCTTCCACAATCGGGCTTTCGAGGACGGCACTCTTTTCGATGCGGCAACGAAGCGTAACAGTGAAAACCTTTTCACCCGCCATTTCATCAAGCCGGGAACACTCATGGTCCAGGTGCTCTCCACCCAGGGGCGCGTGCTGCCCGGGGAAGGACTCGATCACCTGCTCCTCTGTGTCGGTCTCGCCGGTTCCTATGGAGGCCAGACTGGTGTAACGGGGGTGAACATTCGCACCCATCTCGTTGGACTGTATGGAGCACGGTTCGAGCGGGCCGAGACTTCCCCCTATGAAATAGTCAAAAACATCGGCTGTGACGAGTCCCAGCTAGAGGCGGTCGCGCCTGCCATTCACACCCGGCTTGCCGCCATTCATGAGACTATAATGGATGCTGAATCCCTGAGCACCTACCAGAAGCGGCTGCTTGAGCGTTTCGAGGCAAGCGATGAAGCACTAATCTCCCAATATAAGGCGGCCGCCAAAAAAGTGGGTGAACTCTTCGACAACTGGTTCGGAACGGGGAAATAGCTATGAGCGTACTTACCATTGCAGTAGAGGCTGAAACCCTTACTCCTTTTGTCTACCACAGCCTGATGGTGCAAAGCGGCACTGCCACCATGCCCGAGCTGATCGGTGACCGGGCAACGGCCTTCGGTCTCGCAGTGACCTTGGGGATGGCTGCAGCGCGAGTGGGACTTCCAGCCAAGGATTACAAGGGACATCTTGGCGCCATGCCCTACCGCACATCCGTCCTTGTAACCGGCACACCCCGGTTGCTTCCACCTCTGGCAAGACGCCTAAACCTGGACGCCGAGGCCGGGATGCAGAAGAAAATTCAGGATGTTGCAAAAAAAGGCAATCTCAAGGATTTCTTCTACACCCAGGAAGTGCCGCCGGGGCAGGTGTTCCGGGGGGCGGTGTTCGGTCTGGACGGTTTTGATCCGTTTGCCGATACCGACTGCGGCGAACTGGTCATCCGCGTCGGCCTGCACCGGGGTGGTATGGTGCGCCTGCGCAAAGCAAAGACGCTCGTATCGCGCGTTAGGATCAACGCCGCTACGGCCTCCCTTTTCGGGCGCGAACTGCCGGTGGAACGGTACTGTCTTTATGATATTCAGCTCACTCCGTGGATGGAAATCGAAGAAGCCGCTGAGGAGGTTTCCCTGTGGAAGTAACCGTCAAACGTCATTGTGTCGAACGGGACCCCTATTCGGGGCTATCGCCCCTGCAACAGGAACTTCTCGATCACCCCGCTCCGGTCCGCATTGCAGAGGCGCCCACGGGAGCAGGCAAGTCCTATGCATTCGAACGCGCCATGGCGCGTGGTGACAGGGTCCTTTTCATCGTTCCGACGCGGAGACTTGCCCAGAACCTCCTGGCGGGGCTTTTTGAAAACCTTGTCCGCGACCACGGTTGGACCGATGAAGCGGCGAGGGGAAAGCTTTCCCTGTGGAGTTCCGACGCCACAGCGCAACTTCGGGTCGAAGGGGTCGTGAAAATCGGCGCCCGGCGCATCCGTGAGGTCTACGCTCTCGACCCGACACGGGCGGAGGGGGAGATGATTGTCGCCATCCCTGAAACGGTGAGCCATATCCTTTTGCGCGTTCCCAGAGAGGCAGGGCAAACAGATACAGGGGTCTTCGACCTTCTCTCCAATTTCGAGCACATAGTATTTGATGAGTTTCATACCATTTCGTCGCGCGGGTTCGGCCTAGCGGGGCTGATCGCAAAGCTTGCCGCTGAAGCCGATGGGGTGCGGGCCAAGGTGAGTTTTCTCTCCGCGACTCCCCTTGACGTAAGGCCCGTCCTGCGACGGCTTGAAGTTCCGGATGACCGGATAGTGGAGCTTCACGAGAAACTGACCGACTCAGGTCGTGCGGTTCACGGCGACGTGCACCTCATACTCCAGGATGGCTCGCAGCTTGCGCAAGTGGTCCACAATCACATGGAGGCTGTGAGGAGTGAATTGCGCTCGGGCAAACAGATCGTGGTGGTCTACAATTCCTTGAGCGACCTTATTCTACAGCTATCCACGATGCGTGAGGTCTTGCGTGAAGCGGGGGTTGCACCGGGCCGGGCGCTACTCATCAACTCGATTAGCGATTCCACGACCGGAGACAAAGGATCTGATTTTTTCAGGGTTGGCCGCGAACAGACGCCGGAAAAGTTCGACGTGCTGGTTGCAACGTCAAGCGTCGAGATGGGAGTGACCTTCCGGGCGAACCTGCTTTTCATGGAACCGGGCTTTGAACCGATGAACTTTCTTCAGCGCTACGGCCGTGCCGCCCGCGGAGATTATGATGGGCAGGTCATTGTCCGTTGGGACGAAGGGACGGCTAACCGGCAGCCATGGCTGCGCGAGTTTCGGCGTTGGGTGGAAGAGCGGGATGGGCACGAGGTGAGTATTGGCGAGCTCACCTCCATGCTGGGCCGTCAAGCCGTCCTCCGATTCAGGGACGATTCTAGGGAGGATGTAATTCATTTCGGGAGACTCCCCAACCGGGCCGCGTATGCCGCGGGCCTTTACTGGAATGTTCTCATGAACCATTGGAGCAACCGGGGCGGGCGTTGGAGGTACCTCAAGGCACACCAACCCAAGCTTGCGGCGCATGTTTACGCTCTGCTCCGGGAAGTGCGCACCATGGAATGCGACCGGATCTTTGGCCGCCTGGTTAAGAAGTGGTGTGACGGGTTCGAAAAAGAAGCCGGGACGATGCGTGATATTGGCGCCCGCATCCGGTTGGTGGACGAGCGCGGACGCAGCATGATAGTGCCGGAGCTATTGCTGCGACGCCGGACCGACATCCTCGAAAGATTTCCGCTGGTCTTTTCCGACCGGGACGGGATGGAGGAGGTGCATGTGAAGGGTGGCCTGGAAGACTGGATTAAGGAAGAAGGGCGCTTCGTGCAGGCGAAAAAGACAGTGCTCTTCCCTCACAGGGAGTTCTCGGCCCAGGTCCCCGACGACTCTTCCCTTGTTGACGAATGGTGCCGCATTCTGAATGACCGGTCTGGCTCCGATTCCGACGCATGGGACGAGTATCCCGGAGCCATGGCTGCGGCGCAGAAACTGGTGCGCCTTACCGGATTGGTGGTGAGCGATGAAGTGGACGTGGAATCTATCAGCCAGGTTCTATGAACGGGTGGACCGGCTGGGCCTTCACGGTCTTCACTTTCAGCATGTGGGTCTCTGCGAGCGTCGCGCCTGGATGTATCTGCACCGGATCAATTTCGCCCAATGGTACGACCGTGTGGAGATCGGGACGGTCCGCCACGAAACCAGTTACGAACGGGACCACAGCGTGCGGGGACTTTTCGGCCTCGCTCCGGACCGCATCGATTGGGAGCGCTGCATTGTTTACGAAAATAAGGGAACGGGCGGGGCGGTGGAGGCGGCCGACAACCAGACAGCCTTTTACGCCGTGATGCTCTCCATTGCGACAGGTGTGCGATGGCTGGCAGTTACCCATGTGCTTTCAACCCGTCGCCCTCGTGAAGTCGAACTCGATGAAAGGCAGCTTGGAAAATTATGGGACGCTTCAGAGCGGCTTGAACGGCTTGCCGTTATGGAGGATGTTCCAAAGGTCCCGCGCATCCCCCTTTGCTCCGCCTGTTCGGTGGCGCGTTTTTGCGGATACGAGTGATAGCATGGAAACTCTTTTTATCTCGAAAGAAGCCCGGCTGCGGCGCCATGAAAACACTCTAAAGGTGACGGTCGGTGTAAAGTCGCGATCCTATCCGATTGAGAAAGTGCGCCATATCGTGCTCCTGTCCGAAAGCGAGATCAACTCGCGGCTGCTTTGCCTGTGCGGTCAGTATGGCGTAAGGATATCGGTTTTCGATTACTACGGGTATTTCAAAGGGGCCTTCGAACCGATTGACCATAATCCTTCGGGACGGGTTAAGCTAAAGCAGGCCGGGACCGTATTGGACCATGAACAGCGCATGGCTATCGCCAGGGAAGTCGTGCGCGGAGCTACCCACAACATGCAAGCCAATCTGCTCTACTATGCCTATAGGGGAAACGTAGATCTAGCTGAGGTGCTGAAGGAAATGGGTTCTCTTGTGCCCAGAATCGGCAAGGCGCCGGATAGTGCTGTGCTGATGGGGATCGAGGGAAACCTGCATGAGGTCTACTACGCCGGGTGGAAGAATGTGGACCCGGCACTCGGTTTCGGGCCTCGCGTGCGACGCCCACCCAATAATCCGATCAACTGTCTGATTTCGTTTCTGAACCAGATGACTTACACGGTTGTGCGCCATGAGATTTCCAAGACCCATCTGGATGAAACACTGAGCTGGCTGCACTCGCCGGGAAGCGGGCGAGCGTCTGTCAGTCTCGACCTTGCCGAGCCTTTTAAACCCGTGCTCGCGGACGCCCTGATCTTTCGCATGGTGCGCAAGAAAATGATCGAACCGAGCTGGTTCGAAGAACACGAAGGTGTGTGCCTTCTCACGGAAACGGGGCGAAGACATGTGGCAGAGCAGTTTGCCGTTCGGCTCGAAGAGACATATCGCGACCACAGTTTTCGGGAATGGGTTTACCGGGAGGCGCTCCAGATCGAGCGCCACGTCATGGGCGTGGCCGAATATGAATCGTTTAAGCGAAAGGTATGATGCATGTATGTCCTAATGACCTATGACGTGGAGGCCAAGCGGACTGAAAAGTTCAAGAAATTGATGCGACGCTACCTTGAGCACATTCAGTTCTCGGTTTTCAGTGGGGACCTTTCCGAAGCGAAGCTTACAGAACTGCGGCGGGCAGTGAGCAGGCTGCTGCAACCTGGGGAACTCGTGACGGAAGTGATCGCGGCGAACAGGAACAATGTGCGAGTGGCAAATTTCGTACGTAGCGAAAGCGGCAAGGGCGAAGCAAAGCGCATCGAGGACAATAGTCATGCCAGCGACTACAGAGTATTCTAACAGGGCGGGCTTCGGTCGGTAATGAAGTACGGACCACAGGGGTTCGAAGCACGGCCATCTAGGATTGCTGCCGGTTTTTTCGGTCACAGATGAGTTGAGAACGCACTCAGAGGGCATAAAATATAGGGTTACCTCTCCCCATGCGGGGTTATGAGTTTGGACTGAGGCCGGCCTCGGCCGACCCGGCCAAGTTACCTCTCCCCATGCGGGGTTATGAGGTGGATGCTCCTACGCGGGACATGGGTCCCCGAGGGGTTACCTCTCCCCATGCGGGGTTATGAGGCAGACGTACTGCTGTTGCTCACGAAGAAAACTCCGGTTACCTCTCCCCATGCGGGGTTATGAGAGATCCGTCAACGCCTGATGGTGTTCGTCCTGCCGCGTTACCTCTCCCCATGCGGGGTTATGAGATCGTTACAGGGCCGGAGATGTTGTAGGTTGCCCCCGTTACCTCTCCCCATGCGGGGTTATGAGCTTGATTTCCGCCGGCAGCACGCGGACATAATGGTCGTTACCTCTCCCCATGCGGGGTTATGAGACTAGGCTGGCCGCAAATTGGTATACAGAGCAGGATGTTACCTCTCCCCATGCGGGGTTATGAGGTGTAAGTCCCTGCCGGAAGGCCGGCCAAATCCGTCGTTACCTCTCCCCATGCGGGGTTATGAGCTTGATTTCCGCCGGCAGCACGCGGACATAATGGTCGTTACCTCTCCCCATGCGGGGTTATGAGGCGCTTGAATCGAGTCTGTAGCCAAAACCTATCTGGGTTACCTCTCCCCATGCGGGGTTATGAGGCTGATTCCGTTGCTTCGCTCCGGGCCATGCTTACCGTTACCTCTCCCCATGCGGGGTTATGAGGGCAAGGTGAAAGAGTTCGTGGGAGTTGACACCGGGTTACCTCTCCCCATGCGGGGTTATGAGAGTGTCGTAGGGATACTAAAACAGTATGTTTGTATCAGTTACCTCTCCCCATGCGGGGTTATGAGGGGGCGGCCGGGACAGGGACCCCGCTGAACTCTTCGGTTACCTCTCCCCATGCGGGGTTATGAGGCTGACCAAAATCGACGTCGAGCAGCGGCTCGTCTAGTTACCTCTCCCCATGCGGGGTTATGAGGCCAGCAGGTGACCCAACTGCTAATAAATGACTGGGGTTACCTCTCCCCATGCGGGGTTATGAGTACGTCTTCCAGACGCCGCCGCCCGTGAGCGACTTCGTTACCTCTCCCCATGCGGGGTTATGAGACGGATGGACACGGATAAAATCACGGGAAGAGACAAGTTACCTCTCCCCATGCGGGGTTATGAGACTAATCGAGCATAGCCGTCACGTGGGAGTTTGTGGGTTACCTCTCCCCATGCGGGGTTATGAGCTCCTGTGATGCCAGCAGGTGTGCCGGGTGTGGGTGTGTTACCTCTCCCCATGCGGGGTTATGAGACTTGACTTGAGCTTCTACCGTCCTGTCGCCTTCCGAGTTACCTCTCCCCATGCGGGGTTATGAGTCTATTGTTAATCCCCCTAAATCTGTTCCGTACAAAGTTACCTCTCCCCATGCGGGGTTATGAGAGAATTGAGCCACGTCAGTGTGTCCCTTATCAGCAGGTTACCTCTCCCCATGCGGGGTTATGAGAAACAGGGTACGCGCCCGGAGAAATCCGCATATTTCGTTACCTCTCCCCATGCGGGGTTATGAGGCAGGCCATCCCTTTCGGACCGGGGCCCAAGACGAGGTTACCTCTCCCCATGCGGGGTTATGAGTCAGGCCGGGGCGCGTAATTGGCGACCCACCGCAAAGTTACCTCTCCCCATGCGGGGTTATGAGAGGAAGCGACCAATAGATTGGATAATAGGCAGGCCAAGTTACCTCTCCCCATGCGGGGTTGGTAATGTGCAGAAAGTTCTGCAAAAAAGAATGACTTGCAGAAGATGGTCATGGCATACGGGTGTTTCACTGTAACGAATCACCCACCCGAACAGACGGAGAATATGCCATGACCGAGAACAAATGTAAGCGCAAATGGATCAACCTCCAAGAGATTTTCAGCGAGGAGAAGGACGGCCTCAAGACATTACTTCGTGAGGTGCTCCAGGAAGTGTTGGAGCAGGAGATGACAGAGGCGGTAGGAGCCGAGAAAGGGGAAAGGAGCGACGGGCGCGTTGGATACCGTTCAGGCTACTACGGCCGGTCTTTGATAACACGCGTGGGCAAGCTCGAACTCCGAGTGCCACAGGACCGGCAAGGGCATTTTTCCACTCAACTCTTCGAGAGATATCAAAGATCGGAGAAAGCTTTGGTTTCCGCGCTGGCCGAGATGTACGTCCAGGGCGTGTCCACGAGAAAAGTGAAAGCCATCACCGAGGAGCTGTGCGGCCACTCGTTTTCGGCCTCCTCGATCAGCGAGGTCAACAAGACTTTGGACGAGAGCCTGGAGCGGTTTGCCAAGCGACCCCTCGAAGAGAGCTATCCTTACATGATCTTGGACGCCCGCTACGAAAAAGTCAGAGATGACGGGGTTATCCGCAGCCAGGCTGTGCAGATCGCCATCGGCATCAACGCAGAGGGCAGACGGCAGATCCTGGCCGTGGAACTGGCCAACCGTGAAAGTGCGACAAGTTGGAAGGATTTCCTGGTGGAACTGAAAAGGCGCGGCTTACGGGGCGTAGAGTTCGTAGTATCGGACGATCATCCCGGACTCAAACGGGCCATCGCCGAGGTACTTCCCGAAGCCGTCTGGCAGCGCTGTTACGTACACTTCCTAAGAAACGCCCTGGATCACCTCCCGAGGAAAGCGGTAGACGACTGCTTGCAGGAATTGCGGTGGATATATGACAGAAGGGACCTTGCCGAGGCTCAAAAGGACCTGGCGCAGTGGCTTGAGCGCTGGAGCAAGAAGTATCCGAAGCTGTGCGAATGGGTGGAAGAGAATATCGGGGAAACCCTCGCCTTCTACCGTCTCCCGCTTCAACACCATAAGCACATGAAATCCACAAACATGCTCGAACGGCTAAACGAGGAGATCAAGAGAAGAACTCACGTAGTGCGGATCTTTCCCAACCGGGAGAGCTGTCTGCGGCTTGTCCGTGCCTTGGCGGTGGAGACCCACGAGGACTGGCTGGAAGCAAGCCGTTACATCAATATGGATCTACTCCAAGAACAAAAGAAGCTGCGACTAGGTATCGCTGCCTGAGAGGCCGCCCTGGAGGGCCGCCTCCGACGAGTCACTGTTGGACCCATTCTCGGCGGCCCTCCAGGGCTCGCTTCGTCGGTTGAAGCAGTAAGGAAAACAAAAAACTAGGCGCCGTATGCCCTGATCGAATTTGCAGAACTTGACGCACACAACTTGCGGGGTTATGAGATCTTCTATAACAACCTCACCACGACGCCCGCCGCCGTTACCTCTCCCCATGCGGGGTTATGAGATAGACAGGCCCAATGCGGTGACACAGATAATGCCTAGTTACCTCTCCCCATGCGGGGTTATGAGTCGCGAAAGACTTCGACCATGCCGGCGACATATTCCGTTACCTCTCCCCATGCGGGGTTATGAGTCAACATTCCCGCTCAGGATAGGGCAGGTTTTCTTTGTTACCTCTCCCCATGCGGGGTTATGAGTCTGCCTTGGCAATCAAAACCCTGCTCCCTTTGCCCGTTACCTCTCCCCATGCGGGGTTATGAGATGAATATCATGTGCTACCAACCACTCAGCGCTCAGGTTACCTCTCCCCATGCGGGGTTATGAGGCAAGAAAATCGATGCAGTGTTTGCGCTCTTTCCTCCGTTACCTCTCCCCATGCGGGGTTATGAGGCAAGAAAATCGATGCAGTGTTTGCGCTCTTTCCTCCGTTACCTCTCCCCATGCGGGGTTATGAGCCGAAGCCGGGGCGGTCCTTGACGCCGCCATCCGAGTTACCTCTCCCCATGCGGGGTTATGAGTCGCGAAAGACTTCGACCATGCCGGCGACATATTCCGTTACCTCTCCCCATGCGGGGTTATGAGCCGAGAATGAGCCTCACGTTAGTTGGTGGCATATTAGTTACCTCTCCCCATGCGGGGTTATGAGCTTGCAGCGGCGGCTTCCCAAACCGCATTTTCCACGGGTTACCTCTCCCCATGCGGGGTTATGAGACGAGAACAAGCGTCCATCCCGTCCATGACGCCTTTTGTTACCTCTCCCCATGCGGGGTTATGAGGATTCGGAGAAGGCAGACGCGGTGTTCATCGATGCGAGTTACCTCTCCCCATGCGGGGTTATGAGAATGTTCAGTATGTATCCCGTCGAACTAGTACCGTTGTTACCTCTCCCCATGCGGGGTTATGAGTCGATTTGCAGGACATTGCCGAAGCTGCAAGATGGAGTTACCTCTCCCCATGCGGGGTTATGAGTCACAATCACTCTCACAGATCGGCAGCCTGTAAAAAGTTACCTCTCCCCATGCGGGGTTATGAGCAAATCATCTGGGTGGTTTTCGGTAATCCGACCAGGGTTACCTCTCCCCATGCGGGGTTATGAGGTTCAATCCGGGAGCCATGATGATGCCCGGAACCGGGTTACCTCTCCCCATGCGGGGTTATGAGCCGTTGGGACTACTCGTTTTGCACGACATCGAGAAAAGTTACCTCTCCCCATGCGGGGTTATGAGATACCCGTCAGGCCCGCGCCCCGAAACGAACGGTTGGTTACCTCTCCCCATGCGGGGTTATGAGATGCCCATGTCTATAAGGCCCAGCTCGTTGGTGCGCGTTACCTCTCCCCATGCGGGGTTATGAGAGGACCGTCAAAGAAACGGAGACGGGATTGGCGTCAGTTACCTCTCCCCATGCGGGGTTATGAGCCGAAAAATAACCGAACATCTCGCCCAGTTCCTGCGGTTACCTCTCCCCATGCGGGGTTATGAGTAGAATTTGGCGGCGTAGCATGGTTGGGTGTTGCAGGTTACCTCTCCCCATGCGGGGTTATGAGCATTAGCTGTATCCCCGAAAGGGGCAATGGGATTAGGTTACCTCTCCCCATGCGGGGTTATGAGTACAAAGTTCTCAAGGGGGATTTTATTGCAGTTTCTGTTACCTCTCCCCATGCGGGGTTATGAGACGTTGTAAGCATCTCCGGTCTGATTGACCGAGGCCAGTTACCTCTCCCCATGCGGGGTTATGAGACGTTGTAAGCATCTCCGGTCTGATTGACCGAGGCCAGTTACCTCTCCCCATGCGGGGTTATGAGATCGAGAAAACGGGCAAGAAGTGGAAGGGGCTGAAGGGTTACCTCTCCCCATGCGGGGTTATGAGGCTTGTATTTTTTGGCTAAAGAATCGTCAGGGCGCAGTTACCTCTCCCCATGCGGGGTTATGAGCTAAGAGTCAAATTCTCGAAACGGTACGCGCTTCACGTTACCTCTCCCCATGCGGGGTTATGAGCATCCCATCGGATCGTGGCGATATTTGTTGAGATCGGGTTACCTCTCCCCATGCGGGGTTATGAGGATGCCGACAACGTCCACGAAAACAGCGTCAGGCGTGTTACCTCTCCCCATGCGGGGTTATGAGAGAAAAAACGGTTTTCCGTCCAGCTCCTGGCCGAGGTTACCTCTCCCCATGCGGGGTTATGAGACCTGCCCGGATCGCTCAGGCGGATTGAACACGTCAGTTACCTCTCCCCATGCGGGGTTATGAGCGTTGTTCAATCGATTCTATTTCTTCTTCAGTTTTTGTTACCTCTCCCCATGCGGGGTTATGAGAGGGAAAGGGCGTTGAATTTGGATTGGAAATTTCAAGTTACCTCTCCCCATGCGGGGTTATGAGAATCAATGCAATTGCTCCGCTCACAGCCATTTGTTCGTTACCTCTCCCCATGCGGGGTTATGAGAATTAGCGCCCAATCTGATGGGACTATTTGTTGACAGGTTACCTCTCCCCATGCGGGGTTATGAGCATTCTCGGGTAATGTGCAGAAAGTTCTGCAAAAAAGAATGACTTGCAGAAGATGGTCATGGCATACGGGTGTTTCACTGTAACGAATCACCCACCCGAACAGACGGAGAATATGCCATGACCGAGAACAAATGTAAGCGCAAATGGATCAACCTCCAAGAGATTTTCAGCGAGGAGAAGGACGGCCTCAAGACATTACTTCGTGAGGTGCTCCAGGAAGTGTTGGAGCAGGAGATGACAGAGGCGGTAGGAGCCGAGAAAGGGGAAAGGAGCGACGGGCGCGTTGGATACCGTTCAGGCTACTACGGCCGGTCTTTGATAACACGCGTGGGCAAGCTCGAACTCCGAGTGCCACAGGACCGGCAAGGGCATTTTTCCACTCAACTCTTCGAGAGATATCAAAGATCGGAGAAAGCTTTGGTTTCCGCGCTGGCCGAGATGTACGTCCAGGGCGTGTCCACGAGAAAAGTGAAAGCCATCACCGAGGAGCTGTGCGGCCACTCGTTTTCGGCCTCCTCGATCAGCGAGGTCAACAAGACTTTGGACGAGAGCCTGGAGCGGTTTGCCAAGCGACCCCTCGAAGAGAGCTATCCTTACATGATCTTGGACGCCCGCTACGAAAAAGTCAGAGATGACGGGGTTATCCGCAGCCAGGCTGTGCAGATCGCCATCGGCATCAACGCAGAGGGCAGACGGCAGATCCTGGCCGTGGAACTGGCCAACCGTGAAAGTGCGACAAGTTGGAAGGATTTCCTGGTGGAACTGAAAAGGCGCGGCTTACGGGGCGTAGAGTTCGTAGTATCGGACGATCATCCCGGACTCAAACGGGCCATCGCCGAGGTACTTCCCGAAGCCGTCTGGCAGCGCTGTTACGTACACTTCCTAAGAAACGCCCTGGATCACCTCCCGAGGAAAGCGGTAGACGACTGCTTGCAGGAATTGCGGTGGATATATGACAGAAGGGACCTTGCCGAGGCTCAAAAGGACCTGGCGCAGTGGCTTGAGCGCTGGAGCAAGAAGTATCCGAAGCTGTGCGAATGGGTGGAAGAGAATATCGGGGAAACCCTCGCCTTCTACCGTCTCCCGCTTCAACACCATAAGCACATGAAATCCACAAACATGCTCGAACGGCTAAACGAGGAGATCAAGAGAAGAACTCACGTAGTGCGGATCTTTCCCAACCGGGAGAGCTGTCTGCGGCTTGTCCGTGCCTTGGCGGTGGAGACCCACGAGGACTGGCTGGAAGCAAGCCGTTACATCAATATGGATCTACTCCAAGAACAAAAGAAGCTGCGACTAGGTATCGCTGCCTGAGAGGCCGCCCTGGAGGGCCGCCTCCGACGAGTCACTGTTGGACCCATTCTCGGCGGCCCTCCAGGGCTCGCTTCGTCGGTTGAAGCAGTAAGGAAAACAAAAAACTAGGCGCCGTATGCCCTGATCGAATTTGCAGAACTTGACGCACACAACTTGGAAACTTGCAGTCCGAATTCTGTTACCTCTCCCCATGCGGGGTTATGAGTACTGTAATGCACCTTTTTCCTGGGTTGATTTTAGGGTTACCTCTCCCCATGCGGGGTTATGAGTTTTTTCCTCGCGCTTAGAATCCGGATGGAGTCATAGTTACCTCTCCCCATGCGGGGTTATGAGAAGCTCGACCAGCTTCAGGCGCCTTTCCATGTCCTCAGTTACCTCTCCCCATGCGGGGTTATGAGATGAGTAACCTTTGCGTGTCCCGGCCGGCCAGATCGGTTACCTCTCCCCATGCGGGGTTATGAGACGCCTCTCGTGTCCATCCCTGTGGATATCGCCCAAAGTTACCTCTCCCCATGCGGGGTTATGAGAGGCGACAGGCCTGCGTCCGGCCTCTTCGCTTTTCCGTTACTTCTCCCCATGCGGGGTTATGAGACGTTGAACTTCTTTCCATCCTCCAGGAGGTGCCCGGTTACCTCTCCACATGGGCGATCGCCCCCCCCGCAGGGAGGGCATAAAGCCCTCCCCTACGATCCGTGTGAATCCGTGTCCATCCGTGGTTCAATATTGGTCTTGTGTGTGTGTGGGATTGAAGCTCTCCGTGTGAATCCGTGTCCATCCATGGTTCAATATTGGTCTTGTGTGTGGGGGGATTGAAGCTCTCTGTGTAAATCCGCGTCCATCCGTGGTTCGATATTGCTCTCCGCGTTGCCCCTGGCGCATTGATTTGATTTAATATATCCTTTTCAGCGGATGAATTTGAAAGAGGAACGGCATGGAAGCGATCGAAGGTAAACAACAGTTTTCTCTTTCGCCTCTCAGACCGGAATATGTGGGCGCGATGAGCATGATACTGTGCTCGATGGACCCCTGGCTCACCCTGGAATACACGCCGGAGGCTTTCGAGTTCTATCTGCTGCACGCAGACCCGGCGCTCAGCCGTTATGCCGTAATGATTTCCGGACAATGTCTGCCGGGGTCCTGTCGGTGAGGTCTCCGTGGCTTTTCGGGCCGTTCATCGAGCTCATGGCCCTCTTCGACGGATTTCGGGGCAAAGGAATCGGGAGCCGGATCATCGACTGGGTCTGCGAGCGGTATAAATCGGCAAACCTGTGGGCTACGGTATCCTCTTTCAATCTGAGGGCGCAAAAATTTTACAGCACCGCAGGTTTCGAGAAAACGGCGATTCTGGAGGACCTGATAAAGCCGGGCTGGAATGAAATTCTGCTCAGGAAAAGAATGGCTGCGCCGAATCAGCTCTGAGGCCCACCGAAAAAGAAGGGCCGGTGGAAGTCCCCCGGCCTTTAATTTCGACAAGAGATAAATGCGGTACTTACTTCTTCAGGTGTTTCTTGAACATCGCTTCGCACTTGTCAGCGGCTGCTTCGGCTCTGCGAGCGGCGTTCTCAGCTCTCATCGCGGCAGCTTCGGCTGCTCTGGCGCTGGCCGTACATGATTGTTCGATTGACTGAGCCTTATCCAGAGCCGACTGGCAAAGTTCCGTACATTTCTTGCAATCCGTTTGGCAGGCACAACCGAATCATCGTAAAAGCAAATGCAACAACAAACAATACTGCCACTATTCTCTTCATGCTCTTTCCTCCTTAGAAACCGATTAGATTAAGCACCGTGTCGTTTTCAAAACCCTCCTCTTGCTGTCTGCTGCACTCCCACCTCCTCTCGAGTTCAAAATTTGCGAAATCGATCTTTTTGCAGTGTATTAGACCACCTATGCGGCCTTCCTAAAAGAAAACGGCTTAAATGCTACGACACCTGTTTTATAAAATCAAGAAATTTTTCGTCCAGCCATTACCCCATATACACTGGAGGCGCACGGGAAATCGGATGCTGCTTATTCCGTGTCGAAAAGGAACGCCCGTGATGGCCTCACCCCGTCGCGCAGGCGCAGTGAGTCCGGCCGCGCCATTACTGCGTCATTTCGACTACCTTGAGCGAGTCGTCCTCATAAGTATTTCGCGTCACATCAGTGGGGACCCCATTTTGCAGGCTCATCGCCACCATGAATTTCTTCTGATCCACATCTTTTGCAAAGGGATACTGCACCAATTTATCGAATGCATATTTGGCGTAATCAGGAATTTTCTTATAGACATCCGGGAAGGCCTGTACAAATATCCGCCCGTCTTTTCGGCCGAATTTGAGCGGTTCGTAGATGATCTCGAGCTTTGTTCCGATAGCGCACCTGAGGATACAAGATGCGTATGTGTTCGGGGTAGCAACGAATGCAGCCGTGGCTGACGAGTCGTCCGACTCCCCAGGGCATGGCGGTCCCGTGAACTCCGTAGGCGCCTGCCGAAAACTTCATGACGAATTCCCCCAGCGGGTTCTCCGGGCCGGGCGGCATGACCGCCATGCCATATTTTGCCTGGAGCGAAACGGGAACATACCAGCACGGATTGGGCCTTTTCTCATTTACATAAAAGCTCCCAAGCGGACTTTCCCATCCCTCGTCGCCTATCCCGATCGGATAGGTCTGAACGGTTGAACTGCGCTGGTCGAAAAAGTACAGCCTCAACTCGGGGATATTTATCACCAGTTGGTAATGCTGGCTGGGTGGAAGCACCCAGAAGGTGGGAACAAAAATCCTTTTGCCCTTGGGTGGAATCCATGCGTCCATTTTTGGAAAAAGGAGCTCAACCGAATTGAAGCCCAGGCCGTTTCGCCTCGCCATGTCCAGGAGAGTGTCCTTCGGTTTGATATTATACCACCTCGGAGACCCCACCACGGTCAAGTCCGGGATGCGATACTCGTATCTCTGAACGGTCGCGGTGAATTCTTCTCCTTTTTCTTCTTCGGCGAAGGCAAAGGAACAGAACACGAGCGTGAACATGAGAAAAAGCGAAAGCCCTGCAACCCTTTTCAATCTCATAAGCTCTTTTCCCGGCATGCTTGCAGTTTTGAGCGGTCTTACACCGCTTGCCGAAGAATAAAGACTCTCGGATTTCAGATCAAGTCCTTTTTCCATCAAAGCAGCTCAAGCAATTCGGCCGGCTTTGCTATGAGCTTCCTGGCGCCGGTTGCTATGAGCTCTTCGGCGCTTCGAAATCCCCAGAGAGCGCCGACGGCGTACATGCCGGCGGCATTTGCGGTTTTCATGTCCGTGCCGGTATCGCCGAGGTAGAGGAAGCCCGCAGGCTCGACCCCGAGCCTGTTCGCAATTTCCAGCGCCGAAGAAGGGTCGGGTTTGCGCGGCGCGGGCGGGCGCTCGCCCTCGACGGCGTCGAAGCGCCATGCGGGCAAAAGCCCCTCTATCGCCTTCTGCGTCAAGTCATGAGGCTTGTTGGAAAGCACGGCCATCTTCAGGCCGCGCGCCGCCATCGCGTCAAGAAGCTCCGGAATCCCGGGATAGGGCCGGCTTTTCACATTCCAGTTTCGCTCATATATCCGCAGCATCATTTCACTGCATCGGGCTATCAGCGTGGGGTCGTTTTTGGCCGAATCGGGAAGTGAGCGTCTAACGAGGTTCTCCAGGCCGTCCCCGACGAAATACCTGTAGTTTTCCAATCCATGGACGGGAAACCCGAAATGGCTGAGCATTTCGTTCATTGAATCGGCCAGGTCCTGAAGGGTGTCCAGGAGCGTGCCGTCAACATCCAGAATTATGGCTTGAAAATGTTCGGGGCGATACAATTCCCGATCCCGCAGCTCAGAGAGTGACGTTTGCAGGCGCAACATCGGCCAATAGCCGTTTTAATGTCGCTCGGAGCTCCTCGGATGCGTGCAGAAACATCACGCCCAAATTGAACGAATCTTTCTCCTGGTCAGTGCTGTACCAAACTATCCTGACCGGCGCCCAGAGGGCGGCCTCGGGCAGGCTGACCTTCAAAGTAAACCGGCTCGATTCGCTTCCGATAACTATATGATAGGAGCCGATTTTCAGCGTTTTCAATTCCAGGCGAGCACCTGTTGTCGAGACCTCGGTCACTCTGATGTCAACATTTTCTTCATGGTTGGGGAAAAGACAGGTGAGCGTGCCGGCCCATCCGACCTTGAATCGTTCCGCTTGTCTTTTATCAGTGCCCGGCTTCCAATCGGCCATTTGGAAATGTGTCCTTTCACGGAGCGCGCCTGAAGGCTTTCCTCGCCATTGCCGCTTCAAGGTATTTGTAGATGTCTCCCTGGTCCATCGCGGAGGCGTAAACAATGGGCTTCATATTGTGAATGTCTTTAGTGTGAACGTTTGCCCCCGCTGAGACAAGAACGCAAACGACTTGGTAGTGGCCGTAAATCGTCGCAACCGTGAGGGCCGTTCTGCCGAACTGGTCCTTTATTTCAGTCTTGGCGCCCTTGGAGAGCAAAAGGTCGGCAACCTGAGGGAAGCCTTCCCTGGAAGCGTGCATAAGAGCGGTCTGCCCCTGGGCGTCCTGCTGATTCACTCGAACGCCTCTGTCAAGAAGGATGCTTCACCACGTCAAGGTTGCCGTTCATGCTGGCGCCCATGAGGGCGTTGATTCCCGCTTTCTTGAGCCTGGGGACTTCCAGGACGCTCTGAAGGTTCGGGTCGGCCCCTTCGTCCATGAGCAAATCGACTACCTGGGTGTGGCCGCCCCAGGCCGCCTGCATGAGGGCGGTCACTCCGAAAGAGTCCGTCAAGTTTATGGCGGCGCCCTTATCGATCAGCAACCGGGTCAATGCCACATTGCCTTGGAGAGCAGCGTGCATCAGGGGGGTCATTCCATCGCGGTCCCGGCCGTTCACATTAGCGCCGGCGGCAAGCCGCTTGTGCACCAGCCCGGGAGACCCGGCGCTGATGGCCGCAAGCAAGTCCTGGTTTAATTGTTCGCGCTTGGCGGCTTCAGCCTGGGCCTTGATCTGAGCTTGACTCAAAACCGGCCCCGGTTTTGACTTATCCTGTCTTTGCTGTCCGAGTGCAGGAGCCGAAAAGGCCAGAAGCAAACACAGGGAGCAAATCAAACCTACACACTTGCTCTCTTTCATACTGTTTCCTCCCGATTCGCTGGTTTATATAATTCAGCGCTCTCGCCGGCGCGCGCCGGGTCGAATCCATGATGCAAATTACAGGCCGTTTCAACCTGTCTTAAACCCTATGGTAAAGGCGGAATGGTTTAACGGTATTTTTACTTAAGCACACTTTATGAAAAAATTACAAGAGTATTTTAATGCACCGAATCGTCGTCTCTTTAAAAAGAGTTATTAATAGACAATTCGCCTTACAAACAGCACAACGCATGGCGCCGCTCAAGCGGGCTTGTCCCGCCGCCGGGGGTGGTCATCGGGTCTGGAACTCGATTCTGTAATTCGATTCGGGCTAACGGCCCGCATCGAATTGCAATCGGGTCCCCGGGATGAGAAAGCCCTTCGCCGGGGACTATAAAGCTTTGCAGAAATTGCGGAAACTGGTAGTCTTTTATCCGGAGCTTCGGGATGAATACTCACAAAGGCTTGAAAGTCCTGCTGATTGACGATGACCCCGGCATTCTCAAGGTTATGACGATCGCTCTTGAGGATGAGGGACACACCGTTATTTCCGCTAATGACGGAGAAAGCGGGGTCGATCTGTTCGCCAGTGATTCTCCCGACGTGGTTGTCACCGACATTCGGATGCCGGGCATCGACGGCATGGAAGTGCTCAGAAGAATAAAGGAGATGGACCCGGACAGGGAAGTCATCGTGGCCACGGCCTTCAGCGACATGAACTACGCCGTCCGCGCTTTGCAACTCGACGCTTCGGACTTCATCATCAAACCGATAAGCGAACAGGCCCTGATGGTCGCGCTCAAACGTGCGCAGGAAAGATTCTCGATGCGCAGGGACCTCAGGGATTACACCGCTCTTATCGAGGAGCGGTGGATGGAAACATCCGAGGAACTGGCTCGGACCTTTCAAACCCAGAAGCTCCTGATAGAGAGTTCCATAGACGGCATAATCGCCGGCGACAAAGCCGGCAGGATAATGATTTTCAACAAAAGCATGGAGCGGATGCTCGGGTATTCGAGAAAAGAGGCGATAGGCGGGAAGATCGAGGGGTTGTTCTGCGCGGGTGAGGCCGATAAATTCAAAAGAGCGCTCGCATCCAAGGAGCTTGGAGGCAAAGGAAGACTATTGCTGCACGAGAGCTGCCTCGCGGGAAATGACGGATCTAAAATTCCCGTTCAGCTTTCGGCCGCCGTGATGACGCAGGGAGAAGATGAGGTTGGCGTGGTCTGCTTCGTCCGCGATGAGCGAGAGATCAGAAAGCTGGCGCAGGAAGTGGAGGACCAGACGAGGATGCTTCACCAGGACAAAATGATTTCACTGGGAAAGCTCGCCGCCAGCGTGGTCCATGAAATCAACAATCCTTTGGCCGGTATTCTGAACTATGTCCTGCTCATGAACAAGTTGCTTTCTCGCGGGTCGAGCCTCCCCGTGGATTCGACCGCCAAGTTCCAGGGTTATCTATCCCTTATGCAAAGCGAACTGGAGCGCTGTTCGAAGATTGTCTCCAACCTGCTTGCTTTTTCTCGGAAATCCAAACTCGAATTCAGGCCGGTCGATATAAACGAGCTTTTGAGCAAGTGCATGGATTTGAGCGGGCACAAACTCCTTCTTCAAAATATTGAGGTCCAAACGCGCCTTGCCCCGGACCTTCCCTTGATTCAGGGCGACTTCAACCAGCTTCAGCAGTGCATAATAAACCTTATTTTCAATGCCGTTGACGCGATGCCCGAGGGTGGGGTCCTTAACATCGAGAGCAGTTTCGATTCGGCCAAGAGTCTTATTCATATTCTAGTGAAGGACACCGGATACGGGATTGCAAGGGAGGACCTTCCCTATATTTTCGACCCTTTCTTTTCCACGAAAAAAGAAGGAAAGGGATTGGGCCTGGGGCTCTCCACAACTTTCGGGATTATCGATCGGCATAAGGGCGCCATTCGAGTCGAGAGCGAACCGGGAAAAGGATCAACATTCCAAATAGAGCTTCCGGCAAGCGGGTATAAGGCTTTTTAGTCTTCGGGCTTTAGATCGAATTTTTTGATCTTGTGATGCAGCGTAACGCGGTTCATTTCCAGGAAGGTCGCCGCCTTGGAAATATTCCATCGGCACAGTTTGAGGATATGATCGATATGGCGCCTTTCGACATCGCGCATTGACACGGATACTCCATTTTCCTCGGGGACCCTGAAAAGAAAGACAAAATCCTCCTTTTTCAGATACTGACTTTTTGAGAGCACCACCGCCCGCTCTATCGTGTTTTCCAGCTCCCGTACATTGCCGGGCCAATCATAGGATTGCAGGAGCAGCATCGCCTCGTCTCTGAAGCCTTTAACCTGTCTGTTCGTTTCGCGGCGGAATCTTTCCAGAAAATGCTCCGCCAGAGAGGGGATGTCTTCTTTGCGTTTTCTCAGAGGCGGGACTTCGATCTCGATCACCTTGAGCCGGAAATAGAAGTCCTTGCGAAATTGCTCCCTGGAGACCTTCTTCAATAAATCCTGATGGGTAGCCGAAACCAGCCGGAAGTCGACGTTTATGTCCCGGTTTCCTCCCACCCTGTGAAAACTTTTCTCCTGGAGCACGCGGAGCAGATCGACCTGCATCTTCAGGGGGATTTCGCCTACTTCATCCAGGAACAGCGTGCCTCCGTTCACCATTTCAAGGCGGCCTTTCTGGGTGCGGGTCGCCCCGGTAAACGAGCCCGCCTCATGGCCGAAGAGCTCGCTTTCGAGCAGGGTATCGGTAAAGGCCCCGCAGTTTATGGCGATAAACGGTCCGTATCTGCGATTGCTGCGGGCGTGGATGGCCTTGGCCACCAGTTCCTTGCCCGTCCCCGTTTCTCCCTGAAGCAGGATAGGCGAATCGACCTTGGCGACCTGGTCGACAAAAGAAAAAAGCCGCCTCATGCAGGCCGAAGCGCCTATGAGGTCCTGATAGCGGGCGCCTTTGTCCACCTGGTTTCGAAGAAAGATGTTTTCATCCACCAGTTTTTTTTGGTTGAGGAGTTTTTCTATCAGCAGTTTTAGCTGCTCGGGTTCGAAAGGCTTGATCAGGAAATCGTCGGCCCCGCTTTTCATCGCCTCGATGGCGGTCTCGACCGTGGCGTACGCCGTTATCATCACCACAAGAATATGCGGAGAGACCATTTTGATGTTCTTTAACGCGTCAAGGCCGCTCAGGTCCGGCATCTTTATATCCAGGAAAACCAGGTCGTACTCGTTGCGGCCGATCATTTCCAGAGCCTGCCGGCCCCCGGAAGCCGCATCCACGTTGTGCCCCGCCCGCTTCATCCAGCCGACAAGGGACTCCCGCACGATCAACTCGTCATCGACAACCAGAATCTGAATCTTTTCCGGCATGGAATATCCCTCGTATTGCAAATCTGTTAACAATACGATGCAATTGCTTCATGTGACTTAAACGGCGGCGCCTCAGCCGGCGGCGCAATCAACGGGAAACTTGAGAATGAAGCGCGCCCCGGCCCCTTCGTCGCTTTTGACGTATATCGAGCCCCCATGCTCCTTGACTATGCCGTAAACCACTGAAAGCCCGAGACCCACGCCCTTGTCATGGCTCTTGGTCGAAAAGAACGGCTCGAAAATCTGGGGAATGATTCCCTGCGCAATGCCGATCCCGTTATCGGCCACTTCGAAGCGAATCTGCGACGAGGCCCGGTCCCATAGAGTTCTCAGGGCAAGTTCGCCTCCATCCGGCATAGCGTCAACGGCATTGAAAATGAGGTTCAAAAGACATTGCTGTATCTGGCTTTGATCCCCCACCATCCGGGGCAGGTCCCCGTCCAGTTCCGTTCGTGCGCGTATTCCCTGTGAATCGAAGCGAAAACGGACAAAATCAAGGGCCTTTTCAATCAGCTCGTTTAGCTGAAAATGACTGCGAATTCCCTTTGCCTGCCGGGAAAAGTGGAGTAGGTCTCTAACGATCCCGCTGCATCGGGCGGATTCGGAATCAATGAGGCCGAGATAATAGATGAATTTTTCTTTTGCCGCTGCGTCGGGATCCCCGGATTCGAGTTCCTGGCGCACGAGGCGCGCCAGCGCGTTTATCCCGGTCAGCGGGTTGTTTATTTCGTGAACCGCGCCTGCCGCCAGCTTGCCGAGAGAAATCATTTTTTCCTCATAAACAAGGCGCATGAGGTCTTTTTTCAGGGCCGAGACTTTCTGTTCGACTCTCTTTTCGAGTTCATCGGTGATATCGCGGGATATTTCGACAATGAGTTCAATCCGCCCGTCGGCTGCTTTCAACGGAAACGCCGTGATCTCTCGATACCGGACCATATCGGGCTGGCCGCAACCCTCCAGGATCGCATGAGCGGCATTTCCGGTTTCGAGGCAGCGCGCCGCCGGACAATAAAACCCATCCCCCCGGCACTGCTCTGCCGAACCGTAAGCCGCCTCATGGCATCGTTTTCCGATCACATCCTCTTTGTTCATCCTAACGGCTTCCAGGAAGGCCTCGTTGGCGTCGAGCAACTTGAAATCCGGCTGCATGATCAGGACCCAGTCCCGCAGACCGGTGAAAAGGCTGTCCATGATGCCTTCAACCAGATTGATATGACGTTTGGTGAACTGGTACTCTTCGGAAAGCCGCAGGACATCGCCGAATATTCTAGATATCGCCGCCTCCAGGACGCGCACTCTGGGGGGTTTGTGCTTGATGAAATCCTCCAGCAGGTCCGCTTTGCCGGTGAGTTCGATAACCAAATCCAAATTCTTTATCTTGTAAAAGTCTTTGCAGTCCCGGGTGATATAAATCTTTTTCTCACGGGCCAGGCAGATGCCGGGGGCCTCCAGGTCCGGATCGGCAACCGCAACGATTTCGGCCCCGAGCTTCGGGAACCGCCTGGCGTCGAACATTTCCAGGAACGCCTTGCAGCGCTTGCCACCTCCGATTATGGCGATTTTCATTTGTTTTTCCATCTGATCCTGCCCCAGGCGCCAAGGTCCGCCAACGGTATAAACCGGTTCCGCGACAAGAGGGCGCGCATGGTGAAAAAAATGAGAGTGTAAATTATTTATACACAAGAAACTGCCGGCAGGCAACAGGGGCATAAGCGCTCGATCCCGGCGATACGTTACCGGACCAAGGTCGCCCCGGAGGCGATCATCCGCCCGATAGGCCGGGCGGAACGCATTCCCTCCGCAAGTGTTTAAATTTTATACAACATGTACAAATATAGACAATACCTCCCTCACGCTCACCGGGCGGGAAAGAGCCTTTCGATCTCTTGCAAAAGCGCTCGCCATATAGGCGCGCCTATCCTGTCGCGCAACCTGTCAGGAGATGGCGCACTTCTTGCCTTTAGATAATTCCGGCGTCGAAGAGGCTCATTTTTGCTCATTGCCAGGGGACGCCCCCGGCGAGCGATTCGCCAAATGGCCGCTTACTGTTGCTAACAAGTCTGTCGTACGGGACGGGTTGATTCATTATGCCGGGCAGACCTCGAAATCCGCGGGAAAAGCAAGCCGCTTCGCCTGACTTTGATTCGGGCGAAAAGGAATGTGTTTGGATGAGGGCCAAAGTGGTGAACTTCAAGCTTTGCGCTCGAGATTACAACTGCGCCGAGTGCAACTTCGACAAAGCAATGAAGATCGCATGGAATCAGGAAAGCGAAGATAAAGAGACCCTGTCGTGATTCATTTCCGGGAAAACAAACGCTCAATGCTTTTGGGAAAAGAGGGGTTATTTTCCCGGATCTATTCGAATCGCCAATCGGGGAAGCGTGCTTTGCTGCTCGATGAACGAGATCGCAGGGGATAATGGATGCTACATCAACCCCCGGCGGCTCGGATGCTGGATAGTGTCCATCCGGAAACTCCGGATAAGAAACTAGCAGTTCCCGATTCGGAAAGCCATTTTCTACCGCCCGCGTGTGACTTTCAAGGGGAAGATTGTGAATAAAAACAATATCAACCTGGATTTATACAGCGAGGTCGAGAGTCTTGGGGCCAGGGACATGGAAGCCTGTATGCAATGTGGCTCCTGTGCATCCGCATGTCCTTTGTCTGCCGGGGAAAACACGTTCCCCAGAAAAATCTATCGCTATCTCCAACTCGGCCTGAGAGATAAGCTGTTGGAATCTCCGGAACCGTGGCTCTGCTATTATTGCGGCGAATGCAATACCGACTGTCCGCGGGGAGCCGAGCCGGCCGAGACGATGATGGCTGCTCGCCGCTGGTTGGTGACCCAGTATGACTGGACGGGGCTTGCCAAGCGGTTCTACCTCTCTGAGACCTGGGAATTCGGTGCGTTGGGCGTAGTGGCGCTTTTTGTTATTCTCCTTTTTGTTTTCTTCCACGGACCTATAATCACCGACCGCGTTGCGGTTAATACGTTCGCGCCTCTCAAGTGGGTTGAGTTCGGCGATTTGACCATGGCCGCAATCCTGTCGACTTTTCTGCTGTCAAACGCCTTCAGAATGTATCGCTTAATTATGAACGGCACCAGGGCGCCGCTCCGGTTATATGTTACGGAAGCCAAGACCTTTTTTCTGCACTTTATTACGCAGCGGCGCTGGCGGCAATGCGGAGAAGACCGAAGCAGATGGTTGAATCACTTCATCCTGGTTTCCGGCTATTTAACCATGATGACCTTGATCATCGTTTTCATCCGATGGTTCCAGGTTGATGACAAGAGCTGGCATTTCACAAGTATCTTCGGTTACTACGCGACAGGGGCCTTGCTTATCATGACTGTGCAGATGTTTCGCGGCCGGCTTGAAAAGCAGGAAAAAATCCACAGATATTCCCACAGTTCCGACTGGCTTTTTCTGAGCCTCCTTTTTCTCACAACATTAACCGGTATTACGATGCATATTGTTCGTCTCATCGGTTGGCCGATGGGAACCTACGTCATATATGTAATTCACCTTGCTATTGCAGTACCGATGCTGGTTATAGAGGTCCCTTTCGGCAAATGGTCGCACCTTTTTTACAGGCCTTTAGCCATTTTCCTGACAACACTGAAAGAAAAGGCCTTGCGAGACTCTCAGGTCAGCCTGGCCACGATCCGGAAGGATATCGGCGAGACCTTCCAGGGCTGTATGCAGTGCGGCGCGTGCACCGGGGTTTGTCCCTACGGCGAGATTACGAGCTACAGTCCCAGGAAGGTCCTCCGCAACATCGCTCTTGACAGTTCCTCAAACGTATCCGTCGATGAGCCCTCATGGACCTGCGCAACGTGTAACAGTTGTGTCGAACAGTGCCCCCGCGGCATCGGCATGCTCGATCTGGTAAAATCCGTCCGGCGCCAGGTCGTCGATGCCGGGTTCCTGCCGGGATATTTTGATACACCGGTGAAGAGTCTGAAGAAAAACGGCAACCCTTGGGGAGGAAAAAAGGATGGCCGCTCGGATTGGGCCAAGGGCGCAAAGCTGCCGACTTACACCAAAGAACATGAGTATTGCCTGTTCACATGCTGTACCACGGCCTATGATACAAGCGCCGATAAAGCCAGCCAAAAGGCGGGTGTCGCTCTCTTGCGCCTGCTAGAGCATGCCGGTGTCTCCTATGGAACTCTTGGAACAAAGGAGAGTTGCTGCGGTGACTTGGCCGATAAGATCGGAGTTGCGGATGTTGTTGCCGATCTGACCAGGAAAAATACCGAGATGTTTCTGGGGGCCGGTGTTTCCAAGCTCCTGACCAACTCTCCTCACTGTCTGAATTCATTCAGAAGTAATTATGAAGGGCTGAAGAAGATAGCCAATGTTCACTCTACCGAGCTTTTGGATAAACTCATTCAGGATGGCGCCGTCAAACCCGTCCAAAAGCTTGATCTGAAAGTGACCTACCATGATCCCTGTTACCTTGGCAGGCATTCTTCCATATATGATGCGCCCCGGAGAATCCTTGAATCAATACCGGGTCTTACGCTGCTTGAAATGCAAAATAGCAGAGAGCGGAGCTTCTGCTGTGGCGGGGGCGGGGGCGGACCATGGAAGGACAGGGCTGGAAGAGAAAGCCTTGGAGAGATTCGGATCAAAGAGGCAATGGGGACCGGCGCGGAGGTGATCGCCACGGCGTGTCCTTACTGCATCCGAACTCTCAATGAGGCCGTCGCAAAACTTGGCGCCGGAAACAAAATAAAAGTCCTGGATATAGCGGAACTGCTCGTGCAGTCGGTTGATCTGTCCGACACAAGGCAGAATCGACAATAATAATAAGAGCTTTTCTCAGGAGGACCGTCGTGTCTGAGCGAATCGGGTTTTTCATCTGCCACTGCGGGATCAACATCGCCTATCGGGTCAGAGTGCAGGAGGTGGCGGAATATGCGGCAACCTTCCCGAGTGTCGTAGTTTCCAAAGATTATCTGTTCATGTGTTCGGACCCGGGACAGGACCTCATCGAAAAGGAAATCAAGAATCATAACCTCACTCGTGTGGTTGTGGCCTCCTGTTCGCCTCGCATGCATGAAAAAACCTTCCGCGCCGCCTGCCAGAGAGCGGGGTTGAACCCCTATCGGGCCTTCCATATGGTCTGTGTCCGTGAACATGGCTCCTGGGTGACCGAAGACGAGGATGAGGCTACGGCAAAGGCGATCGTCATCGTCCGGGCCGGTCTGATGCGGGTCACGAACCAGAGTGCGCTCATCCCGAGCACGTTCTCGGTCAATCCGAACACCTTGGTGGTCGGTGGCGGTATCGCCGGCATGCAGGCGGCCCTGGATATCGCAAGCTCCGGTAATAAGGCCTATCTTGTGGAACGGCAGCCCACCGTCGGGGGGCACATGCTCCAGTATGACAAGACTTTCCCGACCCTGGACTGCGCGGCCTGTATCGGCACACCGAAGATGGTGGCCGTCGGCCAGGAGAAAAACGTCCATTTGATGACCAATACCGAGGTGGAGAATGTCAGTGGTTTTATCGGCAACTTCAAGGTCGATGTCAATCAGCGTTCCCGCTATGTGAGGACCAACTGCACCGGTTGCGGAGACTGCGCCAAGGTCTGTCCGGTCGAGGCCCCGAACGAATGGGATGTCGGGACAAGAATGCGCAAGGCCATCTATATCTCCTTCCCCCAGGCTGTGCCGGTCCGCTATGCGATTGACAAAAAGGACCGCGCTCCGTGTGTGCAGACCTGTCCGGCCGGCATTAATATTCAAGGGTTTGTCGCCCTGATCAAGGTCGGCAAGTATCAGGAAGCGCTCAGCCTGATCATGGAAAAAATGCCGCTTCCCGGCTCGCTCGGCCGTATCTGCCCCGCCCCCTGTGAGACCCGGTGCCGCAGGGAGGAGGTTGATTCCCCGCTTGCGATATGCCAGTTGAAACGGTTCGCGGCCGATCAGGTTGATTGGGCCACATTGCCGGCGCCAACAATCGAGAAAAAGCCTGAAAGTGAGAAGGTGGCCATCGTCGGCGCGGGTCCGGCGGGGCTTTCAGCCGCCTATTTCCTTGCTAAAAAAGGGTATCATCCGACAATTTTCGAAAAGGCGCCCTTTGCCGGAGGCATGCTCCGTTTCGGTATCCCCGACTACCGGTTGCCGCCTGAGATCCTCGAACAGGAGATCGACTATATCAAGAAGCTGGGCGTGGATATCCAACTGAATGTCGCAATCGGCAAGGATCGTCCGGTTGCCGGTCTGTTCGAGGAGGGATTCAAGAGCGTCTATCTGTCAGCCGGCGCGCATAAAAGTATGAAGCTGGGTATCGAGAACGAGGATGCCGAAGGCGTCCTGCACGGCATCGATTATCTCGGCCTTCTCAATCTGAAGCAATCGGTCAAGACCGGCGCGAAGGTAGTGGTCGTCGGCGGTGGCGACGTGGCCATCGACACGGCCCGTGAGGCCCTGAGGCAGGGCGCCTCCGAGGTGAAGATACTCTACAGACGCAGCAGGTCAGGAGATGCCTGCAGTCAAGCATGAGATCCTGGCCGCCGAGGAAGAAGGCGTCAAAATCGAACTGCTTGTCAATCCCATTGCGGTCATGACCGAAGGTGGAAAGGTTTGCGGAATTCGTTGCATCAAGATGGAGCTTGGTGAACTGGACCAATCCGGCAGAAGGAGACCGGTCCCGGTTGCCGGTTCGGAATTTAATATCGAATGTGACATGATTATCCCGGCCATCGGTCAGCAGGTCAACAGCAGTTTCCTGGAAGGCACGAAAGGGGTCGAAACGACCCGCCGGGGGACGGTTGCGGCCGATCCCGTGACGTATCAGACAAGCTTTCCGGGCATCTTTGCAGGCGGAGACCTGTTTACCGGTCCGTCCATCGCCGTCGAAGCAGTGGCGGCGGGACAGCAGGCGGCTGTTTCGATAGAAAAATATCTGCTGGGCGAGGAGCTTGCGGAAAAAAGACCTGCCAAACCGACAGGGAGTGACTGGAAGGCGATTCCGAAAAAGGTCGAGTCCCTGTCCCGCGCGAAGATGCCTGTCCTTCCGGTTGCGACAGCGCATAGACAATTACAAGGAAATCGAGCTTGGATTCAGTGAGGAGCAGGCCAGAACAGAGGCGGCCCGTTGCGTGGATTGCGGTGGCTGCTGCGAGTGTAAGCTCTGTCTCAATGAGTGCAAGGCCGGCGCCATCGACCATGAGATGAGCGATCAGAAGGAGACCATCGATGTCGGTTCCATCATCATTGCCACCGGTTTCGATCCAATGAATCCGTCCAAGATGACCCAGTACGGCTACGGCAAGTACCGGAACGTCTTTACCAATATCGAGTTCGAGCGTCTTTCCAATGCGACCGGGCCGACATCCGGCAAACTCAGGAAACGTGATCTGAAAGATCCGCTGAAGTTCACCGATGCGCCGAAGAGCGTGGCGATTCTGCATTGCATCGGCAGCCGCGACACAAATTACCATGAATACTGCTCCCGCACCTGCTGCATGTATGCCCTCAAGTATGCGCATCTGCTGAAAGATAAATGCGGGCACGATACGGAGGTCTATAACTTCTATATCGACATGCGCTGCTTCGGCAAGGGATATGAGGAATTCTACAGGAAGGTCCAGGCCGAAGGAGTCAAGATGATCCGCGGTAAGGCCGGTTCCATCACCGAGGACGAGAACGGCATCCTGACCGTTAAGGGAGAAGATACTCTTTCCAACCGCCTGATCGAGGTCAAGGTGGAAATGGTCATCCTCTGTACCGCTATGGAAGCCAGGCCGGATGCACCCGATGTCATGCGCAAGTTCGGTATAGGCATCGGTTCAGACGGATTCTTCCAGGAGGAGCATCCAAAGCTGGCGCCTGTATCCACCCCGACCAGCGGAGTTTTCCTTGCCGGGGCTTGTCAGGGCCCGAAGGATATCCCGGACACGGTCGCCCAGGCGAAGGGCGCGGCGGCCGAATGCATGGCGCTGAGCGCCGCGGGTCACGTAGAGATCCCACCCATGATATCCAGTATTGATCCCGATATATGCGTCGGCTGTCAACTTTGTATCGGGCTCTGCGCCTATTCGGCAATTGAATTCAACACCTATGCCGGAATCAGTGAGGTCAACAGCGCTATCTGTAAGGGGTGCGGGAGCTGCGCCGGCGCTTGCCCGAGCGGGGCAGCCAAGGTTAGACACTTTACCGATAAACAGATCTTTGCGGAAATAGATGGGATTTTACTTAATTAAGGAGTTATGCGATGAGAGACTTCGAACCTCAAATAGTGGCTTTTTTTTGTAACTGGTGCACATTCACCGCAGCGGACCTTGCCGGTACTTCCCGTCTTTCATACCCGCCCAACATCAAGATCATCAGGGTTATGTGCAGTGGCATGGTCGATCCGAAATTCGTCCTCAAGGCATTCCTGAATGGCGCGGATGGCGTGCTGATGGGTGGATGTTGGCCTGGAGACTGTCATTACATTAACGGCAACCTGAAGGCGCGGCGCCGAGTGGCGCTCCTCACCGAGGTCCTGAAACAGTACGGGATCGGTGAAGAGCGTTTCTATCTTCGGTGGATCGCCGCCAGTGAGGGAAACATGCTGAAGGAAATCGCAGATAACATGACTGCAAAATTGAAACAGCTTGGACCAAGCCCTCTGCGGAATATGGGTCAAATGGCGGTCTGAAGAGAGGGAGATGACTGAAATGCCAAAATTCGCAAAATTATCTTTTAAGAAGAACGAATTAAATAAGGAACTATCCGGATTTTTCAAAGGCATGCTTGAAAATGGCGCCATTGACGCTGTCCTTGTTCCCATGGCTCAGGCTAAAAAAGGGGTCCGGCTTACACTCATTACCTCTGCTGAACATACCGCGTGGGCGGATCCTTTTGCTCCGATAGCCGCCATAAGCGGCGCCAAAATTGCCTCCGCGCTTACATCGCGACCATCCGGCCGCAAGCTTGCGATGGTGTTGCGACCCTGTGAGATACGGGCTGTGATTGAGCTCGTTAAATTGAAGCAGGCAAATCTCGACAACGTCCTGCTAATCGGTATGGACTGTCTCGGCCGCTATGAAAATACCGATTTCGCCAAATTCCAGGAGCAGGGAGGGACATCCGAGTCCTTCCTGGAGAACGCCCTGGCCGGAAAGACCTCCATGCCGGATTTCGATATCATCGGCGCTTGTAAGATCTGTGAATTTCCGATGGCTGATAATGTCGACATGCGACTGTGCGCAATAGGCGCCGGAAATGGCAATATCTTCATCGAAGCAATAACCGAAAGAGGTGTGGAGGCCCTCGAAAAATCGGGTTTGAAGTCGGATGAAACTCCTGCCGGCAGGGACGAAGCGGTGAAGAAACTGATTGCGGTGCGTACCGAGGCCAGGGATAGAAAATTTGCTGAATTTAGGGCCGAGACCAACAGCTTTGAAGCGCTGGGGGATAAACTGGCTGGCTGCGTCAACTGCTATAATTGCCGGGTTGCATGCCCTGTCTGCTATTGTAAGGAATGTGTATTTGTCACGGATACCTTCAGGCACACCGGCGAGCAGTTCATGATGTGGGCGGACAAGAGCGGTATGCTGAAGATGCCGAACGACACCTTGTTCTATCATCTGACCCGCATGACCCATATGAGCCTTTTCTGTGTCGGTTGCGGTCAGTGCACGAGTGCATGCCCGAATGGTATAGATCTGATGCCGTTGTTCAGGACATGCGCCGATAAAACTCAGGCCCGATTCAACTATCAGGCTGGACGATCGGTCGATGAAGAACAGCCGATGGCTGGATTTGAATCAGACGAGATGGTTGAAGTGACTGGTCAAGTCAAATAGTAACGATATCATGGCTGAAAAGAAGTCGATTGGCGAATATCCATTGCAACTTTCATTTCATGAGGTAATTGCATGAACACAAAAGCCGCTTCAGTTTTGGTGATCGGCGCCGGAATCAGCGGTATTCGGTCGGCTCTCGACCTGGCTGAGATGGAATATCATGTTTTCCTTACAGACAAGTCGCCTCATCTGGGTGGAGTGCTCACTCAGTTGGACTACCAGTTCCCCAATGACCATTGCGGTATGTGTAAAATGCTTCCCACGACAAACCGCGATGATTCTTCCCAATTCTGTTTGCGAAAGGGCCTGTTCCACAAGAATATCGAGATCCTGCTCGGGACTGAAATGACGACGCTCGAGGGCGAACCCGGAAATTTTCGAGCCACGCTGGCTTCTGCCCCGTTGTTCATAGACAAGGAACGATGCATTGGCTGCGGGCAGTGTTCCTCAGTGTGTCCAGTCGAAGTCCCCGAGGATTTCAACGCAGGATTGGCCATGAGAAAGGCCGTTTACCTTCCGGTCCCTCACAATATCCCGAATAATTACATAATTGACATGACAGCATGCACGCGTTGTGGGGAATGCCAGAAAATCTGCCCGACAGGAGCGATCGATCTCAAGCTCGACGCTCGACGCGAGTTCAGAGTACTTGTGGTCGACGATGAGCTTGTCGTCCGCGATTCGCTCAAAGAATGGCTCGTTGTCGAAGGTTTCAGCGTCGATATGGCGCAGTCGGGCAAAGAAGCGATCGATCTGTTGGCGGCGAATGACTATGGCCTGATGCTTCTCGATATAAAGATGCCCGGAATGGACGGGGTGGAGGTCCTCAAGATCGCCAAGGAAATGAGAGAGGACCTGCCGGTCTTGATGATGACGGCCTATGCCACGGTGGAAACAGCGGTCCAGGCGATGAAAATCGGGGCGCGTGATTACCTTATGAAGCCTTTCGACATCGAGGCCCTGATGACCAAGGTGGTTCAGCAGTATGAAAGCACGGTCACAGCGGCTACGCGTGTTATCGAGGTGGGCGCGGTTATCATGGCGGCCGGTTCGGGGCTTTTCGATCCGGCTGAAGGTCCTGAGACCTATGGATATAATCTGCCCAATGTTATCACCAGCTTGCAGTTCGAACGGCTGATAAGCGGCACGGGGCCTAACGCTGGAAAACTGGTGCGTCCCGATGACGGCAAACCAGTCCGGAAAATAGCCTGGTTGCAGTGCGTGGGGTCCAGGAACCTTCAGCAAAAAGCAGATTACTGCTCATCGGTTTGCTGCATGTTTTCCATAAAGGAAGCCCTGCTCGCCAAATCGAGGTCCATGGGCGTGGCCGATACTGCGATCTTCTATATGGATATGCGCACTTTCGGTAAGGATTTTCAGCGCTACCGGGATTCGGCGGAAAAGGAATCGGGGGTGCGCTTCATAAGGAGCCGAGTCCATACTGTCGAGCCGGAAGCGGACGGGTCTCTCCGGCTCCACTACGTGGATCCCGAGGGTCGGCAACATGATGAAATATTTGATATGGTGGTTCTGGCTACCGGGCAGAGGCCTTCTGAAGGTTCCAACGCCCTTGCGCAATTGGCCGGAATTGAACTCAACCCCGAGGGATTTTGCCGAACCGAGAACTTCTCTCCCGGCATGACCTCCAGAGAAGGCATTTTTGCCGACGGGTCCTTTTCCGGGCTGAGAGATATTTCCGAGTCGCTCATCCTGGCCGATTCCGCTTCTCTCGGCGCCTCGCAACTGATCCATTCACGAGTTGGCGGCCCCGGAGCTCAAGGTGAGGAAGATGCGGCATATCGGGATGTTTCCAGGGAACCGCCCGGGGCCGCCATCGTCCTCTGCACCTGCGGGGATGCGCTGTCTGAAAATTCCAAGGCGCTTCAATCAAGGTTAGGCATGCGCTCCCCCGCGGCACAGGTTTTTATGATCGAGCGGATATGCACACAATCCGGATGGGATGCACTGGTCAAAAAACTGTTGGGGAGCGAATTCAACAGGGTGATTATCGGGGCATGCATGCCTTGCCTGTATGGAGGGAAGTTGGCCGAACTGGGGCAGCAGATCGGATTGTCTCCGGCTCTCATGGAGGTGGTGGATATTCGTACTCCGTCGCTTCGTGCTGGAGATGATTCCGGCCGGACGCTGAAACACATCGAGACAATCCTGAAGATGTCCCTGGAAAAGATTTGCGAGGCCAATCCCGAATTCGCTTCTTTTCAAAAGGTAATCCAAGAGGCCCTCGTCATTGGAGGCGGCGTGGCGGGAATGACCGCCGCCCTGGCCATAGCAGATCATGGATTCAAAGTGCACCTTGTCGAAAAAAGCGACAGTCTGGGCGGACTGGCGAGGCGAATCAATCAATCTATTGAGCGCGCATCCATAGCGGACCTCGTCGACAAATTGCGTAAGGGTGTAGAACAGCATCCCCGGATTGCGCTCCATAAGTGCGCTTCGGTTATCCATTCGCAATCCCATGGCGGCAATTTCCTTACAACGATAGAAGTAGATGGTGGAGGGCCGGAGCGGATAGAGCACGGGGCGGTAATACTGGCAACGGGAGGAATGGAGGCGTGGACAAATGACTACTCGCATGGGGCAAGCGACTTCATTGTGACCCAGCTCGAACTTGAAACCCTTATTGCAGACGGCGCCATCGACCCGGCTAAGCTCAAGAGCATTGCAATGATTCAGTGTGTAGGTTCCCGCGAGAACGGCAGGAATTATTGCAGCAGAGTATGCTGCGCTTCGGCCCTCAAAAACGCTCTCTACCTCAAGGAACGGAACCCCGATCTCGACATCTACATATTCTACCGTGACATCATGACCTACGGTTTTCTCGAGACCTATTACACCAGGGCTAGACGCGAGGGTATTATTTTCATCCAGTATACGCCGGGAAAAAAGCCTGTTGTTTCTCTCAAGCATGACGGGGGCATCAAGATAGTTGCATGGGACCCGGTAATGGGGAGGGATATCGCTCTCGAGCCTGACCGCCTGGTGCTCAGCACAGGGATCGTTCCGAGCGATCAGCGCATGTTGGCCAACCTATTCGGGATCGATCTGAATGAAGACGGTTTTTTCAAGGAATCCGATTACAAGTGGCAGCCCGTAAATTCCCGAAAACGTGGAGTCTTCATATGCGGCATCGCGCATTCCCCCCGGTCCATTCCTGAATCTATCGCCACGGCCCAGGCTGCTGCCCAGAGAGCCTTGGGAATACTGAAACGGGAGAAAAATCAGTCAGGAGCCATAGTCGCCGAAGTACGGCACAGTTTATGCGCCCGATGCGAAAGATGCATTTCCGCTTGCCCTTATGACGCCAGGTATAGGAATGAGGATGAGGATATCATCGAGGTTGACCGGCTCGCCTGCCAGGGATGCGGGTCATGTGCGGCCATATGCCCCAACAGCGCCTCTGTTGTCAGGGGCTACGGCGACCGGCAGGTTATGGCCATGCTGGATGCAGCCCTGGAATAGGAACGCATTATGAGTCCCGATGCGTTAGGGCCGACAGGAATTATTTATCGTTCTTCATCGGTTTTGGCATATAACGGGAAAACTACTCTGTTCGAATCTTTCCGACAGGACCTGCTGTCAACAAGAAACAGGATCGCCCATGCTCAAGGGTGCAGTCAGAATCTACAGCAGTCTTATCTCAAAGCTTATAGCCCTGGTAGGGCTGGTTCTTTTCGTCTGCATTTTCACCTGGGCATACTTCAACATAAACTATCAGAAAGAAAACAGGCTGCAAAGCATCATCGAATCGTGCGACCGGCTCGGCAACACCATCAAGCTGGGCGCCCATTACGCAATGACGCTCAATTCAAGAGACGATATCAATGAGATAACAAAGAACATCGGCAAGCAGGAGGGTATCGAGAGCATTCGAATTTATAACAAGCACGGGCAGATCAAATTTTCGAGCATATCAAACGAAGTCGACAAAAGAACCAGCATAAAAGCGGAAGCCTGCGACATCTGCCACAGAACCGAACCCCCACTGGATGCGCTGCCTGTTTCAGCAAGAACGCGAACGTTCGAGTCCCCTGAGGGCTACAGACTCCTTGGCGTCATCAGTCCGATCTATAACGAACCCAGTTGCAACACTGACATTTGTCATGTTCACCCCCAGAACAAGAAAGTTCTGGGCGCACTCGACGTGGTGGTCTCACTAAAGGAGACAGACCACGCGATCAAGGTCTATGAGGAAAGAATAATAGCCCTTGCTATTATAAGCTTTCTGGCGACTTCAGCGATCATCGTCACCTTTCTCTTCGTGTTCGTAAACAGGCCCATAAAGAAGCTGATCGCCTGGACGCGCAATATAGCGCAAGGGGAATACAGCCACCCGATCGATGCGCAGTGGGAGGATGAAATCGGCCAGATGGCCCATGCCATAAACGCCATGGCGGCCCAGGTGGGCCAAAAGCAAGATGAGCTGAACAAGCAAAGAGACGAATATCAGGAGCTGTTCGAGCAGGTGCCCTGCTACATCACCGTCCAGGACAAGGGGCTCAGGCTTATCCGCTATAACAGGGAATTTGCAAACGCCTTCGATCCATACCCCGGCGGTTATTGTTATGAAATTTACAAGGGCCGGACCGAAGTATGCGCCTACTGCCCGGTTCTCGGGACGTTCCAGGACGGAGAATCCCACCTTAGCGAGGAAACGGGAATAACCAGGGATGGCAGGATATCGACCTGGATATGTCGCACTTCGCCGATCAGGGACGCCGGTGGAAACGTCACGGCGGTAATGGAAATGAGCGTTGACGTAACCGAGCGAAAGACGCTCGAAGAAGAAATCAGAAAATCTGAGAAAAAGTACCGCGAGATATTCAATAATATTCCCAACCCTATCTTCGTTTTGGACAGGGAACTAAGGATCATCGACTGCAACGATATGGTTTTCGGAGTCTATGGATATCGCAAAGAGGATATTTTGCGCAAAGCTTTCACCGACCTATTCGAACGGGAAGAAAACCGCGACTTCGCCAGGGAGATCAGAAACGCGGACGCAATGAACCAGGTGCGCCATATCACGAGTGACGGCAGGGTCATATATGTAAACATAAGAGTTTCGCCTTCCGAGTACCTCGGACAGGAAGCATTCCTTGTAACCACGAGCGATATCACCAAAAGGCTGTTAGCCGAACAGCAACTGATCCAGGCGAGCAAGATGGCCACATTGGGCGAGATGGCGACCGCTATCGCCCATGAACTCAATCAACCTCTCTCGGTGATGAAGACAGCGAGCAGTTTCATAGTAAAGAAGATCAGGAAGAGCGAGCCGATCAAAGAAGAAACTCTTGAGACTTTGGCGGAAGAGATCGATAGTCATGTGGACAGGGCGTCGGGGATAATCAACCACCTGCGGGAGTTCGGACGCAAATCGGAGGTAAAGAGAGAAAAGGTGGACATCAACAGCGCAGTGGAAAGGTCCCTGGCGATTTTCATGCAGCAACTCAGGCTCAGAGAGATTGAAGTGGTAAAGGATTTCCAGGAGAACCTGCCTTTTGTCCTCGCCAACAACAACAGGCTCGAACAAGTGTTTATCAACCTTCTCATAAACGCCAGGGACGCCATTGAGGATAAATGCGAAAAGTTCGGCCATGCCATCGAGAAAAAAATCTTTCTCAAAACACGTCTTCGGCAGGGGAAAGTCCGCATAGAGGTGGCAGATACCGGATTGGGGATACCCAAACCGTTGCTGGAAAAGATATTCGAGCCGTTCTTCACAACAAAACGGGTCGGAAGGGGTACCGGACTCGGTCTTTCCATAAGCTATGGAATCATTCAGGATTATGAAGGAACCATAAAGGTGGAGACCAGGGAAAACGAAGGATCGGATTTTATTATAAACTTGCCTGTTGCAGGTGAAGCATGAAGGCAAATCCGATCCTGGTCGTAGATGATGAGGAAGGAATCCGAAAGGTCCTTGGCATAACGCTGGCCGACAGCGGCTATGACGTGCTGACGGCATCCTCGGGCGAAGAGGCGCTGGGAATATTCAAGAGCGCCAGCCCGCAGATGGTGCTCACAGACATCAAAATGCCCGGAATGGATGGAATCGAGCTCCTCAGGCGAATCAAGGAGGAAAAACCCGACGCTGAAGTCATCATGATAACCGGACACGGCGATCTGGAACTTGCGATAAGAAGTCTTCGTTTTGAAGCCTCCGATTTCATAACCAAACCGATAAACGATGATGCGCTCGAAGTTGCTCTAAAAAGAGCTGAGGAGCGAATCTGGCTCAAGGCCAGACTCCGTGAGTACACCGAAGGGCTCGAGCGCCTCGTGGATGAGAAAACCCGAAAATTGCTCGAGGCTGAAAGACTCGCTGCGGTCGGAGAAACTGTGGCGACCCTGGCCCATGCGATCAAGAACATCATCGGAGGGCTCAAAGGAGGCATATACGTTTTCGAAAAGGGCAGGGAACTGGGCAAAGAGCAATACCTGGCCCAAGGGTGGGAAATGGTGAAGGGTAATGTTGAGAAAATAAAGAACCTGGCGCTCGATCTTCTCAATTATGCCAAACAAAGAGAGCCGGACTACAAACGGATCGATCCCAATCAGATCGCAAAGGATCTCCACCAACTGATGCTGGCGCAATCCCGCGAATATGGTATAAACCTGATCCTGGATCTCGACGAAACTTTGCCCGAAATTTTTCTCGACCCGGAAGGGATTCACTGCTGTCTGCTCAACCTGGTTTGCAACGCCTTCGACGCCTGCACGGATGTGGAAAACGCCTGCGGGCTGAAGGAGGTTCTCATCAGTACGGCCAGGGCCGAAGAAGGGGGCGTCGAGTACCGGGTCGTCGATTCGGGATGCGGTATGGATGAAGATGTAAGGGACAAGATATTCCGGTCTTTTTTCAGCACGAAAGGAACAAGGGGGACCGGTCTTGGCCTTATGATCGCCCAGAAAATCGTGCGCGAGCACGGAGGAGAAATAAAAGTGGAATCCGAAAGGGGAAAGGGGACCAGATTTGCAATCAAGCTGCCGGCGCATCTCAGCCGCCCTGAGCCGGCCCCGCCTCGCGCAGCGTCGTGAATCCAATGTGGGCCGGCGCGGGTATTGCCTCGTGGCGCACTAATGTGCGCACAACGGCTTTTTATAGATTTTCTTAGAAGGAGGAAGCCATGCCTGAATATACCAATATACTATTTTGTACGGATTTTTCTGATGACGCCAATATCGCGTTTCTCCACGCGCTAAAACTTGCGTCAAGATTCGGCGCGAGGCTCCATATCATCCATGTGCCTCACTCCCCGTTTGTCTATGCGAAAAATGTGGTCGACGAGGACATTCCGGAAGGTAAATCCAAAGACGGTCAGGCCTTCTTCGATCAGGAAATCGTCGATGAGGCTCAGTTGAAACTCAGACGCGAGTATGAGGGGCGAATGGGCGATTTCAAGTCCTATACGTTTGTAGTTGCGTGCGGCTCCCCGGAAGTCGAGATTACCCGCTATGCCCGGAAAAACAATATCGACCTGATCGTAATGGGCGCTCTGGGCAAGGCTGATGTAGACAAGCTCGAACACGGAAGCACGGTCGCGAGCGTATCCAGGTATGCTCATTGCCACGTGATGGCTATAAGAAACCCGTTGAAACAATTCACCTTACCGATAAAGGGATAATCGGGCGGCCCGACTCGCAGGGCGGATGGGCGGGCCGATGGGGTCTTGCCGTAAGGCCCCGAAGCCTCGAGCGGGCGGATTATCTTCTAACCATGGAAGGACCCGGGCATGTCGAAAAGAATTCTGGTAGTCGATGACGAGCAGGACGTAAGGGTGTTCATGACCACGCTTCTGGAAACAAGCGGCTTCAAACCCGTTGCGGCGACAAACGGCCAGGAAGGTCTGGAGATGGCCCGAACCAAGAAGCCTGCTTTGATCATCATGGACATCATGATGCCCAAAGAAAGTGGCATCTTCATGTACCGCGAAGTCAAAAAGGACCCTGAACTGAGCGCTATTCCCGTGATAATGGTTTCTGCGCTGTCCAAGAAGACTTTCTTCCATTCGCAAAACGTGGTCGATGAATATGAGGGCGTAAAGATGCCCGAGCCCGCAGCTTATATAGAAAAGCCGCCTGATGCCGACGAACTCCTGGAGGTGATACGGAAGGTGCTGGGTTAACTATGGAAATAAGATTTCTAAAAAGAAACATTCTGCAGCGTTTCTTGGGAATTCCTGCTTCCAAAAGGCCCCGGTACGACTCCTGCTGGACTTATTCCGATTCCAAAGTGGTGATCGACCTCAAGCAGGCGCCCGAACTCTCCGAACCGGGCGGCGCCATCCGTTTGGAGGGAAAGGGCCTTCCCGACCGGGTACTGGTGATACACGGCGACGATGGGGCGTATCACGCTTTTTCCAATCGGTGCAAGCATATGGGCCGCAGACTCGACCCTGTGCCCGGCGATCGGACTGTGCAGTGCTGCAGTGTCGGTAAAACTACTTACGCCTACGATGGCAGTGTTTTGTCCGGTCCGGCAAAGGAAGCGGCGAGGACCCTTGCGGTTGAGGTTTCAAATGGCGGGTTGGTGGTTGTGTTGGGGGAGTGATACGACAATGTCCCGCAAATGAGCCGTAACCGCCGCAGGCAGGTCTTCATCGAGGCCAAGCTCTTTGCTGTCGATTCCAAGGCACACTCCGAGAAGCTGCGGAAAGATCACGCACGGCACGGGAGTGTCGAAACTCCGGGTCTCAATTATGCGTTTTTGGATTCTCCCGAACTGCATCTGGCAACGAGGGCAGGCGACCGTCAAACACTCCGCCCCGGCCTGATGAGCGTTTCTTATCTTCTTTTCGGCCAGGTCCATAGAAAGCTCGTCATTTACTCCCCATACCGGCGAGCCGCAACAATCGTGTTTGCCCACCCATGGGACGCTCACCGCCCCTAACGCCTCGACTAGAGCGTCGAATTTAACAGGCGGGGCTCCATAATCGAACCCGACCACTTTCGTGGGCCTTAGCAGGTGGCAGCCGTAATGGGCGGCGATTCTGAGTCCGGTCACGGTCTTTTTCAGTCGTCTCTTTATAGTCTCGATACCTATGTCGTCATGAAGAAAGCCCAGCAGATGCCTGGTCGAGACCTTGCCGTGGAAGCTCAATCCCTCACTTTTAAGGACTGAGTTTATCTCCTCTCTTGTTGAAGGGAATTCTTTCATGACCTGCTCGGCGTATTTGAGGCTGCCAAAGCAGCAAACGCATGCCGTCACAATGTCGAGACCTGCACGTTCAGCCAGGGCTAAATTTCTGGCGGCGGAAAGAAGGTACGCCTTGAAGTTGAGGTTCCTGAGCGGATACCCGCAGCAATTGAATTCTCTTATATCTACGAATTCGATTCCAAGCCCGCGCAACAAAGCATTCGAAGAGGCCTCATAACACGAAAGGCCCATCGAGGTCATGCAGCAGCGGAACATCGCAATCTTCATTTCTTTTCCTGTTTTCATGCGATTAACTCGTCAAACCTGCGGGAAATGGCCCGGTTCTTCAGTTCATATATAATGTCGGTAATAGATACGCATTCTGGACAATTCTCCTGGCACTGATAGCAGCCCAGGCAGTCCCAGAGCATCCGGGAGCTGAACACCAGGTCCCAGCAGCGCAAACTGACGGCGTGCATCAACTGGTGAGGCAAAAGTCCCAGGACTTCCGCCGGACGCTCGTAGTTTTGTACGACCGGGCAGGAATTCGTGCAGGTCGAGCATCGATAGCAATTGGAAAGCGAGTTCGCCTGGATCGATGCTTTGAGCTTTCCGAGCAGCGTTTTTTCACCCGCCGCCAAGATTTCTTTTGGCGAGCCTTTTGCGCCCGCAATTTTGTTTAAGGCAAGCTCCAGCGGCCTCAGGTAGTCTTGCCCCTCGATGACTTCCCGCTGCAGTCCGCGGTAATAGGCGAGAGGGGAAAGGAGTTGGTACTCCTCGACAGACCCCAGCAACAGCCTCTCCCTTGCGGAAGACCAGAGGTCTCGCAACTGAATTCCGGCCGGACACGCAATGCTGCAACGATCGCAGCTCGTACACAGGACTATTCCCTGCTGGATGGCGCGCAGTTCCTTGGGATCGAGCGCCTTGCCGTAGGCCAGCCTCTTGAGGGAAGCGATTTTTTCCGAGGGAAGGATGTTTTGGTTTGGAATTTCATGAACCGCCACAGCCACCGAGCACCTGAGCGTGCATGCTCCGCAGTGCGTGCAGGCGTCCAGCTCCAGCATCTGGCGCGTTGCTATGTTGGCGGGATCAGCCTGCCGGTCCATGACGGAGTTAGCCATCAGGCTCAGAGGGGTGGCAAAGACGTGGAACATCTTGCTGAAAGGCAGATAGGCAAGCAGAACGAGCGCTGAGATGAAGTGCGCCCATGTCAGGAAAACCGCCAGGCCCGCCCTATCGAGCGCCGATGCCGCCGGCCTGATGAGAAATGAGGCGGCGTACCCCCCAAAACCCCACTGCGCGCTAGAATGACACTGGGCGCAGTTGATTTCGTGAGCGGTTTGGCCTTTTTCAAGAATCGCCTTATCAAACGGGCCCTGTAGTCCGGGCGAAACAAGTCCGAAGTTTTTCACCCAGTAGGACTCCAGGGACTTGAGTTCTTCCTGGTCGGCCTGGCCGGCGTATTCCTCACTCATTTTCTGAAAGGTGGAATGGGAGGTAATTTTCGCGGCCTCAAGCGCAAAACCCGAAAGCACTATCAGACCGAGAGTAGCCATAACGGCGATGTCCATGCCGCTGGTCATCGGCCGGCTTGTTCTCCGGATGAAACGCCTGTAAACGGCAAGTGCGATCCCGCAGACGATAAGCGCCCCGCCCGCGTCTCTTAGAAAAAGGAACGGGTTCAGAGTTGATGCGTATCCGGGATAAATGCGGGCCACGACGAGATTGTCCAGAACGTGGAAGAAAAAGAGCAAAGTAAAACCGCCGGAGATGCACAAGTGCGTGAACCATCGCAGGGTGCTTTCATTCCATATCCTGGACTGAAAAATCATTTCCACGAAGAAAACCTTGACGATCATCAGCACTTTTCGGCTAAAGAAAGCGCCAACGATTCCCCTCAGGGCTGAGGCGACCCGGCGGGAAGCTCTTAGGTCGGTCTTTTCCGGTCCCAGGGTGTGCCTGAACCAAGCCGAAACTTTGAGGATCATCCCGGCGCAGAATATGGCCAGGGCTGTAAGCAACGCCATCTTGTGAAGCATGAACGATCCTCTTTTTCTGTCTATTCAACGCCAGGGGTTAGACAAATCTTCGTCTCGGTCCCCTCAAATCATATCGGAATGGTGGGGAATAGGCAACATCCGAATGCGTTGCCACGCCCAATGCAGAGCGGTTGCATCCTCCAGCCCCCGTAGACTAGGATAATCATCCGCTCTGCATGTTGGTTTAACTGTCGGCGTTTTTTGTTTAACCCGGGGAAACAAAGGCGAGCTTTAGTAGAAAATCGTCCGGCAGCGGTGAAATGGGCGTTTGCGAAATGCGTCGAGCTGGCCCAAGCGCCAGAGCCAGTTATCGATCCGGGTGCTCGTAAGCTGTAATCCGCGCTCCTGGAAACTATCCTTCAGTTTCTCGACGGCCCAAACGGTCATTGCCCGAATCTCGACTTCTTCCTCGGAGCCTGGCTGGAGATGCTCCATGGCGTCAATTCTGGCCGCAAGCTCCGTGCTGTATGAAATAATTCCAAGCTCTCGGAGCACTTGTGGAAGCTTGTAGTCTGCAAATGCGGTGAGCCGCCCGATATCGCTGAATTTCCCCCATGCTACCCCGCCGAACGCGGTGAAAACGTCAAAGGCGAAAATCTGCGCCCTCTTCCAGAAATAAACTCTTTGAGTCCCGTAAAGGGCCTCATCGCGAAAGCTCGGAAAAAGGGAGACAATCCTGCCGGCCAGCCGCACGGCGCTCAAACCCGATGCCGGATCGAACAGGGACATGATATCGCCGCCCAGTTCCGACAGAATTATGGAGCCTGCCTCTCGGAGGTTTTTTTGCCGCTCTTCAAGCATTGGCGCCCTCCCCTGTCCGGAAAAGATTTCGGCGAGGTCGGCTGCACTGATGCTCGACAGGAAATCAGGATCGGTGATGGGGAAACCCTGCTCTTGCGCCCGCTTCAGACTGGCGGCAAGCCCCCAGTACCCCGAATAAGGCTCGCCATTGTATACGACCGTCCAGACCGGTTCGCCCGGATCGGGCCAGAAGCAATGGTTCAAAACGTCAAGAACAAATATCCAGCGAACGGTCTCAGCGGTCCCGTCAAAGAAATGGCAAGGATGTCGCCATGATGAAGAGGGGTCGAGCGTATGCCCCCATTTCAATATCGCCGGGTCTACCCGGTCTGGATGAAATTTGGCCGAGCGGCCTTGAGCAACCACCTGCTCGACCGAGGCCAGCACCTGGAAGTCGCTCAATGGAAAATCCTGAAGAAAGCAGGAAGCAGGGAGCAAGAGGCGAAAAGCTCTTTGCTCCCCGCTTCTTGCTCCCTGCTCCCGTTTTTAAGGCTATGCCGCAGTTTTCTTACTCATATAATCAAAAATATCCTGAACCGTGCGAATCTTTTCCGCTTCATCATCGGAGATTTCCGTGTCGAAGGCTTCCTCCAGCGCCATTACCAGTTCGACGACATCGAGAGAATCGGCCCCCAGGTCGTCAACGATGTTTGCGCCGGGAGTCACCGTATCTTTGTCAACTCCGAGCTGGTTTGCAATAATATCGATGATTTTGCTCTGTTCCGCCGTAACGCTCATTAAACCCTCCTTGTCAACTCAGTTTTCGCAATCAATTTTCCGGGCGTCTTTGACAAACCCGTGGAACAAAACTTCCAACACGCCCGGAAGCTCGTCTACAAGGGGATAGGAACAATCCCTGGCGAGCCATTTCTGTATTACTCCATGGGCAAAGCCCATAGTGCCGTAAAAGACCGTACGGAAATCGACGTCCTTTAGAATCCCCTGCTGGGTCCCTTCGTAGACTTTCCTCTTGAGATTGGGAATGGCCCGAATCACCTTTCGGAAGTATTCGTCCGGGGAGTGTTCGCCCAAATCGAGCTGTTCCTGGATGATCAGCCTGTAGAGACGCTGGTTTCGGTCGAAGAATTCGAAATAGATGCGGATGTACTTGGAAATCATCGTAAGCACATCATCGTGGCCGTCTATTTCCGAACCCGCCCTGTTTCCGAGTTCCTCCAATCTGAGCCGCACAAGCTCGGCAAAGAGCTTCTCTTTGGTCTCGAAATAGCGGTAAAGGGTCCCTTTTCCAACGCCGGCCTTTTCGGCGATCTCGTCCATAGTGGCCGGATGAAAGCCTTTAATGGAAAAAACCTCGAGGGCCGCCTCGAGTATCCTCTCTTTGGCGTTGGGCCTGGACAGGAGCGGGGCGGCCTCCTCAGTCAGGATTTTCTCCAAAAGGTCCGGGTAGAAGCGTGAGGCCGGGATGCCTTTTTTTGAGGCGATTTCCTCGATGGCTTCGATCAGCGCCGAAAGGCCGATTTTGTTGTGAAGCGGCCCGGTCCGCAAGGGTCCCCGGATATGGAGCAACCAGCGTGAAAGCTCATCGGTGAGGCTTTCGGGCGTCGAGCCGGAGATCTCTTCGGAAATGGCCTGGATCAGACCTTGTTTGTCGCCGGCCAGGGCCATTTTCTTCACAATAGCGCACACATTTTGCTCGTCCGGATATTTGTGCAACGAAACGGCTCCTCTCCCCCGATACGGACTGGTCAGTCATAAAGCATAGCCAAATGTCAAAGTCAAGAAAGTTTTGAGCGCAATCTTGGCGCAAAGTTGTGAGAGTCCTGGATAAGGTCCCGAAACATATTGATGAAATTGCTTAGAGACCAATGCTCCCCGGCAGAATGAATCTTTGCGCAAGGTCAACATACGATCCGGGCGCGTCCAACATCATTAGGTCTGAGGCTGGATAACCTGGATCGGTCATAAGCAGAAAACATCCGGGATTGATCCCTCTTGGCAAGCGCCCCAGTCTAGATCGGGCAAGTTGGCGAAATAGTTGTACGCGACGTTTTGAGGACTAGACCAATTCAAGGCGGAGTTCGCGCCCAACAAGCGCGGCGGCGCGTTGAAGCGTCTCAATAGTAACATTCCCTTTTGCCTTGAGAATGCGGTCAACCTGCGCTCGGCTCGTGTGCATCTGCTCGGCCATTTGTGTTTTAGTCATGCCTCGCTTCCGCATTTCCTCGGCAAGCTGCCACGAAATCACCCGCGTAGCAGCCTCGGTCTTTGCCGCCTCGTAGATGCCTTCCTCGCGCAAAAAATCGTCAAGCGGCGATCCCCAATGTTGGTTTTTTTTGCTCATGACGTCATCTCCTTCATCCGCTTCCGAGCCAATTCGATTTCGTCCGATGGCGCCTTCTGTGTTTTCTTGATAAACCCGTTTACGACGCCTATTCGTCCCTCGTGGACGAAAAACAGTATCCGCGCAATGCGGCGGCTCGGCAAATGGCTGCGGACTTCCTATAGTCCACCGCCAAGAGAACGACACAGCGGCATTCCGACCGGCCAGCCCACCTGCACGGTCGCAAGGTCGATGCCGATAGTTTGCCTGTCGTCATCCGGCAAGCCACGCAACCAGTCCTTGACCGGCTCAACGCCGGTCGCAGTTCGATAGAAAACAACGGGTATTTCCTTCAAGTGCTGACCGGCCATAAGCCACCCTGTAAAGAGGAATGTATCATTTATAGTACATATTCGCAAGAGGGAAGTTCTTTTTCGGAAGTTTCGCCATTTTGTCCAGTTTCCGGTGCTTTTCATAGGGCGCAAACCAGCGCCGGTGTTGGGGTCGTCGCGGTTGAAGCTTGTCCGCTTCGACGGATGTAAGGCGTTTTCGGTCATTCATGGCTTGTCTGGTTTTTGATGAATTCCAGGAGTTCCGGCCAAACGTGCCCGATCTTGTGCGCCAACCGCTCGAAGACGGGCGGATCACAATGCAAGGGCCGCAATCACGCTGGTTTACACATCGTTTAAGTTTGCAAATTATTCAATAATTATGTTATTTTTAAAGGTCGGCTGTAAACAGCGGGTTAACCGGGAACATTCCGTTTGGATTAAAAAATGCGTCCTCAAAAAATGATGATAAATAGTAGGTTAGGTTGCAAGCAAATAATCCGTTTGGCCGGGGAAATTTGAATGCCCGTTCCGCCGACCGATTCTTTCCACAGGAAGATCGACTATCTCCGATTGTCAATCACGGACAGGTGCAATCTTCGCTGCTTTTACTGCATGCCTGAAAGCGGCGTTGCAAAGTTGGACCACACGGAAATACTGAGCTACGAGGAAATCCTGAGGCTGGTGCGGATCGCGGTCTCCATTGGCATATCGAAGGTCCGCATCACGGGTGGCGAGCCTCTGGTAAGAAAGGACGCGCTCGGTTTGTGCGAGAGCATCTCCAAAGTCCCGGGACTAAGGAGTCTTAGCCTTACGACGAACGGGGTTCTGCTCTCGGATTTTGCCGCAGGACTTCTTCGAGCGGGCATCAGGCGCGTAAATGTCAGCCTTGACACCCTTAAGCCTGAAAGGTTCGCCAAGATCGCCGGAAAAGACCTTTTCAGCCAGGTATGGGCAGGGATCATGGCCGCAAAAGAGGCGGGCTTTTCCCCTGTGAAGTTGAACGCGGTGATCATGTGCGGGGTGAATGACGACGAGATTGAAGATCTGGCGCGCTTGACTTTGCAATTCCCTTTCCACGTCCGCTTTATCGAGTTTATGCCTTTCCGTCAGCCGGGTCCCGAGCCGGTTTTCATGCCGGCCGCTCAAATCCTTGAGCGGTTGAGGCGTGTTGCGCCTCTGGAGACCTCGAGCGCTGAGGAGGGCAACGGTCCGGCGCTCCATTACATGTTCCGTGGCGCTCCGGGGAAAATCGGGATCATCAGCCCGGTATCCCATCATTTTTGCCCGAGTTGCAACCGGCTTCGGGTAACCTCGGACGGAAAACTCCGGAGTTGCCTTTTTTCCAGTGAAGAGACCGATCTGCGGGGGCAGTTGCGACAGGGCGCCTCAGACGAAGAGATCTCCGCCGCAATGCTTGCGGCCATAAACAAAAAGCCGGAAAAGCACCAACTGAGCAACCCTGTTTTCCGCAAGTGCATCTCTCGCCCGATGTTTTCGATTGGCGGTTGAGGCCAACCTGGCGTTTGTCTTCTTAAGTCTCTTTTGCGAGGAGCCGGTTGAACGAAAGTGGATCAAGAGCTTGATAAGATAAGACAAGAAATCGATGATATAGATTCAGAGCTGCTCGGGCTCCTTAACAGGCGGATGGAGTTCGCCATCGAAGTGGGCAGGATAAAAGCCTCAAAGTGTCTGCCCCTTTTTCACCCGGAGCGCGAGCAGATAATTTTCCAGCGCCTCTTGAAGCTGAACCCCGGCCCTTTATCGGAGGAATCGTTGCGTTCCATTTACCGCGAAGTATTTGCAGCTTCCCGGTTTATCCAGAGCCCCATCGATGTGAATGCGGAAGGGGTCGAACACGGCCCGGACGGCGCCAACGCAAAGCGGGGGAAAGAGTCTGCCCGGGTTCGAAAGTCCTGTATTTGCGGGTGTCTTGTCGAATGCTCCCTTGAAGAGTTCCCGAAATGGCTGAACCACCCGGAAGTCGATCTGGTGGAGTGGCGAATGGACAAATTCGCCAACACGCACTCGCCGCAGGAGATGAAATCTTTCCTCCGAGCTTTGTCGGTACGGCAGAGGCATCCGGTGGTGGCCACCAACAGGCCGGTTCGGGAAATGGGCGACTTTGCGGGTGGGGAGGACCTCCGGCTAAGCATGCTCGTGGAGGCCGGGCAATCGGGCGCCGACTGGATAGACCTCGAACACCACGCAGGCGTGGACGATATCGCTCCCTTTCGGCAGGCCGGCGCCAGGGTCCTGCTTTCGTGGCACAACCCTGCTGAGACCCCCTCCGGGCCGATTTTGCGCGCAAAGCTGGAAAGCATGTGCAAAACAGGGGCCGATGCCCTGAAAATGGTCACCATGGCCCAATCTGGTGAAGATAACCTGAGGGTGCTCGAACTGATTCATCTGGCCGGAAAAGAATTCGGCATCGATCTGATCGCGTATTGCATGGGACCGGCCGGTAAGTGGAGCAGGCCGGTGAGCCTGTTTCTTGGCAGTCCCTGGACTTATGCGCGGCTCGACGGCCAGTCTGCGACCGCGCCGGGCCAGCTTTCGGTTTCCGAGTTGCGCGCGCTGATTCGCAGTATCGATCTTCTCAATACATAAGGAGTTCATCTTGGTTAACAGTATGACGGGATTTGGCCGTAGCCGCAAAGAAGGGGGGGGCTATGCCGTGAGCGTTGAAATGCGCGCCCTCAATGCCAGACAGCTCGACATTTCCGTTCGCATTCCAAAAAGCTTCTCGGAGTTCGAGGACTTGTGTAGGAAACTGATTGCGAAAAGAATTCGAAGAGGCCGGATCGACGCTTTCATTCAGATAGAGAGCACAGACGTCAGGCAAAAGGCGCCGCGTATCAGCCTGGAGCTTGCGCAGTACTACTGGTCACAGCTCCAGGAGATTCACCTTGAGATCGTTCAGTCAGAAGCGCCTTCGCTGGACCACCTGTTGAGGATCCCGCATATCTATGAGATGCCGGAAGCAGTCATTGACTCCGAAGCAATCGGGGAACTTATTTCATCAGCAATGTCCGAGACGCTGGACCAGGTGCTCCGGATGCGTGCGCTCGAGGGCGAAACGCTGCTTCAGGATTTCATGGACCGGCTGGGGGCGCTAAGAGAGGATCTCTCGGAGGTGGCGAGCCGCCGAGAGTCGGTTATCGCAGAGTACGGGACCAGGCTGCGCGAGCGGATGAAACAACTGCTGGGCGGGACGGAGCCCGATGAGAACAGGCTCCTCCAGGAGATAGCGTTCATCATTGACCGGGCGGACATAAACGAGGAGATCGTTCGGCTGGCAAGCCACCTTGGACAGGTTGAGTCCATTCTGACAGGTGAGGCGCCCGCAGATGGGCGAAGGCTCGATTTCCTTATCCAGGAACTTCACCGCGAAGCGAGCACGATCGGTTCCAAGACCTCAGACCTTAGTACGGTGCAGGTGGTGGTCAGGATGAAAACGGAGATCGGAAAACTCAAGGAGCAGGCGCAAAATATCGAGTGAGCGCGCCGGCAGAGACCTGCCGCAGACAATCTGATTTGGGAAGGAGTCCGCTTTGGGCATAAAGAAAATAAAACCCGTTAAGAAATCGCAGAAAAAACCGGCGCCCGCGCCGGATACAGCTTTTGCAAAAGCCAAACAATGGGCCGACAAAAATTACGCGATCGTCTTTGGCGCATGCGCTGCAATCCTGTTTACGATCATATCGTTGTGGGGGTTCAGCGCCTACGATCGTTCAAAACAGGTTCGGGCGCAGTCCGATTACGGGCTGCTTGCGTCCAGACTCCCCGCAGAAGGGAAGGGGAGTCCTGCGGACTGGGAAAAGCTCATCCCGGACCTGCAAAAATTCATCTCCGAACACAGTGGCACAGCGCCGGCCCTGAACGCCAGAGATCGATCTTGTAAAGGCTCTGCTGGAGACGAAGCGCTTCGCGGAAGCGATCAAAACCGGCGAAGAGGCCCTGGATCTTGCGCCGTCGCGGAGCAGCCTAAGACCTCTCATCCTGTATCAGCTTGGCTATGTCTATGAGTCGGCCGGAAATCCTGATGAGGCCGCCAATGAATGGACCAGTCTAAAACAACTTGGCGTGCAGGACATGGAGCGGGAAGCCGATTGGAACCTGGGCAGGATTTTCGAAGGTAAAAAGGAGTTTGAGAAGGCCGCCGAAATGTATCAACTTGCCTCCGAGGCGCCCGGCGATTATCCTTCCGCCGCGATGATCGACCAGCAGGCATCGCCAAGGGTGAAAGCTGGAGAAGCAGAAGCCGGACACTTTTAACGCATCATTCTTGCTCGGGCGATGGGATATCTGGCGAATTTTGCGAGAAAAGAGGGTTGTTTTCTATTTTCCGCTATGCTATCTAGAAAGGCTTACTTGGAATTCATGGCTCTTAGAGCGGGCTTTTCCAGGGTGAGGTTCCCGAGCGGCCAAAGGGAGCAGACTGTAAATCTGCCGGCGTAGCCTTCGGAGGTTCGAATCCTCCCCTCACCACCACATATGGCATGTAGGAGATAGTGGCAGCCATAAAGCGAGTCATTGTCGTTGGTACTACATACGTTGAGTTTGGGATGCCGGGAAGATTCCGGCCGGGGCGTCGTTCAGCTCCAGATGATCCCGCGTTCCCTTCACGCGATGGACCTTCTCCAATCCTCTTGTTTGGCTGCTCTCTCGAAAGCCCACGTAGCTCAGTAGGTAGAGCACTTCCTTGGTAAGGAAGAGGTTCACCGGTTCGATCCCGGTCGTGGGCTCCATTTTGCGTTGGTTTGCAGGTTTGAGCGGGTAGTGCCGGTGATATCATGATGACCCTTGGAAAGCGTAGCCTGTTAAACATTTTTGCTCATGATTATCGGAATCTTTCAGGAGAAAGGGCAATGGCTAAAAAGAAATTCGAGCGGACGAAGCCGCATGTGAACGTCGGGACGATTGGTCACATCGACCATGGGAAGACGACCCTTACCGCAGCGATTACCAAGCAGCTTGCAAAGAAGGGCAAGGCCCAGTTCGTCCCGTTTGACCAGATCGACAAGGCGCCCGAAGAGCGCGAACGCGGCATCACCATCGCCACCGCGCACGTCGAATACGAAACCGACAAGCGCCACTATGCGCATGTGGACTGTCCGGGCCATGCCGACTATATAAAGAACATGATCACCGGCGCCGCTCAGATGGACGGGGCGATCCTGGTGGTGGCCGCCGACGACGGCCCGATGCCTCAGACCCGCGAGCACATTCTTCTTGCCCGCCAGGTCGGTGTTCCCTACATCGTTGTCTTCCTGAACAAGGTGGACATGGTGGACGATCCCGAGCTGATCGAGCTGGTCGAGCTCGAGCTTCGCGAGCTTCTCACCAAGTACGGATTTCCCGGAGACGACGTTCCGATCGTCAAGGGCTCGGCCCTGAAGGCGCTCGAGACCGACGATCGCGGACAGCGAGGATGCCAAGTGCGTCTTCGAGCTGATGGACGCAATCGACGCGTACATTCCGGACCCGGTGCGCGACATCGACAAGCCGTTTCTGATGCCCATCGAAGACGTTTTCTCGATCTCGGGCCGCGGAACGGTGGTCACGGGCCGTGTCGAGCGCGGCGTCAGCTCAAGGTGGGCGAGGAAGTGGAAATCGTTGGGTTCCGGCCGACCTTCAAGACGGTTTGCACGGGCGTTGAAATGTTTCGCAAGACCCTGGATTCGGGTCAGGCGGGCGACAATGTCGGCGTGCTTTTGCGCGGAACCAAGCGAGACGAAGTCGAGCGCGGCCAGGTTGTGGCCAAGCCCGGCTCCATCACGCCGCACACCAAGTTCAAGGCGGAAGTCTACGTACTGAAAAAAGAGGAAGGCGGGCGCCACACTCCCTTTTTCCCCGGCTACCGGCCGCAGTTCTATTTCAGAACCACTGACGTCACCGGCGTCATGACCCTGCCCGAAGGGGTCGAAATGGTCATGCCCGGCGACAATATCAGTTGCGAAGTGAAACTGATCACTCCGGTGGCCCTGGAGAAGGAACTCCGCTTCGCCATTCGCGAAGGCGGCCGCACCGTGGGCGCCGGTGTTCTTACCGAAATCATTAAATAAGGGATTTACAAATGCGAGTTCTAGTTACTCTGGCCTGCTCCCAATGCAAGCGGCGCAACTACAATACGACCAAGAACAAGCGGACCACGCCCGAGAAGCTTTCTTTCAGGAAGTATTGCAGGTTCTGCAACGCGCACACGGAGCACAAGGAAACCAAGTAGGCAGCGGAGGCATAAGGCTGTCGGATTGGCTGGTCCTTTGTGCCGAAACAATTCCGGCCGACCTCCGGATCGAGCAGTTTGAGTGATACATGAAACTTATTGCAAAAAAAGAGCAGAGTTCGGATAAGAAACTGCAGGGCGTGGACCCGGGGAAAAAGGCGGCAGCCAAGCCGGGCTGCCAGGCCGGTCAAGACCAAAGAAGGCCGACGTGGCCAAGAAGGCGGAGGTCCCCAAGAAAGCGGTCAAGAAGCCCGGTGAGACGCCGATGGCCTGGGTTGAAGCGGTTCGCGACTACTTGCGAGAGGTCGTCTGTCGAACTTAAGAAGGTGGTCTGGCCTTCGCGCAAGGAAACATTGGGATCGACCGCAGTCGTGCTGGTGATCGTGGGCCTGTGCGGCTGTTTTTCTGGGAATCGTGGACCTTATTTTGAGCAGGCTTGTTAGGCTTCTGGTGGGTTGAGACTAGCAGTGGCAGAGTCAGAAGGAAATCCGCGCGTTCGTATTTGCCTGCCAGCGCATGGGGTAATTTGTGGCGAATCTAAAATGGTACATTGTTCACACGTATTCGGGGTTTGAGCACAAGGTGAAATCGGCCCTGGAGGAGCGTGTCAAGGCCGAGGGCAGAGAGCGACTTGTTCGGCCAGGTCCTGGTGCCCACCGAGAAGGTGATCGAACTGGTAAAGGGCCAGAGGAAGGCATCGTCGAGGAAATTCTACCCCGGATACATCCTGGTGCAGATGGAACTCAACGACGACACCTGGCACCTTGTGCGCCACACTCCCAAGGTGACCGGCTTCATCGGAAGCCAGGAAAAGCCCATTCCGCTCTCCGATGCAGAAGCCGAAGCCATAATTCAGCAGATGCAGGAAGGCGCTCAGAAACCTCGTCCGAAATTCAAGTTCGAAAAAGGAGACGAGGTTCGCGTCATAGACGGCCCGTTTGCCAACTTCAACGGAACGGTTGACGAAGTGATCCCGGAGAAGGGCAAAGTCAGGGTCCTGGTCAGCATATTCGGCCGATCCACTCCGGTGGAACTCGATTTCGTTCAGGTGAACCGGACATAAGCAACGGCCAGCGATAGTGTAAGGAGTCTTTACGAGAATGGCAAAAAAAGTCGTAACCAACATCAAATTGCAGGTTCCCGCCGGACAGGCGAACCCATCTCCGCCCATCGGCCCTGCGCTTGGTCAGCACGGCGTCAACATCATGGAGTTCTGCAAGCAGTTCAACGCAAAGACCCAGGGGCAGGAAGGGATGATCATTCCGGTGGTCATCACCGTCTTTTCGGACCGCTCCTTTACGTTCATCACCAAGACGCCCCCGGCCGCTATTCTTCTCAAGAAGGCCGCCCAGATAGCCAAGGGATCGAGTGAGCCCAACCGCAACAAGGTCGCCAAGGTCAGCAAGGCGCAGGTCGAGGAGATCGCCAGGCTCAAGATGCCCGACCTGAACGCGCGTGACCTGGAGGCAGCGGTGGCCACCATTGCGGGAACGGCCCGCAGCATGGGAATCGAAGTTGAATAAACCACGAGGAAGGGAGTTTCTGAGAGTTAAAATGGCAAAGCATGGGAAAAAATATATTGCCGCCCGCGGACAAGATCGATCCAGCGAAACGCTATACCTTCCAGGAAGCTGTGCATCTGGCGGCCGAATGCGTCTTTCGTCAAGTTCGACGAAACGCTGGATATCGCCGTTCGGCTTGGGTGTTGACCCGCGCCATGCCGACCAGATGGTGCAGCGGCACGGTCGTTCTGCCCAATGGGTTGGGCAAAACCGTGAGGGTTCTGGTTTTTGCCAAGGGCGAAAAGGTGAAGGAGGCCCTCGATGCCGGCGCCGATTACGCCGGCGGCGACGAGATGGTCGAAAAGATCAAGGAAGGCTGGCTCGAATTCGACAAGACCGTCGCCACACCCGACATGATGGGTTCGGTGGGCAAGATCGGCAAGATCCTGGGTCCAAGAGGCCTTATGCCCAACGCCAAGCTTGGAACGGTCACCTTCGATCTGGCTCAAGGTCGTCAAGGAGATCAAGGCCGGCAAGGTGGACTTCCGGGTCGAAAAGACCGGGATTGTCCACGCCCCGATGGGCAAGGTTTCGTTCGGAGAGGAAAAACTTCTCCAGAACATCTCGGCTTTCATCGACACGCTCATGCGGATCAAACCTTCGGCTGCCAAGGGGACCTACATGAAAGGGATCGCCATATCGACGACCATGGGACCCGGAATTCAGGTCGATCCGCTGGCGGTGAAGTCGATCGTTGCTTAGTCATCAGCCTGGCGTCTGATCGCCGTGCAAGCTGAGCATCTGCTTTTAACAACCTGACTGCCGTTTGGTGTTTTCAGTTATCGGAGACCGTAGGTACATCCGTGATGTTTAAATCCCTGAATCGGGGACCCGCACAGATTCCTGAGAGCCAATCCAGGCGCACGGACTCATGATACGAAATCCTCCCGTTTTCGATTCGCGCACACCGGAAGGATAGTTCGAAAGCACACCGGCAGAAGCGAAAGGAGGCATATTTCACTTTGGAGCGCTCCAAGAAAGAACAAATTGTTGCGGAGCTTCACAAGAAACTGGGACGCGCCAGCGCGGCCATTCTGACCGATTATCAAGGGACTGACGGTAGCCGAAATGACGAGTCTGCGCGATTCGTCTTGCAGCGGAAAAAGTCGATTATCAGGTGGTGAAGAACACCCTGATGCGTCTTGCATGCAAGCAGACCGGCGCATCGGTGCTCGAGCCTCTGCTCAAGGGCACCTGCGCGGTTGCCATCGCGTTACGGCGACCCGGCCGTTCCGGCCAAGATCATCAAGAAATTCAGCAAGAGCAACGAAAAGCTCAAGCTCAAGGCCGGAGCGCTCGGAAACCGTCTGCTCAATCCCGATCAGATTTTGGCCTTGGCTGATCTGCCGCCCCAAGAAGAACTTCTGGGCAAACTGCTGGGAACCCTCAACGCCGTGCCCACCGGTCTGGTCACGGTTCTGAGTGGAGTTCCAAGAGCGTTTGTAGGTGTGCTGGCCGCTATCCAGCGCCAGAGAGAAGAACAGGCTGCTGCTTAATACAATTGTGGAGGATTTTAGATGGCTGTTACAAAACAGGAAGTTGTTGATTTCATCAAGGGTATGACAGTTCTCGAACTCAGCGAATTCGTAAAGGAACTCGAAGCAGACTTTCGGCGTCAGCGCAGCTGCCCCGGTCGCCGTGGCCGCGATGCCCGGGGCTGCCGCCGAAGCGCCCCGGTCGAGGAACAGACCGAATTTTCGGTCATAATTACCGGTGTAGGCGACAAGAAGATCAACGTAATCAAGGAAGTTCGAGCGATCACCAGCCTGGGTCTCAAAGAAGCCAAGGACCTGGTGGAAAAAGTTCCGGGAACGGTCAAGGAAGGCATTCCCAAGGCAGAGGCCGAAGCCATTGCCAAACAGCTTACGGAGGCAGGCGCAACTGTCGAAATCAAATAAGGATTCAAAAATTCGAAAATATCGGAAATCGGCTGCATGTGCTGGTTCGACCGGCCGATTTCCGATTTTCTACTTTTTAGCGGCATACCAGCGGAAAGTGATGAATGGACAAGGATTGCAGGAAAACCTGATTTATCCCGGCCGTCTCACTCGTCACAATTTCATTTGCAGGAGAGAATATGCCAACCGCGCTAACCCATGAATACAGGGTTCGTAAGAATTTCGGAAAAATCCGAAAGATCGTGGAAATACCCAATCTTATCCAGATGCAGAAAGAGAGCTACGAACTGTTTCTGCAAAAGGATGTGCCTCCCGAGGCAAGGGTGGAAAGAGGCCTCCAGGAGGTCTTCAAGTCCGTTTTTCCCATCGAAGATTTCAGTGGGACGGCCTCACTTGGAGTTCGTCCAGTACAGTTTCGGCGATGTGAAGTATGAAGTCGACGAATGCCTCGCGCGAGGAATGACCTACGAGGCCCCGGTCAAGATAGTTGTGCGCCTTGTTGTCTATGACGTGGACAAGGAAGCCAACACACGATCCATTCGCGACATAAAGGAACAGGAAATCTATTTCGGAACTCTGCCGCTCATGACCGACAACGGAACTTTCATTGTCAACGGGACGGAGCGGGTCATCGTGAGCCAGTTGCACCGTTCGCCGGGCATTTTCTTCGATCACGATCGAGGAAAAACTCACTCGAGCGGCAAAATACTTTACTCGGCCCGTATCATTCCGCTTCGCGGCTCCTGGCTCGACCTGGAATTCGATCCGAAAGACATTCTATACATCCGCATCGACAGAAGGCGCAAATTCCCTGTCACAGTTCTTCTAAAGGCCCTGGGGTACTCGACCGAAGAGCTGCTCAACTATTTCTACCCAAGCGAAAGGGTGTTCCTTACCTCCGAGGCCCAGATCGAGAAGGAGCTTAACCCTGATATCCTTCTTGGAAGCCGCGCCTCAGAGGATATCGTGCACCCTGAAACGGGCGAGGTCCTGATCAAAAAAAACCGAAAACTGGGCAAGCAGGCCCTTAAAAGGCTTCAGGAAGTCGGAATCAGCAGGCTTCCGGTAAAGATTTCGGAGCTTATCGGACAGGTCTTGGCCCAGGACGTGATCGACTACTCCACCGGCGAAATCATCGCCGAGTGCAACGATTCGATAAACGAGGAGATGTTCAAGGATTTCAGTGAACGCGGAATCATTGAAATCGAGCTTCTGCACCTCGAGGGGCCCGACATCAGCCCCTCTTTCAGAAACACCTTGCTCATGGACAAGGTCAACACCAGGGAAGACGCTCTGATCGAAATCTACCGGAGACTGCGCCCGAGCAATCCCCCCACTTTAGAGGTGGCGAACGAATTTTTCAAAAATCTCTTTTTCGATTCGGACCACTACGATCTGTCAGAGGTCGGACGGCTGAAGCTAAACCTGCAGCTTGACCTCGATGTGCCGCTCGACTGCCGGGTGCTTCGCAAGGAAGATATCCTTACAGCGGTGCGCCAGTTGATTAAGCTCAAAGACTCCCAGGGTCCGGTCGATGACATAGATAATCTTGGAAACCGCAGGGTGCGGGCGGTGGGCGAACTTCTCGAAAACCAGTACCGCATCGGCCTGGTGCGCATGGAGAGGGCCATCAAGGAAAGAATGACCCTTCAGGAAGTTGAGGCTCTGATGCCCCACGACCTCATCAACGCAAAACCGGTTTCCGCTGTGGTGAAGGAGTTTTTCGGGACAAGTCAGCTTTCTCAGTTCATGGACCAGACGAACCCGCTTTCCGAAATCACCCACAAGCGGCGCTTGAGCGCCCTTGGGCCGGGAGGTCTGACGCGTGAGCGGGCGGGTTTCGAGGTTCGCGACGTACACCCCACTCACTATGGTAGAATCTGCCCCATCGAGACCCCCGAAGGTCCCAATATCGGCCTGATCGTGTCTCTATCCACCTATGCGCGGGTAAATCCTTACGGGTTCATCGAAACCCCCTACCGCAGGGTGGAAAGCTCGACAGCCCGTTCGGACGTCAACTACCTCACCGCCATGGACGAGAAGGATTACCCGATCGCGCAGGCCAACGCGGCGCTAGACAAGAAAGGCGCCTTCAGAGATGAACAGATTTCGGCTCGAAAAGCAGGCGAATTCGTAATGGTCCCGCCCAATGAGATCCGCTACATGGATGTTTCCCCCAACCAGCTCGTGAGCGTTTCCGCCTCGCTGATTCCTTTCCTGGAGCATGACGACGCAAACCGCGCGCTCATGGGATCCAACATGCAGCGTCAGGCCGTGCCTCTTATCCAGACCCGCGCCCCGTTGGTGGGGACAGGGATCGAACGTATAGTGGCCAAGGACAGCGGGGTCACCATAGTGGCCAGGCGCGAAGGCGTTATCGAATACGTTGACGCCACCCGGATCGTCGTGCGCGCGACCAACAGCATCGACATCGGTAGCGGCGTTGATATTTACAAGCTGATCAAATTCCAGCGTTCGAACCAGAATACCTGCATCAACCAGAAGCCTCTGGTCAAACAGGGCGACTTCGTAAAGAAAGGCCAGATACTTGCAGACGGGCCTTCCACCGACCATGGGGACCTCGCGCTCGGACGCAACGTGATGGTGGCCTTCATGAGCTGGGGAGGCTACAACTTCGAAGACTCGATCCTGGTGAGTGAGCGCATAGTCAAGGAAGACGTCTTCACCTCGATTCACATCGAGGAATTCGAAGTGGTGGCGCGTGACACCAAGCTCGGCAAGGAAGAGATCTCCAGAGACATCCCCAATATAGGGGACGAAGCGTTGAAGAGCCTGGACGATAGCGGGATAATTCGGATTGGCGCCTATATCAAGCCAAACGATATCCTTGTTGGCAAGGTCACTCCGAAGGGCGAGTCGCAGCTTACCCCGGAAGAAAAACTCCTAAGAGCGATTTTCGGAGAGAAGGCGAGCGATGTGAAAGACACCTCCCTTCGCGTTCCGCCGGGGGTCGAGGGCATCATAATCGACGCCAAGGTTTTCTCTCGAAAGGGTGTGGAAAAAGATGAGCGGACCCGCCAGATAGAGGAGCAGGAGATCGGGCGGCTGATGAAAGACCAGCGCGATGAGCTTGACATCATAAGAAAGACTGCCGTGAGGCAGATGGCTCAGGCGCTTCAGGGAAAGAACAGCGACTCCGCCATTAAGGACGGCAAAAAGGTTTATCTCAAAAAGGGAGATCCGTTGACCGAAGAGGCGCTCCTCCAGATTCCCAACGAACTCTGGGGCCAGATAAGCGCCGCCAAGGCGCCGGCGGCTTCCATGGATGTGGAGGCGATCGCTTCGAATTGCCGCAAACAGGTCCATGCCGTAAGGGAGCTTTTCGAAGAAAAGATAAACAAACTGAAAAGAGGCGATGAGCTTCCGCCGGGCGTCATCAAGATGGTCAAAGTCTATATCGCCGTTAAAAGAAAACTCCAGGTGGGAGACAAAATGGCCGGGCGGCACGGAAACAAGGGCGTCGTCTCTCGGATTCTTCCTGCCGAGGATATGCCCTACTTTCCCGACGGCACCCCGCTGGATATTGTTTTGAATCCGCTTGGAGTGCCTTCTCGTATGAACGTCGGGCAAGTGCTGGAGACTCATCTGGGCTGGGCGGCCAAAGGGCTTGGCCGCCAACTCGCGGCGATGCTGGAGGAGTATCTGAGCAAAGTCAAGGAGCGCGAGACAATAGATGAGAAGCTTCGGCGCATATACAACAATCTTGAATACGCTGAGTTTTTTGAAAACGCTTCGGATGAGGAATTTAAAGAGCTGATTCCCGATCTCAGAGAAGGCATTCACGTGGCCACTCCCGTTTTCGATGGGGCCGAAGAGGCCGAGATCAGGGACTTTCTCAAGGAAGCCGGCGTGCCGGAAACGGGCCAGTCGCTCCTCTTCGACGGACGCACCGGTTTGCCTTTCGATCAGGCGGTTACCGTGGGCGTCATGTATATGCTCAAACTCCATCACCTGGTCGATGACAAGATCCATGCAAGGTCCATTGGCCCCTACTCTCTTGTCACCCAGCAGCCGCTTGGCGGAAAAGCTCAGTTCGGAGGGCAGCGCCTGGGTGAAATGGAAGTCTGGACCATGGAAGCGTACGGCGCCGCCTTTGCGCTCCAGGAATTTCTCACTGTCAAATCCGACGACGTGGCTGGACGTACGCGAATGTATGAAAAGATTGTTAAAGGCGACAATACCCTTGAGGCCGGACTGCCGGAGTCCTTCAATGTTCTGGTAAAGGAACTGCAGGCGCTTGCTCTGGACGTCAGGCTCCTCGAAGAAGAGGAAGGCAATTAAGCGGTGGTCGTTGTGTTTTTGATTTGACCACGCAAGGAGGTCCTTTTGAAAGAACTTTATTCTCTTTTTACAAAACCGAAAGATCCGTTGAATTTCAACTCGGTCAAAATCATGATTTCGTCCCCCGAAAGGATCCGGGAATGGTCTTACGGCGAAGTGAAAAAACCTGAGACGATAAATTACCGCACGTTCAAGCCCGAGCGAGACGGGCTTTTCTGCGCCAGAATTTTCGGTCCGATCAAGGATTATGAATGCAACTGCGGCAAATACAAACGGATGAAACATCGCGGAGTGGTTTGTGAAAAGTGCGGGGTCGAGGTAATTCAGTCCAAGGTTCGACGCGAGCGGATGGGCCACATTGAACTGGCCTCTCCGGTTGCTCATATATGGTTTTTGAGAAGTTTGCCAAGCAAGATCGGAAATCTGCTGGACCTCACGCTTCGAGAGCTGGAGAAAGTACTCTATTTCGATTCGTATATACTTCTGGATCCCGGTGAAACGAAGCTGGAAAAAGGAGAGCTGCTTACCGAGGAACGCTATCGCCAACTGGTGCAGGAATACGGCGCAAAATTTACCGCAGGCATCGGCGCCGAAGCGATCAAACAGTTGCTCGGCAGCCTCGACTTGGAGAAGCTTGCCGCAGAACTTCGCGAAGATATGGTGAAGACCAACTCGGTGGCGAAACGCAAAAAACTTGCAAAACGGCTGAAAATCATCGATGCATTCCGCGAGTCCGAAAACCGGCCGGAATGGATGATCATGGACGTCATCCCGGTTCTTCCACCGGACCTCAGGCCCCTTGTTCCCCTGGATGGCGGAAGGTTCGCCACAAGTGACCTCAACGATCTCTACAGGCGGGTAATCAACCGGAACAACCGGCTCAAGCGCCTTCAGGAGCTAAACGCCCCCGACATCATCATACGCAATGAGAAACGGATGCTCCAGGAAGCCGTTGACGTTTTGTTCGACAATGGACGTCGAGGCAAAACCATAACAGGGGCGAGCAAGCGCCCTCTCAAGTCCCTGAGCGACATGCTCAAGGGAAAACAGGGCCGGTTCAGGCAAAACCTTTTGGGCAAGCGGGTTGACTACTCGGGGCGTACGGTAATCGTGATCGGCCCCAATCTCAGGCTTCACCAATGCGGGTTGCCCAAGAAAATGGCCCTCGAGCTCTTCAAGCCCTTCATCTACAACAAGCTTGAGGAAAAAGGCTACGTCACCACTATAAAAGCGGCCAAGAAGATGGTCGAGCGTGAAACCCCCGAGGTATGGGACACCCTGGACGAAGTGGTGCGGGAGTTCCCGGTAATGCTTAACCGTGCTCCGACCCTGCATCGGCTGGGTATCCAGGCTTTCGAACCCATACTTATCGAAGGCAAGGCCATCCAGCTCCATCCTCTGGTTTGCACGGCCTTCAACGCCGACTTCGACGGCGACCAGATGGCCGTTCACGTGCCTCTTTCGATTGAAGCACAGGCCGAGGCGCGAATACTGATGATGTCGACCAACAACATTCTCAGCCCGGCGCACGGCGACCCCATCATCGTGCCCTCCCAGGACATAGTGCTGGGGATTTATTACATGACCCGCGAAAAGCCTTTCGCCAAAGGGTCCACCTCCCCGTTCCAAGACCTCGAGGGTCTGAAGCAGTCAATCGCAAGGGGCGAAATAAGGGTTTACAACAGCCAGGCAGAGGTGCGCTCGGCTTATGATGCTGAGGAGGCCGATCTGCATGCGGGCATCGTCGTTCGGTACCGCATAGCGGCGGAGCGAGACGGGATCGTCGGTCAGGTAAGCGAAAAAGAGATCGCCTTGAAAGCCGACGGGAAATGGCCGCATTATGCGCTGAGCGACGCCAGGGCCCTTGTGTCCCGGAAAATACTGGTCCAGCCCGGGGATGAAGTCCGCAAAGGTCAGGTTCTCGCCGAGGAATTGATTAGAACAACAGTTGGGCGGGTGATCCTGTCCGAGATTCTGCCCGAAGGGGTCAATCTCCCAGCCGTAAACAAGGTGATGAACAAAAAGGCCCTTGCCCAGTTGATCGATACGTGCTACCGGAGCGCCGGAGTCAAAGCCACAGTCATCCTGGCCGACAAACTCAAGGATACCGGTTACCACTATGCGACCCGCTCGGGAATCTCTATCTCGATCAAAGACATGACCATTCCGCAGCGCAAGTCGGAAATCCTGCAAGTTGCCTTTGACCAGGTGCAGGAGATCGAGCGGCAGTACAATGAGGGGTTGATAACCGAGGGTGAAAAATACAACAAGGCCGTCGATATCTGGGCCAAGGCGACTGAAGACGTAGCGGCCGAAATGATGAGAGAGATTGGCGCTACGGAGATAGCCGGGCCCAAAGGCGAGTTAATGCGTGTCGAGTCCTTCAATCCGATTTACATGATGGCGGATTCAGGGGCGCGAGGCAGCAAGGACCAGATGCGTCAGTTGGCCGGAATGCGCGGACTTATGGCCAAGCCTTCGGGTGAAATCATCGAGACGCCGATCACGGCGAATTTCCGTGAAGGTCTCACGGTTTTGCAATACTTCATTTCGACGCACGGCGCGCGAAAAGGTCTTGCAGACACCGCCCTCAAGACGGCGAACTCGGGTTACCTGACACGCCGCTTGGTGGACGTGTCCCAGGATGTGATCATAGCGGAAACCGATTGCGGCACAATGGACGGAATCGAGGTGGAAGCGCTGCTCGAAGCCGGTGAAATAATTCAGAGGCTGGGCGACCGCATACTTGGCCGCACCGCCCAGGAGGACATAGTCGATCCGGTTACCGCTGAAGTGATCGTCCCGATGGGGGCGGAGATAGACGAGAAGAAGGTTATCGAAATCGAGGACGCTGGAATTGAAAAAGTGAACATGCGTTCGGCGCTTACCTGCCGGTCCCCAAGGGGTGTTTGCGCCATGTGCTACGGCCGCGACCTCGCTCAGGGGAAACTGGCCGAAATCGGAGAGGCGATCGGCATTATAGCCGCCCAATCCATCGGTGAGCCCGGAACTCAGCTTACCATGCGTACGTTCCACATCGGCGGCACGGCCAGCAAGAGCATCGAGCGGACTTCGATCAGCAATCGCTACGCGGGTACTGTCAAGTTTATCAACATCAATGTCGTTCGCAACCGCGAGGGCGACCTTGTCGCCATGAACCGCAACGGTGAAATCAGCATCATAAGCGAAACCGGCCGCGAACGGGAGCGATACGTCATCGTCTACGGGGCCAAACTCAAGGTCGCAGAAGGCCAGAGGGTCGAACCGGACTCTCTGCTAGCGGAATGGGACCCGTTCACCACGCCGATTCTGACCGAAGTCGCAGGTGGCGTAAAGTTTGGCGATATCACCGAAGGGCAGACCATGCAGGAAAAACTGGACCCGGTCACCGGCAAGTCCAGCAAAGTGGTCGTCGAATTCCGGGAAGCCGACGTGCGGCCAAGGATATCGGTCAAGGACGAAAAAGGAAGAACGGCCAAGGTCGGTGAGGGCGGCGCTGCGCGCTACTTCATGCCGGTCGGCGCAATTGTGATGGTGACCGAGGGCGATCAGGTCTTCCCGGGCGACGTTCTCGCGAGAATTCCGCGTGAGACCACGAAAACAAAGGACATCACCGGCGGTCTGCCCCGGGTTGCTGAACTCTTCGAGGTGCGAAAGCCCAAGGAAAACGCCGTTATTACCGAAATCGACGGCGTGGTGAGTTTCGGAAAAGACACCAAGGGCAAGCGCAAGGTTGTAATCACGCCCCAGGTGGGAGACCCCCGTGAGTATCTGATCCCCAAGGGCAAGCACATCAGCGTGCACGAAGCCGATTATGTTCGGGCAGGTGAAGCCCTTATGGACGGCTCGCCCAACCCACATGATATTCTGACGGTGCTTGGCGAAAAAGAAGTCGCCAAGTACCTGGTGGATGAAGTCCAGCAGGTCTATAGACTCCAGGGCGTAAAGATCAATGACAAGCACATCGAGGTCATTGTCAGGCAGATGCTAAAGCGTGTTCGCATCACCGATCCCGGGGACTCCGAGTTCCTACTGGGCGAGCATGTGGAAAAGCCCATATTCGAGGAAGTAAACGAGCGGCTTGTCGCCGAGGAGCAGCGTCCGGCGGTTGCCGAACCTCTTCTGCTGGGCATCACCAAGGCCTCTTTGAGCACCCAAAGCTTTATCTCCGCGGCCTCTTTCCAGGAGACGACCAAGGTGCTCACCGACGCCGCCACCGCCGGAAAGGTTGACTACCTGCTCGGACTAAAAGAGAACGTCATAATGGGCAGGCTGATTCCTGCCGGCTCGGGACTGAGGCAGTACCGGGACGTAAGGAAGTGAGATTCCAAGGTCCGTTTTGGACTTGACATTCAGGTCCGGTTACTTTAAAAAGAGAGTTTTCCACCTCGGAAGGCCACGATCCTCTGGCTCAACTCAGCCTTCTTTACTTTATTTACGGAGATTAATGCCGGAATGCCCACTATCAATCAGTTGGTAAGAAAAGGAAGGGAAGAAGTCCGGAAAAAATCCAGCACTCCCGCCCTTCAGAGTTGTCCTCAGAAGCGCGGTGTTTGCGTTCGTGTATATACGACGACGCCCAAGAAGCCTAATTCGGCCCTGCGCAAAATCGCCCGCGTCCGCTTGACAAACGGTATAGAAGTCACATCCTATATCCCGGGGATCGGGCACAATCTGCAGGAGCACTCGGTGGTGCTCATTCGTGGCGGCCGTGTAAAGGACCTTCCCGGTGTCCGATACCATATCATTCGAGGCACTCTCGACGCCCTGGGAGTTGCAGATCGTAAGCAGGGCCGTTCCAAGTACGGCGCCAAAAGGCCAAAGTAACCAGAATCCGAAAGGTTCCGGGCCATGGCTCATGGTTTTTCGCCATGGCCTCTCTTTTGCCTTAAAATAGAGAATTGATCGAAGGAAAAGGGATGCCCAGGAGAAGAGAAGTCCCAAAACGCTACGTGCTGCCGGACCCCAAGTTCAACAGCAGGCTTGCGGCCAAATTCGTCAACAACGTCATGCGCCGCGGCAAGAAGAGCACTGCCGAGCAGATTTTCTATCAGGCCCTTGCCCTGATAGAGCAGCGCTCCAAGCAGGACCCGCTCGACGTGTTCCATAAAGCTCTCGAAAACGTGAGGCCCGTTGTGGAGGTCAAATCCAGGCGCGTGGGCGGAGCAACCTACCAGGTCCCCGTGGAAGTGCGGTCGGAGCGGCGCGACGCTCTGGCCATGAGGTGGCTCATAAGTTACGCCAAGTCGCGTTCAGAGAAGACCATGACTCAGAAGCTCGCGGGCGAGCTGATGGATGCGGCGCAGAACCGGGGCGGTTCGGTGAAAAAACGCGAGGATACCCATCGGATGGCGGACGCCAACAAGGCGTTCGCTCACTACAGGTGGTAGCCTTTGATTTTACCTGCGGCGAAAGAATTCAATATATATGAGGCATGGTCTGAAAGCCTGGTGAGGAGGACCCCCTAATGGCTAAGAAGAAATTCGAGCGGACAAAGCCACATGTGAACGTCGGGACGATTGGTCACATCGACCATGGGAAGACGACCCTTACCGCAGCGATTACAAAGCAACTCGCAAAGAAGGGCAAGGCCCAGTACGTCCCGTTTGACCAGATCGACAAGGCGCCCGAGGAGCGCGAACGCGGCATCACCATCGCAACCGCGCATGTCGAATATGAAACCGACAAGCGCCACTATGCGCATGTGGACTGTCCGGGCCATGCGGACTATATAAAGAACATGATCACGGGGGCCGCTCAGATGGACGGGGCGATCCTGGTGGTCGCGGCCGACGACGGCCCGATGCCCCAGACCCGCGAGCACATTCTTCTAGCCCGCCAGGTCGGTGTTCCCTACATAGTCGTTTTCCTCAACAAGGTGGACATGGTGGACGATCCCGAGCTGATCGAGCTTGTTGAGCTCGAGCTTCGCGAGCTTCTGACCAAGTACGGATTTCCCGGAGACGATATACCGATCATCAAGGGCTCGGCGTTGAAGGCGCTCGAAACCGATGATGCGAACAGCGAGGATGCGCAAGTGCGTCTTCGAGCTGATGGACGCAATCGACGCCTATATTCCCGACCCTGTGCGCGACATCGACAAGCCGTTTCTTGATGCCCATCGAAGACGTTTTCTCGATCTCGGGCCGCGGAACGGTGGTCACGGGCCGTGTCGAGCGCGGTGTAGTCAAGGTTGGCGACGAAGTTGAAATCGTCGGGTTCCGGCCTACTTTCAAGACAGTTTGCACGGGCGTTGAAATGTTTCGCAAGACCCTGGATTCAGGGCCAGGCGGGCGACAATGTCGGCGTGCTCTTGCGCGGAACCAAGCGAGACGAAGTCGAGCGCGGCCAGGTTGTTGCAAAGCCCGGTTCGATTACGCCCCACACCAAGTTCAAGGCCGAAGTCTACGTACTGAAAAAAGAGGAAGGCGGGCGGCATACTCCTTTTTTCCCCGGCTACCGGCCGCAGTTCTATTTCAGAACCACTGACGTCACCGGTGTCATGACCCTGCCCGAAGGGGTCGAAATGGTCATGCCCGGCGACAATATCAGTTGTGAGGTGCAGCTCATTACTCCGGTCGCGCTGGAGAAAGAGTTGCGATTCGCCATTCGCGAAGGAGGCCGCACCGTCGGCGCGGGGGTCCTTACCGAGATAGTCAATTGAGTTTAATTTCGCAACAGGGCGACCGGAGCCTGGCTCCGGTTGTCTATTTGATAGGAAGAGCAAATGGTGACGAATCAAAGAATTCGCATCCGGCTGAAGGCTTACGATCACAAGCTGCTCGATCAATCCACCAATGAGATCGTAATGACGGCGAAAAAGACCGGTGCGCGGGTGGCCGGACCCGATACCGCTTCCAACAAAGATCAACCGGTACACCGTTTTGCGTTCTCCTCACGTGGACAAGAAGTCGCGCGAGCAGTTCGAGATACGTGTCCACAAGCGTCTGATCGACATCCTGGACCCGACCCAGCAAACGGTCGATTCCCTTATGAAACTGGACCTTTCCGCCGGGGTCGATGTCGAAATCAAGCTCTAGGATTTCAGGCGGCAGTCTCAGCGAAAGAGAGTAATAGCTCATGATTACGGCAATTATTGGACGCAAACTCGACATGACCCAGGTTTTCGCAGACGACGGCACCGTCTATCCGGTAACCCTCGTCCAGGCCGGTCCGTGCACGATAACCCAGGTAAAGACCCCTGAAAAGGACGGCTACTCCGCCCTGCAGATAGGTTTCGGGACAAAGAAGCCCAAGAGCGTAAACCGTCCGTTGAAGGGCCATCTGGACAAGGTGGGAAAAGGCTATTTCGAGGTCCTGCGGGAAGTCCCGGCTGAAAATCCGTCGGAACACAACCCTGGCGACCAGGTGCTTGCCGAGATGTTCGAGATTGGCGATCACGTCGATATAATCGGAAAGAGCAAGGGCAAGGGATTTGCCGGCACCATCAAGCGCTGGAGATTCCAGCGGGGACCCGGCGGCCACGGCTCCAAGAACGTCCGTGAGCCGGGTTCAACCGGTATGGCGACCTATCCCGGCCGCGTTATCAAGGGCAAGAAAATGCCCGGACAGAAAGGCAACAAGCGCACGACCGTTTTGAACCTCAAGGTCGTGGACGTTCGTCCCGAAGACAACCTCCTGCTGATCCACGGCGCCGTTCCGGGCGCAAAGAACGGGATCGTTATCATTCGCAAGACAAACCGGGTGAAATAGAGGCGCACGGCCGAAGCGAATTCTGAGAATTTTTGAGGATTACCATGCCAACTGTGGATGTTTTTAACCTGAACAGCGAAGTGACGGGCCAGCTCGAACTCAGTGACGCCATATTCGGCGTGCCTGTGAAATCTCATGTGCTCCATGAGGTCGTGGTCTATCAACTGGCCAAACGCCGGGCCGGGACCGCGAAGACCAAGGGGCGCAGCGAAGTCCGGGGCGGAGGCAAAAAGCCCTGGCGGCAAAAGGGCACCGGGCGCGCTCGCGCGGGGACCAGCCGTTCCCCCATCTGGCGCGGCGGCGGGACCATTCATGGCCCCCAGCCCAGGGACTACGAAATGCGTGTACCCAAAAAGGTCAGGCGTCTGGCGCTCAAGATGGCCCTCAGCCAGAAGGTGCTCGATGACGGGTTCAAGGTGCTCGACCAGTTCAAGCTCGACAGGATCAAGACCAAAGATTTCGTAGGATCTGCTCAATCGGTTCGAACTTGGCAAGACCCTTGTCGTGCTGCCCGAGCAGGACGAAATCATAGAAAAATCCGCTCGCAATATTCCCAACGTTAAAGTCCTGCGCTCCGAAGGACTCAACGTCTACGATCTGCTTGAACTATCATGCGGTGATCCTCAGCAGGGAATGCGTCGGCAGGATCGAGGAGGCGCTGGCATGAACTCGAAGACATACCGGATATTGAAACGCCCCCTGGTGACCGAGAAGAGCACCACCGAAAAGGACCAGAGAAACAAGCTTTTCTTCGAAGTGGACCGCAGGGCGAACAAGATCGAAATCAAGGAAGCGGTGGAAAAAATCTTCAAGGTCAACGTCCTCGATGTGGCCACATTGAGCATGAAGGGCAAGTTGAAGAGGGTTGGCCGTCATTTTACGAAGTCGCCTGACTGGAAAAAGGCTGTCGTAACCATCAAAGCCGGACAGCGGGTTGAGTTTTTTGAAGGCGTCTAACCAAGCCGTCCTCCGCATTGAGTATCTTGAGGAAAAGGTAAAATGGGAATCAGGAAAGTGAAACCGACATCAGCCGGCCGTCGGTTTCAGACATATGCCACCTTCGAGGAAATAACGACCGACAGGCCGCAAAAGAGCCTGATCGAACCTTTGCGCAAATCCGGGGGCCGCAACAACGTCGGGCCGCGTTACGGCCTGGCAGCGCGGAGGCGGCCACAAGCGGCGCTATCGCATGATCGACTTCAAGCGCGATAAGGAAAACATTCCGGCCAAGGTGGCCACTATCGAATACGATCCCAACCGCTCGGCCCATATCGCCCTGCTCCACTATGCCGATGGGGAAAAGCGCTACATTCTTGCCCCCGTCGGACTCAAGGTCGGCGATAAGGTCATGACCGGTCCTGAATCCGACATAAAACCCGGCAATTGCCTCAAGCTTGCGAACCTGCCGCTTGGCACCGTCGTGCACAATATAGAGATGCGCCCGGGCAAGGGCGGCCAGTTGGCCCGTTCGGCAGGTTCGAGCGCTCAGCTCATCGCCCGTGAAGGAAAGTACGCCACTCTTCGCATGCCTTCGGGCGAGATGCGCATGGTCTCGGTCGAGTGCAAGGCCACCGTCGGCCAGGTTGGCAATATCGATCACGAAAACATTTCGCTGGGAAAAGCCGGGCGCACGCGCTGGGCGGGAAAAAGACCCCACGTGCGCGGCGTTGCGATGAACCCTGTGGACCATCCGATGGGCGGCGGCGAGGGAAGAAGTTCCGGCGGACGCCATCCCTGTACCCCGTGGGGCGTTCCCACCAAGGGATATCGCACGCGCAAGGCCAAACAGAGCGACAAGTTCATACTTCATCGCCGCAAGTAGGAGGCCGGCATCAGGCCGGCAAGAGGTCGCCTCTCCGGATTCAAGAGGGTGGCCCAACTGAAGCGATATAGGAGGATAAAGTGCCTCGGTCTTTAAAAAAAGGGCCATTTGTTGACGAACACCTGATCGAAAAGATCACGAAAGCCAAAGATACCGGCGACCGCAAGGTTATCAAGACCTGGTCGCGCAGGTCCACCATCTTGCCCGAATTCGTCGGAGTCACGCTTGCCGTGCACAACGGCAAGAAGTTCATTCCGGTTTTCGTCAGCGAGAATATGGTTGGGCATAAGCTGGGTGAGTTCTCTCCGACCAGGACCTTTTACGGCCATGCCGGAGATAAGAAGTCCAAAGTAAAAGGGAAGAAATAATGGAAGTGAGAGCCGTTAGCAAATACCTGCGGGTTTCCCCGCAGAAGACTCGCCTGGTCGCCGATATGGTGCGCGGCAAAAAAGTCGATGAGGCCCTGATTCTGCTCAGGTTTACGCCCAAAAAGAGCGGGCGGCTCATAACAAAGGTGCTCCGCTCGGCCATGGCGAACGCCGAAAACACCAAAGCGCTGTGACCTCGAAAAGCTCTATATTAAGACAATAAAGATCGACCAGGGGCCGCGGCTCAAGAGGTTTCGTCCGAGGGCGATGGGCAGGGCGACCAGGATAATCAAGCCCTCGAGCCACATAACAGTCAGTTTTGGATGAGAAGAAATAAATCGTTTGTCAAATCGCCCATATGGAGGTGAAGTTTGGGACAGAAAGTTCATCCAACAGGGTTCCGGCTCGGCATCATTAAGACCTGGGATTCGAAGTGGTTTGCAACCAAGGGCTATTCCAAGCTCGTTTTCGAGGACCGGCAGATCCGTGATTACATAAAGGAGCGGCTGTTCCACGCCGGTATCTCCAAAGTGGAGATCGAGCGCGCCGCCAACAAGGTGAAGATCCGGATACACACGGCGCGGCCCGGAATCGTCATCGGCAAGAAGGGCGCTGAAATCGAGGTGCTCAGGCGCGATCTGGAGCGCCGGTTCAAGCGGGAAGTCCTGATCGATATCCAGGAAGTGCGCCGTCCCGAACTCGACGCCACCCTGGTTGCCGAAAATATAGCGCTTCAGCTTGTAAGGCGTGTGGCTTTCCGCCGCGCAATGAAGCGCGCCGTCAGTTCCGCCCTCAAGTTCGGGGCCAAGGGCGTAAGGGTTGCCTCGGCGGGCCGGCTGGGCGGGGCCGAAATGGCGCGGCGGGAATGGTATCGCGAAGGCAGGGTCCCCCTTCACACTCTTCGGGCCGACATAGATTACGGCACGGCCCTTGCCAGGACCACCTACGGCATCATCGGCGTGAAGGTCTGGATATTCAAGGGTGAAGTGCTGCCCTAAGGATGGCGGTGCGCTGATCGGGATCTGGCGACTCGTCTCACGCCTCGGCCCTGTATAACGGGAGAAATGAAATGTTAGCTCCAAAAAGAGTCAAATTCAGAAAAGTGCAGAAGGGCCGCATGAGGGGCGCTGCATTCCGCGGAAGCGAGGTCAGCTTCGGCGATTTCGGGCTCAAGGCCCTTGAGCCCGGGCTACGTTACCGCCAGGCAGATCGAGGCGGCCCGTGTCGCCATTACGCGCCACGTAAAGCGTGGAGGCAAGGTTTGGATTCGAATCTTCCCCGATAAGCCCTTCACCAAGAAGCCCGCCGAAACCCGAATGGGAAAAGGCAAGGGTTCGCCCGAAGGCTGGATGGCCGTTGTCAGGCCGGGCCGGATTCTATACGAAATAAAGGGCGTAACTGAAGCCGTTGCGCGCGAGGCGCTCAATCTCGCCGCTCATAAGCTTCCGGTGCCCACACGTTTCGTTTCGAGGCAGGATATACTATGAAAGCGAGCGCTTTGCGGGAAATGACCAAAGATGAGTTGATCGAGAAGCTCAACGAGATTCGGGAAGCCCAGTTCAATCTCAAGTTTCAACATGCGACCGGGCAACTGGACAACACCGCCCAGCTTCCGAAGAATAAAAAGGACATAGCGCGGATTCTCACGATTTTGTCCGAGATGGACAGCAAAGCCGGAGCATAGGGGCAGAGAGGCATCATGGAAGAACAAAAATCAACCAGGAAAACTCGAGTCGGCACGGTCATGAGCAACAAGATGGACAAGACCGTGGTGGTCATGGTCGAACGGCTGATTCAGGATACGAAATACCGCAAGTTCGTCCGGCGCAGGAACACCTTCAAGGCCCACGACGCCGCAGAATGCCTGCTCGGTTGGAGACCGCGTGCTTATCGAGGAAAGCAGGCCGATCAGCAAGGAAAAGCGCTGGCTGGTTGTGAAGATCCTGGAGAAGGCGGCCGTCTAAGCTGCGCACGCGGCTGTCGTGTCCGTTAAAGAGATGTGGAGTAAGAAATGATTCAATCGGAAACTCAATTGAACGCCGCTGATAATTCCGGGGCCAAGCGGCTTTACTGCATCAAGGTGCTCGGCGGGACCCGCAGGCGATACGCTTCGGTGGGCGACATCATCGTGGTGTCCGTCCAGGAGGCCATTCCCAACGCGAAAGTCAAGAAGGGCGACGTGCTCAAGGCGGTTGTCGTGCGCACAAAGAAGGAAGTCCGCCGCCCGGATGGTTCCTACATCAAGTTCGACGATAACTCGGCGGTCCTGATCAACGCCGCCAGGGAACCGATCGGCACCCGTATTTTCGGACCGGTGGCCAGGGAGCTGCGCGCCAAACAGTTCATGAAGATCATATCGCTCGCTCCGGAAGTTCTTTAGCGAAAAGGACTCATGCGATGAAACATCAGAGTTATCATATAAAGAAAAACGATACGGTGAAGGTGATCGCCGGCAAGGATAAGGGAAAGAGCGGCAAGGTCCTGCGGGTCATTCCCAAGAAGGAGCGGGCGATCGTGGAAAAACTCAACATGGTCAAGCGCCATCTCAAGCCCAGTCAGCAGACGAGGCAGGGAGGCATTCTGGAAAGGGAAGCCCCCATTCAGATTTCCAATCTCATGTTGATTTGTTCGAAGTGCACAGACCCGACCAGGGTGGGCTATAGAGTGCTCGATGACGACCGCAAAGTCCGGTACTGCAAGAAATGCCAGGAAGTCATCGACTAGGGACGTCCACCGCAAAGGCGGGAGTGGAGGTAAAATGGCAGTACTGCGCGACAGGTTTTATCAGGAAATTGTTCCCCAGCTCCAGGAGCAGTACCAGTACAAAAGCCCGATGCAAATTCCCAGGCTCTCCAAGATCATACTCAATATGGGGCTTGGGGAAGCTATTCAGAACGTAAAGATCCTGGACTCCGCCGCGGCCGAGCTGTCCCAGATAAGCGGGCAAAAGCCGGTCATCACGCGGGCGCGCCAGAGCATCGCCGCCTTCAAGCTCAGGAAGGGCATGCCGATCGGGTGCATGGTTACCCTGAGAGGCGACCGGATGTACGAGTTTTTCGACAAGCTCGTCAACGTCGCCCTGCCCCGCGTTCGCGACTTCCGCGGCGTTTCTCCCAAAGCTCTGGACGGCAGGGGCAATTACACCCTTGGAATAAAGGAACACATCATTTTCCCCGAGATCGACTACGACAAGATCGACAAGATCAAGGGGATGAATATCACAATAGTTACGACGGCCAAGACGGACGATGAGGCAAGAACGCTTCTCGCCCTCATGGGCATGCCGTTCAAGCGCTGAGAAGGAGGCCTCCTTTGGCTAAGAAGTCTCTCATAGCAAAAGCAAAACGCAACTCCCAAATTCAAGGCCCGGGCCTACAACCGGTGTCCGGTGTGCGGCCGGCCTCGAGCCTACATCCGCAAGTTCGGAATCTGCCGTATCTGCTTCCGCAACATGGCGCTCAAGGGCGAACTTCCCGGCGTGGTCAAGGCAAGCTGGTAGGACCGGAGGAGAGCATTAAAAATGATGGTATCGGATTCGATAGGCGACTTCCTGAACCGTATTCGCAATGCGCAGAAAGCACGGTTTGACAAGGTGGACATCCCCGCCTCCCGCATGAAGGCGAACCTGTGCCGCATCCTGAAGGAAGAGGGATACATAAAGAACTATAAATTCATCAGGGACGACAAGCAGGGAATTCTCCGGGTTCATATCAAGTACGGTGAAGGCCGGGAAGGCGCTCTGGTCGGGGCCAAGCGAATCAGCAGGCCCGGCCGCCGCATTTATGTCGGCCATGAGGAGATTCCCCGGGTACTGAACGGAATGGGGATTTCCATCGTCTCCACCTCCAAGGGCGTGATGACCGACAGGCAGGCCCGCAAGGAAGGCGTGGGCGGCGAAGTGCTCTGCGCTGTCTGGTAGTGAGTCTTAGTTAGTCAGTTCTGCCTATCGCGTCAAAACTCATAAAGGAGTAATGGCATGTCACGGGTGGGTAAATTGCCCATAACCTTACCGAAAGGGGTAGAAGTTACCCTCGAGGATTCGGTCCTCACGGTCAAAGGTCCCAAGGGGACGCTGCAGAGGTCTGTTCCGGCAAGTCTCGATGTGGAGATCGGCAAGGAAGCCGTCGAGTTCAAACGCAGGGACGATTCCAAGGAGGCCCGTTCCACGCATGGGCTGATCCGCGCGCTGGTGAACAACATGGTCCGGGGCGTGAGTGAAGGTTTCACCAAGGGACTCGAGATTCAGGGGACCGGCTACCGGGCCGAGGTGCAGGGAAACAATCTGAACCTGAGCCTGGGGTATTCGCATCCCATTCAGTTCCCGCTGCCCGAGGGGGTAAAAGCCAGCGTGGACAGGGCTAATGTTGTCCGGCTGGAGGGGATCGATATCGAAATCCTGGGCGAAACCGCTGCCCGGATTCGCGCCCTCAGGCCGGTGGAGCCGTACAAGGGCAAGGGTATTCGATACTCCGGCGAGCACGTCCGCCGCAAGGTCGGCAAGACCGGTTCCAAGAAGTAGATTCGGAGGGAGCTCAAATGGCATCAGGCAGCACAAATCCGCGCTATATCGCTCGGCTCAAGCGCAAAAAGCGCATAAGAAGAAAAATTGAAGGCACCGAAGCGCGCCCCAGGCTGACGGTGTTTCGCAGCGACAAGCATATATATGCTCAGATAATTAACGACGAGACCGGGGCGACCCTGGTGTCCGCCTCCACGCTTTCCCCTGAGTACAGGGAAATGGAGGCGATCAAGGGAAAAGTGGGCGCCGCCAAGCGCGTTGGGGAACTCGTCGCCCGCAAAGCCATCGAGAAAGGTATCGCCAAGGTCGTTTTCGACCGCAACGGCTTTATCTATCACGGGCGCATTCAGGCCCTTGCGGACGCGGCCCGCCAGAAGGGTCTTGATTTTTAATTCCTTTCAAGATCGGAGGCAGTCACATTGATAGCTGTGGAATCAAGCCAGCTCCAGCTGATTGACAAGGTTGTCCATATAAGCCGGGTGGCCAAAGTCGTTAAAGGCGGCCGCCGTTTTTCGTTCAGTGCGATCGTGGTGGTCGGGGACGGCAACGGCAAGGTAGGACACAGCCTTGGCAAGGCGAACGAAGTTCCCGAGGCCATACGCAAAGGAATGGAATCGGCCAAACGAAGCATGATCGACGTGCCCCTGAAGGAAACCACGATTCCTCATGAGGTGCTCGGCCGGTTCGGGGCTTCCTCGGTTATTTTGAAGCCGGCCTCCCCCGGTACCGGCGTCATCGCCGGCGGGGCTGTGCGTGCCATCATGGAAGCGGCCGGCATTCATGATATTTTGACAAAGTGCGTCGGATCGAGAAATCCCCATAATGTCGTCAAGGCGACGCTCGAGGGTCTGAAGAGGCTGCGCAGCGTCGAGCAGGTTTCCAAAATCAGAGGGAAGAATATTCTGGAAGAGGCCTAGTAAGCGGTTTTTAGTGCTAGTTGCTGGTTTTGAGTCAACTGACTAGACTCAAAGCCAAAACTACAAGGGTGCAGGTATGGTAAAGCCAATTCAGGTCAGACTGGTTCGAAGCCCGATAGGGCGTCCCGAAAAGCACCGCAGGATTTTGCAGGCGCTTGGGCTTACGCGGATGCACAGGCCCGTGAACCTCTACAGCTCGCCCCAGGTGCTGGGTGCTCTCAGGAAGGTGATTCACCTCGTTAAAATCGAGGAAAGATAGGGGTTTTTGATGAGACTCGGAGAACTGGCTCCGCCTCCCGGAGCAAAGAAGAATACAAAGCGCCTCGGCCGGGGTTCGGGTTCCGGCCAGGGAATGACCGCCGGCAAGGGAACAAAGGGACAGAAATCCCGCTCCGGCGGCGGTACGCCTCCCTGGTTCGAAGGCGGCCAGATGCCGCTTCAGCGCAGAATTCCCAAGCGCGGTTTCACCAATATTTTCAAAAAAGAATTCTCGATCATCAACCTTGACGATTTGAGCAAATTTCCGGCCGGCAGCGAAGTCGGCCCACTTGATTTCATCGGCGCCGGGCTGCTCAGGAAAGTCCGCTATGGAGTCAAGCTGCTGGCCAACGGCGAAATTACTCAGCCTGTTACGGTTCGCGTACACAAGGCAAGCGCTTCAGCCATTCAGAAAATCGAAGCAGCAGGTGGTAAAGTTGAATTGATACCGCTCAGGGAAGGAAAATAAAAAGTGCTCGGAGGCTTTGCGAATATAGGGAGAATTCCCGAGCTCAAACGCCGTATCGTGAACGACCCTGCTGCTTCTGGGGGTTTACCGCATCGGGGTCCACATTCCGACCCCCTATATCAATGCGCGAGCCCTGGAAGCCTACTTCAACGCAGCCAAGGGAACGCTTCTCGGCCTCTTTGACATGTTTTCCGGGGGCGCTTTGAGCCACTTTTCCGTCTTTGCCCTCGGGATCATGCCTTACATCAGTGCATCAATTATTCTGCAGCTCCTCACGGTGGTCATCCCCACCCTGGAAAGGCTCAGCAAGGAGGGAGAGGCGGGCCGCAAAAAGATCACCCAGTACACCCGCTACGGGACCGTGGTCCTCAGTATCATCCAGGGTTTCGGAATAGCCGTCGGGCTCGAGAGCCAGCGCGCTCCGGGCGATGTGCCGCTGGTCTTGCTGTCCGGTTGGGGATTTCGCCTGATAACGGTGCTGACCCTGACCGCCGGTACTGCGTTCATCATGTGGCTCGGCGAACAGATTACCGAGCGCGGCATCGGAAACGGGATATCGCTCATCATTTTTGCCGGCATAGTGGCCGGGATTCCCAACGCCATTATCAGCACCACGAGGCTCGTTCAAGCGGGCGAAATGAGCATCTTCATACTGGTCGGGCTTGGGGCGATGATGCTGGCCGTGGTCGCCTTCATTATATTCATGGAACGAGGACAAAGGCGGATCCCTGTTCAGTACGCCAAACGAGTGGTCGGAAGACGGGTCTACGGCGGACAAAATACTCATATACCCCTCAAGATAAACGCCTCGGGGGTCATTCCGCCGATTTTTGCCTCCTCGATAATCATGTTTCCTGCGACTATAGCCAATTTCATAAAAGTCCCCTGGGTCCAATCGGTTTCGCAGGCGCTTAGCCCGGGTCACTGGGCCTACTTTGTGCTCTACGTCGGTTTCATAATCTTTTTCTGCTTTTTCTACACGGCTATTGTTTTCAATCCCGTCGATGTGGCGGACAACATGAAAAAATACGGGGGCTTCATCCCCGGCATACGTCCGGGAAGGCCAACGGCGGAATATCTTGACAAGGTCCTGAGCCGCATTACTCTGGGTGGCGCGTTGTATATTTCAGCGGTTTGCGTTCTTCCTACCCTTCTGACTGCAAGATTCAATGTGCCCTTCTACTTCGGCGGGACCGCCCTGCTGATCGTTATCGGCGTCGCAATGGACACACTGGCCCAGATCGAGGCTCACATGCTGTCGCGCCACTACGAGGGTTTCCTCAAAAGCAGCCGCATGAAGGGCCGCCGCTAGACAAGTTTTTTGCTCTTGGTTTTGGGCTGACTGAAAACCAGGAACTGAAAACTATAAACTGAAAACTAAAAAGCGGGAGGTAAACGATGAACATCATTTTGCTGGGACCGCCGGGCGCGGGCAAGGGCACGCAGGCCAAGCGTCTTGTCGAAAAGTATCACATTCCGCAGGTTTCTACGGGCGACATGCTCCGCGCGGCCCTCAAGGAACAGACTCCCTTGGGGCTCGAGGCGAAAAAATATATGGATGCCGGCGGCCTGGTTCCCGACAGCGTTGTGATCGGGTTGGTTGAGCAACGTATTCAAAAGCCGGACGCCAAGGGCGGTTACATGCTCGACGGATTTCCGCGCACGGTCGCACAGGCGCAGGAACTGGACTCCATCCTCAAGGGGCTGAGCCAGAAAATCGACCACGTAGTCAGCGTCGAGGTCCCCAGCTCCGAGTTGCTTGGCCGTCTTACCGGCCGGCGGACATGCCGTGGTTGCGGGGCCGGGTTCCATGTGATGTTCGATCCTCCCCGCAAGGAAGGCGTCTGCGACAAGTGCGGCGCCGATCTCTACCAGAGATCCGACGACAACGAAACGACCGTGAAGTCCAGGCTTGAAACTTACGAAGCGCAGACGATGCCCCTGATAGACTACTATGAAAAACAGGGCAAGCTCCGCCGCATTGACGGCGTGGGCAGGATGGATGATATCCTGCAGCGAATCCAAAAGGTGCTTGGCTAGTTGATTATCCTAAGGACCCGAGCTGAAATTGAGAAGATCAAAACCTCATGCCTGATTGTCGCCGAGATCCTCGATCTCCTGATCGAGCATATTGGGCCGGGGATCACGACTTGGGAACTCAACGCGATTAGTGAGGACCTTGCTTCAAAGAAACACGCCAAACCGGCGTTCAAAGGCTATCAAGGGTATCCATTCGCCCTTTGCGCCTCGATTAACGAAGAAGTCGTTCATGGAATGCCCTCCAAACAACGCCGGCTCAAAGAAGGCGACATCATAAGCGTGGACTTCGGCGTTGTTTTGGATGGCTATTACGGGGACGGGGCCGTGACGGCCCCAGTGGGGAAGATCAGCGAGGAAGCCGCACGGTTGTGCGCGGTGACCGAGGAGTCTCTCTACGAAGGAATTTCGCAGGCTATTTCCGGAAACCGCCTCTCCGATATCTCGCATGCGATTCAGGATTACGTGGAGAAGCGGGGTTATTCGGTGGTCAGGGAATTTGTCGGGCATGGGATCGGACAGCATTTGCACGAAAGTCCCCAGATTCCCAATTACGGGCCGCCCGGCAAGGGAGTAAGACTTAAGCCGGGAATGGTGCTGGCTGTGGAGCCGATGATAAACGCCGGAGAGCCCGGCGTTGAGATACTGGAAGATAAATGGACCGCGGTGACGCGGGACAGGAAGCTCTCGGCTCATTTCGAGCACACTCTGGCCATTACTGAGGACGGTCCTCAGATTCTGACGCAAAGTGAAAGAGCTTTACAATCTTAGTTGGATAAATTATCATAAAAAGTTCGCGGTAATTTGATTCGGGGGAACCGGCGGGGCATGGCTAAAGAAGAGGCTATAGAAGTCGAAGGAACAGTCGTCGAAACCCTGCCCAACGCCATGTTTCGCGTAGAGTTGCCTAACGGCCATCGCATTCTTGCCCATATATCCGGAAAGATGCGCATGCATTTCATTCGCATCCTGCCCGGCGATAAGGTGACAGTGGAGCTTTCTCCCTACGATCTGACTAGGGGCCGCATCACTTACAGGTCCAAGTCCTGAGGCTTGGCGCCGCTGGTTTGTGGAAAGGAAAATTTGCGAAATGAAAGTGCGGGCATCGGTTAAGCGCATTTGCAGAAAGTGCAAAATTATCCGCCGCCACGGAACTGTGCGCGTGATTTGCGACAATCCCAGGCACAAACAGCGCCAGGGGTAATGAAGGATGAAGGAGTAGACATTGGCTCGAATTGCAGGCATCGACTTACCGAAAAACAAGCGGATCGAAATCGCTCTGACTTATATTTTCGGCATCGGCAGGCCCACGTCCCGCAAAATTCTCGAGATGGCCAAGATCGGCATGGATACCAAGAGTGACGATCTGAGCGAAGTCCAGGTAAACACGATCAGGCAGATTATCGACTCCCATTTGAAGGTCGAAGGCGATCTTAGGTCCGAAGTCTCGATGAACATAAAACGGCTCATGGATTTGGGCTGTTACCGGGGATTGAGGCACCGCCGTGGGCTTCCGGTTCGAGGCCAGCGTACTCACACTAATGCCCGAACTCGTAAAGGTCCGCGCCGGTCCGTAATGGGCAAGCGCAAGAAAGCGTAGGACGGAGAAAACATGGCAAAAGAGAAAGCAGCGCCCAGAACCAAGAAAAAAGAGCGCAAGAATATCCTCAATGGCGTAGCTCATATCCGCTCAACCTTTAACAACACGATCATCACTATCACCGATATCAGCGGCAACGCCATTTCATGGTCGAGCGCCGGGAGCCAGGGGTTCAAGGGGTCCCGGAAAAGCACTCCGTTCGCGGCGCAGGTAGCCGCCGAGACAGCCGCCAAGAAAGCCCAGGAGCACGGGGTCCAGAATATCGAAGTCTTTGTCAAAGGTCCGGGATCAGGCCGCGAAGCCGCTCTGCGGGCCCTTCAGGCCGCAGGGTTCAATATCACCTTCATCAAGGACGTTACGCCGATACCGCACAATGGCTGCCGGCCTCCGAAGAGGCGACGGGTGTAAAACCGTAGTTTAGCCCTTTGTGGGCGTTATTTGTGCGGCTCTAAGGGCCGTACCATTTGTCAGGAGGAAAAACAATTTGGCTCGTTACACCGAATCCCAATGCAGGCTTTGCCGTCGCGAAACGATGAAGCTCTATCTTAAGGGCGACCGCTGCTATTCGGACAAATGCGCGATCGAGCGCCGCAATTACCCACCGGGGCAGCATGGCCAGGGCAGGAGTAAGCTCTCCGACTACGGACTCCAGCTTCGGGAAAAGCAGAAAATCAAGAGAATCTACGGCTTGTTGGAAAAGCAGTTCGAAAGCTATTTCAAAGAAGCTGACCGCCAGAAGGGCGTTACCGGCACAAACTTCCTGGTTTTGCTCGAACGCAGGCTGGACAACACGGTCTACAGGCTCGGCTTCGCCAACTCCCGCAGTCAGGCCAGACAACTCGTCAGGCATGATCATTTTCTGGTCAACGGCAGGAAAGTGAACATCCCGTCCTATCTGCTCAGACCTGGCGATACGGTTACTGTAGCCGAAGGGAGCCGGACTCTTCAGATCATAAACGAATCCGTAGGGGCTCTGCCGCGCAGAGGTCTTCCTGTGTGGCTCGATCTCGACACGTCGAAGTACGAGGGCGTTTTCAAGGCGTTCCCTGCTCGAGATGAGATGAACCTCCCGGTTCAGGAACAACTGGTGGTTGAATTCTATTCGAAGTAGGGTCGAGGGGCGGGGGCTATGCCCGCGATGAACTTTTCGAGACGGGAAAGAGCGGCGATTTACAGGATTCTGGTTACCGAAGGGCCTTTGGAGCTTTGCGCATCCAAGTGGCCCGCTTGAGTTTCCAGACGGGACCCTGCGGTGATGTCTCTTTAATGAGGATAAAACATGCAAAAGAACTGGCGCGAACTAATAAAACCGAAGCGCTTGGAAATCGAGACACCAGAGGCGAACACCTACGGGAAGTTCGAATGCGAGCCCCTGGAGAGGGGTTTCGGCATTACGCTGGGAAACGCATTGAGGAGGGTGTTGCTCTCATCTCTTCAGGGCTCGGCCATAACCAACGTTAAGATAGACGGCGTTTTGCACGAATTTTCCACCATTCCGGGCGTCATGGAAGACGTCACCGATGTGATACTCAATCTAAAGGAAGTCCGGTTCAGAGTGAGCGGGGACGGAATTCTTCGCCGGTTGCACATCGAAAAGGAAGGTGAAGGCCAGGTCAGCGCCGGGGACATCGTAACCGGGGCGATGGTCGAGGTGCTCAATCCCGAACAGCATATCTGCACTCTTGCCAGGGACGCCAACCTCAGAATGGAACTCACCGTAAGGCAGGGAAAGGGATACGTTCCGGCTGAAAAAAATATCGAGGAAAACCAGCCTATCGGAACGATCCCCATCGACGCTGTCTTTTCGCCGGTGCGCAAAGTAAGCTATACCGTGAGCCAGGCTCGTGTCGGCCAAATTACGGACTATGACAAGCTAACCCTGGAAATCTGGTCCGACGGAAGCGTCAAGCCGGAGGATGCGCTGGCTTACGCCGCCAAGATTCTCAAGGACCAGTTGACCATTTTCATCAATTTTGAAGAGGAGGCCGAGGCCCAGGAGGAAGAGGTCCGGACCGAACCCGCTTTCAACGAGAACCTCTTCCGCAACGTTGACGAACTCGAACTCTCGGTTCGGTCGGCAAACTGTCTTAAAAATGCCGACATCCGCTATATCGGCGAGCTTGTTCAAAGGACCGAGCAGGAGATGCTCAAGACCAAGAATTTCGGTCGCAAGTCGCTCAATGAGATAAAGGAGATCCTCAGCGAAATGGGACTTTCTTTGGGAGTGAAGGTCGATGACTTTCCCAGCCGAGAGGATATCGAACAGAGAAGAAAGGAACAGGAATAATCCATGCGCCACGGAGTTTCCGGCAGAAAACTGAACCGGACGACGAGCCACCGTCTCGCTATGTTCCGGAATATGGTCACCTCGCTGCTCGATCACGAACGCATTTACACAACGACGCCCAAGGCAAAGGAAATGCGCCGCTGGGCCGAATGGATGATCACCTTGGGCAAACATGGCGATCTGCATTCCCGAAGGCAGGCGCTTTCGATTATTCGCGAAAAAAAAGTGGTGCACAAGGTGTTCGATGAGCTTGCCGAAAGATACCGGAATCGGGCCGGGGGCTATACCCGGATCGTGAAAGTGGGGTTCAGGCGGGGCGACGCCGCTCCAATGTGTTTGCTCGAGCTGATAACCGAGGGCCGTGAAAAGGCCGGAAAGAAGGGCAAAAAATCCCGCAAGAAGGCTGAAGCCGCTCCGGCGGAGACGCAGAGCCCCCCGAGCGAAAATATCTGAAGCATCTTGAAAAAGGAAATAGAACCACGGATTAAGTAAGTCTTTGGACAAATAGAACCACGGATGAACACGGATAGACACGGATTTTTCTTGGTGCGTATAAGGGCGTCTGACCCAGCAGTGTCCGGTTAGGTTTTTGCTAGCCGGGAGCTTGTCCCTTGTTCTTTGAAATCTTGAAAGCTTCCACCGGCAACCTTGATGCCCTGAAGCTCGTTACGAATTTGGGTCCTGAGTTGTCTGACTCTCTTTATGTTGACTCTTTCCCCGAAATGGTTCTGGCAATAAATTGCAAGGAGAAGGTAAGTTATTAATCCGGCAAGGATTTGCATCGTGAGGCCGTATCGGCTCCTTGCAATAATGTGATAGACCTTTAGATGACGCTTCCACCATCCGAAGAACTTCTCAATGAGCCAGCGCTCTTTGTAAATTGTTGCAATTTGTTCAGCGGAAAGGTCATGGCGACTCGTGGCAATCCAAAATTGCTTGTCATCAACTCGGTATCCGATGATCCTTATGGGATTCTCTGTCTGGTTGACGCCCTTCGTGCCGATCAAGACCACTGCGTCATAGAAGACATTGCTTCCCGCTGTGACAGGATTGGACCTGATGATCGTTTTTCGGGTGTTTTCGCGAATGCGACAGACAAAATGTTTGCCCTCGGCCAACCAGCAATCAAAATCCTTGTGGCGTTGATAATTTCTATCCATAACTCCTGTCTGGCCAGGGGAGAGCAGCGGGCTGACAAAGGGGCGTTCATCGACCTTGCCGTTTGTTAAGACTATCTCCTTTGGGATAGAACGATTAAGGTCGAAGGCCATGTGTACCTTGGCTTTTGTTGCCTGGTCCGAGTAATCGGCCCAGTGCATAGAGAGCACTGTTTCAATGTATGAGCCGTCGATGGCGATCAGTTCACCCCAATCTGCATGAGCTTTGGGTATGACGTTGGTGGCTTCAGCCTGGAGGTGTCTGAAAACATAGAACATTTGCTCAAGCCCTCGGGTATTGATCGCCTCGAAAAAGGAGCTTTTCTTTATCCCCTGGGGGGGAGATATTGCCCGTCGAGCGAAATCGTCCTCTTCAAGAAACTGAAGCAGATCGCGCCCGGATTTATGCTCCTCAAGGTGGAAGGCAACGAGGGCTTTGAGTTGATGCATGAATTCCATCTGCAATGGCCTGTAGCCCCTCGATTCCAAAAGAGGAATAGAGGATTGGACTTTTTCAATTGGGTTAAAAAGATCATCGAACGACGGCGGCTCTTGGTTCAGAAAGAAGGAACGCGGCATCTTCGTAACCTCCTAAAATTATTGGATTTTACGAAGAGGCGCCGCCGCGCGGCTTTATTGAATTGTCAAGAGAAAAATCATTCGAAGATCCCAATTTCGTTAATTTTTTCAAAATAATGCATATGCAAATACCTAACCGGACACTGCTGCGTCTGACCACCCTTTTTTATGCAATGCGCCAACTCAAGTCCGTCTTTGGATAGTTCACCATCCGTTTTTATCCGTGTCCATCTGTGTTCATCCGTGGTTCCAGCGTTTATCCGTGGTTCCAGCATTTATCCGTGGTTCCACTCGTGGCTCAATCGCACATCGGATGATTGTCTTTGATTCTTCCTCATTCAACAATCCACCCCGCTACGCTCCTCCATCCGTGTCCATCTGTGTTCATCCGTGGTTCCAGCATTTATCCGTGGCTCCAGCATTTATCCGTGGCGCGCACCCGATGATTCGCCTTGTTCCTTCCTCATTAAACAATCCGCCACGCTGCTCCATCCGTGTCCATCCGTGGTTCCAGCGTTTATCCGTGGTTCCAGCGTTTATCCGTGGCTCCAGCATTTATCCGTGGTCTCACAGCACAATCCTCTTCCATTCGAGTTTGGGGCGCCTGAAATTCAGGATAAGGCCGACTTTTAGCCCGGTGATCTTCAGGTAGTTGAGAATTTGGCCTATTTCCAGGTCTGTGATCTTCTCGATGACCTTCGTCTCCACGACGACCCGATCGAAAGCGATCAAGTCCGGGACGTACTCGCCCACCTTCACGTCTTTGTAAACCACATCGAAACGCGGCTGTTGCTTGAACGGAATGCCCTTCAGCCCGAATTCAACAACCATCGCGTTCTCGTATGGCTTTTCCGGAAAGCCGTGCCCGAGGCGATTCAACACTTCAATCGCGCACCCGATGATTCGCCTTGATTCTTCCTCATTCAACAATCCACCCCGCTGCGCTCCTCCATCCGTGTCCATCCGTGGTTCCACTCTTGGTTTCAATGTTTATCCGTGGCGCGCACCCGATGATTCGCCTTGTTTCTTCTTCATTCAACAATCCACCCCGCTGCGCTCCTCCATCCGTGTCCATCCGTGTTCATCCGTGTCCATCCGTGTCCATGCGTGGTTCCACTCTTGGTTTCAGTGTTTATCCGTGGCGCGCACCCGATGATTCGCCTTGATTCTTCCTCATTCAACAATCCACCCCGCTACGCTCCTCCATCCGTGTCCATCCGTGGTTCCGCTCGTGGCTCAATCGCGCATCGGATGATTGTCTTTGTTTCTTCCTCATTCAACAATCCGTGTCCATCCGTGTCCATCCGTGTCCATGCGTGGTTCCACTCTTGGTTTCAGTGTTTATCCGTGGCCGGAAGACCCTCAGCTCTGGTTTTCTTCTTCTTTCGGGACGTATGAACAGCATTCCCTGCAGGTAAAGCCGGCCCACATACCTTTGGCGGCCTTATTGAGACAGTTGTCGTAATGCGGGCAGGCGAAATTGCGTACTCCCTTGCCCTCCTTGCACATCATGGGATAGGGAGCGTCCTTATCCACTCTCTCGGGTTGAACGAGCTGTCCTCGAGAACCTTTTTCCTTCGCCATGAACACAAACTCCTGAAAAGAGTAACAATCCCCGGTGTGTGCGGCCTCGTGCGGAAGATTGCGCGCTTCACTATTCTTCGGCAAACACATTATAATCTTTATATTTAAAATGTGACCATGTTAGGGCTTTTTAGTTTAGAAAATAGGTATCCGGGAATCAAATGTTTAGTGGCGCTCGTCGAAAAATTCGACAAATGCCGCCATCTCGAAGCAGGAATACACGGGGGGCAGCGCCTGGTTGGGTTCTTGCTTATCCCGGCGGCCAGGGTAAAGAGCCGGGAAAAGTTTTTTCAGTTTAAAGATACCCCACAACCCCTTCGCAGCTACGCGGCTGGTTATGGCGCTACGGCGGCGCCACGCGTAACGCGGGGCAATCGCCGCCGGCGCCGAGCGCTCATCTCGCGCGCTTAGCGCGCAAGATCGAAATCCTGGCGGGTGCGGGGGAAACATTCCCCCGCGCTTTTAGAAATTTCTTGGATCGACCGTATACAATAATCAACCGGACGGCGCCGGTCCCCGGGAGGTCCCCGAAATGAACCGAGAAAAAAAACGCGGTCTTGCCCGATATCTTATGCCGGCGGCCTGCCTGGTCTTCGGGACTTCGACCCTGGCCATGCTGTCCGGGTTCGAACCTTTTTATTCCGGCTACTACTCATTTGCCTGGTGGAGCTACATTATCTTTATCGAGTCTTTCCTCTATCGCCGGGGAGCAGAATCGCTCCTGTTTGAAAATACGGTGAAATTCATTCTTCTTCTTCCCTTGTCCATCACTGTGTGGCTCGTCTTCGAAGCCTTGAATTTCCGGCTCTCGGACTGGCGTTACATCAACATGACTTCCGATGCGCTCCTCAGATGGTCGGGATACGCCGTCGCCTATTCGACGGTTCTGCCTGGAATTTTTTCGACAACGGCGCTCCTGGAATTCATGGCGCCTTCTCAACTTCTCCCCCCTTTTCTAAAGGGGGGTAAGGGGGTCATGCAACGCGCGGCTCAACTTCTCCCACCTTTTCTAAAGGGGGGTAGGGGGGTCCTACAACGCCCTTCTCAACTTCTCCCCCCTTTTCTAAAGGGGGGCAGGGGGGATTTGCCCGAGGAGGCGAACATGGGCGCCGCCTCGCCGCCGGAATCTCGGCGCTTTGCGGGACGCGCCGGCCCCACCGCCTACAGGCCCTTCATTTTAACGGGCATACTCTTTCTCGTTCTGCCCCTCGTTTGGCCCGAGTACTTCTTCCCCCTGGTCTGGCTCGCTTTCATATTCCTTCTGGAACCGCTAAATCACAGGGCTGGCGCTCCTTCCCTGCTGCGGGAATGGGAAAAGGGGTCGCTGAGAAAGTTTTATCTGCTGCTTCTGGCCGGAGCTGCCTGCGGGCTTTTGTGGGAGTTATGGAACTTCCGCGCAGGGTCGAAATGGATATACACCGTGCCGCACCTCGGCTTTCTGAAGGTCTTCGAGATGCCTTTGCTCGGGTTCCTGGGGTTTCCGCCCTTTGCCCTCGAGTGCTATGCGATGACGGCCGCCTTTTTCCTGCTGATCTCCAAAATCAGGGAGAAATATCCTCCACTCGCGGCGCTCTGCATATATGCGGCCGTCGCCGCATCCATGCTGCTCTTCGACGTCCTCGTCTTATCGGGAATAGACCGCTTCACCGTCATATCTTTTTAGAGGTTATTGTTCAATCTTGTTGCAAATCCTGGCGTTGAGATCGAAGATGCCGATGAGTTCATTGAAAGAATGCCATTGGCAACCTATTTTTCACTAAAAGCGCCATTTTCCCTCATTCAGCCCGTTTTTTCGGAAGATGGACGATTCCGTTGTAGAAGGAGGACAAAATGAACGTGAACTGGAAAGATCATATCGTAAGCACTTCCGACGTACTCAGAGGCAAGCCGCGGCTTAAAGGAACGAGGGTTCCGGTGAGTCTCGTCCTGGGTTACATGGCGGCAGGCGCCTCCCATGAAGAGATCATCAGGGAATTCCCTGATCTTACAAGCGAACACATCATGGCGTGCCTCGACTACGCCCGTGAGTTGGCGGAATTCGAGGTGGCGGTCTGATGGGGCTGAAATTCTTTGCAGACCACTGTGTTCCTGCCTCCGTGATTCAATCAATGCGTGATGCCGGTCACGAAGTCTTGCGGCTCAAAGAGCATATCCCTCAGGATTCTTCCGACCCAGCCGTGATTTCCAAAGCTCGCGAGTTGGATGCTATTCTGATTTCCTTGAACGGCGACTTTGTCGACATCGTGACGTATCCGCCACGTGGCTACAATGGCATCATCGCCCTCCAGGTGAGGAACCATCCGCAGGCCATCCTGGAGATTGTCGACAGGCTGCTCATCTACCTTTCATCCCATCCGGAGATAAGCCATTACAAAGGAAAGCTGTTCCTGGTGGAAGCACACAGGATCAGAATACGCGAGTGATAGCACCATTACATGTGCCTGAAACACTCTCCGTTTCTCCGCATCCCCGTGTCGGCCTTTTCGCTCGGCGCAGCGCCAATCTCCATACGGAACCTTACTCTGAATCGCTGACATCGAGTTTCTTGAAATTTTCTGAAGATTTTTATCTGAGCTATTGTTTCCTCTGCGATCTCCGCGTCTCTGCGGTGAATAGCTTTTAGTGGATAAGGTCATGCTCAACCAGCTCCGGAGCATAGACAAAGGGCGGCTCAAAGAGCGGCTTGGACAGATTGACAGGATTACGCTGCGGTCCGTGTGTGATATTGCCATAAAGCTCATCACTCCGCCCAAAGACTAAACGATCCGGAAGCGGGAAGCAGGAGCGTGAAGCGGGAAGCGTGAAGCAAGAAGCAGAAAGCGGGGAGCAGGAAGCGGGGCGTAGGAAGCGGGGCGTAGGAAGCGGGGCGTAGAACCACTGATGGACGCCGATAGACACGGATTTTTCTTGACCGTTCATTATCAGAGTCCATCCGTGTTTACCCGTGGTTCGATGTGTGGTTCATTGCGTGATTCGAGGACTAGAACCTCTTCTCCTGCGCTCTTGCTCTAAATTGATTTTTATGCCAGTGTAATTGCCTGGCGCTTTCGATTATCGTTGTTGTGGAGGTGCTGAAATGACCATTAATGATCGGGTTGAAATCAACCCCGGAATAATGTTGGGGAAACCGGTGATTCGCGGGACTCGAATCACCGTTGAGCTTATTGTACGGAAGCTCAGTGAAGGAGCAAAAGAAGAAGATCTTCTTAATGCCTATCCCAACCTCAATCTAGTGGATATTCGGGCGGCCCTCGCTTATGCCGCTGACAGCCTGGCCACTGTCAAACTTCACTAAAGGAGTATGCTGGTCAGGTATTTATGCACCCGATTGGTCATGGGCATCGATTTGCATGATTCTGAATGCCAGTGAGGGAAAGATATGCCAGGAAATGATATTAGCGATTTTCTATTAAAAGAATATGAAAGAATCTCTCAGGCCTTTTTCGAGGCGAGGGAGACGACTGCCAAATGGGTAAAGTATTATCTCCTTATAATGGCTGCACCATTCAGTTTCATTGCCTTCATGTATAAGGATAAACCTCGCGATTTCGACATCTCATCTCTGCCCGACACACTTTCAAACCTTATGTGGCTGATTGGGCTTGTGGGAATGTTCTTGGCCTTTATTATTATAGAATCATCCACTGATAATATTCTGTATGCCAGAGCCGTTAACGGAATAAGAAAAATATTCATGGACAGGGATAATGAACAATTTGCGAATATCCGTCAGTATGTGATTCTCCCCACTGATATCAAAAGGCCTCGCTACTTAGGTTGGAAAAAAACGCTATGGATAACCATAATCACTGGGCTAATCAATTCCAGCTATGTAGGTATTGGATTATCACAAATCCCGTTTTTCAAAAACCAACCAGCGTGGCCATTCGGATGGGTACTTGGAATCCTGTTTTTCATTATTCATCTGGCTTTCTATATTATCAACTCATTGCGTAAGGAAAAGAAGGACGGATAATTCCAATTAGTAGTCATTTAGACAACCCACCGGTTAAATTAGTTTCTTCCAATAGTTGAGACAGCACACCACATCAAACATACTGGGGGTGAAATTTTTCCTCCAGGCTCAGTCCTGAGTTGGGAACACGTTCCATTCTGGCGGCACTTCGAAACCACCACTTTGCCCACTTCCATTTTTACTGGTCCCAGCATTTCCGCTAATTGCTTTCTTTCAGGGGGCGAGCCTTCCCACTCCCTTGATTTTCTTTCTTCCGGCAGCAGCTCTAATTGGCCTTATAGACGCTGGATTGAACTTTTCTGCTCAGCGGACGAGCAACTCTTCTCTCTTTGACAGGTCCAAGTAGTTGATATTGTAGCGGGTTATGGGGACGTAAATTTTTGCGGCTGCCCAAATCTTTATTCCTTATGAATTGAGTGAAGTGGGCCACATCGTGGTGAAAATGGCATCATCTTTTCGATATACATCAGGACCGGTTTATGTTATCTTTCTGCGGAATTTTGGAAATGGAGCCACTGAATGTCGAGAAATATCCTCCTGGTCGAGCCGAGATACCCCACGAAATTCCCGCCACTGGGATTGATGAAGCTCTCCACGTATCACAAGCAACGAGGAGATACGGTTCGGTTCGTTAAAGGCACTCGTGGAGACCTTGCTTTCGAGTACTGGGATAGGGTTTACGTAACCACCCTGTTCACCTACCACTGGAAAATCACTGTCGAAGACATCCTGTTTTATAAAAACATGCTCCACGGAGACACGTCCCGGATTTTCGTTGGCGGCATCCTGGCCAGCCTGATGACCGATGCGCTCTGGAAAGAAACGGGCATCTGTCCGATAACGGGAATTCTGGATAAGCCAGGTATGCTCGGTGATGAGGAAGACTGTATTGTTGATGATTTAATTCCTGATTATGGCTTGTTCTCAAGTGCTAACGGGTACTCGCTCCTTGATAGCTATTTCGGCTATTCTACTCGGGGGTGCGTGAATAAGTGTCCGTTCTGTGGGGTACCGATTCTTGAGCCTCAGTTTCGAGACTATCGTGGGCTAAAACCTTACGTAGAAAAAATCGACAAAGCACATGGCGAGAAGCATCACTTAGTCTTGTTCGATAACAACATCGTGGCCTCAGAGAAATTTTCCGCAATAATTCGGGATATTATCGATTTAGGATTCCATCAAGGGGCAAAACTCAATAACCGCCTTCGTCATGTCGATTTTAATCAAGGGACGGATGCCCGACTCCTGAGTGAGTGGCATTTCAAGTTGCTTGCAAAGATAGCAATTTCCCCACTGAGAATTGCTTTCGACCACGTGAAATACACGAAAATCTATTCCGAGAAGATGCGATTGGCGGCCAAGTACGAGATTCAGAATCTTTCGAATTACATACTGTATAACTACGATGACACCCCCCAGGATTTATGGCGGCGGCTGAAGCTTAACATCGATTTCAATAGGGAGCTGGGACTTAAAGTTTACTCCTTCCCCATGAAATACATTCCATTCACGTCAAAAGATAGAACCCACATTAACGAGCCGAACTGGAACTGGCAATTCCTCAGAGGGGTCCAGAGAATTCTCAATGTGACCAAAGGAACAGTCATGACTGGGGAGGATTTTTTTTACCGGGCTTTTGGAGAGGACGAACAAGAGTTCATCCGCATCCTCCATATGCCAGAGAATATTTTAATGCATCGGAAACGAACGCCCGGTCCCAAGGAGAAAAGCTGGGTAAGCAAATATGAAAACCTCACCGATGGAGAGAGGAAGGAGTTGCTCGCGCTTCTCTGTGAGTGTCGTACCATGCGCACGATCATTACTGCGATCAAGCGGACATACAGCCAAAAACTCAAAGACATTCTTGAGTTCTATCTCCCCGACCCCGAGGAGACGGATCAACTCTCTATGTGGGATGAATAAAAAGGATCGATCAGATGAGCACGGGAAAGGCCAAGACCTCTTCTTTCAGAACCGGGATGTATCTCCTCGATAGCTTTACTTCCGGCATGTACAATGACCCTCTTATCGTATACCGTGAGTACATCCAGAATGCAGTCGATTCCATCGATTTAGCTTCCCATCAGCAGGGTTTTTCTCCGGAAGTCAGAATTGAGCTTACGCCAGGGCAACGTATGATCGCCATTCGTGATAACGCATCAGGCATTCCGTCCGACATTGCCGAAGAGACATTGAGCTCCATTGGTAGCAGTACCAAAACCGACCTGGGCCTTCGCGGATTTCGGGGCATCGGCAGGCTGGGGGGGATTGCCTTCAGTGACACAGCGATTTTCAGGACCAAAGCTCGATATGAAGCAGTGGAATCGGTTCAGGAATGGGATTGCAAGGAGCTGAGGCGACTGCTTTCCACACAAATGAAGAAGGCGCTCTCCATCGAAGAAGTGTTTGAGCGGGTCACTGCTTTCCGTCAGGAGCATTCAGATCTTCCAGATGACAGCTATTTCGAAGTGACTTTACAGGGAGTATCCAGTTTTAGAAACCAGATCTTCGATATCGAGAAGGTCCGACGTTATCTCGGTCAGATTGCACCAGTTTCCTTTGAGTACCAACAGTTCTCGTATGCCCGAGCAATTGATGACTTTTTGTCCTCTCGATTGAAAGGATATGGCAGGTACAATATTATCCTGAACGGAGAGCCGATTCTTAAACCCTATAGAGATGTTGTACGGGTCACCAAGGGCGATGGTGATCGCATCGATGGGATTGAGTTCTTTGAGATAAAGAATGGAAAGGACCAACCATATGCCTATGGCTGGTATGGTCGGAGAAGGGAATTACTGGGGTCAATCGTGAAGGGCGATGATTCTTCCGGCATCAGAATCAGAGTTGGTAACATCCAGATCGGAGACGCCCATCTCCTTGATTTCTGTTTCAAAGAACTCCGTTTTAACGGCTACGTCCCTGGTGAAGTCCATGTTGCCTGCGATACATTGATTCCTAATAGCCGGCGGGACGATTTTGTGGATAACGGGGAAAAAGGTATTTTTTATAATCTCATTGAGAGGGAGGTGGGGCTTCCAATTTCTAAAGAGATAAGGTTACGGTCACGGATGGTGTCAAACCAGAAGATGCCGATAGCGCCCCTGGGGAAAGAAGCGGCAAACGAAAAAACAGGAATCTCCGAGTCGGCCCCTAGGGGTCAGTTTGATCAGGCAGCGGCTTCGGCTACTACTTCACTTGCCCTGACGTTACCCGATTCAGCGCCGGAAATCATCGAGAGTATTTGTTGTAAATGTCCGAATTTGTCGAAATTGCTTGGATCCCTAAAGTGTCCGAAGACGGACTTGAGTTGACACATTGCATAAAAAAGGGTGGTCAGGTACCCTCTTGGAGATTGTCGCCAAACAACCCAAGAGAAAGGAACCTTTATGACCACCCAGGAAAAGCTCGTAAAACGTAAGTTAAGTCTACTGGAACTCGCCGAATTCCTCAACAACGTTTCACAGGCCTGCAAGATTAACGGCGTTTCCCGCCAACACTTCTATGACATCAAGAAAGCTTACGATGAAGATGGGTTGGAAGGTTTGGCTGAGAAGACCAAGAAAAAGCCGTGCATGAAGAACAGGGTTTCCCCGGAGGTTGAGGAGGCTGTGCTCACGATGGCCAATGAGTTTCCAGCTTACGGCCAGATGAGAGCTTCAAACGAGCTGAGGAAAGCCGGCACTCTAGTATCCGGTGGCGGTGTAAGAAGCATATGGTTGCGCCACGGGCTGGAGACTTTCAAAAAAAGGCTAAAGGCTCTTGAGGAGCGTGCGGCAGCCGAGGGGATCGTCTACACCGAGGCCCAGCTCTGCGCCCTGGAAGCATCCAAGAGGTCTCGTGAGTCCCATCCCGACGAGATCGAGACACAACATCCGGGATATCTCGTGAGCCAGGATACTTTCTATGTCGGCTACCTCAAAGGCGTGGGCAGGATTTACCAGCAAACAGCCATCGACACCTTTTCTTCGCTGGGTTTTGCAAAGCTTTATACTGCCAAAATCCCGGTGACTGCCGCTGATCTTCTGAACGACCAAGTCCTTCCCTTCTTCGAAAAAGAAGACGTGCCGGTGCTTAGGGTTCTTACCGATAGGGGAACAGAATACTGTGGCGCACCGGATCGGCACCCTTACCAGCTGTTTTTGCAGCTAAACGACATCGAGCACACCAAAACCAAGGTGAAAAGCCCTCAGACCAATGGTATATGTGAGCGGCTACACCAGACGATGCTAAACGAGTTCTATCGGATTGCTTTCCGCAAGAGAATTTATTCGGACATCGAGACGCTCCAAGAGGACCTCGATCTTTTCATGGATAGATACAACAACCAGAGGACCCATCAGGGAAAACGTTGCCTCGGCCGGACGCCGATAGCAACATTTATCGAAGGCAAGAAATTGTACGATGAAAAGAACTTGAACGAGAGTTTTGGAATGTAGCTGTCATTGACAATCCCAAGGGGGAACCTGGCCCAGTGTCAAATCAAGTTTCGTTTAGGACACCTAAAGTACCAAAAAACCTAAGAGGCAGGGCTGAGAATTTGCTTTATCTCTCCAGACTTGAACTTGGGACCGATTCTTCGTCTGGTAATTTGAATTTTTCCATCACTTTGTCATGGTATTCTCTAACAAATGCCACTTGCTCTTTCAACGCAGGCCATTTCTCTTCATGATGTGTAGTTTGTCGAATCGTATTCAAGTCCTTTAACCACTTAAGTTGTTTGTCTTTTCCTCCATCCTTTGAAAAGGAAAAGAATTCTTTAAATAGATCCCAGTTGTGCCATGCTATGGCATGATAATCAATTAAGAAAAGATATTGTTCCTTCTGCTTTGCGCCTCTGGCCTTATCATGCCTGGACAGACACTCTTCGCGTATTTTCTCCAGAATGCCATCATACCACCAATGTTCTCCATAAGCCTTATGTAAAAGATTCATTGTGATGTTAAATACTCGCTCTTGTATTTCGCCTAACTTATTACGTGCATCAATAGTACCGTCGCGATCAATGCATTGGAGATAATCAACCAGTTCGTTGGGACAAAAATAGTCGAACGTCTGGTTAATAAACGTCATCAAGTTCAGGGCACTTCTTGTTACTCCCGCTTTACTTGAATCCTTATAATATTTTAAAGTCTCAGGAGTAGCCACACGGAAGTAATCTATGACTGGATCAGTATATGGCTTGACATATTCCAAAAATTCTTCGGAGTCACATAAATCAAGGTCAATGCTCTCCTTTTTAGACAGATGATTACAAATTTCTTTAAGCAATTTTAGTAGTGCGCGAATCCCTAAGTTTGTGCAAAGATATCCCTGTCGCGAGTCTCCGGCATCCCAATGTTCAGGGAGTGAGGCAGCGAAAAAAGAGAAGTAACCCGAAAGGGCGTCAGTAGCTTTGCTCAATGTCTTTTGAGGATCACCTGATGATGAATCGTATAACGGGCCGGGCTTGAAGGTGGCTCCCTTTATCTCTCCAAGCAGCTTATTTTCATCCAGGCCATCATTTAGGTTTGTGACAGTCAAGCATCGCTGAAAGGATTTTTTCGTGCCCTCTGTTTTTAGGCGTCCATTGATGGGAGAGGTCTTGCGTTGAGCAAGAGTCAGGATAATTCTTGATCGAAGAGCCAAGATTCTATCTCGGGGGTCCTCAGAGTCCCATTTAAGATTGGAATGGAGTTCAATTAACAGGTTTTTCGGAACGCGCACCTGCTGATGGTTGATGTCTACAAACAATTGGGCCTCTTTGGATGGCGACAATTTCTCATACGCGAGCACCGGGAATGTTGTCTTATCATCTTGTTTTGCTGCACGCAGGCTATGGGCGTAGCCATACAATCGGTGTTGGCCATCGATGATCCAGGCCGTAGCATACCGGGGCGGCAGATGGAGCGTTCCGAACGGTGAGTCACCTTTCATGTCGCCAGGTTGAAACAACATACCCTTGGAGTCTTTTATATTCACCACAATGTTGGTGGGGAACTGACCGCCTTTATCAATGTACTTGGCAATGCTTTTCAATCTCTTGGGATTGAGCATCCTCTGGTACGTGTCCAGGTCTTCTACGTTTCGACTCGCCTTATGACTGATATAGGCAATTTTCAATAATTCAGAAGGCTTAATTAAGAACGTATAGTATTTATCACCGCCCATTGTACCCCTAGTGGCGGGGACTTTGATATCCTGCAATCCACTGATTTCTTCGTTGGAGAAAATGTGGGACAAAAATTGATATTTTGCCCCCTTCTTCAAATGGTCACTCAGCCGGTTATAGTAATCTATCTCGACGTCCCGTAAGACTATAACCTTCGCTGCTTCAGCTTTCTTGAGGTCTACTTCCAGCCATTCAATATTCCTGGTGGCAATAACCCAGCGGATCTTCAGTTTGGGCGTAATGCCGTAATGGTCTTTTATCGACTTGGCAATCTTCCCTTTCAGGCTTTCTATTTTCTCGATGAGGGTTGCCATACTCTTTTTCTTGGGAGTTTCGCATTGTGTGCATTCAATCAACAGTGCAGTCTCGCGATCTTTGGCAAACACATCGATTTGTCTGGGAGGAACTTCATCGCCTGCATGAATGGTGAAGTTCCTTCCGTCGCTCAGTTCATCAAAGCCCATCTTGGCAATGATACACCACAGCTCATCTTCGAGCTGCTCGTCGAGGGGCTTATCTTTTTCCACCCAATACGAAGCGGGCTTCTTTTTCTTTGTCCTTCGAATCCGCCAGCCTTCCGCTTTTTCGAGCTCGGCCTTCTGCTCAAGAATTTCGAAGGTTTTTGCAGAAATTTTCTTCTCGATCACCTTTTTCTTTCTCTTGGAAAGAGAATTCAATTTCTGCCTGGGGTCCGTAATGAGCGTTTCAAGGAGTGCCATGTCGCCCTTTTTAGAAAAGATGGTAAGAAGTTTAAATCTTGAGAGTTCTTTCCGGATAGCACCGAGCACAGGTGGTGTCAACGAGATTTTTGTCCTGACCCATTGCCGCATGCCATCAGGGGGCGCATTTCAAACAGGTCACAACCGTCCGTAGTTTCCAAATCTAGATCGACCGCCCGGCGGCATGCGTCCTCTAAGATCGACCTATCAGCCCCCAGAGAAGCCATTCTCTCGGGGTTTCACCGGCTGGCCCTGGTGTTCATATTGGGCAAAGGAAGGAACAGAGGATAAACAGTTTGCGCCTTAACTCAAAACGACGACCGATCCAATATGGAAAAGGAACACGGAATTCACGACAGGCAAGAAGCATAATTGTATATATGGGTTAAATGGTGTATCAGAGTGGCTCAAAGGTGCTCGTTCCAGCCGTGAATTTGCACTGCGCCCACGATGCATCTGTCTTTTTCGGGCCCCCCGAGACTGATTGTGACACCATGACAGTAGATGAAAATATTGTTCAAAAGATCATGGAAGAAATTCTGAGGGTCGCGAATCCTGAGCGGGTGATTCTTTTCGGCTCTGCAGCAATGGGCTCCATGTCGCCTGACAGCGATGTGGATTTACTGGTGATCGAAAAGAGTGTAGCAAATGCGCGGGAACAAACAGCTAAGATCAGAGGCGCCCTGAGAAGTTTTCGTATGCCCGTGGATGTCATCGTCATGACGTCTGAACGATTCGAGGAAACGAAAAATGTAATCGGCGGAATCGCCTATCCTGCGAACAAGTACGGAAAGGTGATTTATGAAGCAGCCTGAGGCTATAAGAACTCTTGAATACACCGATGGGGTAAGGGATGCTTTCTTCGCCGATGAGAAGACCCGGGATGCCGTTATACGGAATTTGGAGGTCATAGGCGAGGCTATAAAGCGTGTTCCCGGTAAATACAGTTGAACAGATCGTGATCTTTTTCACACTTATCTTTTCCGATGTTTTTAATTGTCCTACTTATATCTTCGTTTTTATTGTCTTTTCTCCGCGTGCCGTTTCCGCTAAATAAGATGCCTTGTGGTATAATCTGAGGACTGAGGACTTCGCGAAGCGCGAGGACTGAGGACTGAGGACTGAGGACTGAGGACTGAGGACTGAGAAATTGAGGAATTTGGCAATTTGATCTTTTTCTGTTTTTCAGCCTTCAGCCTGCAGCCTTCAGCCTGCATCGGGCTCTTTGAAAACCAAATAAAGGTTCTCCACATGTCCATCCGTGTCCATCCGTGGTTCAAAATCTTCGGTGGTTCCCGCCGCCTTCGTGCTCTTCGCTTATTCGTGGTGAAAGGTGTTATCGTCATTTCCTGGCGGCATCCGTGTCCATCCGTGTCCATCAGCGTCCATCCGTGGTTCAAAATCCTTGTATTTCGCCTGTATTTACAACAAACTCTCGGTGGTTCCCGCCGCCTTCGTGCTCTTTCGTTCCACTATTTGGCATTCATTGTTTTTTGGCGGAAACTCTTCTCTATATTTTCGATTTCTCCGCGATCTCTGCGTCTCTGCGGTGAATCTTTCGCTGCGCTCCTCCATCGATGTCCATCCGCGGTTCAAAATCCGCTGTTTTCCCGCTGTATTCACAGGTGATATGTAAATGAAATCCACTAGTTATGCCGTTTCCGGCTGTATTTTCGCTGTATTTACAGCGAAAACACCGGGGATAGCTTGCAGGAACTGCTGAACTTCGGCGGGTATATTAGGCTAAGCCTTTGTTTTCTCAGCGATCTCTGCGTCTCTGCGGTGAATCTTTCGCTGCGCTCCTCCATCGATGTCCATCCGCGGTTCAAAATCCGCTGTTTTCCCGCTGTATTCACAGGTGATATGTAAATGAAATCCACTAGTTATGCCGTTTCCGGCTGTATTTTCGCTGTATTTACAGCGAAAACACCGGGGATAGCTTGCAGGAACTGCTGAACTTCGGCGGGTATATTAGGCTAAGCCTTTGTTTTCTCAGCGATCTCTGCGTCTCTGCGGTGAATCGCTTTTACTCTTTTGGTTGCAGTCGAAAGCTGCTCTGCGTCCTTCGTGGTGAAATGCTTTTTGTCTTTTGTTACAATTCGTCTTCCTTAATCTTCATCAGGATTTCATAATGAAATACGCCGCTCTGGTCAGCCTCGGATGCGCAAAAAACCTCGTTGACAGCGAGAATATGGCGAAGCAACTGCTCGAGATGGGCTGGCGGATGACGCGGGCGCTGCCCGAGGCCGAACTCATCGTGGTTAACACGTGCGGATTTTTGGAGAGCGCCGTGCAGGAGGCGATAGAGGCGATCCTCGAGGCGGCGCAGCACAAGATATCCGGAAAGTGCAGCCTGCTGGTCGCTGCCGGATGCATGGTGCAAAGGTATGGCAAAAAGCTCCTGAGAGAACTTCCCGAAGTCGACCTCTTTCTCGGGACTTCCCATTACCACGCGCTCGAAGCCGCTGTGGAATCGAGGCTCGCAGGAAACCCGAGGCGGCTTTGGATCGCAAGACCTGCCCCGGCGCCCGGCGGTGAAGCCGGCTGGGCAATGTCGGCCGGGCCTCATTCGGCATACCTGAAGATTGCCGAGGGGTGCGGCAATTCGTGTTCTTTTTGCATTATTCCCAATCTGAGGGGACCGCTAAGGAGCAGGAAGGAAGCGGACATTCTCGCCGAAGCGGCCCGGCTCGCATCCGTTGGCGTAAAAGAAATCAACCTGATCGCACAGGACACCACGGCGTTCGGCCTTGACCGAAACGATCCGGAAGCCCTGCCGAGGCTTTTGGAAAAACTCGATGAGACGCCGGGCCTGGAATGGATACGGCTGCTCTACTCATATCCCGGCCGCATCTCGGATCGGCTGCTCCATGTCATGGCGAATTCACGTAAAGCGGCGCCATACCTGGACATCCCCCTCCAGCATTGCGCGCCGGCAATCCTCAAGGCGATGGGACGTCCGCCCGACAGTCCGGAGAGGGTTATCGACAAGATCCGATCTGTCCTGCCGGGGGTTGCGCTTCGCACTTCGATCATGGTGGGCTTTCCGGGCGAGACCGAAGCGGAGTTCAAATCGCTGCTCGCTTTCATGGAACGGGTCGAATTCGACCATGCGGGAGTATTTGTCTATTCGCCCGAAGCCGGGACAAGGGCCGCGCGCCTCCCCGGCAGGCCGGACGCAAAAAGAGGTGAACGCAGACGCGCCGCCCTGCTCGAAGTCCAAAGGGAGATTTCCGGACGAAAACTCAAGCTCCTTGTCGGGCGGGACCTGCCGGTCCTGATTGAAGGCCCTCACTCCGAAACCGATCTGCTCCTTGGAGGACGTCTGGCCACCCAGGCGCCCGAGGTGGACGGGGGCGTCATAGTCACCGGGGGTTTTGCGGAAGCGGGGGAAATCCGCCGCGTAAAGATCACCTCCGCCCACGATTATGACCTCGAAGGGATTATTTTGGATTCAGGGACAGCGTAGCTGAAACCTTAGGGCGCACATAGGCCGAAGCCTGCCTCATCCCCCTGCCCGCCGCCCTGGGTTGGGGAGGGTATCCCGGCCTCGGCGGCTCGCCGCTCCGCTCATGATTATGATGTGGAAGGGATCATTCTATAAATGTCTTGAGGCATGCCTGCCTGTTCGGGTTTTTCAGCTTGCGAAGCGCCTTTTTCTCGATCTGCCGGATCCTTTCCTTGGAGACATTGAAAACTCTTGCCTATTTTCTCCAGGGTTTCAGCCGGGTGGCCATCGAGGCCGAACCTCAGCCGCAGGATTTTTTCCTCTCTTGGCTGCAAAGTCGAAAGCAGCGTGCGCGTGACCTCGGCCAACTCTCTGTCCGAACACTCTTCCACCGGGGAAAGCGCCCTTTCGTCTTCGATAAAGTCCCCCAGCCTCTGTTCGTCTTCCCCTATGGGAGTCTCCAGGGAGATAGGCTGAGCGGCCAACGTCAGGACCATCTGCACCTTTTCCACCGGCAGCTTGGAACGCTCCGCAATTTCAACAGGCGTCGGCTCCCGCCCCAGTTCCTTGAGCAGTTCGTAGTAGACCTTGAAGAAAAGGTTCTTCAACTCGATAAAATGCACCGGCAGGCGGATTGTCCTCGTCTTGTCGTAGATTCCGCGAATGATGCTCTGCCGGACCCACCATGTCGCATAGGTGCTGAACCGGTTTCCCTTGGTGTGGTCGAACCGGCCGACCGCTTTGAGCAGACCGAGGTTTCCCTCCTGAATCAGGTCATCGAAAGTCATGCCCCGGCCCCTGTACCGCTTGGCTATGCTCAGGACCAGTCTGAGGTTGGCCCGGACCATTTCCTGCTTGGCCGTGTCCACAGCCCTCATGATTGCACGGACCCTGGCCAGTGAGGTCGAGAAGATCGGATTTTCCGGGTGATCGATGACGGCTCGCTCAAGCGTGCGCACTACGACCTTAAGCACCTTATCCCTTACGCCGGGGAAGGTTTTCTCGTGCTCCAGGAGCTTTTGGACCTTTTCGTTAAGCTCAGCCATTATCCTGTCATTGGGCGTATGCTCCCAGACGATCATGCACCAGTTCGTCCTGTCCTTGCCTGATGATCTGAGCAAGCTCGGTTTCGCGCTCCTGGGTGAGCAAAGGGTAGCTGGACACTTCTTTGAGATAGCACGTGATGTGGTCTTCTTCAAAATCTTCAATGGGCGCCGCAGCAACTTCAGCCTCGACCGGCTCTGCTTCTTCGGGTTCCACTTCGGAGAGCGCAGCAATACCGGCCTCTTCGTCGGTATCGACGCGGTCGATCTGCTCGAGATCCAAATCAGGGCTTTGAAACCGGCCCTCTATGAGCTGTCCTTGGATCAGGCTTTCAAGATCATCCTCCGAATCCGAATTGGGTTTTTTAAAATAATAATCAAAAGGAAGGCACTTTTCAGAGCCGCCATAGGATTTCATTATGTTCTCCTTTACGGCAGCCGCCGGGTTAAGAACTGCTGGGCATCCGCCACCACCCCGGCTACGCTGCATTCATCCGCAGTTCCGAGATTACACCACTGCACGGATGACTTCAATAGCAAATAAACTAAGATATTTTGGCTGTTTAGTCAATGGTTAGTAATTGGCGCCTAAAGATGGGGTCTCTTGTTCTCCAAAAGGATGTGAATCGTGAATTCAAAAAAATCCCGTACTTATCGATTTATCCCCTTTGACGGCGCGCTATTAGGGCTTGAATTCAAAAGTAAATTCGATATAGACTCGACTGTGCTGTGGATTTCAACTCGTTGCGTTTAAGGGGAGCAAAAGTTGCTTTGCAAAAAGTGCGGCAAAGAGCTCGAAATAGTTAAGGCCTGACGCAAGGCTTACCTGCGCTGCCGTGAATGCGGCGCAACATATAACATACTGGATTTTCGTGAGGAACTTACGGACGAGTTGGAAGAGGAACTCTCCTATTGCCGAGCGGACCGGATCTGAACCGCAGAAATGGCTATGACCGCGGAATTCAGGAATAAATTCCTGAATCTCTCAATTCCCGATCCCTTAATTCCCGGCTATATGTTTATCAGTGGGTTAACCCGAGTTTGTCGCGGATCAGTTTATCTGCAAGATGGAGAGCTTCCTTGATCTTATCGGGTCTGTTCCCGCCGGCCTGAGCCATATCAGGCCGTCCACCGCCCGAGCCGCCCACTTCCTTGACGATCTCTTTTATGAGATTTCCTGCGTGCAACCTGGCTGTCAGTTCCTGCGTCACCCCGGCCAGCAGGAAGACCTTTTCCCCCGATACAGCTCCGAGAACGGCTATCCCTTTAGTAAACTTCTCCTTGAATTTATCATTTATCTCCCGAAGGATCTTCGGGTTATCGGCTTGGATTTGAGTAACCAGAACTCTCACGCCGGCTATTTCTTCGGCCTGATCGAAAAGATCGGCCGAGCGCCTGCCGGCGACTGAAGCCTTTAAGGCTTCGAGTTCTTTTTCCATTTGCCGCTGTTGGGCAAGGATTTTTTCGATGCGTTCGGCCACTTCCGAAGGGGCGACCTTGAGCGCCTCTGCGGCGTGATTCAGGGCTTGCCTCTGCCGGTTTATGTATTCGATCGCGTGCCGGCCGGCAAGAGCTTCGATTCTGCGGACTCCGGCTGCGATGCCGGTTTCCTGGAGGATTAGAAAAACCCCGAGTTCACCTGTCCAGTGCGTGTGCGTGCCGCCGCAAAGCTCGCGGCTGAAGCCCGGAATTTCAACCATCCGGACGCGGTCGCCGTATTTTTCTTCAAAAAGCGCCATAGCCCCGGTTTTCAGGGCTTCCTCAAGTTCCATTACCCGTACGTTGAGCTGCCGGTTCCTACGGATTTCATCATTTACCAGCCGCTCGATTCGAGCCAGTTCTTCGGGGCTTACCGCGGTGAAATGGGTGAAGTCGAACCGGAGGCGGTCAGGCGCTACGAGCGATCCGGCCTGTTTTGCGTGATCTCCGAGCACATTGCGCAGGACCGCGTGCAGGATATGTGTGGCCGTGTGATGGATTTCGGTGTCCTTGCGCAACTGGGCGTCAACGGCCAGATGAACCGTATCGCCGACGTGGAAAGACCCGGATTCGACCTTGCCTGCGTGAACGATCAGGTTTCCGGGCAGCTTTAAGGTATCGGAGACGACGATTTTTCCCGACGAGCCCGGCGATCACTCCCGTGTCGCCCACCTGGCCGCCTGCGGCGCCGTAAAACGGGGTGCCGGCAGTGAGGACCTCCACGGCCATTTCTTCGGAGGCCGAGCCGATTTCTTCGCCGCCGCTGACCATCGCAATAATCTCGGAATCGGCCTGCGTAGTTTCATAGCCGAGAAAGGCAGTGGTGAGGCCCCTTGTGCAAATCTGCCGGTAGACTTCAGGGATTTCGCGCTCGCCGCTCCCTTTCCAGGCCGCTCTGGACTGCTCTCGCTGCTTTTCCATGAGACTCATGGAAACCGGCCTCGTCCACTTGAAAACCGAGTTCCCTGGACATGTCGGTAACAATGTCGATAGGGAAACCGTATGTATCGTAGAGCTTGAAGATGAGCGCTCCGGGGATCGTTCGGGCCTTTTCGTCGGCTCAGACGCTTTATTTCGGTCTGCAGTAGCCTCAGTCCGTTATCCAGGGTTTCGTTGAATCGTTCTTCTTCGTTCTGGATGACACGGGTTATGAAGCTGCGGTTTTCCAGCAATTCGGGATATGCGTCCTGCATAGATTCCATGACCGTTACGGCGACTTCGGACATAAACGGTCTGTCGATCCCGAGAAACCGCCCGTGCCTCAAAGCGCGCCGAATTACGCGCCTTAACACATAGCCGCGTCCTTCGTTGCTGGGCAAAGCGCCGTCTCCGATCAGAAAGGCCGCTGCACGGCTGTGATCGGCAATGACCTTGACTGAGACGTCCTTTTCCGCCGAGGTCCCGTATTTGTATCCGGTAAGTTGCTCGATCTTCGCCATCATCGGGGCAAAGAGGTCCGTATCGTAATTTGACGGGACCTTCTGGATCACGGCGGCTATTCTCTCCAGTCCCATACCGGTGTCGATGCTGGGTTTGGGGAGAGGCTCGAGGGCGCCGTCCTGCAAAGCGGTTAAACTGCATGAACACAAGGTTCCACAGTTCCAGATACCGGTCGCAGTCACATCCCGGCTTGCAGTCCGGCCGGCCGCATCCTATGGCCGGCCCCTGGTCGATGATGATCTCCGAGCACGGCCCGCAGGGACCGGTATCGCCCATGGCCCAGAAATTATCCTTTGTCGGAAATGCCAGAATTCGTTCCTCCGGAAGATATCGCGCCCAGAACCTGCGGGCTTCTTCGTCGGCTCCGAGGTTCATTTCCCGGTCGCCTTCGTGGATCGTGGCATAGAGCTTATCCTTGGGCAGGCCCATATCCCCGGTCAGAAACTCCCAAGCGAATTTTACCGCATCCTCTTTGAAATAATCGCCGAAGGAAAAATTCCCGAGCATTTCGAAAAAAGTATGGTGCCGCGCCGTGCGGCCGACGTTTTCGAGATCGTTGTGCTTGCCGCCCGCGCGCATGCATTTCTGGCTGGTGGTTGCGCGAGAATACGGCCGCTTTTCCTCGCCCAGAAAAGTCCTCTTGAACTGCACCATGCCCGCGTTGGTAAAAAGAAGGGTGGGGTCGTCGTGAGGAATTACCGAAGAGCTTTTTACAATCGCATGTCCACGTGTCATTGAAAAACTCGAGGAAGGCCTTTCGGATTTCGCTGGCTTTCATCAATACAATCTCCTGACTTTCCAAGTATCTTTAATTATACCAAAGGAGGGAAGGTCCTTACGGGTGCCGGAAGCCAGAAACGGCAGACGGATGAATGCAATCGGCCTGTTTTTTTCCGCCCTCTATCCTCTGCTCTTAGACTTCCGTCAGTCAGCCGCCACGATTGCAGCGCCGGCAACCGGCTTGAGATTGCAAGCCTGGCGAATTTTCGTCTCGATATCGGAGATCAGTTCGGGATGATCTCTCAGGAAATTCTTCGCGTTTTCCCTTCCCTGTCCCAGTCTTTCTCCATTATACGAATACCATGTGCCGGACTTCTCTATAAGGTTCGCAGTCCACCCCCAGGTCCAGAACCTCGCCCTCCTTGGATATGCCGCGTCCGTAAATGATATCGAATTCGACCTCCCGGAACGGGGGCGCTATCTTGTTCTTTACCACTTTTACCTTGGTCCGGTTGCCGACAATGTCCTGACCTTCCTTGATCGGGCCGATCCGGCGGATGTCGAGCCTCATGGTGGCGTAGAACTTGAGCGCGTTTCCTCCCGTCGTGGTCTCGGGCGAGCCGTACATGACCCCTATTTTCATTCGGATCTGGTTGGTGAAAATGACGCAGGTCTTCGACTTGCTGATAGCCGATACGAGCTTGCGGAGCGCCTGGCTCATGAGCCGCGCCTGGAGTCCAACGTGCGGATCGCCCATCTCGCCTTCGATCTCGGCTTTAGGGACGAGCGCCGCAACCGAATCGATCACTATGACGTCGATGGCGTTGCTTCGGACCAGCACTTCGGCGATCTCCAGGGCCTGTTCGCCGTAGTCGGGCTGACTGACCAGGAGGTCTTCCACTATGACCCCCAGTTTTCGGGCATATTGAGTGTCCAGGGCGTGTTCGGCGTCTATAAAGGCTGCCAGGCCCCCGAGCTTCTGCGCCTCGGAGATGATGTGCAGAGCCAGAGTGGTTTTCCCGGAAGACTCGGGTCCGAATATCTCGATAATGCGGCCCCGCGCGACGCCGCCGATCCCCAGCGCGATATCCAGCGCCAAAGATCCGCTCGATATGACGGACACTTCCACGTTGGCGCCTTCCCCGAGGCGCATGATAGCGCCCTTTCCGCACATGCGTTCTATCTGAGAAACCGCCGCATCGATAGCTCTTTGCCGGTCGTCGTTAAGTCGCCATGAATCGGGCCTCCTTATTTCGATTGGGAAAAAGTGATTACCTCATACCGCAAGCTGATCTGCACACCCCGCAGAGCCTTGGCGACCTCAGGCGCCAGGTTATTGAAAAAAGCCATAGAGGTTATTTCTGCCTGGCCCCCATCGCTTTCTATAACATAGTAAATTCACATGGAATATGATTTATTCGTCCGCTGGGGCGGGGCCTTCGGAGAAAGGCGCTTTCAATAAAGGCGTATATCGCGCGCCATCCGGCCTTAAATCGCTTTTATACAATACAACTTCAGCAGCGTCAAAGGGTTCGGCCGTAAAGTCCCGATGCGCAAGAAGAATCTGCTGGAGCGCTTGAAGCCCCCGCCTGCCCCTGACGCGGCCAATGGTGAGGTGAGGCTTGAACGGGCGTCCTTCCGGCGCGAAACCCAAAGGGACCAACGCTGTCTCCATACGCCGGGCAAGTTCGGCAAGCGGGCCTATCTGCCCGCCGATCCCGACCCAGACCACCCTGGGCGATTTGATTGTTGGAAAAGCGCCGCATCCCGCCGGTTCAATGCGAATCGGCGCGATCTGCGAGGCAATCCCGGGCAAGCAGGGGTTTTATCTCTTCGATCAACTCAGGCGCTACATTTCCCAGGAATTTGAGCGTGAGGTGAACGCCTTCGGTCCTCACCCATCCAACCTGGGCATCGCTTTTCCTTAACTCCCGGCTCAACGTCTCGATCTGCCGGCGGACCGCATCGGACAGGTCGATTGCAATAAAGCTGCGAATGGATCGATTCCATGGACTCACCTTTGTCAGGCGTCACCCACTGCCGGTATCCTCGATTCACAGGGCACGCCGGTCTGGCACAGACCGCATCCATAGCCGTCGAAGCCATAGTGCGACTTTACATGGTTCGCCGCATCAATTTTAACATGACGGCGACATTTGACTTTGTCATGGCCGTTCGCTGAGACGGCCTGAACCGGGCAGCGTTCGATGCATTTCCCGCAGGCGCCGGTCGAATAAAAAAGGCAATATTCATGGCGATCGCGGTACGGCCGCGGAGTGGGATGAACCCTGATCCGCGCCACCACCGAACCAAGGCGCATGGCCTTACCCCTGGCGGTGATCAGTCCATCGCAAAGCCCGAAAGTCCCAAGTCCCGATGCGTAGGCGGCATGACGTTCGGACCATGTTGAGGCAAAAGTAAACCGTTCCGATTCCTCCACCTTCCAGGTCGGGAGAAACACGGGAGCAACAGCTTCGTGGCCCTCTCTCATGAGATCTATCTATCAGGTGTTTCCTAACTTTGACGTTGAACTCTTCACCAAAAATCCTGGCCCTGGCCCAACTCTCCGACGGGTAGACGTCCTGCCGGCGATTTTCTTTCCTTGTAGCATCAGTCTGAGGGAGGACCCAGCATATTACGGAGAGTTCCTCGGCCCCTACCTTGAGGTCCGGGAAAGCCTGCGCAAATGCTTCCTTCGGCGTCCAGTGAAACGGGCCGACATGGGCCTTATAATCCCGGTAGAGTCGATCGTCCCCCGATGAGAAGCCGACGAGCGGACTATCAAAAGCCCTGTCATTTGCAGGATTCTTGAGGCTGTTTTCAGGAGAGGTCTCCACGAACTCCTTGATGACCGACTCGATCCAGTCTGCGGATTTGCCTGATTGCATCATATACGCGCCTTCCATCAAAAAAAGGAAGCCTTCAGGATTCTACCAGGGCTCAATCGCAGCGACTTTTGTCAATCGCACGCGAGGCGCCCGTCCCCCGTCAACAGTTTCCACAGCATCACCAGGGCCGCCTGGGTTGCGTTTTCCTGGATTTGTTGGCGCGTTCCGCCGAAGGAGTATTTCTCGACTATTTCCCGGGTAGGAGTAACGCAGGCGATAAAGACAGTTCCAACCGGCTTTTCGAAGTCGCCCCCGGTGGGGCCGGCGATACCGGTTATGCCCACGGCGACCTCCACTTCTGCGCTGTTAAGAGCGCCCCTGGCCATTGCCGCCGCCACCGGCTCGCTTACTGCGCCGTGGGCGCGCAGCAGCTCTTCGGATACGCCCAGAACCTCGGTTTTAGCACGATTGCTGTAAGTGACAAACGCCCGGTCCAGGTAGTCAGAGGCGCCGGAGACCGCCGTTATTTTGCTCGACATGAGCCCGCCCGTGCAAGATTCGGCAATAGCAAGCCTCCAGCCGCGCTCTCGCAGGTGGCGTCCGATCACCTTTTCGAGGCAATCGTCATTGTGGCCGCTTATGTGGTGAGCGCCGATCAAGGCAATGATCTTCTCCTCCGCGCTCTTCACAAGAGTGCGGCACTCTTGCTCGTTTGGCGCGGCTGCGAATATGGACACCCAGTTTTCCCGCCCCTGCGGGTAATAGCCGATTTCCACGCCCTCACGGCCCGGGTCGAAGGAGCGAAGCCTGGTATTCACCTGGGCTTCCAGAAGGCCCTGGACCCGGAGGATGTGTTTGAGGTACGTGCATCTGTTGGGAAACCTGGTTTCGAGATCGGGGATCACATTTTTCGCCATCAGGTGTTTCATTTCATTCGGCACGCCGGGGAGGAAGTAACACGGGATATCGTTGTGAAGCATAAAGAACCCGGCCATATTAAGTCCGATCTTCAAGGCCCCTTCGGGCAGTTCGGCCATCCTTTCCAACTCTTTAGACCAGTTCGCCCCCAGTTGGGAGAGACTGCCCTTAAGCCAGGCCGCGTATTCGCGATTGCAAACGAGGGGTCTGCCGAAAGCCCTGGAGACAGCGGAGCATGTCCTGTCGTCGTCGGTCGGGCCGAGCCCCCCTGTTGCAATGACAAAATGAGACCTCTCCAGGCATTGGCCAAGGTATTCGACAATATCATCCTCGATATCCCCGACCGTAATCACCCTGTCGAGGAGAAAACCACGAGCGCGCAGTTCAATGGCGATATGTTGTGCGTTTTCGTTCGGTATGTCTCCGAGCAGGATTTCATCGCCGATCGTAAGCAGGGTCCCGTTCACATGAGAAGGCTTATCGGACATGTTCCAATCCCCTTGAGTGCGCAAAACCCGGCGCCCCGGGCCGTAACTGTAGCTGATCTCACCGTTTCGCTCAGCTTTGAATCTAAGCATCGCCGGGAAAAACCGTCAGGAAAACGGGGGATCATTTTGGGAATTCTAGTTTCCCGGCGGATTGCAGGTCAATAGCGGAAATTGGAAACCGGGTTTCGAACCTGATATCTTAGAGCCTGTTCTTCGGTCACCCGATGGCGGCGTCCACCGGGCGCCCCCCTCCGGTGTTCGTCAGCCCGCCGATCTGCGTCTTGACAGTTCGGGGCCGGGACGCTAAAGTAACTGGTCTAGCCGGGAAGTTCCTTCCCTAATGGAGGGATGGCCGAGTGGTTTAAGGCGGCGGTCTTGAAAACCGTTGTTCCGTTTGTAGCGGAACCGTGGGTTCGAATCCTACTCCCTCCGCCAGTGAAAATATTCTGGAGAGATGGCCGAGTCGGCTGAAGGCGCTCGCCTGCTAAGCGAGTGTAGGGTGTAAAGCTCTACCGAGGGTTCGAATCCCTCTCTCTCCGCCACCAGAAAACAAAAAGCCCGAGTCCGGGAAACCTGGGACCGGGCTTTTCTCGTTTAGCTATATAAGTTTGTGCAGGTTTTCCACAAGGTCCGCATACTGATCGCCGGTGAAGCAGAAGCGCAATTCACGGAATGGTTCACGAAACGCTTTGACCTGTTCAACCAAATCAGCGCCGTCAATTACTATTTCTTTCATCAGGAATGCGAGGGCGCGAAAATCCTTTTCCTCCATCCCGAAACGCGTCATTTCCGATACCCCCATGCGAATGCCCCTCGATGCGGTGAATCCTTCATCTTCCGGAGTAGCCTGGTAGTTGCAAATGATATTGTTGGCTTCGAGCCTGTTGTGCAACCTCCGGTCCCCTGGCGTAGCCGACATTCAATATCACCTGATGGGTTTCGGTAAAGCTGATGTCCGGGTCGCCGGCCACATCGAAGCCGCAGTCCCTGAGGGCCAGGGCGAACGCTTTAGCGTTGGCGATCACTTTGCGCTGATATTCGTCCTTGAAGCAGTTCATCTCATAGGCGGCCATGAGAAGCCCCAGCATGGTCCCCAGATGATGGTTCGACACCGCCCCGGGGAAAGTGCGCCGGCGGATGGCCTCCCACAGCTCATATCGTTCCTCATGTTCTTCGAAGCGGCTGGCTATTATGCCCCGTTGAGTGCCGAAAAACGTCTTGTGCGTCGATCCGGTGACCAGGTCGGCCCCTTCAGCAAAAGGTTGCTGAAAATGAGGACCTATAAGCCCCAGTACGTGGGCCGTATCATACATCACCACCGCATCGATGTGCGCGGCGTCCAGATACCGTCGGATTTCCGCCACCGGCTCTTTATGCAAAACCATGCTTTTCCCAAAGATGATCAACTCCGGCCGGCAAGCGTCGATCAGTTCGAGAGCTGCGGGGACATCGATTTTATAAGGGTTTTCAGCAAGCACCGGGAAATTTACTACGGCCGGGCGCTCAGTGTGCGGGTCCCGGGCCACGAAGTCCCTAAGCGCGCCCATGGGCTGTGCGCTCAGATGGCCTCCCTTGCCGATGTGGTTGTTCATTACCCGGCGAATACGGCGTGGTTCGCTCCGGCGGTCGGCGCGGTTGATGTAGTCGACCATGGCGCTGAACACGGTTGCATTGGCCATCTGCCCGCTGATGACGCGGGTGTCGATTTCAGCGCAGCCGAGGAATTCCCGCAATTCTTTTTCAAGCAGCCATTCCACTTCGGCGATGAAATCCGTCCCCTGATAATAAAATATCTCCGCATCGTAAAAAGCCTTCGACTCTTTATGCTCGGCGTACCGGAAGGCGGGGTCCATTACGGATAACAGGCGCGCCATCGGTGAAGCAGTCATCTCCGAGGGTATCAGGTTGATGCACTCCTGCTGGCGCCATCGGGTGTTTTCGACGCTTTTTTCAAGCAGCCGGCGCGCATTTGCGCCCGCCGAAGCCGCAGGCGGGGTTCTTGAGGCAATCTCATGGCCGTAAATGATAGGATGGGCATACGGGGGCGCCTCCGACCGGAGATGGTACTCCACAACGACGGCGTCCATGAGTTTTCCCCGGATATCGATGCTGAGCCTATCATCTTCTATTATGTCGCTGTCGATGTAGGCCAGGCAGATCGCGCGCAGCTTGCGCTCACTGATTTGCCTGGAAAGAAGCCCTTTATCCTCGAACACCCAGTAAGGCGCCATCGTGCCACTCGTTACATAACCGACGTGCTTGTCCCCCTTGAAGACCCTGGCCCCTGCCCGGGCAATTCCCCGGCCTGTCACCGCCACACATTTGAGCATGCGAGGGAGGTCGGCGATGGCGGAGTAGTCGCGGGCGATAATTTTGGAGTAGGCGGCAAACTGCTTCTCAAGGGCCGCCCGCCCGACAAATTCGCCTTTAAGCGGTGAAAAGCTGACGGCCAATTTGCCTATTGGCGCCGCAAAACAGGGGATTTCTTTACCATCCGGGTCGTTTCCAAACTCGTGGCCGTAGAGCGGAAGGGAGGACTCCAGGCGCAACGTGTCGCGCGCCGCCAAGCCGGCCGGCCTGGCCCCTTTCTCTAAAAGGAGGTCCCAAAGCATCAGCGCGTTTGCACGGTCGACAAAAAGTTCAAAACCGAGCGGTTCGCCGGTGTAACCGGTGCGGCCTACCATAACCCCGGCGCCAGCGATCCTGACAGCGCCCACGGCATTGCGGAACGGCTCCGGAAGGCTGCCGACCGGCAAACCGCCGGGAGCGCAGACCGGGTTGCACGCTTGCAGAGTCGCCGCGGGCGAGGCGCTGGGAGCGCCGGCCGGATTGCCCGCTTGCAGAATCGCCGCGGGCGAAGAGGTGCGGCCAATTTTACCGGGGCTTTCGGCTTCGGGCGGCGCTTCCGGGAGTCTTGCGCTTGGAGTCTTAACGACCGCCTCCAGCAACTCCCGGGATTTAGGCCCCTGTAACGCGAACATTGCGATGTCATAAGTGCGGTCGATCAGCTCGACGCCGCCGAAGGTCTCCAGATAAGGTTGGAGATGCTCGAGGTCCTTTTGACGGTTGGCGGCGTTGACGACCAGCAGATACTCTCCTTCCACGAACCGATAGAGAAATGCGTCGTCCACAGCCGCGCCCGTTTCAGTGGCGATGATGCGTGTACTGGGCTCCCGCCGGCGCCAGGTCGAGTGCTTCAGCGTTATTGGTCAGGACATGTTGGACGAACTGGAGCGCGTTGGTGCCTCGGATGATGAATCGACCCATGTGGGAGACGTCAAAAATCCCTGCGCCGTTACGCGTGCTCAAATGTTCCTCCACAACCCCTGAGGGGTATTGAAGCGGCATATCCCAACCGCCGAATTCCACCATCTGGGCACCCAGGGCCTTATGCCTGTCATACAGGACGGTTCGTTTGGGCTGGTCCATCTCAGCAATCCCTTTCGATTGTGCGCTCGTTTTCAAGATCGGATGACAAAATCAAAAGTAGAGGTCCCTGGCGTGATAGGAACTTCGCACAAGCGGACCGCTCGCTACCCGCAAAAAGCCCATTGAGAGCGCAATTTCTTTCCAGTTGTCAAACTCTGCGGGACTAACAAACCGTTCCACCGGAATGTGATCCGCCGAGGGCTGGAGGTATTGACCCAGAGTGAGCAGGGTGCAACTCGCGTCCAGAAGGTCCCGAAGAGTCTGATGCATCTCTTCCGGCGATTCTCCCAGACCAAGCATCAGACCGGACTTGATTGGAAGAGAAGCATTATAGCCTTTCGCCCGGCGCAGGAGCTGCATAGAACGCTCATATGCGGCTCCAGGCCGGACCGACGGGTACAGGCGCTCGACGGTTTCGATGTTGTGGTTCAATACATCCGGGCGGGCCTCGACCACTGCAAGAAGCGGCTCCGGGCAGCCCTGAAAATCGGGGATCAACACTTCAATCTGCACCTCCGGAATCTTTTTTCGAATCGCCCTTATGGTTGCAGCAAAGATTGCGGCCCCGCCATCAGCAAGATCGTCTCGGGTGACGGAAGTGACCACGACATAGCGCAACCCAAGACTCTGAGCAGCTTCGGCCACTCTTAAAGGCTCCTCGGGATCAGGCGGTCCCAAAGGTCCGTGTTCCACTGCACAAAAGCGGCACTTCCGTGTGCATCGAGACCCCATAATCAGGAAAGTTGCCGTCTGCCTCGAAAAACATTCCCACTGGTTGGGGCACCTGGCTTCCTGACACACTGTGTGAAGCGCGCTTTTGCCGATCAGCGACCTGACCAGTTCGTAATCCGGCCCTGCCGGAAGCTTTAGCTTTAGCCATTCGGGTTTGCGGATACGCGGTTTTTTGTCTTCGTGCGGCACGATACGCTCTACTATTTCAATGTGAATTGGATGAATACGGCAACTGACTGCATGGCCCTAAAAGACCGATGCGGAGGCTCCCACCAGTTTTTTCATCTCTTTAGAGAGTATTTCAAGAGCATTTGAATCCAGCTTGAGCAGTTTTGCGGAATCGAGGCCGGCGAGGTCGATCTCCTCGCGTTCGATGAAACCATAACCTACCTTGAACGCCAGATTGCCGGCAAGGTTGACGATCAGAGTATCTTTGTCCGTTGCTTCAGAAAAATCAGGACCCTCATGCATCCGCGCTATCCGGACCAGTTCCTCGGGAAATTTCCATCGTTGCAAAAGCGCCCCGCCGAAGACGGTGTGCAGCTCATGAGTGCTCGATATGATTTCGTTCATATCGACCGGCTTATCCTTGGGAACGAGCTGACCCAACGTGCAAAGCAAAAGAACGTTGCCCATATCGTGGATCAGGCCCATGAGAAAGTACTTCTCCGTCTCCTTTAATCCCAGTTTCTTCGCGATGCAGGCGGCCCCGTGTGCAGAGGCGAGGGAGTACAAGCGGAGCTTTTCCATCAAGCTAGCGAACTGTTTATTCTTTGTCTCATAAAGGCTTTTGCTTGCTATCGCCACAACAGCAGCCTGGGTCTCCTTAAAGCCCAGCAGGCTTATGGCCTTTCTAAGCGACTGGAACTTTCCGCCTCCTCTATTGTATAAGGTCGAATTGGCTGTCGCCACCAGTCTTGCCGATATCACGGCATCCCTTTCAATGACCTGGCTCAAATCATCTATTGTAGAATCGGATCGACTTATCACCTCATCCACATCCTGGACGACCTTGGGCAAAACAGGCAAATGGATGTCGCCTCTTTTGAATCTTTGAATGATCTCTTCGACATTCCCCCGGACGGACTTGTCCTTTAGCGGTTTTTCTTTTTCCCCGCCAACCTCGAAGCCGAGTTCCTCCAGCTTCTTGAAGATCAGATCTCTATTGAACGGTTTCCTGACATAGCTGTCACATCCTGCCTGGACGGAGGTGATGATGGTGTCTTTATCGGAACGGGAGGTCACCATGATGACTTTGGCGCGATTCTCATCGGAGACCTCTCTTTCTTTCTCTATCTTCCTGATCTCATAAAGCGCCTGAGTGCCGTCCATATTCGGCATAACGATATCCAACATGAGGAGTTTGTATGGCTCTCCATTTTCATGGGCTTTCTGGAAGGCCTCAACGGCTGGCCGGCCATCTTCGAAAAGGTCGATATTTCCCAGAGGCTCCATTATCTTCTTCAGCTTGTTTCTGCTTACAAGATCATCATCGGCGATCATCACCCTCATTGCTGGAAATCCTTTCATTCGGGCGTATTCCGCAGGGTGTGAATAGTTTCGACGTATGCCTCCAATCGGTGGAATTCCTGTTCAAACTTCTCCAAAGTTCTGATATCGCTGCTATGGGGTCCGCATCCGCCAATCTCCTCCAACTCCGATGCGATGCCGGCAAGAGCGTGAGCAGTCAAATTTGCGGCGCCGCCTTTGATGGCATGCGCTTCCTTTTGCAGCGCCCGTCCATTCCCGGCCTCTAAAGCACGACGCATAACTTGAATCCGGGCCTTCAAGCGGTCAATAAAGTCACGCAGAACCTTCAGAAGAAGATCTTCATCCCCTTCAAATTCGAGTATAGCTCTCTCAAAATCCATGGGAGCATCTTCTGCGGTTGCTTGAAGTGCGCCGGACTGTGGCGTCTTAATGAGGCGGCGCATGGAATCAGGACAGAAATGAATCCACCTGCAAAGCGCGCGGAAAAGATCGGTTGGCTTCACAGGCTTTGAGATGCACTCGTCTATTCCTGCCTCCGTGCAGGCTTTCCCGACATCTTGCGCCGGATGACCCGTAAGGGCAATGATGGGAATTCGGCCCGATCCTGAATGAGGCGCAGGCAAGGCGGACATATGCCGGCCCGCTTCCACTCGCCGAATGGCCTTCGTAGCCTCGTAGCCGTCCATCCCGGGCATCTCGATATCCATGAGGATCAGGTCGTATGACTTGCTCTTGAAGGCGTTTACCGCCTGCCTGCCATCGTTTGCAAGCTCAACGGCAATCCCGGCCTTCTCCAGCATTATTGCGACAAGCTCCTGACTCGGGAAAAAATCCTCCGCCAGCAGAATGCGGATGTCTTTGGTTTCTTTACATCCTGAATGTTCCTCTAGACCAACCACAAATGACGCCTTTCTCCTCATTGATTCATTTGCGATATTAGAAGCGCCTCGTTCACGCCTTTTTCCCTGCCCCTGGACAAAACGGGAACCCTACTTTCACCCATAGAGCATATCCTAACATTAATGCCATGAGAATTCGGGACAATTTTCAGGACTTTCCGGATAATCGTCGTTGATTTGTGGTGAACGACACCCGGCGCCGTATTGTTCTTTTGATGCGCTAGCTAGTACCATGTAACATTGCTTTTTTCGTACAATAGCGGTAAAATCATGCAAATTTCAAAGGGGAGGGATTTGCCATGAAACCGCGATACCGTGTGACGTTAACAGAGCAAGAACGCCAGGAACTCGATGCCTTGAAAACAGGTAAGACCAGTGCGAAACGGTTCCTTTACGCACGCGCTTTGCTCCTGTGTGATGCCGGGCCGCAGGGGCCTGCCTGGGCTGTAGCAGACGTCGCCGAGGCTATGGGCGTTACGCCTCGCACAATCGAACACCTGAAGCAGCGTTTCGTGGAAGATGGGCTGTCTGCTGCGCTGGAACGCAAACAACCGGAAAAGCCGCCACGCGAGGTGACTTTCGATGGAGCTTTTGAGGCACGACTAATTGCATTGGCCTGTTCAGAAACTCCGGAAGGTCGGCGACGATGGACCGTACGACTGCTGGCCGAGAAGGCAGTCGAATTGAAGTTAGCTCCGAGCGTCTCGCATATGACAGTGCAACGCACACTTAAAAAAACGAACTTAAGCCTCACCTCCGGAAGTACTGGAAAATCCCGCCGGAAGGTAGCGCAGCGTTCGTAGCCAATATGGAAGATGTAATTGATGTTTACCATTTTCCTTACGATCCCGACTATCCGCAGGTCTGTATGGATGAAACTTGTAAACAACTAATCGGGGAAGTACACGACCCGATCTTTTGCGCGCCAGGAAGACCGGCACGGGTGGACCATGAATACGTCCGCAACGGAGTTGTCCAGATCTTTCTTGAAGTGGAACCGTTGACCGGCAAACGCCACGTAGAGGCCGCTCAACATAGAACGAGAAAGGACTGGGCGTGGTGGATCAAGGGTATGCTCGACGAACGCTACCCAAATGCTGTCCAAGTATGCTTGGTCCTGGACAACCTGAACACACACTGTGTTGCCTCCCTTTACGAGACGTTTGAACCTAAAGAGGCTCGGCGCCTGGCAGAACGCCTTGAGATCCATTACACACCCAAGCATGGTAGTTGGCTCAACATGGCGGAGATCGAACTGAGCGCGTTGAATGGACAGTGCCTGGATCGGCGGATTCCCGATCTTGAAACACTGCGAAGCCATATCGCCACATGGGAAAACGACAGGAACAACCGGCAAGCTAAGATCCAATGGCGATTTTCTACTACCGAGGCACGGATAAAGTTGAAACATCTTTATCCGAAATTGTAAATGTTACATGGTACTAGTTTCCATCCGGAAAGTGTCCTTTTCCGCCCTGGCGGCGTCAATCTTCGGGTTTTCTTGTGCGGCGTACCGGAGTACGCCTCCGCGCAAACCCTTGATTTCCTTGCCAGGACAAAAAATGCCTACTTTCCGAATTGGAAACTGCCAGTGTCTTAGCCGAGGTTTCCGGATGGACACTAGCGATCATCTTTGCCCGTCCCGGTCGAGCAGACTCACGCAAGACATGCCGCAAGAAGGTGGAATCCCCTGGTTCAGGTCCACATCGAAGACGTCTTTGATGTTGGCTTTGATCTGCTCGCGAACCTCTTTCATTGACGCCTTGCGGGCGATCTCCTGTTCCAGGGAGGTCATTTTGACGCCGTGCAGCCCACACGGGTTGATCCAGCCAAACGGTTCCAACGACACATTCACATTGAGAGCAAAACCATGGAAAGCGATTCCTCGCCGGATAGCGATTCCCAGGCTGCCCAGCTTGCGGCCGCCAGCCCAAACGCCATGGTTCAGCCGATTGCGCGTGGCGTGCACGCCCCAGTGGGCCGCCGTTCGGATCATGATTTCCTCCAGTCGTTCCACGTAGTCGGTGACGGTGAGTTTGGCGGCGCGCAAGTCCAGGATCGGATAACCGACCAGTTGGCCGGGACCGTGAAATGTTATATCCCCGCCGCGTTCCACATGCACTACCGGGATTTGAGCTTTCTTGAGGAAAAGTTCAGAGACTATGAGGTTTTTGCGTCCGCCCCTGCGGCCCAGGGTGAAAACCGGCCCATGTTCGACCAGCAGGAGAATATCCGAGGAGACGGTCCCGTTCACTCTGGCGGTGACAAGACGCAGTTGGAGGTCACGGCCTTCTTCGTAATTCAGCAAGGCGAAATCCGCGCATATCCAGCTTTTCCTTTGTCCGCCTGGCAGCCGAACCGGCGGTATGCGTCTGCACTGGGACGTCACACTTTCTTTTAGCCGGCCCCGCACGTCAACCGAGGGTTTCGCGCAGCGCCCGTTTCGTCGAGCCGCCGCACTTTTGTACGCCATGGCGCGTTATAGAGCCGCTCAGGGTCTTCACCCGCCTCTCTCACGACTTCCTTGAAGGCTTCCACGAACAGGTCCAGCTCTTCTTTGCACTCTGTCTCCGTGGGTTCGATCATAATGGCCCCATGAACGACCAGCGGAAAATATATGGTCGGCGGATGAAAGCCATAGTCGATCAATCTTTTGACCATGTCCAAAGTCGTTATTTTCAAAGGCGCCTGGAGTTTGTCGGAGAAGACGCATTCGTGCATGCAGGGCCTGTCGTAGGCAAGGTGCAGGGTGCCTTTGAGCTTTTCCTTTATGTAATTGGCGTTCAGCACGGCCAGTTGGCTCACCTTTTTCAGTTCCGGCCCAAGACTCAGGATGTAGCTGTAAGCCCTTATGATGATGCCCGAATTGCCGTAGAAAGCATGCAGCTTGCCTATGGACGAGGGAAAATCGTAGGAGAGACGATACCTTCCATCTTCCTCGACAATACGGGGCACCGGGAGGAAAGGCTCCAGGCGTTTTCTGACGCATATCGGGCCGGCGCCGGGTCCGCCGCCTCCATGGGGTGTTGAGAAGGTCTTGTGGAGGTTCAGATGAAGTACGTCTATCCCAAGCTCTCCCATGCTCACGATGCCCATCATGGCGTTCATATTGGCGCCGTCGGCATAGACCAGTCCGCCTTTGGCGTGGACGATTTGCGGCAATCTCTCTGATATTTTCTTCGAAAAATCCGAGAGTATTGGGATTGGTGACCATGATTCCGGCCGTTTCATCATCCATTACCGCCGCAATGGTACTCGGCGGAAAGCACTCCTCTTTCATTGGATTTCACATTTACGGGGCTATAGCCGCACAGGGCGGCACTGGCCGGGTTCGTGCCGTGGGCGGTGTCCGGGACGATGATTTTGGAACGGCGTGAGCCTTTGCTCTTATGATAAGCATGGAAGACGAGCATGCCTGCGAATTCGCCGTGAGCCCCGGCGGCAGGCTGAAGAGAAACCGCGTCCATTCCGGTAATTTCCGCCAGAAGACGTTCGAGTTCAAACATCACTTTCAGCGCCCCCTGAGACAATCCGGCCGGGAGCAGGGGATGCGCCCCGGCAAACCCCGGCAGGGCAGCCTGCTTCTCATTGGTCTTAGGATTATACTTCATAGTGCATGAACCGAGGGGATACATGCCCGTATCAACGCCAAAGTTCCACGTGGACAAGCCGAGTGTAGTGGCGCACTACTTCGACTTCGCTCAGGTCGGGGAAATTCGGGCCGTTTCGCCGTCAGGGTTTCATCCAGTTCGGAAGAACTCCACATCCCGCCGGGGCATGGAAATCCCCGATCTTCCCTTTTTCCCCTTCTCGAAGAGCAGGGGCTCATTTAGCACCAACCCGGTGGCGCCTGCGAATTCTTTCATGATTCAACCTCTTCTGCACTAGCCCTTCAATTGGCTCACAAGGGCGTCCATATCCTTCTTCGTTTTGGTTTCCGTAACGCACAGCAGGTAATGGTTGGGAAGCCCGGGGTAGTAAGGCGCCAGAGGAAGGCCCGCCACCACCTTCCGGTCGAGCAAGCGCTGATAGACCGCCTCAAAGCCGGGCGGAAATTCCACGACGAATTCATTAAACGTAGGCAGCGGCAAAGGGTATTTTGAATCCGGCCTTTCTCAGCTCCTTCTTGAGGTACTCGCTCTTGTCGTAATTAAGCCGGGCCAGTTCACGGATTCCGCTCCCACCGAGCGAGGCCATGTACATGGCGGCGGTTACCGCGCAAAGACCGCTGTTGGTGCAGATATTGGACGTGGCTTTTTCCCGCCTTATGTGCTGTTCCCGGGTGGCGAGCGTGAGGACGAATCCCCGTTTTCCGTCCCTGTCCTCAGTCATGCCTACCAGGCGGCCCGGCATGCTTCGCACGTACTCGCTTGAGACAGGCGAACATCCCAAGCGTTGGGTCCGCCGAAACTCTGGGGAATACCGAAACTTTGACCTTCACCGCAGCAAATGTCGGCGCCCTGTGCCCCGGGGCTCTTATAGAGACCGTAAGCGAGAGGTTCCGTGAAAGAAGTAATGAATAGAGTCTGTGTGTCGCGGGTCAGCTTGCCCACAGCACTCAGATCCTCTATGCAGCCAAAGAAATTGGGCGACTGAACGGCAACGGCCGCCAAATCCTTCGGTGCCTTTCAGTTTGCCCAGATCCGTTCTGCCGTCTGCCGAATAAGGCAGCTCGATTATTTCGAACCCCGCCGGCTCAAGATAGGTGCGTATCACTCGCCGATAGAGAGGATGAATAAGGCTCGATACCGCCACCTTTTTCAGCCGGCTCACGCGGGCAGCCATAAGCAGGGCTTCGGCCAATGCTGAAGCTCCATCATAGAGGGATGCGTTGGCTACATCCATTCCCAAAAGAGAAGCCACGAAAGTCTGGTATTCAAAAATTGCCTGCAGGGTCCCCTGACTTATTTCCGGCTGATACGGAGTATAGGACGTGGAGAATTCCGATCGGCCAAGAAGATAGGACACCGACGCCGGGATGTGATGTTCGTAGCTGCCCGCTCCCAGAAATACTTTATGCCGGGGAGCGACAGCCATCGATTGCGCCAGGGCGGCCATCATGTCGTTCAATTCCCACTCCGTCACGGGCCCGGGCAGCTTGAGGTCCGTTCTGCGGCGGCAGATCTTCGGGAATCGATGAGAAAAGATCGTCCAGGCTTGATGCTCCAGCCACCTGGAGCATCTCGGCGATGTCTTCTTCGGTGTGAGGCAGATATCTCATTCTTTGATCCCCTTGAGCATCTCGAAATAAGCATCGTGGGTCATAAGGGCCTCCATCTCGGAGGGATCGGAAGGCTTCACGTCGGCAATCCATCCATCCGTGTACGGGGCCGTATTGACTAAATCGGGCGAACTCTTCCAGCGAGGTATTTATGCCGATTATTTCCCCGCTGACGGGCATGTAGACTTCAGCTACGGCTTTTACGGACTCCAATGTCCCGCATTCCTCACCTTTTTTGAATCTCTTACCCACTTCCGGCGCTTCCACAAAGACAATGTCCCCGAGCTGATCCTGAGCATAATCGGTAATGCCTATGCGAATCGTCTCCCCATCAAGTCTTGCCCATTCATGGTCCTTGGTGTAGCCAATGTCGTGAGGAGTCACCAGATTCACTGATTTCTTTCATGTCTCAGCCCCCCTTGTAAAGAAGAGTGAAAGAGTAGAAGGGTGAAGAGTGAAAATTCCACCGTTCCAACCCCACCGTTCGCGCTTCAAGGTACGCCCCGCTCGCTCCTTCGGCAAGCGAACCCGTCCTCCTTCATTTCGCCCGGACAAGTTCGGTTGTCGCGAAGCAGGGCAAGCTCGGGCGGGCGCCATTGTCAATAGTTGCAGTAATAATCACGAGGCGGCGTGCTTGCCAGAGACTTTGCCGGGCATGCCCCTCGAGAGGCTCGAGACGAACCCCTGGGGGGGAAAATCGCGCAGATATCACCACGAAGTTACACAGCTTTCGAAGCGCCTTACTGTAACTTATTGATTTAGCTTACGAATAGAGCTTGCTATTGTAAATACAGCGCAAATACAGCCGCTGATCCAACAACCAAATGATTTTATTGATAATTTTGGTTTCATTTCCTGTGAAAACAGCGTGAAATACAGCAAGCGTAAAATCACCGCAGGGACGTCCGGCCTTGAGAATGAAGACTATGATGAGGCGCTCGGACGGTTCAATCGTTCTTCGAAATTCCGAACAAAGAGACGATCGAGTATCTGGACGGTCAGGATGAACGTCATCGCGCCGTTGAGCCTTCTTTTGAACAGAGAGTCGAAGGGAAGCAGCTTCATGAACCACCACAATGCATAGGTTCGCCGATAGCTGAAGATGCCGCTCTCCTCGATGGCCTCGCGGCTTAAATATTTCGCGAGAAGGGCGTCCAGCCCGGGATACCGTCCTTTCTCAATCCACAGAGGGGGGGCGGAATAAGGCCATTTCTTCCGGGCGTAGATCGCTTCGGTGACCCTCTCCTTGAAGGCCTCCCTCAGCACGTATTTCTCAACGCCGCCGCGAATCTTGAAACGGTCCGGGATATGGCGCGCCGCCTCAAAGAGATGGTGGTCCAGGAAAGGGGTCCTGCCCTCGATGGAATGTCCCAGTTCGGCGCGGTCGCCAAGGATGGTGAGCAGGTAGGGGGCCAGCATGTTTTTGATCCAGGCGTACTGCATCTTCCTCACCGGCGGCCGTCCTTCGGTCTGGTTCCGGTCGATGCGCTCCTTGAGCCTTTGCAGCGGTTGGCGCGCCTTGAGCCGGGGCCGATGTTTACTGTGGAAACACCTGAGAATGCGCTTTTGAGTTCTCGGCGACAGCGTATAGAGGTAGTCGGGCATTGGGATGAAACCTAGTGTTTCCAGCATCTTAGCCCCATGCGAGCGGTTCGGTGCCTTTCGCCCTTTCAGCCTGCCCACCATCTGATCGATGAGGGCTCCTTTCCCCGTCTGAAAAAGGACGTATCCCAGGAACACTTCGTCGGACCCCTCCCCGGTGAGGACGACCTTTACGTGCTTTCGCGCCAGACTGGACAACATGAACTTCCCTACGCCGTGGAAGTTGTGGAAAGGCATCTCCGTAACCCAGATACAATCTTCCAAGTTCTGCAGGAGCGTTTCAGGGCCGCACTCGACCGAGTGGAATTCCGCTCCGATCTTTGCCGCCATCTCCCTGGCCAGCAGGTTTTCGTCGAATGCCTCGTCTTGCGGGAAGGAGATGTTGAACGCCATTACCTTGTCATGGTGGTATTTGGCGACTGTGGCGGCGACGATCGACGAATCGATGCCGGCGCTTAGATAGACGCCTACGGGAACGTCGGCCCTGAGGCGCAATCTTACGGCCTCATCGAATTTTTCCCGAAGGATCGCAAGGCATCGGTCAAAATCCGTTTCGTCCCTTCCGTCGTCTTCCTGCGGCAGGTCACAGTCCCAGTAGCGAGTGATTTCGTGCGTTCCCTCTTCCAGGTTCGCAATGAGCATACACCCGGGGGGGACGGCCTCGACCCCCTCGAACATCGAATCAGGGATCACCATGCAGAAGAAGTCGCGGATTGCTTCGATGCTGAGACGGGGCTTGAGCAGCCCCGTCGCCACCATCGCCTTGGCCTCTGAGGCGAAGAGAAAACGCCCGCCCTGATTGTTGAAGAAAAGCGGCTTGATGCCGAATCGGTCCCGGACAGCCAGCAATTTGCTCTCGCGCCGATCGTAGAGGAGGAAGGCGAACTCGCCGCGCAGGCGGTCGACAAAGGAGAGGCCGTATTGCTCATAGAGGTGGATGATCACTTCCGAGTCGCTGCCGGTGCGGAACACGTGACCCAGTTCGATCAGTTCCCCGCGCAGGCGTTCGAAGTCGTAGATCTCACCGTTACAGACGAGGACGGCGCTCTCGTCCTCCGAATAGAGCGGTTGGGCCCCTGTCGCCAAATCGATAATGGAAAGCCGCGCGTGCCCCAATGCGACAGGGCTTTCGGGATCCATGAAGAGGCCGCCGCCATCAGGCCCTCTATGGCGCATCGAATCGACGGCCGCACGCATCGCCTCTTCGGAAATGGAATAGCCTGTCGCACCTATAATCCCGCACATATCAACTCACCCCCATAAGGCTGCGTCGAGCAACCCGCAGGTCCGCCCGGCGCTTCCGTCGCAGTCTGCAAAACTCTAAAACCATACGTTTTCCAACTCGAACATGCAAGCGATATGAAATGGTTGACCTCTTGCGCACGACATCCCGCTACCGGGTCAACCTGAAATTTTTATTCTTTACCCTGGCTCGCACAAGATCGGCATCGAGTCCAAACAGGTCGCAGATCCACAAAAAACTGCCCGCATCTTCGCAAGACGATCCAAACCATGCGGCAGCATCACGCTTATTGCGGCGGGTCTCGACACCGTTCGTCTCCCACCGCACCTTTATCCCGTTCATCACTATTTCGAAGCTCTGTCCCGTGCAGTGAAAATCTTCAATCGCCTGGAGTAAAACCGCCCCCCAAAGTTCGACTACGCCTCGGTTTCCGTCCAGCGCCTCCATTAATTCCAAATCTTCAACGCAATACCGGCGCCCCATTTAAAACCCTCGATGAAATGATCGATTCTCCAATCCCCTAGCTTGGAATTCGCCGTTGAGACTATCGCCCGGGATTCGGCCGTGCAAAACGGCAACCAGAAGCGGCAATAGAAGCGGCAACCAGAAGCGGCAATAGAAGCGGCAAAAAGCAGGCGCGCGAAAAAAATGACGCAGGACGCTGGGACGCGGTAAGTTGCTGTTTTTTCAAAGCGTTCTCCGCCATTCGGCAGGCGAACCTGTCCTCATTCATTGCGCTCAGGACAAGTTCGCTTGCCGCGAAGGAGGGCAAAATTGCTCTCCATGACCTGGCTATGACCAGGTGAATCGCTTTTGGCCTTTGATTTATGCGCACCTGCCCTGCATCGGCCCGATTTTCATGGCCATAAGCGCAATTGCTGGTTTAAAATCAAAATTCAGCTCAGATACTGAAAGAAGGCTTCCCGCGAGCGCCCCGTCTCGCGAAGCGTCGAGAATTGAGCGGTCGCCTTCCGCGCTATGCAAGGCGCATCGCTGAGGGGGGGCTGCCTGCGGTGCGATGTATTCATGTTTAGTCGTACATACAAGTCCGTCATACGAGGGAAGATGAGCGGTTTGGAAAAACCAGGGCGAAAAGGAAGATGGCGACGGCCAGAAAAGTATATATGCAGCGCTTGTGCGCAGGAGCAGAGTTTTTGCTGGACCTGTCTCTGCGGTTTCATGATCTGTTCGGATTGCATGGAAGAAAATTTCTGGGGAATGACCTGCAACGGAATTCAGTGGACATGTCCGGACTGCGGGGCCATCCGCAGTTTCGGAAACGACTGAAACGGAAGACGGATGACGGATCGCGCAGATCAGAGAAGGGAACCTGTTCATTCTTGCCTCCGTTGAGATGAAGGGGAACGAAAAATCGATGAGTGCGAAACGTGTGGTGATAATCGGAGGAGTTGCTCTTGGGCCGAAGGCGGCATGCCGCCTGAAGAGGCTCGAACCTGACGCCGATGTGGTCATAATCGATCAGGACGAATACATTTCCTACGGGGGCTGCGGAATCCCTTATTTCATTTCGGGAGATATAAGCAGCGTGCAGGAACTGATGAGCACGAGCTTTCACATGCAGAGGACCCCCGAGTTTTTCCAGGACGCAAAGGACGTCCGGGTAAGGACCCGCACGCGGGCGCTCGCGATCGACCGGGCAAGCAGGAGAGTGCGGGTCCTGGACCTGGCGTCGGGGGGTGAGGAAGATCTCCCGTACGACCGCCTGGTGATAGCAACCGGAAGCATACCGAATAAGCCGCCGATTCCGGGCATCGACCTGCCCGGGGTGACTTCGGTTTCAGACCTTCACTCCGCGATCGCCGTGAAGGACAAAATTTCGGGCGGGAAGGTGGACAGGGCCGTAATCGTCGGCGCCGGGGCGATCGGCTGCGAAATGGCGGAGGCGCTTGGCGACCTCTGGGGGATCGAGACTCACCTGGTGGAAATAGAGGACCAGGTGCTGCCGGGAATTCTCGACCGCTCGCTTGCCGGCATCGTCCGGACCCATTTGGAAGAAAAAGGCGTGCAGCTCCATCTCGGACGCAGGGTGATCGAAATCAGGGGCGGCGAGGCTGACATCCACGAGTTGCTTCGCGCCGAGAGGCGCAGGGCGGAGCTACGAAGTGATAATGCCCGATGGGCGCATCCAGGCCGAACTGGTGATCACGGCCGCAGGCGTGCGCCCCAACTCGGAGCTTGCCCGGAGCGCCGGGCTTCTCGTGGCGCCCTCCGGGGCGATAGTCGTAAACCGGATGCTTCAGACTTCCGACCCGGAAATTTACGCAGGAGGCGACTGCATAGAAATCCCGCACCTCATCACCGGAAAGCCGGTCTTCTTTCCCCAGGGTTCCCTTGCAAACCGGCAGGGGCGGGTGATCGGGACCAACCTTGCCGGTGGGGCTGCAAAGTTCGACGGCACGGTGGGCAGTTTTGCGATAAAGATTTTCGACCTGGCCGTCGCTTCTGCGGGCATAACGCCTCAATCGGCCCTGAAGAGCGGCTTCGAGGCCGAGCCGGTGCTGGTTGTCCAGGCCGACAGGGCGCACTTCTATCCGACCCAGGACCTTATCTATTTCCAGCTCACGGTCGACCGAAAGACCCGGCGCATTCTGGGCGCACAGGCCGTAGGCGCCAACGGCGATGCGGTCATCGGCCGGATAAACGCCATTGCCGCCATTCTTCCGTTCAAACCCACGGTCGAAGATATTTCGAATCTCGAAATAGCCTACTCTCCGCCTTTTGCGGCGGCCCTCGACGTAGTCAACGCGGCGGGCAACACGGCGGAGAATATCCTGGACGGTTTAAACCGGCCGATGGGACCCGATGAGTTCGAGAGATGTTTTCTCCTGGAGGAAAGCGCGGACTGCCTCTGCCTGGACGTAAGAGGACCGGCCAACGCGGCCCCGTTTGTAGAACGCTATGGAGACCGCTGGCTCAATATTCCCCAGGAGACCCTGAACAGAAGAATAGAGGAGGTCCCAAGGGACAAGCGGCTTCTTTTGGTGTGCAATTCGGGGGCTCGATCCTATGAAGCAATGCGTCAACTGGATCGGGCGGGAATCGACAATACGGTAAACGTCCAGGGCGGAGTCGCCGTGCTCAAGAAATCCGGGCGCTCGACTGGGCACGAGACCGCCGACCAGGATTGACGTAAGAACATTCGCCGCAGCCACGGCGCAGAGGGCGCAGAGAAAGCTTAGACAGGCTACAGTCGGGCATTGTGACAGGATTGAAAAAATGGGAAAAGCTGATTCTTCCGGCGCTCCCGGCTGGGACGGCCCTCCCGTAGCGGTCCTGTGGACCCAGTCGCTCGTATGGGGGCTTCTTTGCATTGATACGCTGTCGGTGCTGGAGGTCCCCTTTCGGTTGCTCAGCGCATCGGAGATTTGCGAGGACTGCCTTGACGCATTTCCGCATTCTGATTGTGCCGGGCGGGTGGGCGGCCCATAAAGTGCGCGCGCTTGGAGAAACAGGCAGACTGAAAATAGCCAGGTTCATCGACGAAGGCGGGTCTTATATCGGATTTTGCGGGGGCGCCGGGCTGGCCCTGTCGAGCCCTCCCGCCCTTTACCTTACCCCGATTCGCAGAATGCCCCTGTCCGAACGTCTTCCGAGCGCAAGCGGCGAGATTCATATCTCCGGGGCGCTTTCGCATCCCGCCTGGGAGAATATTCCTGCCCGGATTCCCGTTTCGGTCTGGTGGCCCTCTCAATTCCGGCTGGACCCCGAGCTGCCAGGCCAGCCGTGCCTGGCTTCATACACCGACCCCGGGGCCGGCTTTCAGGTCGCGGACCTGCGAGTATGCGACATGGACGAAAGCGCCGGCTGGGAGGAACTGGAGGAAGCCTACGGAATCAACCTCGACCCGGCGCGGATCAAGGGCCATCCGGCAATAATCGAAATTGAGAAGGGAAAGGGCCGGCTGGTCCTTTCATACGCTCATCTCGAGACCCCCGGCGACGGTTGGGGGAACCGGCTTTTTTTCAATATACTGAATTATCTAAATGATGTTTCCGGTATTTCCGGCCTCTGTTTCGAGAATTTCATCGCGCGCAAGGCGCGCTCCTGCAACCTCAGGCCGCGTGGCGGGAATAGCCTCAGCAGTTCGCTTCTCACCCCGGGAGCGAAGCGGGGATCATCACCGCCGGGCCGCCAGGAGCCAAGCGAGGCGACATCCGGACATACCGTCGGGGATTTCGAAGGCAAAGCAAGCCGCCGCGGACCTCATCGCTTTTGGAGAGGCCAACCTGCTCTGGAACTGGAGAAAACCGTGGCTGCTCAACTGGAGGCGGGGCATACGGGGTCTTGAGTATGGCGCCCTGTATCGTAGCGCTTTGCTATATGGAGGACCTGGAACAGAAATCAGCGGCCGAATCGTCGGAGCCGGGGCCGGCCGTCTCCGGGATTTCAACGCGCGCAAGGGCGGCAAACCTGGCCGGAGAAGACCAAAGAATTGGAAGAAAAAACCTTGGAATTCTGCGCTCTGGCAAAGCGGTTGCTCTTTGAAGAAAAGATCGCCTCCGGGATGGGAACGGTCAGCAAGACTAGGAAAAGTGAACGAAAGGGTCGATCCTCTACGCAGCTCGCTCTTCGGGAAGAAAATGAACCACGGCGGCCTGTGCGGAGCGCTTTTCGACCTGATCGACCGATGCTTCTGGATTTGATACGTGGAGGCGGGAAGGGTGAAGGGTGAAGGGTGAAGGGTGAAGAGTGAAGGGTGAAGGGTGAAGAGTGAAGGGTGAAGATTTCATACGAGTGGAGAATACGATGCCTCGTGCGAGAATTGTAGAGACCGATCAGGGAATCCAGGGGGAATTCACTGTCGAGATATACGACCAAATGCAGAGGCGGTTCAGGGATAAAGGTTGGATCGAGACTAAGGCGATCATTCAAAGCGGAATTACTGGAGGCAGCGCCCTTGAGGTAGGACCCGGGCCCGGGTACCTGGGGCTCGAGTGGTTAAAACTCACCGCCGGAACACAACTCACCGGACTCGACATTAGTCCCGACATGATCTGTGTGGCTCGGCGGAATGCAGCAGAATATGGTCTCACCGAGCGAACCGAGTATTTGGAAAACAGCGGAGCGACGATGCCGTTCGAGGACAACAAATTCGACGCATCATTCAGCAACGGCTCACTCCATGAGTGGGCCGACGTCTCCAAGACCCTTGCCGAGATCTGGCGAGTGCTCAAGCCTGGCGGTCGACTGTTTCTCTCGGACCTGCGCAGAGACATGGTTGCGCCCGTTAAGTGGTTTATGTGGCTGGTCACCAGGCCCAAGGAAATCCGTCCGGACTGACCACCTCGATCAATGCAGCCTACACCCCGGCAGAGGTGAAGGCGCTGCTGGCCGAGAGCCGTTCACCGGCTTCACGGTTTCCTGCAATCCAATGGGTTTGAGGTTGTTGCGGCAAGCTGAAGCTGCCGACTAATTTGCTTTAGCGCCCTCCGGGATTGGGCTAACGGGCGTCTGGGCATCATCCTGAGCATCTCCGTCTGCGGGCGCAGCCGCAACTGGGCTTTCAACCGTGTGCGCGGACGCGTTTGATGTTATAGGTCCGGATTTTAACCGGAAGAGAAGACAGAAGGCCGGGTTCAATCTCGTTTATGATCGCGTCGACATCCTTTAGATCCAGTGTCTCGCTGTTCCAGCAGAGATTGTGCGATCTTTTCGAGCAGATCGTTGTGTTCGGACAGAATATTTCGGGCGCGCTGATAATTCTCATCGACTATTCGCCGCACTTCCTTGTCTATATTGAGTGCGGTCTGTTCGCTGAAATCCCGCTGGTGGCCAAGCTCGCGGCCAAGAAAAGGCTGTTCGTCGCGCCTGCCGAAACTCACCGGCCCCATCTTTTCGCTCATTCCCCATTCGCAAACCATGCGCCGCGCGATCTGGGTCGCCCGCTCGATGTCATTGGCCGCCCCGGTGGTATTCATATTGAATGAAATCTCCTCGGCGACGCGGCCTCCCATGAGAATGGCTATGCTGTCGAGCAGGAAGTCCCTGGGATAGGTGTGGCGGTCATCCTGGGGCAACTGCTGGGTAAGTCCGAGAGCACGTCCGCGCGGGATGATGGTGACCTTGTGCAGCGGGTCCGCTCCGGGAAGCAGTCTGGCGACCAGAGCGTGTCCCGCTTCATGAAAGGCGGTGATGCGCTTTTCCTCGTCGCTCAGGATCATGCTCTTTCTCTCGAGCCCCATCATGACCTTATCCTTGGCGTCCTCGAAGTCGCACATTGCGATAAGGTCCCTGTTTTTGCGGGCAGCCAGAAGCGCGGCCTCATTGACCAGGTTTTCCAGGTCGGCCCCGGAAAATCCCGGCGTGCCCTTGGCCAGGGTCTGAACGTCCACATCGGGAGCAAGCGGTTTGGCGGCGCAATGGACTTTAAGGATGCCTTCCCTGCCCCTGATATCGGGCACCGGGACCACAACCTGCCTGTCGAACCTGCCCGGGCGAAGCAGCGCCGGGTCGAGAACGTCGGGCCTGTTGGTCGCGGCGATCAGGATCACGCCCTCGTTGGACTCGAAGCCGTCCATTTCGACCAGGAGCTGATTGAGGGTCTGTTCGCGCTCATCATGGCCGCCGCCAAGACCGGCGCCGCGATGCCTTCCCACGGCGTCGATCTCGTCGATAAAAATGATGCAGGGGGCATTTTTCTTGCCCTGAAGGAACAGGTCGCGCACACGCGATGCGCCGACGCCAACGAACATTTCGACAAAATCCGAGCCGCTTATCGAGAAAAACGGGACCCCGGCTTCACCCGCGATGGCCCGCGCAAGAAGAGTCTTGCCCGTGCCGGGCGCGCCCACCAGCAGGACGCCTTTGGGGATTCTGCCCCCGAGCCTGGTGAATTTCTTCGGGTCCTTCAGAAACTCGACTATTTCCTCCAGTTCTTCCTTGGCCTCGTCCACTCCCGGCCACGTCATTGAAGAGCACCTTCTTGGAGCTTTCGTTGAGCAGACGCGCGCGGCTCTTGCCGAAGCTCATCGCCTTTCCGCCCCCCATCTGCATCTGGCGCATGAAGAAAATCCATACGCCGACCAGAAGCAGCATCGGGAGCCAACTGACAAGCACGTTCATGTACCAGGGGGATTCTTCCTCGGGTTTGGCCTGAATGTTGACCCCGTGCTCCCGCAAAATCTTGATCAGGTCCGAATCCCGTGGGACAAAGGTCTTGAACGGTCTTGCCATCGATGAAAGTGCCGAACACATGATCGCCCTGGATGGTCACCTGGGCGACATCGCCTTTCTGGACGGAAGCAAGGAATTGGCTGTAAGTGGTCTCGAGGCTGGACTTCTGCGGCTGGTGAAACATATTGAAAAGAAGAATCACCATCAGGCTGATTACCAGCCAGAGAGCCAGATTCTTATAAAATGGACTCAATTAGGAAGCCTCCTGACTAACGCTTTCAATGCGGCCGGCCTTGATCCCGGGAATCGAACCGGCGGGTGATATCTGATACCAGATGGAGCCAACACAAAATTATCACTCATATCCGCAGTTATGTCCAGTCACTCGAAGCAGCAATTGAAAAAAAGGTCCTCGAATCCTTACGAGCTTTCCGGAAAGCGCCCTGTTTGCGACCGAAATGGATTTGAAAATAAAGCTGAACGCAAGGCCCCGACCGCAATCACACCCGCCGTAATCAGAAAGCAGGCGCGAAAACCGAACTTCCCGGCCACCACTCCCATTATCAGCGCGCTCAACATCATTCCGATATAGATACAGGTATTATAGCCGCCCATTGCAAACCCCCTGGAGTCTGCCGGAACCACCTCGGAGATCAGCGCTCCGACAGCCGTGAAGGCAATCCCCATGCTGATGCCCATCACAAATGCGCTGATGAGAAACATCGCAAGCGAGGTGGAAAGGCCGATCCCGGCAATGGAAGCCGAATAACCGAGCAGCCCCGCGAGCACCAGGCTGCTCCTGTCGCGAAACCCGGTCGCTGAGATATCCGAAGGGGATGCGGCCAAGAGCGTTCACAATCGCCTGTGTCCCGAAAATAAGCCCGATCTTTCCTACTCCTATCCCCTGGTCGCTTGCGTGAAGCGGCAGGAAAGTAATAAAGACGCCAAGTCCGAAGCAGCTAAAAAGAGTCACCAGCCAGCAGGCCAGAAGGGGGCGGTTGCCAAGAAGCTCCCGAATTATCTTTCTGCTGTCCCTTTTGCGGCGATCCGTCCGGATGGGCCGGCCTTGGCTTCGGAAAGAAAAGCAAGAGCGATCGAGAACACAATAAAGCCCAGGATCCCCGAGATCATGAAAACCCATTTGTAGCCGAGCAGATTGCGCGAAAAACCCGCCGATCGCCGGGCCGAGGCTCATGCCTCCGTATATGGCCATCGTGTACCAGCCGTAAGATCGTCCGAGGTGGGTCAGAGGTGAAAAATCGGCGACAAAAGACATCATCGTGGGACCGAAGGCAGCGAGCCCGATCCCGGCAAAGACGTATATTACCATCATTTGCGGGGAAGTGCGGCTAAAGGCCAGCAGAAACGAGCTGACGGCCGAAATCAAAAGGCCCGCCAGGACCAGCCGCTTTCGGCCAAGCCGGTCGGACATGATCCCGAGGGGCATCGAGAACCCTCCGGCCGCCAGCATGAACAGGGAGTTTATTATTCCGATCTCGAATGGTGTCCACCCCGAGCGAACGCGCAAACAACGGAAGGATCGGAATGCGCATGTAAGCCCCGGTGTAGCAGCCCAAGCCGACGACGCAGGAGATCAGGATCAATGTCCGGTATGATGGGGCCGGGTTATCCGAGGTTGTTTTGAGGCTGCATCGAATGCTGTTACGCCGATTGTTTTGCCCGAAATCTTCTGGGGTCTATTCCGTATTTTTCGACCTTGTACTGGATGATCCTCTTGGTCGTGCCGAGCAGGCGGGCGGCCTGGGACTGGTTTCCGCGCACGTCCTTGAGGGCGTCGGTAATCAGGTCCCGCTCGAAGGCGCTGGTGAGCGCTTCCAGTTTTCCCCGGCTGACGTTCTGCATGCCTTCGGGTTTCATCTGCAGAGTCGGGGGCAGGTGCCAGGAGTCGATCGCGTTTTCCTGCGAGAGCAGCACCGCGCGTTCGATACAGTTTTCCAGTTCGCGAACGTTTCCGGGCCAATGGTAGGACATCAGCATGTCTATGGCGCTCGTGGTGATTCTTTTTATGTCTTTGCCGAACTCGCGGGCGTACTTCAGAACGAAATAGTCGGCCAGCAGCAGGATGTCGGGTCCGCGCTCGCGCAGAGGCGGCAGATAGATCGGGAACACATTGAGCCTGTAGAAGAGGTCCTGGCGAAAGGCGCCCTGGGAGATCTCCAATTCGAGGTCCTTGTTGGAGGCGGTTATAACCCGGACATCCACCTTTACGGTCCTCGATGAGCCGAGCGGCTGGAACTCCCTTTCCTGCAAAACGCGCAGGAGCTTTGCCTGGGCGATCGGCGAAAGCTCTCCCACTTCGTCGAGGAAAATGCTCCCGCCCTGCGCCTCCTCGAACCGTCCTCGCCGCCGTGTTATAGCCCCGGTGAAAGCGCCCTTTTCGTGGCCGAACAGCTCGCTTTCCAGGAGCGTGTCCGGCATTGCCGCGCAATTGACCTGGACCATGGGTCCGTTTCCCCTGCGGCTGTTCTCGTGTATCGCCTTTGCCACCAGTTCCTTCCCGGTGCCGGTTTCCCCGGTTATGAGCACGGTAGTGTTCGTGTCGGCAACCTGGTCGATCAGGCGAAGGACTTCCTGGATTACCTTGGAGCGGCCGATTATGTTCGTCGTGGGGCGCTTGGCCTCGGCAAGCATGCGCCTCAGGCGCCTGTTCTCCTCCTCGACCGCGCGGAAATGGACCACCTTGCCGAGCAATTCGGCAACCGCGCTCAATGTCGCGACTTCTTCGCCGATCTCCTCGACCTGGTGAGCAAGCTTGTCCGCGGAAAGAATGCCGACGCAACGTCCCTGGTAGAAGATCGGGACGCACAAAAAGGCCAGCTCGGCCCTGTTCAACGATTTGCGCGCTCCGGTCCGGTCCAGGAAATGAGTCTCCTTGCCCAGATTGGCTATCGCCATGGGACGCCCGGTCTGGGCCACCTTCCCGGTGATCCCTTCACCCGGCCGGTAGCTGATTTGTCCGGTTTCCACATCGACCCCGCGGGCCACATCGAGCCATGCCTCACCGGTCTGCAAATCGAGAACGGAGATCATCCCGCGCTCCATTCCGAGGCGCGTGCTGAGAACGTCAAGGGTTTCCTGCAACTGGTCCTTCAGTTCGCTCGAACGGCAAAGGACCCTGGCTATTTCGTGCAACGCTCTCAGTTCAATTAAACTAAAATCATCGGGCATTTTTAACCTGCTCTGAATATTTGTGATTATTTTGTCTTTGAATCTGTGAAATGAGGAATAACAAATGTTGAACAAAATTGTCACTAATTTAATGGCGAGAAGGAAGAGAAGAGTGAAAAGTGAAGGATGAGGGGTGAAGGGTGCAAATTTCACCTTTCCAACTTCACTTTTTGTTTACAGGATGGATGTGAACCTTGTATGGCAGGCACGATCTAGCGGTATACATCCTTGCGATGGCCAACTTTCACCACGAAGACGGCCAGTTCCCGGTCTTCAATCGAATAGACGATCCTGTATCGTCCTTGTCGAATACGGTACTTTTCCCGACCTGATAGCTTCTCACAGGTTGCCGGACGCGGATCTTCAGCAAGCTTACCAATCGCCGGGGAGACGAAGTTCGCCGGCGGTCCCGTTTCGAACTGACGGACTCGATCTCTTTCACAGCCGATGGTTTGATGAGGAGCCCTATCCTTCCACGCTGCATCAGGTCCTTAAGGACATCTTCCGGAGACCAGCTAGGTCCTGCGCCCGATCCTCAAAGGCGGACAAATCCTCGGCATCTTCAGCAAGTTGTAAGCCTGACGGTCTCATTGACCATATTCTCCGGCAAAGTTACCAAGGCCGACATTCAACGGCCTTCGCCGCATAATACCTATTCTAATCGTGGACTGCCGCCGGGACCGATAGGCAATCCGGGAAGTGACTCAATCCAGGCGGCGTTGAAGCCGCTCCGCATGATTACCTTTACTTGTCCGGTCAGGATCCTCCCACCAGTTTTCCCGCACTCTTCAATGAACATAACCTGGCTGTTGAACGCTATCTCCGTTAAAGCGGCGGACTAGCTGGCGGCTGGAACTATATCGAATTACACCGTTATTTCCGGTTTTGCGAACAGCCGCATCGGCGGCCCCCAGGTTCCGGTTCCGCGTGACACCCTTCTTGTAATCGAGGGGCCGCTGCAGAAACGCGTAGGTCGGCATCACCGATTCGGGAACGACGCTGCGCGGATCGATCAGATGCGCGACCTGCCAGTCATTCGAATATTTGCCGCCGACCCGGGCCAAATCCGGTCCGGTGCGCTTCGAGCCCCATTGGAACGGATGATCATACATGCTTTCCGCGGCGAGGCTGTAATGACCGTAACGCTCCACCTCGTCGCGGAAGGGGCGGATCTGCTGGCTGTGACAAAGATAACAGCCCTCGCGGATGTAAATGTTGCGGCCCATGAGCTCGAGCGGCGTATAGGGCCGCATGCCCTGGACCTTCTCGATCGTCGATTCGATGGTGAAGAGCGGAATGATTTCGACGAGGCCGCCGATCGCGACGGTGATAAGAATCCCGATCAGAAGCAGGATGACGTTGGTTTCGAAGACTTTGTGCTTCAGCATCGCCGCACCTCAGCGCGCGGCCGCCGGCGCGGGAACGGCGCACGGTTCGTCGCTGCGAACGTCGCCCCGCGCGGTACGCCACAAATTGTAGACCATGATTAGCGCGCCGGTGAGAAACAGAATTCCGCCCAAGGCCCGGATCACATAGAAGGGGTGCATCGCCGCCACCGTCTCGGCGAAGGAATATTCGAGGAAGCCCAAATTGTCGTAAGAGCGCCACATCAGTCCCTGCATGATTCCCGAAACCCACATCGCGGTGATGTAGAGCACGATACCGATGGTCGCGATCCAGAAGTGATAGCTGACGAGTTTGAGGGAATAGACTTCCTTCCGTCCCCACAGCTTCGGAAGCAGGAAATAAATCGCGCCGAAGCTGACAAAGGCGACCCAGCCCAAAGCGCCCGAATGGACATGGCCGATCGTCCAGTCGGTATAGTGGCTGAGCGCATTCACGGATTTGATCGACATCAGCGGTCCTTCGAAGGTCGACATGCCATAAAAGCCAATGGCGACCACCATGAACCGCAGCACCGGATCGGTGCGAAGTTTGTCCCACGCGCCGGAGAGCGTCATCATGCCGTTGATCATGCCGCCCCAGGACGGCATCCACAGCATGACCGAGAACGTCATGCCGAGGGTTTGCGCCCATTCCGGAAGCGCCGTGTAATGCAGATGATGCGGTCCCGCCCAGATGTAGAGAAAAATCAGGGACCAGAAATGGACAATCGAGAGCCGGTAGGAATAGATCGGCCGGTCGGCGCGCTTGGGCACGAAGTAGTACATGAGGCCGAGGAATCCGGAGGTCAGGAAAAATCCGACCGCGTTGTGCCCGTACCACCACTGGGTCATGGCGTCTTGTACGCCGGCGGACATCGAATAACTCTTGGTTCCGAAGAACGAGACCGGCACCGCCAAATTGTTCACGATGTGCAGCATCGCGATGGTGACGATGAACGCGAGATAGAACCAGTTCGCCACGTAGATATGCGGCTCTTTGCGCTTGATGAGGGTACCGAGGAAAATCAGCAGATAAACGACCCAAACGATGGTGAGCCACAAATCGGCATACCATTCCGGTTCGGCATATTCGCGGGCTTGGGTAATGCCCAGCACATAGCCGCTGGCCGCGAGCACGATAAAGATCTGGTAGCCCCAGAACACGAAAGAGGCGAGCGCGGGGCCGCCCCACAAACTCGCGCGACAGGTGCGCTGCACGACATCAATGAGGTGCCCAACAAAACGCTTCCGCCGAAGGCGAAAATGACCGCCGAGGTATGAACCGGCCGCAGCCGTCCGAAATTGATCCATTCAAGGCCGAGATTGAGAGCCGGAAAGGCGAGCTCGAGCGCGATGTAGACGCCGACCAAGAAGCCGACAACACCCAGAACACCGCGGCGATCATGAAATGCCGCACAACGTCGTCGTTATAGGCCGTCGGCGCGGGAACCGTTGTCGCGTTCATCCCCCACTTCTCCTTGTGGTCGTCAACTCAATTGCCGGCCTGCCTCGATGCACAGTGGCACGCGGCGGCAACCGCCAGGGGAAATAAACGCACGAATTTTTCGGCTACCCCCTCTGTTGCGTGTATCCCCCGAGGCGCACAATAAAATAGGCGACCATGATAGAACTTGATGTAGATCAACGTTATTACCCTTAGGGTCTAGGTCAAAATATCCATGTCGTTTATACGGTTATTTGCTATTTGCCGCGATTGAGCCTCCGATGATTCTCGACGCCATGCTCGGCCATTCGCATCACGTTATGGCAATGCCGCATGCGACCGGTTCGGCGCTTTATGGCGCTTTGTTCCTGGCCGGTTTGGTCGGAAGCCTGACCCATTGCGCGGGAATGTGCGGTCCTTTCGTCCTGACCCAGGTCGGTGCGGGGCTGGAAACCGTTCCAGCTGCCAAGATGACCGAATGGACGCGGCTTCGTGGCGCGCTGCTGATCCCATACCATTTGGGCCGTTTCACCACCTATGTGTTGCTCGGGGCATTGGCCGCGGCGTTAGTCCGAGGCTTGGCCGAATTCGCGCCGCTTCGCTATGTGTCGGCGGGATTGCTGGCGCTTGCAGCGCTGGTATTCCTGCTTCAGGCCTTGGGGCGCGGCGCGGCGCTTTTCAGGAGCCGCATCGGCAACAAGATCGAAGCGCCGCTGATGCGGGGGCTCTCAGTCTTTGCCCAACCGCTGCTGGCGCGATCGGATCGGCCGACGATGCGTTATGCGTTGGGGGTCGTACTCGGATTTCTCCCCTGCGGGCTTCTTTACGGGGCTCTTGCAGCGGCGGCGAGTGCCGGTTCACCGGCCGCAGGCGCCATTGCCATGGGGAGCTTCACGCTCGGCACCGTGCCGGCACTGATTGCCGTCGGCATGGCCGGCCAAGTCTTGCTGCACCGCAGCGGATCCGTCTTAAAGGCGTTTACGGCCGGGTTCATGCTTTTGAACGCCGCCACCTTGTCCTATCTGGCGTTCCGGGCGCTTGCCTAAGCCGCTTGAATTCACCGATTCGGGCGAGTTGCCCGGTAAATCGAGATAATTTGCCCTTAAGAAGGACCCGAACCGTCCATTAGACGATGTTCAGCAGACGTTCAGGCCGTGCCTCCTAGGGTGGCCGACTAAGGGCTCGGCCCTTCGGAACCGCCCCCGAGGCCGGCTTGAAGCCCAAGGCGATCGGCGATAATCGCCGATCGACCGTGAACTACCGAACCAAATCATCCGCTGTCGAAGGATCATGAAACGGCTTCTGGCATTTCTTTGCGTTTTCGCAATCGCGGTCGCGCTTCCAGCCGCACGCGTGAAGAACCGCAATCCGGCAAGGCCGCGATCGGCGCCTGCGGCGGGAAGCGCCGACAGAATCCGCGAAGCCTCCGGCGTCACCGGCGGTCAAGCAGCCGGCCCCTGCACAAGGGACGCCCGAACAGGAGAAGGCGGCTGCCGAAAAAGCGGCGCCGGCCATGAAAAGGCCGAACTCCGCCGCCGGGCAGCCAGGTCGTCAACATCGCCTATCTGACGCAAGAGGTGGATCTTCCGCCGGCTCGCTCCAGATTTCAGCCGCATCCCAATCACGAGGAACTCGGCGCCGATCTTGGAATTGACGACGACAATACCACCGGCGTTTCCACCAAAGCAATACGTAATGTAGTTGAGCAACTTACAC
>CAVSIN010000006.1:0-261978 GCA_963727975.1 uncultured delta proteobacterium | reverse complement strand
GTGCGTCAAGTTCTGCAAATTCGATCAGGGCATACGGCGCCTAGTTTTTTGTTTTCCTTACTGCTTCAACCGACGAAGCGAGCCCTGGAGGGCCGCCGAGAATGGGTCCAACAGTGACTCGTCGGAGGCGGCCCTCCAGGGCGGCCTCTCAGGCAGCGATACCTAGTCGCAGCTTCTTTTGTTCTTGGAGTAGATCCATATTGATGTAACGGCTTGCTTCCAGCCAGTCCTCGTGGGTCTCCACCGCCAAGGCACGGACAAGCCGCAGACAGCTCTCCCGGTTGGGAAAGATCCGCACTACGTGAGTTCTTCTCTTGATCTCCTCGTTTAGCCGTTCGAGCATGTTTGTGGATTTCATGTGCTTATGGTGTTGAAGCGGGAGACGGTAGAAGGCGAGGGTTTCCCCGATATTCTCTTCCACCCATTCGCACAGCTTCGGATACTTCTTGCTCCAGCGCTCAAGCCACTGCGCCAGGTCCTTTTGAGCCTCGGCAAGGTCCCTTCTGTCATATATCCACCGCAATTCCTGCAAGCAGTCGTCTACCGCTTTCCTCGGGAGGTGATCCAGGGCGTTTCTTAGGAAGTGTACGTAACAGCGCTGCCAGACGGCTTCGGGAAGTACCTCGGCGATGGCCCGTTTGAGTCCGGGATGATCGTCCGATACTACGAACTCTACGCCCCGTAAGCCGCGCCTTTTCAGTTCCACCAGGAAATCCTTCCAACTTGTCGCACTTTCACGGTTGGCCAGTTCCACGGCCAGGATCTGCCGTCTGCCCTCTGCGTTGATGCCGATGGCGATCTGCACAGCCTGGCTGCGGATAACCCCGTCATCTCTGACTTTTTCGTAGCGGGCGTCCAAGATCATGTAAGGATAGCTCTCTTCGAGGGGTCGCTTGGCAAACCGCTCCAGGCTCTCGTCCAAAGTCTTGTTGACCTCGCTGATCGAGGAGGCCGAAAACGAGTGGCCGCACAGCTCCTCGGTGATGGCTTTCACTTTTCTCGTGGACACGCCCTGGACGTACATCTCGGCCAGCGCGGAAACCAAAGCTTTCTCCGATCTTTGATATCTCTCGAAGAGTTGAGTGGAAAAATGCCCTTGCCGGTCCTGTGGCACTCGGAGTTCGAGCTTGCCCACGCGTGTTATCAAAGACCGGCCGTAGTAGCCTGAACGGTATCCAACGCGCCCGTCGCTCCTTTCCCCTTTCTCGGCTCCTACCGCCTCTGTCATCTCCTGCTCCAACACTTCCTGGAGCACCTCACGAAGTAATGTCTTGAGGCCGTCCTTCTCCTCGCTGAAAATCTCTTGGAGGTTGATCCATTTGCGCTTACATTTGTTCTCGGTCATGGCATATTCTCCGTCTGTTCGGGTGGGTGATTCGTTACAGTGAAACACCCGTATGCCATGACCATCTTCTGCAAGTCATTCTTTTTTGCAGAACTTTCTGCACATTACCCGCAAAGCGGGCTCTTTTCGCAGTAACAGCCTCCAGTCTATATTTTATGTTTGTTCAACGAGTAACTCCTTCAGGCTGGGGGAACTCCCTGCAAACTATTGCCCAAAAAAGAGTCTGATACCAGCTAGTTGTGGTCAATGAAGCAGATTGCCGGAAAGGGATTAAGAGCAATCCGCGTGCCAGCGGGCTCTGCAGGTGCAGTAAATATAATATTAGTTATGTTGATGACTTATAGAGTTCATCTGGAGGCAGTTGGAGAATGGTCGCACTGTTACTGAAACTAAAATGTTACAATCTGAAATAACAAATGGACAGTAGAGCAGAGATTCGCAGCGAAACATGCAGAGGGAGAAAACAGAAAAATACCCCCTGATGCGCAGGTGCACAGGGGGTATCCGGAGTTATAAAAGTGTCGATACCGCTAAGCGGGTTTCAAGCAGGTCAGCTAATCAACTTTGGGCCGCGGATAAAGGCCTGCACGCTCCACGATCTCGGGCACCTTTTCCTCCCATTCGATGGCCATAATGTGGAAGCCGCGAACTCCCGGACATTCCTTGAGTTCCTGGATCTGTTCGACCGCCATGGTGATTCCTTCCGCAGCCACTTTGTCCTTGGGCACTCCCTGGAGCCGCTTGATAATTTCGTCGGGCACGTCCATGCCGGGGACCTTGGTCTTCATGTACCTGGCCATACCTACGGATTTCATCGGCGTGATTCCGGCCAGGATCGAGACCTTTTCATGAAGTCCCCGGTCCACGATCTGTTGCATCCATAGTTTGAACTTTTCCATGTTATAGATGCACTGCGTCTGAATAAACTGGGCGCCGGCGGCCACTTTCTTGGCCAGGCGCAGCACGCGGATTTCAAACGGGTCCGCGAATGGGTTTTCCGCCGCTCCGATGAACATTTGCGGCCGGACATTCATCTCATAGCCGCTCAAGCAGCTTTCCTTCATCGCGCATTTGCTTGACCGTCTGGATCAATTGAGTGGAATCGAGGTCAAAAACATTGGCGGCGGTGGGGTGGTCGCCGAATCTTTGATGATCGCCCGTCAGGCAGAGCACGTTATTTATTCCGAATGCGCCTGCTCCAAGAAGGTCGCTCTGCAGGCCGATACGGTTTCGATCCCGTGTCGTCATCTGGAGCACCGGCTCGAATCCCAGCTGTTTTATACGAATACAGGAAGCCAGGCTGGACATGCGCACGACCGCCGTCTGGTTGTCCGTGACGTTTATGACATCCACATACGGGCCAACCAGTCTGGCTTTTTCGTCCACTACGCTTCCTTCAGCAGCTTCGAGGGGGACCGCATTCGGAGGTGACGGCGAAGTGTCCGGCTGCGAGAATCTTCTCCAATTTGCTCGGTGTTGTGGTACTCATATCTGCGACACCTCCTTTGTCAACTTACGGGGTCCCCCGTCCCTGCTTGTCAACCAATCCTTTGCGGGCTGTAGGTTCCTCAAAGCGCTTGAGTTCTCCCAGCTCTTTGAGCCGCTCGTAGATCAGTTGCCATCCACAGGGAACTTCCTTGTCGATCTCGCATTTTCCATTCGAAGAGCCGCCGCATGGACCATTGAGAATGCGCTTGGAACACCTGGCGACCGGGCAGATGCCGCCGGTGCTGGCGAGAATGCATGCGCCGCATGCCTGGCATCGTTCGCTCCACACTCCCTTTTCCTCGGTTACGCCGATAAAGCAGGTATTTACACCGGGGAAAACGCGCATCTTGTTGTACATCTCGGCCATGAACTGCACTCCGGCGCCGCAGGCTATGGAGACCACGGCATCATAGTTGTCGATCCGGTCCTTGAGTTCAGCCAGATACTCCTTATCGCACTGACGGGTCAGGCTGACTTCGCCGATTTCGATTTCTTTCTGCTGATTGGCGAAATACATGCGCAGAGCTGAGGCGAGGATTTCCACCTCTTTGAGACCGCCTGCCTCGCAAACGGCAACACATCCGTTGCAACCCGCCACCAGGACTTTATCGAAATCCTTGATTTCGTTGATTATTTCTTCAATTGGTTTGGGTTTGGCCATTATCATGCGGCTTTTTCCTTTCTTTCCCCTTTAACTCTGACGGGGTTGGGGCCGAGCTGCCGGATTTTATCGGTCATCTCGCGGCTGATTTCGGCAAACCGCGGTCCTTCACCGGAGGACAGGTTGTACATGGCGACCCGGTCGGGTTCCATGCCTATGCTTTCGAGCAGCTGCCGGACGTAAGCAACCCGTTTTCTCGCCCTGAGATTGCCTGCCTGAAAATGGCAATCGCCTTCCATGCACCCGGCCACGAAAACCCCGTCAGCCCCTTTCTCGAGCGCTTTCATGAGGTGGATAATCGCCACTCTGCCGGTGCACGGCACTTTAACTATCCGGATGTTGCTCGGATACGTCAATCTCATCGAACCTGCCAGGTCCGCCGCAGAATAGGCTCAGTAGGTGCAGCAGAAGGCAACTATAATCGGTTCAAAGTTTTCCATCAGATCACTCCTTCCAGAAGGGCATCCACCTTTATCATGATCTGGTCGTCAGTATAATGGCCGAGCCGGATCGCTTTGGCCGGACACTCCGAAACGCAGATGCCGCATCCCTGGCAAAGCGCCTCGTTTATCTCCGATACGTCATTTTCGTTGATGTGCGGAACGCCGTATGGGCAGTTTCGCACGCATACCAGACAGGCCGCGCAAAGACTCGGCTCGACCTGGGCGACAACGCCTCCAACAGTCACGTCCTTTGACGGACAGGAAGGAAGCTGCCCTGGCGGCCGCCGCCATTGCCTGGGCTATGCTCTCGGACATCAGCTTCGGACCGTGGGCGGTCCCGCACAGGTAGATACCCTCGGAGGCGAAATCCACCGGCCTCAGCTTGACATGCGCCTCGATGAAGAACCCCTCGGGGTTACGAGGAACTTTGAGAATCGTGGCAAGCTCCTCGTTCTCTTCAGGCAGTGTCGCCGCGCTCAGGATGACCGCGTCGGCGCTCATCTGCACGGGCCTGCGCAGAACATGGTCCATAAAGGAGACGCTGAGCGGCCGCTTGCCATCCCGGGATACTTCCGGCGGGTTCTTTCATCGAACCTGACGAAAAGAACGCCGTTCTGCCTGGCCTTGGTGTAGTAGTCCTCGAGCACCCCGTAGGTGCGCATATCCCGATAGAGCACGACGACATCCATCTCCGGATTCAACTTCTTTAGCTCCAGAGCGTGTTTCACGGCGCCCTGGCAGCAGATCCTGCTGCAATTGGGGTTCTCTTCGTTGCGGGAGCCCACGCACTGAATCATGATCGCCCGGCTCCATTTCGAAACCTCACCCGGGTTATTCTTGACGAGCTGCCCCAGCTCGACTTGCGTCATGACACGATCGGTTTCGCCGTACAGGTATTCTTTTGGTTTGTATTCGCGAGCGCCGGTGGCCACGATTATGGCTCCATGGCTGACTTCCTTGGGGCCTCCAGCGCCGTTTTCGATCCGCGAGACGAAATTTCCCTTGTATCCCGAAACTCCGGTCAGGCGTGCTCCGGTCAATACCTCGATCTTGCTGTTCTCCCGGACTTGGGCGATGAGCTTATCGACGTACTCGGATACGTTCAGGCCGTCAATGGTGTGGGGAATATTCCTCGCCATTCCGCCAAGTTCAGCATTCTTTTCGACCACTATGGTTTCGAAGCCCTGTCGGGCAAGGCCCAGGGCAGCCGTCATGCCGGCTATGCCGCCGCCTACTATGAGGGCGCGCGGATTGACCGTAAGAGACGTCTCGACCAACGGCTTGAGAAGAGAAGCGCGGGCCACCGCCATGCGAACAAGGTCTTTGGCCTTTTGTGTCGCAGGTCCCGGCTCTTTCTGGTGAACCCATGAATCCTGATCGCGGATATTGGCCATCTCAAACAAGTATTTATTGAGGCCGCAGTCCTTCAGGGTCTCCTGGAAGAGCGGTTCGTGGGTGCGCGGCGAGCAGGCGGCGACCACGACCCGGTTTAGCCCGTTCTCCTTTATGATCTCCTTCACCTTCTGCTGGCTGTCCTGCGAGCAGGTGAAGAGGTAGTCGGTGCTGTAGACAACATTGGGCAGCGTTGCGGCATACTTGGTCACTTCCTGAACATTGACCACCGAGGCGATATTTATGCCGCAGTTGCAAACGAAAACGCCGATTCGCGGCGCTTCCTCCGAGAAGTCCTTTTCGGGGGGAACTACCCTGATCTTGACCTGCGAACCCCTTGCCGGGGCAAGATCGATTGCCGCCGCGCAAGCCGCCGCGCTCGCTTCCATAACTGAGGCGGGAATATCTTTGGGGCCCTGGAAAAGACCGCAGACGTACATCCCCGGACGGGAGGCGCTTACCGGAGTAAACCCGCCGGTTTGCGCGAATTTGTGATCGGTTACGTCAATTCCGAGCCGTTGCGCCAGTTCGACGGTCTCGGGAGTCGTCTCCACACCTACCGAGAGAACAACCATATCGAACTGTTCTGCAAGCTGCTCTCCGGCCTCATTGGTGTATTGTATCGACAAGTTGTCGCCGCCCGGAACCGGGTCCACCGTGTGCACGCGCGAACGGATGAAACGCACCCCATACTTGTCGCGCGCCCTGTTGTAATACTTCTCGAAGTCCTTTCCGTAAGTGCGCATGTCCATATAGAAAATGGTGGTGTCAAGGCCGTCGGGACAATGTTCCTTGGCGACCATCGACTCCTTTATGGCGTACATGCAGCAAACACCCGAACAGTACGTGTGGGCGCCGTGCTGGCGATCTCTGGATCCAACGCACTGAATCCAGGCTATCTTTTTAGGCTCCTGGTGGTCCGAAGGGCGCACGAGGTGTCCCTGAGTAGGGCCGGAAGCCGAAAGGATGCGCTCGAACTCCATCGAAGTCACCACGTTGGGGCTTTTCGCATATGAGAGGGTATCGATCTTCGATGGATCGAAAGGCTGTAAAGCCCGGCGCAGCGATGATTGCGCCAACGTTCAGCTCCAGCTTTTTGGGCTGCTCGTCGTGATCGACGGCCTTTGCAAGACAGGCCTCCACACACTGGTAGCATTCGGAACAGACGCCGCAACTAAGACAGCGCACCGCTTCGGCCCTCACCTGCTCCTCGGTGAACCCGAGTTGCACTTCTTCGAAATTGCCTGTGCGGACCTCTGGAGAAAGAACAGGCATGCGAGCGCGCGGGATTCTGTCATAGCCTTCGGTCGAGACCTGCTGGACCGCTTGCCATTCCTTTTCACGCCCGGCGCTTAGATCTTCCCCCCGGATGTATCGACCGATCGAAATTGCCGCCTGCTTGCCTGCGGAAATGGCTTTGATTACCGTCTTGGGGCCGGTCACCGCATCCCCGCCTGCAAAGATGTCAGGATCATGGGTCTGCAGGGTGAGAGAGTCGACTTTCATCGTGCCCCAATCGGTAAGTCGACACGCGCATTCTTCGGTAAGACACGCCCAGTCGGATTCCTGGCCGATGGCCGGAACCACGGCGTCCACTTCCATTATGAACTCGGACCCCGCAACGGCCACCGGGCGCCTTCGTCCGCTTGCATCCGGCTCTCCGAGCTCCATCCTCACGCATTCGATTGCCTTTACCCGCCCGTTTTCCCCGATAATTCGCGTGGGGTTGGTGAGGGTCATGATCTCGATGCCTTCTTCGCGGCACTCGTGGATCTCTTCCTCGTTGGCGGGCATTTCCTTTTCGCTTCGCGATAGATAATAAAAGGCTTGCTCGATCCGTTGCGAAGGGCCGTTCGCACTGTGTCCATAGCAACGTTTCCGCCGCCTATCACCGCAACGCGGTCGCCCAGGGAGACTTTCTTGCCGAGATTTATGTCTCTTAGGTATTCAACGCCCGGCGACCACCCCTTCGAGCTCTTCGCCCGGGATGCCGAGCGCCTTGCATTCCTGGGCGCCAATGCCCATGAAGAAGGCCTTGTATCCCTGGTCTCTCAGTTGAGAGATCGGTAAAGTCTTTGCCGATCTCCACTCCCGTTTTGAACTCTACGCCCATATCCCGCATGACCTGGATTTCGGCTTCGATTATGTTTTTCGGGAGCCTGTAGGAAGGAATGCCAACGGTAAGCATGCCGCCGAGCACCGGCAGCTTTTCAAAAACCGTCACCCGGTAACCTTCGATCGCCAGGTAATAGGCGCACGATAAGCCTGCCGGACCTGAACCGATGATTGCGACCTTCTCGTCGCGTTTCTCCTTTATCTGCGGGACGAACCTGGTTTCGGAACTCAGGTCCAGATCGGCCAGAAAGCGCTTGATCGAATCGATCGCCACCGGTTCGTCAAACTTGCCTCGCATGCAGTCGGTCTCGCAGGGATGGTGGCAGACACGGCCGCAGATGGCGGGCAGGGGGTTTTCTTCCTTGATAAGCTTCAGGGCCTCCTGGTATTTGCCCTGAGCCGTCAAAGCCACATACCCCTGGACCGAAATGTGCGCCGGGCAGGTCGCCTTGCATGGAGAGGTGCCGCGCTTTTCAATGGCAAACGCCCCGGGCACCGCCTGGGCGTACCTGCGGAATGCCGCCCGGCGGGTATCGAGACCCACGTTGTATTCATTCTTGCGTTCGACGGGACAGACTTTGGCGCATTCGCCGCAACCCGTGCACTTGGAGGGATCCACATAGCGAGGCTTTTGCAAAAGCTCTACCGTGAAATTTCCCGGCTCGCCGGTAACTTGCTGAACTTCCGAAAGGGTCAGAAGCTCGATGTTGAGGTGCCGGCCGACCTCGACCAGCTTGGGCGAGATGACTCACATCGCGCAGTCGTTTGTGGGGAAGGTCTTGTCGAGTTGTGACATCACTCCGCCGACGGCGGAGGATTTCTCGACCAGGTAAACATAAAAACCAGTGTTGGCAAGATCGAGCGCCGCCTGCATGCCGGCTATCCCGCCGCCAACGACCATAACGGAACCAACAGGTCCATCCTTCTTGGTCTCCATCAATCTACACCTCTGAAATTTTTGATGATTTTCCGAAATAACGCCAATAACGCTCCAAAGACAAACGAATGCTCATCAGTCGACAACCTGGTGGGGATTGAGGCCAGTGCGAACCTGAGCATGGATCAAAGAGTAGCGTGGATACGATCCCGAGGTATTCCCTTTTGGGTGCAGTCAAATAGTATAGTTGCAAAACTGCTGCTTGGGAAAGAGAAAATCGTATGTCATACCAAAATAGTCGGCAATAAGAATCTTTGCTGAAATATGCCTCGCATCTTGACAGGTTCGCCCTGAGATGGGAAAAAGAAAATCATTTACTATTTCGCATTTTTCATGTGCAAATTATTGAACAGATTTCCCAAGCGGGGATTGTAAAATGAAAGAGTCCGTTCGATTCATCGGTGCCGGTCCCGGCGACCCCGAACTTATCACGGTGAAGGGGATGCGCTTTCTTCAGGAGGCCGACCGTGTGGTGTATACCGGCTCTCTCGTTCCCGAAGACCCTGCTCGATTATTGCAGAAAAGACGTTAAGACCTATGACAGCGCCTCTTTGACGCTCGCGCAGACACACGCGCTGCTCAAGGAAGGCTATGAGGCCGGAGAACGCGTCGTTCGGCTTCATACCGGGGACCCGAGCCTATATGGAGCGATCCATGAACAAATGATTCTTCTGGACCGTGACAAGATTGCGTCATGAGGTGGTGCCCGGGGTCTCGGCGGCGTTTGCCGCCGCTGCGGCAATGAACCAGGAGCTCACCATTCCGGAGATCTCTCAAACTGTGATCCTGACTCGGCTCGGCGGCAGGACCCCTGTGCCGGGAAAGGAGAAATTGGAAGCCCTTGCCTCACACCGCGCCTCTATGGTCATTTACCTTAGCGTTCAGCGCATCGAAAAGGTTGTTGCGGAACTCAAGGTCCATTATCCGGTTGATACGCCAGCGATAGTAGCCTACCGGGTAGGCTGGCCGGACCAGAAACTGATCCGGGGCGACCCTGGAGAATATAGCCGGGAAGGTGCGGGCCGCAAAAATCGAGCGCCAGGCGATCATCCTCGTTGGCGAGGTATTCAAGATAAAGGGTCTAGCCGGCAAAAGAGGACAAAAGGTCCAAGCTCTATGACGAAACGTTCAGTCATCAATTCAGGGATGCCGCAAAATCGGAGTAACCCGAAGACGGCGATTTTCGCCCTGACGCCTGAAGGGTGCTGAACTCGCGGCCCGGATAAGCGCACAGAATTCCCGGCAGCACTTGTCTTTGCAACTATCGTTACGCTTTGCCGGGCATGACTCTTTTCGGGCACATATCCGAGGTTTTCCCGTCAGCCTGGCGCGAGTGTGACTCGATCGTCTGCATAATGGGCTGCGGAATAGCGGTCCGAATGGTTTCGCCTCTGCTTGAAGACAAGACGGTAGACCCGGCGGTTGTCGTTGTGGACCAGGATGGCCGCTTTGCGATAAGCCTTGTTTCGGGTCATATAGGCGGGGCCAACGATCTGGCGAGAAAGGTTGCTTCGATCACCGGCGGCCAGGCCGTCATAACTACGGCTTCCGATCTCCAGGACAAGCCCGCCATAGACCTTGCTGCAAAGAGCGCTGGCCTGCGGATCGAAAACAGCGGAATACTGAGCAGAATCCAGGCTGCCATCCTGGATGAGGAGCCTCTCTGGATATTCGATCCCGATGGCCTTCTGTTGAAGCATCTGCCGGCGGATCACGGTTTGCGGGTGATCGAGCACCGGCGAGGACCTGGGCGCTCTTCGGGAAGGTCTGGGGATATGGGTTTCGGAATTGCTTTCCCATCGAGGTGTAAGATGCCTCAAGCTTCGGCCTGCCAACCTCGTGATCGGAATCGGCTGCAACAGGGGGACCACTTCAGAGGAAATCAGTCGGATTTATTAGAAAAAAACTTAAGGAAAACGAGGCTTTCGCCTCTTTCGATAAAGAATTTCGCAAGCCTGGACATCAAGTCCGACGAGCGCGGGCTTCTGGATGCCGCAAGAGCATTCGACAGACCGATTCACTTTTGCGCCCGCAAAGAGATAGAGGGCATTGCCGTTCCGAACCCCTCGGAAACGGTTGCCCGGCATGTAGGAGCGAGAAGCGTATGCGAAGCAAGCGCCCTTTGGAGCGCAGGGACGCGGGAATTGCTGGTGCCCAAACGGAAAGCGGGAAACTGCACCCTGGCGATAGCCAGGGTAAGCTCTCCATAATCAGCCTCGGACCGGGATACAGGTCCTATATGGCCCGGGAAGCGCTCGATGCGCTTCGAGTCAGCGGAAATCGCGCTGGGGTATAAGACCTACCTGGATCTCATTCCCGATCTTTTGAAGAACAAGACCGTCATTTCCAGCGGAATGCGAAAAGAGGTGGAGCGTTGCCAGGCGGCGATAGAGCATGCTTTGTGCGGCCGAAATGTCGCTCTGATCTCCAGCGGCGACGCCGGGATATATGGCATGGCCGGGCTGGTTTTGGATATCTGTAGAAAGAAGCGGCTAAATGTTTTGGAGTGGGATGGAAAAGACCTGCAATGGGCCGCAGGTTTTTTTCTGCGAGTAATTCCCGGAATTCCTGCTTTCAACGCGGCGGCTTCCCTTTTAGGCGCTCCCCTTATGCACGATTTTGCCGCGGTGAGCCTTAGCGATCACCTGACTCCATGGCGAGCTCATTGAGAAAAGACTCTCCGCTGCTGCCGAGGCTGATTTCGTCCTCGCGATCTACAACCCTAGGAGCAAGAGCAGGCCGGATTTGCTTGAAAAAGCCCGGCAGATAATTCTTCGGCATCGTTCCCCCGAGACTCCGGCGGCAATTGTGCGCAGGGCAATGCGCGAAGGGCAGTGGAAATGCGTGACTACGCTCGGGAAGCCTCCCGGTTGACGAGGTGGATATGCAGTCGGTGGTAATCGTTGGAAACAGCCAGACCTATGTCTGGAATGGCTGGATGGTTACCCCGAGGGGCTACCTGGAGAAATATTCAATTGCCGTTCCATGCGCGCAAAGTGAACAGGATTGATGCTGTCCCGACTTAGGGCCCGTCAAGCGCATCCTGCCGCCAGGGACCTGGTCCCAACTCCCGCCCTATTCGACCTTTTCTTCACGAACAGCCTCGCTTACCGCCAAGAGGATTCTTTCAATCGAGGCCGGACCCAGTCCAAGAGCTTTGGCGCTTTCCGTTTCATTAAGGTCCAGGTCGGGCTTTCGCGTGGGACCCACTGCCAGTTTGTGGCAAATCGAGTTTGCCAGGCTTACGATTTGAGTGAGTTCCGATGGCCGATCGGGCCTGGCCGGGCTGGTGGTGGTTTGCGATGGCGTCTTCGATATCGAGGCAAAACGCCATTTATCAGCAATTATCCCGCCGACATCGGCGTGCGTGAAACCGAGCTTTGCGCTGTTCGACATCGAAGAAGTCCGCGCCGTCGTTATAGACTTCCTGCATAATGCCTCGCATTACAGCAGGGGACTCGCAAAAAGAGCGCCGTCTTGCCGACGTCGTGCATAAGCCCGGCGAGGTAAGCCTCCTCTCTGCGCTGGAAGCCGACCTCGTCTCCTACTTTTCGGGCCGCCAGGCCGCAGCCGACCGCATGTTCCCAGAGAAGCTTTTCTGAAAGACCCACGTTCGAAAACATGCCTTTCAGCACCGCCGTCATAATGAGAGATCTGATCGGCCTCGAATCCCATGAACATAACCGCATCACGCAGAGTGGAGATGGACCTCGAGGCCCCGTAGTACGGCGAATTCGCCACCTTGAGGACGCGGGCGGCAAGGGCCTGGTCTTTTATGATAAGCTGGTGTATCTGCTTCGGCGTCGAATCCTCGTCCGAGAGCTTGTCCATTACCTGAGCGGCAATATGGGGCATCGAGGGCAGATCTCCGGTCACCTCGACGATCCTGACGGCCTTGAGGGATTCGGAGCGTGAGCCTATGGGTCTTTCTCCCGGGCCAACATGCGAACCTGTTGTATCTTCAGGCTTCATCTAAACTCCGTCATTTTTGGTGAGCGTTTTTCCCGGATTGGACATGTCATGATTAATAATTCGGCATGAGGGGGAATGAAGTTCAATAAAAACAGGAGGCCATGAACGGTATTGAGATGCTTTCAAAAGAAGAGCCGGCCGCTTCTGCTCGAAACGACCGGCTTCCGAAGAAAAATAATGCAGGCGGAAAAATGCGTTAGCGCCTCACTCTTCTTTTCCGCTCTGCTCCCCCTGACTTGTATGATCTGCCGAGTCAGACGCCTCGCCGTGGGATTCAGCTCGGGCCAGCCTAAGGGTGAACTCCTCTTCCGCCTTTTGCTTTTCCTGCCGTTCGCGCTTGAGCAGGCGGCGAGTTTTGAAATAGGGCTTTAACAGGAGCGCCAGGCCGACAACAAATCCGCCGAGGGCCGAAAGCAAAATGACCGGATAGAGCTCGAGACCTGGCGGCTTGTCAGGATTGGTCTGATAGAAGTAAAGATTGAGCTTGAAGCTTACAGGTTGTATCCAGGTCTCCATGTTCTGATAGATGAAAATGCCAATCAGACAAAGTATGACCAGAGTTACGATCAGCTTAAACAGCCTCATCAGCGCTCTCCTTCCTCGAAATAAGGCAAAAGTTTGGAGTATGATTGCTGTATATGTTCAGGAATACTGCGTATTTCGGCGACAGCGGCCATGAAATTCGTATCGCCTCCGCCACCTGGGCACTATATGAAAGTGCAGATGTTCCTCGTAGCCTGCCCCGGCTTCACGGCCTAGATTCAACGCCAATATTGAATCCATCCGGGCGCATTACCTTTCGCAGGACGCGCGTGCACTTCCTGATCAAATTCATGATGTCGCGATCCTCGTCTGCGCTTAGTTCGTCCAGACTGGATACGTGGCGTTTGGGAAAAACGAGCAGATGCCCGTTGTTGTACGGGAACTTGTTCATCATCGCCATTACGAGGCCGCCCCGGTAAAGGATAAGGAGTTGCTCATCGGATCGACCCTGGTTGTCAGGACAAAAAATACAACCCGGCGGCTTTTTGCCAACAATATACTCAATGCGCCATGGCGCCCAGAGATTGCGCACCTCGACTGCTCCTGGATATGAACTATTTAGGCTTCGAAGTTATCCTTATACCAATAAGCGCTTAAAAAACAAGTATTTTCAATCCTGAAGCTTTGCGGCGTAAGCGTTTCGGTTTAGATCGGAAGCACTTCGATATTCCCCCAGATCCCCATTTTGTCTTTAATCAGGATCAGAACCGCTTCGATCGATGGAATCCGGGGAGCAAGCTCCAGGGCTTTGTCAATATCGGCCCGGGTTTTCACCATGTTGCCGAGCCGGGTTGCGGCGGCGTCCGCCAGAGCGGCGTCCGGTGAAATGACGGTCACGGCGTCCGTCTTGCCGAAGCTCAAAGAGTGGCCGACAGTTCCCGATGAAGTACAAATCCCGATCGGGAAGCGCTCGGGGCCGAGCTTTACGGCTATTTTGCCGGTGAAGGGCGAATCCGGTCCGGCGAAAATTCCGACGGTGGTTTCCTCCTTCAGATCGAGATAGCAGTCGCCGCCGTTTTCAACTATTACCGAATCGGAAAACGGTTTGAGGGAGACCCCGACAGCCTGGGCTATCGCGCCGGCCACGCTCGCCATCGGCCCGACCCCGGCGGCAATCGCCGCCTTGAGCATCCGGCGGACCAGGGGAGGGGCGAGAGGATCGTCGGGGAGCGGCGCAAGTGATCGCAGGAAGTCCCCGTGTGAAGCGATATACTGCTCCAGTTGAAGACGGCAGCTCAGAACCGCCTGCGTCGCCTCCCGCTCGAGGTTTCGCCGCGCCCGGATCCAGAGATCGGTTTCCCGGTACTTTACCTGGAAGCTTTCCCAGCCTTTTGGAGCCTGATGCTGATAGCGGTAGAAACGGTGGGTTTCGGTATACATTGCAGCCCCCCTCACGGGGCGTGGAGACTGGGGCGCTCGACCGGGGCCGGGTGAATCAGGCTTTCCTTATTCCCATTCAATCGTGCTTGGCGGCTTTGATGAAATGTCGTAGACGACGCGGTTTACGCCTTTTACTTCGTTTATGATCCGGTTTGAAATCCGTCCCAGCACCTCGTAGGGAAGTCTTGCCCAGTCGGCCGTCATGGCGTCCACGCTTTCCACCGCCCGCAGGGCGATTACCTGGTCATAGGTGCGCTCATCGCCCATGACCCCGACCGACCTGACCGGAAGCAGCACGGCGAAGGACTGCCAGACATGCTCGTACCAGCCGGAGGCCTCGATTTCCTCCTGGATCACGGCGTCTGCCTCGCGTAGAATTTCGAGGTTCGCCGGAGTCAGCTCGCCGATCAGCCTGATCGCCAGGCCCGGACCCGGGAAGGGATGCCGCATGATTATCCTCTCGGGAAGCCCGAGTTCTCTTCCAACCAGCCGCACTTCGTCCTTGAAAAGCTCCCGGAGCGGTTCGATCAGTTCCAGCTTCATCCTCTCGGGCAGACCCCCGACATTGTGGTGGGTCTTTATGGTGGCTGAAGGCCCTTTGAAGGAGACGCTTTCGATCACGTCCGGGTAGAGCGTGCCCTGCGCCAGATAGCGGGCGTCCTTGATTCGCGCGGCCTCCCGCTCGAAGACCTCGATGAAAAGATTGCCGATTATCTTTCGTTTGCGCTCCGGGTCCGAGACCCCCCGCAAGCGGTCCAGGAACTCGGCGGATGCGTCGATGTAGATGAGATTTATTTCGAAATGATCGCGGAATACTCTCTGAACGGTCTCGGCCTCGCCTTTTCGCAGAAGCCCGTTATTGACGAAAATGCAGTGAAGCCGCTCCCCTATGGCCTTGTGAAGAAGGACCGCAACCACCGAGGAGTCCACGCCGCCGCTCAGGGCGCAGATTACCTGATCGTTTCCCACTTTTTGCCGAACCGAGCCAATGGCCGATTCCACGAAGGATTTCATGGTCCAGGACGGGCGGCATCGGCAGATGCGGAACAGAAAATTCTCCAGAATGTCCTTGCCGCAGGGCGTGTGCGCTACTTCCGGATGAAACTGCACCCCGTAGAGATGACGCTTCGAGTCGCCCATCGCGGCGGCAGGAGAATTATCGCTGTGGGCCATGGTCTTGAAAGAAGGCGGGAGCTTGAGGATGCGGTCGCCGTGACTCATCCAGACCCGCACCCCCTCTTTTTCAATGTCGTAGAAAATATCTCCCGGCATGTCTATGTCTATCGCAGCGGGGCCGTATTCACGCCTTTGCGCCTTTTCGACGGCGCCTCCAAGCTGGTGGGCCATCAGTTGCATGCCGTAGCAGATGCCAAGAAGGGGGATTCCGAGCTCGAATATTTCCGGATCGGCCAGGGGCGCGCCTTCGTCGTGCACGCTCGATGGCCCTCCGGAGAGGATAATTCCCTTCGGCTTGAAGTTTTTGATCGCTTCCAGCGTCATGTTGAAGGGATGGATCTCACAGTAGACGTGGCTTTCCCTTACCCGGCGGGCAATCAACTGCGTGGTCTGTGAGCCGAAATCGAGGATCAGTACCCGTTCCTGGTGTAAATGGTCGAACATGTTCTCGGGCTCCCCTGCGGGCTTATTTCAAATCCACCTGGTAGTTGGGCGCTTCTTTAGTGATTATGACGTCATGCACATGGCTTTCCCGGAGTCCGGCGCTCGTGATCCGAACCATTTTCGTTTTGGTCCGAAGCTCGCCCAGGGTGGCGCACCCGAGATAGCCCATGCCGGCGCGCAGCCCTCCGATCAGTTGGTGCACGATATCGGAAATCGGCCCACGGTAGGGCACCCTCCCTTCGATTCCTTCCGGCACCAGTTTCTTGGGTTCGAACACGTCATCCTGAAAATAGCGGTCCCTGCTGCCCTCGCGCATGGCGCCAAGAGACCCCATTCCGCGGTAAACCTTGTAGCTGCGGCCCTGGTAAAGAATGGTTTCACCGGGACTTTCGTCGGTTCCGGCAAACAGGCTGCCGATCATTACGCTGTCAGCTCCGGCGGCCAGGGCCTTAACGATGTCGCCGCTGTACTTTATTCCACCGTCGGCAATGATCGGTATTCCCATTGCGCGGGCCACCCTGGCGCACTCGATGATGGCGCTCACCTGCGGAACGCCGACTCCCGCCACGATTCTTGTCGTGCAGATCGAACCGGGTCCGACGCCTACCTTGACTGCCATCCGCCCCGGCTTTGATAAGGGCTTCGGCCCCTTCGGCGGTAGCCACATTGCCCGCTATCACCTGGAGGTCCGCAAACTCGGCCTTGATTGCTTTCACCGCCTCCACAACGTTGCGGGAGTGTCCGTGCGCGCTGTCCACGACAATCACGTCAACGCCGGCGTTGCGTACAGCGGTCGCCCTCGGAAGCATGTCCCTGCCGATCCCGACGGCGGCGCCGACCCGAAGCCTGCCGAGATGGTCTTTGCTGGCGTTCGGATATTTCTTTATCTTCATTATGTCCTTTATAGTAATAAGCCCTTTGAGTCGGCCGGCCTCATCGACCACGAGCAGTTTTTCGATCCGGTTTTTCTGGAGCAGCTTTTTCGAATCTTCAAGCGAAATGCCCATCGGCGCGGTAACAAGATTGTCTTTGGTCATGATATCCGCGACCCTGATCGTTTCGTCGGTTTCAAACCTGAGGTCCCTGTTGGTTATGATCCCGACGAGCTGGTCTCCCTTTACCACCGGTACGCCGGAAATACGGTATCTGGACATCAGCTCGAAAACATCGCCGATCTGCTGGTCCGGGTCCACCGTGACCGGATCGACTATCATGCCGCTCTCGGATTTCTTGACCTTGTTTACCTCCTGGGCCTGCGCCGCGATGCTCATATTGCGGTGAATTATTCCGATTCCGCCTTCGCGGGCGATGCTGATCGCCGTATCGGATTCGGTCACCGTGTCCATGGCGGCGCTCACCAGCGGGATTCGCATCTTGATCTCCCTGGTCAGCATAGTCCCGACGTCGGTTTCAACCGGCAGAACTTCCGAGTAATTGGGCAGAAGAGTGATGTCGTCGAATGTCAGCGCTTCGGGTATCTCAAAACTCGTCTTGTGGTCCATCTATTTTCTCCGAGTCTTAATTTTCCGGATTAAGATCAATATTGTGGGGCTTTATCCCTTTTGCAGCCGCCATGTCAAGCCCGTTCTTAGACCGGCGGCCTCGCCGCCGTAAAGCCCCGATTCCTTTTCTATAAGGTCAATGAGAAGGCCTTCGAGCAGACCCGCATCGGTCACAATGAAGCGGTCCTGGCCGAAACAGGAGAGGATTTCTGAAACTATAACCGCCCCGCCAAGGATTATGTCTTCCCGTCCGGGCTCCAGGCCCGCAATCAGCCGCCTTTGAGCCAGAGGCATTTGCGCCAGGGATTCTATCGTGAGGGAAAGCCAGTCTTTGGTCAGAACCAGTCCGTTCACCCGGTAAGGGACGTAGCGCTCCATATTTAGATACATGGCCGCCAGAGTGGTAACCGTTCCGGCGGTCCCGACAAGCCGCAACTCCCGCAAAAGGCTATTATACCGGTTTTATTCAGATTTTCATATAGCTGCTCTTTAGCGGAAATGATTTCATTTCTGGCCCGAAGCGCCGCCCGGTTCGACAGCCTCGGCGCCCGGCGGGTCGCCTCTCAAGGTATGCCTCGGTCAGCGTTGCCGCGCCGATAGGCCGGCTTGCGCTCCGGACAGAAGTGTCCATGTCCCGAACCGCCAGCAGAAATTCGGTGCTGCCGCCGCCAATGTCAAAGGTGAGCAGATTGCTCCCGGTTTCGGGAAGTACGCTCAGAATGCCCTTTGCGGAAAGAAACGCCTCGGTTTCCTCGGAGAGGATTTTGCACTCGATTCCCGTTTCGGCTGTAATTCTGTCAAGTACGGCGCCGGAGTTTTTCGCGCGTCTGACAACCCCGGTTGCGCCGCAGGCGATCTTGCCGACCCGGAATTCCCTCAAAATGGAGATGTATTCCTTCATGGCCGAAATGTTTCGTCTGCTGCGCTTCCTCCGTGATTATACCGGCATCGCTGAAAATCCTCGAGCGAGCCGTGTTACCCTTCTTTCCACGCGAACCGGGACCAGTTCGGTCCCGTTCTTTTGCGCAATCAGCATGCGAGTGGTATGAGATCCGATATCGATGGCCGCAAAACAGTTTTCAGAAACCGGATTGGCCCAACTCTGTCGCCTTTCCTTACTTGACATTGCCTTTCGACCAGCCATTATTTTCTGCTTGTTTTCACCTATTTGAGGAGACGATTGCGAATGATCCTGGAGATAAATCCAAAGCATCCGGAGCCGAGAAAAATCAAAAAAGTTGTCGAGGTTCTGGCAAACGGAGGAATAATAGCCTATCCCACGGACACATTTTACGGGATTGGCTGTGACCTCTTCAATAAAGCTTCCATAGAGAAAATTTATCATTTGAAGCGCCGTTCCCAGCACCAGCCTTTCAGTTTCATTTGCAGCGACCTGAAGAATATAAGCGAGTACGCGCAGGTTACAAATTACGCCTACAAAACCATGAAGCGGCTTTTGCCCGGGCCTTATACTTTCGTGCTGGAAGGTTCCCGCATGGTGCCCCGGATCATGCTGACCAAAAGGCAAACCGTTGGAATCCGGGTCCCCGACCACCCGATCTGCCTGGCCATTGTTGAAGAGCTCGGACACCCGATAATCAGCACGAGCGCCACAGACCCTGAAACCAGAGCGATTTTGTCCACCCCGCGGGAAATTCAGGATAAGATCGGCCACGCCATCGATCTGATCGTGGACGGGGGAGTTGTGCCTGGTGTACCCTCGAGCGTCATTTCACTCATAGACGACACTCCGGAAATCCTGCGGGAGGGCGCCGGAGACCTTTCCCGCTTTCAGGAACGTGATGAGCATCGGGCTCACTTCCTAGCGGCCGAAATCCGGGAGCTGGTATCTCACGAAGGCCGATGAATCGTATATAATATCACTCACTCTCTCGCTCACATCGCTTCCGAGAACAAGATCCAAAAGAGAGCGTTTGCTCTTTTTGGCTTTGACCACCTCGGGCTCGCCCTCGATCTTTGCCAAGCTCGCCTGCTTTGGCTACAGCGTCTTCGAAGTTGCCGAGCTGATCCACCAGTTTTAGCTCAAGAGCTTTTTCGCCCATGATTATCCTGCCGTCTGCGACCTTGCGCACGTCGTCTTCAGGCAGATTGCGCGCCTGTGCCACGTCCCGGACGAACTGACGGTAGGTCTCATCGATTGTGGCCTGGAGCAGTTCCTTTTCTTCAGGCGTCATATCGCGGGCGGGGTTTCCAATGTCTTTGAACTGCCCGCTCTTGATCGTGGTCATCTGGTAGCCGATTTTGCCGAAAAGCTCCCGCAGGTTGGGAAAATGGATTATCACGCCTATGCTTCCCGTGATCGTGCCGGGATTGGCTACGATATGGCTTGCGGCCGATGCGATATAATAGCCCCCGGAGGCCGCGACGCTGCCCAGCGAGGCGACCACCGGCTTAGCTCTGGACAGTGCGCCGGATTTCCCTGTATATTTCCTGGGAAGGCCCGACAGCCCCGCCGGGGGAGTCGATTCTAAGCACAATCGCCTTGATCGAGGAATCTTTTCTGAAATCCTTTATCTGCTTCAGGGTATCCTGGGAACTGAGAATAGTCCCTTTTATCTCGATTACCCCCACCCGGTTGCCCTTGACCGAGAAATCAACGTCGGAAACCAGCCAGACGATCACTCCGGTCAATATGACCCCGATCACCACTCCAAGAAGACAGCCGCGCATTTTCATTGGTTGACATCCATCCGGACAGGTTAAAAAAAGACCCGGTCAGGCACTCGATGCGCCTGACCGGGTGTTTCATCTCATTGCGGAGAAGGCGAAAAGTGCGTGCGAGTTATGCTTTATCACTGTTTGCAGCGTTATTGGCCGTACTTTGCGCCTTGGCTTCCAGCTCTTCCTTGAGCAGTTCGCCCAGGTTTGAGGTAGCGGCCTTGCTGGTGTTCATATACTCGTCATAATTGGAGCGTTCGTCCTGCTCCTCGACCTTTTTGACTGAAAGACCGATCTTCCTGTCTTTGGGAGAGATGTTGATCACCTTGGCGGTGATTTTGTCACCGGGTTTGAACTGCCCGACGGGAGACTTGATCTTCTCCTTGCTGATTTCGGAGACATGGACCAGGCCTTCGATTCCTTCCTCAAGCTCCACAAAGAGGCCGAAATCGGTGACGTTGGTGATCGGACCCGACACAATGCTGCCCATCGGATAACGCTGCGGAATGCTTTCCCACGGATCGGATTCAAGCTGCTTGATGCCGAGCGAGAACCGTTCGTTGTCCTTGTCGATGTTGAGCACGATTGCCTGGACTTCCTGATTTTTGCGGAAAATCTCGGACGGATGCTTGACCCGCTTTGTCCACGAGATATCCGAAATATGAACGAGGCCGTCAATGCCTTCATCGATCCCGATAAAAATGCCGAAATCGGTTATGTTCTTGATCTTGCCGGCAATTGTGGTCCCCACGGGGTATTTCTGCGCGATAACATCCCAGGGATTGGATTCAAGCTGTTTCATGCCCGAGCGAGATGCGCTTGCTCTCGGGATTGATGCTGAGCACGACCGCTTCGACTTCGTCGCCGACTGAAAGAATCTTCGAGGGATGTCGTATCTTCTTGGTCCAGGACATCTCGGAGACATGAATGAGCCCCTCGACGCCTTCTTCGATTTCGACGAATGCGCCGTAATCGGTCAGGCTGACGACCTTGCCCCGTACCTTCGTTCCAACCGGGTACTTGCTTTCGGCCCTGGTCCACGGGTCATCCACAAGCTGCTTGAGGCCCAGGGATACTCTCTCGTTGTCCCGGTCGAAGCTGAGGACCTTCACCTTTATCCTGTCGCCGATCTGGAACATCTCCGAAGGATGTCCCACCCGGCCCCAGCTCATGTCGGTAATGTGCAGCAAGCCGTCGATCCCGCCAAGGTCCACGAAAACACCGTAATCGGTGATATTCTTTACGATACCGTCAACCACCTTGCTGTCTTCGAGCGTGGCCAGGGTATAGGATTTCATCTGCTCGCGCTCTTTTTCGAGAAGCGCGCGGCGGGAAAGCACGACGTTTCTTCTTTTCTTGTTATATTTGAGGACCTTGAAGGGGAAGGTATGTCCGATAAGCGATTCGAGGTTCCTGACCGGCCGCAGATCAACCTGCGATCCGGGCAAGAAAGGCCTGTACTCCGATGTCGACGGCCAGACCGCCCTTGACCTTTGCGACGATCTTTCCCTCGATCATGCCGTCATCGCTGTAGATTCGGCTTATATCGTCCCATACCTTGATCTTGGCGGCCTTTTCCTTTGACAGATGAATAGTGCCGTCATCGTCATCGTGGAACTCGAGCAGAACGTCGATTTCATCTCCGATGTCGGCCTGCACTTTGCCCAGTTCATCCTTGAATTCGTGAATCGAGATTTGGCCTTCCGATTTGTACCCGATGTCAACCATGACAAAATCATCGCTGACCTGGACGATCCGCCCGCGGATTACCTCGCCCTCCTGGATATTTCGGAAGCTTTGCTCATAGAGGTCGTGCATGGAATCCATTTCCTCGTCGGGCTCATGTTCGTCCGAAGAAGAAAGAGTTTCCAGTTCAAGGGTTTGTTTTTCCTGTTCATCTTTTACGGTCATCGATCCTATCTTGCCCCCTTACCTGATTTTTGGCTCTTCGCCATATGAAACGATAAACTCTAGCAAACAGCGGATAAATAAGCAATCTTAAAGTTCTCTCATAAGCTGAAGAACCGGCTTTGATCAGACTTTGAGCCTGCTCGCTCAGCCGGTCGACCACTTCCTCAACGCTGAGGTGCGATGTATCCAGCAAAATGGCCCCTTCGGCGGGCCGCATGGGAGAATGGTCGCGGTTCGAGTCCGCCTCGTCGCGCTCCCGAATGCGCTCCTGCATTTCTTCCAAAGACAGGCTTATCCCCTTCTCGATATATTCTGCAAACCGTCTTTTGGCTCGTGTCTGCAAATCCGCCGTGAGAAACACCTTCAGATCGGCCTTCGGAAAAACGACCGTCGCCGTGTCGCGCCCTTCCGCGACGATGTCTCCCTGCTCGGCCAGCTTTCTTTGCCAGGCCACCAGAAACTCTCTCACCGCAGGCAGTTGAGAAATCCTGGAGGCCGCATCGCTGATCTCCGGGCTGCGAAGCTCCTCCGAAAGGAGCCTTTCGCCGAAGGAAATCTCGAGCCTGTTCTCTTTTATGGAAAAAAGAAGCGGTATTCGCCCGAGCAGCTCACGGGACTTGATCCTCGTCCGGATCGGCCTTTCCCGGCTGCTTGTCGCCGCGCTCGGCAAAACCTGCATTCAGTGCCCATGCCAGGGCCCGATACATGGCCCCGGTATCGAGATATACAAAGCCGAGTCTCTCCGCCAGGATTTTGCAAACCGTGCTCTTTCCGGCGCCTGCCGGGCCGTCTATAGCGATTATCACCGGTTCTACGCCCCGCAGGAGCCGGGCCCGACCTTGTCCGGGCAGTCCCGCGACCGGAATCAGTCCGTTGTCCATTTCGGCCAGCACCTGGCTCAGAGTGCTGGACGAACCGCCTGTTTTCCTCCGGAAGGCCCGCATTGACTCGAATGAATCGTTCCATGCCGTAGGAAGCCATCGACCTGATGATCACTCCGCGGCGGAGCATGGCTTCGAATAATCTTTTCGCCTCGCAGGGCAACCTCGATCAGAAAGAAATTGGCCTCTGAAGGGATGTATGTGAGGCCCATTTTCTCAACCTCATCGTAGAGGTATTGCAGGCCGTCCATACCGTTTGCCTGCGTCCGGCGCAGGAACTCCTCGTCATCGAGGGCGGCTAAAGCGGCAGCCTGCGCAAGAGACCCGGTATTGAAAGGCTGCCGCACGCGGTTCAAAAAACTTGCAATATCGGGGTCCATCGCGCCGAAGCCGATTCGCAGGCCGGCCAGTCCGTAGGCCTTGGAAAAGGTCCTCAGAGCAACGACGCCAGGCCCGTTCTTGCCGATATAATCAAAGCCCGACGGGGTATCCGGGTTTCTGTTGAATTCTATGTAGGCCTCATCGAGTACGACTACCACGTCGGGAGGGACACTTGAGAGGAAGGCGTCAAAATCGCTCTTGCTAATGACTGCTGCCCGTGGGGTTATTCGGGATTGGTGAGGAAAATTACCCTCGTTTTCGGCGTGACCGCTTCCGCCATCTTTTCCAGGTCGATTCCCAGATTTGCTCTTCAGGGGTACGGGGATCGGTTTCCCGCCCATCCACTGAACGACCAGCCTGTAGAGAAGGAAAGAAGGCGCAGGCATTATCACTTCGTCACCCGGGGTCAAAAAGGCCCGGATAACCAATTCTATGATTTCATTTGAACCGTTGCCCAGCACTAATGCCATCGAACGGAATGCAATATTTTTCCGCGAGCTTTTTTCGCAGATAAAAACCGCTTCCGTCCGGATAGCGGTTCAGTTTGGACAATGCGGCAAGAATCGGCCTCGATCGCCCTGGGGGAGGGGCCAAGAGGATTCTCGTTGCTTGCGAGCTTTATGGAGCCGCTGATTCCGTATTCGCGTTCCAGTTCTTCGATTGGTTTGCCGGGAGGATAGGGGATGATGCTCGCGATATGTTCCGGTGCGCAGGGTTTCATGTCTGGTTGTCAGGTCAACAGTCCCTTCTCATTTATTAACTGCAGCACTTATAATGAAAGCGATGCGGAAAAATCAAGCATTCCGGCGAAAAAATCGCTTCCCTTTCACCTTGTTTTGTGTACGAGTATACTAATATGAATCAGATGTAGCCAAATAGCTTCCCGATGCGGGGAGCTGCCGGACATATGTCAGAAAATTGCCGTGTGTCACCCACGGCAAGGGATAACCGATTCATGCTTAAGAACGCGAAAATCAAGAAGGTTTCAGCCGCCGAGCGGGAAAGTTCCGCGGAGGCCCCGAAAAGCGAAGAAGCTCAGATCTGACGAACATTCAGGACAGGCATCAGCCGGTTTCCTTCGATCCATTCCGCCTATACCTCGACGAGATCAAGCGGTATCCGCTCCTCAGCAGGGAAGATGAAATGGACCTGGCTATCCGCTATCGCGAAAAAGGCGATATAGAATCCGCCTACAAGCTGATCACCGCAAATCTCAGGCTTGTGGTCAAGATCGCCATGGATTTTCAGCGATACTGGATGCAGAACCTGATGGACCTCATCCAGGAGGGCAACGTCGGGCTGATGCAGGCGGTAAAGAAATTCGATCCGTACAGGGGATACAAGTTTTCCTACTATGCCTCGTTCTGGATCAAGGCCTACATAATCAAGTTCATAATGGACAACTGGAAACTGGTCAAAATCGGGACCACCCAGGCCCAGCGGAAACTCTTCTTCAACCTGCGCAAGGAAAAAGAAAGACTCGAAGCCCAGGGCATCGAGGCTTCCCCCAAGCTGCTCAGTCACCGGCTCGACGTGAAGGAGTCGGAGATCATCGAAATGGACCAGAGGCTCAATAGTTGGGAGATCTCTCTCGACAGCCCCCTGAAGGAAGACTCCGAGGATACGCACAAATCTTTTCTGCCTTCGGACGATCTGCCCGTTGACGATCAGATAGCCGACCAGGAAGCCAAGGCCATTCTCCATGACAAGCTGATGCTTTTCAGAGAGCAGCTCAAAGGCAAGGAGGCCGTAATATTCGACAAGAGGCTTCTGACCGAAGATCCCATGACCCTCCAGGAAATCGGAGACAAGTTCGGGATCAGCCGTGAGCGCGTGCGCCAGATCGAAAGCCGGCTCAAAAAGAAGCTGAAGGCCTACCTGGAAGAGGAAATCGCAGACATTGACCTGCTCCAGGAGAGCATGATCGAAATTTAGAACGAGAGGCCTGTCGAAAGACGTACCTCCCGATGGGACCGGGTCTCGGGCCCGATCGTGTTCCCAGTCCTTTTTTTCGCCGCCAGCGCCTTTCTCGTAGACCTCGATGTATTGCCTTGCGGACCTGTCCCAGGAAAAATCCTGAGCCATGGCTCTTTTTTGAATCTCGACCCATTTGTGGCCGTCTTTGAATAATTCCAGCGCCGATTTTATCGCTTCAAGAAAGGCCTCCGGTTCGTATTCGTAGAATTTGAAGCCGGTTCCCGAATCCGGGTGAGTCGAGAACGTCCGCGACCGAGTCGTCGAGCCCCCCGGTCGCGTGGACCACCGGGATCGTGCCGTAGCGCAGGCTGTACATCTGGTTGAGCCCGCAGGGCTCGTATCGGGAAGGCATCAGGAAAATGTCGGCTCCCGCTTCGATCAGGTGCGCCATTTCCTCGTCATACTGGCTGGCGAGTTTCAGGCGGTTCGGGTAGAGCTTTTCCATCTCGCGGATGTTTTCCTCGATAGCGGCGTCCCCGGTCCCGAGGATTACCAGGTTCACGGGCAGTTTCATCAAATCCGGCAGGATTTCTTCGAGCAGGTCGAAGCCCTTCTGGGCGGCAAGCCGGCCTATCATGCCGAGCAGCGGAAGGTCGCGAGCTCTTTTCCGCAAAACCCGTCCGTTTGCACAGAGCTTCTTTGCAGACTTTTTTGCCGGCAAGATCATCGGCGCTGTAATTGCGCGGAAGATAGCGGGTCTGTCTGCGGGTCCCAGGTGTTTATATCAATTCCGTTCAATATTCCCCGAAGGCTGTTTTTTCGCTCTTTTAGGAGCTCCATCCAGCCCGAAGCCGAAATCCTTTGTGGTGATTTCCGAAGCGTAGCGGGGACTGACGGTGGTAATGAAAGTCGCTGTAAACCAGCCCGGCCTTCAGGAAATTGCATTGCCCCCAGAATTCGATTCCCTGAAGCGACCAGGCGCTCGGGCGGAAGGTTGGTCAGGCTGAAAAAACCAGCGGGAAAGACACCCTGGTAGGCAATATTGTGAATCGTAAAAACAGTTCCCGAACGGCCGAATTTCGGGTCATAGCGCCAGTTCATCTGAAAATATGCTGCAACCAGCCCGGTTTGCCAGTCATGGAGATGAAAAATCGACGGGTGCCAGTCGATGGCCACGCAAAGTTGCCTCACCGCGAGACTGAAGGCGATGAACCTTTCGGCGTTGTCTTCATAGTCACCTCGAACGGGGCTGCCGTAAAGGTGGGACCTGTCGTAGAATTCGTCCTTTTCCAGAAAATAGATCGGAATGCCCGATTCGGTGCGGCTTTCCCACAAATGAATGTGGTAGTCGTGTACCCCGACCGGAATGATTATGCCCTGAGCCAAAGGATCGAGGTCCGGCGTTTTCTCGCGTACGGACCGGTAAAGGGGCATAAATATCCGGACGTCGCAGCCAAGCTTGCGGAGTGATTCAGGCAGAGACCCGGCCACGTCTGCAAGACCGCCGGTCTTTGCGAAAGGCGCCACTTCGGAGGCGCAGAAAAGAACTTGCATTTCGATACATCCTGCTTTCCACGAGAATCGGCCTGGGAAAATGGCCGCTTCACTAACAGGTCCTGAACCGGTTTTCATCCGGATAAACACCGGATGCAGACACTTGCAGTTTTCGGATGGAATACCAATATAATGCTTGTGCAGTCATGTTTGGAAATTAGTTGCAAGTTCTTTAAAATAAAACCTGAACATTGCGTTTTGAAGTTTATGTGCAACGCTGCGGTATGATGAAAGCAGAGGTCTGATTTTGGAAAATAAACGCCGGGTAAGCAGGCAAATCCATATCGGGGATGTTGCCATTGGCGGAGGCGCTCCCGTTTCAGTCCAGTCGATGACCAACACGGACACGCGTGACTGGCGCTCCACGGTGGAGCAGATAAAGAGGCTCGAAGAGGCGGGGTGTGAAATAATAAGGGTTGCGATTCCTGATGAGCAGGCAGCCGACGCCTTCGCGATGATAAAGAAGTCGATTCGAATTCCGATAATCGCCGACATCCACTTCGACTACCGCCTGGCGATCAGGGCCATGCGCGCGGGCGCCGACGCCATTCGCATCAACCCGGGAAATATCGGCGGCCCCGAGAAGGTGAAAAAAGTCATAGACGTGGCCAGGGAGCGGAATATCCCGGTGCGCATCGGCGTAAACAGCGGATCGGTGGAAAAGGACCTGCTGGCCAAATACGGGCATCCCACCCACGAGGCCATGGTCGAGAGCGCTCTGCGGCACATCCGGTTTTTTGAGGACAACGATTTCGGGCTGATAAAGATATCGCTCAAATCAAGCGACGTAATCACGACGATCCAGTCATACAGGCTCCTGGCCGAAAAAACCGACTACCCTTTTCACCTCGGAGTGACCGAGGCCGGGACCGTAGTGAGCGGCGCCATAAAATCCGCCCTCGGGATCGGTTTTTTGCTGCTTGAGGGAATCGGGGACACGCTGAGGGTTTCTCTTACCGCCGAACCGGAAGAGGAGATGTTTGTCGCCTGGTCGATTTTGCGGGCGTTGAAGCTGCGGGAGAGGGGAGTGGAGCTTGTGAGCTGCCCTACCTGCGGGCGCACGGAAATAGACCTTATCCCGATGGTCGAAAAGGCGGAGGCCTTGCTTAAGAAGGTCAGGACCCCGCTTAAGGTTGCCATCATGGGATGCGTGGTAAACGGCCCCGGCGAGGCCAGAGAGGCCGACGTGGGCATCGCGGGCGGAAGGGGGAGCGGCATCCTGTTCAAGAAAGGCGAACGGGTGGAAAAGGTCCCCGAGTCGGAGCTGCTTGAACGGCTGTTATCCGAGATGGAGCGGATGACAGGCGAGAAAATCAAAGCAGTAGCAAGACTCAGGAAACCGGACTAGCAAGACCTGGACGAGCGCCCGACGCGGATAGAACGCCATGCGGCTGCCTTCCGCGCCAAGAGAGTGTGAGTCTGTCATACGGGGAGCGAATGGCGAGCCGTTCTTTCCGGCTTGCGGCTCCCGCTGCTGCTTTCAGGAGGCGTGGGTTGCGCTTCTTTGAATTATTAGACCTCATACTGGATTACCTTCCCGGGGCAAATGTCCAGCTCCTGGAAAAGGCCTATGTTTTTGTCTCGAAAGCCTACAGGGGTAAAAGCTCCCTGCCTGGTGAACCTTATCTGGATCATCCGCTCGCAGTTGCGTCGATTCTGGCAAGGATGCGCCTCGATGAAGAGAGTATCGCCGCCGGCCTGCTGCACGATTCCCTGGAAAAAGAATACATTACCTCGGAAGAACTCGCTGGAGATGTTCGGCCCGGAGGTCGCCCTGATCGTACAGGGCGTTTCGAAGTTGACCCAAATCGCCTACAGCAGCCGAAAAGAGCGTCAGGCCGAATATATCCGCAAGATGATCATGGCGATTTCCCGGGACGTCCGGGTGGTCCTCGTAAAGCTCGCCGACCGGCTTGACGGCATCAGGGGAACATCCTGCCGGACGGATGGGCTCGGCGTCAATTTCGCCCGGGAAACCCTCGATATCTATGCGCCGCTTGCCGGCAGGCTCGGTATCGACTGGATGAAGCAGGAACTGGAAAACCTCTCCTTCAGAGTGCCTGGTATCCCAAAGCCTATGAGGAGATAAGCACGGGGCTTGCTAAAACCGAAGAGGACCGGATTCGCTACATTAGAGAGGTGGAACAGATTCTTGAATCGCGGATGGCCGAATTCGGGATCAAAGGCCGTATACGCGGCCGTCCCAAGCACATCTACAGCATCTATCAGAAGATGGAGCGCCAGAAGCTGGATATGACGCGTATCTACGACCTGATCGCATTCCGGATCATAGTGGATTCGGTCAAGTCCTGCTATGAAACGCTCGCTCTTATCCACGCGCTGTGGGAGCCGGTTGAAGGCAGGTACAAGGACTATATCGCAAGACCGAAGTCCAACATGTATCAGTCGCTGCATACTACTGTCATCGGCCCTTACGGAGAACGGATGGAAGTACAGATTCGGACCGAAGAGATGGACCGGATCGCAAATGAGGGCATTGCCGCTCACTGGCTCTACAAGGAAGGAAAGCCGGTCGCCGAAATCGACCGGCAGGAGACTCAGCGCTTTTCGTGGTTCCGCCAGATCATGGAGTTGAGCAAGGACTGGAGCGATCCCAAATCCGTCATTGAGGCCGTGAAAGTCGATTTCTACCCCGATGAGGTTTACGTCTTCACGCCCAATGGGGATGTCAAAGCTTTTCCGAAGGGGTCCACGCCGGTCGACTTTGCCTACGAGGTGCACACCGAAGTCGGGCACAGGTGTGTGGGCGCAAGAGTCAACGGGAAACTGGTGCCGCTCAGGTATGAACTCCAGAACGGCGATACGGTTGAAGTGCTCACCTCCGCCAATCATCGGCCCAGCAAGGACTGGCTCAAACAGGTCAAGTCCAGCCAAGGCGATAAGCCGCATCAAGCACTGGTTCAAGACCGAGGAAAGAGAGCGTTCGATCTCTCAGGGCAGAGAAATCTGCGAAAGGGAATTCAGAAAGAAAGGTTTGAATTTCAACAACTACCTGAATTCGCCCCAACTGGCCGAAGCTGCGAAGGCCTTTTCGTTGAAAAGCGTCGACGATCTGCTCGCCGGCATTGGCTATCACAAGATCACGGCCAACCAGGTAATCGGCAAACTGACCGATACTTCCGCCCGAAGAGGAACACCCCAGGGAAGAGATCCTCGTCGAGAAGCGGAAGTCGGGTTCCTTCAAAAGACGGAATCAAGGTGGAGGGGCTCGAAGATATTTTGATCCGCATGGCTCAATGCTGTAATCCCCGTTCCGGGAGAACCGGTCATGGGATACATAACCAGGGGCCGTGGGATTACAGTGCACCGGCTTTCCTGCAAAAACCTCGAAAGAGGGAGCGATGAAGGCAGAAAAATAGATGTGCAGTGGGATTCGGGAAAAGAACAGCTTTTTCCCGTAGATGTCCGTATCATCCACTCCGGGGAAAGGGGCATCCTCGCGGCCCTTAACGGTGTGCTCGGTCAAATGGATGTGAATGTAATAAGTCTGAAGGTCGAGAACCAGGCGGACACGTCGAGTGTCTGCCACCTGCGGATAGAGGTAAAAGACTCCAAGCATCTCCAGCGAGTAATGTCCGCCCTCAGGAACGAAAGAGGCGTCTATAAGGTCCAAAGGTCTATGGAATGATCACAGGAAGTGAGACTAAAAATGCGTGTATATGGTGCATTTTTCCTTGCCCAGGAGCAAGGGCGCAATTTCCATCTGCAGTTTGGCTCGCTCGGGATCTTTTTCCCAGGCCTTCCAATCTGCCGCAGTGTTCCAGTTGCTGAGAACGAGAAATTTGTTCGGGTTGTCGACCGCCCTGAGAGTTTCGCCGGAGATGTAGCCTTTTACCTTGGTCGCTTTTGATCGTGCCTGCATCGAGTCAAATGCTGCAATCTGGCTTCCTGGCCCGGTTCAACTTCCCTTTCGATGACGACTCGCACGGTCATGACGGCCTCCTGTGAAAGCTTTTTGATTGCAACCTGCCCGAAAACCTGATTAGCTCTTTTATAAGGTTGACCCTGAAGAAAAGCAATTAATTCAAGAAATCGGCGTCCGTTCGGAATATTTTCGCTTGCGCTTTTCATTATGAGGCCATATTGTTCTCAAGTAAGACCTGAGGCCATTTTTTCTCGTCTCTGATGTCGATTTTTATGGACAAAGTCATTATTCTGGATATAAGAACCAAATCTGGTCAAAACTTGAACGGGGGCGATTGTGCGGGTTTTTGCCTGCGGAGCCGGATAAGTTGTCGGCCGGTTTGAGATTGTATTTCTGGTTCTGGTTTGGAGGGGGAGGGGGAATACGGAGTTTTTGAGCGGTTCAGGAGGAGGCATTTTTCATTACCCAATTACGTTGAGGAGGAAAGAAAATGACAAAAGCCGAATTGGTTGGAAAGATCGCAAGTGAAGGTGGGATTACCAAATCGCAGGCTGAAAAGGCGGTGGACGGATTCGTTGTCGCTGTCTCCGACGCTCTGGCAGGCGGTGACAAGATCACACTGGTAGGCTTCGGCACTTTTAGTGTCGGCTCAAGGTCTCAGCGTGAAGGCCGTAATCCCCGGACCGGCGAAAAGATCAAGATTCCAGCGTCAAAAGTGGTCAAGTTCAAAGCCGGCAAGACGCTAAGCGAAAAAGTCAAATAGCGACTTATCCCCTCACTTTCAATAAGAAATTTGAAAGGGACTGCCCGCCGAAACGATGAGGCTGCGGTCCCTTTTATTTATCCTGCCCCAACCTCTTGCCCGTTCGAATCCGTAATTGACAATACCTGGCCATAATCTTAGGTTCTGTTTGTCTCCAAGAAGGCTACGCAGCGGGACGCTGACGAAAAGTTGCGGCATGAAAAACTAGGTTCAGTCCGGCAAACGACTTATTTGCGGAAGGCCCAAACGATACAGGAGTGAGACAGTGGCGAAGAATCTGACCCAAAAGATACTCGAAGCTCACTTGGTTGAAGGAAAACTGATTGCCGGGGAGGAAATCGGCATCAGAATCGACCAGATCCTTCTTCAGGACGCCACTGGAACCATGGCCATGCTGGAATTCGAGGCCCTTGGGATCGACAGGCATAAAGGCCGAACTTGCCGTTCAGTACGTCGATCACAACATCATCCAGACAGACAGCAAGAATGCCGACGACCACAGATACCTTCAGAGCGCTTCGGCCAGATACGGAATTCATTTCAGTCCGGCGGGCAACGGCGTTTCCCACCAGGTTCACATGGAAAGGTTCGGAATTCCCGGCAAGACCCTGCTCGGCTCCGACAGCCATACTCCGGGGGCGGCCGGCGTCTCGGTGCTCGGGATAGGCGCCGGTGGGCTCGACGTTGCCCTGGCCATGGCCGGACACCCTTATCATCTTCCCTGTCCAAGGGTCCTTGGGGTTAAGCTCACCGGAAAACTGCCCGAATGGGTCAGCGCCAAGGACGTTATTCTCGAGATGCTCCGGCGCTATGACGTGAAGGGCTGCATCGGGAAGATAGTCGAATATTACGGCCCGGGAGTCGCAAGCCTGTCCGCAACCGACCGCGAAACGATTGGCAATATGGGGACCGAACTGGGGGCGACTACTTCGATTTTTCCATCGGACGAAAACACTCGAGCCTATCTTGAGGCCCAGGGGAGGGGAGAAGCCTGGGTCGAACTCAGCGCCGACGACGGCGGCCGAATACGACGAATATGATGAAATTGACCTCTCCAAAATCGAGCCTCTCATAGCCAAGCCGCACTCGCCGGGAAATGTGGTCCCGGTGCGTGAAGTTGCTGGATTGAAAGTGGACCAGGTTATCGTCGGGAGCAGCGTGAATTCTTCCTTCAGGGATTTGATGGTGGTGGCCCGGATTCTTGAGGGCAGACATGCATCCCCCTGGACCTCTCTTAATGTGAACCCCGGCAGCAGGCAGGTAATCGAGAATGTCGCAGCCCGGGGCGGGATGGTTCCACTCCTGCGGGCAGGGGCGCGAATACACGAACCCGGGTGTCTGGGCTGCATTGGCATGGGACAGGCGCCTGGAACCGGCCAGGTCAGCCTTCGGACCATGCCCCGCAATTTCCCCGGACGCTCCGGCACCAAAGATGACCGCGTCTATCTGTGTTCGCCCGAAACAGTCGCTGCGGCCGCGCTCAAGGGCGTCATAACCGATCCGAGGGACCTGGGCGCGGAAATGGAATACCCGAGAATAGAAGACCCGAAAGAGTACCTTGTAGATGAGGCTTCCATTATCAGACCAAGTGAAGAGCTCAGAAAAACTCAAGTCGTCCGCGGGCCCAATATCGCTCCGCTGCCCGTGCTTCGACGCCGCTGCCCGAGTCGCTCGAAACCAAAGTGGTGCTGGTGGTCGGCGATAACATATCGACCGATACGATCATGCCCGCCGGCAGCAAAGTCCTTCCACTCAGATCGAATATCCCGGCGATAAGCCAGTTTGTGTTTTCGATCCTCGATACGGAATTTGCGCAAAAATGCAAGGAAGCGGGCGCGGTTACAGTCATCGGCGGAGAAAACTACGGCCAGGGGTCGAGCCGGGAGCACGCAGCCCTGGCGCCCCGCTATCTTGGCGTTCGGGCGGTATTGGCGAAAAGCTTCGCCAGGATCCACATGGCCAATCTTTGCAACTACGGGATTCTCCCGCTGGTGTTCGCCAATCCCGATGACTACAATTCCTTTCATCCAGGGGCCACGATCGTGTATCGGGAGATTCGACGCTATCTCATCGAGCGGCGCCGTGGAGATTGCCGGTTGAAGTTGACGGCAAACAAATACGCGTCTTCCTGCATGTATCGGAAAGAATGCGCCGTATGTTGCTCGAGGGCGGCGCATTGAATATGGTCAAAACAGGGAGGTTTTGAGTCGGGAACGCTCGTGTTTTAAATGGAGCCGTTTATATAACCACAAATCATTCGGAGGGCAAAATGGCCACCGAGACGGTCCGCATCAAGAATATCGGCCTCCGGGGAGTTACAGTTGCCGATACCAAGATCAGCTACATCGACGGCGAAAACGGGGTTCTGATCTATCGCGGCTACAGGATCGAAGAACTGGCGGAACAGTCGACATTTATGGAAACGGCCTTTCTGCTCCTGAACGGACGCCTGCCCAAGGAGAGCGAACTTGAGCGGTTCGAAAGGCAGGTTGTGCAGTCGCGGGACTTGCCTGGGTTCGTTCTGGAAAGTCTTGAGAAATTCCCGAAGCAGCGCCGATCCGATGGATGTGCTCCAGGCCTGCGTCCCGATGCTGGCTGTCGCCGACCCGGAACTCTACGACGACTCGAGAGAGGCCAATGTCAGGAAGGCTATCCGGCTCATAGCCCGTTTCCCCGCTGTGGTCGCCGCCTGGCATCGGATCAGAAACGGGGAGAAGCCGCTTCCGCCTGACAATGCCCTGTCTCACGCCGCCAATTTCCTGTGGCAGCTCACGGGAAAGAAACCGAGCAGGCGAGATCGCTCATGATCTCGATGTCTGCCTGATCCTGCACGCCGACCATACCTTCAACGCCTCGACGTTCGCCTGCCGCGAAGTCGTATCGACAAAGGCCCATATGTACGCGGGAGTCTGCCGCCGGAGTGGGCGCTCTTTCCGGAAGTCTGCATGGCGGCGCCAACGCGCGGGTGATGAAGATGCTGCTCCAGATCGAATCCGAAATCAAATCGGTGGATGAGATCGGCGCCTGGGTCAAAAACAGTGATCGAAAGCGGCGGAAAATAATGGGGATGGGGCATGCGGTTTACAAGACCGTCGATCCCCGCTCAAAAATACTTAAAGCAGATGTCGCGCCGGCTGGCCAAGAAAACCGGCCACGAAAAATGGTACGAGTATCTCGCCCGCATCGAAGAGGAAGGTCACAAGGAATTTTCGGCTCGCGGCAAATCCGGCATCAGGACCAATGTCGATTTCTACAGCGGGTCTGTCTACGCCATGATGGGAATACCAATCGACATTATGACGCCCGTTTTCGCCATCTCCCGAATCGCAGGGTGGTGTGCGCACATCATCGAGGAAAAATTCGCCGAAGCCCAGGATAAGCCTGCGCTGTACAGACCGGAAGCCGAATATGTCGGCCACTATTGCGGGGCTGTGGGATGCACCTATGAACCTGTGGAGGCGAGGGGATAGACTTGTATCGGGACACCGGTGCTCACGGAGAGCGTTGCAGACTGCCGTTTGATCGTTCCAACTGCACCGGAGCATCCGCTTCCGCGTGATTTTCCGAGGAGACCTTCATGGTTTTTAAGCACGATGTGCTGATTGTCGGGGCAGGACTTGCCGGATTGAGGGCGGCCGACCGAGGTGGCCGGGAAAGGCCGATGTCGCGCTTTTCAGCAAGGTGTATCCCACCAGGTCGCATTCCGGGGCGGCGCAGGGAGGAATAGCCGCAGCGCTCGAAAACGAAGAGCCTGATTCCTGGGAATGGCATATGTACGATACGGTCAAGGGCGGAGATTACCTGAGCGACCAGGACGTGGCTGAAATTCTGGCCAAAGACGCCATAAGGGCCGTTTATGAACTGGAACACATGGGCGTTCCTTTCAACCGCACGCCGGAAGGCAAAATCGCCCAGCGTTATTTTGGCGGGCACACCAGGAATTTCGGCGAAGCGCCTGTGAAGCGCATATGCTACGCCGCTGACCGGTCCGGGCGGGTCATGATGGATACGCTCTATTTTGATGCGGTAAGGAAGGGCATAAAGATATACCCGGAGTTTCACGTGTTGGATCTCGTCATTCGGGATGGACAGGTTGCCGGGCTGGTTGCCTATGAGCTTGCCACCGGTGAAGTGCACTTCTTCCATGGCAGGGCGGTCCTGATTGCAACCGGCGGATACGGGAAAGTATACAAGGTGACTTCCAACGCCTTCGCCAGCACCGGGAGACGGTCTTGCTCTCACCTACAGGCGGGGACTTCCGCTGGAGGACATGGAATTTGTCCAGTTCCATCCAACCGGAATATGGGGGCTGGGAGTCCTCATAACCGAGGCGGCAAGAGGTGAGGGCGGGATTCTGCGCAACGGCGAAGGCGAGCGGTTCATGGAAAGGTACGCTCCCACTATCAAGGACCTGGCCCCAAGGGACATGGTTTCCCGCGCGATTCTATACCGAGATTCAAGAGGGCAGGGGAATAAATGGACAGGACTATGTCTATCTGGACCTCACTCATCTTGGCGAAAAAAAGCTGGCCGAAAGGCTTTCGGATATTTCTTCTTTCGTAAAAATCTACCTTGGCCTCAACCCGGCGACAGACCCGATTCCCGTTCATCCCACGTGCCACTACATGATGGGAGGCATCGCGGTAAATGCCGACGGCAACGTAACCGATGTGAAAAATAATCCCGTTCCCGGGCTCTATGCGGCCGGCGAGTGTTCGTGCATCTCGCTTCACGGGGCAAATCGGCTCGGCTGCAACTCGCTGCTCGATCTTGTCGTTTTCGGGAGAAGGGCCGGGCAGCACATCATGGAAAATCTGAGCCGCCTCTCCTGGGTCGAGCCGCCTCGATCGCCGGAGCGGGACGACGGTGGACAGGATAAGACAGATCAAGGAAAACAGGACAGGCGAAAGGCCTGTGGGCATACGGCGGTCGCTCCAGGAAGTCATGATGGCCGATTGCTCGGTGTTTCGGCGCGAACAGGGTTTGAAAAAGGCCCTCGAAGCTGTAAGGGAGCTGGAACGACAGGGTCCGCGAACATCTCGATCGACAACATGGGAAATCGCTTTAACACCGATCTGATAGACGCTCTTGAACTCCAGAATATGCTCGCGCCTCGCTGAAGCGATAGTGGCTTCGGCGCTGAACAGAACCGAAAGCCGCGGAGCGCACTCGCGCGAGGACTACCCCGAAAGAGACGATCGAACATTGGCTGAAACACACCCTTGTCCAAAGGACTGACTCCGGCCTGTCGATTACCGACAAACCGGTTACGATCACCCGTTTTCAACCCAAACCGAGGGCATACTGATATGGAAGTTCGATTCAAGATATTCCGATTCGATCCCGAGTCGGACAAAGAGGCTTACTACAGGACATATACAGTGGCGGCCAGCCCGGAGGAACGTATTCTGGACTGCCTCAACAGGATTAAATGGGAACAGGACGGAACGCTTGGCTACCGGATGTCCTGCGCTCATGGCGTGTGCGGCTCCGATGGCATGCGAATAAACGGCGTCTGCGCGCTGGCGTGTCAGAAGCTGGTCAAGGGATTACGCCGGTTCTGAGGAAATCACCCTGGAGCCGCTGCCCTTTTTTGAGGTCCGCAAGGACCTCATAGTCGATATGGATGATTTCCTGGCCAGGATCGATTCCATGCGTCCGTATCTGATCCGGGACGAGGCCCCTCCCGAGAAGGAAAGGCTGCAAAGCCCCGAAGACCACAAGAAAGTGGAGGAGGTCATCCGCTGTATTCTGTGCGCCTGCTGCACGGGCGCCTGCCCCGTTATGAGTGAAAATCCGGACTATGTCGGCCCGGCCGCCCTGGTCTGGGCCTACAGGTATCTCTACGATACGCGGGACAGCCGGTTTATGAGCAGGCTCGAAAAGCTCAACGAACCGAACAGCGTATGGCCTTGCGTGAATTATTTCGAATGCACCCGCGTATGTCCCAAAAACTATACCGATTACCAAATCCATCAACTTCATGAAGCGGGAAATAAAAAAGCAGCTTCCGGGAAGTGGCAAATGATAAGTGTGTTGCGCTTAAGCCCTTTTTCCCTGTAAACTTCCCCCTGTTGATTGCGATTCGATTCGTACGGAGGAAGTTCATGAAGCTCAAGTCCTTAAATCCCTTTTCGGGTAAGATAAATGCTGAGTTCGATACACTGCCGGATGAGTCCTGCCGTGAAGCTGTGCTTAAAGGGAAAGAAGCCTTTGAAAAATGGAGAAAGCTTCCTGTTCGAGATCGGGTAAAACCCCTCGCCGGGCTTGCCTCCATTTTCAGGCGGAATAAAAGGGAATATGCGCGCATAATCACCGTCTGAAATGGGCAAGCCGATACGGGATGCCGTAGCTGAAATCGAAAAATGCGCTCTGCTCTGCGACTATTATCACCGAAAAGCAGAAGAGTTTCTCAAGAGCGAAGCGATCCGGACTGAGGCTGCAGAGAAGCTATGTGGCGTTTGATCCCCTTGGCGTCATCCTTGGCGTAATGCCCTGGAATTTTCCTTTCTGGCAGGTGGCGCGCTGGGCTGTGCCGACCCTTGCGGCCGGGAATGTCTGCCTGCTCAAACACGCGTCCAATGTTCCCATAACGGCGATCGAGATAGAGAAAATCTTTCGTGAAGCAGGTTTTCCGGAACATGTCTTCCAAACGCTTCTGATTGGCCCTCAAGGTGTCCGAACGCCTGATAGAACAAGACCAAATCGACGCAGTTTCGCTGACTGGAAGCGTCGAGGCCGGGTCCAAGGTCGGTTCGCTTGCGGGAAAACACTTGAAAAAGGTCGTTCTCGAACTCGGCGGCTCCGACCCCTTTATGGTCCTCGATGATGCGGACCTGGACAAAGCCGCCATTGCCGCAGTCAGGTCGAGAATGGCGAACGCCGGTCAGAGCTGTATCGCAGCCAAGCGGCTGATAGTTATGGAATCTGTCTGCGAGGCTTTCACAGAAAAGATCGTCGCTCTGATTAATCGTCTAAGGATTGGCGACCCGATGGACGAGTCCACCGATTTGGGGCCGGTCGCCAAAAAGGAATTCCTGGCAGCCCTGGGTATGCAGCTCGACGATGCTTTGAAAAAGGGCGCCATGGTCCATCGAGGACCTGAGCCGCCGAATCGGGGTTATTTCTTCCAGCCGCTTGTTTTGACCGAGCTTACTGAGGAGATGCTGGTGTTAAGGGAGGAGGTCTTCGGCCCGATAGCCCCCGTGATTGCGGTGCGCAGCGAAGAAGAGATGATCCGGATGGCCAACGCGACTGAGTTCGGTCTGGGAGCTGCGATCTGGACCAGGGACATCTCGAAGGCGGAAAGACTCGCCTGAGAAATTGCTTCCGGATTTATCGCGATAAACGGCATCGTGAAGTCCGACCCGCGCCTTCCCTTCGGGGGCGTCAAGAAATCGGGATTCGGCAGGGAGCTTTCTCATTTCGGGCTCAAGGAGTTCGTAAATATAAAGACCGTAGTAATAGGCGAGTAACGGCAGGAAGCGGAATATGGCGGCCAGAATAGAACGTGATGCTCTTGGAAGCGTCGAAGTCCCCGAAGACGCCTACTATGGGGCGCAGACCCGTCGCGCGATCGAGAACTTCCCGGTGAGCGGCCGAACCTTTGGAAGGTCGATCATAAAGGCGCTCGGCCTGGTGAAAGAATCGGCGGCCGTTGTGAACGCCGAGCTCGGGCTGCTGCCTCCCGGGATCGCCGCCGCGATTCGCGACGCCGCCCATGAGGTGGTCGAGGGCTTACTGGACCGCCATTTTGTTCTGGATGTTTTTCAGACAGGGTCCGGAACTTCGACCAACATGAACGCCAACGAGGTCGTCGCCGGCCGTGCAAACGAAATGCTCACCGGTAAGAGGGGCGGGAAAAAGCCGGTCCACCCCAACGATCACGTAAACCTCGGCCAGTCGAGCAACGATGTTATCCCAACCGCAATCCACCTTGCCGCCGTCTCGCTCATTCAGCAACGGTTGATTCCGGCCCTAACGAAACTGTTGGCCGCTTTGAAGCTCAAGACTGAAGAGTTCGGCAGCGTAATGAAAATCGGGCGCACACACTTGCAGGACGCCGTGCCTCTAAGCCTGGGGGAAGAATTCGGAGGCTACGCCCGGCAGGTGGAACTCGGAATCGAAAGGGCCAAGAGGGCCGCTGAAACCTTATCCGAGTTGGCGCTCGGAGGCACGGCAGTCGGAAACGGCCTGAATACTCACCCTGAATTCGCCCGAAGGGTCATTGAACTGATTTCGGACAAGACCGGATGCAGTTTCCACGAAGCGCAAAATCATTTTGAAGCCCAGGCCGCACAGGATTCAACGGTCGAGGCGAGTGGCGAGATGAAGACGATCGCGGTGAGCCTGATCAAAATTGCGAACGACATCCGTCTGATGGCTTCCGGCCCGAGATGCGGGATAGGGGAGATTTCAATTCCATCGCTTCAGCCGGGATCGTCCATAATGCCTGGTAAAGTCAATCCGGTCATGCCGGAAATGGTGATCCAGGTGGCTGCCCAGGTGATCGGCAATGATGCGGCGATAACTTTTTGCGGTCAGGGCGGCTTCTTCGAACTCAATACAATGCTTCCGGTGATCGCGCTAAACCTCATAGAGTCCATCGAGATTCTCTCATCTGCGGTTGAGCTTTTCGCTGAAAAATGCGTTGCCGGGATAACCGCCAATCGTGAAAAATGCCGCTCGTTCATTGAACAGAGCCTCGCTCTTTCCACATACCTCGTGCCCTACATCGGATACGACAGGGCTTCGGAAATATCCATGGAAGCATTGAGGACCGGCAAGACCATCCGCGAGGTTGCGCTCGAGAAGGCGGTTCTGACTGAGGCCGGGCTGGATGAAGCCTTTCGTAAAATAAAATCCGGAAAATGAATGAGACTCAATTGGAATTGAGAACTTCTACCGTTACGTTGACGCCCCGGATAAAACTCTTCATGGCGTTGTCGCGCACGCCGCATGGGCTGCTCGATATGGTTACCCCGGCGCTTGCGGCCCTTTTGTGGCTCGGCTCGATCCCGCCGGTCCACGTCATCATCATCGGTTTTGTGACCGCCTTTTCCGGCTACACAGCCGTCTACGCCCTCAACGATGTCGTTGACTTCAGAACGGATCGGCGAAAAATCCTCGAATGCGGTCTCAGGTGTTCCCCCGGCGACCTGGACGCCATCTACGCGCGCCACCCGATGGCGCAGGGCCTGCTCAGCCTGAGGGACGGAATTTTGTGGACGGCCGCATGGGGCGCGGTCGCCCTGCTCGGGGCCTGGGCCCTTAACCCGGCCTGCGCGCTCATATTTATACTTGGATGCCTTGCCGAAGCGGTTTACTGCCTGATGCTGAGGCTTAGCTGGATGAGGGCGCTGGTAAGCGGCGGGGTCAAGAGCGCAGGCGGCCTGGCGGCTATTTACGCCGTGGCGCCCGATTCCTCCGCGTCTTTTTTGATCGGGTTTTTCCTGTGGTTTTTTTTCTGGGAAATCGGTGGGCAGAACGTTCCCAACGATTGGAGCGACATGGATGAAGACCGGCGAATGGGGGCTGAAACCATTCCAGTCAAGTTCGGGCCCCAAGGATCGGCCCTGACCGTTCTAAGCTCGCTGACGCTCGCCTTTGTCATGAGTATCGCCCTGTTCTGGCTGACGCCCGCCCGGCTGAGCGCCCTCTATTTTATCGCCGCGATTCCGGCCGGGATATTTCTTCTGCTCCTGCCCGCGTGGCGGCTCTACGTCCAGAGGACCGCCGACCTCGCTTCGGCGCTTTTCAACCGCGCCAGCTATTATCCCGTGACGATGTTTATCGGGATATTTTTCAGCGCCGTCATTTAGAGCCGTCCGCTCGCTGACATGGCTAGGATTTTCCCCCACTCGCTCGACATATTATACACAGCGTCATAAATAATTGCGTAACGGGTTTAGCTCCGTCATTCCGGCGAAAGAGACTGTGTTGTAAACGTAATACTTTTCGTATTTCCCCCCCCTTTTCCAAAGGGGGGCAGGGGGGATTTGGTTCTCCGATACTATATAAGGTTTTGAAATCCCCCTCGATCCTCCATTTCAAAAGGGGGAAGCAGAGCTTGGCCCAATCGGATTTGCACGAGCATTTCTGAATTGCGACACAGTCTCGAAAGCCAGAATCCAGTGCTTTCTCAGGCATCTAACCCTTGGCTCCCGGCTTCTGCCAGGGTGACGTAATGCGCAAATTTTAACTTCGCTGCGTATATTCCATTGAGGACCTGAAGGAGAAACATTTTCATGCAAGCTTATGCACAATACCGGAAATAAGGGGAAGACGGTCAGATAAACCAGGCCGAAGCATGCACATATGATCTTATTTTCGTGTCCTTTTGAAAGATGTTCCTCATAACGCCATGTAGGAGAAATGTATGTTGACCTTTGAACCTGCCCAAGGGGTATTCGACAATGGAAACCACCAAGGACGGGTCAGGGTGTGTGCTCGTCCCGAAGATCATGTGATTTCTCCACAGGGTATTCCATGATTGAGACCACCGGGGACGGGTCAGGCTGGTTGTAAATCAGGAAGATCAGGTGGATTCTCCGTTTGAACAGATTCTACAACTTGCAGTCACATGAGCCTCGGAAAGGCCCCCTGGATGCCCATAATGATGAACTGGATGCCGAGCGCCAGGGTTATGAGGCCGAAGACCTTGCCGAGGACGTCCATGCCTGTGTGCCCCAGAGCCTTGATTATGTCAATGGAGTAGCGGAACGAGAAATAGATGATGAGCGTCATGCAGATGATCGCGCCCAGGAGCTTAAGCCACAGTGTATCCGAGTGGTGAATCCCCTGGGTAAAGAGTATGACTGTGGACATGGTTCCGGCCCCCGTCGTGAGCGGGATCGAGACCGGGATTACCGCCAGGGAGATTATGTTCGAGAAGGAGAATTCGTTTCCTTGCACCACCATCTGGTTGGTTGAATTCATCATCCCCAACCCAGTGTTGAGGAGCAGTAGTCCACCGGCTATCCGGAAAGCATGGATGCTGATCTCGAAAAAGTTCAGGATAGCCATGCCACAGATCATGGCAGTGATCATGGTGATGAAGGAACTGATGGTGGCAATGGCGCTCAGTTTATGTTGCTCCTCGGAGCTCAGCCCCTCACAAAGCTTCAAGAAAAAAGGAATCGCCGGAATATTGTTGGCGACCGCTAGTGTCCTGAGTCATTAATTATTTGAATAAATAAACCATTTCCTGTAAGCTCCTGCCAACTCAATCAGGAGGGCATCATGCGTACAGGACGACCAAAGAAAAAGCTTGAATTGAGCACGGACGAAAGAACAGAACTTGAGCGACTGACTCGCCGATCTACAACAGCCCAGGCGCTTGCTCTAAGGTCTCGAATGATTCTCGCTTGCGCCGATGGGCTTTGCAATAGCGAGGTGGCTGATCAGCTTGGAATAACCGGCGCTACTGTGTGCAAATGGCGCAAGCGCTTTGTGGAGCATCGAGTAAACGGCCTATTGGATGACCCAAGGCCGGGCATCCCGCGCAAGATCACCGACAAAGATGTGGAGCGCGTTGTGACACTCACTTTAGAGTCAACTCCAAGAAATGCCACTCACTGGAGTACCCGGTCAATGGCTAAAAAGACGGGTATGAGCCAGTCGGCAATTAGTCGGATTTGGCGCGCATTTGCGCTGCAACCCCATCGAACCGAAACCTTCAAACTCTCTTCGGACCCTTTCTTCATTGAAAAAGTTCGGGATGTTGTTGGCCTGTACCTCAACCCTCCTGAAAAAGCAGTGGTGTTGTGCGTTGATGAAAAAAGCCAAATACAGGCGCTCGACCGTACACAGCCACTCTTGCCGCTACGGCCAGGGCAGGCCGAACGACGCACTCATGATTACAGACGATACGGTACCCTCTCTCTTTTTGCAGCTTTCAACACGGCCACTGCCGAAGTGATCGGCAAATGTCACAGGCGCCATCGCAGCGTTGAATTCCGCAAGTTCCTCGATCTCATTGAGGACAGGGTCCCAAGCGGTCAGGATATCCATATTATCCTCGACAACTACGGGACTCATAAGACTGCCATGATCCAGCGGTGGTTGGTCAAAAGGCCGCGCTTCCATCTGCACTTCACTCCGACCAGTTCCTCATGGATTAATCTTGTCGAGAGGTGGTTTGCCGAACTAACTGAAAAACAAATTCGTCGCGGCAGCCATCGAAGCGTAAATCAACTTGAGTGCGCTATTCAGAAATACATTGCCATCTGCAACGAGGATCCAGAACCATTTGTGTGGGTCAAAACCGCCGATGAGATCCTCAAAAACGTCCGGAGATTTTGTGAACGGATTAATGACTCAGGACACTAGAAGACCGATAAGATAGTGTTGGAATGACAGTTCGCTTTCGCTCACGGGCAGCCCCTCCTTTACGAAGGCACACCGAGAATTTCACATGACCATCTCCTGATGGATCCTCCTGGGCCAGGGATAGCCTGGCCTGCCTCGAAGAGAAGTCTCCCAGAGAGATTGGATTCAGATCGATGGTAAGCATTCTCAACCTCTTTAACATCCCGTCCCATGAATCTTTGGCCCGTAACTCATGACCTGCAGCACAGCTTCCTGTCCGCTCGGAGACAAGTGAGTCCCGACCGTTCATGATTAAGAGCTGGAGAGGGGAGAGCGAGGAAGAATTAGTCAACGATCAACGAGAATACTTCTGACCTTTGCACTTGCCCGTGGGGTATTCGACAATGGAAACCACCAAGGACGGGTCAGGCGGGGTGTGGATCAGGAAGATCATGCGATTTCACCGTGGGATACTCCATGGTTGAAACCACGTGGGAGGGGTCAGGCATGAAATCCACACTCGGAAACCTGGTTGATCATGCTCTCGGGGCTCCCTTCTCCATGAAATCGCGCCAATAACAGTTCGTCCAAAGGCAATAACATCTGCTCGGCAACACGGTTGGCAAAGTCCCGGGCAATGTGATGGCGATGATTATGACCAACTCAATCGGCTATCCGTCGGTCAGGCTTTCCGCATATTCCTGACCGTGACTTTATTATTATGATAAGCCTCGATATGGGAGTCCGTCGTATAAATCTCAGAGCAGTCAATGGCTGCCAAAGACGCCAGGATTAATGAATCAAGGGCGGGAATTCCCAACCCGTGAGATAATCGGGCGGCGTTGCTCAGTATCTCTTGATCCAGCCACACCACGGACGTGACATCATTTATCGCATCCAAAACGGCTTCCACATTTTTCAATTTCCCCTTGAGTCCAAGACGTTGGACTTCAAAAAGGCTCAGCGCGGAAACAGCAAAATCCACCTCGTCATCCAGGCAGGACTTCCAGAGCCTTATCGCTTCGTCATTACCGCTTGAAAGCTCGAGGAAAAACCCGGTATCAAGTCCGATCATCAATTCTACCTCTTTCTAATTCTTCCCAAGCGTCAGTTGTCACGGAATCGCGACGAATCAGGCAAAGGAGTCTGCTGCCCGCAGCTTTCTTTCGCCTTTGTGCGAGATACTTTTCCAGGGCCTTTGCGGTAAGAGCGGAAATCGACAGCCCTTCATTATTGGCGGCCTGTTTCAATTTTGGTCCCAGCTCATCCGGGATATGAACAGTAACGCGCATCCAAGACCTCCTTTTCATAGATTGATGCAAGAACATATATGTGCGTATGAGCATAACAGCTCGAATAGCCAAAAACAACTCGATTCTTCCTGCAAGCCCACGGCGACATCAAAACAAAGGCGGCCAGGAAGAGCTTCTTTACATGCCGCCTTTGCCGGGAAGGGGGCAGGATGGGTGTGAATTAGGAAGATCATATGATTTCTGTGTAGGCTCCTCGATGATTGAAAACCACCAAGGAGGGGTCAGGCGGTGTGCTTAATCATGAAGATCAGGTGATTTGCCCGTGGGATATTCCATGATTGAGACCACGTAGGACGGGTCGGGCTGGGTGTGGATCAGGAAGCACACCAGATTTGTCCACAGGGTAATGTGCAGAAAGTTCTGCAAAAAAGAATGACTTGCAGAAGATGGTCATGGCATACGGGTGTTTCACTGTAACGAATCACCCACCCGAACAGACGGAGAATATGCCATGACCGAGAACAAATGTAAGCGCAAATGGATCAACCTCCAAGAGATTTTCAGCGAGGAGAAGGACGGCCTCAAGACATTACTTCGTGAGGTGCTCCAGGAAGTGTTGGAGCAGGAGATGACAGAGGCGGTAGGAGCCGAGAAAGGGGAAAGGAGCGACGGGCGCGTTGGATACCGTTCAGGCTACTACGGCCGGTCTTTGATAACACGCGTGGGCAAGCTCGAACTCCGAGTGCCACAGGACCGGCAAGGGCATTTTTCCACTCAACTCTTCGAGAGATATCAAAGATCGGAGAAAGCTTTGGTTTCCGCGCTGGCCGAGATGTACGTCCAGGGCGTGTCCACGAGAAAAGTGAAAGCCATCACCGAGGAGCTGTGCGGCCACTCGTTTTCGGCCTCCTCGATCAGCGAGGTCAACAAGACTTTGGACGAGAGCCTGGAGCGGTTTGCCAAGCGACCCCTCGAAGAGAGCTATCCTTACATGATCTTGGACGCCCGCTACGAAAAAGTCAGAGATGACGGGGTTATCCGCAGCCAGGCTGTGCAGATCGCCATCGGCATCAACGCAGAGGGCAGACGGCAGATCCTGGCCGTGGAACTGGCCAACCGTGAAAGTGCGACAAGTTGGAAGGATTTCCTGGTGGAACTGAAAAGGCGCGGCTTACGGGGCGTAGAGTTCGTAGTATCGGACGATCATCCCGGACTCAAACGGGCCATCGCCGAGGTACTTCCCGAAGCCGTCTGGCAGCGCTGTTACGTACACTTCCTAAGAAACGCCCTGGATCACCTCCCGAGGAAAGCGGTAGACGACTGCTTGCAGGAATTGCGGTGGATATATGACAGAAGGGACCTTGCCGAGGCTCAAAAGGACCTGGCGCAGTGGCTTGAGCGCTGGAGCAAGAAGTATCCGAAGCTGTGCGAATGGGTGGAAGAGAATATCGGGGAAACCCTCGCCTTCTACCGTCTCCCGCTTCAACACCATAAGCACATGAAATCCACAAACATGCTCGAACGGCTAAACGAGGAGATCAAGAGAAGAACTCACGTAGTGCGGATCTTTCCCAACCGGGAGAGCTGTCTGCGGCTTGTCCGTGCCTTGGCGGTGGAGACCCACGAGGACTGGCTGGAAGCAAGCCGTTACATCAATATGGATCTACTCCAAGAACAAAAGAAGCTGCGACTAGGTATCGCTGCCTGAGAGGCCGCCCTGGAGGGCCGCCTCCGACGAGTCACTGTTGGACCCATTCTCGGCGGCCCTCCAGGGCTCGCTTCGTCGGTTGAAGCAGTAAGGAAAACAAAAAACTAGGCGCCGTATGCCCTGATCGAATTTGCAGAACTTGACGCACACAACTGTCCACAGGCTCTTCCATGATTGAAACCATAGAATGAAAGAATCAAATAGTGTGAGCAGGCATGTAATGTCATTGCAAGCATGGGCTCCGATGATTGCAAGCAACTACATCCAGACAACCGCCTTGCTACCCCTTTATGAAAAGCCCCAATCCACCAAGGAAAGTCAACGCCCCCATTACCCCGACCAACAGCGGTCCGCCCCACAAGGCAAAAAACCCTTTAATTTGGGCCTCTTCCTTGGCGATTCGGGAAGATAGAGGACCCGGACCCCGTTTGACGGAGATGGGAAAACATCCGGGAAAACCGCTTTCGAAACGGAGCAGTCAACAGCATTGCGGGGGTAGAGAATCAATTGGAAAGGTCCTTATCTGCCCTGAAAGGCAATCCGGAATCTGAGGTCGGCATCACCGGATTCCCATGGGTTGTTGGTATAAATGTGAACGCAATTGCCCATGGCGGCTTCGTCGCTCACGAAGCATGAAAAACGGTCCTGGCGGAACCTATTTTCTAAGCAATTTATTTTATGCGCCCATTTCTCGACAATATTGAAAATATTCTCACCTGATATTGATTAGCGCATTCACCAAGCTTAACGTATTTTCATACCGGTGCGCCAGGTCAGTACGCGTGTGTCAAAGCGCAAATAAGTGAAAGAAGCGGCTCTTTTGCAAAAGATCGCGCCTTATGGGAAAAACAACCTTTTTGCGGGCTTTTGAGGATCACGCTCACCTTCGCCATGGGACCGCGCCGGCGGAAGAGACGGTTAAAATGGTGAAGACGTTCGGGTCGCACGATATCGAGATAGATGATAATTCGGAAGGAAGTGCCGTGAGAATATCAAAGATTCTATGTCTTAGCGTGGCAATACCGGCTCTTACACTTGCGCCGGGCTTGCTGTTTGCCGCCAATCCGGAGGTCATGACGCTAAGTTCGAACACCGAGGGGGTAACTGACCGCATCGAGGCGCCGCCGCAGGTAAACCAGAGTAACATTACACCAGGTGGCCCCACGCGTGGACAGGTGGCGGGAGGCGGTCCCGCGAAAACCTACCCCAAAGAGGTCGGCCCTTATAGAGGGGGATCATCGGATAAGGACAGGTTTCCCTCGTCAAAAACGTCCGGTCCTCATAAGGCGGGCCACCACAGGTGATGGCGTTTAAAACCGCCATAAGCGCCTGCTTGTGTTGTGAAGATTATCTCTTGAGTTTTGCCTGCCGGACCAAGGCGAAGTTTATTCACACATCGTCAAAGAATACCTGGACTTGGGCAAATCGTTGAACGACATCAGCCTCGATCTCAACGCCGAAGGTGTCCCAACTCGCAACAATGGTTCGTCCCGATGGTCCAGTGGTACGCTTTCCAAAATACTCAAATGCAGAGACTATTGTGGAGAAATCACCGTAAACCTCTATCTCACAGACGCAAAAGGCAAGGTTATCGCCCATCGCCCCGAAAGCGAGCACATCGTCTTCGAAGCCCCGCCGCTGATAACACAGGACAGATGGGGCGAACTTCAAAAACGTCTTAACAGTGAAAAAGGGGACGCCCTTTATATTTTATATTCGAAGCGGCGCGATATCCAACTTTTCACGGTCCACGATTTCACCGCCTCTTTGCATCGCCACGCTGACGGTCGGCAAGGAAATCCCCAGGCTGTCGGCAAGAATAGTCAACGGCATACCCAGTCCATTTACCGCCAGAAAACATAAAATGCTGCGCGCCCTTACAGTTTGCCTTTGTTTTCCCGGCCCCGCCATCGCCGGCAGCGCAATCGCCGTCGGCGCGGTTCGGGGTCGGGCCCATTCGGCATTCGAGAAGGAGAGCGACCATCGTGCGCGCGAACTTCCTCGACAGGAACAACCGCATTTGGTATTTGAGAGATTTGAGGGACTTTTTCTTGCAACCCAGATCAACCAGTGTCCGAAAGGAGCATGGGCAAATGGGAATAGAGATTTCTAAGCGTCTTCTACTTTTAATTGCCGCCCTGGTTCTCGCGCCGATCCTGCCGGGAGTGACGGGCCATCTGCAATCTCCGGCACAAGGCGCTCAAGATACCTCGGTGGAGCCCGCAAGCACTCCAAACGCTCTGCAATCCTCTGCGCTCGATGCCAAGAAATGGGGTTTGCTCACCGCGCCGGTTTATGGGACATCCATGAGGGGCGCTTACCGTGGAGCAGAACTGTTTCCCGGTCCGAACAAGTTCGGAAGGTATTTTGCCGGCGTGCTGCCAAACGGCCGGATAGTTAAACCGGCTGGCGTCAGCACCCAGGTGGGCATGAATCCTCTCGGCGTTGTTCTGACACCGGATGGGAAATATCTAATAACCAGCAACAATGACGAACATGATCCCGAGTTCGAATCCTACCAGAATCCGACGAATCTCGGCGCCTATTCGCTTACGGTAATCGATACCGGGACCATGCAGGTGGTTTCCAATATCTCCGCAGTCGTTTCGCCGGGGTCTCCAATCGCTGCGCCGGGGACATCCTTTTTCATAGGATTACAGGTGACCGGAATCGGTCCTTACACCCTATGGGCATCCGGCGGTGCTGACAACGACGTAAAAATTTTCAACATCTCCGCAACGGGGCGGATTTCCAATAATCCGGTAAAAATCAACATAAATCCAATTACACCCGCCAATCAGGGATTCGCGACCAACTACGTGCCGGCTCCTACTTTTCTCACCAACCCCGTTTTTACCGGCTACCCCTGGTATTTTAACACTTCGGGGGGCGCGCAGGCGACCTACCCCGCCGGTTGCGCCTTGAGTCCGGACGGCAAATTTCTCTACGTGGTCTGCAACGCCGATAACAGCATTGCAGTTATCAACACCCAAACGAATCCCCCGGCCGTTGTTAATCAGCAGCCGGTGGGGTATCTGCCTTACGCAGTGTCCTTGAGCGGCGACGGGCAAACGGTGACCGTTTCCAACTGGGGAATCACCGAGTACAAGTTCGAGAACCCGACCTATGATCCCGCTACCGGCAACCTGACTGCTCTTGCCGCCGCCCCCGATAATCAACCCGATGGGTTCTACGTCCCCGTCACGAGTACAAGCGGCGTCAATCCAAAAACCTCCTCGATCTCTATCCTGAATGCCCCCGGAGGAGATGCATCGAAGCTCTCCCCGGTCATATCCGTCTACCAGGGCCATCCGCTCGATGCGTTGATAAACGTGGGTGATACCCATCCATCCGCGACGGCCATCCTGGACAATGGCGCTGTCCAGGTCCTGTACGTCACAAAATCCAATAGCGACAAATTGGGCGTTATCAACCTTGCCAACAACAATGCGAGTCTTGGCGATATCGATCTGTCTCCTCTGAAGGTTACCGGCATAACGGGGAACGCCCTTGGTGGGCGCCTATCCCAACGCCATTGTGATCTCACCGCACAAGAGGCGGATGTATGTGGCCGAGGCCGGTATAAACTCCGTTGCAGTGCTTGATACGACCAATCCCTTCCAGCCGGCCCTGTTGGGCCGAATACCTACAGGCTGGTATCCGACGGCGCTGACCCTCAGCAGCGACGGGAGGTTTCTATACGTTGCAAACGCCAAAGGAATAGGCGAGGACATCAATCCCAACATTAATACGAAGAACCTCTCATCGTCGCCACCCTCCGGACTTGCGTCCGATCCGGAAATCGACAGCCACTGCATTTTCGGCACCGTGGAGAAGATCGATCTTACTACTGTCAAATTGGGCGCCTTCAACGTGCTCGCAAACAACTATTCGGTGCAGAAAAACGCTGACTCCACTGTGGTTCCAATCGGCGGCGCGCCGTCCCGAAAAATCAGGCATGTCTTTTTCATTCTACAGGAGAACAAGACTTTCGATTCGATGCTGGGCGACGATAGCCGCCTCGCTCCGTACGCCGGCATTATCTTCAACAACCGGGACGGCTCGGAGTATACCGACCACCAGTTTACGGGCGTCAGCCTGAATATGAAATTGCTGGCGAGCAAGTTCGCTACCGCTGTCAACTATTATTCCGATTCGGAAGAAAGCTTTGCCGGCCATAATTTCGCCACATCGGGAACAGCCACCGACTATACCGAAAAAACCTTTCTGATGGACGGTGGACGAGGTTTACTGAGGCCTGGCTACGATCCGGAAGAGTACCCGGAGAACGGCTATATTTTTAATAACGCTGCTCGCAATGGCGTGGACTTGAAGGTTTTCGGAGATCCTACGCTCATAGGCGGCACGGATACCGGAGCGTACACCAAGGCGACCACCATCGATGACCCACCCCCCGGAAGTGGGAATCTGGGGTACCCGCTGTTGGCCAATAACGAAAATTACGACGTAGTTGTTCCGATTCAAAATGAAGGAGACGTTACCAGCAGTACCAAGGGACAAGGGCAGTCCTTTTATCTCAAACTGCCTATGCTCGCCGTTCTGGGCCAAAATAACGCCAGTGGAGAGCCGCGCATAGACACCAACTATCCGGGGTTTAATCTGAACATCTCCGACCAGCGCCGAGCGCAGGAGTTCATCAGCGATTTCGACCGGATGGTGAGCCAGGGCACGCTGCCGCATTACGTTCACATCTGGCTTCCGAACAGCCACACCGGGTATGGCGGGCCCTTGCAGGCCCCGAACGCGTCAAAGGTGGTCACCAACAGCCCGGTGCAACAGGTTGCCGACAGTGATGTAGCCTTGGGCATGGTTGTCCGGCACATCATGAACAGCCCCGTGTACTACGATAAGAAGACCGGCGAAGGCAGCGCGATTTTCATCACTTTCGACGACGCCCAGTTAACTTTGGACCATATTCACCCCCATCATACTCCGTTGATTGTTGTCAGCCCATATGCGAAGCCCGGTTTTGTGGCTAAAAGGCACTACTGCACTGCCTCCATCATAAAGACAGAAGAATTGTTGCTAGGGCTTCCACCGAACAACTTAGGCGACCTTCTCGCAACCGACCTGCGCGATCTCTTCCAGCCTAAGTATAATAAGATCCGGGCAAGTGATGTTCCCGTCACAAGAGTCGCAAGCTACAGGCCGTCCAAGGAAGGCATGCGCATCTGGTCTCTGGTCAAACGGCTCGACACCTCAGGTCCCGACCGCGACAACTTCCGGCTTGGCGCCTTGACGCGTTTGTCAATGGGCGCTGACGATCTGCACCGTGCCGCGAAAAGCAAGCGAGCGCTGTACTCCAGGGCCTACAAGGCAGAGCAGGCCAGACTGTTTGAGAAGGCGCTGAAACTGGTGGGCAGCACTGCCGGGCGCTATGACAACGACTAACGAGACCATGCAGGGGGGTAGGCCGGGAGATTGTATGAACAAAGGCAGTTTCGTTTCGGCATATTACGACGTTTCCATGACGATACCCGCTCCGCTTCAAAGAAGAGGCGCTCCCGCTGAGGATTCCCTGTTGCTTGAGTTTAAACTCAATAACGACGTCTCGGAACTCGCTCCTTATATCAACTCGGTTGCAAAGAAGGCGGTCTATTATGAGAAACCCAGATTCATAAAATTTCTCCTGGACGATTATGGCTGTGCCCTCCACCGGAACATCGGATCTGCTGCTGCTTTCTCTGGCAGAGACCAGGGTCTTGAATTCCTGGAAAGACTATTGCGTTTCCTTAACGAAATACATGTTCAAAGGGATTTCATTGAGCCAAACTATAAAACATATCATCCCATTTCGGCTTTAGGCGTTTATAAGCTCCTGCCTCGCACAAACTGCGGGGAATGCGGGTATCCCTCCTGTCTTGCCTTTGCCGCCGCTTTGAGCAGGCGGAAAGATTCACCGGAGCGGTGCAGCGGGTTCAGGCGTCCCATAGCTATTAACGCTGTGTATCCGGTTTTCGACAGTAAAGGGAATCTGGTATCCACGGTTTCCATCGACATAAATGAACCGGCAATGAAAATGCCTGCGAGGCCGCCCCACCTGATAGAGGACCAGGAGCATCTCCTTCCCAGGAACCAACCCAATGGGGTCGTCACTGCGAGAGGAAATGATTCTCTGCCCGCGCCTCTTACAAGCCGAGAGCTGGTTGTTTTACGGATGATTTCGGAGGGGGCGACAAACGTTGAAATTTCAAATCTTCTCAAGATCAGTCCGCATACTGTTAAGAGTCACGTAATTCATATTTTCAACAAGCTGGGAGTGAACGATCGCACCCAGGCCGCCGTTTTGGCAACTCGCCATAATCTGGTTTAAACCAAACCGCCGCACATCTGCTCTCAATGCTCCACCGGTGAAAAAAAATTCGAATATAGCCCAAATGGGGGATTCTATTCCTCAAAATCCCGGCTAAAGAGACAGACGTAAACCGATACGCCGGCCGTCCTGAGCATTTCAACAGGCGGTCGGGATTTGGAAACTCGATTAAATGGAGGGATCTCAGAATGGCGCGCATTGGGATTATCACATGTTCCAACTGTACACAGGACGCCAACTGTGCCTCAGTGGCATGCCTTGGCGATCTAAGGAAGCGCAGGGGATTTTTCGACCGTTATTCAAATGATGAACCGCTTGATCTGATCGGCATTATAAACTGCGCCGGCTGTCCTACATTAGCCGCCCCCGAGAAGATACTCAAGAAAGTGAGAGCCATGGCAGAGTTCCGGCTGGATGCCCTGCACTTCTCATTTTGCATGACGGCCCTGTGTCCTTTCCTTGGCAGATATCGGAAGGTCATCAACGCGGAATTCCCAGCACTTGAGATGGTGGAGGGAACACATAAGGCAATTGAAAAAGAGAAGTTCCAGGAGGGAGTAAAGGAGCTTCTTTGCCCAACAATCTGTCGTCCTCAGACCATGACTGACATCATTAGAGGAAGGCTGAGCATTCCCGAGCAGCAAAACAACCGATAACCGGAAAGAATCACGGAGAAAAGCTTTATGCAATGTAACAAGTGCGGCGCATCGATTGATATCGGGGAAGAAAGAGAGCTTCGGAACCAGATACTTTGCGAAGACTGCTTCATCGATGCTCTTTCACCAGTGCAAATCTGTGATCCATGGGCTGTTTACAGTGCAAAATCGCTTGAGCGGCACACGGCGGGACCCCCGCCATTGACGTCAATTCAATCCGAGATACTGGGCATCCTGAGAGATGCGGGAAGCCTGGAGCCGTCTGTCCTTCTTTTGCGTCTCAATAACAAGCTTACGATTAAAGAACTGGAACGTGAATTCTCGGCCCTTCGACATATGGAAAAGGCCCGCGCCGAAAAAGCGGGAGACCGCGTTCTTCTGAGATTATGGTAGGGGAGGGAGCCGGCTTGAGAAGGGAGGGCAATATGGATTACACTCGCATGACAGCTCCTTGCGGACTTCCGTGTTTTGAATGTTTCCTGTTCTTGGCTAACGAAAGTGAAGAGATTAGAGCAATGGTAGCGAAAGAGTTGGGTCTTTCGGAGGAGAAGTCAATCTGTAGAGGATGTCGGGAGGAAAAGGGAAAATGCGCCCATCTTCCTGTGCATTGTCGCGTTTATCCATGCGCACAGGAGAGAGGAATCAGCGTATGTTCTGAATGCCCGGAGTTTCCTTGCGACTTTTTCCAACCCTATGCTGACAATGCTAAGCTGTGGCACAATACAAAGGTATTCAACCTCTGCCTGATCAAGAAAATGGGTTTGGAAGAGTGGGCGAAGAGCAAGGCCCGGAGCGTTATACATACCTACTCATACGGCAAATGGACCTTATAGGGCGATACCCGCTATTGCCTTCCTTTGCCCTCAGGTGATTTGCCCGGAAAGACTTTGGGGACGCCCTTTACATTTTATATTTACTCAAGGTCCAAAAGGCGGGTGGCCCGAATAGTGCGTATCGGCGCGGGGCGCAAGAGGTTAACTGTCCTCGGCCGTCGCGTCAGGCGGCCTTTTCGTATTATCACCGTGGGCGCCGCTTTAATCAAACATATCAGACCCGGCCGGATTCCGTTTTCTGTGTGAAAATTTCGCGAGAGGATTTCCAACTCCATGAAATCGCGCCAATAACAGTTCGTCCAAAGGCAATAACATCCGCTCGGCAACACGGTTGGCAAAGTCCCGGGCAATGTGATGGCGATGATTATGACCAACTTAATCGGCTATCCGACGGTCAGGCTTTCCGCATATTCCTGACAGTGACTTTATTATTATGATAAGCCTCGATATGGGAGTCCGTCGTATAAATCTCAGACTCGGGTTTTTGCGGGGTAGGCAAACACAATCATAAAATGGCCATAAATCTAGTGACTTACATAGGGTGGCCAAATTTGTCGTGTGCCTACGCGTGAGAGGGTGCCGATTGAATATCCATGACGGCCTTAGGCATTGGAATCTCTAGGGATTTAAGTGTTCGGACAAGCTCGGATGATGGCTCGTTGCGTTGAAAGAATTGATTTTTTCGGGTGTGAAACTCGGTCGCCTGGAGCGTGGAAAGTGTCCTCCGGATGTTCGGCCAGGACTGCTTGCATCTGAGTTCGGCGACTCTTTCGATGAGAAGCGAGAAGACACAAAGCTTCACGTGAGCTTCGATGCGTTTGGGCAGCCAGTGGTACATCGGCTCCATCTTGATCCGCGTGCTCTTAAGGGTCCTGAAGGCCCGCTCGATCACAAGGAGTCCCTTATAACCGGCGGCTGCATCTTCTACGGTTATGGTGTCATCATTGGTCTGGAGCACCCATTTGCCGTCATACTTTGACACCTGCTGGATTGTTTCACGGTCCAGTCGGATACGGCCCTGCTTATCGACCTTCAGGTAACGTTTGTACCTGCCGGATGCCAGAAGATCGATTGCCCATCTGGCAGTGGCATGATGATCCGGATGGCCTTTTAGTTCTTCGTCAAGCTCTTTGACAACTTGCTCCCTATGCTTTCGCTCCCTTTCAGCCTCGCGGGGATTGTGGCACAGGATATAACGGCGCCGGAGTTCTCCATCTCCTACGACTACTTCCTTTGCCTGGAGATTTTCGGCAATCGTTTTAAAACGGCCCGGCTTGGTGACTACCTCTTCCTTAATCTCTGAAACGCTGGCCATACGGGTAGCCAGAAGGTATTTTCCGCAGGCTCTGGCCAGTTCATCGCGGTTTGTGGCGGAGTTCATCCCGGAGTCGGCAACGAAGAGCGCCCGCCCAAGCTTCCATCCCCGGAGGTCTTCACGGACCTTCTTGACTGTATCAACATCGGAGGTGTTGCCGGGGAATACCCAACTCCTTACCGGCAGGCCTTCCCTGGTTACGGCTAGAGCGACCACGATCTGCGGACTCCATGTGCCGTTTTTGGAATGGCCGAACTTTCGAAAGCCCGATCCCGCTTCGGTGTCCTCGTCCTCTTCGTCAATAGAGAAGGAGGCGGTCGTTGTGTCATAGAAAATGACATCCACCACGAGGTTGAAAAGGTTCGCCACATGGAAAAAGACCGCATTCTCGACTTCGGCCACGTTCCAGTGCAGCAGGTCCATCGCCTCATACATCTGGTAGAGCTTTACCGTACCGCAAGAGGGCATGTATACCGAATGTAGCCAGCGATCCCATACGCCGAGTTTGGAGTCGGGCTCGCAGAGCCGGTTTGCAACCATGGCAAGAAGGGCTCTTTCGTGTAAAGGAGTGCCTCCGGATTCTTCCATAACTTTGCGCAATGCGGGGCCGATCTTCAGTCGCTCCCAAAGCGCCTCGACCACAAGAGGAACACCGAAATCAAAGGTCTGAATCAGCCGCACCTTTTCAGGGAGCGCGGGTGATTGCTCGCGGATGGGACCTGTAGCGGTTTCAGCAGAATCCAAAGGGTCATGAACCTCAACACCGCAGACCCTGGCAATCGAGCGGCAGAGCCTGACCAGATCGTCCCGGTCGAGTTCATCCGCTCGCCCGAAATTGTGGATGATCTCGGCGACCGGATTTCCCGTTTCGGAATGCCGGACGTTGTGGGCAAGCTGGTAGTACTCGACCACCGATCCATCTCTGTTTTTGCGTTTTGTAGTTCGTAGATACATGCCTACTCGATTAGCATGTACTACCCGATGGTGTCAAGAATAAAAATTGACCTCGTGTGCCTACACTTTTTGAACTTTTTCGAGGTTTGCGGGGCTGTAAACCCGCATGGAATCTAGGGCGCACTAGTAAAATCAGTGTCATATGTGCCCATCTGGCAAAAACCCGAGTCAGAGCAATCAATGGCTGCCAAAGACGCCAGGATTAATGAATCAAGGGCGGGAATTCCCAACCCGTGAGATAATCGGGCGGCGTTGCTCAGTATCTCTTGATCCAGCCACACCACGGACGTGACATCATTTATCGCATCCAAAACGGCTTCCACATTTTTCAATTTCCCCTTGAGTCCAAGACGTTGGACTTCAAAAAGGCTCAGCGCGGAAACAGCAAAATCCACCTCGTCATCCAGGCAGGACTTCCAGAGCCTTATCGCTTCGTCATTACCGCTTGAAAGCTCGAGGAAAAACCCGGTATCAAGTCCGATCATCAATTCTACCTCTTTCTAATTCTTCCCAAGCGTCAGTTGTCACGGAATCGCGACGAATCAGGCAAAGGAGTCTGCTGCCCGCAGCTTTCTTTCGCCTTTGTGCGAGATACTTTTCCAGGGCCTTTGCGGTAAGAGCGGAAATCGACAGCCCTTCATTATTGGCGGCCTGTTTCAATTTTGGTCCCAGCTCATCCGGGATATGAACAGTAACGCGCATCCAAGACCTCCTTTTCATAGATTGATGCAAGAACATATATGTGCGTATGAGCATAACAGCTCGAATAGCCAAAAACAACTCGATTCTTCCTGCAAGCCCACGGCGACATCAAAACAAAGGCGGCCGGGAAGAGCTTCTTTACATGCCGCCTTTGCCGGGAAGGGGGCAGGATGGGTGTGAATTAGGAAGATCATATGATTTCTCTGTAGGCTCCTCGATGATTGAAAACCACCAAGGAGGGGTCGAAAGCGCCGGCATAAACCGGCATGGAATAGGGAATGCAAGAGCCCCACATGAAAGGAGAAGCTGCTCCATCATGGCCCCGAGTCATGTGCGGGTAGGCGCGAGGTTACACGTGAAGCCGTTGACAGGGGAAAGCACGGGCCAGCCATTGAGCTCCGAAATCACCCATCAGGGATGCGACCCAGTGACCCTGCGGGGAAGGCAACACTGGGGAGTGCGGTACGCAGCGAGTCCTCCTCGGGTCCCGCGGAGTCTTAGACCCTGTGCACGGGCTGTGGATCAGGAAGCACACCAGATTTGTCCACGGCGTATTCCATGACTTGCGATCATGTGGGAGGGGGCAGGCTGGTTGTGGACCAGGAGGATCATGTGGTTCTATCGAGGGATGCTATGACGGATAAGTCGCGCAGGGATCTCCGATGTTTTGCAATCATTGAAAGGCTATTTCAGACCGAGAAACCTTCGGATGTGCTCCGCGAGCCTGTCATCAATTTCAATATGTCTTGGGACTGGCTGTTTTTGGCCCGTTGCCGGATTGCGGTAGATGTCATGCTTAGCGCCGTGACGATGCAGAACACACCCTGCGGCCATCAGTGCGCGAATAAGCTCGCTACGCTTCAAACGGCTATTTCCTTCGTCGAGTAACCCTCCGGAACCTCGTCCATAGCCATGAGGCGGTAGGCGTCCTTGATATTTTCCTCAAGTTCTTCCAGTGTTTCGGCCTGGGTCATTATCTCGGGATACTCAAGGAGCTTGCCGAGCCAGAATTTTTCACTTTTCCAGTAAACTAAGGTAAGCCGCCTGTTCATTTTGCCTACTCCAGATTGTTTTTTTCTTTATAGCACATGACTCACTTTGGCGCTAGCCGACTCCATGAATTAAAATATAATTTCTATATCAGCATAATCACAGCTTTGCCGCTCATTCTTCGAAGGCCCTTGAAGAAGACATCCTGGACTTCCTTAACTACCCATCGGTGGGCTATTCCATGATTGAGACCACGTAGGAGGTTTCCGGCTGGGTGTGGATCAGGAAGCACACCAGATTTGTCCACGGCGTATTCTATGATGCGATCATGGAATACGGGGCAGGGAGGTCGTAATGACAACCGAAAAATCACCCGCCTCGGGCGTCCAAAATTCACCCACCCTTGTTTAGATTTTGGCTTCTCCGATAGTGAGTTGGTCCACGTCTGATTTTCGATACTCTCATTTGGCCAACCTTTTCGGCAGTCCAACCCTCGTGGCGCGATTTGCCGTGGAGGGGGCAACGGAGGGAGCCTGTAGGGCGACTGGAGTTTCCCCCTCCACCGGCGGCAACTCTCCTTGCAGATTACCCGTCGGCTTTCTTCATCAAGCTCTTTCGACTTGTCAGCGTTTCTTTGAGCCTATAGCTCTCCCAGGTGCAGTTGATGATATGAGCCTTGTGGGTTAGCCGATCCAAGAGGGCCGCTGTGAGCGTAGGCTCCCCAAAAACTTGCGTCCAGTCGGCGAATCCGAGATTCGTTGTAATGATTACCGAACCTCTCTCGTGACGTTCGGTCAGGACCTGAAAGAGAAGTTCAGCGGATTCCTTTGAAAACGGGACGTATCCCAGTTCATCCAAAACCAGGAGGCCAGACCGGGCGTATCTTTGAATCGTCCGGCTCAATTTCCGCTCATTTTGAGCTTCGATCAGTTCGTTTGCCAGGGCACAACCGGTGATAAAGCGGGTTGGAACGCCTTCCCGGCATGCGCTAATGCCCAGTGCCGTTGCCAGATGAGTCTTTCCCGTACCGCTTTTTCCAAGGAAAATGATATTCCTATGCTTCTTTATGTATTCTCCCGATTCGAGTTCACGAAACAAGCGTTTATCAAGACCCGAGGCGGCAGTGTAGTCGAAGGTCTCAAACGTTTTCATAAGGGGGAACTTCGCCTCTCGGAGCTTGCGTTTTAGCCTGTTTTCTCCTCTTACCTGAAGCTCATGGTCCGTCAAAGATAGAATAAACTCTTCGAGGGCGGCCCCACTCTCCCGCGCCTGGCGAAGAAGATTCTCTATATTGGCGCTCATATGGGAGAGGTTGAGGGATTTTAAGTTTTCCTTTAAGACTATCTCTGTGCTTGCCTTCATTGCACACCTCCCAACTGTCCATAGACTGTGATATCGGGAGCAAGTGTCGGCGGCCAGCCCTCAAGGGGTTCAAAAAAAGACTTGGAATCCATGAAGAGCAAGATGTGCTTTACTCCGGCGCTCGATGTGATCCCGCTCCCCAGTGCCAGTTCTACCGCACTGGTGACATCTTGCGCCGCATTGTCCCGGTAGAGCATGAGGACCGATATAAAGTCCCTCGTCCCGTCCGTTTCGCCGTGCGTTTCAATAAACCTTAAAAGAAGCTGATCCAGGACGTGAGGCCATTTCCGGCGCCACTCCTTGATGGGCCTGGCGGTTTCGAAAGCCCCCGGCCTTTGCTGCAGCAGCTCAAGATAATGGTCGGGATTTAGCTGCCATTTGTTGTTTCCAAAAAGTCTTTCGTGGCCTGCGATTCTTTTGCCGCCATGAAAGATATCCACCCGGTCAACGCCAAGGATGGCCCGAACCTTGAAACCTGCGTATCTGGTCGGAACGGAGTAGCGGTTTTTGTCCACAATGGCTGTCGCGTAATGATTAATCTTACTCTCTACAACCTGCATGTTACTGAAGGGATGTAAGGGGGTGGCTATCAGATGGACCCTTTCTCCTTCAAAAGACTCATTAACCGTTGCCTGTCGCCCTTCGATCCGGTGGTTCCCATAGGCCACACACTCGCAAAGAAGCCGCTCATTTAACTCCTCGATGCTTTCAGCCTTGGGGATTGGAACCATATAGTTGCGACGGGCAAATCCGACTAAACCTTCCACTCCCCCCTTCTCATTGCCGCTTGCCCGGTTGCAGAACCGGGGAATAAAGTTATAGAAAGCGTGAAACTGCCTGAATGCCTCCTGTTCGACTCTCCTTTTGCCCTTAAGGACTTTCTCAACTGCTGTGGTAAGATTGTCATAGACAATAGTCTTAAATATTCCCCCAAAGAAATCAAAGGCATGGATATGAGCATCAAAGAAGGCCTGTTGGCGTTCGCAGGGGTAAAACCTTATATAGGGCTTTCCGGAAAACTTCGAACGCATGCAGAAAAACTTCAGCCGCACTGCCTCTCCGCCGACCACGGCCATTGCTCCTCCCCAGTCCACTTCGGCCTCGTTGCCGCAATCCGGGTCCAGGGGCAGGAATGCTTTGCCGGCGTTTACCCCAAGCCGTACCTTTGCGTGTCTGACGTATCGGCGAACACACGACTCACTTCCTGAAAATCCCTCTTCTTTCACGAGTCGATTGTGGATCCTGGTCGCCGTATGGCGCTGATTCCTGGCCGCTGTCTTATCAGCCTCAAGCCATGAGTCAATGAGTTTAAGATGCGTACCGAGTGCGGGATAGTGCTGAACACTTCTGGTCGTGTAGCCAACCGGCTCGCTCTCCAGCACTTTCCTTATGGTTTGCCGATCATGCCCGGTCTCTCTTTGAATCTGCCGGATGCCCTTCCCGTAGACGCGATGCGCCGTTCGAATGTAGTCATACTGATCCATTGTGATCATCCCTCCCAGCCTCCGATAACACTTCAAGGATTTGTCCATTTGTGTTACCAGAAGGCGTCTGGGGGTGGGTGATTTTTCGACGCTTATTCCGGTCTCGGGTGGGTGAATTTTAGGTTATCAAAATCACTCTTAAACTGGAGTTTAAGGAATAGGCCTTCCTGATAGCCACTTTATTGTGTAAATACAATACCTTGCACATCTTCTCTCCGTAAGACCCCTGCCAAGAGAAGCTTTAGTGGGAAATAATTCAAAAATTTCAGTGGCATGTCATTTTTTTCTTGACATCGTACGACCCTTATGCCATGGTCTCAACATGGCGCACATACACAAAAAAATTAAAAATGGAAGACCCTGTTATTACGTAAGGGAAATGGCCCGCGTTGACGGAAAGCCCAAAGTTGTAAACCAGGTCTACTTGGGCAGCCCCGAGCGCATAATGCAAATGGCGCCCGGTGGGCGGGGTGGACCGATCAGGATTGCTGCCCAGGAGTTCGGAGCGCTGTGGCTTGCAAATCTCATTGAACAGGATATCGGGCTTGTATCGATTATCGATTCCGTGCTGCCAAGGAAATGCATCGAGAAGGGTCCGACACAATGCCGCTAACTTAAGGAGCGCCACGAAGCGCTGTGTAGTAACACGATTTGTTAAAATTCCAGCAGATTGAGAGGTATCTGCCAGGGTAATTGCCAGTTCACCCTGAAGCCTGACCGGCAGCAATAGCTGAAGCCCGGTGACAAAGGCCCATTAGGGTCGAGGCAGGGTGCAGGCCGCAGCATAAAGCGAATCCAGTTAAGCGTCGTAAGCGAAGTGAAGGAGGAGAGACATTCTTAAGTGTCGAATCCTGACATGTACCGTGGAGAAACTGGCGTGTGCGGCGGTACATCCTTCCGGCGTAATATGGAGCGGCATGTATTCAGGGAAGCACAGTGAACGTGGGAGAGCCTGTCTGTCGGGTGGTGGTGACACCCTGTGATTTCCTATAAGGCTTTGCCGAAGTGGAAATCATGGCAGGCAGGATGTCGGATGAGCCAATAGTACTGAGGATGGTGAAGACAGCATAACTTCACCGGAGGGAAGGGGCTCAGTTTGTCTTGTGCTTTTAGAGAAATCGCGGCGGAGATTGCCAAAATGGCCAGCACTCAGTTAAAGGTTCGCGCATTTCAAAGGAAGCTCTACCTTGCATCAAAGCAGAAAAAGGACTTTCGGTTCTACAGTCTCTACGACAAAGTCTATCGGCTCGACATCCTGATGGAATCCTACAGGCAATGCCGGGCCAATGGAGGCAGTCCAGGATGTGATGGAGTAACATTTTCAGACATTGAGGAAAAAGGACTTGTACCCTGGCTTGAGGAGATATCCGAATCCTTGCGGGAGCGGCAATACAAGCCACAGGCGGTCAAGAGGGTATTCATAGCAAAGCCCGGACAACCCGGAAAGTTTCGCCCGCTTGGGATTCCGACAATCCGGGACCGAGTAGTGCAGGGGGCCTGCAAGATAGTGATTGAACCTATTTTCGAGGCCGACCTGAACGATGGCAGCTATGGATATCGACCCAAACGCGGCGCCGCTGACGCGGCAAAACGCATCGAGAGTTCAATAAAAGAGGGCTATCGCTGTGTGTACGATGCGGATATCAAGGGGTACTTCGACAACATTCCTCATGATAGGCTGATGGCGAAGATAGAAAGGCGGGTAAGTGACAAGAGCATTTTGGCACTTTTGCGCCAATTCCTTCGTGCACCGGTTCTGTTCACGGATGAAAATGGAGCTGTCACCATCACGAAACCGGAAATGGGAACCCCTCAGGGCGGGGTAATTTCACCACTTTTCGCTAATATCTACCTCAATGATTTCAGTAATCTGATCACGACCAAGACGCCGTGTCGTATCATCTCCTATGCGGACGATTTTGTGATTCTGCACAGGCAGCCTTATACGGAAAGGCAGGTCCAGTGGTTCAAGGAGAAGCTGGCATCGGAGGGTCTTACCATTAACGAGGCCAAGACCCGTGTGGTAGATATGAGGACAGCAAAAAGCCGAGTTTGACTTTCTCGGGTTCACTTTCAAAATGGTCGCCAGTCGCTGGTCCAAAAGCCGCCCTTACCTTAGGGTGCAGCCGAGCAAGAAAAGCCAGGAAAGATTCAAGGCAGCCATACGGGATATTGTCAAGCACCGGACATCTCTCACTTTGAGCGAATTGATTGCCAAGGTGAATCCGATCGTTCGCGGCTGGCGGAATTACTTCAATTCCTGTGGGTATCCTAACCACATCTTTTTCAAGATGGGCTGGTTTGTTGTTGGGAGATTTTATCGATGGGCCAGAAGGCTCAGTCAGCGTCGGAGCAAGTGTCTTACACCGGACCCTTTGAAGAAGCTCATGCAAGCCGGATTGAAGCTCTTTAGGCCGCCGTTGCTCAGCCCTGTGAAGGGTGCATAGTGAATGGACAAAACAGAGCCGGATGAGGGAAAACTTCATGTCCGGAATCGACGAGGGGAGGCAGGATAAGCCTAGCGAAGCCTGCTTCCTACTCTACAGAAACTCCTGTCCTTTCTTATCCTTACGAGTTTCGGGCTGGAGCAACGGTGATGCCTCTTGGTACTTACTTTTGCGACCCCGGCGCCGCTTCTCCAAGCCGCGACTTTTTCTTCGACGTTCCTGTTGGTCCCTGGAAAACTGACGGTTGGGTTTAGATTGAACGCGGTATAGTGCGCAACAACGTGCGTGCTCTGTCCAAATAGAGACCCATAGTTGTACATCCGTAACGGCCAACAAGAGTTTTAGGAATAAACGTGTCTCCGTGAGCGCACGCCTGAAACTGATCCGACCGACTGGCAGATTCACCAGTCGTCTGGCTTCCAGCATGGCTGTGCGTATCAGACAGCAGACGATCATGTGCACGAGAAGTTCCTGATGAAATGAGTTCGGCGTTTGACAATGCCAGCAGGTTGCACCAAGGCTGGACTTAAAATCTCGATAGAAGGTCTCGATATCCCAGCGCATATGATATAGAACAGCCAGCTCCGATGCAGAAAACTGGACAGGGTCCAGAAGAGAGGTTACCAGGCGGCGGCGGCGAAAACCGTTTCGATGAACAAAAACTACTCGGACGTCGATCGTCTTTTTGTCGTAGGAGTCCCGTATTTGACAGAGGTAATCACTCTGGCCTAATACGCGGAGCACCTTAGGACGCTGTTTTTCCTTGGCGGGAATGATGAAGTGGGCATGTCGGCCCATTATTTTTGACAGAATGGGAAAAGCATAAAAGCCTGAATCCAACGTTAGTAGATCGCCCTTCTTGAGATGACAGATGAGCTTTGGAAGGAGTTTCTGTTCCGAGGTGGATGCTTTGTTGTAGACGAAATGCAAGGGCGCACGGCTGATTAGATCAAAAAGGCAGCAAAGTTCGACGCAGATCGGTCCCAAACCCCGTGATCCCCTGTGTGCACCGAAGCGGTTGTAAAGAAACCGAGATTCGGGTAATGCCAGATTTGTCTTGTCGGCGGCAAGCAGGCGCAGTCCATGCCATCGGCTGCGCTTAGTCCCGCAGGCTTTTTGCAGCCGCGATATTAGTTGGCCATGTAGCCACGAAAGCGCCTCCAGGGGAAAAACGCGAACGCGCCTTGCAAAAAGCCGGCACAGAAACAGACCATCTTATATTGAGATCCCCGCTAGCCAGTCGAAGAATTTCATGAAGGCTGGACCGGGCAGTGTCCAAAGAGACTGCCAGCATCAACCAAAGGGTCCCCAGTGTCCCCAGTTTGCGGTTGCGGCGCCACTCCTTCCTGGAATGCCGTTTTTTGTCAAGCGCCTCAACAATGTCCTGGTCCAGCCATTTTGCAACAAGATTGAGATCGGGTTTTATCAATGCTGTCCCTCCTTCTAATCTAATAGACAAAAAGTTGCAGGTCCGCTCTGACGAAGCAAAATGCCCCGCCGCGCTTTTTTTGCCAGGGCACTGGAAAGGGCATCCCTGTCGGTCAGGCGACCGAAGCGCTTCTGGAGCAGTTCTACAAGATCATCGACATGGAAGGGCTTGTGTCCTTCGGTCAGTATTTGGATGGACAAATCGACCAGAGACTGACGTCTTCTCCCACGCCTGGGTGCAAGGACGGGCTCAGTTTGTGGTCTTCCTTGCAATTGCCGGATAGCACGCAACTGATATTCGAGTTGCAGTTCAAGCACTTGAAGAAAGATTTCCTTGAATTCTTCAGTTTTCATAGAAGATATCTCCTCTCTGAGATGGTGGTAAAATCGCTCAGTATTGTATAAGTCTTACTGTCATATTACTGACCTATTGTCAAGGAAAAAATGAGATGCAAAAAGAATAAGTGCAGAGAGGAGGTTAATCGGCTCTGTTGGCTGGGGGATGGCGTGTTGGCTAAGGGGGCGGACACTTGAGTGTGCTATAAATATCTGTAATTTCAACCCTTTAGTAGAGTAGGAAGCAGGCTTCGCTAGGCTTATCCTGCCTCCCCTCGTCGATTCCGGACATGAAGTTTTCCCTCATCCGGCTCTGTTGAACTAAGCCTTCGGCAGGGCATCACACGCCCACGCCATTTCCCACCGTAATTTATCCAAAACCCTATGGGTCAATAGTATACCTCCTCACAGGATAAGGTGTCCCGTTAAATTCTCTTTCCTTTAAAGGAGGTATGCCGTGACTTACTTACGGAAACGCATGATCGAAGACCTTCAATTGCACGGATTGGGCGCTCTTACTCAGCAGAGGTATATCCGCGCGGTGCGGCTGCTGGCGGAGCATTACAAAAAATCCCCAGATCGGATCACCGAAGACGAACTCCGCGATTATTTCCTCCACGTCAAAAACGTTAAGAAGTGGTCCCGGAGCACCAGTACGATCGCTTTATGCGGCATCAAGTTTTTTTTTGAAAATACAATCAAACGGGACTGGCCCATTCTCCATTTCATTCGGGCCGAACGAGAGAAGAAACTCCCCGTGATTCTAAGCACCGACGAGGTGCGCCGCGTCCTCGCCAATGTGGGTGTGCCGCGATACCGCGTCTGTCTTAGCACGATCTATTCCTGCGGCCTGAGACTTCAGGAAGGAACTCATCTTCAGATTCACGACATTGACAGCGCCAGGGGGTTAATCCACTTACACAGGGGTAAAGGAAACAAAGACCGCTATGTTCCACTGCCCGAGAGGACCCTCCACCTGATACGCCAACAGTGGAAAGCTCATCGCGATCCAAAATGGATATTTCCCGCATTCGAAAGAAAACACAAAAATTCTAAGGAAACCGAGAGAGAAACCATACCAAGATCAACTGTATGGGTCGTTTTTAAAAACGCATTAGAGAAAAGCAAGATCAACAAAAAGGCCTGTGTTCATACACTCAGGCACAGCTACGCCACTCATCTGCTGGAGGCGGGGGTAAATCTGAGGCTTATACAGGCTTACCTCGGCCACAGCACTCCAACTACAACCTCCATCTACACTCACCTCACGGCCAAGACCGAGGATGGGGCCTTCCAGTCGATTAACGAGCTCATGAACGATCTTTGATCGACCGGGGGAACCCCTATGCCGGAGTTGGCGGACATCTTTCGCCGCTATGGCCAGGAATACCGCTCCAATTTCGCTGATCGTATGCCCCTCTCGCACCTCAAGGCCATGGAGGACATCGAAAACTGCCGCACCGAATCCATGGGCGGCCATGTCTACCTTTGCGACCAGTGCGGGGAGACCCGCTACAGCTACCACTCCTGCAAGAACCGTCACTGCCCTAAGTGTGGAAACGACAGCACCGATCTCTGGCTCAAAACCCAGATGGACCTGCTGCTCCCCGAAACCTACTTCCTCACAACCTTCACCCTACCCGCGGGACTTCGATGCCTGGCGCGGTTCAATCCAAAACCCGTCTATGATCTGCTCTTCAGGGCTTCTGCAGAGGCTATAAAAAAACTCGCCCTGGACCCGAAGTTTTTGGGAGGGCGCGTCGCCATGGTCGGCGTTCTGCACACATGGGGGCGTGATCTCTCCTATCACCCCCATGTCCATTACATCATCCCTGGCGGCTGCCTCTCTCCGGACAACCGATGGCTCCCATCAAACAAGAAGTTCTTCGTCCCGGTAAAGGCCCTTTCCGTCATTTTTCGAGCCAAGATTCGAGACGGAATGGAAAAGCTTGACCTCACCAACTCAGTCGATCAAAAAGTCTGGAAAAAACCGTGGGTTGTCCACTCTAAACCTGTCGGCACAGGAGAGGCGGCCCTAAAGTATCTCGCTCCCTATGTCTATCGTGTCGCCCTCTCCAATAAGCGCATTGAAAACGTCGGGGACACATCGGTTACCTTCGGTTACCGGGAATCCGATACCGGAGTCTCCCGCCTGATGACCCTCACCACGATGGAGTTCATCCGAAGATTCCTCCAGCATGTACTCCCGGACGGCTTTCATAAGGTTAGGTATTCCGGTCTGCTCAGTCCCTCCAACCGAAAAACGTTCAAACTCCTTCAACATATTCTGGCCACAGGCTCTGTCCTGGAAGCCATCTTGAAACCGATTGAAGCGGAAAAACCCTCAGCATCCCAAAGCCCCGAAGCCCTGCTTTGTCCACATTGCGGTACTCCCCTGAGATTGCTCATAGCGATCAGACGTGCTCCCTCCAGAGATCCGCCGTGAGCAAAACAACAATGCTTCCACACTCGTTTCGGACACCGGCGCAAAGACCTGATTCTCCGTCAACGCTATCCTGCGCTCCCAACCCAACCGATCATCTTCCGCAGCGCGACAGCAGCTTGGAAGATATCGCCTTCGCCAGATCGAAAATGATGATTCCCCCTGTCTTTAGATTTCTCAACCGATGCAGTCCCACTCTGACCAAGCGCAATTGACCCTCGCGCCAAGGCCGTAAGCATTCAATTTCCAAACGCTAAACGGCTTAGTTCAACTTGAATTGTGCGGCGGCTCCGCAAGGCTCCGCGCCACACTAATTCTTAATCTTTTTTGTCCATTCACTATGCACCCTTCACAGGGCTGAGCAACGGCGGCCTAAAGAGCTTCAATCCGGCTTGCATGAGCTTCTTCAAAGGGTCCGGTGTAAGACACTTGCTCCGACGCTGACTGAGCCTTCTGGCCCATCGATAAAACCTCCCAACAACAAACCAGCCCATCTTGAAAAAGATGTGGTTAGGATACCCACAGGAATTGAAGTAATTCCGCCAGCCGCGAACGATCGGATTCACCTTGGCAATCAATTCGCTCAAAGTGAGAGATGTCCGGTGCTTGACAATATCCCGTATGGCTGCCTTGAATCTTTCCTGGCTTTTCTTACTCGGCTGCACCCTAAGGTAAGTGCGGCTTTTGGACCAGCGACTGGCGACCATTTTGAAAGTGAACCCGAGAAAGTCAAACTCGGCTTTTTGCGTCCTCATATCTACCACACGGGTCTTGGCCTCGTTAATGGTAAGGCCCTCCGATGCCAGCTTCTCCTTGAACCACTGGACCTGCCTTTCCGTATAAGGCTGCCTGTGCAGAATCACAAAATCGTCTGCATAGGAGATGATACGACACGGCGTCTTGGTCATGATCAGATTACTGAAATCATTGAGGTAGATATTAGCGAAAAGTGGTGAAATTACCCCGCCCTGAGGGGTTCCCATTTCCGGTTTCGTGATGGTGACAGCTCCATTTTCATCCGTGAAAAGAACCGGTGCACGAAGGAATTCGCGCAAAAGTGCTAACATGCTCTTATCACTTATCCGCCGTTCTATCTTCGCCATCAGCCTATCATGAGGAATGTTGTCAAAGTACCCCTTGATATCCGCATCGTAAACGCAGCGAAAACCTTCTTTTATTGAACTCTCGATGCGTCTTGCCGCGTCAGCTGCGCCGCGTTTGGGTCGATATCCATAGCTGCCATCATTCAGGTCTGCCTCGAAAATAGGTTCAATCACTATCTTGGAGGCCCCCTGCACTACTCGGTCCCGGATTGTTGGAATCCCAAGCGGGCGAAACTTTCCGGGTTGTCCGGGCTTTGCTATGAATACCCTCTTGACCGCCTGTGGCTTGTATTGCCGCTTCCGCAAGGATTCGGATATCTCCTCAAGCCAGGGTAGAAGGCCTTTTTCCTCAATGTCTGAAAACGTTACTCCATCACATCCGGGACTGCCTCCATTGGCCCGGCATTGCCTGTAGGATTCCATCAGGATGTCGAACCGACAGACTTTGTCGTAAAGACTGTAAAACCGAAAGTCCTTTTTCTGCTTTGATGCAAGGTAAAGCTTCCTTTGAAATGCGCGGACCTTTAACTGAGTGCTGGCCATTTTGGCAATCTCCGCCGCGATTTCTCTAAAAGCACAAGACAAACTGAGCCCCTTCCCTCCGGTGAAGTTATGCTGTCTTCACCATCCTCAGTACTATTGGCTCATCCGACATCCTGCCTGCCATGATTTCCACTTCGGCAAAGCCTTATAGGAAATCACAGGGTGTCACCACCACCCGACAGACAGGCTCTCCCACGTTCACTGTGCTTCCCTGAATACATGCCGCTCCATATTACGCCGGAAGGATGTACCGCCGCACACGCCAGTTTCTCCACGGTACATGTCAGGGTTCGCCACTTAAGAATGTCTCCCCTCCTTCACTTCGCTTACGACGCTTAACTGGATTCGCTTTATGCTGCGGCCTGCACCCTGCCTCGACCCTAATGGGCCTTTGTCACCGGGCTTCAGCTATTGCTGCCGGTCAGGCTTCAGGGTGAACTGGCAATTACCCTGGCAGATACCTCTCAATCTGCTGGAATTTAACAAATCGTGTTACTGCACAGCGCTTCGTGGCGCTCCTTAAGTTAACGGCATTGGGTCCGACAATTGGAGAATACTTCCTCTACTCGGTTTTCAACCACATGATTGATTCTTGCTCAAAGAGCTCTCTTGGTGAGTGGTATAGGGGCACTGCCATCCAGAGTATACGCCCGGTTGATATTGAGGCCCTCAATTCACAACGGTTCTGGGAAAAATGGGATCGGGTGAAAACTAAGGATATAGAGGAGATAGCCTCCCGCTTTTTTGAAAAGATTGTTGCATTAGCGGCCCCGGAATCGGGATGCTTCCTTTTTGATACAACAAATTATTACACCTTTATGGCAAGCGATACGGACTCTGAGTTGGCCCGGCGAGGGAAGAACAAAGAGGGGCGGGACTGGCTCCGCCAGATCGGCGTGGCTTTACTGGTCTCCCGCGACCACCAGATGCCTCTTTTCTACAAAGAGTACGAGGGAAACCGGCACGATTCGAAGCTCTTCAACCGCATTATCGAGCAGGTCCTCTGCGCCATGGAGAAAGTACCGGCAACCAGCGGCGAGTTGACTATCGTTTTTGACAAGGGCATGAACTCCGAAGACAACATCGCGGCAATCGACAGCAGGGATAATATCCATTTTATAACCACCTATTCGACCTTTTTTGCAGAAGAACTGGCCCGAATAAAGCTCTCGGAGTTTAGTGCCGTAGATACGGTAAAGAACCAGGAACTGGTGGCCTCGGGTCGCGAGGATGATCAGATCGCTGCATACAGGACCTCAGGGGAGTTTTGGGGGAAGGAACGCAGGGTGGTGGTCACTCATAATCCCATAACCGCCGCAAAGCAAAGATATGCATTCGATAAGAAGCTCCTGGAGATCCAGGATGTCCTCTTCTATCTTCGGAGCAAAGTGCAAACCCAGGACTCAAAATGGGTGAAACCCGGCCGGATCGAAAAGCACTATGCCGATGTCTGCGAGCGGGTGCATCTTCCCAAAGACCTCTATGATCTATCCGTTGAGCAGGAAAACCGGAAATGGAAACTGATCTTTCGGAAAAACCATTATCGGATCGGCAGATACATCGAACGATTTGGAAAAAATATCATAGTAACGGATCACATGGACTGGACGACTGACGAAATTGTGAAGGCGAGCCTTGATCGCTACATGGTCGAGAAAGCCTTTCGGCAGACAAAAGACGACGATCTGGTAAGTATCCTGCCGCTACGGCACTGGACTGACGGCAAGATCCGTTGCCATATTCTCACCTGCGTCATAGCCCTGACGTATATTCGCATAATCGAGAGCAGGCTCAGTCGAGCCGGCCAAAAAATCAGCGCCGCCACAGCGATGAAGCAAATGCAAAGGCTTCATTCCTGCCTCTACTGGACCACCAAGAAAGGAAATCCCGCCAGGCTCATCGAGGAACCCACGCAGCTCCAGACAAAAATTATCAAGGCGTTTGGATATGAATTCGAGGGTGGGGTCTTACAAAATTCGAACTGATATCTTGTTGTATTGATTGCCTTTTTGGTGCTTTTTGCCCCAAGATTCCTTAAACTCCTGTTAAACCAATTCCACAGGTTTGCTCTATTTCATCTCCCCCGGAACCAGTCTGTCTGCCCCGCCATTGTCAAGAGTGTAGGTGTGACCCCGCTCTTTCTTTGCTGGGAAATTCGGTTGATTGCATCTGAAGTCACGTTCGCGGAAACACTCGCGCCAAAAGTTTTGCCCCACTCAATTTGCCCCTTGTGCCGTGTCGTAACCCCGTCCCGTTAGAGCCCCGTTTGCGGTTCGCATGTCGTTTGACCCTTTGAGCCTTTGATATTTGATTTTACATTCGATTTCAGCCAGCCGGAGTCTGAGACTGCCGATGGTTAGCGTTCTGCGGCTCATTTGAATCTGATGGTTGGGGTGGGCATTCCTTTATGGCATTTACTACTCTGTGGGCTGCGCTGAGTGCTTCATCATAAGTGGACTTAGTTATACCTCCTACCCTGTAATGCCCACCCCCACCATAAGCGCGGCAGAGATGACCAACATCTATTCTGTCTTTTAACAATTTCCATGGGTGCTTTCCAACACTAACCTCGTATGCATTGGGTTTCTTGTAAATTCCAATGGTATATCTAGCGTCCGGATATATACGATAAGGTAATAATCTATAAAAGGGTTTGTCAATTTTTGCTGCATCGTAGATGACAATACCGCTTTTCTCATCAAAGTCCATTATTTTCTCAGCAGCAGAAACATATGCATCCATGTATGCACGAGCAAATTTGTATTTTTCTCTAAATGATGCACTCCTTACGTATGAGTCAACTCCATCTAGAAATAACGCCTGTACAATGTCATCACATATGTTCGGATTGGCATCTCTCTCTCTAATTATAACAAGGTTGATTTTGGATAAGTCCAATTCACAATCATACCACTGTTGAACATCCTTGTATGTCGCAGCATCAATGGTAGTTGCAGCTGCCACCATTGATTTAATCTGGTTATACCTGTTAGGATACTCGCGCTTATAAAAACGTTCATATCTATTAAATAATATTTCAGCAACAGATGGCTCAGTTTGGCCCCAATACACGTATTCATCATTCTTCCTATTTTCAAAATGTTGCGTACATTCTTTAGTAAGGAATGGGGATTTATGGTGATCAAACCATATAAGCGCATTAGGATGATACAGAAAGTCAACAACTGCCGCTGGTTCTTCTGTTACATACTCAGTCCACCTTTCCATCAGGTAGAAATCTACAGGAATAGTTCTAATGACTTCGGGCTGGAAACCAAACTTTTTGGTAATTAAATACATTAAAAGAACGCATGATACGATTCCGTCAATATCACTATGATAATAAATGTAGAACGGTTTACCTCTATATACCATGCGACTGCTGATTCTTATAGTGTCAGGCCATGGAAAGTACCAATCCAAGATCTCCTGCTTTACGCCTTTCTCGATTAGATCTTCAGAAATCCTACCCTGATCTTTTTTGGGGACCGCCTTCAAGGCATTGCGTGTTTGGTCCCTGTATTTATAATCCATTTCGATATTAGATAGCTCAAATAATGCTTGCACAAAGTCAAAATGTACACTATTTTGTTTCCAACGAGAAAATGCTTCTGGTAACAAAGAAATTGCGGCCTCAATATTAGAGCGCCTGACCCCGAAAAAGGCCGAATTCCAGAAATATGGGTCTGAAGAACGCCAGTACAATTCCCAAACGCTTTCGAACAGCAACTTCTTGCATTGTATTACAGCAAGGCTTCTCAGTATGTTTCTCTCAGTCTCTTTACTAAAATATTCTGTTTCACCAGAAAGAGTGCCGCGATCCAAAAGTGTTCTGAGTGGCGCGTAGCATTCATGAAATTTGAGCAATTCACATAGAAAAGCAATATTGCCGAGAAGGGTGTCTTCCTCGGCCATCAGTCTTATGTGTGAAGACTTAACAAATAGAGTCGTCAATATCAAATTGAGCGCTTCCCTAAGACGGCCCTTATTGGCTGTGTCCTGAGCTTGGTAAATTGTATAAATGTAGTATGCTGGAGTGGTATCGCGAAGTGGGTCGAGTAGCTCAGTACTGCGTAGCGTCTTTTCAGCGAATGTCCGAAGTTCTTCTCCAGTGAATTCTGTCAACTCAGGCAAAGTCATGGAATCCCCCATTTGATTCTTTCTGGATTGCTATTATATTCCGATACGCGCTTAGCACTGTACCCTGTTGGTGGATTGCTGTTGATCATCGGCTCAATGAGAAATCCGCTTGGTGAATCAGCTAGAGAAGAAAGTGGCTCAGTAAGTAATTCAGGGACGCCATCACTGTCATCAATAAGGTTACGAGTCATTCCCCAATTAAGATTCTTATTTGCAGGTTTGTAAGGTGGACTACCGCATGCGTCGAAAACAGACGGTATCCAAAAATGTCTGCGGGTGTCAATTTTAAAGCAATACAAATAATCTCCGTTCGCGGTAGATAAACCCACAACATTCCTAATAATGGTTGAATCAGCGGAATCTATATCAAGGGAGCTGCCAGTAGTTAGCCATATAAATTGTTTACCTGTACCAAGAGGTTTGGTTATTGTAACCTTCTTAGGCGGTGGCTCATCGGTGGAAATATTGATGAAGCCCTTCTCAACCAGATAGTTTCGTGACGTAAAGTGCAATGCATGGTGTATAGGGATAAATGAACTTGGCAATTGAAGAGAAAGGGACTGCTGGGATATGCAGGTGTGCAATAAATTACGAAAATCTGTTATGTTTGAGCCATTCGAAAGAATAGCCTTGGTAAATTGGGAATTTTGTGCATGTGGGATTCTGTCTTCCAGGAAGAAATTCAAAAGAACCAGCCTAGCGGTTGTTCCCTGAGTTGAAAGACTTACTAGGAATTGCTTTATTTGCTTGGCTATCTGAGTCCCGTCATTTTTAAAAACACTCATGCACTATCCTTAAGCTGAAAGGGCGCCAAAACAAGATTATTAAACTACCACAAGATTCTTGAGTATGCAATACACAACTCGTATTAAATCCACAGCCTTAAAGAAATTACCTGTTATCGAGAGGTCGTCATGCTCTGGCGAGTCAAACGGGGTCGGGCGAAGACATGCAGGTCAAACGACGTGCGAACCGGAAACGGGGCGCTGGCAGCTTAACTCCGTCTCCATAAAAACGGGGAAGATCACGTCCCCTTTTTCCCCTTGAAATTTTTGATGTCCAGCGATGACTTGGACCTGTGACCTTCCATCCGGGCAGTATTTGTGCAATGCTGTGCACGCTACTACGTAAAGTGCAAACCGAATGGTCAATTTCCCAGAGATCAGCAAGAATATCGGAGGAAGAGCCGCGGTTTGGAGAAGCGTGGTCCACATCACAAATGTAAGTATAAAGAAGCATCCCCACTGCCCCAACCCGAAACCCATAAGGATTTGAAAGGACAGGTATTTCTCTTAAGTTAGCGGCATTAGGCCCGACCCCGCTCGTCTTCCTTCAAACTCCGCCTAACACTACTACGTTAAGTTAGCATGGAGATCGTGATAAACGGCCATAACCTATTTTTCTACGGCAGATCGGGCATGTTCCCGACCAACAAGCTATCAGGCGCTGCATCTCCCGTCTCACTTTCGGGAGGGTCAACCCAGAAGTTTTTTTTATTGCGTAACGTTTCTAGCAAGAGAAACCCATACGCCAGCATGGTCATGGTGACATGGTGATGCCATCCCAAGTAGCCTCTTCCTTCATAGTGATCAAGCCCCAACTCCTCTTTGAGTTGCTGGTAGCTTTGCTCGATCCGCCATCTCACCTTGGCAAAAAAGACGAGCCGGCTAATCCCTGCCTGCGAGAGCAAGTTGGAAAACCAATATTTCGTGGGCGCAGGCTCCCCCTTGGGCCATTCGATAAGCAACCACTGCCTGGGGGGTCGCTTTTTGACGTGAGCCGGCCGGTGAGCCGGAAGTACTCGGACGGCAGCAAAACGAGAGACGAGTCTACCCTTGGTTCCCTGGCGCCATTTAATCGTCTTCCAGATGTAGGCAGGGAGTTTGAGAGCAAAGTCTTTAACCGTAAGAACACTCGTTTTGTCCCTCAGGTTATCTGGAGCCGGATCGCCTACTCGGCGCCTTGTTTTGCTAGGTTCATCGAAGACAATTGTCTTGGCTTCGATTTCTGCAACATAGAAAAGCTCCCGATCTACGAGGCCCTGTCGAAAGGGATTACCGTTCCCGTAAGCGCAGTCACAGACCACGACACCCTTTGGGATATTCCAGGAAAGCGCTTGCTCAATCAGGTCCAATGCGATCTGCCATTTGGACCTAAAGGAGTATCCGTCCGGCACGTCCGCTCGCTTCAACCTATCGTTGGATCGTCTGCCCAAGCTTTCGGAAGGTAGAGATCAAAATTGATCGGCATGCAAACCTCAGCAGTAGCCAAATTGAGCGATACAGCAATCTGGCAGTTTCCAACCTTGCCCAGGGTGCCCGAATACTGACGGGCAACACCGACAGAGTGTTTTCCCTGTTTGGGGAACCCAGTATCATCAACAATCCAGGCAACCGCAGGGACCATTGCATTGGCCATATGTTCGGCAAGCTTCTCTCGAACAGGGCTTTTGTCCCAAGGACTTTGACCTACAAACTGCTGCATCGCCTGGACATTGGCGTCAGGCAACCGAGCAGCCATAGGCTCGATGGACTTTCGTTCGCCATCCAGAAGCAACCCGCGAACGTAAGCATTGCCCCATCTGCGCCTTTCTGTACGTCCCAGAGGCTCAAGAAGCTCCGCAAGGAATGCTTCGAGCCTGCTCCGACACGATTGTAGTTCCTTGCTATCCATAGGTATCCCTCCCGGTACCTTTATAGGATAACAAGATGGAAAATGTCAACGACTTAACGTAGTAGTGCTAACTCAGGGTGTTCGACGGATCGACTCAAGAACCGCTCCGTAAATTTAGATGGTTCAGCCCTCAGATTCAGACCATGCGCTCCCTTTGGAAAGACAAAAACCTTAGCTTGAAAATCCACTCCAATTCCCTTTCCGACGATCAGCAGAATTGGTTCCGCGCAATGGTAATTTGTAGACACGCAGATCAGGCGCATTTGGATGAAGTCCTTGCAACTCGGCTCCACAGTATTGGCCGGATGGTAATGCCATTCGCCAAGGTAGTAGCGCCGATCAGAGTTTTCCCATAGCCGTGAAAGAAGCTGTCGAAGTCCAACTACTCCCCTGTGAAACCCTGTGGGACCACTTTCTGAATCGCTTGGGGCGCAAGTTGCATGCGTCACAATTGCCGTGCTCCTGTCTTGCGAGTAATAGCCGATGAGAATCCCCCCGGTTTCCACAGACTCCGCGTTCGCGCAGGCTTGGGCCATCGTCTTCCAAGGGCGGGCTTCCACAAACACGCGGTACCCGCCCTCAGGGGGAATCCATTTTTCCGCCAAGGGCTTCACAGGCTGTTGCACCGTCTCGCAGGCACACGGCAAAAGCCCTGCCACAAAAGTGATTCATGCACATGCCCAGACACTGTCAACTCCGTAGCGACCGGCCCCCTGGATGAGATCTCATGCAGGGGTTTCACCGCGTTTGCGGCCGCAAGCATGATGTCCTCAAATCGAGATATAAAAAGGGGGGACCAGGTACAGGCCCCTTTAAGAATCCTCTCCTGATCTGGCGAGTTGCTTGTTTCCTCATCGAGCAAAGGCGGAAGAACGGGCCTGATTAGAGTCATCGCAATTTCTCCTTTCTCTTTCTGCTTTTGTTGTTGATCGAATTGGACAGCACGATATCATAGCTCGATTTCCTTTCACCAAACGGCAACCAGAAGCGGCAACCAGAAGCGGCAATAGAAACGGCAACCAGAAGCGGCAAAAAGTAGAAAAATGAAAGAAGTGAAAAAGAGAAAAACACTGCGGTAAGGTAAATCACAGATTGGGCCTAATCAGTCTTCATTTTAGCTGGGTAAGGGTCAGATGGGGCCGGAGCAAGCTAGGGGATAGCGTTGCCGTTGGCAGCCTGCCGTCCGTCGAGACGGTAAACGCCAAACCTGGCCCAATGGGATTTTAACAGGATATCATTCCGAGCGCGGGAAGGCACGAACAGATAGAATCGCAGGCTCCTTATAATGACCATTTTGCTGCAAAAAGATCAACCTACGCCATAAAAATGGTTTTGCCCCGGCGGATTTAAGATGCAATTGCAATTTGACAGGTTTCGACAGCTTGGTCCGATCTGGTTCTCACGATGTCCGAGAATTCTTGTGCCAGCACTCACTGTTGACCAAGAGGAGAACAAATCTACTATGATACTTAACTCTGTCCGGCCCTCGGCACACGGAGTTTGATACTGCTCCTGTAGAGAGAATGGAATGCCAATCGTCAGAAGTTGTTCGATGGATCGACTCAAGAACCGCTCGGGGCATTCATATGCTCTCAGGCTTCAGATTCAAAGTGGGCGCTTCCTTTGGAAAGACAAAAACTTTGGCCGGGAGATCGACCCCCATTCCTTCTCCGACGATGATCAGGACTGGTTCTGCGCAATTGTAGTCTGAAGACTCGCTGATCAGGCGCATTTGGGTAAAATCCTCACAACTCGGCTCCACAGTCTTTGCGGGATGGTAATGCCATTCGCCAAGGTAGTAGTGCCGTTTTGGCTCTTTCCAAAACTTTGCGAGTAGATGTCGAAGACCGACCACTCCCCTTATAAACCATGTGGGACCACTTCTTGAATCCCTCGGGGCGCGGGTGGCCTGTGTCACGATAGCAGTGCTCCTATCTTGCGAGTAATAGCCGATGAGAATCCCTCCGGTTTCCACAGAGTTAGCCCCCGCACTCATTTTGGCAATAACCTCCCATGGACGAGCCTCCACAAACACCCGATATTTGCCATCAGGGCAGGTCCATTTTCGTGCAAAAGGCTTCATCGGCTGCTGCCGAGTCTGCTTGTAGGCACACGTTTGAAACCTTGGAAGACACCAGATCGATGCTCTTGCTCAAACACAATCAACTCCGTGGCGACCGGGCGCCTGGACGCTAGCTCATCCAAGAGTTTTACCGCAGTTGCTGCTCCAAGCATGATGTCCTCAAATCGAGCGGGGAAAAGGGGCGACCAGCAACCGGCTCCTTCCAGGACTCCACCCTGCTCCCGCCAGTTACAAGCTTCGTCGTCCAGCCATGGTGTCATAACGGTTTTAAATTCACTCAAAGGAAATACGTTCCCATCAGTTGCAAAAACATAGAGACGCCTTGCCATGTAGCCGAAGCATAGAGAGAAAAAGAGCTTTGGAATCGGCCACCAGCATTGAACAAAACAGAACAAAGGGGTGTCTTCTCCCGTGCAGTCGATGATGAAATCCCACTCATTGAGCAGAGCTTTCAGTTCGGGTTCATTTGTGGGAAGGGCATGATCGAGCGATTTTGCTTCAATGTAGGGAGAAATTATCTCAAGACGTTCTCGAAGTGCCTTGGCCTTGCCCCTATTAAGATCTTGAGTCGTCAGCATATGGCGAACTAGATTTCCAGCTTCAAGGACCTGCGAGTCGATGAGCAACATCTTTCGTACACCGCCCCGGGCAAGCAGTTCAGCGACGATCGAGCCCAGAGCCCCGCACCCGACTAGGGCGATCTTCCGATCACGCAGGGAAGGACTAAGCCGCCCTCTTGCCTGAAGCCGGTCCGGGTGCCAGTTTGAGGTATCGAGATACGAGATGGCTTTGTTTTCGGCAAAAACGACGTTCTTGTTCGCGTGCCACAGGCCGTAAGCGTTTGGACGAAATCCCTTGGGCTGTCTTTTCCCCCTCTCAAGCTTTTCAAGGTGGACAGCCTTCCAGTGCATCTCGCAATCAGGCTCGCCCTTTCTCTGAGGAATGGGATAGCCCAGAAGAAGAATCTGTGCGCTAATGCCCGAAATGTGACTGACAACTTGGCGAAGTATCTCATCAAGGTCAACCGCCTGCTTTTGGCTGGCCAGGCGAAGTTCACCCCAGGTTTGCGGCACCTGCCATGGGCTCAGCACGATAGGTTTATCAAACCTAAACCAGACGCCGACCTTACGCTCCTTGGCCGTGGGGCTGTGCTTCTTTTCCAAGTAACGGAAACTTGATCGGATTAGGCGCCTGTCAAAGCTTTCAAATGAAACAGCAAAGTAACTTTTTTCGACAGGAAACGTTTCGTCAAGAACAACCCATCCCATTCGTTCCGCAGATTGCAACCAAGCCGGGAAAGAAGCTTCGCTCTCATCATGGATCACCTGAATGGACTTGCTCGATTCAGGGTATTTGGGAAGCTCAAACGGATCTCCATAGCGGATGAGTTCATCTTTTGCCGCGGCATTAAGCCAGGAGAGCGCACGCCTGATCTGCCAACCAAACCTCAGCTCGGCATCGTTTGTGGGTTCGGGACCATCCGTATGAAGCCCTAAGCCTTTTACGGGGCTGTCGAGGCAGAGCTTCCCCTCCCGCCAGAGAGAATCCTCTCTACCAGCGGCATTTCTTTCCTGATGGGGAAATGTGGCCTTGATCCCCCCATCTTTTGCAGGATACACTCGAATACTTCCAAGAGGATAGCTTTGATCAACGAGAACATACCAGGAACTTTTTTCAGGAATAAATTCCGAGGGATTTTCAACGGAGAGCTCGACACGAAAAACCCACGAGCCCTCGCGAGGACAAAAGTGTGGTCCGTCGAGCAATCTACAGTCATGAATGTCGGAGAGCATCCTGAGGGCAGATTGTAAGCGTGCGCTTGGTTCTGGCTTTGGATTATCGTGCAAACCGGCCGCTCCCCGGAACGGCGGCAGCCGAGGGCGCGGTAAATCCTCCCGAACTCATCTTATTGCTGTTCTCCGGAGGTTTTGGAAACTTGTTTCCCAAAAGTTCTCGCCATAGATTACCGCTTTCAACACGGTCCGTGGAATCGAGAGCTTGCCTTGCAAGTACGGCTCCGGCCTCGGCCTGCTCATAAAAGGCTTTAAAATCGCTTTCCGAGATTCTTTTAAAGACATCGTGTGAAGAAACACCGTAGTCGGGTAACTCGGGTTTGCCCCCAAGCGCAATGGTCGTTCTGTAATTGGATACGATGGTCTCAAGCGTAAGAGTGATGCCTTCGGCAAGGCACTCGATTCCATCCGGGCAGCACTCCCCGATGAGGCGCTCCAGGGGAAAGCCTTTCGGGTGCGCAGGCTCGTAGTAGTTATCCAGACGCCACCACTTGAGGGCTTTTACCACATTGACAAAGTTAGTATTGCACCGGAAATTCTTGTCACGGGTCCATCGGATCTGCTCCAAAGGATGCGTCGACTCCCACTCGTTGGCGTTTCGGTCCGGGATGCGAAGAGGCTCGGATTTCCACTCGGGCTCTTTTTGTGCCTCGGAAATAATCTTCATAAGGTTTGCATCATATGAAAAGCGACCCTCCAGCGGAACCCATGATTTGTTGAGCTTCCAGTCTCTTGCAATCTCCAGATCTTCGTCGGTTACCACTGCTTGGGATTTCAAAATTCCCTGTTCGGACTCTGACGGGGCCGATGTGATCACTAGGTCAAGATCTACTAATGAAAGCTCTATTCCGAAGGATCTGCCCTGAGGGCGCCACTTTCCCTTGTAGTGCTTGTCAAGAAATGGTTCAAAAAGCTCTAGCGCTTCAGCCGGCGTCCACTCGTCTTCCGAAAGTTTGGTAACAACAATGATATCCACATCGGGGCGCTTTTCACCCTTAGGCCTTACGACTGTTGCACGCCGGTAGCTTCCTTGGAGAAAATCGCTCGCGAAGATCGGAGCCAAATCCTCAAAGGCATTGAGGCGATTGCGAAGAAGCTCGTGTCCACTCTTAAGATCTTTTCGCTGCCGCTCAGTGGGGCGGATCTCCTGCAGAAACGCTTCAAAATCGCTTTTCAGTTCCATTTGGGCCTCCGTATCCGGTTTGCGCTTTCAGTTGGGGAGGAAAAGGCTTGGCGAGTAACTCCCATCCCTTTCCACTTCAAAATCAAACTCGTAGAGCTGAACTTTTCCAAGGGCCTTTCGGTGGCGACCCAGGTAGAACATGAACGCGTTGGGAGCAGCAAAAAAAATATGCACCCTACCCGTTATGCCGTCGGCGCGAAGGGTGCGGATCTGAGCCGTCACAAAGTCTGCAAGGTGTGCGGCATGATCGGCTCCCGAAATGCTTGAGGTCCCGCACCCCCCCAACGGAAGCATATGGACCCGCATTCGAGGACGGAGCTTTCGAGCGCAAAGGAAGCGTTCGACATCACGTAGGACATTGTAGGTAATCGAGATGGCAACCACCACTTCATTGCTGTTCTCATCATTTTCCACGCATTCGCATTCCCACCCCCAGTCCGGCTCGGGCAGAATTTCCGAGGGCTTCCACACCTGAGTTATGTGACCTTTCTGGACTGGGTAAGCCAAAGCCCCCGATGATCGGTCTAGTTCATAGCCCGTGAGAAAGGCCAATGAGCCGTGGCATTCGAGTAATAGGTGATGCTCTTCCTTGCGGAATAAGGGATCGGAGAGAAAGCCCCGAATTGTGGGAAGGATAACCGCGTTCCATAGGGCAGGATTACGGATGTGACGGCCCTCAAAGCTATCCGCTACACAGACGAACCGGCTCGTTTCATCTTCCATGCGCTCGGCAAAGCGCATAAAGCTGCGTATACCGACAATAGTTTTACTCTTTGCAGGTTGCCTTTTTTCAACCAATCCTTCGCGACAGCACATCGAGAGGAAACTTGTCCTATCGAATCGGGTGTTTCCATTCATCACGAACTGCTGGGCAAGGCTGTCATAGGGACTTGACTCGCAGTCTGCCGGAATTCTCCTGAGGCCGATACTCGCAAGTCGGTCACAAACCATTTCCTTGAATCCGAATCGGCCAAAGTAGTTTAGTCCAAAGCGAAGCCTCCGGGCAAAATCATCAAAGGTCTCTCGGTCCACCCCAAGATGAGTTTGCCATGAAGTGTGGATTTTTCCAAATTCACTCCCTTCGCCATCGGTGAAAAACCTGTCGGGCAAAGCGCCGTCCCGTTCCCGAATGCTGCATGCAAGCTTGTCATCAGATCTCCATTGCCAGTTGGAGATGAGTTGGAGGCGAAACCACTTATGCCGGCCCCGAAGCTTTTCATAGGCCCGGAAGAAGCGATGGAGAAGAGATCTCTTGCTGTGGATGAAATCGGGGTCGATGAGCGCTTGGGAACTATACGCATAGCTCTGGTCGACATGGTATTTAAGTTGGTAAAAGTCCGCAGAACAGAGCCTCCCGGCATCAGTAATCCCAGGATCCTCATAGAAGACGGCAACGTCATCCACTCCTGCGGCTTCGTCGTGCTCAAGCTCAACATGGGAAACTTTTGAGGAGTCAACGGAGAGAGCTGCGGCCTGGTACCAAAAAAACATTCCCTGGTAGACGTCTCCTTCAATTCTTGCGGCAATTTGCCTTTCGGCCACAGCTTCGCCTCTTCGCTTTCTTCTCGTTAAACGTGGGCAATCTTAATACAATTCCCTTGGTATAATATTCTTCTGCAGCTATAAAAACAATGTTAATCAGCATTTCGGGAGCTTTAGAGATCGAGGTCGTCGAGATTGTGATCGGGCCACCCCAAAGCTTGATCCCTCAGGGAGAGAGTCTGGTCGTGGGAGCAGTCAACGCCACCGTGCGCGGCTGGGTTGGTTATTTCCACTTCAAGAACTGCAGCAAAGCCCTGGAGCATGTACGGGGTCACGTTGAAGAACGACTGCGGACACATCTGCGCAAGCGCCACAAGGTCAGGGACAGGGAGGCGGGTTTTATCAAGTTTGATAACCGAACTCTTTACGAGAAGTACGGCTTGTACAAGGCACCGACGACAGCGGGCTGGACAAGGGCGCATGCCTTGAGGTGAAGAACATCGGAAAGCCGTGTGCGGGAAAATCGCATGCACGGTTTGATGAGGGAGGGCAGGCACAACGCCTGCTCTCTACTCTACCCTTTCTTTCTTTTCCTTCGTCGCACAAAAAACCCCGAAGATTGACACCGCCAGGGCGGAAAAGGACCCTTTCCGGATGGAAACTAGCCTATGCAGCGATCAATGCGTGCGCCACTTCTATTGGAAACTCCACCACGATGAAGTGGCTCTTATGATAGAGGTAATCCTCTCCGCTCTCGTCGAGGACTCTTAAGAGATCATCGCCGGCAGCCGCTTCATCCGGAACGATTTCGTAAATCTTCCTCAAGATCAGAGAGGCTTCATAGTCTGCATTATCGACACAGATAGCAAAATGTCTCTTATGCTCGGTCATTTTTTCATTCCACGTAACGTTTGATTTCGATGTTCTTGCGTCCAATCCCATGGACTTCGTACCAACATGGCAAACCCTCTCGAGGGCGGGCAGCATAACGAATATGATTTTTATATTTTAATTTTGGGTTGCGGATCACCTTCTCCAGTGCGATGGTCCAACCCTTATTCGTCCAGACCGGGTAACCACAAATAGTAGAAGCCGTTTCTGAGATGAGTAACGGAATCCCCCAGGCCCAGGTCAATCAGGCTTATTTTGGGCAAACCCTGCTTGCTCGTGGAAGAAGTGTTATAGAGATTATCGTTTGGGTATTCCGTGCGGCGATAAACCACGACTTTGGCGTCCTCCGGAAGCCCGGCGAGTCTTGCCGCCTCGTGGATCGCATCGTCCAGATACCCGATTCGATCCACAAGACCCAGGCTCAGTGCTTCTGAGGCTGTGAAGACACGCGCCGACGTGATAATCTCCCTTGCCTGGTCATTGAGCTTGCGATGCTTCGTGGCGAGGGACATAAACCTTCCCGCCAGTTCATCGATAATATTCTGAACGATTTGCTCTTCCTCCCGAGTGGCCTTTCGGAAAGGGGAACCCATGTCTTTGTTCTTACCGGACTTGCTTGCGTCGACTTCCACACCGATTTTGTTCATCAAGCCCGAAACGTTGGGTCTCAGGAATACAACGCCGATCGAACCCGTGATAGTGGTCGGGTGAGCCAGTATAAAGTCCGCAGGCAAGGCCACGTAATATCCTCCGGAAGCCGCCACTCCCATCATGGCCGTAACGATCTTTGCCCCGCTGTATTTCTTGTACTCCATGATCTCATGATACAAAATATCGCTTGCGGTAGTCGAACCGCCGGGGGTGTCGATTTCTAAAACGACTGCCCTTATTTCCTTGTCTTTTTCAGCCTTCTTTAGTTGAGATACAATCTGCTCGACCATGCTTGATTTACTGAGAAAACCTCTCGGAGAATCCGAGATGAATCCTATGATTGAAAGGATCAAAATTTTCTCTTTCCCGGCGCCTTGTAGCGTGAACTCCTTTAAGGGTTCAGTCTCATCGGGAAATATGGTGATCTTCGGATGGATGCAACCGCCGCAAAGCAGAAGAACCGCCAAAATGCAAACAGCGGGGAGGGTTCGGGTCAGGAAACATCTCAGGGTCATGGACGCCTCGCCGGCTTTTTGCTCCGACCGTCGGCGGAGCCTGGTTTTTCGATCTCCAAGTTGTGTGCGTCAAGTTCTGCAAATTCGATCAGGGCATACGGCGCCTAGTTTTTTGTTTTCCTTACTGCTTCAACCGACGAAGCGAGCCCTGGAGGGCCGCCGAGAATGGGTCCAACAGTGACTCGTCGGAGGCGGCCCTCCAGGGCGGCCTCTCAGGCAGCGATACCTAGTCGCAGCTTCTTTTGTTCTTGGAGTAGATCCATATTGATGTAACGGCTTGCTTCCAGCCAGTCCTCGTGGGTCTCCACCGCCAAGGCACGGACAAGCCGCAGACAGCTCTCCCGGTTGGGAAAGATCCGCACTACGTGAGTTCTTCTCTTGATCTCCTCGTTTAGCCGTTCGAGCATGTTTGTGGATTTCATGTGCTTATGGTGTTGAAGCGGGAGACGGTAGAAGGCGAGGGTTTCCCCGATATTCTCTTCCACCCATTCGCACAGCTTCGGATACTTCTTGCTCCAGCGCTCAAGCCACTGCGCCAGGTCCTTTTGAGCCTCGGCAAGGTCCCTTCTGTCATATATCCACCGCAATTCCTGCAAGCAGTCGTCTACCGCTTTCCTCGGGAGGTGATCCAGGGCGTTTCTTAGGAAGTGTACGTAACAGCGCTGCCAGACGGCTTCGGGAAGTACCTCGGCGATGGCCCGTTTGAGTCCGGGATGATCGTCCGATACTACGAACTCTACGCCCCGTAAGCCGCGCCTTTTCAGTTCCACCAGGAAATCCTTCCAACTTGTCGCACTTTCACGGTTGGCCAGTTCCACGGCCAGGATCTGCCGTCTGCCCTCTGCGTTGATGCCGATGGCGATCTGCACAGCCTGGCTGCGGATAACCCCGTCATCTCTGACTTTTTCGTAGCGGGCGTCCAAGATCATGTAAGGATAGCTCTCTTCGAGGGGTCGCTTGGCAAACCGCTCCAGGCTCTCGTCCAAAGTCTTGTTGACCTCGCTGATCGAGGAGGCCGAAAACGAGTGGCCGCACAGCTCCTCGGTGATGGCTTTCACTTTTCTCGTGGACACGCCCTGGACGTACATCTCGGCCAGCGCGGAAACCAAAGCTTTCTCCGATCTTTGATATCTCTCGAAGAGTTGAGTGGAAAAATGCCCTTGCCGGTCCTGTGGCACTCGGAGTTCGAGCTTGCCCACGCGTGTTATCAAAGACCGGCCGTAGTAGCCTGAACGGTATCCAACGCGCCCGTCGCTCCTTTCCCCTTTCTCGGCTCCTACCGCCTCTGTCATCTCCTGCTCCAACACTTCCTGGAGCACCTCACGAAGTAATGTCTTGAGGCCGTCCTTCTCCTCGCTGAAAATCTCTTGGAGGTTGATCCATTTGCGCTTACATTTGTTCTCGGTCATGGCATATTCTCCGTCTGTTCGGGTGGGTGATTCGTTACAGTGAAACACCCGTATGCCATGACCATCTTCTGCAAGTCATTCTTTTTTGCAGAACTTTCTGCACATTACCGATCTCCAGGATAATTCGAGCGATCCCGGCAAATCCGAGCCCGCCCTTCCGTTTGGTAACAAAGGCAGGCAGCACATTTGCCCGATAAAAGCGAAATACTCAGGCACCCAGTCTACAGTATAAAACGCTAACGTCAACCCTGGTTTGTCCTTTTGGTCTTATTCGAAAGAGCTTGCCGGATCTTTGAATACTGAGCAGGCGGGAGAGCACAACGGAAATGATTCCGAACGTGAGGGGATTTCTATTCAACCTTTTCGCTGAGTGTCTTGCCTGCTTTGAACTTAACGGCCTTTGAGGCGGGAATTTCGATCTTCTCGTTATCTCTTCCCGTGTGAAAAAGAGGACCTGATTCGTCAATCCGCGTCAATCCGCGTTCATCTGTGGTTCCGCTGCGGCGCCTCCGTCCCGCATCCCCGTGTCTCTGCGTCCTCTGCGTCTCTGCGGTGAGCCTGTTTTTTTGCCGCTTCTATTGCCGCTTCTATTGCCGTTTCTATTGCCGCTTCTGGTTGCCGTTTTGCAGGCTAAATCTCCTCCATGATAAAATATCGCCGATTACAACATATAGGACAAGTTGACCGGTTTTGGTGGTTGGTTTCTCAGCTTCTAAGCGCTTACTGTTCACTGCTCACTGTCCACTGCGAAGCCGTTGCCGCTTCTGGTTGCCGTTTTGCAAGGCGAAATCACAACGTGGTAAAATCGGGCTGGATTAGAATTGAGGAATCGAGGAATTAAGTTCCTGAATTTCTGAATTATCTCTTAATCGGAGGTTTAAATCCGAGTCCCTCCGTGGTTGTCCTCAGTCCTCAGTCCTCAGTCTTCAGTCCTCAGCGCCGTTCTTTGAAAACCGAATAGGCTTTATTTACGCCCATCTGCGCAACTAAGGTGCAATTTCTTGAAGCTCTGTCAATGTTCTTTCTCCGCGCTCTCTGCGCTCTCTCCATGATCTGTCCATGACCAGGTGAACGCTTTTCGTCCTTTGGTTGCGGCCCATGCATGCTCTGTGCGACTAAGGTGTAATTACTTGAAGCTCTGTCAATGTTCTTTCTCCGCGTCCTCTGCGTGCTCTGCGGTGAACGCTTTTCGTCCTTTGGTTGCGGCCCATGCATGCTCTGTGCAACTAAGGTGTAATTTCTTGAAGCTCTGTCAATGTTCTTTCTCCGCGTCCTCTGCGTCTCTGCTTCGAAAAGGTTTAGGCTGCGTTCTCCATCGGTACCAGATTCACCTCGTAACCAATGTTTCTCAGCCGCTTTACAAGGTAAGGTACGAGGCGCTTGGAATTGAGTTTGTCAAAGTAGTCTCCACCAAGGTCGTTGTATTCAATATGGTCTTTGAGCACATGGTAAATGACAACGAGAAGAGAATGACCAACAGCTATAACCGCACGTTTTCTTCCTCTCCTACCGGCAAGGCGCCGGTATTGGGCTTGGAAGTAGGATCCCTTCTTCTTCGAGGCTGCCCAAGCGGCTTGAGCGAGAGTGGCCCGAAGCCATCTGCTCCCTTTGGTTGTCTTGCCGCTCTTCTTTTTGCCTCCACTTTCGTTGTTACCGGAACATATCCCAGCCCACGAACTGAGGTGCTCCGCCGAAGGGAATTGGTCCATGTTGCACCCGATCTCCGCGATCAGATTCTCAGACGCAGTATTCCTGAAACCAGGCAGGCGCGCCACTTCCTCAATTGCTTCCCGAAAAGGGCCGCTTACCTCCTCGATTCTTTGGCTGAATCGCTCGATCTGCCCTTCAAGGTAATCGATATGATCCATCAACTCACTCAGGATGAATCGATGGTGGTCTGTGACGTGCCCCTCAAGAGCAAGCTGAAGTTGTGGGATTTTCTCCCTGAGTTGCATTCTGGCAAGTTCGGCCATCTCAGTGCTGTCCTTTTCCCCTTGAATCAGAGCCCGAATCATGTCTCTTCCAGATTTGCCCATGATGTCGGTTGCAACAGCCCCAAGCTTTATGTTGGCATCCTCCAAAATCTTGTGAACGCGGTTAGCCACAGTGGCCTTCTCATTAGCCAATTTGGCACGGTGGCGGGTGAGGTCCCGAAGCTCCCTTTGATGCCGGGGGGGAACAAAACTCCCTTTAAGAAGCCCACATTGGAGGAGTTGCGCAAGCCACTGGCAGTCCTTGACATCCGTCTTTTTCCCCGGGACATTCTTAACATGCCTCGCATTAACCAAAAGAATAGTGAATCTCTCCTCCAAGATGTTGTAGATAGGCTTCCAATAGACCCCGGTGGATTCCATGGCTACATGGGTAACCTCTTCCTGGGAAAGCCAGTCGGCAAGGGCCTGGATTTCACAGGTCATTGTGCCGAAGGAGCGCACTTCCTGGTGGGTGCGCCTGATTGTTCCAATGCGACGCACACAGGCCTGAATGGTCTTTTTGTGCACATCAAGGCCACAACAACTCGTGTAGATCGGCTCCATGGAATGCTCCCCTTCTCTTCTGCGGTTCAGATGCAATTCGCTCAACGGTGGAGGACATCGGAAGATAATCAATCTGCTTCGCGTGCTCATCCCGGATGGGAAGGCAACAGTCTTGGGTTCGAAGCGATGTCCAGGCCATGCTGCGGTTCGAGCTCATGGCATCACAGAGATACGGCCTATTTCCATCGTTCAGCTGAAGAGCAATATAGCGCACATATAGAATCTTTTCATGGTTTAGGGTGTCCCAACGGGACATGAGTTGCTGCGGTGAACGCTTTTCGTTCTTTGGTTGCGCGATAGCTACTGTATTTTGCCTGTATTTACAATGAAGCCGCCGATTTGATGTGAAATCAGTAGATTGCGCAGGCTCCCCCAAGGCTCTTTGAAAACTGCATAGCGATGATCCGCGATTTCCGGCCTTTGAACAAGTTGGAAGGACTTGCCGCGGACATGGAATGGTTGTTGTCCCTATCGTCTATGCCTATTCCTCCGCGTCCGTATAATAATCCGCTCATTCCACTTAACGGGGGCAGGGGGGACAGCAACGAATGCGTCGCGCACTGTAGGCGGGATCTTCACGTGAAGAATTCAAGCCTTGGCGTCTTGGTGCGGCGAAGTCTCGCAGAAAAAATCCGAAAACCGTGCCAAATCGTATCATTTCATATCATTTAGTCTTGCATCGACAACATAGATGCTCATCCGTAGCGTTCCTCGCGAAGAAGATCAGTGCTGTCGCTTGCAGGACGCGCTTTTAGCTTCTCGCGTATACGAGCGGCCGCAAGGCGCGCGGCTTGTAAATCTACGTGTGCAGCCTGGTCAAGAATCATTTTGACCTCTGCCTGCAATGAGCGCCCGCTCTGCGCGGCGCGGAGCTTGAGCCGCTCGATGGTGGCCTCATCAAGATTGCGAATGAGAATTTGCGCCATCCCTGTGTTCTCCCTTATAAACCTACTGCAAAAGCAACTGCTTCTCGCGAAGCCTTTTGATTTCATCGCGCAGGACGGCCGCTCTTTCGAATTCGAGGCGGGAGGCGGCTTCCTTCATTTCCTTTTCGAGAGCCTGGATGTGTTCGTCGGGGGAGACAAGGCCGCTCGGCTGATCGAAGTCAGCCTGCGGTTCGAAGATAAATTCCGATTCACTCGGCTTCAGGCGGTATTCCGCAAGAATGTCGCCGACATCTTTTTGCATCGACCTGGGCACGATGTTATTTGCGGCGTTGTATTCGAGTTGCTTTTTTCGCCGCCTGTCCGTCTCCTGGATGGCGCGGCGCATCGAGTCGGTCATTTTATTGGCGTAGAGAATCACCGTTCCCATCACATTGCGCGCAGCGCGGCCGGCGGTCTGGATAAGCGATCGGTCCGATCTCAAGAAACCCTCGTTGTCCGCGTCCAAAACGGCCACAAGCGACACTTCCGGGATATCCAGGCCTTCCCGCAGCAGGTTTATTCCAACCAGGACGTCGAAATTGCCCAGCCGCAGATCGCGCACCGTTTCGATCCGCTCGATGGTGTTGATGTCCGAGTGCATATAGCGGACCCGGATGTCGAGCTCGGCAAGGTATTCGGTCAGGTCCTCGGCCATTCTCTTGGTGAGAGTGGTAACCAGAACGCGATGGCCTTCCTTCACCTGCTTTCGTATTTCGCCAATCAGATCGTCAACCTGGAAATCGGCGCGGCGCACTTCGATGCGGGGGTCAACAAGGCCGGTGGGCCTGATGATCTGCTCGATGACGCGCCCTCTCGTATTGGCAAGCTCATACGGGCCGGGGGTTGCAGAAACATACACGACCTGTTTTACCCGGTTTTCGAATTCGTCGAAATTGAGCGGCCTGTTGTCAAGGGCCGAAGGCAGCCGAAACCCGTAGCGGACAAGAGTTTCCTTCCTGGCCCTGTCGCCGTTGTACATCCCGCGAATCTGGGGAATCGAAATATGGCTTTCGTCGATGAACAGGAGCCAGTCTTGCGGGAAATAGTCGAGCAGAGTGTATGGGGGCGTTCCCGGCGCGCGGCCGTCAAGGTGTCTGGAGTAGTTTTCGATTCCGTGGCAGAAGCCGAGTTCGACGAGCATTTCGAGATCGAACCGGGTTCGTTCCTCGAGGCGCTGCGCCTCCAGGAGTTTGCCCTCCCGGTAGAAGAACTCGAGCCTTTCGGACAGCTCCTGTTTGATGGAGTTTACCGCCCGCTCAAGGGTATCCGGGGAGGTGACGTAATGGGTCCCGGGGTAAATGTCCGCTCTGTCCAGACGCCGGAAAGTCCTTCCGGTCAGCGGGTCGATTTCCTTTATCGAATCGACTTCGTCGCCGAAAAACTCTATCCGTATCGCCCGGTCCTCCTCATAGGCGGGAAAAACCTCGATTACGTCTCCCCTCACGCGGAAAACGCCGCGATGAAAATCATAGTCGTTTCGTTCGTACTGGATGTCCACCAACTTGCGCAGAACGTCTTCCCTGGGGATTTCCTGCCCTGTTTTGAGCTGCAGCAGCATCTCCTGGTATTTTTCGGGAGAACCCAGGCCGTAGATGCAGGATACGCTCGCCACAATTATGACGTCCCGGCGCTCCAGGAGCGAGCGAGTCGCCGAATGGCGCATCTTGTCAATGGTTTCGTTAATGGAGGAGTCTTTGGCGATATATGTGTCGGTCTGAGGGATATAGGCTTCGGGCTGGTAATAATCGTAATAGGATACGAAATACTCGACCGCGTTTTCCGGGAAAAACGATTTGAACTCACCGTAGAGCTGCGCCGCCAGCGTCTTGTTGGGTGCTATGACCAGACTGGGTCTCTGGACCTTCGCTATTACGTGAGCCATAGTGAAAGTCTTGCCCGACCCCGTTACGCCGAGCAGGGTCTGTTCTTCGCGCCCCGTCCAGTATATTCGACGCCAGCTTTTCAATGGCCTGAGGCTGGTCCCCGGTTGGCTCAAACTGGCTTCTCAGCTCGAAAGGTTTCATTCTGAACGCGGTTTGCCTCCTCAGTCTCTGAGTTCGCGATGTAACTCCATTAATCTGATTATAAATCAACCTGCGGTCTGGAAATGCGGCCAGAATGCGCTCCGACGCCAATAGGATGGTGGCAAGCCGCAATGGCCAGTTGACGGATTGGCTAATTGCGGGTCAGGACAGAGCGGTCTTTTCTTCGTCTTCATCATCGTCAGCCGGGGCGTAGTCAAGAGGCTCCAGGTCTTTTTGCCTGAGTTCCAGGCGTTTGAGACGCGACCTGTCGTTTATGACCTTCTCCATTTCGCGGCGCACTTCGGCTCTGGGTCAGGAGTTCGGACAGCAGGATACGTTTATAGCTGATGCTGCGGAGCTCGTTTTCCAGAAATTCGTCCCTCTCCTGTTTGAGTTTCAGATTCTGCTGAAAAAGTTTTTCTTCCAGGGACTCGTTTTCGATAAGCAGCGTGATCAGCATATCGCTGAGCTTGTTTTTTCGCAGCCCCATCATGCCGACTCCGGCAGCTTTTCTCCGGTACTGTTCCAGCTTGTTTTCGAGAAACTGAATGCGTTGTTCAAGCTCCGTCTTGTCATTTTCGAGCTTCTGCTTCTCATTATCCCAAAAGGCCTTGAGCGCCCGCTCGATAGTGAGCATCTCCTCGCGCTCGCAGGCTGCCTGGGCTTTGAATTTTCGGCCATGCGTGCGGTATCCGACGAAATAGCTGATGCGAAAAGACGACCGTTACGCAGAACAGCCCGGCCATGACCTGATAGACGATCAAATCCATCTGAACTCCCTCGCGTTGGTGTTGGGCTGTGAAATCCCCTGGCGCCCGGGCAAAATAACCGCCATCCCGGTTCAACTGTTCAACCGAGGCCAGTATAAACCCTAATTTCAATCACGTAAACACGAGAGAGCCGACGTCGCTTGTTTCCGATTCGATTATGCCCCGTCCAGACCCGTCTTCGCTTTTTCCATAAACCAGTGTCCGGTGTCGATGTAGTAGAATTTCAAATCAGCAAGCAGTATGTAATGGGACCTTTCCTCGGCTATCATGTGATTCAGAAATTCACGCTCGAGCGGTCCGGAGGCGTCTTTGAGCTTATCGAGAAAAAAATCTATGCCTCTGTTCTCCAGGTCCATGCCGCTTTCAATGGCGGCAACGTCGTCCAGGCATGCCTTTGAGATCCTCTCCCGCTTTTCTGCTATCTTCTTCATGATCTTGCTTCTGCTCAGGGGTTCAAAGTCATAAAACCGGCAGGAGTCTAGATCGGCAGCGCCTTTGGCAAGATCGGCGTAGATCGCGTGAAGCCTTTCGAGATGCTTCTGCTCCATATCCCGCAAGATTTCGAAAGTTTCCACGCCAACCGGGTCGTTGCATTTTGTGGCTGCCTCCGCATACAAAGCTTTCATCTTTTCCTTTATTTCGACTGTTGTGCACATGACTTCAAGGAGTCCTGAACCGTTGGATTTCATTTAGCTCCCCTTTTAGTAGGATTCAAAAAGAGAATATTCATGCTTTTGGGTTCTCATATAAGAATGAGTTCCGGTCCTGTCGAGTTGGGGTCCGTCGGATGAAATGGAGTCTTCCTGAATTGATGAGACAGCCCCGGCCCGAAGGGCGGGCGTCAAAAGGCCGGGGCTTTATAGGTTTCTTATCGGGAGGCCGGCATCAGCTTTTCCGTTGCCCTGGGTACTTCCTGCGCCAGTTGATACCATTTTCTGAAAGCCAGGATGAAAACGATCGCCATGAGGACCATGAGAGTAACGGACATTCCGGCAAGAAGATAAAGGCCATGGGGAAGGAAATTCGCCGTCACGTTAAGGTAGCCCGCCGACATTGTAACCGGCACCATCAGGATCCCTGGAACGGCGGTCACCCAGGCATACCTTATCTTCCCCATGCCTATGAGCATCGTTGTTCCAATAATCAGGGCGCACGTGGCCAGGAGTTGGTTGCTCATGCCGAAAATCGGCCAGATCGTTGAAATGCTCCCGGTGTAAACCAGGTATCCCCACATGGATGAGAAGGCGGCGCTGGTGATGACAATGCCGGGAATCCACTTCTTCTCCGCGACCTTGGGAATGATCTTGCCCACCATTTCCTGGAGGAGATATCTTCCAACCCGTGTCCCGGAGTCAACAGCGGTCAGGATGAATACGGCCTCGAACATAATCGCGAAATGGTACCAGTAGGCCATAAGGGTTTTCATGAAAGGAATGGCGCTAAAAATGTAGGCCATGCCCACCGCCAGCGAAACCGCGCCGCCAGGCCTGCCCTGGAGCGTTTCGCCTACTGAACTTGCAAGTTGAGGAAGATGCACCGGCGTCATTCCCAGGCTCTTGTACGCTGCAGGCGCCGCATTGATGGCAAAATAGTCCGAAGGTACGAGAACGCAGGCGGCAATAAGGGCCATCACCGCGACGAAACCCTCCACGAGCATGGCGCCGTAGCCTACAAACAGGATGTCTTTCTCGTTGTCGAGCATCTTCGGGGTAGTCCCTGAACCTATTATGGCGTGAAATCCTGAGAGCGCTCCGCAGGCGATTGTTATGAATAGAAATGGGAAGAGACTGCCGGGGATAATTGGCCCGCCTCCGCTGATGAACTTGGTAAAAGGAGCCATCTCAAGGTACGGATGGACTATGAGAATACCTATTGCAAGTGCGGAGATGGTTCCCAGCTTAAGATATGTTGAAAGGTAATCGCGGGGAACCAGCAGCAGCCACACGGGGAGCGCGGAAGCGACAAATCCGTAAACCGGAATTAAAACGGCGCACTGCTTTTCGGACAGTGTGAACAGGGCCGCGAGAGTCGGATTTGCGACCACATAGGGGCCGCTAAGAATTACGCCCGCAAGGAGCGAAACACCTATTATGCTTCCTCCCGCCACGTCACCCGGCTTTATCGTGTGCATCCAGATACCCATTATAAAAGCGATGGGCAAAGTGCAGATAACGGTATAAGCGCTCCATGGGCTGTTGAACATTGCTTTTACAACCGCGATTGAAAGCCCGGCGAGGCTCAAGATAAGAATGAACAGAATGGCGAAGCTGGCGACGACCCCGGCAGTCTTTCCGATCTCCGATTCGGCGATGAGCGACAGACTCTTCCCTTCATGGCGTGTCGAAGCGAAAAGAATTACCATGTCATGCACAGCCCCCGCAACTACAGCTCCGACGATGATCCAGAGCGCCCCCGGCAGATAACCGAACTGGGCCGCCAGTACAGGCCCGAGCAAAGGACCTGCCGCAGCGATGGCCGCAAAATGATGTCCGAAAAGTACATACTTGTTGGTCGGGCTGTAATCGATGCCGTCCTCGAGCGTGTGAGCCGGAGTGGGCCTGTTCGAGTCCACTTCCAGGACCCTGTTCGCTATGAACATGCCGTAGTAGCGGTAGGCCAGGGCAAAGACACACAGGGCAACAAATACAAGGGTCAGCGCATTCATTAAACTTTCCTTCCCTTTGACGGAGGTTGCAATAATAAATATATACAAATTTCATGAAGCCGGATTTGGCTGAACCAGTTCATTGATAACGGGTTGGTGTGATAAGTGGAACTCACCGCGGCCCGGTAAGTCAAGCAATTTGAACGCACCTTATTGAAAAAATCTCCGCTTTGCGCAAAGGTTTGACCGCAGGCGCAGATTAGCTTTCATTGGCGAACAATAGAAGAAGCCGGAAAGCGGTCGCGCCGCAATCCGGCCACAGCAAATGCAGATCGGGGAACTCCACTGTTTTGTTGATTTGTATCAAGAGGTTGGCATCATCTTTTCGATTATCGTCCGCTGTTCATGCCCCAGTAGATACCATTTTCTGAAGGCCAGGACGAAAACGATTGCCATCAGAGTCATCAGTGAGGCTGCAAGGCCGACCAGGAGATATTTGCCTTGATTAAAGTTGGACAGCACCAGGTAGTAGCCTGCCGTCATTGTGACGGGCAGCATAAGAATTCCGGGAACGGCGGTAATCCATGAGTATTTCATTTTCCCCATACCCATAATCATGGTCGTTCCGACGATCAGGGCGCACGCAGCAAGCAGTTGGTTGCTCATACCGAACAGCGGCCAGATCGTTCTGATATCCCCGGTGTAAACCAGGTATCCCCAAGTGAGGGTGAACAGGGCGCTTGTGAAGACAATGCCGGGCATCCATTTCTTCTCGGAAAACTTGGGAATGACCCTCCCGATCATTTCCTGGAGAAGATATCTTCCCACCCGTGTTCCGGTGTCAACCGCGGTCAGGATGAATACGGCCTCGAACATGATGGCGAAATGATACCAGTACGACATGAGCCCTTTCATGAAAGAAATGGAGCTGAATATATACGCCATACCAACTGCCAGCGAAACAGCGCCTCCGGGCCTGGCCTGGACATTTTCCTGGACCGCTGCGGCCAACTGTGGAAGGTGTACGGGCGACATGCCAAGGGTCTTATAGGCTTCAGCAGAGGCATTGATCGCGAAGTAATCCGAAGGAACGAGCACGCAGGCGGCAATAAGGGCCATTATCGCCACGAAGCCTTCGACAAGCATCGCTCCATAACCTACGAAAAGGATGTCCTTCTCGTTATTGACCATCTTTGGCGTTGTTCCCGGTGCCGATTATCGCGTGAAAACCCGACAATGCGCCGCACGCAATAGTAATGAACAGAAACGGGAAAATCGAACCGGGAGCGGGACAAGGGGGCCGCCGCCGTTGATGAACTTGGTTAAAGGCGCCATCTGGAGGTACGGATGGACTATGACGATACCTATTGCAAGTGCGGAGATGGTTCCCAGCTTAAGATATGTTGAAAGGTAATCGCGGGGAACCAGGAGCAGCCAGACCGGCAAGGCTGACGCCGCAAAACCGTAAACCGGAATGAAAATGGCGCATTGATTTTGGGACAGATAGAACAATTTTGAGAGCACGGGATGAGCGGCTACAAAAGGGCCGGTTACAATTACCAGGGCAAGGAGCACCACGCCGATGATACTTCCTCCCGCCACGTCTCCAGGTCTGATCGTGTGCATCCAGATACCCATGATAATGGCGATAGGCAGAGTGCAGATGACAGTGTAAGCGCTCCAGGGGCTCTTCATCATAGCATTTACGACAGCCAGGGAAAGCCCGGCAAGAGTCAGGATCAGAATGAACAATACGGCGAAGCTGGCGACGACCCCGGCAGCCTTTCCGATCTCCGATTCGGCGATGAGCGAGATACTTTTGCCTTCATGGCGAATCGAAGCGAAAAGAATGACCATGTCATGCACCGCCCCGGCAACTACCGCTCCAACAATGATCCAGAGGGCGCCCGGCAGATAGCCGAACTGGGCTGCCAGGACCGGACCGAGCAGGGGACCTGCCGCCGCGATGGCCGCAAAATGATGTCCGAAAAGTACATACTTGTTGGTCGGGCTGGTAATCGATGCCGTCCTCGAGCGTATGAGCCGGAGTGGGCCTGTTCGGGTCCACTCCCAGGACCCTGTTCGCTATGAACATGCCGTAGAAACGGTAGGCCAGGGCAAAGACACACAGGGCCACGAATACAAGGGTCAGCGCATTCATCAGATTTTCCTTCCCTTCGCAAAGGATGTAAGAATGATCTGTCTGAAATTGCCTAATGTACATAAATTCCAAGAGGTCGGATTCGGCCTGATCGGTTCGTTGATAACTGGTTGGTGTAATAAATGGAAATCACTCTGGTCAGGTAAGTCAAGTGATTTTGAGCAGAGATGTTGCCCCGCGATTTGCGCAAAGGTTTGACCGTTGGCGCAGATGACTTTTCATTTGCGGACAATAGAAAAAGCCGGAAAGCGGGTCGCGCCGCAATCCGGCCACAGCAAATGCAGATCGGGAACTTCACTGTTTCTTGGAAGGGGCCTTCTCTTGTTTCTTTTGTCCCTGCTGAGGTTGTTGTGTAGCGGACGGTTTGGCTTTGGTCTCAGACTGAGGCGTTTCAGCGGCTTTTTGCGCAGCCTCGGGGGCCTGCGATGCAGGACCGGCGGCCTCGGGCTGTACCGGGCGGGCTTCAGGAACTACCGGCTGCGGCTGCACAGGCGGCTGTCGCCTGGGGCTGTTCCACGGGAATATCGGTCATTACCGACCGGCCCCCGCGGACCCCCGGCCTGTACATAAAGGAGAGCAGCAGGCATGTTATCATGAATACGACAGCAGCGCCCGTTGTCAGCTTGCTCATGAAAGAGCTGCCGCCTGATCCGCCGAACAGGGTTTGCGATGCGCCGCCGAATGCCGCTCCCATTTCGGCGCCCTTGCCGGTTTGGAGCAAAACGATCGCAATCAGCGCGATACAGGCCATCAAGTGAATAAGGATAACCAGGGTATTCATTAGTTTAAAACTTTTCTCTCAAGAATTGAACTGAACGAGGCGTTTGAATGAGCCGACTTCAAGGCTCGCTCCGCCAACGAGCGCTCCGTCTATATCCGGCTCGGCCATGAGCGCATCTATGTTAGAAGGCTTAACCGAACCACCATATAATATCCTGGTCTTCTTTTCAACCTCTTTGTTGAAAAGCGACGCGATTCTCTCACGAATGAAAGCGTGAACCTCCTGCGCCTGCCCGGGTGTTGCGGTCCTGCCGGTGCCGATCGCCCAAACCGGTTCGTACGCGATGACCAGCCGCTCCGCCTGCGCCGGGCTCAAGCCGTTGAGCGCCCCTTCGACCTGGCTGCCGACGACTTCGAATGTTTTACCCTGCTCGCGCTGGTCGAGCACTTCTCCGACACAGATAACAGGCGCCATCCCGGCCTTGAAGACGGCCGCCGCTTTCAATCGCACCGTTTCGTCCGTTTCGCCGAATAGCTGACGCCGCTCTGAATGGCCAACAATCACGTACTCGCATCCAAGGTCTTTTAGCATAACCGGTGAGATTTCGCCGGTGAAGGCGCCCTTTTCCTCCCAGTGGCAATTCTGCGCCGCCAGGCTGTAGCCCTGCTGTTTCAGAATATCCCGGACCGCTTTCAGCGCGGTGAAAGGAGGCGCAATTACTACTTCGCGGTCAGTACAGGGGCCGGTTTCCTCCTGGATCGATTTAACGAAAGAGATCGCTTCGGCCATGGTCTTGTACATTTTCCAGTTGGCGGCGATGAGAGGTTTTCTGTTCGGATTCATTTCGAGGTCTCCTCGGTGTGAGGGAAAGTCTGTACCACGGTCTTGATAAGGTATTTGCTCCGTATGTTCTCCTGCCGCTTGGCATCAGTGCGCCTTTGATTCAGCACCTCTCCAGGGCCGAGACGCCAGGCAGATCCTTTCCCTCCAGCAGTTCCAGAAAAGCGCCGCCCCCGGTCGAGACATAACTTACCTTGTCTTCGGCGTTGGCCTGCCTGATGGCGGCAGCCGAATCGCCGCCGCCAATAACCGTGAGCGCGTCGAGCGACCCCATGAATTCGGCTAGAGCGAAAGTGCCTTTGTTAAACGGGGGCGTCTCGAAAACACCCATCGGGCCGTTCCAGACGATTGTCTTGCAGCTTTGAAGGACCGACTCGAAACACCTGGACGGACTGTGCGCCAATGTCCAGAATCTTGGTATCCTCGGGAACCTTGTCGATCGAGACCTGCCGCACGTCTCCGCGAGCTCTCCGCGCTCGGCGGATACAACCGCGTCAACCGGCAGGAATACCTTGACTCCTCTTTTGTTTGCCGACTCAAGCAGCCGGGCGGCGGTTTCGATATAATCATCTTCAACCAGGGATTTGCCGACTTCCTTCCCCTGTGCCTTGAAGAAGGTATTGGCCATTGCGCCGCCGATAATCAGGTAATCGATTTTGGGAATGAGATTTTCGAGCAGCCCCAGCTTGGTCGATACTTTCGCGCCTCCGACAATGATTGCCAGCGGCCGTTTGCGGGTTGTCCATGACCTTTTTGAAATACTCGATCTCCTTTTGGAGCTGATATCCGGCGGCGCACACGGGCACGAAGCGGGTTATGCCTTCAACGGAGGCGTGAGCGCGGTGAGAAGCGGCAAAAGCCTCGTTTACGTAAATATCGGCCAGTTCGGCCAAACGCCTGGAAAACTCAGGGTCGTTTTTTTCCTCCTCCGGATGAAAGCGCAGGTTTTCCAGAAGGAGCGCTTCACCGTCATTGAGGAGCGAGACCTGTTTCTCCACTTCGGGACCAACGCAATCCGGGACAAGGGGCACGGGTTTTGCCAGCAGGTTGGAGAGGTGCTCCGCTACGGGCCTTAGTGAAAACTCATCGGCCACTTTGCCCTTTGGTCTTCCCAGATGCGAAGCCAGAATGAGCCTGCCTCCCGAGTCGATAACCTTGTGGATGCTCGGCAGAACAGCGCGGATGCGAAGATCGTCTCTTACGTGCCGCTCCTTATCCAGGGGCACATTGAAATCGACTCGCATGAAGACGCGCTTTCCTTTAAGATCAAGATCGTCAAGAGTCTTCATGACTCGAGATTCTCCTTGTATCAGGCGCCCGTGAAGCTGCAGAGACAGGGCAGGGAAGGGCGCTACTCCAGCGAGTTGCCCATCATAACGGCCAACTCGGCCACCCTGCTCGAATAACCATACTCGTTGTCGTACCAACTGAATACTTTAACCATGCGGCCGGCCATGACATTGGTCAGCCTGGAATCCACACTCGATGAGTAATAGGTGTGGTTGAAATCAACCGAGACCAGCTCCTCGGTCACATACTGGAGAATCCCTTTGAGCGGTCCGTTTGCGGCCTCCTCCAGGACATTGTTCACTTCTTCCTTCGTTACATCCCGGCCAACCCTGCACACGAGGTCGACGAGCGAAACGTTCGGAGTGGGAACGCGAATGGACAGGCCGTCCAGCTTGCCCTTGAGGTCCGGAATTACCTCGGCCACGGCGCGAGCGGCGCCGGTCGTGGTCGGAATCATCGAGAGTGCGGCCGCCCTGGACCTTCGGCGGTCGCTGTGCATCGAATCGAGCAGGCGCTGGTCCATTGTGTAGGCGTGAATGGTTGTCATAAGCCCGTGTTCTATTATGAACCTGTCGTGGAGCAATGCGGCGATCGGGGCCAGGCAGTTCGTAGTGCATGAGGCGTTTGAGATGATATTGTGGGTGCGCGGGTCATAAGTCCCATCGTTGACCCCGATTACGAAGGTTGCGTCCATACCCTTGCCGGGGGCGGTTATGATCACTTTTCGCGCTCCGGCGTTGAGGTGCTTCTCAGCTCCGTCGCGGCTGGTGAAGCGGCCGGTGCCTTCGAGAACCACGTCGATTTTGAGCTCGCGCCAGGGCATCTGGGCGGGGTCCGTTATCTTGAGGCATTTAACCGACCTGCCGTCGACGATTAATTCATCTTCAGTCCCCTGGACCTCGTGAGGCCAGACGCCATGAACGGAGTCGTATTTCAGAAGGTAGGCCAGTTCCGAGGGCGTTGTCAGGTCGTTCAGGGCGACAACTTCCAGCGGCAGCTTCCGGTCCTTTATGACTTTGAAAATAGTGCGTCCGATGCGTCCGAACCCATTTAGCGCGATGCGAGTAGCCATTTAGTTCCTCCTTGGGGTTTTAAGATTCTTGCGAGGCTGCGCCTCTGAAAGTTCTTGGAATAAATAGATCAATTCTATAAGGTAACAGTATTCCTGAAGAAATAAACCCGAGCTTCAGGCGAAAAACGGCTAATCCAGGAATATTGAATGATTTTAAGTAAATGCTTCCTATCGAAGAATTCAAGCACTGTCGGATTCGAGAGCCGGAAGGTGACTCTCGCTCCCGGACGCAGTCCCAGTTCGGATGCCGCATTGCCCTGGTTAATGGCGATTTCGATAAAACCGCTGCTTCCGGTCAAGGCGAGCGCTTCTCCCGGTTCTGAACCCGGCCATAGGTCTGCTCGAATTGAATCGATTACCGTTTTGCCGGCGCTGATCGTCCATTTTCCCGCCGGTCCCTGTTTTTCCAATGTTTCACTCAACACATTGGTAATCGCGTTTCCGAAGCGATCGATATGGATCACCTCACCTTTCACTTCTCCTTTGCCAATGATTGGTTCGTCCCAGTGGGGAAAGATCGGGTCGCAGGGAGGCCCGAGAGCGTCGAATTGGACACCGCAAGCGATATGGGCTGCAACGGGCGCGAATAGGTCGCGGCCATGAAACGTGCTGCTCAGAGGGCTTCTCCTCAATTGCCGGTTCTCCAGCCTTCTTGCCTCCCAGCCGGTCTCCTTTTCTAGTATAAGAGAGAAAAGGCCGTTATCAGGCCCGACAAAAAAACAGGACCTGGTCCGAATGGCGATGGCGCCGCGCTCGGTCCCCACCCCGGGGTCCACCACCGCCAGATGAATGGTCCCCTGCGGGAAATACTCATAACAAGCGTACAGAACAAAAGCCCCGGACCGAACACTCTGGGGAGCGATAAGATGAGATATGTCCACCAGCTTCGCATCAGGACAGATCTGAAGGATGACCCCTTTCATGCTGGCGACATATCCGTCCTGGAGTCCGAAATCGGTCAGCAGAGTGATTATGTGTCTAGTCTTCATAAGTTTTCTTATTCTCTTGCTTCTTTTTCGCTCGCTCGCGGATCCTTTCCTCAGCCCACTGCGCGGGATCTTCGATCCGGGTGGATTTCGGCCCCAAGTCGTATGACCCGGCTTTGAGGATAGCCTCAATTCCCAGAGGGGCGGTGTCCTTTGCGTTGAATACCTCAGTAAGCAGTCCGTATACAAAATCTTCCACGTTTTGCGTCATTCTTTCCCGCATCTCACGCGCCTGGCCGTGGAGCCTGTTGTCAAACGGAAGGTTCAGCTTCTTGTAGTCGCCCTTCTTCAGGCCCTTTTCCTTGGCGTATGCCACCATTTCAGCCCAAAGCAGGTCATCGAGTCCATGGTCAGGAAGCTTGACAAATTCTCCGTTCTCATCGAGATAGGCGTTGCCGTATTCATTGACCTTCACTCCCCAGGTGAGCATCTGGAGGGCGGTGGCGACATTTGCCTTGGTGGTCCGCGTCTCCCGGGCGATCTTTTGCAGCCTTTTGGAATCATTGCCGGAAGTGCCGTGCTGGGCGCCCGATATATTGTACTTGGCTAGGGCATTGTGGATGTCCACGGTGAGTGGGACCTGGATGCCCGACTCGCTGGCCTCGATGCCGTGTGTCGTGCCGTTGTTAAGGGCGATCCAGTCCGGAAAAATCCCATGGGCATTGAGACCCTGGATGAGATAGAGCGCCTCGTCAACCGTTGAAAGCCCTTCTTTGCCCTTGATTTCACCCACTTCAGTCTCATAGCCTGCCCACCCGGGAAGGTAGGGTGTGAGGGCGATATTGGCCAGAAGGTTTTCGTCATCGGGAAGGTGTGATGCATCGATGGCTATCGAGGTTATCCCGGCATCGAATATCGATGGGATTTCGATTTTGGCCGGTTCGATGTCCTTGGCGCTCTGGATTCCGTAATGATCGGCATGGATGGCCACGGGCGTCGTGATCCCCAACTCGTTGCAGATCTCGTCCACCTGCATTGCGAGGTTCCAGAGGTTAGTGGCGCAGTAGGCCTTCGCGCCGCCCTCCGATTTGGCAATTTCCACGATGATAGCCGCATTTGCACGCTGCGCGGCCTTGAGCGCTCCTCGCATGACCCAATAATTTCGACCGTTCGCCGCTATAGTCATTGCCTTGCCCTTGGCCATCAGCGCGCGATCTATCACCTTGCCGCTCACTATCAGCGCCTTGGAATGGGGAAAAAGCCGAACGACATTAGGTGGGCGACCGATTGCAAGCGCCTTCTCGAATTCCGGAGTTATCTTTCCCTTTTGAAATGCCATAGAATGATTCCTTTTCTCAGTTTGTTTCCAGCTTTGCGCCTTATGCCTATTTTCGGTTAATTTCGAAAGTTTGTCGTCGCAATCGGCAATGACGGCAAAACCAGGAGAGGGTTTGCCGGCCTCGGATCTCAGGCGGCTGGATCGTTGGGCCTGATAATCACCTTGATGGAACTGGTCCCATCCAGCACCAGAGCGAAGCCCTTTGCGGTATCTTCCAGCCCGAGTCTGTGCGTGATCATGTCCTCTACTTCTATTTCGCCGGATTCAATCAGTTTTATCGCTTCTTCAATATCAGGTGGCCCGCAATAGTAAGAAGTAAGTATCCTGATCTCCTTTGTCCAAAATTCGTTTATCGGAACCATTACATCCTCGTCAGGTCCCGGAACGGCAAAAAAGACGACCGCGCCGCCCTTGTCCACACATTTCCATGCCTGTCCCACGGCGGAAAGGGCTGAAGTACATAATATGACGACTCCCGCCTTCCCGATGTTTTCGTCAGCGATTTTCCGGGAGACATCTTCGGTCGCCTCGATTGCCATGTCCGCCCCGGCCCGTTTGGCGAAATCGAGCCTGTTTCGATTGATGTCGGTTGCTATTACCGTACATCTCCTGGACTTTGCGAGCTTCACATGGAGGAGTCCCGACATTCCGCAACCGACCACAAGGACCGTCCGGTCACTCCGCACCCCGGCAAGCCGCTGCGCCCTGACAACGCATGCAAGAGGCTCGATGAAAGTGCTCCGGTCGTATGTCAGGGTCTCGGGCAAAAGATAGGCGCCCTTATCCACCAGGGCCTCCTGTACGAGTACATATTCGGCAAAGCCGCCCGGCAGCCTGACCTTTATCTCGGAGCACTGCGGATAATGTCCGTCTTTGCAGTATGAGCATTCCATGCAGGGGACCTTGGGCGCAACGAAAACCCTGTCTCCAGGCTTGAATTTCGTTACCAAGTCCCCCACGGAAGCCACCCGCGCGCCGATTTCATGGCCCAGAACAAGCGGCGCCCTCGGCAGCCGATACCACTCGACGATGTCACTTCCGCATATGCCGCAGGACATCACCTTCACGAGGATCTCTCCCGGCCCCGGCCTTGGGGTTGGAACCTCTTCTATCCGGATATCCCGGTTGTTATGCCAGCAGCAGATTTTCATTTTTCAACGTATTGTAGAGATCAAAGGCCTTTTCAGGTGTTTCACCGCCATGGACGACGGCGCCTACTGCTTGGATCATGGCCGTCGGCGCCTCCGACTGAAAGATGTTTCTTCCCATATCGACACCGGCCGCGCCCTGTTGGATCGCTTTATAGGCCATGGCAAGGGCGTTAAATTCCGGAATCTTTCTTGCCGCCGGCCATCACGATCGGCACCGGGCAGGAGGCCGTAACGGTTCTCAAACCCCTCATCCGTGTAGTAGGATTTGACGTAGTGAGCGCCGAGTTCGGCGCATATCCTCGCGGCCAGTCTGAAGTACTTGGCGTCGCGCGCCATGTCCTTGCCCACGGCCGTAACGGCAAGAGTGGGAATCCCGTAGCGGGACCCGATATCCACCATCCTGCACATGTTTATGATGGACCCCTTCTCGTTCTCTCCGCCGATAAAGACCTGCACGGCCATTGCGCAGACATTCAGGCGAATGGATTCCTCGATATCTACCGCGATGTCCTCATTGGAAAGCTCCTTAAGTATGCTTGTGCCCCCGGAAACCCTCAGTACGATTGATTTTGAGGTGGATGGCGGCACAATGGTCCTGAGGATGCCCCTTGTCAGCATCAGCGTGTCGGCATAAGGGACTAGCGGAAGTATATTTAAGTCTATTCGCTCAAGCCCGGTGGTTGGACCCTGGAAATAGCCGTGGTCGATCGCCAGCATGACCGTTCGGCCGGTTTGGGGATTGAAAATCCGCGCCAACCGGTTCTTCATTCCCCAATCCAGGGCGCCGGACCCCTTGAGAAAAAACCCATCTGTTTTCTGAGGAATATCCGTATAAAATCTTTTGGCCTCTTTGATATCATCCACATCAGCCATTTTCCAACTCCCTTCTTACTTATCGACGATGATCGCATTCCCGGAAAAAGAAAACATTTTAATCTATATGAATACAGGATTTGAGGGAAAGAGTCTAAAAAATAGCCCCCTTGCCCGGTTCAACCTCTAAGACGCCTTCCATACATGAGCGTAGCTCCTCTCGCTTATTTGTGGTATTTTCCCGGATCAAACGGACTTGAAGGTCTTTTTCCATAGTTGGGCCATATTAGCATAAACTGGCATCGTGACAAGGAGGCGCAAATGGCGTTTCGGGAAGAAAATCCCGGGATCGAAGAGTTGCTCAGTTTTGCCAAAGATGTGGTTTCGAGCGCGGGCGATAAAGCTCTGGGGCTATACGGGAAGGGCAATCCGGGGGTCAAGTTCGACGAAGAGCTTGTAACCTCAGCCGAGCTTGCGCTGGTGAACTTTTTCAGGGATCGGCTCAATTCCATTTTTCCCGGGCACGGGGTCTTCGGGGACCCGCTTCCTGCTGAAGACTACGTTCACGGGGAAAAAAGGTATCTCTGGATATACGATCCGCTTGACGGAGTAGCCAACTTTCAGGCGGGAATTCCAATATGGGGCATATCGCTTGCGCTTCTCGAAAATTTCTGGCCGGTCTTCGGAGTTACCTTCATGCCCGTAACCGGTGACCTGTTCTACGCCGTCGTCGGGCAGAAAGCCTACTGGGGCGAACGGGAAATAAGAATTCCGGACACGGGCGAGATCAGCAACGAAAGCGTGCTGCTGACCTACTCCCGGTTCCATAATCAATACCAGTCCACTTTTCCGGGCAAGATCCGGAACCTGGGATCGACCTGCGCGCACATAATTTACGTGGCCAGGGGGCGAGCCGAAGGGGCGCTTCTGGCAAATGTCTCATATCGCGATCTTGCGGCGGCCCAGATCATCCTGATGGCTGCCGGCGGCAAGATACACCGCCTGGATGGCCGGGAGTTTCACCTGAGCGACTATCTGAGCGGACAGCGTATAGAGGAGCACCTTATCGCAGCCCCGGAAGGTTCGTTTGAATCCATACGCATGTACCTGAAAAGGATTGGCGAAGAGTAATCCCGCCGTTGCGCAGGCAAGCGGCCGACACATTCGTTTTACTCTGTAATTCCAGAGTAGTAGAAAAGGAACCCGAACGGGGCTGAGTCCGGGTTCCCGGGAGAGAAATATTGAGCCACATGCTACTGCGCAAAGAAAACGGAACATTGCACCGGGCTACTGAAGTAAAATCTTATCCGACTCCTTTTTTATCCGGCGTGGAATGTACCGCTGAATGTGGTATATAAGATAACAAAGCTTTTTTGTGACCTGGATATGCCGCAAACCGCAGATTGGCAGGTCTCGGCGCAATTCATTCGTTCCTATTTGAGGCGTATCTTCGTTCTAGTTCCGACTACCTGCAAGGTTTGAAGCAACTTCCCGATGCAGTTCCGAATGGTGGGGTTCCGCAGGAAAAGTTCAAATGTATGAGCGCGACCTTCAGTATATTAGAGTGCTTCTAATCGAAGACGACGAGGACGACTGCATCCTGCTCGATCGTCTGCTGGCCGAAGTGTCTTCAGCGCAATATGAGGTTACCTGGATCCAGACCTATGAAGACGGCCTGAAGGAACTCGAGAGGGGAATCTACGACGTATGCCTCCTCGACTACCACCTGGGCTCAAGGAGCGGGCTGGAGATTCTCAGCATGGTGGAGGAATCCCCGGAGACGCCGCCGATAATCGTCCTGACAGGCCAGGGAGATTACCTCGTCGATCTGAAAGCGATGAAATACGGCGCGGCGGATTTTCTGGTCAAGGACCAGATGAGCGGACCCCTGCTCGAAAGAGCGATCCGTTACTCGATGGATCGAAAGAAATCCAAAGACGCGCTGCTGGAGTCGGAAACGCAGCTCAAGCACCTCTCATCCGCGTTGCTGAAAGTGCAGGAAAATGAGCGAAGAATGGTGGCTGCCGAATTGCACGATGACCTTGGCCAACTCCTGACGGCCATCAAGTTTAACATCGAAAGCGTTCTGGTGCGAATGGACCCCGGCGAAAGCTGCACCGCGGACCTCGAAGGCCATTATACCGAAGATTCAGGCCGCCGTCGAGCGAGTCCGCAACATGTACACGGAACTGATGCCCACAGTTCTGGACGACCTCGGTATTCTGGCGACGCTGAGTTGGTTTTGCAGAGAATTTCAAAAAGACCACCCCGATATCGAGGTGGAATCGGAATTCAAGGTCAGAGAGCAAGAGATATCTGAGGATTTGAGGCTGGTGATTTTTCGAATCGTTCAGGACGCTTTCAAGAATGTGGCGGCCCACAGCAAAGCCGATCACGCCCGGGTTTCGCTGATCGCAGAAAACGGATACATCAAACTGGACATCCGGGACAACGGGGACGGGTTCGACGTATCTCACGCCATGTCTCTTACGTGCACGGATTGCGGGCTGGGGCTGATGAGCATGAAAAGAAGGGCGGAACTCTCTGGCGGCTCATTTCAGATTGAGTCCGCCGAGGGCGGCGGGACCTTCGTCATGGCGCAATGGACGCTTGCAGACCAATAATTGCATTGTCGGCCGAATCTCGACCGATCAGATTCGACTGATTTCCCGGCGCCTGGATGTGTGACCCCCGTTCGATGAATTGTCTTAAACTCTTTATTACAGCTTTCTTTTTTCTTCAGGCTGTTTTTGCGTGCCCTGCAGCCGATCTGCCCAACGATGCTCCAGACGGGGCGGAACAATCGGCGACAGTAGGCCGGCCGGAGGGCGAATTCCCCATGCTGCTGGTCGCAGGCCGAACTCGATGGAAGCGTTTCCGATAAGAGGGGTGCGCCTACTCCTGCCCGTTTGAGAAATATTCCTCCATCGAGGACTCGGCCCGGCGAAAATCTTCCAGCGCTCTCGCCTGAGATGGCGAATTCGATACGCTCCGTTAAACTGCCTGAAAACGTCAAACTCATCGCATTGACCTTCGATCTTTGTGAAGGGGAAAAAGAGATCAGCGGCTATGATCCCGGCATAGTGAACTATTTGAGGGCCAACAAGATCAAAGCCACCTTTTTTGCCGGCGGCAAGTGGATGCGCTCGCACCCGGAAAAGACCCTGCAACTCATGGCTGAGCCGCTTTTCGAAATCGGGAATCATAGCTGGAATCACAAGAACTTTCGTAAGCTGGGCAAAAAAGAGGCCCGAAGACCAGGTGCTCTGGACTCAGGCTCAATATGAGCTGCTTTGGGAGGAACTGCAGAAAAGACCATGTTTTCATGCGACTGCAGAGGAACAGAGGAAAGAAATTCCGAGAGTCCCCCGCCTGTTCCGTTTTCCTTTCGGCGCCTGCAACCGCGATACGCTGAAAATGCTTCAGGATTTGGGACTTCCGGCGATTCAATGGGACATTGTTTCAGGCGATCCGGCAAAAGGCCGCTCAGCAGCGGCTATAGCCAGGACCGTGCTCCAGAAGCGCCAGGCCCGGATCTATTATCGTATTCCACGCAAACGGTCGTGGACACGGCACTGCGGATTCCCTCCCGATGTTTGTGCCAAGGCTTGCAAAGGCCGGCTTCGATTTTGTGACGGTGAGCGAACTGCTGGCGTCGGGGGCGCCGGTTGCGGTCCCGGAATGCTATGAAATGAGACCGGGGGATAATCTCAGGTATGATTCCCGCTGAGTCGGTCGCGGATCGACCACGTTGAGCAATAGAAAATGTTACAATTTCGCTACATAGGTTTTTGCCGGCTTAAGTTCATTTAATTCTCCTTCCATTTTTACCCCAAAAAAGTTTACATACTGCAAAGATGTTTCACCTTCGGCTCGCTTCATAATTTGAACCCGCCGGTCGGGTCCCGATTGCGTCCCGGATTGGGTTTGAAATTGAGCTGCGGGAGTTTCAAAAAGGTCCTGGAGAGTTTTGATGCGTAAGACCTATGTGATCGATACAAATGTTTTGCTCCACAACCCGGACGCCCTTTTCGCGTTCGAAGACAACAACGTCGTGATACCTTTTGCGGTAATCGAAGAAATAGACAATCAGAAAAAAAGACAGGATGAAATAGGGAGAAACGCCCGAGTTGTTTCAAGGGAACTGGACGCGCTCCGGGAATCGAGCAGGCTGTCGGAGGGCGTTGACCTGCCCCAGGGCGGCCGGTTGACTATCGAACTCAATCATTCAGGCCTGATGGAGTTCCCGCAGGGACTGGATCCCGAAAAATATGACAACCGGATTCTCGCTGTTGCCTACAATCTGAGCGTTTCCGGAAGCGAACCGGTCACGCTTGTAACAAAAGACCTGAACCTGCGGATTAAAGCCGACGTGCTTGGCATACGGGCCGAGGATTTCTACAATGACAAGGTCGATTACGAGCAGCTCTACACCGGCGTTGGCGAGATATATCTGTCAGCCCGGGAACTCGACAGGTTCTACAAGGAAGGCAGGCTCAACCACAACTCGCATAACGCTCTTCCCAATCAGTTCATGCTTCTGAAATCCAGCGAGAATCCTTCCCAGTCGGCGCTTGCGCGTTATTATCAGGGATCGCTCCTGCCCCTGAGCTATGGTGAGGCGAGTTGCTGGGGGATAAGGGCGCTGAACAAGGAACAGAAATTTGCGTTCGAACTTCTCCTCAACGATCAGGTAAAAGTTGTTACCCTGGTTGGCCGGGCGGGAACCGGGAAAACCCTGCTGGCCCTGGCGGTGGGGCTTGAAAAAGTGCTCGAGGAAAACGCATACAGCAGGCTTCTGGTAACACGTCCGGTCATTCCCATGGGAGATGACATCGGGTTTCTGCCGGGAACCAAGGAAGAGAAACTCCGGCCCTGGATGCAGCCGATCTATGACAATCTCGAATTCCTTTTCAGAAACTGCTCGGAGCCTTTCGAGGTGCTTCAGGACCTTATCCGCAAAGGAATGCTCGATCTGGAGGCGCTCACCTATATCCGCGGGCGCAGCATCCCGCGGCAGTTCATAATCTGCGATGAAGCCCAGAACCTGTCTCCCCATATGATCAAGACGCTCATCACCCGAGTGGGCGAGGATACAAAAATAGTGCTTACGGGTGACCCGGAGCAGATCGACAATCCCTACCTCGACGCCAGCAGCAACGGATTGACCTACCTGGTCGAAAGGATCAAGAACGAGGACTATATCCGGTCACGTGGTTCTGATCAAAGGGGAACGTTCGAAAGTGGCCGAACTGGGCGGGAAACTATTGTAAACGAGTCGCGCCTTCTCGAAAGCACAACGCCGGATCAATCGCCTATCTGCGAGCGGCCCGAAGCTTTGCATTCGCGCCTACCTGTGGTCGATTACGAATGTTTCGGAATAAATGTTGTCGAATGAAATTTCTGCTGGCCAGTTGCGTCTATATCAGTCGGGTCTGCGCCGGTCGCCCTTTCGAATCCCCGCAGTGCAGACTCGTTGTCGCCAGCTTTTCAGCTCCCCCCGATGAGGCCAGGTATCTTTCTGTGATCCTGTCGAGTTCGCGAGAGCATCTGTTCGGCCAGGTCCTGCTTCTTCGACGTCTTCGCAGGAGGCGTACTTCTCGTATGTATATTCGATATCGAGCAAACGCTGGTCTGAGGCGATAAGATAGAAGGTCTCATTGCCGGTCCTGCTGTCGAGTTGGAACCAGGCTTCTCCTTTGGGCGCGTAGTAATTACGGGCAGTCTGGTAGTCTGTATCGAACTGCTTGCAGACTGTAGGGGAAAAGCATGGCAAAATTCCCCCTGCGAGTCCCTGTGGATCAGGTAGACAAAGCATTTTTTCCTGAGTCTGGATCATCATTTTGAGCTTATCCCCGGACGAGAGGACCATTTGTGTGCTTACCGGCTCGACCTTCGGGGGGTTGGACGAGGCGCGGATTGCTCCAAAAGCCCAGAGTATCCGCGGGCCGTTGCTTTCTTTCTGAGGACCCGGCGCCGCAGGCAGAATCGAATGGAACAAAAAGACGAACGCCAGCGCCAAAAATGAAACGTTTCTGACAAATCCGCATACGCTTCCCTCCCTCAGTGGAGTGTAATCAAATAGATGGCGGATTTTACGCTTTTGCCGCGTTAATGGCAAATGGCAGGATCTTCTCGGAATAATTCTGCGGAGTTATCAGGGCATTTGGGGCGGATAAAAAGGCTGTTGACCCCGTGCCGGTTTCGGGATACAAGATCTTTGGGAAAGAAGGTTTATAAGGGGGCTGCTGAATGATTATAAACGATGATATCCTTGAGCGAACCTGCAAGGATATGATTGAAACCATACTGCTTTGTTTGCGCGACGCGACAAAGGGAACAATATACAGAATCGGCCCCATGCCCGAGTTGCGCACGGTTCGCGTTACATCCGGCGTTCGTAATGAAGCTACCGGCGAAATCTCATGGGGTCTCAAGGAATATTCCGATTACAATTATCCGGGGAAATGCTGGGAGGACTACAAAGACAGGCCTGGCCGAGCGCTGGAGGCAATGGCCTGGTGCGTCGAAAAGGCCAAGAGCTGGACCGCGGACGATCCTCACGAGGATTGCCGCAGCGTGCGAAAACAGCTCGCCAACGAAGCTCGAAGACTATCATCACATGGAACCCGTGCTGATAAAGAAATCCTATCTCTACGGGGACCATGTCGGTGATCTTGAATATCCCGTCGACTATCGGGGAAATCCGATTTGGAAAGACTGTGAAAATCTGGTCGTCGCCGTAATAAAGATTCACTTCAAAAAGGGCCTCATAAAAAGAGGGGATCATTCCACAAAGGTCATCAAGAAAGCTTTCCCGCACCCTTGGCACTCAACTGCTTTCACTCCACATTCGTGAAACTCTTTCCGAAGCGCAGAAAGAGCTTGCGCGCCAGCGCCTCCAGAGCTGCAATGTTCTGGCCCACGAGCTGAGAAATACGCTCATTAAGCTCGGGTTCATCTTCTCCGCGATAAATGCCGAGATCAGTTTTCTGAGGGAGCAGTGGGAATGCGCAGATCGCCTTGGCGTGCCCGGACCTCGAGAACAAGAGCGTCATATTGAACAGGCTGAGCGGGCTGATCGAAGTCGAACCTTCCCGGGGAAAACTGCTCCAGCCGGGCTCGGACGCCTTTGCGAAAAACTCATAGCCGAACAGCGCGAGCTTGCCGGCCTGCCGCTCATGCCCGGCCTTGGCGAAAAATGGGTGGACAACAAGATCTGGCCCAAATGGCAGGAACTGATGGTTGAAAGCGACGCATGGGAGGGAAATCGCGAAGAGATCCAGTCGCTTCTCAGCCGCCTTAAAGAGTGCGATGTGGCTTGGGACCAACGAGGAACTGGCCTGACCAGGATCGAGCATCTGCCGGATGATCTCAGGTTGATATGGCCGAAGCTTGCCTATGTCGATTTTACCGTGGACAAGCTGGTCGATGCTCGATCAGATTCTTCAATTTCTTGGACCATCCTGAACTGAAAATTCCCCACAAACAACAGACCAAAAAGATCTTGACCTCGCTTAAGGCGCTCGTCGAAATGATCCCCGAAGTGGAGGAAAGGACAAATCGCATTATCCTTTCCCTCAAAAACGGTTCGTTCGAGACGCGGTCGAATCCGCAGGACCCGGATTACCAGTTGTAGAAAAGTTCTTCGCTGGTGAGAAGCTCACAGCCTGTTTTTGTCACCCGAACCATGTTTTCGAGCCGCACTCCTGCAAATCCGGGCAGGTAGATGCCCGGTTCCACGGTAACGACCATATTCTCTTCGAGCAGTGTGGGCTCCACTTTTCTAAGGCCGGGCTTTTCGTGCACCGCAAGGCCGACTCCATGTCCCAGCCCATGGCCGAAATTGTCGCCATATCCGGCATCCCTGATGAGGTCGCGAGCCGCCGAATCGACCGCAACCGAATCGATTCCTGCACGTATTTTATCCTGTGCAGCAAGCTGAGCTTGACGGACAGTTTTGTATATCTCCATCAGTTTGGGGTCCGGGGCGCCGGAAACCCACGTCCGGGTCATATCCGAGCAGTAGCCGTCGAGTTTGGAGCCGAGGTCGAGGATCACCATTTCGCCTGCGCCAATTCTGCGGTCGGTGGGGACCGCATGAGGAAGAGCGGCGTTTTGACCGGCGGCGACAATGGGCGGAAACGAGACCGCCTGACCTCCGCCTTCACGGATCGTCTTTTCAATCAGCCATGCCATTTCTTTTTCGGTCTTGCCCGGGGCCAGAGCGTTCCAGACCGTTTGAAGCGCTTTTTCAGTCAGCCTGATCGATTTTCGGATTTTCTCGATCTCTGCGTCATCCTTTATTATCCGGAGTCTCTCGACCAGGTCTTCAGCATGCGATAACCTCAGCAGAGGGCCGGACTTTGGAGAGGGCCTCCTCGACTTCCCTGAACCTTTTGAAGGTCAGGAAATGCCCCTCGACTCCCAGCCTTTCGGACTTGAGCTCCGTGAACAGGTCGGGCAGAATCTGCTTGAGCCCAGTGGAATAAATCTGCAAGCTTGAAATCCGGGAGCCTCCTGCTTTGCGGCCTCTTCATATCGTGAGTCGGTCAGAAGGTATTGCGCCGTCTGGGTTATAAGAAGACAACCGGAACTCTCAGTCAACAGAAGGTCCTCGGCTTCGAACCCGCTGAGGTAATAGCGGTTTTCCGGGACCGAGACGAGAAAAGCGTCAAGTTCGCTCCTGCAGCATGAGGCTGCGAAAACGCTCGAGTCTTTCTGAAAAAGGATTCTTTTGCATGTGTCCCTTCGAGTTCTTTGAATGATGCGGCCTTGACTTCAAAGAACCTCCAGCTTCGTGCCCATGGCTTTCTCGATATGCTTGCGGACCTGCCCGACCTGCTCGCTGCTCGCCTGGGGGCCCAGATACAAGTTTTCACAATCCAGGGCGTCGATCAGTCCTTCCCGGTACATCTGAAACCAGAACGGCATCGTAGGATGGAACCCGATTGCAGGGTCCGGCGAATCAGGAAATTCAAGATATATCGCTCCCTTGAATACCTCTCTCAGCCACCTGAGAGCTTCCCTTCCCGTACCCGCACGCTTCTTGCCGAAGACCTCAAGGTGATAGAGCGTAATTTCCTTGCCCCCATCGTCAGTGAGACAAAGACTCAACTCCCCCTTGAATCGTCCGGGGACCTCAAACCGCAGCACCTCCATCTGCCCGTGGCCTTTAAGGACAGTGAGCAAATCCGCAATGGAGAGGCTACTGTAGTACGCCTCCCATCTGGCGCCTTTCCATTCGACGCTCGCCATTTGAGAGAACTCCTGAAATTCGGGTCGAAAACCTTTCCGGAACAACTTCGAACGCCGGGTCGCTCATCTTGCGCCGGGCCGCCGATACCGCACGGCGTACTATCGGCGCCCTTGCGGGATTGAAATGGCAGGAATCGCTCTGTTCTTTCTGAACAACAACACAGGAACTAAGAGGTGGGTCTTGTTTTAAGCAGTCCCTGCTCTCGAAAAACAGAATTCAGAAGCGCCTGCCTTTCTGGAGCACGACTGGATGAATTCCCAACTTCTCAATCTCAGGGTAAAGCTCATACAGGCTAGACTTGATTTCCTCAATTGGCATCATGGAGGTCCCAATCGAAAATGAGGTGGAGAAACAGGTTGAGTAATCGATGACGCCGGGTGTTTGCGGCGTCTGAACCAGAAGCCGGCAGAAAGTGAATTCCTTAGCAACGCATCTGTCGCAGAGCTTCAAAAAGAGCAATTCCCACAGTAGTCGCAAGGTTCAAACTACGAACCCTGGCCCTGTTAATCGGTATTTTTACCACATCTCCCGGATAGAGGGCAAACAATTCTTCGGGCAGACCTCTTGTCTCCGGCCCGAAAACCAGGCAATCTCCGGTCCGGAAAGAAAAATCATAATAGAGCGTTGAGGCGCGGGCCGAGAAGTAAACCAGGCGCGAATGCCCCATATCCAAATGAGCGGTGCGGAAATCCGAATAGAGCTTCATGCGCACATAAGGCCAGTAATCGAGGCCCGCCCGTTTCAGCAGCTTGTCAGTAATTCGAAAACCAAGCGGCCCGACCAGGTGCAAGGGCGTATGAGTAGCGGCGCAGGTCCGCGCAATATTCCCGGTGTTCTGCGGTATTTCGGGCTCGTAAAGAAGCACCCCGAGTCTTTTGAACGAACGCGAAATATCGCGGTCGGGCATGTCGACGGGATTCGGGATCGTATCGAGGGCTTCGAAATTCAATCGCCGTTCCGGCTGCGAACTGCCCGCACGAAGAGGTTGGCGTAATTTTCCTCAACCAGATACATGTCGCCGTAATAAAAATCGGCATAACAGGCCTGATGCCCATGGCCCTCACCTTGTGTCGAGGACCAGCAATTGCGCTGTTTTTCAAATACCGGATCGATGTAGAGGCCGCTGATTCGGTTTTCCTCAGGCAGAATCAGTGTGGCCAGTTCATCTTTGGAGGGATAGCGCCAATCGTTGTATCCTGCGAAACTCTGAGCGTTTAGCTTTTCGATATATTCAAAACCATCTCGCCAGACTATCCTGTCGGTGGACGCGCCTCGCTGCCACATAAGACCGGTTTGCGTGTCCAAAATGACTTTTCCTTTTTCCAGAATGAACCTTTCTTCCATGATACCCTCCGGCATGTCTCGATTTTGCTCCGACACCATAAGGCAAAGAGCAGGGATCAAGCCGGGAAAGTATATACACAATAAAGGGAAAAAACAAAAGATAGAAAGACGGTTTCCGGGAACCGGTTATCAGTAAATCGTCCGTCAGACAATGCCGATGCGGCGGAGCAAAAGCACAACTTCAACCGCACGATCTCTAATGCTCGTGAACGTGTTCACCCGGAAGCTTTTCATGCCCGGGATGCTCATGATCGTGTTCCCCGTGCTCACCGTCGTGGGAATGACCTTCGTATCCTTTCCCGTGTTCGTGCCGGTGCGCGTGAGCATGTTCGTGTTCGTGTCCGTGCTCGTGAGAATGCCCGGCGTCGCCATGCCGGTGTTCATGAGAGTGGCTGTGAGCATGCGCGTGTTTATGATCGTGGCTATGTTCCTGTTTTTCTTCCATGTAAATCTCCCGACCTGAATTGTTCAATTCTAATTATGATCACTCTTTTATTGAGGTAGGTCCATCGGGGCATGTCGTCAAGTCCCCGATTTCAAAGAGGCGGGAGAAGCCCGCGCAATCTACTGATTTCACAGGCAGATCGGCGGCTCCATTGTAAATACAGGCGAAATACAGGCACCGGTTCCTCAAGCCGTTGATTTCATTGGTAGTTCGCATTTGCTTTTCTGCGAAAACAGCGGAAATGCAGGGAATTTTGAACCACGGATGGACGCGGATAGATACTGATGAATGAGGCTGAAAAAGAATTAAGGAATCCCCGATTGAGGATGAACCCACCGATAAAAACTCCACGCCCCGCAAGGCACCGAGGACTGAAGACAACCACGGATGGACGCGGATGAACACAGATGGGCGTAAATAAAGCCTATATTCGGTTTTCAAAGAACGGCGCCGAGGACTGAAGACTGGGGACTGAGGACGACCACGGATGAACCCTCACTAAGTTCGGGTTCGCGTTAAGGATTCGAACCGATGTCAAACGCTGGACCCTCACTGCGCTCAGGTCCGGGCTTAGCGTTCCGAACATGGTTAAATGCTTCAAGTCCGGACACGATCTTTTGTGAGTGCCCAGTTCGCGTCCGATCTTTTGCGAGGACGCACTCGGATTTAAACCTCCAATTAAGAGACAATTCAGAAATTCAGGAATTTAATTCCTCAATTCCTCAATTCCAATCCAGTCCAATTTTACCACCTTGTTATTTCGCCGTGCAAAACGGCAACCAGAAACGGCGCTTGCTCAGGACTCAGGACTGAGGACTGAGGACTGAGTGAAAACGCATGACCCGAACAGCACGCAATTTCAATCCGGCACTATTTTACCGCGAAGTGACTTTGGTCTGCAAAACGGCAACCAGAAGCGGCAATAGAAGCGGCAATAGAAACGGCAATAGAAGCGGCAAAAAAAACAGGCTCGCCGCAGAGACGCAGAGGACTCAGAGACGCAGAGGACGCAAAGACACAGGGATGCGGGACGGAGAAGCCACAACGGAACCACGGATGAACGCGGATAGACACGGATTGACGAATCAGGTCCTCTTTTTCACACGGGAAGAGATAACGAGAAACCAGCGCAGTGAATCGAGGAAGGCATGCGTTTACGTGATCAAGAGACACACGTGCGCTTCAAACCGGGAGATAGGGAAGTTGTTTGGAAGCTTGACCTGGTCGGCGGTAGCCAAACCAATCACAAAAACTTCAACTGTTTGACCCTGCCTGCCGTTAAGTTGTTTAGCGGCCGTGGAAGCCGCCCCCGGTTAGTGTTATTGGCGAGCTGATATCTGCGGTTTGCAGTGAACCGGGTAAAGATGAAAGAAACCGGCCCTGAGGACAGCTTCTAATTCTTGGTTACAGGCGCACTTGGTTCGTGCTATAAGCTTCGATCATATAGAGCGAGCCTGCGAGCGAATTACGATTTGAGTGAAGGATGGGGGAGATGTTCACCAATCCATTAGATGAAAAAGAAATCCGCTACCAGGTTTCACAAATCAAAGAGCTTCCTCCTTTGCCTGAGTCTTTGAAGCGGCTGATCGAAATAGTTCACTCCCAAGTCGATACAGTGGGAGAGCTGGAAAGCATTATTTGCTACGATCCTTCGCTTGTGGCCAAGGTTATCATGGTCGCCAATTCGACCTATTACGGACACCGGCGCAAGGTGAATACGGTTACAAAAGCAATAACGATTGTCGGGTCCGACCAAGTAAAATCGATATGCATTTGCACCCTGCTCATGAGTCTGCTTTCCAACGGGCGTGTGATTAGTGCGGCTCACCGGGAAATGCTTTGGAAGCATGCTTTCGCCTGTTCCAGAATCGCAGCCGAGATGACCAGTAAACGTCCATGGATGAACGGGGCCGAAGCGGCCGTGCTCGGCCTGATTCACGATCTTGGCTGGATCGTTATGGCGGCGCACTTCAACGAGGAGTTCGCAGCTATTTTTGAAACCGCGGCGAAAAAGAATATTCCCCCCTGGTATGTTGAAGCGCAGTATGGCTTCGAACACTGCAAGCTCGGCAGGCACCTTGCCTCCCGGTGGGCTTTTCCGGAAGAAATGGAGGCGGTGATCGCCTTCCATCACGCCCCGGAAAAGAGCAAGGAGTTCAAGACCGAGGTGCGGTTGATGCACCTGGTCAATGTGCTCAGCCATTTGCGTGAGTATCCCGAACTGGTCAATGAAGAGAGCACTCTTTCTCATTGCCGGGACCTCTATATTTCCGAACAGGAGTGGGAGGACTACCAGGAGAGGGTGGAGAGCATCTGGCCCGAGGTTGACCAGTTATGGTCTCTTCTCGGCCAGCCTTAGGCTTAGCCTTGCCGCCTGCGCCGCACAACGCGTTGGTTGAGCGGGGTGCGCCGCCGCGATAGGGCCTCTTCAGTTTCACGAAGCAGTCGCTTGGTATTGTTGACCGGTCTGTCATACAAGTGCAAATTGCAAAGATGACTAAAGAGGGAAGAGGATGGACCACCTTGTTAATGAAATGATGCAAATAGGCTTCCTTAGCGCAGAGAGACGGGGCGATGAAATGAGCCGGTATCTGGCTCTGATCCAGCGCTTTGCGGAGGCGGTATCCCTGGACCAGGAAGCAACCACGCTATGCGAGCATTTTGTCCGGATCATAATAGAGGAAACCGGATTCGAGAACTGTTCGATCCTTTTTTGGGACCGGAGTATCGGCAAGCTTTCGCTGGCAGCCGCATACGGTTTGGACGATCAGTTCGAGGCGGTGTCCAGGCGCTACAGGCAGAATCTGCGGTTTGGACCGGGTCAGAACGTTTCGGGCCAGGTTTTTTCGTCGGGCGAGCCCGTTTTCATTGAAAACACCGCCGAGCACCCAATCCCGGACCTTCAAGGCGCTGTCGTGTCGCCGGTCTCGCTCGCCTGCATTCCGATCCTCAATTTGGGCGTGCTTAACCTTAGCGCCTACCATCCGCAGGAATTCCCGCTGGAGATCAGGCGAAACTGGGAGATAATCGGCAAAGTTATCGGCCACCTTATAGTCGGGCTGCAATGCGCCGGAGAGGCCCACCGGCGCGTGGCGGACGACCCGGCCGGCCCCGGCGGCGCCGTTGAGGCGCGCAATATTTTTTCAACCGGACCGATTTCCGACCTAGTGCTCGATTTCATGCCCCAGGGCATTTGCATCCTCGACACGCAAGGGAAAATAGTCCGAATCAACCGGAGTCTCGAAAAAATACAGGGCCAAAAACTTTCGGAAATTACAGGCCGATCGCCCGGTGTGCTTTTCCAGGACCCGACGAATTTCGAAAGGCTTCTGGCAAGGGCGTCCGAATCCGATGCAGGGCAGGTTGAAAAAACAGATGTGAGCCTGATGAACTCAACCGGTGAGAGTTATCTGGCCGATATCAATCTCGTCCGTCTGGTCGAAACGGGCCAGCCGGTCGGCTACCTGCTGGTAATAGAGGACATAACCAGGAAGAAGGCATTTTCAGACAAGATCATCCAGTCGGAGAAACTTGCGGCCCTTGGCACGATGGCCGGAGGCGTTTCACATGATTTCAACAATCTTTTGATGGCGATTCTTGGACATATTCAGTTGATCCTGCCGCAAATAGAAGACGAAGATATCCAGCGAAGGCTTCAGAACATGGAAAAGGCGGTATATGACGGCTCGAATACCGTCCGGCGGCTTCAGAGGTTCACCGAGCGGGAACGGGACCCGAAGGCCGCGGCATCCACCGTCGACATCGAAGAAGCCGTGAAGGACGTTGTCGAACTTACCAGGCCGCGCTGGAAGAATCTGATGGAAAGGTCCGGGCGCACGATAGACATACAGATGAATCTTGAGCCGAACTGTCTTGCCGCGATCAATGCCTCGGACCTGAGGGAAATTCTGACCAACCTTCTTCTCAACGCCATCGACGCAATGCCCCAGGGAGGCGTCGTAGGCTTTCGCTCTAGACGCCAGGGCGAGCAACTTGTTCTCGAAGTCAGCGACACCGGCATAGGCATGAGCAAAGATGTAGCCGAAAGAATATTCGATCCGTTTTTCACTACGAAGGGGATTGGAAATTCAGGCCTTGGGTTGAGCGTGTCATGGAGCCTCATCGGCCGCTATGGAGGCGATATCCAGGTAAAGAGCAAGCCGGGCAAAGGCACCACTTTCATAATCACGCTCGCCAGGGCCGAGGGGACGAAGGCGCCGCTCGTCGCCAAGACCGGCGAAGGGTCGAGTTCCTATCGCTTGCTTCTGGTCGAAGACGACCCGGAGATCCTCAACCTGCTACGGGATATGCTAAGGCTCAAAGGGCACCGGGTTGTTGCGATGAGCGACGGCGAGAAGGCGCTCGATTTGATAGATTCGAGCCATTTCGACCTGGTTTTGACCGACCTGGGCATGCCCGTGATAAGCGGCTGGGAGGTAGCCAAACGCGCGAAGGAAAAAAATCCCAAAATGCCGGTTGTGATGATAACCGGGTGGGGCGCGCAATATGAGGACATAGATCTTGCCAGCCGGGGCGTGGACATTATGTTGGCTAAGCCCTTGAGTTGGGACAAGCTGTTGAGTTCGATTGAAAAGCTGCTCTAGCCGGGTGGTGAAAAGGGGTCAATTTTCCAAGGCAAGACCGGCGCCCTCTTTTGCATTAGCCTGCCTGCCGGCGTCCCGGCCGGAACACCCACCAAGGGACATTATCGCGGGCATGACCTCGCACCTCGACCCTACAACGCCTTTTCACAGGTTCGGGGCGACCCGAAGGGACGTGAGGGACTGTTTCTATTGCTCAAAAAAACCCGTTATCGAGTTCTCCTCGAGCACTTTTCCCCGTACTGAGCTCTGGAAGTCAGCTTGGGTCGCGTTGGGCTTAAGGTCCAGCCTGTTATCCTTCAGGGCGTAGACAGTTATAAGATAGGCGTGAGGGCCCGTGCCTTTCGGAGGTTGCGGTCCTCCATATCCTGCCTCGCCGAATGAATTCCCGATCTCGATCGCGCCGGGCGGCATATTCTTTCCCGAGGCGCCCTCCGGAAGAGATGATACATCGGGCGGAATATTTATCACCATCCAGTGCGCCCATTTTCGAGCAACCGGGTGCTGATCCACGATAGACAGCGCGAATGATTTGGTCCCATCGGGCGCTCCGGTCCATTTCAGCGGAATCGAAACATTATGTCCCCCGGCGGCAGGGCGGGCATATCGGCGGGGAATGGCGCCCCGGTCGTTGAAGGCTGGGGATGAAAGCTCCATCGCAGCCGCCTGCGGCGAGGGGGCGATCGGCAGCAAAGCGGCGAGGGTAAAAAGGAGAATCACGACTATTTTAATCATTTGGGCCTCCTTAACTCGTTTCCATCCGGAAAGGGTCCTTTTCCGCCCTGGGGCGGTGGGACCGCCAGCCTACTTGGCCACTGCCTTCGGCGGTGGCACGGGCAGGATCTCGACGCTACGCCCGTTCGACAGGCTCAGGGCAAGCTTGGCGGCGCGAACACTCACTGCGCTCATGTTCGCGCTCGACATTCTATACCGCGCTTAGATGCTGAATCCTCACTTCGTTCGAATTCGAGCTGTCCGGACAAGCCCCCGTCCGATGCTTCTAATTCGAGCCCGATCTCTTGTGAGGGCTCAGTTCGCGTCCGATCTTTTGTGAGGGCGCCTGTACGCCTCCGCGTTGAAATCCCCCCTGCCCCAGCAGTGTCCGGTTAGGTATTTGCATATGCATTATTTTGAAAAAAATTAACGAAATTGGGATCTTCGAATGATTTTTCTCTTGACAATTCAATAAAGCTGCGCGGCGGCGCCTCTTCGTAAAATCCAATAATTTGAGGAGGTTACGAAGATGCCGCGTTCCTTCTTTCTGAACCAAGAGCCGCCGTCGTTCGATGATCTTTTTAACCCAATTGAAAGACTCCAATCCTCTATTCCTCTTTTGGAATCGAGGGGCTACAGGCCATTGCAGATGGAATTCATGCATCAACTCAAAGCCCTCGTTGCCTTCCACCTTGAGGAGCATAAATCCGGGCGCGATCTGCTTCAGTTTCTTGAAGAGGACGATTTCGCTCGACGGGCAATATCTCCTCCCCAGGGGATAAAGAAAAGCTCCTTTTTCGAGGCGATCAATACCCGAGGGCTTGAGCAAATGTTCTATGTTTTCAGACACCTCCAGGCTGAAGCCACCAACGTCATACCCAAAGCTCATGCAGATTGGGGTGAACTGATCGCCATCGACGGCTCATACATTGAAACAGTGCTCTCTATGCACTGGGCCGATTACTCGGACCAGGCAACAAAAGCCAAGGTACACATGGCCTTCGACCTTAATCGTTCTATCCCAAAGGAGGTAGTCTTAACAAACGGCAAGGTCGATGAACGCCCCTTTGTCAGCCCGCTGCTCTCCCCTGGCCAGACAGGAGTTATGGATAGAAATTATCAACGCCATAAAGATTTTGATTGCTGGTTGGCCGAGGGCAAACATTTTGTCTGTCGCATTCGCGAAAACACCCGAAAAACGATCATCAGGTCCAATCCTCTCACAGCGGGAAGCAATGTCTTCTATGACGCAGTGGTCTTGATCGGCACGAAGGGCGTCAACCAGACCGAGAATCCCATAAGGATCATCGGATACCGAGTTGATGACAAGCAATTTTGGATTGCCACGAGTCGCCATGACCTTTCCGCTGAACAAATTGCAACAATTTACAAAGAGCGCTGGCTCATTGAGAAGTTCTTCGGATGGTGGAAGCGTCATCTAAAGGTCTATCACATTATTGCAAGGAGCCGATACGGCCTCACGATGCAAATCCTTGCCGGATTAATAACTTACCTTCTCCTTGCAATTTATTGCCAGAACCATTTCGGGGAAAGAGTCAGCATCAAGAGAGTCAGACAACTCAGGACCCAAATTCGTAACGAGCTTCAGGGCATCAAGGTTGCCAGTGGAAGCTTTCAAGATTTCAAAGAACAAGGGACAAGCTCCCGGCTAGCAAAAACCTAACCGGACACTGCTGCCCCTGCCCCCCTTTAAAAAAGGGGGGACAAATTGAGTCGGGCATTGGAGGACCCCCCTGGCCCTTTAGGAAAGGGGGGAGCTCCCTTCGAAAGGCTCAGGGCAAGTTCTTTCCTTGCCAAGACGAAAAATGCCTCCTTCCCGGCTCGGAAACTGCCAGTCTCTTATCCGAGGTTTCCGGATGGACACTATCTAAGGGGTGGTCCGCCTGCGGCTCCAGATCTTTCTGATTAACGTCTTATATAAGTCTGTCGTACGAGGCCGGGATTCAGGTTTATATGGACCCGCAAAGGCCTCTGTAAGGGCAATTCTCTTCGCAGGTCCGGCCTTCTTTGAGCCAGAGGGGCGAGACTTCTCCGGCAAAGATGGAATTCAACGCGGCAGCGACCCCTTTTTCCCAGTCTTCGAGAAAGAGTCCGTGTCGTCCGGCTGGATCGAACATTACCTGGTGCTTCATATTTCCGAGCGATGCAAGATCGATGAAGCCCGCCCCGCAGTTTTCATTGGCTTTTGGCGCGCCGGCGACAGCTCCCCTTGAGAGCGCGAGGAGATATGCCGGGAGTTGAGGTTCGTTATTGCCGTCGATTATCACGGTTCTGCGTGGAAGCCTTCCGGTCTTGTAATCCCAGCATATGAGGCCCAGTTCGGGGTGTGAATCGATCCTGTCGAGCCGCCCGCTGAGGCGGGTCTTACAACCATTTATTTTCAGGCCTTCGAACGGCCGTTCAACCGCGATCCATGACCAGCCCTCCAGCATTCTCTCCCGTTCGGCATCCAGCCACTTCATAAACAGACCAGGGCGGCCGGGCTTTCCTATCAGCCGTTCAAACTCGACTTTCCAGACAGCGTCACACAGACGAGGCCCGATGGCGCCGGATGTGGTTTTTTTCAGAAGGCCTTGCAACCCTTCGAATTCCATGCCGACTTCCCCGAGTTTTTCCATTGCGCGCAAAACGAAAGAAGCCAGGATCGAATGGACGTTCCGGCCTCGTTCCAACGCCGGGATTCCCGGCTCGAACCTGATAAGCTCTTCGATGCCAAGAACATGGCGGAAGAAATACCGGGCCGGGCAGAGCAGCGCTGATTGCAGTTCGCTGACCGAAATCCGGCCGGCTGCCGGGAGCGGTTGTATTTTAAAGCGGGACAGATCGGGTTCGAAAGAATCCCCGGCATTTTCAGCCGGAGCTGAAATGCTGGATTTCGAAATGCTCTGCCGCACCCATCGCGCCCGTTGCATAGCCGGAAGGCTGTGCTTCCAGGGTATTACGGCATCGATCTTTTTCTCGCCATCTTCTGTCCAGAAGGGCGACGGGATGCAGACGTCGCCATCTTTTGAAATAACGGGGCGGCTCAGGACGATTTGAGGCGCGGCGGCGAGAAAATTGGCATAAAGGCAGCGCGCAAAGGCGAACTGGCTTTCGATAGTTGCGCCAACCACCTTCGGGCGTTCCGAAGGGCCGAGCAGGGGCAGCGATCTCACGGGCTGCGGAAAAGATCCGGAAACCAGGCCGGGAATGAAGATTTTGCCAAAAGAGAGCCCTCGGGCTTCGAGCCTGCCAAGGAGCTGGATGCCGGCGTCCTCGAAGCCGCTCTTCTGGACCCGTACTCGGCCGGCCGCCGCAGTCAGAAAGTCGAAGAATGCGCGTGCGCTCAGGCTGGTTTCCCCAAAGACCGTTTCGAACTCCGAGATTATTCGAACAAGGTTGTCCCACGTAATACGGTCCAGTTCGTTGGCGAGCACCGGAAACCGGAGGGCCGTCCAGATGCGGCGCAAGGTTTCCGTCCACTTTGAAACAGATTTCACGCCCGCATCAAGAAACGGCGTTATGGCTGCCCTGATCCCGCTGCACCCGTCAGCAAAGATTTCTTCAGCCGAATCGCCAACAGCCTCGAGCAAAGGGTCTATTCCACTTTCGAGACCCTTCTCACGCCAGGTAATATCCCACAGGCTCAACCGCCGGTTCCACGGTGAAAACGAACCATAGTATGGGGAGCGCACGAAAGTGAACAGGTCATTGCGCTTTTCACCGTCCAGGGCGCACCGGATCGGCAGCACTGCGGCATTGTAAAGTCCCTGGGCGCAAAGGCTGAGGTCAGGACTAAGGTTGTAGGCCGCCAGTTCTCCGCTGAGAGGCTCTCCGAGTATATCCCGGAGCAGGTTCGAAACAGCCGGGCCGTAGAAGTCGGAATCGCAAAGAACGACCGCAATTTCATGAGGCGCATATTCTCGAGCCGCCATGAGCAGATTTTCCATAAGTGCGGTGATTTCCTGCTCGGGATCGGAATAAACCAGACGGTCCGGCCGGGCCTCACCCGCAGGCAGGGCGAAAAATACCGCGCCGACCTTTTTTTGCAACTCTTCCAAAAGGCATTTTTCCCAGTAGCCTGCAAATTCGAAACCTACGAAGGCCATTTTGCTCCAATTGGCTTTTCGCTCCAGCTTCGAGAGGCGTTGGACAATTTTTTCGGGCAGCCGCACAGGGTGAAACAGCGCTCTACGCGAGAGCCTGTCGTCAAAGGAGCGCCAGATTTGGCGCCTCCAAGCGATCTGCGCACCGGCCTCCCGGCCTCCAGCCGGATCTATTGCGAACCTCAAGCACTGCTCGAAGCTCTCATCGAGCAGATGAATCAGCTCGACGTCAGGGACCGCCGGTTCAGCCGGCGGCGCCTCTTCCAGGCTGTCTTTGAGAAATCGCCATCTTAAAAAAGAAGATGAGGCAGGCAGTTCCTCGGGCCACAGCTCCGTCCAAAAGTTCTCCATCCATCGGTTCAGGGTGAAAATCCCGGGGGCGTCCCATCCGAGTCCACCCTGTTCGATTCGTCTCAGTCGAAATCGCCTCTGTATCTGGTGGACAAACCTCTCGGTTTCGGCCAAAACCGTATAGCCGTTTTCAAGAAGTTCGAGCAGCTTGTTCTGAAGCTCCTGATTGGTCATCTTAATTGGACTTGGATTCGATCGGGGTGATTGCCAAATTTCTGCTCTTTATTAGTTTCCATCCGGAAAGGGTCCTTTTCCGCCCCCGGATCAGGTCCGGGGCGGGCTCTAGCGGGCGGTGGGACCGCCACGCCTCGCGGAGCGTCGAGATTGCGGCGGAGGCGCAGGCAGGATCTCGACGCTCCGCGAGGCGGTACGCACACTCACTGCGCTCATGTTCGCGCTTGACACTCCAGACCGCGCTTAGATGCTTATTGTTCGGGCCCGATCCTTAGCGAGGGCGCATGTACGCCTCCGCGTAACCCCTTGATTTCCTTGCCAGGACGAAAAAATGCCTCCTTTTCGAATCGGAAACTGCTAGTCTCTTATCCGAAGTTTCCGGATGGACTAGTTAGAGGCGCCAGCAGAAACTGGTTTTAAACGCACTAAGAAACTATATAATAAAACTTTGTAGCTCAAAAGTCGCTAAATTATGTCCACACCAGACCAGCGGGCAGGAAGCAAAAGTGAACTGCAAAAACGTTTTCTCCAATGTTTTGGGATGCATCGGCAATACTCCTCTCATCCGCATAAACCGGATGAACCCTAACCCGGCCGTCGCGTTTTACGTAAAGTTCGAGGCGAAAAACCCGGCGGGTTCGGTGAAGGACAGGGCGGCCCTTTCCATGATAGAAGCAGCGGAGACCCTGGGGCAGCTCGTTGCGGGGAAAATCATTGTCGAGGCGACAAGCGGCAATACCGGAATCGGGTTGGCGATGGTTGCGGCGGTGAAGGGCTATCGCGTCCTTTTCACAATGCCGGAGACCGCCAGCATGGAGAGACAGAAGATCCTCAAAGCGTTCGGCGCCGAACTCCTTCTGACCCCCGGCTCATCGGGCACAGACGGTGCGATCGAAGAGGCTTACAATCTGGTAAGGGAAAACCCGGACAGGTATTTCCTCACCGACCAGTTCAATAACCCCGCTAATCCTGCCGCTCATTATCATGGAACCGGCCCGGAGATTTACGAGCAAACGGAGGGCAAAGTAAGCACAGTCGTCGCTACGCTCGGTACGACCGGGACAGCCATGGGCATTCTCAAGGCGATGAAGGAAAAGAACCCGGCCATAAGAGTCGTCGCCGTCGAGCCTCTTCCGGGGCACAAGGTCCAGGGACTGAAGAACATGAAAGAATCCTATGTCCCGGGGATTTTTGACCGATATGCTCTCGACGAGATCATCCACGTCAAAGATGAGGATGCTTTCGAGGCCGCCCGAAGACTGGCGAGGGAAGAAGGGATATTTGCCGGCATGAGTTCCGGAGCTGCGATGGCCGCCGGAATCCAGATAGCTTCGGCCATGGAGCAGGGCGTGCTGGTTGCAATCCTGCCCGACGGCGGAGACCGCTATCTCAGTACAAACCTGTTTACAACGATGCTCGAACCGGACTTCAGGTTCTATAATCTGCTGGAACGCCGGAAGGTGGAATTCAAACCTGTCAAGGAAGCAAAGGCCCGCATCTGTGTGACCGGGCCTCCGCTGGACCAATCGCTTTCGATTGCAGATGCGCGACGATTCCTGCTTGCGGACCTGCTGTCCAGGTTTTTTCAGGCGAAAAACTTTTTGGTCGATGAGGTCGTTCTCATTCCGGATTTTGACAGCCGCACCATAAACAGCTCGATTGCCGCTGGAATGTGCCTCGGGCCATACACGCAGCAGCGATTCGAATCCTTTCTCGAAGACCTGGATTCGCTGGGAATAAGCAAGGCCTACAAGTACCCGCGGACGACCGAACATCTCGACACCATAACAGACTTCACCCGGGACCTTATATCCGCAGGGTTCGCCTATGACAAACTGCGGTCCGTATATTTCGACCTTTCCAGGAGCAACAGCTACGGGAGACTCTCCGGGATAGACCCCAAGAAAGTCCGGGCGGGTAAAACCGTTGACCTCAGCGCCTACGAAAAGCTCAACCCAAGCGATTTCGCGCTACTCAAAAGAGCAACCCTTTCGGAACTCAAAATGGGCGCCTACGTCAAAACGGACTGGGGCAACGTCATTCCGACATGGCACATATCAGCGGCTTCGGCCGCCATCCACGATCTTGGACCGCAGATAGACATAGTGGTAAGCAGCATGGATTTTGTTTTCCCGCACCTGGAAAACGTCAGAGAAATCGGAGAGGCCCTTACGGGCAAACCGTTCGCCAATATCTGGATGATAGCCGAACGTGTCTGGTCGGCGAGGAAGAGCAAAGGAACCGACAGGGTCGATGAAAGCAAGCCGGTGCGGGAACTGCTCGCTATGGGATTCTCGTCCCGCCAGATAAGGTACTGGCTCCTTGGCACTCATTACCGAAAGCCGATCCAGGCTACCTCTGACAATATCTTCAACTCGATTAGAGGACTGAAGCGCATTGACGAATTCATTGTGAAGGTCCGGGCCTCCGGAGGCCCGGTCGGGGAAAACACACAGCTCTCCGAGATGATCTGCACTCTGGATCAGCAATTCCTCGATTCGCTCGCTGACGACCTGAACCTTCCGCACGCTCTTGCCGCCATATTCCGCTTCATTCGCCAGGCAAACCCGATCATCGATCGAACCGGGGTGAGCAGCTCACAGAAGCTATTGATCCTTGAAATATTCCAAAGGGCCGATTCCATTCTTGGTTTTTTCGACCTGAGTTCGCGTCTGCTCAGCCCGACTGAGGAAAAACTGATCCACGATCGCGAGACCGCCCGAAAAGGAAGGAACTGGGCCGACTCTGACAGAATCAGGAGCGATCTGCTAAAGTGCGGCATCCGCGTTATCGACACTCCCGTGGGGAGCAGATGGGAATATTGCAAGCCGGAAGACCACCCAGCGGCCGAAGCGGACACTGCAAAGAACCTCAGCTTGACTGAAGCCTCTTGAGCATCGGCAGCAGCGCGCGGAATTCATTTGTGCCTGCGCGGTTGAGCAATTCGAAGATCATCATTTCCGTCGAACTGATCACAGCTCCCGCCCTGTCGAGGCGATGCATGCCGGTTTGCTTATCTGAGGCGCGCCTCGATGTCACCGCGTCATGGGCAATATGAACCCGGTACCCAAGACGCAATGCTCCAACGCCGGTATGGAAAATGCAAACGTGGCCTTCGATCCCCGCCAGCAGCAACGTCTTACGGCCCATGCCAAGGAGCGTGCGCGCGATCTCTTCGTTTTCGAAACAGTTGAATTCCAACTTGTCCAACACTTCGGGCTTTGAAATCTTATTGGTGAGTTCAGGCACAAACCCTCCCAACTTTACTGAATTGTGCACAGAGCACAAAACGGGAATCCCGAAAAGCTCGGCGGTTTCGATCAGGGCGCCTGCATTGAGCACCGTGAGGTCCCGGTCCACGCAAAGGTCGAGCATTGACCTCTGAATATCGACCAGCAAGAGGATACAGTCCCCGCGATTCAAAAACTCCTGATGACAGTTCATGTGATCCAGCCTCCCCGATTTGGATCTACGTGCAGGACAGTTTGACGAGTTATCTGGAAACCCTGCGTGCTAACGCCCTGATCAGCGTTCTTGAATCGAACGCAAGATAGTATATCCCCAGCACGCTCTGGTAAAGAGTGAAGGTTATGGAGAAGCTGACAATGGGCATCGTTATGAATATCGGGAGCTGGAGAAACTTATAAATGATCAGGTTAGCCCCCTCCCAGTTGGTGAAATTATAAAAGAAACACAGAAGTCTTGGTGGAACGGTTTTATAAGTATCGAGGTCCAGAAAATCTGCGAACCTCAACCAGTAGTAAGCCTCGTATGCGGCGATGAGCGCGGCCGGGTACAAACATAGCCATAAGCAAAGGACCCTGAACAGCTTGTTCCAAAAAATCAGGAAGGTCCTATCATACCCGATCAACTTGACTGATGGGTCCATTTTCGCGCCTCAAGGGTCTCATGGGCTGATGGTTCACAAGGGCCGGCGACCACACGGGCCTTGACCCGGCCTTATTTTTCGCCGGACTCTGGCGGGTATGGGTCCTTGATGATGACCTTCTCGTGAATAATGGCTTGCAGAGTCTGCCATCGCATTCCGCCATCCCTCTTGATCTCGGATATGCGCCGCAGAATCGGGTAGTCTTCGTGCTGCATCAGGAGACGTCCCAAAAGAAGCTCCACCGGTTCGGATTCGGTGGTGCGGCCATTGATTTGACCCCGAGTCGCCGCAAGGAGTTCATCGAGGTCTTTTTCCTTCCGGGCGACAAACTCAGAAATGATTTCAAGGGCAAGCGATTCTTCCTCCATCACCAACGCACTTTTGACCACAAACCTGAGTTTTCGGCAAAAGTCGGCATATTGATCGTAGAGTAACTCGAACGACCGCAGACTTATTACCTTATCATCCAATATGGTTTCCGGCATACGAACCGCTCCTCCCCTATGATTAGGCCATCATATCTTGTCCCGCAAGCATCGAAGGCGGCCTCGGGTAATGAAAAGACAAGCTCGTGGGCCACCGCTTCATCGGGCGCCGGAGTCTTCACGGGTGCTCCGGCGCGCGCTCAGCAGAGCCAATCGGTTTTGCGCTCCTTCATGATGCGGGGCGATGCGAATCACCTGTGCGTACGCTTCCTGCGCCTCAGCATAAAGAGTCGACTGGTAGTAAGCGTTTCCCAGGGCATAGTAGATTTTGGCGCTGTCCGGATTGATCAGGCCTGCGATCCTCAAAGCCTTCAAAGCTTCATCACAATGGCCTGACTCCAGATAAGCAGTCCCCAGGTTATAAGGAATTTCCGCTACGTCGTTTCTGACCAACGCCAATACAGAGCCTATGCAGGCCAGGATCAGCAAAAAGATAGCAGTACGCCGCATTTTCGAAAAGCGCCGATGAACCTGACGATGCTCGACCGTTCGAAACGTGCTCCCGGCATTATAACGCTCAGCGCCTGTTTTGTAATAAGAGTGATTATTCTCAGTCACGGTTCGGTAGGCCGAAATTATCTTCTTGAGCTGTTCCTGAGCCTTCCCCTGTAACCGAATATCTCCGGGAAATCTGTCCGGATGCCAGATTTTGACCAGGTCCCTATAGGCCTGCTTTATTTCCTCAGCACCTGCGTCGTGCTTTATTCCAAGAATTCTACAGCACCGTTCGAAATCCGCCATAATCTCAGAAAGCCCTGAAAAAGATCAGTCCGCAAAATACGGCAATATCTACTCTCCCTTAATCTTGGACAGAACCCTGCTCCAAATAGAGACCCTGTCAACAGGAACAAGGGGAACCATCGACTTGCCCGATCCTATCCTCCCGTTGTTCTGCGTCATTTCGCGGGCCGGGACCCGTTGCAAACCGGTTGTTTTCCCCCTGCGGCGCCAATCGTCCAAACCGGCTTGTCTGAGGTCCTTGAGCTCGACCTCTTTGCGTTTGATGTAATCTTCAATCATTTCCAAAGCAATCGATTCGTTGTTGTTCGCCTTTGCGGCTTTCAAAATGAACCTGAATTTGCGGAAAAGATCATACTGGTTTTCATACAGAGCGTTGAAAAGTTTCCAACTCACCACCCCGGCATCATCGCTGTTCTCATACATATGTTCTCCAGTGGGCAGGGCGATAAAAGAACTGAAACGGTCACTTTTGAGGCTCTTGAGCCATATGCGCCAATCCGGCGCGCATACAGGGGCAGGCTGGCGCCATGTTCCTCGTATTTGGATTTAAACATAACAGTTTAGTCCGTGTCCACAAATTCTTTGCTCCAGCCATGGAGAATATTTTCAATCGGAGCGCCCCTGACCAGTATCCGAGAGAGGCGAGCCGAGCGCAGGTTTGCGGCAAATTTTCACCAAATTCGAGACATGAATGATATACTTGATCTCAACTTGAAATATTTGTAGTTTTATCTCATGAGCCCCCCGAGGCGGGGGACTGCCGTCAGGGTTTGCGCGGGGAAAGCGCAACTCGTCCGAAAGAGACCTTATGAAAGATGTCCTGGAGCACTTGAAGACGGAGCGTTTGAACCGGGGGTGGACATTGCAGGATGTCTCCGACCGCACCGGCATCAGCATTACCGTTCTAAATGCGCTGGAGTCGGGTAACAGAGATAACCTGGTTGCCCCTTCCGCCGTAGAGGACCTGCTCGGGAAGTATTCCTCCGTCCTGAAAACCCAAAGCGAGCAGACCTCGGGCCGCGCGCAGAAAGCCGGCGCAACGGATGACGCCAGGCCCCGCAAAACCTTCAGGCACATAATGACAGGGTTGTTGTTAGGCGCGGTTTTCGCCGCTGTTTTCCTGGGGATCGATATCTGGGAAATCCGCCAGACCAAAGATTCATCTTTAAAGTCCAATGAGCCGGCCGTAAGTCAAAACAAGACCACCTCCTCCATCACCTCGGAGCAAAACACCTTATCAGGCCATGAAGACTTGGCGATCCAGCATCGGGAATTGCCCGAGGTCGAAAAGCAGGCTCCGGGTCCTTCCCGGCCCGATGTAACCCCTGGTCCTGTTTCCAGGCCCGAACAGGATGCGGTCCCGCCTGTGGAGGCAGATAAAAAACCGGATGTTTCAAACCAGCCTCCTGAAGGCGTTAGAACGGCCCACTCCCTCGAGATAGTGACTGACCAGAGGACATGGTTACAGGTCGTCGTCGATGGCCGGAATGCTGAAACCGAGTTGTTGCAGGCAGGAGAGGCCCGGAGGTGGCAGGCCATGGATAAAGTCGATTTGGTAGTGGGAAACGGCGGAGGGGTGCGCATCAAATGGGACGGCAAGCCGGTTGAGATTTCGAGCAGACGTGGGCGCGTGGTGCGGCTCACACTCCCGAAATCTTGAATCGCGATAAATTGAAGTTCTATTCAGATTTGAAATCGGAAGGCCTCCCGCTGCCGCCCCGTCTCGCGGAGCGTCGAGAATGGGCCGTCGGCCTCCCCGCTACGCGCTCATACATCGATAAGGGAGGCCCGGCAAGACCGCTTCATAAAATGAAGCGAGTCGCGTGGCACTGGCGAAAAGGTCTCTACGATTATACTTTAGGCTCTTTCAAAGTCTCTCATACGAGGCATAGGACATGGGTGCACCGAAGAATTCCTATGAGATTCTGGGACTTGCGCCGGGTGCTTCGCCCGACGAGGTCAAAGACGCATATATCGAGTTGGCCAAGGTCTGGCGCCCTAATCTTTTTCTGGATGATGACCTGCTTCGGCGAATAGCTGAAGAGAAGATGGCGGAAATCGATGCGGCATATGACGCATTAGAGGCTCTTTTCCGCTCGAATGGTTATGGTCCTTCGATGCAGGAGAGAAAAAACGCCTCGAAGAGCGGCCATCCGCAGAGTATTGTCTGTGACGGTCCTGGATGCGGGGGCGCTATCGGGGTCAACGGCAGATGTGAGCTGTGCGGGAAACCTTCAGCGTCGGGTGAACCGGGTTACGCAATTTATTGTCCTTCGTGCGGCGCCCGCAATTATTTGAAAACAAAGAAAAATTATAACAGAGGAATCTGCGCCCATTGCGGGCTCCCTTTACGCGACCCCCTGAAGTTCACCCGCACAACATCGCGGAAAATGGCCTATCTTGTGCTCTTGGCGGTCTTGACCGCTTGCGTCTGGTCTTTCTTTTTTTCCTCTGAAGAGGGGAACTCGCCGCCAAAAAAACACCCGGTGTCGATAGTCCCGCCACAGGCAGCGCCCTCAAACGATGCGCCTGAAGCAAAGGATGAACCGTGTGAACCGCCTGCGCCGAAAATAAGCGAGCAACAGCAGGAGGCCCCGTCGCCTGTTGTATCCGATCCCTCTCAGGCAACGCCCCTGGCCGGCGACGCCCCTTCCGTTCCCGGCAGCGGCGACAGCTCGAAAGAGAATACATATCAAGCCGCAGAAGCCCGGCCGGATTCAATTGAGGAAAAATCAAACGAGAGATACGAAGAACTAATAGACCATGTCTTGAGACAAAAAGCGATGGACTCGCAAAAGCCCGCAAGAGATATTTCCGAAATTCCGCTCAAGGATTCAATCGTTGAGCGTAAGTGAAAAACTTATGCGGAAGCAGTCGATTACAGGGGATTTTTTATGAAGAAGATTTGCATGGCAGTTTTTTTGTGCGCAATTTCCGCAGTAATCCAGGCCCGTGATTCTTGCGCAGTCGATATGGGCATCATGACCGGCAATGAAGAGGGGACTTACTATCAGTTCGGCCTCAACATGCAGGAGCTTATGGCGCGGCACGGCATCAAGCTCAAAGTTCACCCGTCCAACGGGTCGATTGACAATATCCATGCAGTGTACAACAGACATTCGAACCAGTTGGGAATCGTTCAGTCGGATTTGCTTGCGTTTGTGGCCAGGGTCCAATCCAGCGAAACTTTGAAGATGATGGCCAAGAGAATAAAAATGGTGTTTCCGTTATATAATGAAGAGGTCCACATTGTTGCGCGGAAAGGCCTTGCCGATCTTAGCGATTTGTCCGGCCGGCGGGTGGCTGTGGGAGAAGACGGGAGCGGCACCTACCTGACGGCCAAACTGCTTTTTGAAGTCACCGGAATCAAACCCGAAACCATGGTGAACATCGGTGCCGGAGAAGCGCTGACGCAGTTGAAGCAAGCAAAGATAGACGCCATGTTTTACGTGGCCGGCGCTCCCGTGAAGTTGTTTTCCGAAAACATCAAGGAAGAAGACAACCTCGAACTGCTCCCCGTCACAAACAAGGAGATTCTGGATTTCTATCCTGCGGCTCAAATCCCTGCAGGCACATACGCATGGGAAGATAAGCCGGTAAAGACTATCGCAGTGAAAGCCGTGCTCATTTCATACGATTTCAAATCGGGCAATTGCGAGAACGTGGGCAGGTTTGCCCGAGTCCTTTCGGACAATCTGGACCAACTGATTCAAAGTGGCCATCCCAAATGGAAAACGGTCGATCTGCATTACAATCTGAAAGGATGGGAGCAGTACGGCTGCGTAAAGAGACGTCTGGGCAAGCCTGTGCAAAAGAAAGACGCGGCCCGGCGCAATCCTGTCATGGAAGCGGTCAAGGGCATGCTGGACTGATTTTAAATCAGCCCGATCCTTTTTAGGATGTGTTCAACGCGATCCTTTCTCTCCATCTTGTCGAATTTCCGGTTGTATATATTTTGAAACAGCGCAGCCACTTTCGTGTCATTTAACAGCGTCACTTCTGTTGTCGTTCATTTAACAGCCGAAATTTCTATTCAATTGGTGATAAGTTCCGTGATATACAATAGAAAATAAGTATACAGCAGATAGACACAAAGTGGAGGGAAAATGGAACAGCCGCTGGTTTTGGAAGATCGATCGGGGCAGACGCGCATTTTGACGCTCAATCGGCCCGAAGTCATGAATTCCTTCAATTTCGCCATGCTGCGGGAACTGGCCGAAAAAGTGGAGAGCCTTCAATGGGACCCGGAAGTGAGGGTGATAGTCATAACGGGGGCGGGGGAAAGGGCCTTCTGCGCAGGGGCCGACCTCAAAGAGAGGGCGGGACTGGCTGAGGATCAGGTGAGGCAATTTATTTTTACAATTCGCGATTTGTTTACCTTCATTGAATTCATGAACAAGCCAGTAATTGCCGCTGTAAACGGGGTTGCTCTCGGGGGCGGCACTGAACTGGCGCTTGCCTGCGACATACGCATTGTTTCAGAAAGCGCAACTATGGGACTTACTGAGACTCGGCTGGCTATAATACCGGGGGCCGGCGGAACTCAGCGCCTGCCGCGGATCGTGGGGCGGGGCAAGGCCAAGGAGCTTATCTTCACGGGCAGGCGAGTGGATGCAAGAGAAGCCGTTGCGATCGGCTTGGCGAACAAGGTCGCCCCCGCCGGGAAATTGATGGACGAGTGTCTTGAAATGGCCGCTTTGATTTGTGAAGCCGGCCCGATTGCAATCAGGCAGGCGAAGTACGCCGTGAACCACGGTTGCGAGGTCGACCTGCATTCGGGCCTGGCCATAGAGTCAAACGCCTACTGGGCGACCATTCCCACAGAGGATCGTCTGGAGGGTCTGGCTGCTTTTAGAGAAAAAAGAAAACCGGTATATAAAGGCAAGTGATTCAGTAAATGCATGAATCTGGTTCGGGAGAACATTAGTGGGTTTGCAAGATAATCCTGTAAATGAGCTCATAGAGTCTGTTTTATGCAATAGCGAGCTCCATATTCTCAAGCACATCGGCGACGCGGTTCTGATTACCTCGAAGGAGGGGACCGTTGTTTACCTCAATGACGCCCACTCCCGGATCATCGGCTCTCCTGCTGAGGCGATCCTTAATCGCAAGCTCTGCGATATTGAACCTGATTCACTCACCCTGAAGGCGATGGCCAATCGCACTGAAGTTTTCAACGTTCAAAAGTATGTTGAGGCCCTCAAGGCCAGAGTGATTTGCTCAGTCCTTCTTATCCCTTCGGCCGAGGATTTTACCTGTTCGGTCACGATCACGAACAGGATCCATCAAGACGCCGCCCGCCAGGATGTTCAGGCAAAACAGCGGTATGTCGAGTCATACCTGGATGCCAGAATCGCGCAGGGCGCCGACCTGCCGTCTCCATTCCGCAAACTGGTGGGAACGAGCAACAGCTTCAAGGCCGCTCTTTACATGGCGTACAAGGCCAGCAAAACGGACTTCTCTGTCCTGGTCATGGGTGAAAGCGGGGTTGGAAAAGAGTTGTTGGTTCGGGCGATTCATGAGTCGGGCCAACGGCGCAACCATAAATTTGTGAGCATTAACTGCGCCGCCATTCCAAGCACTTTGATCGAATCCGAGCTCTTTGGCTACGCCTCGGGCAGTTTTACGGGCGGGAGGCGAGAGGGCAAGAAGGGCCTGTTCGACCTTGCCGACAAGGGGACGATCTTCTTTGATGAAGTAGGCGACTTCGAGTTGAGCACTCAGGCGAAGATTTTGAGGGTTCTTGAGGAGGGGGAGTTTAGAAGGGTTGGCGATCAGAACTGTATACCTGTTGATACGCGAGTTTTGAGCGCCACAAACAGGGATCTGGACAGAATGATGCTGGACGGGAAGTTCAGGGAGGACCTTTACTATCGACTCAACACGATGACCATTCATGTGCCGCCGATACGAGAACGCGGGCGCGATACAGAACTGCTCGCCGAGCACTTCCTCGCCGAGCTGTGCGAGCGTTACAAAAAAAATGCCGGATTCAGCCAGGCCACAATGGATATCTTTTATGCCCATGCCTGGCCGGGCAACGCGAGGGAACTGCGAAGCGTGGTGCACTACGCTCTCAATATGACCGACTCCAATGTCATCAACCCCAAAGACCTGCCCCACTATCTTCTGCTCTCAGATGGCAGAGCGGCGCTCAATAAAAGGCTTGCCCCGGCAGGCGACGACTCCGACGACTTCCGGCGAGGATTCATTTACAGGGACGTTATGGGCGCTTTTGAAAAGGACCTGATCGAGGTGATCCTGAATCGGAGCGAAAGCCGGACCAAGGCTATGCAGGCCCTGGGCATCAGCCGCAGGTCCTTTTACCTCAAACTCAAAAAGCATGGCCTGTTATGAAGCCGCCAAGCCCGGCAAGCTCTTGTGTAAAAAGAGAAACAGCGGACCCGGATGTTTCCTTTAGTATACACCTTTGAGCCCAGAAGCCGCCCGGCAGTCCCGCCTCATTTGTATGCAGAGTGCCCGGATTGAGGCCCTTGAGTGTTTTCGAAGCTTTGGAACGGTTCTTGCCCATAGCTATAATTGGTTGTGAAATACCGGAAATAGGCCGCCTGGCGGCTGGATTCGGAAAAGGAGCCTTTTCGGGGCTAAAATCAACTATGGCCACAGATCAAGCGAACGCACGCCGAACAAAAGACCGAGCTATGCAACCCGATGTTGAACTCATCGAAATCGGTCCCAGAGAGGGGCTTCAGTACCACAAAAAATATGTTCCCGCCGAGAAGAAGATCGCCTTGGTGAATATGCTGTTTGACAGCGGCTTCCGGAAGGTGGAGGTTACTTCCTTCGTACATCCCAAAGCTGCGCCTCAAATGAGGGATGCGGTTGACGTACTGTCGGGAATCCGTCTCGGCAGTGGCCGGGAGGGGCAGCAGAGAGTCTGCCGGGTTTTGGTTCCCAACGAAACCGGATGCCGCAGCGCAATAGCCTGCAAAGCCGATGAAATCGCGGTGTGGATTTTTCTGACCGACCGGTTGAGCTATTCCACGCTTAACCGCAGCATCTCCGAACAACTCAAGCGAATCAGCACGATTTGTGAAATCGCCAGAGCCAATGCCGTAAAAGTCAGCGCGTACATCGGCGCTGCTTTCGGTTATCCGGGAGAAGACGCAAGCCACTACGAGAGCCTGTGCGCCATGGTGGCTAAACTGGTCCGGCTTGGCTGTTATCTTGTGTGCCTCAACGACGAACTTGCAATGGCGAACCCGGTAACTGTGCGGCAACATCTGCGGATGTGCATGGAGGAGGTGGAAGCATCCAAGCTCGCCGTTCATTTCTATGAGAACCGTGGAATGGGATTAGCGAATGTTCTGGCTGCGTGCGAGTGCGGCATACGAGTGTTTAAATCGAGCCTTGGAGGCGCCGGCGTCCACAGCTACTTCAGGACCGCGATCCCCGGAAAGTCTTTGGGAAAGAGCGAGCCACACGGGTTGGCCACCGAGGACCTTGTCTACGCCTTTGAAGAGATGGGCATTGCAACCGGGATAGATATCGACCGATTGATTCAGTGCGGCCGTTTCCTCGAAAGGCTCCTGGGGCTCAAACTGCACAGCCGAATTCAGTCGAGCGGCCTTTCGGGCGAGACGCTGAGAGAGGCGAAAATCAATTTGGCAAACTGTAATTATCAGAGTCCTGTAGCTTGTCCGAACCCTACAGGGCTTAATATCTGAAAAAGTCATTCGTTCGGGGAGGGCTATTATGGAAGAGGATGATCGCGCAAAGCGCCTTGCCCATTGGGAACAAGTGGACGCCATGGTCATGGAGCACCGTAAAGAGGCGTACAACATCGGCGGAGAGGAACAGATCAAACGCCTTGCCAGGCAAGGCAAAAGATCGATGCGTGAACTCATCAGGATGTTGATCGATCCGGGAACGGAGTTCTTCGAGCTTGGAGTTGATGCGGGCTACAATATCGGGCAGATAAAGCTTTACGGGGGGGATGCCTACCTTTTGGAAAAAAGGGGGCACATTCCTGGCGGGGGCGTAATAACCGGGGTTGGCGTGATTCACGGTAAAGACTGTATGATCTTTGCCAATGAAAACCGCATTGCGGCAGGGACCTATTTTCCCATCACGCTGAAAAAACACATGAGGGCCCAGGCGATTGCCGAGCGTCTGCGACTGCCCTGCGTATACATTGCAGACTCAGGTGGGGTAAACCTGCCGTTGCAGTTAGGCTGTTTTGCGGACGACGGTCACTTTGGCAGCATGTTTTATAACATGTGTCGCATGTCAGCCATGGGCATAAAACAATACACCCTCTCGACCGGCGGCAATACTGCAGGCGGCGCCTATATCGTTTATCTGGCTTCGGAATCCATCATGATAGAGAATCTTGCTTTCGCCTTCCTGGCCGGCCCCCCGATCGTAAAATCGGCTATCGGCGAGACGGTTTCCATGGAAGAGCTGGGAGGGGCCTATGTCCACACGCAGCGCTCAGGTGGGTGCGACCATTGCGTGAAGTCCCAGGAAGAAGGGATCTCGAAGCTGCGAGACATTATTGAGTTCGAACCTTCTCAGAGCCTTCACTGTGAGCGTAGAAAATCTCTGGAGCCAAAATTTGACTATAAGGAAATGATGCGTTCGTCTCCGGTCAACACGTACAGCGAAATCCACATCAAGGATACCCTCAAGTGTCTTGCCGACGACAGCTATTTCCATGAATACAAGCCCACGTACGGCCTCAACCGCGGGGAAACCGTCGTTGCGGGCAAGATGTGGCTGAAAGGCATGCCGGTGGGAGTAATTGCATCCAACAGTAACGGCGTCATTTATATCGAGGCGGCAAGAAAGGCGACAGAATGGATGATTCGATGCGGTAACTCGAAGCTTCCGGTGATCTTTTTGCAGGGATCGCCGGGCTATATGATAGGCAAGCAGGAAGAATGGGGCGGCATAGGAAAATACGGATCGGACATGGTCCGTACCTGCAGCGCGCTTAACGTTCCGAAGATCCAGTATGTCATTGGACCCGACCACGGGGCGGCAAACTACGGGATGTGCGGAAGGGCTTTCAAGCCGGTATTTTGCTTTACGAATATGCGGGGCCGCACGACGGTTATGTCCGGCAAGACAGCGGCATTCGTTGTGGAAAGTGTTCGCAGAAAGAATATTATCGACCGGGGCGAAACGGTGGATGAGGAACAGATGGCGGAATTCCGCAAGATGATGATAGAGCGTTACGATGCCGAAGGACATCCATTTTTGACCGGTTCTCTCCTGTTCCATGACGGGGTCATCACATTCATGGAGACGCGTGAGAAGTTGGGCAGGGCGCTTGAGCTTTGCTACCGCACACCCATCGGGAAAACCGAATGGGGCGATCTGAAGTTCTAGGCTCTTAGAAAAGCATAGAACGTTCGGCTATCGCATACTTAGTTTCCATCCGGAAAGGGTACTTTTCCGCCTTGGCGGCGTCAATCTTCGGGGTTTCTTGTGCGGCGTACCACTGTACGCCTCCGCGTAACCCCTTGATTTTCTTGCCAAGACGAAAAATGCCTCCTTTCCGGCTCGGAAACTGCAATTCTCTTATCCGAGGTTTCCGGATGGAGACTACTTAGTGAAAAGGAAGGCGTAGACCATGACGGAATATGATTACTGGAAAATCTTTCCAAGAATGCCAAAGAAGGCGAGCATAGGCGACATAACCGTGCGAGACGGCTTTCAGCACGAAGAGAAATTCATCTCTACGAACGCCAAGATTTTTTATGCCCAGGAGATGATCCTTGCGGGAGCGAAAGAAATTGAGGTGACAAATCTGGGAAGTCCTGAAGGCATTCCTCAGTTCAGGGACGCCGAACAGGTGCTCACAGCTCTAAGGAGCGATACATTCAAGAAACGGTGCGAAAGAAAGGGGGTCAATTACGATGAGATCGTCATGACCGCCGTGACGATTCGCGAATCGGCCGTTGACAAAGCAATCGAGCTAAAGAAAAGAGGGATCGGACCCGATCGGGTTTTGATGATGGTGTCTACAGATCCCGAGCACCATTTTGCCAATTCAGGCACGACTCTTAGCCAATACTGGAAAGAGGCCGAACGCTGCATTCAGAAAGCAGCCGATGTCGGCATCAAGATGTGCGGCACCGTCAGCACCATCTGGGGGAGCCCGATCACCGGCGCCACGAGGCTCGAGGATGCCGTGGAATTCACAAAGCGGTTTTCCTCCATAGGCGCCCACGACATCGAGCATGCCGACCACGACGGCTCCGCTTCTGCGGCTCAAGTCTACCGATATTTCTCCATGATCCTTGACGCCATGCCCAATCCTGAGGCCCATCTGTGCCATCTCCATGAGACCAAACGCGTTGCCTCGGCGTCGATCCTGGCGGCCCTGCAGGCGGGTATTTGTCGATTCGAGGGGACCCTAGGCGGTCTGGGCGGACAGCCGGCCAATTTCCTCGACGACTGTCCAGTCAGGGGAACCGGCGAGTACTATTACAAGGATGCAAGGTACGTGGGACTCATCACCTTGGAGGACCTGATCGTGATGATCGACGAGCTGGGCATCGAGCACGGCTACGATGTGGATCGTGTCTTGTGGCTCGGAGCGAAGATGGAGAAAACGATAGGCCGCAGGCTCCGTTCAGAAGCCGTCTACAACGGCCGGACATTGAAGGAAGGTCATCGGGAATTCGCCCGGCCCGGTCTGGCAAAACTCATCGAAAAAGTAGGAGAAAAAGCGGGCTGCCTCGTACCTCCGGAATGGCCCGCTGCAGCCATTCTTCCTGAAAAGTGGGGGCCGGAGGCCTGGAAAACGCGCAAGGGGGCTGCGGGCTCTTCTAAATGAAGTAAAGACGAGCCGGCAGCGGGAATTTGGTCAATGGTCAAGGCGTCACGCGCACGTCCAGCCGGTATGATCGACCCGGGCGGCGCGGTGGGCCTTCCTCGCTTCGCGGGGTGCGACGCTGAGGCGGCGCCGCTTCAGTTTCAGGAAATGATCGCTCAGTGTTAACTGGTTTCCATCCGGAAAGTGCCCTTTTCCGCCCTGGCCGCGTCAATCCTCGGGGTTTCTTGTGCGGCGTACCGATGTACGCCTCCGCGTAACCCCTTGATTTCCTTGCCAAGACGAAAAATGCCTCCTTCCCGGTTTGGAAACTGCGAGTCTCTTATCCGAGGTTTCCGGATGGAGACTAACTAGTCTGTCATATGAGGAGAGCGCCATGGATGAGCAAGTCCCATCTTCATCTCCAACTGCAATACGAAAGCCGCTGTGGGTACCCCCTGAAGAATGGAAAAACAAGGCTGCCATAACCCGTTTCATGGAGTTGGTGAACAGGACCTGCGGTCAGAATGTCGGCTCCTATGGCGACCTCTACAGGTGGTCTGTGGACCGGATACCCGAATTCTGGGCTGCAGTCTGGGACTTTGTGGCAATAAAGTCATCGCGCAGATACGATAAAGTTGTCGACAACCTTGCCAGATTCCCCGGGGCTGAGTGGTTTCCAGGCGCAAGGCTCAATTTCGCGGAAAACCTTCTCAGATTTCGTGACGATCAACCGGCGTTCATATTCAGGGGCGAGAACGAGAAAGCCGCCACAATGACCTATGCCGAACTCTACAGTTCGGTTGCTCGCCTGTCGAAGTCGCTTAGAGATATGGGAATCGTTGCGGGCGACCGGGTGGCGGCATACATGCCAAACCTGATCGAAACTGCGGTAGCAATGCTTGCAACCACGAGCATCGGGGCTGTCTGGTCATCGTGCGGCACGGAACTGGGTGTGAGAGCAGTCGCCGACCGTCTGGGCCAGATCGGTCCGAAGGTGCTGTTCACCGTTGACGCACAGCTTTACAAGGGAAAAGTCGTGCCCATACTGCCTAATGTTGAGAAGATCGCCGAGCAGATTCCTTCTCTTGAAAAAATAATAATTGCGCCTTACGTGGATCAACGGCCTGAAATTGCCAACCTCAAAAACGCCGTGCTCTTTGCCGACTTCATGTCGCAAGAAGTATCCGAAATCGAGTTCGAGCAGCTTTCATTCAATCATCCCGTCTACATAATGTTTTCCTCGGGGACCACCGGAAAACCCAAATGCATGGTGCAGGGACCCGGCGTTCTCATAAATCAGCTAAAGGAACTGATAATCCAGACGGACCTCAAACGCGAGGACAGGATTTTCTACATCACTTCGCCAAGCTGGATGATGTGGAATTGGCTTATCTGCTCACTGGCCGTGGGCGCGACCATAGTGCTCTATGACGGTAACCCCAACTACCCCGACCATGGCGCAATGTGGCGACTTGCTCAAGACGAGAAGATCACCATTTTCGGGTGCAGCGCCAGCTATTTGAATTATCTCAGGAGCTCGGGCGCGAGTCCCGGAAAAACTTACGACCTCTCCTCTCTGAGAGCCATGTCTCAAACCGGCTCTCCGCTCTCCATCGAGGGGTTCGAATATGTTTACAGGGAAATCAAAGAAAACATGCACTTCAACTCCATTTCCGGAGGTACGGACATCAATGGATGCTTTGCGCTCGGCACACCGATCCAGCCGGTATATGCGGGCGAACTGCAGGGGCCTGCTCTGGGCATGAAGATCAAGGCCTATGACGAATCAGGCAATCATGTCTTAGACAGTGAAGGGGAACTGGTCTGCGAAGCCCCCGCCCCCTCCATGCCTCTATACTTTTGGAACGACGCCGATTTCGCCAGATACAGGAGCGCGTATTTCGACGTATATCCGGGGGTCTGGCGGCATGGCGATTGGGTTCTTTTCCACAGTGATTCAGGAGGGATAACTTTCCTTGGCCGCTCGGATTTCACTTTGAAACCGTCCGGAGTGCGCATTGGTCCGGCGGAAGTCTACAATGTCGTTGAAAATATCGAGGGTATAGCAGACAGCATGGCAGTCGGCCAGGACTGGAAAGGCGATCAGCGGGTCATTCTTTTTGTCAGGCTTGCTGCCGGATATGAACTGAGCGAGGAGCTCAAGAACCTGATCAAGACCTCCCTTCGAAAGCAGGCTTCTCCACGTCATGTTCCCTACCTCATTATTGCGGTCCCTGACATCCCCTACACTTTCAACATGAAAAAGGTGGAGAGTTCGGTGGCCAACATATTGAACGGAAGGCCCGTAACTAATAGAGACGCCCTTAACAACCCGGAATCACTGGATTTCTACGAAAAGATCGCGCTCGAACTGCAAAAGTGAAGTCGAGTGTCTGCTGCAGGAACGGAAAAGACTTGCCTATATGGAAAAAACTGGAGACATGAGGATTTAACGTAAGATCTTCCGGAGGCGCACATGGACTTTCAACTTACCGATGAGCAACGCATGATAGGGGATACTGTCCGTAAATGGACCGTAAATGAACTTGGACCATTGCAGGAGAAGATCGACGAGGAGGACTGGTTCCCCCCCGATTTTTTCAGGAAATGCGCCGAGATTGGCATCCTGGGAATCACCATCGATGAAAAATATGGAGGGCTCGGGGGAGATGTACTGATGCAAACCCTTGCCATTGAGGAGATGAGCCGTATCTGTCCGGGTCTGGCCATGACCTACGGGGCTCATTCGAACCTGTGCGCCAATAACATTTGTAAGAATGCGAGCGAATATCTCAAGGAAAAGTATCTCCCGCCGCTGATTTCCGGAAAGAAGATCGGCGCGCTGGGCTTGACGGAGCCCAGCGCCGGGTCGGACGCCATGAGTCTGAGGACCCGTGCGGTCAAGCGGGGGGACAAGTACATCCTCAACGGCACGAAGATCTTTATCACAAACGGTCCTATTGCGGACACCCTTCTTGTCTATGCCAAGACCTTGCCGGAGCTGGGGGCAAGGGGGATAAGCGCCTTCATAGTCGAAAAGGATTTCCCGGGGTTTTCTGTGGCGCGAAAGCTCAAAAAATGCGGCATGCGCGGCTCTCCGACAGGAGAACTGGTCTTCGAGGATTGTGAGGTCCCGGCAGAAAATCTTGTAGGTGAGGAGAACAAAGGCGTCAACGTGATGACCAGCGGACTGGACATAGAGCGGATAGTTCTGGCGGGCGGCTCGGTTGGTATGGCCCAACAGGCCCTGGAGTACTCAGTCAGGTATTCGGTGGAGCGTGAACAATTCGGGCAGTCCATTGCCAATTTTCAGATGATTCAACAAAAACTCGCGGACATGTACACTCGCACCGAAGCCTCACGACTCCTTGTCTACCGGGCTGCGGAGGCCGCTCAAAGAGCCGCCAGGGGGGGCAAAGGCACCGAGCTTACAAAGCTCGCCGCAGCGGCTATCCTTTTTGCGGCTGAAGCAGCTACCTGGGTTTGCGATCAGGCTGTACAAATCCATGGCGGTTATGGGTACTGTCTCGAATTCCCGGTCCAAAAGCTTTGGAGGGACGCCAAGCTCTACGAAATCGGTGCGGGCACAAGCGAGATTCGGCGGGTTATCATCTCCCGTGAGCTTACTCGAGAGGAATTTTCCAAAAAAGCCGAACGCTTCGGCCAACAGGCGACTGCGCCGAAAGCTGCCTGCAAAGTGGACTAAATCAACAAACCAGGCGTCCACTTGAAGATTGGTATTGAAACAAAGCTCGATCTCATCTAACATTCCTTTGTCGATTTCTACATAAAATTCGCAACAAAACCAGGAAGATATGAGAGGCGTTGCATGGCTGCATGATTTATTCGGCCTGCAATCGCTTTTAATTTATTGCGTGAGAGGGCGCTGAAAAATGGATTTTGGTTTGAAAGGCAAAGTTGCCTTTGTGGCCGGTGCGAGCCAGGGAATCGGCAAAGCGACGGCAATCGAACTGAGCAAAGAGGGCGCGAAAGTTGTCATCTGCGCATTGGATGATCCGGAACTGCCGAAAGCCGTTGAAGAAATCCGCTCGATTACGGGTAACGAGGTCATCGGCATTCCCGCCAACCTCACCGTCGACGGAAGAAGCAAAGAATTTCATCCGCAAGGGTCTGGAGCATTTCGGGACCGTGGACATCCTGGTTAACAACTCCGGTGGTCCTCCGGATAAGAAGTTCCTGGAAATTGACGAAGAATTGTGGAATGTTCGGTTTTCGCCTGAATCTGCTGAGCACCATTACGATGACCCGCGAAGCCGTTCCCGTGATGATGGAAAAACGCTGGGGCCGGATAATCAACATGACCTCAGTTTCCGTAAAACAGCCGATCGAAGGGCTGATTTTGTCCAACACGATCCGAATCGGGGTCGTAGGGCTTGCCAAAACACTCTCCAACGAACTGGCGCCCTACAACATAACCGTCAACAATGTCTGCCCTGCATATATCGCGACCGAACGCGTGCGCAAGCTCTCGATCGATGTTGCTGGAAAGCAGGGTACAACGCCCGATGAGATTATCCGCAAATGGGAATCGCAAATGGCCCTCGGTCGAATGGGAAAACCGGAGGAAGTCGCCGCACTGATCGCTTTCCTTGCGTCCGAGCGGGCCGGTTTTATTACGGGCGATTCCATACAGATAGATGGCGGATACTACAAGGGAGTAATGTAGAGGTATATGATCCGATGAGTGAACGCACTGCATATATTCGCTCGGTAGGCCGTTTCCTGCCTGAAAGGAAGCTCACAAACAGCGATCTTGAAAAGATGGTGGACACCACGACGAATGGATCGTTACCCGTACCGGGGTCCGGGAACGCCGTATCCTGGAGCCGGGTCTGGGCTGTTCCCATATGGCGGTTCGGGCCGCGTCCGGAATGCCTGGAAAGGGCCGCAGTGAGCCCTGAGGAGCTTGATCTCATCATTGTAGGCACGGTGACTCCCGACATGATGTTTCCTTCAACCGCATGCCTCGTGCAAGATAAGCTTGGGGCGAAAAAGGCCTGGGGCTTCGACTTGTCAGCCGGATGCTCAGGGTTTCTTTTCTCTCTTTCGACCGCGGCCCAGCTTATAGAGGCGGGAAGAGTCAACAAGGCGCTTGTCATCGGCAGCGACGTAATCTCCACCCTCATCGATTATACCGACAGGACCACCTGCGTTATTTTCGGAGATGGCGCAGGGGCCGTGCTGCTGGAAGCGTGCACCGAACCAGGGTTTGGCATTGTCGATTTTATTATGCACATTGACGGCTCAGGAGGTGAATACCTTTGCTGTAAAGGTGGAGGGAGCCGCAGGCCGGCGACGCCACGAAACCGTTGATAATAAGGAACATTTCGTTTTTCAGGATGGCCGCAATGTCTTTAAGACGGCAGTAAGCGAAATGTCGAATGTCTCGGCCGAGATTCTTACAAGAAACGGCCTTACCGGCGACGACATCGCATTCTTCGTCCCGCATCAGGCAAATAACCGCATCGTAGAAGCCGCAGCCAGGCGCATGGGTCTCGACAACGGAAAGGTGATTGCAAACGTTGCCGTCTACGGGAACACGGTTGTCAGCGAGCGTTCCGCTCGCCCTCTACGAAGCAGTGTTGGAAAGAGAGCCCGGAGTCAAAAAAGGCGACTATCTGCTGCTGGCCGCTTTCGGGGCCGGCTATACATGGGGAAGCGCCCTGCTCAGATGGTGGAAGAATTAGCCGTAAGGGGTTGTAGAATCTTCAATTCTTACTCCGACCTCAATGTCCAATCACAAAAACCGGATTCTCAAACTGATTTGCCGGATTTTACAATGTCCTTTACGCCGGGAATCCGTCGGTTATTCCAAGTTGCATTCCTCAAGCACTATTTGACTCTGAGATGATCGAGTCATCCCGCCGGATTGCCGGTTCCGCTTAATGCAGCCCATTTTCCGATCCAATCGGCCATGCCGGCAATTGTCATGTGCATGCCGGGTTGGCTCTTCTCCTTCGCCACGCTCCGTGAGGCGTGAAGTTTCAAGTTCAAAAGAGAAATTGCCGATCTAAGAATGCATGTGACAAAACGGCGCTATTTCCGTTTCCTGATATGCCTTATTCATTTGGCGGGAAAGCCGAATATGAGCCACTTGAGATCGGTCCTTCGCGTAGTATCAGTCGTTATCCTCTTTGCCATTGGTCTTGCGATTGCTGCAGAGCAGGACGAGTCTAACCGGAAAGATCTTCTCACGCACGAAGAGCAAAAGTGGTTGTCTGAGCATACCGGCTCGATACGGATCGGTATAACCGAGATTCCTCCTCAAGTATTGCGTGGCGAAAAAAAAGGAGATTACAAAGGACTTTCCATTGACTACCTGAGACTTGTGGAGCGCCGTCTCGGATGCAAATTTCAGTTGGTGTACTACTCGACCCGGTTGGAGTTAATGCAAGCGGTCAAGAATCACGATATTGACATGATTTTCGCTTCTCATCAGACCCCGGAGCGCTCGGAGCTCCTTCTGTTTTCAGCTCCTTACGTTAAAGTGCCCAACATGATCATTGTGAGCAAGAGTATGAAGGGACCTTTAACGCTCGATAAAATGAGAGGTATGAGGATTGTGTGCCCGGAAGGCAGTGCGGTTCACGAATTTTTGAGAACCAATTACGCCTATTTGGATCTTTATCCAGTCAAAGATGAAATGAGCGGACTGATAAAGGTATCCTTTGGTGAAGCCGACGCTATGGTCATCGAGCTATCGCGCGCATCCTACAACATCGAAAAGGCGAAAATCACAAATCTTCGTGTAGCGGGCAATACAGGCTTCATTCATCAGTTGCGTATTGCCTCCAGGAAGGACTGGCCTGTTCTCAATCGGATTTTGGATAAAGGGTTGTCATCCATAACTGACGAAGATCGTGAGGCCATCGTCAGGAAGTGGATTGCTATCGACACTCGAACAGTCGTTGAAACCAGGAAGTTCTGGGGTGTTCTTTGCGCCGTTCTTTTCCTTATGGCGTTGATCCTTCTGGGGGTCATGTCATGGAATCACTCTCTCAAGGCGCAGGTCGCCCATCGCACTGAGTTGTTACAACAAGAATTGATGGAGCGGAAGAAGGTCCAGGATGAGCTTTTCAATTCACGTCAGATGCTCCGGTCTGTCTTGGACAACATCCCGCAGAGGGTGTTCTGGAAGGATCGAAACCTTATCTTTCTTGGCTGCAACAAACCTCTTGCCCTAGATGCCGGCTATGAGGACCCGAGTGAGATTGAGGGCAAGACCGATTACGATTGCGCCTCTGCCGCGAATGCCAACCTTTATCGCGCCGACGATCGTGAGGTGATGGAGAGCGGCAGGCCCAAGCTCAACTATGAAGAAGCGCAAATCAGGCCGGATGGCTCTCGGGCCTGGTTGATCACCAGCAAAGTGCCCATGTATGATCGGGACGGTCGGGTGATTGGCGTGCTGGGAACTTACGCGGACATTACCGAGCGCAAGGCGATGGAGGAGGAGATCAGGCAAACCAATGTCTACTTTGAAAACGTCCTTGAAAATTCGCCCGATTCCATCGGCATCGTTGATAATCATGGAAGGTTTATCCGTTGGAACAAAATGTCAGAGGAGATTTACGGCTATACCTTTGAAGAATTGAAGGGGAAGTCTGCGTATGATTTATACCCTGACAAAGAAGAGCTCGAAAGAATGCTTACGAGCTTGCGCCGGGACGGTTCGGTCAAGAAATGGGAAATGAGAATGCTGAGAAAGGACGGCAGCATTGCCCCATTTGAAATTTCCATTAGCCTGCTCAAAGACAGCCAAGACGAAATTCTTGGCAGCGTTTCCGTCGTAAGGGATTTGAGCGGCATCAAGGAGGCATTGGCCGCCCTCGAAGCTTCTCATGTGCGGTTGTATCAGGAAATCGCCGAACGCAAACAGGCGGAGGAAACTGTTGAGCGCCTCAGGCGTCATAACGAGCTTCTTTTGAACTCGGCAGGAGAAGGGATCCTGGGATTGGGCATAGAGGGCGAACATACCTTTGTCAACCCTGCCGCAATAAGGATGTTGGGGTACACGGCCGATGAGCTTATCGGTCGGAGGGGTCATGATCTTTATCATCATACTCGAGAAGATGGAGCGCCTTACCCTGAAGAGGATTGTCCGATTTTTCAAGCTTTCAGGTACGGCAGATTCTGCCAGGTTACCGAAGACGTGTTCTGGAGAAAGGATGGGACGAGTTTTCCGGTCCGATACAGCAGCGCGCCAATTATTGAAGAGGATGAGGTCGTGGGGGCCGTGGTCACATTTCGCGATATCACGGAATCCAAACGAGGAGAGAAGGAAAGAAAAAAACTCGAGGAGCAGCTCTTTCAGGCCCAGAAGATGGAGTCGGTCGGCCGGTTGGCCGGGGGCGTGGCCCACGATTTCAACAACATGCTCGGCGTGATCATCGGCCGGGCGGAAATGGCCCTGGAACATGGACATTCCCCCTGACAAACTCCAGCACAACCTCAAAGAGATTTTAAAAGCCGGCCTGCGTTCAGCGGACCTTACCCGGCAACTGCTGGCCTTTGCCCGCAAACAGACCGCCATTCCGAAGATACTGGATTTGAACGATACGATCTCGGGCATGCTCAAAGATGTTGAGGCGGCTCATCGGCGAGGATATCGACCTGTTCTGGGCGCCGGAACTCGATCTGTGGAGAGTCAAAATCGATCCTTCCCAGGTTGACCAGATTCTTGCCAATCTTGTGATCAATGCCCGTGACGCCATTTCCGGAGTAGGCTCCATCACGATGAGGACCGAAAACGTTGAGATCGATAGTTCCCATATTGCCGAGAGCCCTGAATTCATTCCCGGAGAATACGTGCTGCTGACCGTGAGCGATACTGGAGCGGGAATGAGTCAGGAAGTCCGCGAGAATATCTTCGAGCCTTTCTTCACCACCAAGGAGGTGGGCAAGGGAACCGGGCTGGGATTGTCCACCGTTTACGGCATCGTCAAACAAAACGACGGTTTTATTTATGTCGCCAGCGAACCGGGGGAAGGAACCACGTTTAAAATCTACCTACCGAGATTCGAGGCTGAAACAGCGCAGGTCCCCGCTTCGGAGGCGGCCGGCAAGCAGCCGACAGGCACGGAAACCATCCTGATCGTCGAGGACGATGAAGCGATCCTGAACCTGAGCAGGACGATTCTCGAAAAGCTGGGCTACACGGTCCTTGCCGCGCCGGCCCCAAGACACGCCTTACACCTTATCAATGAGCATCGGGGAGATGTCCACCTGGTCATCACCGATGTGGTGATGCCGGAGATGAACGGCCGGGAACTGGCGGAAAAACTCAGCGCCATCCGTCCGAACCTCAAATGCCTGTATATGTCGGGCTATACCGCCGATCTGATAGCACATCGCGGCATTCTGGACGAAGGAGTGAATTTCATTCAGAAAACCTTTCGGCAGCGATGATTTTGCAGTAAAAGTAAGACAAGTGTTGGACCACTTGGAATAGATGTTTTCGGGCAATTCGGGCTTAAGAGTTCAGCGATTCAGAATAGTTAAGGATACGGCTCCACGATCTCCAAATCAAAAGGTTTCAGCCGTCATCAGCGCTCATTTCCGGTGTGGCAACGTATAAGCGATAAAATTGGCATTTTCATCTGTGAAATAGAGTTTTCCGTTTGCGACGATCGGGCTCTCCCAGTGAATTCCACCGACGAGCGCGTCCTGCCAGAGCAATCGTCCTGTTGCCGGGTTTAGGGCACGGACAAAGCCGCTGCCTATATAGAACAGTACGCCGTTAGCCACTATCGGAGATGTGCCTCCGTTTGGACTTTGCCATACTGTCTGCAGGCTTGGGTCCCCTGCGCGGTCGACCGCCAGCTTGAGCCCCGAAATGCCGTTGTCGTTGGCAATGAAGACCCACGTGGCGTTTCGTGCAGGCTGGACCCATACAGCCGGTGTGGTGAGGACCTCACCGCCTTGAGGCACTGAAATCGTCGGACCGATCTCTCCGCCAGTATGTCCCGGCCCACCCTGTCCACTCAAATTATTAAGATTGAGCAGCCGTAGCAACTGGTCTTTTCCACTCTGGACGGCCAAGTTGCGGACTCTGCTTGCGGCCGGGGCCGGCAGAATGGCTGGAGAGGTGCTGCCGAGGTCGGCATCGCCCATCTGCAACTGCAGGAAGGTAGCCGGAGTGTAGCTGTCCAGCGGTCCACCGTTGTTTGCCCCTGTCCCTGTAGGATGAAGGGCGAAGAGGGTGTCCCCCCAGGCGAAGGCCCCAGGCGCAAAAGTCCCGTTGCCGGTCGCCATATAAATTTTGTCCGTTTTGGGGTCGTATACGACGCCGGCTCGCGCCCAGATAGCCGATTGCACGTCAACGCAGTCAGGCGTTCCAGGTGTTTCGACGAAATGGACAGCCTGGTCGCTGCAATCGGCGTTAAAGACATTTTGGGAACCATTGGCGAGATTAACGGCCGTAACGTGTCCCTGGTAATCACCAGCATCGCCGGGGTAGCCGCCATTGGCGACATAGAGGTAGCTTGCGCCGTTCCTGGGCACGGCTATGGTCAAAGCCGACGAGCCCTTCTCATCAAAGGGCTTGAGTGAAGCCAGTTGAGGCCATCCATTCCCCGTTATTTCCGTGCCGTCCCCTACACGGTATTTGTGGACGAAACCGTCCAATCCGTAACTGTAAACAAATCTACGATTGGGGTCGATCGCTGGAGAGGAGGTAGTATAGCAGGTTAATGCGCCGTTATTGATGCGGCAGGCCCCGGCCGGGTTCTGACGGATCCATTGCTGAGCGCCGGTTTTTGCGCTCAGGGCGATGATATCCCCGGCTCTGGTTGTGACGAAGATGAGGTCCATCAGACCATTCGGTGTCCTGACAGAACTGAGGTAAGCCGGAGATCCGTCGGCAACGGCGGGCAGAATGACCTGAAACAACTTGACGAGACGGTCCACATTGCGCGCATTGATGATCGTTTCCATCGTGTTGTTCCCGCTATGTTGCGGATTGCCGTTGAACTGAAGCCAGTCATACGAAAAACCGACGACCGGGGTAAGTATCATGAAGGTGAGCACCGCCACTGACAAAGCCAAGGGATTGCGATCTATCGCCAGTTTCATGATTTTATCCTTTAGTCAGGATTGATATTGTCGATGCGTTGCTGACATAAAGCATCGGCCCACCAGAGAGGGACGGCTTCATTTGACCGATCGTTGAACTTATTGTCAGGTAAGGACAATAATTTCCGGGGCGCGGGGCGGTTCGGATTCTCCCTTGGAGTCGCCACAGCCGGTTCACTATGGCGAAAAGTTAAGAGTAAGGTTTACAATGTCAAGAATTTGCGCGATGCCGCCGGGGGTCATTTTGTCGTGCACTGCTGGATGAGGCTGCCGGAGCGCTTCCGGAACGAGCGGTCCGCCATTATCCCGATCGGAATCCCCGAGGCGATTGAAAGCACACGAAGAAGGGCGCCGTTTAATACTCGGCGCTCGCTGGCGAGCGGCATCAAAAATTTCGATTTTTACGTGCGTCTCCTTGTGAGACAGCACTTCCACATTATCGAGGCCTATGCGTTAAACCGTTTCATAGCGATCCGTTCCTGTTTCTCCGCCTTGGGCGTCAAGCCAACTCTTCACGCGTGGACCGAAACCAGACCGCCCCCGAGTTTGACACGGACGATTCCCCACAGGGTCTTATGAGAGGCGGTATCGCGAACCGAATCTAGCAGCCGGACATGAACAATAACATCATCAAAGTGGGAGAAGGGACTGAGGGAGGCATGATGAAGACCGCTCATACCTTTTTGACTATCTGCGCCTGGGTGTTACAGGAAATTAGTAAAGGTTGCCTTGCCGGCCAGTCCTCCATATCAGAGGGCGAGTTGAAGTCGCCTTGACAAATTGTCTGCACGATCCTTTCCATATGGTCGAATTCCCATACGACCTTTCTGCAAACGTTTCGCACTCCTGACGCTAAGTACATTTAATCGGTAATCTGAAGTTAGGAAAAAGTTAGATGTTCAAATCAAATCTTGAAAAATCTGATAGTTACGACTTTGGCAAGTTCTGTTGCGAGTTTGTTTATTTTACGGGTGGCGAATTATGTTCTCCTTCTATGTACTTACGACAACCTCATTGTGATGGTCTTTTCTTCGCCTCCTTGTAATTATTCTGATTTTTCCTTGGGTGATGGCTCCACTCGACACTGCTAGACCCTGATTACTCCCCAATCGGAGAGAGAGGACTATGTACAGTCGGTAAGATTTATGTTGCATGCTTCTCGCTCGTTACAGCCGAGCATAACGGTAACGGTTCGATCTATTTATTCATTCTGGATATCCCGAACTCGTTCAGGATAACGGAACAATGTCGATATGTTCCGGCCACTCGCAACATAAGGCAAGATCTATGGACTTTCACCAAGCCATAGCTGGCGGCTGCTCCAAAGATTTATTACGTACAGGGGAATAGAGTTAATAATAGATTCTTACACTTTCACTCTAAGAGTCCATCTCTCACTTTGGTGAATGGCTAACCTAAAGGCCTCGATTGCCAGCATGCAGTCTTCTGCATCGTCGTCCGCCATCAAAACGGTCTTTTAATAGGGCATCGTGAACGGCAAGATCTGAATCAGGTGCGCTGCCCCTTGAATCCCCGGAATTCCGGCATTCAGTGAGGCGTAGCCGCGAAACGTCTGCTCAGTATTTTGTAATGATATCCGCCAACTATGGTGGCTATGGCCAGAGGGAAGATCCGAGGGAACCTCAATAGCACCAGGACCAGAAAACCCCAGAAAGACCTTCGGTCCGGGTCCTTGATCCCCAGGGCCAAGACCACCCGCAGGAAAGTACGGACCTCGATCCTGGTCGGCGGACGGCCAGGCAAGAACGGGTTGGGGCAATAATGGCTCAGAAAATCGGCCACTCGGCGGTAATATCGTTCCGGTTCGTACAACCTGGTCAATAATCGTTTATACCCGGATAGCAACCGGGCGCGGCCCATGACCGGTATGACGTTCATCCCTGACAAGTTGGCGATGGAATCACCGTCGGACTGGCCGGTGAGGCGATTTTTGGAGGCCAGACGGGCGTAGAGTTTGGTGCCTGGCGGAGCCGCCAGAACTCCAACCATCGCGGTGGGTATAGCGGCCTGTTCGATGAATTCGGCCATTTCTTCGAAAATAGTGGGGGATCCGCGTCGAAACCGACGATGAATCCTCCCAAAACGTCTATGCTATATTTTTGGATAATCCGGACCGCCTCGACCAGATCACGCTTAAGATTCTGCTTTTTGTTGCATTCGGCCAAAGAAGCGGCGGCCGGAGTTTCCAGACCCAGGAAGAGTTGCACAAAGCCCGCCCGTTGCAGCAAGGCTAACAGATCGGTGTGATCAGCCACTTCGACGCTGGCCTGGCTTAGAAAGATAAACGGGTACGAATGCCTGACCTGCCAGTCGGCCAGAGCGGTCAGAACCCGCCGGGCCACGGCTTTTTGACCGATGAAGTTATCGTCCACGAACATGACCGGTCCACGCCAGCCCGCTTGATAAAGACCATCGATTTCCCCCAGAACCTGAGCTGCGTCCTTGGACCGGGGCCGGCGGCCGTTGAGAATGGCCACGTGGCAGAAGTCGCAGTCGTGAGGGCAACCGCGAGTGACCTGCAAGGCCATGGTCAGGTAGTCGGAAAAATTGATCAGGTCCCATTTGGGACGTGGCGTGCGGGCTAGGTCCGGAAAGTCCTCCGCCTGGTACACGGCCCGTGGTTGGCCGGCTTGAAGATCGGCCAGAAATTGAGGCAGAGTGTCCTCGACCTCCCCTAGGAAGAGATGGTCGACTGGACTGAGGTCGTCCCGAGGCGTTGCGTAGATCACTCCACCGGAGCAGATCCGGACCCCCGCGGTCCGGCAGCGGCGGATGGCCTCCTCCATGGACTGGGCCTGTATGGCCATGGCGCTGATGAAAGCGACGTCGGCCCACGCCAGATCTTGGTCGGTTAAGGGGCGCACATTGATGTCGATCAGCCGTTTAGCCCAGGTTGCGGGCAGCATGGCCGCCACGGTCAGAAGACCCAGCGGTGGAATGGTGGCCCGAGCGGGCAGAAAGGGCAGAGCTTCTTTTAAGCTCCAAAAGGTCACGGGGAAGCTAGGATAAATCAGAATAACGTTCATCAGGTAATAAAGAATCCTTTGGGAGAGGGTGAGCTGACAAGAAATGTTTGTTCAGGGTTTTTGGCTAGCATCTGTTGTGGATGCTGTCAAGGCGATTTATGTGCAGATTTCTTGGCAAGTGATGGCAAGAATGGTCAGGGTGTGTCGTTGGGAAATGATTGTCAGCTCGGTGCAATTCGGTCATCGGGCTTGTCGCCTTGGATGCAGAGAGCTTGGAAGATGGTGTTGGACCGATTTGAAGGCAAACTGCTCCTATGGTGGCCAGCAAGACTGTCTTCCTGTGCGCAAGTTCAGTGGAACTTGATGGAGGTTCTTCATGACCGGACCCGCCTTTGATTCTGGATGCGACTCACTTTGAAGATGGGCTCCAATAACTCCAAATATCTCTCCTCTTCTTAAAATCTGGAAAGCGCTAAAAACTTAAGATATCAGAATCATATCCTTACGAGTCCGCTGACTTCACAACGCACCGGCAAAACGGTTGGCCATGGGTGATAAAAGGCGTTGCAATGTTGGACCAGGACATTTGCTCCGCGCTTCAAGAAACATTCAAGTCGTCCGAGCCCAGGAAATGGCCCGCATTCGATTGGACTTGCGCACTGTTCCACTTGACGGGGGACCCAGAACGGATAACTATATGTTAACAAGGCCTGCCGTAGCCTATCCACGTGGATGACGGGTACGATCGGCGTCGGCCTTCCGCGCTACGCGAGGTGCATCGCTAAGGGACTGGTGACAGTCCTTCACCCACGTATCGTAGTGTTGTTAACAAGTCTGTCATACGAGGGAGTAAGCCATGGTAAATCCGTTCGTGCATGTTGAATTGCATACGCAGGACCCGGAGAGGGCAAAGAAGTTCTACAAGGAATTGTTTGACTGGAAGCTCGAGGATATGCCGGACATGGACTATACCATCATCAACGTGGGAGAAGGGACCGGGGGAGGCATGATGAAGAGCCCCATGCCGGATGCGCCGCCTCAATGGGTGCCCTACGTCCTGGTGGACAACATCGCAGACTCTACTGAGAAGGCCAAATCCCTTGGCGCCACGGTCCTCGCCGATGTCACCGAAATTCCGGGCATGGGAAGCTACAGTATGCTCCTCGATCCGACCGGCGCGGCCTTTGCGCTCTGGCAGCCGAAAATGCCCGATTAGAGTCTTCTGGACCCCCCGACTGCTCCGCGACTATGGTTTTGGATGCTTGCGACAGCCGCGTCAGTTGAGAGGACCGATATCGCGCGCGTCAGAAGCCGCGATCGCCTCGCTTTATCGCCTTCAGCGACGACCCCTGGAACTCCAGGACGTGAATGAAATCAGTGGGGCCGAAGTTATATGTCCATTCCTCGATTGTAACGTACTGAGGCCTTGCGCTCCAGGGCGGCACTCGTCGTTCAACCGTGTCCTTACTGGCTGGTTCACCACATTTTGAAACGACCTCAAGTTTGCTCTCTCCGATCATGATCAGCCCGGATTTGCATCTGAGATCCGTTAGAGAGTCATCGCTGAAGGCCTGACAAACAACTGAAAACATACCTATCAGGATTAAGAGTACGATTTTCATGCTTCCCTCCGGCAAAAGCATTGGACGATTTTTGGATTTAGCAACCCTGTGTGATAATCCTACACGGAGGTTGGCCTGCTTTCAAGGATATTGAACCGTTCAGAAAGCAGGCGAACTCATCAGGCATTGACATCAGGCGCCACCGGGATACGGCGCCTGTCTGTATGCTCATGTTCAAATCTTCCATGATCAGCTCTTGACCTCTTTGACAGAATAATCGCGGAGGCGACATGCCGGAGCTTCGGTATCCTTGCGTCTCGTTCCAACCAATGTCTGCGCCGAACCCAGTTCGAGCGGCAGGATATTTGTGGAAAAAGCGCGCCTTCCGGTAAACGCGCGCCTGGACAATTTACGGGCGAGGAAAGGGAATGACGTCGTCGAACCGGGATAACTTGAAGAATATTGGAGGTACTCATTTGCCGGATGAACCCTTCCTTTTGACCACATCAATGGCCACATATTGGCGACGTCCCTTAATTTATGCAGGGGCGGTCTTGTACTGCCTGCGCTAGTTGGTTATAGAGCATCCAATCATGTCAAGAGAAGGAGTAAAAGATGGAATATGATTTTCTTGTAGACACTTATGAGACCGAACGACTGAAAACCCTTAGCGTTTGGAGCACGTTCGCGGACGATGATCTTCACAATTCGCCCCCATCCGTTGGACAAAAGAGACAGAAATGCCCTCGAACACATGGTGCACCAGTGTTTGAGTGAAAACAAGTGGTTTTGCAATATGCTCGGCATCGATGTTGGAGCGTCTCCCTTGCCTGATGCGGAAACACGCCTTGAGTTCATCAAACGGTATGCTGAAGATAGTGGAAAGCGGCTTGCCGCTCTTAAGAAAAAGGATAAAGCCTGGTGGGAAATCGAGGTATCCTTTTTTGATGTTAAAAGAACAAGAGCCTGGATTATGCTGAGAAGGATAACACACACTGCGCATCATCGCGCGGAGCAGGGAGTCTTGCTTAGAATGTTGGGAAGAGAAGTCTACAGCGTGTATGGATCGTCGATCGATTCAGGATGTCTACCTGAACATGGAGCAGTTACCATATATCCATATCCTGACGTTGAATCTCTTATTGAAGGAGAATCAGCAGGTGGGCGGAAAGCGAAGTTGCCGGGACCTGGCGATAAGCCCTGCACGGAGCGCCCGGATTGTTGAGAGAAGCACACGCCCTTTAATACGAAGTCGCGTTCAAGTGGGCGCCAAAAGAAGCTGAAAAGCTCGGGGAGCTTTGCCCCCCGAACCCTCACTCCGTTCGGGTTCGCGCTTACACATCGGACCGACGCTCGACGCTTCAAGTTCGCGCCCGATCTTTTGTGAGGGCGCACCCCCTCGCAGCTTCGCTGCTCTATATGGCGTTGCGGCGGCGGCCCAGCAAGTGCTGGGTAACCGCCGCAACGCCTAGCGCTTGGCCGCGCTCGCAGACGCGCACGGCCAAATCTTGAGGGGTGCGGGGAACCCTCACTAGGCTCTGGTTCGCGTTGAACCTACGAGCACATGTCCGATGCTGGACCCTCACTGCGCCCAGGTCCGGGCACGATCTTTTGTGAGTGCCCAGTTCGCGCCCGATTCTTTGTGAGGGCGCTTTGTGAGGACGCGCCACTTCCCTGCTCTTTTCGATTACTTCAATCTTGAACGCAATTCTTCATGATGCTCGCCTCACCCGCGAAGCATGAAAATGGGGCTATTTTGTAAGTAATTTCTTATAAAAGGCGCCACGGGTAACGCGGCCTAATCCTCGATGGGGACTTTTTCCGTTCTCTAATGCTTCAACAAGTTGCGCCGCTTCTCCTCAAGACGAAGCAGTCTGACCGCCTTGCCGGGTCGTCTCTACTTCCTTAAAACCGCTAAAACGCGCTCTTAACCACTCCTCCGTCCACACGCAGGGCGGCGCCGGTTGTCGCGGATGCGAGCGGGCTGGCGATATAGACAACCAAGGAAGCGACCTCCTCCGGCGTGGCGAAGCGTTTGATGAGCGACGTGGGCCGGTTTCTTTCGAAAAATTCCTTCTCGACCTCGTCAAAGGATTTGCCCTGCGACCTTGCAAGTGAGTGCACCAATTCATTGACGCCACGGGATTTGGTCGGCCCCGGCAGGACGCTGTTCACTGTGACGCCCGTCCCGGCAACCGCTTCAGCCAAGCCACGCGCGACCGCGAGTTCCGCTGTTTTGGTCATCCCGTAATGAATCATTTCAGCCGGAATCTGGACAGCGCTTTCGCTTGAGATAAAGATGATGCGGCCCCAGTTTCTGGATCTCATGCCACTCAGGAACAGACGCGAAAGACGCACGCCACTGAGAACGTTCACTTCGAAAAAACGCCGCCAGTCTTCATCGGGGATGTCCTCGAACGCCTTGTGCTCATAGATCCCAAGGTTATTGACCAGGATTTCTACGTCGGGAAACCGCCTGGCGACCTGATGGGCCGCCGCTTCAGTACTAAGGTCGCCGGCAAAGGCAAATGCCTTGCCACCCGTATCGGACTTGATACTCGATACGGCATCATCCACGGACGCCTGTGAGCGACCGCTGACAATGACCCGAGCGCCTTCGCGAGCAAGAGCCGCCGCAATTGCATACCCGATACCGGCTGTACTGCCGGAAACAAGCGAAAGTTTACCATCGAGCTTGAGGTCCATGATCATCTTTCTCCATTTTAACGGGCGAGCATCTCCTCGCGGTTCCTGCGCAGGTCCATCCCGGTCGGCGTGGCCGGATAGGGTTTGTCGCCCATGAGCCCTTTCCACAGAATGCGGTTGTAGCGCGCGAAATCGAAGCGGTCTTCGGACGTGAAGTCCATTCCCTCCGTGACCCGGGCCCAGTACTTTGCGTCGTGCGTCGGTTTTGGCACGATCAGGCCGGCCGGCTTGGGAGGCAGCGGCAGCGCCGTGCGGTAGAGAATCGGCGCGGGCGCGGCGGCAAAGCTCCACGGGCTCGGCGTCGTATTGAAGATGTCGGCCATGGGTCTTGCCAGCGCGTCGTTCAGGTTCATCGGCGGGAGGCCCAGAACCTCTTCAATCGTGCGCAGGAAGTCGATGGTGTTGTACTGCGTGGAGACCAGCGCGCCCTGCTTCACGTAGGCGCCCGCAACCAACGCGATGCTGCGGTGCGAATCGACGTGGTCGCCGCCATCCTGCGAGTCGTCTTCAATGACGAAGATCAGAGTATCGTTGGCGTACCTGCTTTTTGAGATCTTCTCAACGAGCAAGCCGACCGCATAGTCGTTATCGGCCTGCTGCAGTTCCGGAGTATTCACGCCGTCAATTGCGGTGCCGAAGTTTCCGGTGTGATCGTGCATGAAGCGAACCAGGCTCAGGGAAGGAAGTTCCTCTCCTCCAGTTTTGGCGTATTTGGCGTCGAACTCTCGCTCCCACTCCTTGTAGCGGTAGTAATCCGGGAACGAGTTATCGAAACCGCGAAAGTAGGGATCGGTGTATGGCGCGAGAGCTGCACTCGCCGGGTAGGCCACCGTCGTTTTTGTTGAGTGCGGGTCGGGCAGAAGAGGAATGTTGAAGGGGGAGCCGGGGGGCAACAAATAGCGGGTCGTGTCCACAAAGAAGCCATAATTGCGAACCGTGAGTTTACTGCGCAGCGCGGAGTCCCATAAGTAGCCGGTATTCACTTCATTGTTCGGTCCATCCGGGGCATCCACGTCGGTCTGGCCCGGTAACAAATCCGGATCGTCGGGCGTAAGGGGATTTGGCGGCCCGGCGCTCGGCGAGGGTCGCATACGCAACGTTCACATTGCGATTCACACCCTCGGTATCCAGGCTGAGGCCACGCATTGCGTAGGCCACCGGGAACTGGCGCTCCACCACATCGGGGGCGCGAGCTGAAGTGGTCCAGACCCAGCCGTCATTGCTGACTTCGGCGGTGTCATAGAAGTTGTCGAGTGTGACGAAGTTTCGGGCCAGGTTGTGCTGATTCGGCGTGCACGCCTCGTCCGAACTGAGCCAAATGAGGATCGCCATTGCCGATCTCCAGGTCCCCCAGAATCTGGTCGTAAGTCCGGTTTTCCTTGATGATGAAGATGACGTGCCTGACCCCCTTACGCACGGCCGCCATGACCGCGGCGTCGTTAGCGCTCTGCGGTATCGGCGAACCGGTTGTTCGAGGCGACCTGCGCCGTCAGCGTCGCGAGCTGCGCCGTGTCCGGGGCGCGGGAAGCTCTGGAGGCCGGCCTTGATCAACTGGGGATTATACTCATTAGCCGGGTAGCCAGTTGGTGTGCGCCGGCGGGCCGTAGCCGTAGCACCATTCGGGATTCGGCTCCCGTCGGCGACTTTCCGTTGACAACGTACACCCAGTCGCCATCGCCGCTGAAGCTCACCGAGTTCGGGTACCAGCCGGTCGGAATGAGACCAACCACCCGGTCGCCGCTATTCGTTCCGCCCAGCGCCACCACAGCGATGCAATTCAGATTGCCGTTGGTCACGTAGAGTTGCTTCTCATCCGGCGAGAGCGTCACGCTATTGGGATTCGCACCCGTATATTGCGCCAGCGATTTTGGCAGCACCGACGCGGGAGCGATTACCGGGATGGTTTCCACGATCGCGTTTTTCGCGGTGTCGATTACGTCAATCGTATCCGACTGGTCTTCGACGACATAGAGGAGCGACTGGGCCGCGTTCAGCGTCATCTTGTTCGGTTGGCCCTTCACCCGGATACGGTCCGTCACCGCCGCCGGCGTCCCGCTGAGGTTCACCACGACGATCTCGCGGTCGCGAATGCTTGACACATAGGCTGTGGCGCTCGCTCCGTTGCCCTTCACGACCACCCAGAACGGATATTCGCCGCCCGGCACGCCCGGCTTGGCGAAGCGTCGCTCTTGCCGGGGCGCAGGTCGCCTTCTCTTGCCTTCGACCAGTTGCCCAAGCCGCCGTTGAACACCGTGATCGAGTCGTTGTAGTAATTGGCCACCACCAGCGTCTTGCCGTCATTCGAGATGGCCACGCCTGCGGCGCAAGGCTTCACGCCGACTTGAAGGTTTATCGAGCCTGCTCCGGCCTCAGCCTTCCCGACAAGGCCATTGCCCCTGCGGTGGCCCAAGGCAAGCGCGGTTCCGGGCTGCTCCTCCCAGGTTCCGGCGGCGTTCAGAGTAACGATGTGGACGTTGTCATCGCTGCCGCCGGCCACGTAAAAAGCCTTGCCGGATGGATCGAAGACAATCCCGTTGTAGGTATTGGGGATTTGCACGACTTGCTTCTTGACCGGCGTGGGCGTCGAAATGTCGTAGATGAACACGTACTCATTCGAGTCCGGCCGGTACGGTATGGGGGCGTTGGTGTTATAGAAGCGGTTGTACCCGCTCGTCAGAACCAGCAGGGTCTTGTGATCCGGGCTCACCACGGTGGTGACCGCCTGTCCGGCCAGCCAGGCCGGATTGTCGGGCAGATCGGGGTTCAGCGTTTCGAACCGGGAATCCTTGGGCGCTAACGGCGTAATCTGTTGGCCCATATTGGGCAGGACCCGGACGTCGGGGGCCGTGACATTCGCCGTGCTGCTCAAGCCGCTACACCCGCACGAGAAGAAGCAATGCCGCGCTCAGAGAAACGCCAAGCCGTTGGATGGATCGCATAGATACCTCCCGTTGAATCATGTTTGGATTGCAGTACGCTGGTCGCCTGGTCCTCGACCGTGATTTTTTTCGACCTCTCCTGCCTCAGAACGCCATGCTGCTTTTTCTTCTCAATGCGGCGGAGTTTGGCCCCTTTGCTTACTCGTGTCTTCTTTCTTATCACATAGGGTCGCCAGGCTGGCCACCTTGTTCTCGAACGCCATTCAGTCAAACTTTTAGCCGGGAGGCCGGCATTCAAATCAATTGTCCCCAGGATACCGCACTTGCCTGTATGCTTATGTTGAAATCCTCATGGATCAACTCTTGACCTCTTTGGCGGAAGCGCAGGTAGACAAGCATTTGATCGTTCATCGAAAAAGATAGAGCCGGCAGGAGGGGAAAAATGAATTTTTTGGGGACAACCAATGAGGCAAGAAGGACTTTCAAGCTCTCCAGGGCCTCGCCGGCGGGAATTGTTACCGGAAGTATTCCCGATTTGGGCGGTGACGTGTTGGACTCGGGTTCCGGCTGAAGAGTGGTCAGGCTTCTTAAAAGGCGCAGAAAAAGGTCGGGGTGGACTTTGAACGCCGGGACCCAGAAATAGCGGTTTCTTCTGTTCCCACTCATTCCGAATGGCCCTGGGGAGGTTCGCCAGGCGCACCAGATCGGCGTAGGACCTTAGCTGCAGACCCGTCACGCTTGCGTCGAACCGCCAGAAAGGCAGGTATACGGCGGCATCTGCCCGCATTCTTAGCCGCGGGAAAAGCGAACTTCACGCTTTCGAAACCCGATCCGCTGGACTGCCAGGCGGTCGTGCAGTTACGGCAAAAGAGAACCAGGCTGTTCTTTTCCCCTTCGAGGTCCCATCCACAGCCAGGGCACATCATTGGAAGAAAGGTGAGCTGATCTTCAGCATCGCAGCGTTCGGCCGGCAGATCCGCCGGGTTCCCCCCTGCATTGCCGACAGGACTCTGGAGGATCGCGTCAACGAGCACATTCCCTCGCACCGAAACCGGAGAGTATATCAAGCTCTCCGTTTCGCCGATAAAGAAGGTTTCGATTTTTGGCGAAACATGTTTAATCGGAGAGCTATCATTTTCCAGGCCACAGTTGACGTGTCTTCTGAACGGAAACTGCGGTTTCAGGAAATCGCCGGCAATCCCCGGGGCGACGTACCGCAGCTTCAGCACCTGGGGTCTCATTCCAAGCGACATCGGCGCCGCACCCGGCTTAAGCGCCAGGATATTGGTGTCCATTATCCTGCCTTCGACATTTGACCCGTCGAAGGAAAACACCATGCCCCGGAACCTCCAGTAAGGGAGAAAGAAAAGGTCCGCAGTGCTTTCTTTGGGCGTGAGAAAGTATTTGAAATGCTCCCGCGGCATGATGTAGAGCCGGTTTCGGCAGTATGCGCATCGGAAAATACGTGTCGGTTTCCTCCAATACGACCGGAGCGCCGCACTGAGGGCAGGGGTGCTCTATCTGCCAGCTCTGATTGCTAGAGTTTGTCGCCACAGTTGTTACAGTACATAGAGTCCGGCAGGTTATCGGTTCCGCAGTGCGGGCATTTCACCGGCTGCTTTCCTTCCGTGATCCCGGTTCCGCACCGGGGGCAGAATTTGGCCTTGGGGGGAATGTCCGCATGGCAATGCGAGCACTTTTCTATGATGATCAAATGTTCGCCGCAGTAAGGGCAAAATCTCGAATCGTTCGGAATGGAATGCCTGCATGTGGGACATTCCGTATGAACTGCGCCTCCGGCGTTGGCCGTCTTCAAAGCATCCGAAAAAATGCCCGGCATCATCATGGCTATTCCCATGCCTACGCCTGTTGCTGCGCCGGACTGCGCCTCGGACGATTTCTCGATGGCCATCGCAGCCTTCATTTTAACCAGCCGGTCCAGATCGCCGAAAACGGCCAGGCGGCTCTGATCGTCAATCGCCGTCTGGACCTCGGGAGGCGGGGTTATCGAATTTATGTACATGTGTGAAAGAGCGAGCCCGAAATGAAGAAAATCCTCCTCCAGAAGCTTTTTGAGGCCCGTTGACATTTCGTCGTATTTCCCCGGAAGCGACACGATAGAGTCCAGATTTGCGCCCATGTAGTCGTTGAAGCGGGATACGACAACACTGCTCAGATATTCCTGGATTTCTTCCGTGCTGTATATCCCCTTTGTGCCGACAAGAGTGTTGATGAGCAGGACCGGCTGCACCACACGGAGGTTGAGAATGCCGAATGCCCTTAGCCTGACCAGCCCGAGTTGCGAATCGCGGAACGCAACCGGGTCCCGCGTTCCCCATTTCAGATTGGTGAACTCCTTCATGTTCACGAAATAGATTTCGGCTCTGAGCGGGCTGGTGAATCCCCAGGGCAAACTTACAAGCCTTGTCAAAATGGGGATGTTGGCAGTCGTGAGCGTATGACGCCCGGGGCCGAACACATCGTGGGCTTTCCCGCCATAAAAAAACACAGCCGCCTGACTTTCCCGGACGATAAGCTGAGCGCCGTACTTTATGTCCCCGGATCCCTTTTCCGGGACCCTCTGCACCATCTCAACACCGGATTCATCGAACCACTCTATCATTTCAAGAAAAACTGCGTTGTCGCTTCCCACTAAGCGGCCCCCTATAAACTGTTATGCTGTTTTTCGGACACGATACGATCACATGATGGTCACATGCATGCGGGTATTCTATAGCATTCGGCAGTTCCGCTCAATCTGCATCGTGGTGTTCCAGGTAAATATCAATCAATTTTACTTGCCGCCAGCAGTCGCTCCATTCTCCCTTCTCATTTCACAAGGAAGCAAAGGGGTCTTAATGCCCAACGGGGGCCTTTTTCGACCTCTCATGCTTCAGAATGCCGTGCTGCTTTTTCTCCAAGCTGGTATATTGGCTGCAATGGAATTCTGGTTACGGACGATGACGGCCTACAAAATGAAGGCGATCTCGATATCGTATGAGCGGGTCAAGAATATTTTCCTGCATGGAGAACACTTATGAGAACAGAGCCACGGCGTAAAGACCGGACAATGGGCTCATCAAGGGAAATGGAACTTCTGCTGTCGCGCATGCCTGTGGGCCGATTGGCTCTCGTGACTGAAGATGGACCATATGTGGTTGCCGTGAATTATTTACTGCTTGAGGGCAGCATTTATTTCCACAGCGGACACGGAGGCAGGAAAATGGAGGCGCTTCGGGTCGATCCCCGAGTGTGCTTTCTGGTAGATGAGGTCGGGCCTCAGGTTCTTTGGGAAAAAGGCTGCGGGATAAGTCAGATTTACGAAAGCGTCATCTGTTTTGGAAAAGCGGAGGTTGTGGAAGACCCTATCGTCAAGAGGCGAATTTTGAAAAAGATGGTGCAGAAGTTTGTAGCTGTAAATAATCCCGTAGTTCTGCTTGAGGATGAAAACATCGCGAAAACTGCAGTGGTCAGAATAATTATTGAATCCATGAGCGGAAAGGCGAACAGGATCTCTCCGTCACATACGGTTTTGCCTGCGAGCCAGCCGTGAGGCTTCCTTGCCCCGAACCGGCCCGGTCCCCTTTCAGGCATCGTGGCTCCCTGTTCCACACCACAAATAATTTCCACAGTCCCCGCGCAAGCTACCCATGCTTGCTCGTCCCTTTGAGTTGTCTTGAGAAGCGCTGCATGAGGATATCAAAGATGCTACTGCTGCCGCTTGGGAATTCGTGTCTTCCAGGATTCTGGCTCGCGGTGAAGATGCATTATCGCAATTATGAGTAAGGTATTGGTCCTGATCTGATAGATGATTCCGTATGGAAAGCGCTTCGTCCGGCAGCGCCTTGTTCTCTTTGAAACCAGGGACCAAGCTTCAGGGTATTCAATGATTCTGACGATTGTTGCCTTGACCTCATCGGAGAACTCGAAACCAAGTCCTTCAGTGTGGGCATTATAGTAGTTGACGGCCTCGGTGAACTCTGCTTGTGCCGGTTCAAGGAACTGAACGTTCATCGGGGCTTCTTGTCCACCTGCTCAAAAACCTGTTTGGCGGGAATAGCCTTAATTTCGCCGCGATCAAATGCATCCAGGCGATCTTCCGCCTCCTTTCCCCACAACTCATCCATTCTCTCTTGAGATGGTGGGTCCAGGCTCGACAGCAGACGCTCTGCAATCTCTGCCCGCTCAGCAGGAGGAAGCGATAATGCCTCTTTAAGGACCTCTGTACCTTTAGATGGCATGCTAATTACCCCTTTCTTGCCAAAATTCTAACACAAAAGCGTAGCTTTGAGCGAGATGGTTTTGCCCGATGGTTTTGCCCGATCAGGCTGACCGGGCGACGAGTACCTTTTGCCTAATCCTCGACGGGGACTCTTTTCGACCTCTCACTCTTCAAAATGCTGTGCTGCTTCTTCTCCTCCAACCGGCGTAGCTTCGCCCCCTTGCTCACTCGTGTCTTCTTTCTTATCGGGACCTGCCTTAATGCATCCCGCAGCAGTTCGGCGAAACGCTCTATGGCCAGTTCCCGATTTGCCGCCTGGCTGCGGGTCTGCTGCGGAGATGACCAGCAAGACCCCGTCCTTGCCGATACGATTCGCAAGGCGGCGCATGACGAGTTCTTTTTGCTCCGGTAGAGAGGCTTGGCGAGTTCACCACGTCGAACCACAGGGTCACGCGCGAGCTCACCTTGTTAACGTTATAGACTATTTAACAGGGGACGGGGGCACGGGCAATTCGGCGCGCAAGAGGTTATCAGTACTAACTAACCCCTCTCCTTATAGTCGTTTGGTCTACAGCTCTTACTAAACCACTTGTCCTGACGGGCCGGATCAAGCCATCCCGGGCGCCCGCGTTCAGGATATTGGTTGTCCGGGAAGCTGTGCACCGTGCCAGACTGCGACAATCCAGACGATTTCTCCTTTGACTCGGTAGAAGAATCGGTATGGTGAGATGACTACCTCCCGGTATGGTAGCTCTGGAAACTCGGGTATGATTCTTCCAGATTCCGGGAACTCTTCAAGCCTCCGCAAAATCTTTTCAACTCGGTTGCGGAAGTGGACCGCCGCTTGCGGGCTATCCTGGCGAATGTAGGCGAGTGCAGAGAGAAAATGAACCCTGGCGGAAGGAGTAAAGCGGACCTTCATGATGGATTTTCAGCAATGAGCGCGTCGGCCTCAGCAAGGACGGAATCCAGTTCATACCCCTCGCCCGCCTCTATTTCCTTTTCTCCTTTAGCCAAAAGGCGCAGAAGTTCCCTGTCACGTTCCGAGCGCTCATAAGCTTCGACGCTGAGCATTACGGCAGCCGCACGTCCCCTCTGCGTAATCACCAGAGGTTCTTTTGAGTTCCTGACCATTTTCAGAACCTTAGCCGCATCCTGCCTCAAGTCACTGATTGGAATGATATTCGACACTTTGCCCATAATGTATCTCCTATAGTATCTCTAAACGTACTACAGAACATACCAGGAATCAACAGCCGCCGGACGAATCCTAGAAAATGCTCCTGTCCGGCAAGCTTTCGCTGGAGTGCTGCTCGAGGCATCGTCCCTCATGAAAGTTGTTATCTCGACACCATAAACCCTATTGCGTGTCTGGAGAATATAATCGGGAGACTCGGATTTATGCCATGATCCTTCCGGAATTCCAGAAGCGTGGGACAAGAAAGTCTCGAAAAAACTCTGTTTCTTTTGTCTATTGGGTGGATTCTCGAACGGTGCTCTCACAAAATCTCCTAACTTTTGTCGGCGCTGGTTCCGGTCCGCAACTCCCCCTGCCTATTCCTCGACCGGTACGCTTTCCGACCTCCTGCTTTTCAGGATACCGCGTTGCATTTTCTCCTCCAACCGCCGCAGTTTTGCAGCCTTGCTCACTCGCGTCTTCTTCCTTATCGGAACTTGCTCCAATGCATCCCGCAGAACTTCAGCAAAACGCTCTATTGCAAGTTCTTTATTTTCGAGCTGGCTGCGGGTCTGCTGGGATATGACGCGGAGAACGCCGTTCCTGGCGATAGGGGTGGCGAGAGGGTTCCGGATTAATTACTTCTGCTCGGGGGAGAGGCTTGGAGAGTTCAGCGCATCGAGCCAAAGCGTTACGCGGCTGTACACCTTGTTGACATTTTAATAATTTAACGAAGCCACCAGAGCCGATTTGCGGCTAAGTTCACTCCATACCCAGCATTTTGGAGGTAGAAAACGCGGTCCAGCTTATATTACTTTTCACATCATTCAATCTTCAGTTGAGACCCGTTTTGCTCTTCGATGTTTGAGAATACTGTGCTGTTTTTTCTCTTCAAGGCAGCGGAGATTTGTCGCCTGGGTCACCCGCGTTGGGCGATCTTTCGAGAAGGGAGTGCAACCTGGTATCGCCAGGTTGTACTCAAACGATTGTTAACGGGTGACTTGAGCAACTTGTATGCCAAGCTCCACTGAGGGCTCTACCGCTTCATCTAGAGCCTTGAAAACCGCATCGAGGTTCATAAAGTCCGGCAACACATTGGATACACCGAGATGTCTTAGCCGATCCGCTGCGGTTCCCCGGGCGATGCCGACAAACGGCAACCTTAAAGACTTAGCTGCCCTGACGTCCCAGACACCATCCCCTACACTGACGATACGCGAGAAGGTCTTGACATGGTAAAAGCTTTGGGAGGTTTCAATAGCCTTCTTAAGGATGACTTCCCGGGAAGTTCCGTGGTCGGATGATACGATCGGGCATGAGACAGAGAGATTGGCCGCTTGGAGCTTGAAAAGTGCTGCTGGAGCCCAGCCACCTGTGGCCACCACAGATGCCCACGCTCTGTTCCCGTTAAGGCGTATCAGGAATTCCCCAGCACCTTTCACTGATGAGAAAGCCGATTCATTGTGGCCTTGCGCGCGCTGAAGATGACCAGCAAAAGTGTTTTGCATATGAGCTATTTCATCTGTCGCAGGGCTCCTCATGAAATGCCTCTGAAAAAGTTCTTCCAGGATTCCAGCATCGGTTGCATGCGTGTAGACAGACCAATCGATTTCGATGTCCGCAAGGGCGAAGCAGTCCACAAGAGCGTTCAGGAAACATTCTGCATCGACATCGCAAGTGTCTGTGAGCGTACCATCGATATCGAGGATTGCCAAATTCATTTTGCCCAATCCTCAATGGAGACTTTTTCCTTCCGCCGTACCGCGAAGATGCTTTGCAAGACAATCATGGAAAAATCAGCGGGCCAAGCTTTTCTTCTACTTCTTTCAGGACCTCGGCAGGCAGGGTGTCGAAATACTGAGCATTCCTTCCACGCCAATCGATACATTTGACATGGTCGGCAAGGATCGTTCCCTTGGTCTTGCACTCCTGGGGCGCCTGGACTTCAAAGGGATAGCCCTTTGCCTTCATCGTAATCGGGACGACGAGAGCGAGTCCGACAATCCTGTTATAGTCGTCTGCCGACAAGACAAGCGCTGGTCGCCGCCCTCCCTGCTCGTCGCCCTTCACGGGATCGAGGTCGACCGTGATTACATCACCGCGCCTTGGAAAAAAATCCTTGAAGCTTACCACACTTCTTCTCCAGCAGGGCTTCCCCAGTGAGTCTCGGGGTGGATGTTCTCTTCGGTGACACCAGTCAACAGTTCTTCAAGCGAGTATTTCCATTTCCTTTTTTGCATGGGAGCGATTATGAGTTTTCCATCCTCAATCCTGAGATCCACGGTCGAGTTTTCCGACAGATTAAGTTCAGTCAAAAGCCCTGTTGGGACTCGGAGCGCGAGACTGTTTCCCCATTTCTTCAATTGCGCTTGCATGGAGCTTTTCTCCTGTATTATTTTCGCGGACCGATGAAGCACAAAAAGAGGTATTGATACATAGTATATATGCGCCCACAAGAAATCAAGAAAAACCAGATGAAGAACGATTCGAGCTTCCCCCGGAAAGGATCATGAAATGTTGCGGTACAAGCATCGCAATAAGATAGGCAAACAAAAGGGCATTGGCCGTGACCAGGCAGATGCTGAAGAGTATCAAGGAAGCGGCAACATACATCGGATTTCGTGAAAGATGGTAGACTCCCACCGACAGAGGCCTATCCGGCGGAGTGAGGGCAAAGACCCAGATGGCAGAATAAAATGCCGCTATGCCGATGCCATACAGGATAATGCCCGCATATAAAAGTGATGTCATGGAGGTGAAGGGCGTCCAGAAAGTAGCGATCAGGAATGGGTAAGGGGCAAGAGATGCCGCAATGGTGAAAGTCTTTTCTCCGGGACTGTAGCCGGTCATGTTAGACATCCGCCTGGCGATGTCTTTTGGTGGGGCCCGATAAATAATGAGGGAATCAGGAACGGAACGTCGAGCAGTGCGACATTATGCAAATCCATCATCACCTCAGAATGAACCACCGCTTCGGTCGAAACACAAGTAATCTCAGGCGTCATCGGCACTCTCAGACCCGTTCAGCGCATGCGATTGCTGAGCACCGTTTGGCCGTTTCGGTAACTCTTCTTATAAAGTCACTCTTGGCTTGCGAGTAGGCTATTCGGTCATTTTGGTGACAATTTGAAAGACTCATTTTGAGGCGGGCATATTCCAGGGCAACATCTGGATACTTGATGAGGTAGTCACGAAACAGCAATCTGTCCCAGTGTTCAAACCAGGATTCAACCATATGGATGTGATGCGTCCTGTTTCCATTCTTATCGCGTTTGATGAACCAGGCATAGAACGGCGGAGTATCATCTCCCCATAGTGGTCTCCAAAAGTAGTCATACCCCTCTGCCTCCAAAATAGGAGCAATTCGCCGCCTGGTCTCCTCAAGATTGGCTACCTCGACCAAAATATCGACAATAGGCTTTGACGACAGGCCGGGAACAGCCGTGCTGCCAAAATGCTCGATTCTCTTGATCACATCAACGGGAAGGCAGGACATCAAGTGAAGCCGCTCCTGTTCAAACATTTTCGGCCAGCGAGGGTCGTACGGCACAACGGCCACTACCTCCTTCGCTACACGGTTCACTTTGTCTTGGAGAGTTTCCATTCCAACTCCTAAGCTTAGCTTGCTCACATTATTATAGCACAGGTGCTGCGGCGCCGCACGGCTAAGCGTGCCGCTCAGTTAAGTTTAATCCTCGCTCGGAACCCTTTTCGACCTCCTACTTTTCAACAATCCGTGCTGCTTCTTCTCCTCCAGCCGCCGCAGTTTCGCCCCCTTGCTGACGCGGGTCTTCTTTCTTACCGGCGCCTGCTTTAATGCATCCCGCAGAAGTTCAGCAAAACGCTCAATAGCCAGTTCGCGATTTTCAACCTGGCTGCGGGTTTGTTGAGATATCACCCGGAGAACGCCATTCTTGCCAATGCGGTTCGCAAGGCGGCGCAAAATGAGATCTTTTTGTTCCGGAGAGAGGGTAGGGGAGTTCGCCACGTCGAACCACAGCGTTACGCGGCTGGACACCTTGTTAACATTCTGGCCGCCCGGTCCGCTGCTGTGGGACGCAGTGAAGCTCAGTTCCTCTTCCGGAATAGAAATCCGCTCGTTAATTCCGATCATATGGTTTGTCTCTTTGTCAAATCCTGTGTAAACCTGCGTAATCAGCCTTTCGCTTTCCATTATAGACCAGAGCCCTCGACTACGCACGGCCTGGTCTGACTTTTATCGGGAACTTTTTTCGGTTTCGAATGTACATAATAGCTGAGAGGTTAAAATCGCAAAGTCTCAGGAGGGATCGGGACCTACGGCATGGATGCGTTCGAGGAAGCGAGGATAATCGGTCAGGTGCAGGCCGGCCGCACGAATGATTCTGCCTACCTGGTGCGCCGTTAGGGCGATGTGGAGTCATGGCCCACGCGTCGCGACGGATTTCGCAGGCATCGTGCTTCCATTTCTTCTTGCAAATAAATGATCCGCCATGCTAACCCAAGGGCTGGAAAAGAAAGTAATCCCAAATGGCCACACTTGAACTCGGCATATGGAACTCATGGCTCTTGCCCCTCTCATGCCTCCTTCTTGCCGGATTAATCCATTTGCCGGCGCAGCCATTAGGCGGCATGAAAGAATAAATGGAAACGCTCGAAGAGGAGGTAGCCCGCGTGCTCAAAGAAGAAGCGGCCGTTGGGCCATACGACCCTCGCCGGCCGGAGATGTTTGAACGGGAGCGGCTTCATTTGACGGCTAAACGGTTCTACGCAAAGGCCCCATCGGGTAGCCGGGAGGTTGGCCGTCATGAACCCAAGTAAAGTTGAACGAAGCCGGGTCAGACTACTGACCGACCTTCCGAACGTCGGGAAAGCTCTTGCTGAAGATTTGCGGCTACTCGGCATTAACGAGCCAAGCCTGATTGCGGGTATGTGCCCGTTCGAGATGTACGAACGGCTTTGCGAAAAAACAGGCTTTCGTCAAGACGTCTGCGTCATTGACGCATTCATATCCATTACTCGGTTCATGGGCGGGGAAGAGCCTCGCCCCTGGTGGGAGTTCAGTGAAGAGCGAAAACAATCACTTAAGCAAAAAGGAAGGAACAATGCACAGGCATGTTCCGCGTGGACCCCATTATGAACGGGAGATGCATCATGAAAGGACATATACCGATTTCCTTACCCGTGGCGCTGCTGGTTTTGGCTTTTTTCATGCTGGCTGGCCTTGCCCCTCCGGTTCCAACAGGCGCCGGGCAAGAGCCGGCAAATTCTGCCGGCCGTGAGAAGTGGGCCGTCATACTTTCGCCGGGACCTCAGGATGGAGTGCCTTGGGGCGGCTATCACGCAACAATCGCCGGTTACAGCGAAACAAACGGCGGCGACGAAAAAGCGGAATCTTTGAGACGCGCATTCACGATCCTTTTTCATGGCGAGCCATGGCATTTGCATGGGGCCCTTCCCGCTCTTGAGACATGGAAGGGTAGATGGACCCAGACTTTCAACAGCCGGATTCTCGACGAACTGGCGAACAGGCTGCAAGCCGACGGCTTTGACCTGATAAAAGGTCCCATCCGTACACGCACGGCGTGGCATATCAGCATGCTTGGGAACTACTCCGCCTCCCAGGCCGAGATTGAATCGTTGAAGAAGGGTAAAACGGACTGGTATTTATGGCAAGTTCCGGAACCTCCAAAAGCATGCATAAAGCACGGGCGCGATTGTCCTCCATGGAATCGGATCGATTAGCTTGTCGCCGGTTTCGACATCGGAATGAATAAATCCGGCCCGCGTAAAGAGCATGTGAATTGAACTTACATTTATCGGGAACTTTTTCATGATCGCGGCTTATTCATTGTGGAAACATTTGATATAGACAACCTCAACATAATCATTGATAAACAAGGCGCCCGCGCCTACTCAAAGGTAAGCTATCCTTTGCGGTATGGCCGTTTTGCGGAGATAAAGACCCCTGAACACATCTTTCAGTTTAATCTGAACGGGGAATTGAAATTCATCAACGGCAGGGGCAAAGCCTGGCCGCACCCTTCGGAATGGCTTAAGAGAACCATAACCAACGACTGGGTATATTATTCTACGGGCGGCTACGATGGCCCCTATGATTATCTCGGAGAATATTACGTCCCGTGTTTGTCATACCCAAGCAACAACATCAATTTGTGCAATCCCTTCGATGACGACGCTGTAATGTCCGCGATCAACGCTTGGGATCGGTTACACGAAAAGTTAGCGGAATTAGATTCCGGTTCATTTCCAGATAGAATCAGAGAATTTCTTGATCTTGTAATATTAAACTCACCCATTGCACTTCGTAAGAGATCGGGTGAAATAGATGATATAGTCGGGGACCATATAACGGTCCTTCCCCCTGATACCAGGCATGTGGATTATGATGTAATCCCCATAATTATAGCGGACGGGTGTCTTTACAAGTGCGGTTTTTGTAGCGTGAAATCACATTTTGAGTTTAAAGAGCGTTCAAGAGAAAATATAAGAACACAGGCTAAGAACCTAAGGCATTTTTACAATGATGATATCTTAAATTACAACTCTGTGTTCTTGGGTCAACATGATGCCCTCAATTCTTCCATTGATCTGATAGAATTCGCTGCACGATATGTCTTTGATGTTTTCGAATTTAACAATTCTAATCGTAAATTCCCAAATCTTTTCATCTTCGGCAGTGTGGATTCAATTATCAAATCGGATTATAGCATATTTGATCGTATAGGAAAGCTTCCATATAGGACATATATCAATATAGGTTTTGAATCAGCAGACCAGGAGACTCTTGATAAATTAAAGAAGAACATCAGAAAAGAGGCAATTGAAATAGCCTTTGCAAAGATAATGGATATCAACAGAAGCTATGAACAGATCGAGATCACCTCAAACTTTGTATTCGGAGTTGACCTTCCGGATGGACATATAAAATCCATTATGAGGCTAATTGAAAAGAATATCGACCGTCCTTTCTATAAAGGTTCGATTTATTTTTCTCCTTTAATAAATAGCAAGGACACAGGATGGAAAAGAAGCATAAAGCGGGAATTTTTTAAGCTAAAAATTCGAATCCCTGCGCCATCTTTTCTATACCTTATCCAGAGATTATAGATAGTTTCCATCCGGAAAGGGTCCTTTTCCGCCCTTGCGGGCGGCTGGGCCGCAGCCGGGGTAGCCACTCAAACCTTCGGCGGCGTCGCAGGCAGGATCTCGACGCTCCGCGAGGCGGCGCCGAACACTCACTGCGCTCATGTTCGCGCTCGACACTCCAGACCGCGCTTAGATGCTGAATCCTCACTTCGTTCGAATTCGAGCTGTCCGGACAAACCCGAGTCCGACAGGAGTTTAAGGAATCTTGGGGCAAAAAGCACCAAAAAGGCAATCAATACAACAAGATATCAGTTCGAATTTTGTAAGACCCCACCCTCGAATTCATATCCAAACGCCTTGATAATTTTTGTCTGGAGCTGCGTGGGTTCCTCGATGAGCCTGGCGGGATTTCCTTTCTTGGTGGTCCAGTAGAGGCAGGAATGAAGCCTTTGCATTTGCTTCATCGCTGTGGCGGCGCTGATTTTTTGGCCGGCTCGACTGAGCCTGCTCTCGATTATGCGAATATACGTCAGGGCTATGACGCAGGTGAGAATATGGCAACGGATCTTGCCGTCAGTCCAGTGCCGTAGCGGCAGGATACTTACCAGATCGTCGTCTTTTGTCTGCCGAAAGGCTTTCTCGACCATGTAGCGATCAAGGCTCGCCTTCACAATTTCGTCAGTCGTCCAGTCCATGTGATCCGTTACTATGATATTTTTTCCAAATCGTTCGATGTATCTGCCGATCCGATAATGGTTTTTCCGAAAGATCAGTTTCCATTTCCGGTTTTCCTGCTCAACGGATAGATCATAGAGGTCTTTGGGAAGATGCACCCGCTCGCAGACATCGGCATAGTGCTTTTCGATCCGGCCGGGTTTCACCCATTTTGAGTCCTGGGTTTGCACTTTGCTCCGAAGATAGAAGAGGACATCCTGGATCTCCAGGAGCTTCTTATCGAATGCATATCTTTGCTTTGCGGCGGTTATGGGATTATGAGTGACCACCACCCTGCGTTCCTTCCCCCAAAACTCCCCTGAGGTCCTGTATGCAGCGATCTGATCATCCTCGCGACCCGAGGCCACCAGTTCCTGGTTCTTTACCGTATCTACGGCACTAAACTCCGAGAGCTTTATTCGGGCCAGTTCTTCTGCAAAAAAGGTCGAATAGGTGGTTATAAAATGGATATTATCCCTGCTGTCGATTGCCGCGATGTTGTCTTCGGAGTTCATGCCCTTGTCAAAAACGATAGTCAACTCGCCGCTGGTTGCCGGTACTTTCTCCATGGCGCAGAGGACCTGCTCGATAATGCGGTTGAAGAGCTTCGAATCGTGCCGGTTTCCCTCGTACTCTTTGTAGAAAAGAGGCATCTGGTGGTCGCGGGAGACCAGTAAAGCCACGCCGATCTGGCGGAGCCAGTCCCGCCCCTCTTTGTTCTTCCCTCGCCGGGCCAACTCAGAGTCCGTATCGCTTGCCATAAAGGTGTAATAATTTGTTGTATCAAAAAGGAAGCATCCCGATTCCGGGGCCGCTAATGCAACAATCTTTTCAAAAAAGCGGGAGGCTATCTCCTCTATATCCTTAGTTTTCACCCGATCCCATTTTTCCCAGAACCGTTGTGAATTGAGGGCCTCAATATCAACCGGGCGTATACTCTGGATGGCAGTGCCCCTATACCACTCACCAAGAGAGCTCTTTGAGCAAGAATCAATCATGTGGTTGAAAACCGAGTAGAGGAAGTATTCTCCAATTGTCGGACCCTTCTCGATGCATTTCCTTGGCAGCACGGAATCGATAATCGATACAAGCCCGATATCCTGTTCAATGAGATTTGCAAGCCACAGCGCTCCGAACTCCTGGGCAGCAATCCTGATCGGTCCACCCCGCCCACCGGTCGCCATTTGCATTATGCGCTCGGGGCTGCCCAAGTAGACCTGGTTTACAACTTTGGGCTTTCCGTCAACGCGGGCCATTTCCCTTACGTAATAACAGGGTCTTCCATTTTTAATTTTTTTGTGTATGTGCGCCATGTTGAGACCATGGCATAAGGGTCGTACGATGTCAAGAAAAAAATGACATGCCACTGAAATTTTTGAATTATTTCCCACTAAAGCTTCTCTTGGCAGGGGTCTTACGGAGAGAAGATGTGCAAGGTATTGTATTTACACAATAAAGTGGCTATCAGGAAGGCCTATTCCTTAAACTCCAGTCCGATGCTGGACCCTCACTGCGCTCAGGTCCGGGCTTAACATTGCGAACATGGTTAAACGCTTCAAGTCCGGGCACGATCTTTTGTGAGCGCCCAATTCGAGCCCGATCTCTTGTGAGGGCTCGGTTCGCGCCCGATCTCTAGTGAGGGCGCATGTACGCCTCCGCGTAACCCCTCCCTTCGGCAAGCTCAGGGCAAGTTCTTTCCTTGCCAAGACGAAAAATGCCTTCTTTCCGGCTCGGAAACTGCCAGTCTCTTACCAGAGGTTTCCGGATGGAGACTAGATAGAGCAAATCAGCTCCTTGGCAATCGCCGGCAAAGAGTGGCCACTCCACTGGCGTGGCTATTTCTCGATGAGCCTTACATTCCCGTCGTCGAGATCATATTTGGCGCCTATTATCCTGATTTTTCCCGCTTCGACAAGCGACCGGAGCAACGGCGACTGCTTGAGCAATGATTTGGCGACCAGTTCGATGTTGTAGTCGATGGCGGACTCCACGAGGTCCGATTTACTTGCGCCCTTGATGTCCTTTTTGGCCTGTTTGACCGCTGGAGTAATCGTTTTGATAATGGCGCCGATATTTCCGCGCGGATGGCCTTGCGACTCGACAGCAGCGGTCACGGCGCCGCAGCGTTTGTGACCAAGGACCATGACCAGGGGACAGTTGAAGTGCTCGGCGGCATATTCGATGCTTCCGAGGATAACGGGGTCCGGAATGTTGCCGGCCACTCGCACGACGAAAATTTCGCCCAACCCCTGATCGAAGATAATCTCGGGAGGGACCCTCGAATCCGAGCAGGAAAGGATTATGGCAAAAGGTTTTTGCCCGGTTGTCAGAGTCTGCCTAACGCCGGGAGCGCTCGTTTCTCGAATCGTCGTCCGGTTTGCGACAAAGCGAAGATTTCCATCGATCAGTTTCCTAAGGGCTTCATCCGCTGTAAGATCAGGGCCTGCTTGAGATGCGGACACAATCCCAATGGCAAACAACACAACGCATAAAGTTAGAATGGACAACAAATACTTCTTCATTGCGCAGCCTCCTGGATTTTAAAATTACGAATCAACTTGGTGTTTACCGATATTGTTAATCACAGTGTTGTATATAAGTCTGTGATGGGAGGAAAGCGACCATGGAAGGACAGAAAGAGATCTGTCAACGGCAGGCGCAGATTCTCGAACTCGCCTCCAAGATTGCCGGATGCTGTATTGCGCCGTATGCAGCCGGTTCAAATCCAAATCATGAGGCTCTTCTCAGAACAGGTTACATGCAGTATCATGAGACCGTCTTCACCCGATCGGATGGCTGTAGGGCCTGCGTCACAGGGGAGTTATCATGAACGTATTCGAATTAATCTCTATTCTGCTCTCCATTACAGGGCTCGCCCTTTTTGTCGCTGCCGTTCATTTCCGCTGGTTCTCCCGTTTCAGGCGCGGCTTTTTTGTGACCCTCACGCTCGCCATAGTGGGGACGGGTCTGGGGTCTTCGATGCTGGTCGGAATCTGGGGCTACAAATCCGCCAAGCAAATCATGTCGGAAGAAACCCTCAAGGAATTGGAATGGGTTGGGCGATTAGTCGAAAAGGAGCTCAACGGCGGGATAAAAAAGTCCCTTGCCCAAATGAGCGAGCTTTCCGCAGTACTTGCGCCCGCAATTAAGCGCGGCGATCTTAAAGAGGCGCAGGACAAGACGGTCAATCTTCTTAAACTGAACAGCAGATTCATTCAGATCGACGTCTACGATAAGTCGGGCCAGCTTTTGGCGGTAGCCACCTCCGGGAAAGCCACCGAGCCGATCAACCGTGTAGCGGCCGCTTTTGCGCTCGATGGCCTGAGTTTCACCTCGGACCCCTACCTCTCCACTGTTTTCGGCAAGCACGTTCTCTACCTGAGCGTTCCTGTGCAGGCGCCGGAAGGGGAGGTCATCGGATCTTTGAGCACCCGACTGGACCTGGAGGGGGCGCTAAGCAGCCTGCTTATCTCGACGCAGTTTGGCGAAAGCGGCTACATTGTGCTGGTTAACGACGACGGATTGGTGCTCGCTCATCCTGACCGGACCAGGGCTAGAGAAGACGTCTCCGACGTACCGGGCTGTTCAATACGGCCTGAAGGGCGCCAGCGGTTCATTGGTCGATATGAACCGGGCCGGGCAGAAGCGGCTTTTCTTCTACAGCCGGTGAAGGGTCCAGGCACAATCAATCCCAAACCGATGCTCCTCATTTCCGAGATGGATGAGAGCGAAGCCTCGTCGCCTCTGCGAAAAGCTGCGATTCAAGCTTGTCTTGGGCACGGTGCTGATTGCTCTTGCCTGCCTCGCTATAGCTCAACTGCTCTCTCGTTACATCAGACGGCCATTCCAGGATCTTCTGCACATCGTTGAGCAGGTGCAGGCCGGAGACCTTTCCGTAACTCACGCCCATGCTTACGGCCGCGATGAAATCGGGCAACTCGGCGCGGCCCTGAACCGGATGGTTGAGGGCCTTCGAGAGCGAGACATGGTCAAGGAGATTTTCGGCCGTTACGTAACGACCCAGGTATCCGAGGAAGTCCTGAAAGGTAACGTGAATCTCGGGGGAGAGAGCCGAAGGGTCACCATTTTATTCTCGGATGTTCGCAATTTTACCGCCATGGCCGAGCGGATGGAGCCAACCCAGGTTGTCGACTTTTCTGAACGACTATTTTTCCGAAATGGTTGAAGCCGTTTTCGAGTATGGGGGAGTTCTGGACAAGTTCATGGGAGACGGAATGTTGGCCGTTTTCGGATCGTTCGGGGACGAGCCCGATCATCCTCGCCGAGCCGTTATGGCCGCCCTTCGAATGAAGGCGCTCCTGGGAAAGATAAACGGCAGGCGCGGCATAGTCGGCAAGGCTCCCATCAACATCGGGATTGGGATACACACCGACGAGGTGATCGTAGGTAACATAGGCTCCTACAAGCGGCTTCAGTACACCGTGATCGGAGACGGAGTCAACACCACCTCGCGACTCGAAGCCCTTAACAAGATATTCGATTCAACCATCCTGATCAGCGCCTCGACATATGAAGAGGTGAGCGATTTATTCGAGTGCCGGCTGATGCCTGAAGCGCAGATCAGGGGCAAAACAAAGGCGATGAAAACCTACGAGGTGCTCAGTATCAGGTAATAGATCGGTTCGGGGACGATCAGCCTGGTCCGGTTGTGCATCTCAGACTAACCTTCCATGCGCCAAAGCGGGAAATGAGAGTGCATTAAAATCGAAAAGCCGACTCGGTGGGGCAGACCGGTCGGCTTTTAGGAGGAAAGAGTTTATTGTCACAGTATCCTAGAGCAACTTTGATGCCAAATCATGATACCAAATCATTAAACCAGCCGTTACAGCTACTTATAACAGATTCAATAATGGGTGCTGCAACCTAATCACGCCATAATACCGCCATTTGCGGTTAATCGCGCCATAATAACGCCGTCCAATGGCGGCATTGAATGCGCTCGGCGGGATTTACCAATCCTCAGAATTTACGGGATTTCGGGATGATTTGAATTCTTGGGTGGAAAAAGACTTTCGCCAGAGGCTCTATCGTTATGAACCAAGCGCACAACATACAGAGATGACACATCCAGGGGCGCAGCCGGCCGCCATTTTTCCGACTTCGGCATTCCCTCACATGTTCATTCAGGCGAGATTAGCTGTGCATTTCCGGAACAAGCTCAACGGCTCCGCTCACGAAAGCGAGGGCCATGCAACGGGCGTAATCGTCACTCAGAGCATCGCCTTCAAGCCTTTCCTGCTCGTAGCACTCGCAGTTCTGGCAGGAAAAGCCCGGCCATTTCTTGCGAATGGTATAGTTAAGACACTCACCATAGTTGCGGCAGAACACATTTCGCCTCACCTTGTCGCAACTTTCCACAGCCATGTACCGCTCCGGTTTTCGCTGTTCCCACGACCTTCTCCTCAGTGTTATCAGGACCATGCTTACAGGTCTTTTAAATAACAGCGCGTACGCTGAATTGAAATCAGGTCAAGCAGGGTATTCCAATACATCTATGACTGTATTTTGCACGCACAAAATATACGGGCAGGTAGATTGTTCTATTTGTCAGATTATTTGTATCAGCTTGAATCAATTAAATTTCCCTCTTCATCGCAAGCCGGAGGCATATACAGCTACAGTGATATGAGTCTTCTTCCCGGACCGATATCTCTGCCGGTCATTTATTTTGGGCCTCCGGCTGATCGGAGTGATTGAGAACATTGACCAGCACTTCGACTTTTTCATCAGGGCTGAGATCGGTTTCGATTTCAAGCGTAGCCTGTTTGCGCGACCCGACCGGAACACTGTCCAGCTTGGGCTGGATCTCGAGGACGAAGCCCGACTGATCTTCCATTGTTTCCTGCGAGACCGACATCAGACTGCTGGTCATAGGTTAGCCGGGTAATCTCAAAAGGTTTGTTCCGATTGCTGATGACCACTACCCTGCCCACACGTTCAGGCTGGCTGGCGCTACAGTTTTCCGATCAGAATGTTTTGCGGCTTTGCGGAGATTTCGCCCTCGATAAACCCACTAACTCGGATGATTATATTCGGTTTCTGAGCCAGGTCGGTATTCAACCTGATGAACCCGCCGTAGTTTCCATGAGCGATCTTATTGGAAACCCTCAGCCTGTACTGCTTTCCTTCTGCGACTGTTTCGAGTGTGTAGTCTATATTTTCGCCGAGGTTGCTCTCAGTGCCGGAAATATGAAAAGGCACGTAGATCCCACCAGGTCCAAAACGGATTCGGAGAGCTGGTCGGCCATTCCCCTGAACAAAATGTTGGTTGAAGGTTTTACATCGATAATGGCCTGGACGGTCCCCTCCATCCTCACGATCATGTTCGGGTTATGCGGATCGTTGCTCTGGATGGTCGCCTTTTTGAGGACCTTTCCCTGATAGTTTTTCAGGTTCACCTTCATTATCACCTTTCCCTCGCCGCCGGGAGGGATCGCCGGATCGTACCGGACGAGTGTGCATCCTCAGTCAACCCGGACGCGCTCAATATTGAGGACGGCCTTCCCGGTGTTCCTGACGGTGAATTCATGTTCGACTTCGGCGCCTTCCAGGACCTCGCCGAAATTATATTCGGGCTTCTTTACCTGAATCGACGGCTGAGCCGTGGCCTCAGGAGCCTGCTGCTTTAGCGCCTGGAGACGTTGTTGCCGCGAATGCGGGCGAAAGGCAAAATGCGATGCAAAGAATGCGACAGCGAAAGTAGTCTTTTTCCCGAGCGCAAGTTTTCATTCAGTTTCCCTTCCGGCATAGACATCGGATATTTGATCTCAGAGGGCTGATATCGCAATTGCGGAACTTTGATCTCCGCCCCCGACTATCATCTCACCTGTTCATCAAGTCACGGGCCGCAACGATCTCGATTCCTTCTTCCCGGAAATGAGCGGCCGCTTCCTGCAACGATTTTAAAGTTGTTTTGCGTGGATGTCCAATAGCAAGAGCCGTGCCGCGGATTTTGGCTATCTTCACCAGTCTTGCAATCTGGGAACGAATGGCATCCGCAGATGGATCGTCGTCAAGAAAAACGTCACGCTTAAGGGTCGGAATCTTCAGTTCCACGCGCTACCTTCCACCCTTTGCTCTCATTGGTCGTCATGCTGTCGATAAAAAACAGATCGCGCCCTTTCAGTTCCGAGAGTATGGTTTTCATGATTTGCGCATTCCGGGTCATCCGCGAGCCCATGTGGTTGTTGACCCCGTCGAAGTAAGGGGAAGTATCGAGGGCCGCCCTGATGTTTCGCCGGATTTCATCGCCCGACATTGAAAGCAGGAGCGCCCCCCGGCCCGGATTTTCTCTGGGGTTCAAAGGTTCCATCGGAAGGTGAAGAATGACTTCCCTGCCTTGCAGGTGGGCCAGTTCTGCGATCTCGCGGCTGTGCGCCTGGTGTGGCAAAACAGACAAGGTAACAGGGAAAGGAAGCGAGGCGAATTGTTTGGCGATCCCGACGTCGGTTCCAAAATCGTCTATGACGATTGAAACTTTGGCCTGCTTGGGCGAGATATCCGGGGAAGGGACGGTTGCCGGTCGAGGCGCAGGGTCTGACCTTCGGCGTGTAGGCAAGAGGAGGTGAAGCCTGGCGGAGAGGCGGCTCGATCCGAATTATCGCTCCCCGGAGACGAGTCTCTCAGCCTTTTCTTCAGACTGCTCCCCAACGGGGCTCGAATTGTGGACCTCTTCCAGGTTTGGGCTTGCCGGGGCTCCTTTGGCGCCTGATGGCGCATTCCGGGCCTGGGAGTCCTTTGTCGTCGTCACGTCGGGCAGATCGGCAGTCAGGATCGGGCAGGCGCCGGCTCTCTGCGGCGAAATAAATAAGAGACGCCAAAAATATGACTGCGAGAACCCATGCAACCAAAAGAGGAGTTGGAGGCCTTCTTTTCGGGGTGGGGGCACCTCCCTTTGGATGGCCTTCTTTGCGCTCCGCCCCGTGCCTTCCCGGTTTTAGTCCGTTTTCCCGGCGGCAAATTCTTCTTCTCCGGCTGCCTGCCTTGAGTCATTCAGACCAAAGCCGTCAGGTTGCCATTCTATTACTTGTTTTGCGTTTGAGCCATTATTTTGTAGCCCTTGAGCAGATCGAGGGCCCGCCGCACCTGGTTGTCTCCTTCAACCAATTTCTTCGCATCGGCCTGAGACGCCGATTCCCCCTTAGTCTGAGTATCCGACTTCTGGTTTTCCATATGCCTTGGGAGATCTTTTTCCCGAATGCGCATCGAATCTTCGCTCTGGGGCTCTTCGCCTTTCGGGATTCTCCCTTTTGACCACGATGTCGGGCGTGATTCCCTTGGCCTGAATGGACCTTCCCGAAGGAGTATAGTAGAGCGAAGTGGTAAGCCTGAGGGCTGAGCCGTCGTTGAGCGGAATCACCGTCTGAACGGAGCCTTTGCCGAAGGTCTGCTCACCCATGATAATGGCTCTCTTGTGGTCCTGGAGCGCTCCAGCAACGATCTCCGAGGCGCTTGCCGACCCCGAATTCACCAGCACGACAATCGGATAGGTGTGCGGCTTTGCTTTCTTGTGGGCCTCGAAACGCATTTTCTGGTTTTCAAGCCGTCCACCGGTGTAGACGATCAGTCCTTCGTCCAGAAACTCATCGCTCACTTCCACCGCCTGATCGAGCAGACCGCCCGGATCGTTCCTCAAATCGACTATCAGTCCCTGTAGCCCTGGATTTTCAGCCTCGAGTTGGTTGAGCGCCTTGCGCAGATCGGTTGCCGTTCCGCTCTGGAAACTCGAAATCCTAACGTAGCCGAATCCGGGCTCCAGTGTGCGTGACTTTACGCTCTGAATAGAGATGATGTCCCGGACCAGTTCAAATTCGAGCGGCTTCTGCTCGCCTTTCCTCAAAATCGTCAGCTTTACCTTGCTGCCCTTGGGGCCTCTCATCTTCTGCACCGCGTCCATCAGGGACATGTCCTGGGTGGGCAGGTCATCGATTTTCATGATCTGATCGTTTGCCTGGATGCCGGCTTTGTCCGCCGGGGTATCTTCGAGCGGGGAGACAACCGTCAAAATGTTGTCACGAATGGTTATCTCTATTCCGAGGCCGCCGAACTTTCCCTTGGTCTCGATCTGAAGTTCCTTGTAATCCTCAGGCTTCAGAAATGAAGAATGCGGGTCGAGTTCCCGAAGCATCCCGTTTATCGCCCCGTACATGAGCTTCTTCTGATCGGTCTTTTCTACGTAGTTATCCTGTACGATTGAGATGACGTCGCTGAAGAGCTTCAAATACTGATAGGCGTCCTGGTTTTCGGGGTTATTGGTCTTGGCCTTGAGCGTCGACCAGCCCCCGAGGGCCAAAATCAGTGATACGGCTAGAATGAGGAGTAAAAGTTTGCGGGTTCTTCAACATAGGATTTCCTTACTGTATCGAATTTTGAAACCCGGCGGCACAAAAGTCCCGGGTTTTAAGACATTCAGCGCCCCGGTGCTGCCCCGGCGCTCTGAGAAAATAATTATAACCTATGGAATTTAACAGCGCCACCGTCAAAGGGCAACTCAATTCTTATGCTGCAACAAACACGGCGGCGTTGGATTCGCGCCGGCGCCGGCATCCCTTGTGCAAAGGCTAGCACTAATCGAGCCAAAACCATTGGGCGCCTGATTGCTCACAAAGGATGCAGCCATACATGGCAAGCCTGTGGCCTTGTGCAAATCCCGAAGAATTAGATCCTCTAGATGCCCTTGCCTGGAATTCAACTCAGGCGACTTCCTTAATTTTCCTGTAAATAGACGAAGTCAGTCTGCCGGGTTGTACTCCAATCTCCCGCTCAAGGGCCTTTTTGCATTCTTCATATACCCTCATAGCTTCGGCCCGCATGCCTCCGTTTGAGTAAATGAGCATCAACTTCTGGTAAGCGGCTTCACAAATGGGATCGGTTTTGATTATCATTTTATAGCACCCGATGGCTTTCCTGGACTTTCCTTGCGCCTCGTATAACCCGGCCGTGTGGTACAAAAGGTCGATGTACATGGTGCGCAACTGATACCTTTTAACTTCGGCCCAGGTCTCATAGAGGTCCTCGGCGAGAAAATCCCCCCTGTATATCTCGATTGCCGATATGTAGCAAAGGATTGCTCGTCCTTCATCTCCTGCTTCTTCAGCTTTTTTGCCCTGCTTTTGCAGAGACAGGAATTCTTCGAGGTCCGTGCGGCAAAGGTCCTTTCTCAGAAAGAGCAGATTATCTTTTAAGGTCACGTAGGAGGAGCCTCGGGATTTGTCAATAGAAGGTTCAAGGGCGTGACGCAACCTGTGCAGAGCCACTTTGAACTGGCTTTCAACCGAATCGGGCGACGCTTGGGGCCAAAGGTCCTCAATGAGCAGGTCTTTAGGCACGCCTGACGCTCCGCGGGCTATGAGCGCTTTTAGCATCAATTTTGGAGACCTTGCTCTCCAGTTCTGATCCGCCACCCTGGTTTCGCCTCGGAAAACCTCAAAGTTCCCGAATGTCAGGATCCTTATCGGAAGATTTCCAATCCCGGTCTCCGTTCTTACATCCTCGTATTCAAGGCCATGATATGTTTTGAGATCATCTGGCCCATCAGCATCTTCCTGCTCGGCAGCTCCGGTCCCGGCCAGAGCTTGGGCCAGCTTGCGCTTCTTTTCGGCAATCGTGCGAAGAAGCATCATTTCCGTATCGAGCAGGCGCTGAGTTATTCCGCACGCTAATGCATACTCCAATTCAGGCCGCCGGTTCAAAAGGGCTTCAAAATCGTCGGTTGATATTTCGAGCAAGCGCACTCGACTGAGCGACCTTACACTTGCCGTCCTTACTCTTCCAGGGCTGAACAGGTACATTTCCCCAAGATACTCGCCGGGACCTCGAATCCCGATGATATACTCGTCTGCTTCGCCAAGCGACTTTAGAATCTCGATGCGGCCTTCTATGATGACATATAGACATCTACCCGAATCGCCTTCGTGCAATAGAATGGTATCGGGAGGATACTCAACCTCCCTGGCGATTCCCGCCAGGAACTTGATTTCTTTCTTCTTGAGTGAGGAAAAAATGGGCAGCGCCTGGAGCAATTCGATCATTTTCGCCATCCTCCGAAAGGCAGGGGTGGGTAAGCCGTGTTAAGGTTTGACCTGTTGACTTTCACCGTTTCCCTCATCGCCGCTGGGGAAAACAACGTACTCACCGGCTGCCCTCAGGAAGTACTCGCTTAGAATGCGCCCGCCCGCAGCGGTAAGGTGAACGTTGTCTTTGGCGCGTATGCGAGTCTGCTTTTTACCCGGTCCTTTGATAAAAGTCGTATATTTTCCCTTGGAATCCGCCAGCACAGGCCACGTGTCCACGTAGACGCACCCGGAAGCCTTCGAGCATTCCTGTCGCGCTATCGAGTTTATAACGCTGATCTTTTCGCAGTATTTCTGCGAGCCCATTATCGGCAACCCTACCCAGAACGAAGCGATCTTCTTTGAGGAAGCGACTTTCAAAAACTGCCTGACGCGCGAAGCGTAAGCTTCTCTCCACGGCTTGTCCCCGCAATATAAGCGCTTGCCGGAGTCCTCCAGTATGTCGATCGGATCATTGGCGCCCATCTGAACGACTATCAGGTCAGGTTTATTCTCGCGGATTAACTCCATCAAAGCCGAAGCCCAGTTGAAATCTTCCTGATGGACAAATCCGGTAGAATATTGTCCCTTGCGAATTACCTCAATTGATGTGTTTTCTGTGAGCCAGCGCTGTAGTGCAGGTCCGAACCCTTCGGCTATCATTGAATCTCCCACAAGCAGCACTTTATTAGGTTTTAACTTCGGCGATGAAGCTTCCGGCGCGCAGTCTTGCTGTTCGCCGGCCTGATGCGCGCTTTGAGGCGGCGGGCTTTCCACATCGCCGCCGGAACTCGAATCGGGTTGCGAAACCGGCCCATCCGCGCGCTGTGCTGCCGGAAGTGCGCTAACCGCTGGTTGAGCAGCTTGCACTCCCTCTTGATATGGTTGAGCGGATGGGGCAATTTGAGCTTGATCGGCGCCTCCGGCAGCATCTGAAACCTTGCATGCTGATTTGAGCGGATTTCCGGCAAAGCTGTCCAACATCTGCCCTGAAACAAGCTTCCACCGAGTTTCCTGCACCCATGAAAGCACTCGGGGCAGTTCGGAGAAAACCACCAGCAGCAGGGCTATGGAATATATTAGCACCGCCTTGACTGGAGTAATCTCGTTGGTCTTTTTCGCCATTAATCACCCTTTACGCCGTGCAGAACTTAAAACTGAAAGTAAATGAAAGGCGGTACGCCCGAAGGGCCGAGCTTCATTATCAGGATGCACAGCAAGGCGAGCAGCGCAGCCTGCAGCGGGACGGGCATCAGCCTTTGTATTTTGAAAAATAAATCCCGGGCATAAGGCCAAGCGAACTGTATCATAAGACCGGCAGCCACCGCAGGCAAAACCCAGGTCTCAAAGCCCATGCCTTTTGTGTTGAACGCAAAGATTGTCTTAAAAATCTCCATAGCCCTGGCGCTGTCTTCGGCCTGGAAGAAAACCCACAGGAACGACACCAGGTTGAAGGTCAAAAACCATGCCCCTACCTTAAACGCCGGCGCCCAGGCGGATAGCAGACGGGCCTGCGCCGCTATTCTTATCCCTTTGGGCGGCGAACCTGGTTTGACGAATGTCTTTAACGGCATGAGTCAGCGCAAGCGCAATCCCATGCAGCGTCCCCCAGAGCAGAAAACGGCTGTGGGGGCCGTGCCACAGGCCTCCCAAGGTCATTGTGATCATAAGGTTCACGTACTTGCGCAGCCGTCCCTTCTTGCTGCCGCCCAGGGGAATGTAGAGGTAGTCGCGCAACCAGGTGGAAAACGATATGTGCCAGTGGCGCCAAAATTCCTGGACATTGCAAACCCCGTAAGGAACGCGAAAATTTTCCGGCAGGCGGAACCCGAGCAGTTGCCCGATGCCGATGGCTATATCGGAGTATCCGGAAAAATCGCAGTAAATCTGAATCGAGTAAGCGTATACGCCCAGCAGAACGGTTGCTGAAGAGTATGCGGCGGGTACCTGGAATACATCCCGCACGATATGTTCGGACAGGTAGCTCGAAATCGCCAGTTTCTTGAATAACCCGCAAAGGATAAGGGCAAAGGCTTCATGGAACGAACGGCTGTCGTAGTCGGGCTTATCGAGTTGTGGGACGAACTGACCCGCTCGCATGATCGGTCCCGAGAGGATCGTGGGAAAAAACGAGACGAACAGCAGCACGTCGACGGGGTTTCGTATCAGTCCCTTTGGGTCCCGGTAGACGTCGATGCAGTAGGAGATGCCCTGGAAGGTAAAAAATGAAATCCCGATTGGAAAATAGAGTTCGATAAAGGGGAGAGGCAGACTCAGACCCAGAGGGAACGAGGACCGAATCCAAAGACTGGTATAGGAACTCGAAGTACTTGAAAAAAGCGAGAAAACCCAGGTTGAGCGATTATATCGGCGGCAAGCCAGACTTTCCTGAGCCTATTGCTTTTTGCCCGTGAGACAAGGAGGGCGAACAGATAATTCGACATTCCGACGCCAAGGGGCAGTATAACAAGGCCGGTGCTCTGGGAGGCATAGAACAGGAGGTTGGCCGCCAGCAGAAAACCCCGGTAGGCGGCCCTTCTGCTGCGAAGCGCCCAGTTCAGCCACAGAACTACAAGTAGAAACAGCGCGAACTCAAAGCTTATTAAGAACATCGATCACTATTGAGGCCACAAGGCCTGACGCCGTTCAGTCATCGGCCAACTCGCCGAGCCGCCTGGCATGAAAAGATACATGAAGCGGCAACTGCGAGGTCCAATACGCCCAGTCGTGCGCCCCGGGGGATTCATAATAGAGGTGTGGCGCCTTCATTTTATCGAGTTGCTCGTGGACAAGCCTGTTGTCGTCTATCGAAAGTTGATCGTCTTTCGAGACGGTTATAAGCATCGGTAAAGAACGAACATAATCCGCGTTGCATTCTATGAGTTTTAACGCCGAATGCCGTTCCCAGTCTGCAATGTGCTCACCTTCGTAAGGGCCGAATACTTCGGCCAGGCGCCACTGTTTTCTATGGCGAGTGATATCAAGGATTCCGCTCATGGAACTCACCGATGAGAATACGCCCGGATTTCGAAGGCAAAGGACAAATGCCCCGTGACCGCCCATGGACAGGCCCGCGATGCCGCGCAGGCCATTTGCGGGGAAACTTTTCTCGACATGTGGAATGAGTTCTTTCAAAAAATAAGTCTCTACCTGATTGTTCTTCACAAACCGGCTGTCGGCATACCATCCGAAACTTCGGCCTTCGGGGGTTACGATGATTATCCGATATTTGGATACAAGATCGCAAATCCTTTTCTCTGCGTGGTCTTTCCAAGCCGTATAGCCGTCGAAAGCCCCGTGAAGCAGATAGAGCACAGGATAGCGCCCAACTTCCTCCGATTCCCGGGGAACGAATGCATAGTACCCCATCGGGCAGGCACACGCCTTTGAAAAGAATTCTCTGCGTTCGATCCGGCAGTCTCTACCGGCTGATTCAGGCAGGCCCTGCGCTGCAATGAGCGCCATCAAACCAAACAGAAAAACGAAGATGATAAAAGCGTGCCTGCAGGACACTCGAACTCCAAGCCCTGGTGACGATTTATCCCGGCGACCCTGTCCGTTCGGGCAGAATCGATCCAGGCGCTACTGTCGCTTCCGTATCGGGCAAACCCCCTTAGTGCTCATCTGCTCATCGAATCTCCGAGCGAACTTTATGAGCGCATTCAGGACAGATGCCGTGACTGAAGTCGGCTTCAGAATGGTCGCAAATATAGGCTTCGATCTGCTGCCAATAGCCTTGATCATTACGTATTTTTTTGCACCAGGCGCAAATGGGGAGCAAACCTTTCAACGCCTTTACATTGGCAAGGGCTTCCTGGAGTTCTGCTATGAGCTTCTCTCGCTCTTCGAGCGCCCGCACCCGCTCCGTGATGTCTCTTGCAATGGTCGACGCGCCAATAATCGCGCCGGCGTCATCTTTGATGGGAGATATCGTTAAAGAAACGCTGATGTCTTGGCCGTCCTTCCGGCGATGTATGGCTTCATGGTGAAAAATACGTTCACCACGACCTATTCTTTCAAATAAGTCGGATGCTTCATTGAGGCGCTCGGGCGGTATATGTAAAGATATGGATTGCTCTCCGACCGCTTCTTGGGAGGCATGGCCGTAAATTATTTCCGCAGCCTTATTCCAGCTCGTGATTACGCCATCCAATGTCATGGATATTATCGCGTCATCGGAGCCTTCCACAATAGCCGCTAATTGTCTGTTGGCCTCCTCTGCCTTGCGGCGCACAGCGATTTCGATCTGAAGCTTATTGTTGGCTTCCTGGAGGTCCCTGGTGCGTTCAAGAATGACGTCTTCCAAATGATCGCGGTATCTTCTCAGTTCGATATCCGCACGTTTTTGCACTATTGAGTAGCGGAGGGAGCGTTCCAGGAGATCAGCAGTGATTTGCCCCTTGACCAGGAAGTCAGCAGCGCCTTCCTCCATGGCTTTGACGTCTACATCGTATCCTCCCTGGCCGGTAAGCACGATGATCGGCGTCTCGCATCCGCGTCGGGCCGCCTCGCCCAAAAGCTCAAGGCCGCTTTTTTCGCCCAAGCGATAGTCAAGGAGATAAACATCATGCTCAGCACGACAAATTCCCCGTAAGCCCGCTTCGTAGGTATCCACCCATTCCAACTCAAACTTTGTCGAGCCGATCTCTGAGAACACGCTTCGCAAAAACTCGTAATCGTCCTCATCATCTTCGATAAGGAGCACTCTTAGAGAATCTTTTCCCATTGTTTACCCCGGCAGAGGCAAAGTGTTCGGTATAAGCCGCGCATTGACATTCTGAGTTCCGGCAGGTTCTTGCGTCTGTGAAGACTCACGCTGGCGGGCTATAATAACTCAGAAATCAGTTAATTAGAATATAGCCACTGGAAAAAAGATCGCCTGCTCCCACGCAGTTCGCTCAAAAGGCTATTTTCTGTGATTAGATCGGCTCGCGGCCCTTTTCGTCTTTCATCCTCGAAATTTCCCTGTTGGCCGAATTTGGACCCTTCGTTTGCTATCATTCGATCGGTTCGATACGTCGATAAGCGTTCAAGATTTTTCAGCGGATTCCGATTATGTATTAAGACTTGGTTCCGTTCTGTGGAGGTGACTGTGTTTGGATTGCGCAGAAAAGAAACCTGTCATGAAAATGCATAAGTCAAGATGTGCTTCTTGTCGAAGACAATCCCGTGAACCAGGAAGTCGGGCGCACTATGATGGAGGCCTTTGGATGTCATGTCGATGTGGCCTCAAATGGCTATGAAGTGTTGGATCGGATGGAATCCACCAGATATGACATCGTTTTCATGGACTGCCAGATGCCCGTGATGGATGGCTTGGAAGCGACTCGCCTTATCAGAGAGAGAGAGAAGCAGCAGGGGAGACCCAGGGCTACAATAGTGGCGCTTACGGCGCATGCCGCCGAATGAGGACCGCAGCCGATGCCTCGAAGCAGGAATGGATGACTATCTGGGCAAGCCTTTCCGGATGCAGGAGCTTTCCCGTATGATGGAAAAGTGGCGTGTCAGAGATCTCTGCCCGGAATTCAGCGGCGAGCTCTCGAAGGGTTTCAGCCGGATTCGGGACCACCGGAAAATGTCACCGGGAATTACCTGGATCGCAGTAGCCTGGATAACATAAGGTCGCTGGGACCAAATGGCTCCAGGATGCTTTCTGCGGTTATAGGCATTTATTTGAATGACTCTCCGATTCTGCTCGACAGATTAAGTGAAACTTTCGATGCGGCTGATGTGGAAGGTGTGGCCAAAGCGGCGCATGCGCTCAAATCGACCAGCGCCGGCCTCGGAGCGACTGCTCTTGCCGCGATGTGCAAGCAGGTCGAAGATATCGCCCGTGGAAACTCCATGGATGGTGTCGGTACGCTGATTTCCCGGATTCGGTTGGAGTATGAGAAGGTAAAAGAAGCGCTGACGCGCGAGATTCAAAAGGGGTTTTGATGGATGATTTGTTTAGCCGGAATGAGCGGCCGGTTGCCCTGGTCGTAGATGATGACCGGGGGGCGCGGCTGATTGCATGCACCTTGCTGGAGGAATCAGGCTTCATCGTCGAGCAGGCCGTCGGACGGGATCGAGGCCTTGTCCGCCTTTGAGCGCTTCAAACCTGGCATAGTGCTGCTCGACGTGGTCATGCCCGGAGATGGACGGCTTTGCCGTTTGCAGGGAGATAAGAAACAGGTCGGAGGATGGCAGGCACATTCCGGTGCTGATGATGACCGGGTTGGATGATATAGATTCGATTAACCGCGCCTACGATGCGGGCGCCACTGATTTTATCACCAAACCGATCAACTGGACCATTTTCCATCATCGCCTGCGCTACATATGGCGTTCGACCCTTGTGAGCGACGATCTCAGAAAAAGCGAGATGAAGAACCGGGCGCTCATCGACGCCCTGCCCGACCTTTTACTTCGGATCACCAGGGACGGCCGGATCCTGGAGCTGCGGGAACCGAGCGGTTTCGACCAGGTCTTTTCCAGCGCCGAGACTGTTGTCTAAGAAAATCAACGAAGTATTTACCGAAGAGGTTTCCCGGCCGATTGTGCAAAACCTGCATCGGGCGCTCACTTTTGGCGGGATGCAGTTTTTCGAACATAACCTCCAGGTGGGCGAAGAGGCCCGATATTATGAATGGCGAATTGTGGGCAGCGGTAAAGATGAGGCCCTGGCGATAGTACGCGACATAACGGAGCGTAAAAGGACCGAGGAGCGCGTATTTCGCCTGGCTTATCACGATATCCTTACCGGACTGCTCAACCGGAATTCTTTCAAGGAACATCTGGCTCAGGCGCTTGCTCAGGCCCAACGTCACGGCCGTTATGTTGCGACCCTGTTCCTTGATCTGGACAGATTCAAACGCATAAATGACACCTTCGGCTATAAAGTCGGAGACCTGCTGCTCCAGAGCGTCGCCGAGCGGATACAGGAAGAGCGTTCGCAAAGGCGATAAATCGGCTCGTCATGTAGAGCGCAATTTCGCACAGCGTTTCGCGGCTTGGCGGAGACGAGTTTACGATACTGCTGCCGGAAATAAGCCATGTCCAGGACTCGGCCAAGGTTGCAAAACGTATCCTGGACATCTGTATCAAGACCTCTCATTATAGCCGGCCACGAGATATTCATTACCGGGAGCATCGGGATCACGGTCTATCCTATGGATGGGGAAGATCCCGATACACTGCTGAAAAACGCCGATGCCGCGATGTACAGCGCCAAAGAGCAGGGCAGAAACAATTACCAGTTTTACTCCGAGGCGATGAACGCTTCATCGTTCAAGAGGCTCTCACTCGAAAACGCGCTCAGGAAGGCGTTGGACCGCCAGGAGTTCCTGGTTCACTATCAGCCCCAGGTCGATATCAATTCGGGAAAGATCGTAGGGATGGAAGCCCTGCTTCGCTGGAAGCATCCCGAAATAGGACTCGTTCCTCCAGGTGATTTCATCCCGTTGGCCGAAGAGACCGGCCTGATCGTGCCGATAGGTGAATGGGTGTTAAACGCCGCATGCATTTATAATAAGGCCCTGCAAAAGATGGGACTGCCTCCCAGTACGCATGGCCGTCAATATATCAAGCCTTCAGTTCAGGCCTCAAAGCCTGGTCGCGGCAATAACGCGCGCCTTGAAAGTATCGGGCCTTGATGCCCGTTGGCTCGAGATCGAACTCACCGAGAGCGCCATTATGAAGAATATGGAGGAATCCTCCAGCATCCTGCGCGAGCTCAAGCAGATGGGGCTGCGGGTCGCCATCGATGATTTCGGGACCGGCTATTCATCACTGGCCTACCTTAAACGATTCCCACTGGATATCCTCAAGATAGATCGCTCTTTCATTCGTGACATTCCGGGCGACCGGGACAACGAGGCGATTGCGGCGGCAATTATTGCAATGGCGCACAGCCTCAATCTGGAGGTTATTGCGGAAGGGGTCGAGACCGAGAACCAACTTGTGTTTCTGCGCGACCATGGATGCGGCGCGGTGCAAGGGTATCTGTTCAGCCCGGCCTTGCCCGGCGAAGAGATGAAAGAGTACCTGAAGAAGGAGCCGGAATTGATGGCCTGGGCAGCCGCCCGGTTCGCCGAAATGGTCCACGCCAGAGCCTGCCAGTATGTCTTGATGAAACCGGTGGAGGAAAACGCTCTGATTGCAGCGGACCGGCCGAGTGGAATCATTGCGGCCTGAAATATCCTTTCGGCACGACGACTATTCCCCGAGGAGTCACGGTAAATCTCTCCCGGTCGGCCTGCGGGTTTATTCCGATTTCAGTGTAAGGCGGGATAACGTTATCTTTGTCTATGATCGCCTTTTTGATTTTGCAGTGACGGCCCACTTCCACATGGTCCATGATCACGGATTCGTCAACCTGCGCCCAGCTTCGGACCGTTACGTCCCAGGAAAGCACCGAACTCCTCACGGTCCCTCCGCTTATTATGCAGCCGGGTGAAACCAGTGAATCCACCGCAGTCCCGGTCCTCGGCTCCACTGCTGCTCGGGCTGGTTGAAAACGAACTTGGCCGGCGGGTACTGGCGCTGGCGGGTCCTGACAGGCCAAAGGGACCCATAGAGGTTGAAGAAAGGGTCTACGCCGGTCAAATCCATGTTGGCGTTCCAGTAGGCGTCCAGCGTACCGACATCCCTCCAGTACTGCGAGTCGCGGGTCGCTTCGACCAGGTGAAGCCTCCTGACCCCGTCGGGATCCATCTGGCGGATATAATCGCGAATCCGGTTCATGCGCCTGTAGGGGTAGGCGTAGATTTTCAGTTCGTCTATGACTCTGGGGATTATGTCTCCTCCGAAATCGTCATAGTCTGTCTTGTGAAGCAGGTCGAGGAGCAGGTCGGTCCTGAACAGGTAAATCCCCATCGAGGCCAGACACCGCTCCGGGTCGTCCGGAATAGGCTTTGGCTCCTTTGGCTTTTCCTCCCATGCGCGGATTCTGAGATCGTTGTCCACTTCAGCAATCCCGAATTCAGAGCCTTGTGAGCGGTCCACTTCCAAAAGAGCCACGGTTACGTCGGCCTCGACTTTTTCGTGATAATCCCGAAACGCGGAATAGTCCATTTTATACACATGGTCCCCGGAAAGGATCAGAACGTACCGGGGCATTTCACGCTCGATCAGATACAGATTCTGGCGCACGCAGTCGGCTGTTCCGCGGTACCATTCCTCTCCCGTTCTCTGTTGAGGGGCAACGATTCGCAAATAATGGCCCAGATCGCCGGAAAATATATTCCAGCCCTCTTCGAGGTGGTCCACCAGGGATTGTGATTTATACTGTGGAAAGATCAGAATCTTGTAGAGCTGAGAATTGATGCAGTTGCTCAGGGGTATATCGATCAGCCGGTATATGCCCCCAAAGGGGACGGCGGGTTTGGATCGGTCCTCGGTGAGCGGCATCAGCCGCGTACCCTTGCCTCCGGCCATGATGACAGTCAGCACATCTTTCATCGATCCTGCTTTCTGTTTCCCATGCCTACTTGAGAAGCCTCATCGGATCCGAAGGCAGTCGGTTGCCCTCGTATTTGATCGCTCCGGTTTTGTCCAGCAAAACGAAATGGGGTATTCCCTCGACCTGATAGGAACGCGTGACCTTCGAACCAGGGTCATATAGGACGGTGTAAGGCGCAGGATTGGCTTCTTCGAAACGCTTTACCTTGGCCAGCGAATCTCCGCTGCCTACATTGATCGCAAGGATTTCAATGTCGTGCCTCGGCAGTGGCCTTTCGCATCTCGATCACCTCCGGACGCACAGCCAGGCAGGAATGGACACCATGTGGCCCAGAAATAGAGAAGAACCGGCTTTTGTCCTTTAAACTGGCTCAGAGTTACGTTTGATCCCATTCAGGTCCTGCGAGCTGGAAATCAGGCGCAGCAACATTCGGCTTCGCCTGGTCCTCCTCGGCCGCCAGGGCCGGTAAACAGATCAGCATCGTTATGACAAAATGAAGGAAAACGAAAAGTGTCGCAAACCTTTTGCCGGTTCTCAAAACAGTTCATATCAAAAACTCTCCAGCTCTTTACGAGAAAATATTCCGCCGCCAGAATCATAAGCACTCCGAAGACCCTCTGGACCCGAAGCATCCATATCCCGGATCGCGGCAGCGAGGTAAGCAATCCGGTGAAGGTGCCCACTACGATTACGAGCGCTCCCAGGCCGATTGAAAAGGAGAAAAGCATGCCCACCCCAAGGACGATCTGGTGCTTGGCCGCAACCAGGGCCAGAAGAACGCCCAGAACGGGGGTGGTGCAGGTGCTCACCACTAAAGCCGATGCCCCGCCCAGTATCATGCTGGTAAAAACATCGTGGCCGCAAAACTCGGTCACCTTCAGGTTATTGAGAAAACCGGGCGGCGCAAGGGGGACGGCATCGAGCATCACGAGCCCGAAAAAAAGACAAATATTGCCAACGATCAGATAAACCCACGGGCTGGCGGTAAGAGAGCCGAACAACTGTCCGGTAAGGGCCGCAAAGACGGCCAGGGCTGAATAAACAATCGACATGCCCAGGACATAAAAGATCGAAAGCAGAAAGCCTCTGCGTCTGCTGCCGTTCGCCTTCCCGCCGATAAAGGCAACCGTTATCGGCATCATGGGATAGGTGCATGGGGTAAAACTTGCCAGAACGCCTCCGGCAAACGAAAGAACTATTGCAAGCCACGGGGAGTTGTGAGCGATTCCCTCAAATTGGCTGATCCACTCCATAAAAGACCGCCTCGTTTTCCTTCCAAAAGAGTCAGATTCCCGGTTCGACGGGGTCAGCAATCAGTTTTGGAATCCCTTTGCCTTCCCGATTTTTTCTGTTGACCGAGCCAGGAAAATCCACATGAGGGCAAAATTTGCTCAAGCACCTTAATGCTCTGGATTTCCTTTCTGGTATGATAGCAGAACCAGTCGAGAAGGCCCATCAAAAGGGGCGCTTTCATTTCCTGGCGCATCCGAAGCCGCCAAATCTTCTCGAGCGGAATTTTCCTCAAATAATGTATTAACGCCAATGTCCCCATATCCAGGGCGATATAGCTGGTATTTGGACAAAAATGATCCTCGCAGACCAGTTTTCCGTGTGCCGCCTGCCAAAACCATTTCTTGGCGGTTTTGAGCCTGCGCTGGCAAATCGCGCATCCATCCAGGGCCGGCATATATCCCATCAGGAACTGAAACCGCAACAACGCCAATAATAACACATTCTGCGGGTCCTTGTCCCGCTCCAATCTGTCGAGGGTCTCCTTGTGAAGAAGAAAAGGCGCGAGGTGTGGTTCCCCTTCGGGGACCATTTCCAGAATGATTTCGGAAAAAAGCGCTGCATATGCCCATTTCTCGATATCCGTGCGCATGGGCAGATAAGGTTCCACCAGTTTGCAGGCTTCAATCCAGATATAAGAATTCCTCTCCCGACATTCCAGGCGCACAAGGCTGCACGGCTCAAATACGTTTGCGAATCTTTTCCTGCTTCTCCTGGCGCCCTTGGCAATTCCGCGCAATCTGCCGAATCTGGCGGAGTGGAACGTCACCAGGCGATCCGATTCGCCATGGTCGCGTGTGCTCAAAACGATTGCATCGGTTTCAAATGTTTTCATTTTCCCCGATCTGCCGAACTCGCATCCAAAGTCAACCGTGGATTCTAAACATGTTGGGGAATTTGTTCAAGAAGGGTTTCATACGATTTAGAAGTATATATCCCGGCCCGGATACTGGATAAAAACTCCACGCTCCGTGCGGGCGCCCGGTATCGGGCGCCCGGCATGTTCTGGTCCGCAAGGGTTTTTCCACGACTTGATCCGAGGCGATCCGGCCAGCAATCAGTCGGCGCCGGCGTCTATGCTCTATGATCCCGCGCCGGGGTCCGCGCCTGAGCTTTTGATCGTCTCCGCGCCGCCGTTTGCAAAGTATCGATTATAGGCGTTGAGATAGGCGCGGGCGCTGGCTTCGATCACGTCCGGACTGGTCCCTATGCCCGAATAGATGGTATCGCCGATCTGCACCCTTACCATAGCCTCACCAAGAGCGTCCCGGCCCATTGTAACTGCCTTCAAGTCATAATCGCGAAGCTTGCCCGAAATTCCGGTGATTCGCTCTATTCCGTTGAAAACAGCGTCAACCGGACCGTTTCCAGTCGCAGCGTCCGTAAGGAGTTGTCCGTCTCGCTCGAGAGTCACCGAGGCGAGCGGGACCATTTTGTTTCCGCTCATGATCTGCAGGCTGTGCATCTGTATATGTCTCGGGCACCTTGGAAACCTCGATCTCGACGATCGATTGAAGGTCCTGGGTGGTGATTTCTTTTTTCCGGTCAGCCACATCGATGAAACGATTGTAGACGCGCTCAAAGACTTCAGGGTCGAGCGAGAAACCGAGTTCGCCGAGACGGTGCCTGAGGGCGGCTCGCCCGGAACGGGCTGTGAGCACTATCGTGTGCTGTTTTATCCCCAGGTCCTCGGGTCTCATGATCTCGTATGTGGTCCTGTCTTTGAGAACGCCGTCCTGATGAATCCCCGAGGAATGAGAAAAGGCGTTGCTTCCAACTATGGCCTTGTTCGGCTGGACGGGGATGTTCATGATCCTGCTCACCATTCGGCTCGTACGGTATATCTCGCTGGTATTGATGGCTGTGGTCGCCTGGTAATTTGCAAACCGTGTCCTGAGCACCATTACGATTTCCTCGAGGGATGCGTTTCCGGCCCGCTCGCCGATTCCGTTGATCGTGCACTCCACCTGGTCCGCTCCATTGCGAACCGCGGCGATGCTGTTGGCGACCGCCAGCCCGAGGTCGTTGTGGCAGTGGACGCTCAGAAGCACGCGGTCCATGGATGGAACGGTCTCACGGATTCTGTGGATAAGGTCGCCGAACTCTTCGGGCAGGGCGTATCCGACCGTGTCCGGAACGTTGATCACGCTGGCCCCGGCCTGAATGGTCGCCTCGATCATGCGGCACAGGAACTCGAAATCCGTCCTCGACCCGTCTTCGGTGGAGAATTCCACCTCATCGCACAGGCTCCTTGCATATTTGACCGCCTCCACAGCCATCTTCAGAGCGCTTTCGCGGTCGCTCCGCAGTTTCTTCTGTATGTGAATGTCCGATGAGCCGAGGAAAACGTGAATTCGCGGCCTTTCCGCCTCGCGGACGGCCTCCCATGCGATATCGATGTCCTCTTTCACCGCGCGGGCAAGGGCCGCTATCACCGGTCCTTTCACCTGTTGCGAAATTGCCCTGACCGCCTGCGAGGTCGCCAGGCGAAGAACAGGGGAAACCCCCTTCAATTACGTCAACATTGAGCTTTGCAAGCTGCTGGGCGATTTCGATTTTTTGCCTCTTATTGAGCTTTGCCCCCGGGACCTGCTCCCCGTCCCTGAGAGTGGTGTCAAAAATATGTATCTTTCTGCTCATCTTGTTCTCCTTATGCGATGCCGGCTGTTCAAAATAAAAAAAGGTCCATAAACGCAAAAAGGCCATGGGGAGAACCCATGGCCTTTAATCGTCAGTCAGTCTCAGTTTACGATCATAGGAAGAGAAAGGCGAAAGGTTCCCCCGATCCGGCGCGGCGGACTAAGTAGTAGAACGAGTAGAAGGAGCAGAGACAGGGAAGCGATCATTGTCGGTCTCCAAAAAACGTATTTTCTCACGTTCGACATCGATATACCCATCCGAAACGAATAAGTCAAGCCTAAATAGCGTAGGCAATGGCGAAACAGATCGCAATCTCCGCGAGAAACAATGACCGTATAGAGCGCGTATTTCCCGATGGGGAAATCTTCGATTATGCGATTTGCTTCCTGCATCTTGCCGTATGCCTGTTCTGTATCCATCCAAAAATCCTGCCTTGCAGATTATATCGGCTAATCGGGCGAATTCGATTAGCCTTAATGTCGCTTGCCCCAAATCATGTCGATCTATTATATTTGCCATGACGAAAAGATCAAGCCATTTTCGCAAATCGCGAATGCTGGAAGGATCGCGGCGTGGTACGGCGGATTGCTCTGCTCGATGCCATGCCGTCCGCCAGGTTCGGACTCTCCTTTGTCCCTGACGATGTTCTCGGAGTAATGGAAAAAATCCACAAGGCCGGATCTGACGTGTGGGTCGTTGGCGGCGCGTTGCGGGATTTTCTTCTCGAGATCGAGCCAAAGGATTGGGACCTTGCCACTAGCGCAAACACCGGGGAAGATCATCTCCCTTTTCCCAAGGGTCATCCCGGTGGGAATCCGGCACGGCACCGTTCAGGTCCACACAAGGACCCGCGATATAGAGGTAACCAGCTTCGAGCTCCCCGGGGAGGCCGGAATATTGAAAGACCTCGGGCGGCGCGATTTTACGATGAATTCGCTGGCGCTCTCATATCCGGACGGCGTCCTGATCGACCCGCATGGAGGCCGCGAGGATTTGAAGGCTGGTCTGATCAGGGCGGTCGGAAATCCTCGGGCCAGGTTTTCTGAAGACCCGCTGCAGGATCGTACGGGCCGCCCGGATTTGCGGGATTTACGGCTTCGAGGTCGATCGCGCCACTTTCGACGCCATGCGGGAGTGGTCTGGAAAGCTGCAAAACGTTTCAGGCGAGCGGATTCGGGACGAAATACTGAAAATACTGCTGGCCGCGAACATCATCCGGGGCTTTTGACCTGCTGAGAAAGAGCGGCGCCCTTGGCAGGCTGCTTCCCGGCCTCGATGCGGCCGCGCACATCGAAACCCGCACGGGATCGGGCGTCAGCATCTTCGAGCATACCCTTGCCTGTATCATTAATTGTCCGAAGAGAATACGGATCAGGCTTGCCGCTCTTTTTCACAAAATAGCCGCGCCGAACTGCCGAGGCCGGAGCGGACGGGCGACGAGACGGATTTCAGGCGCGAAAGCGCCCGCAGCGCCAGGGAGACAATGAAGATGTGGAACATGTCAAACAGGAGCATCGATGAAGTTTCCACGCTCGTTTTGCATCAACTTCCGCCGGACGCCCTCTCCTGGAGCGACGCCCGGATCAGGCGGTTCATAACCGCAGTCCACCCGGAGCTTCTCGACGATTTCATCGCGCTTGCCGAAGCCGAAGTCCTCTCCGGAGGATATGCGGAAGCCGGAATCGAAGAAATAAGGCGACTTCGAGACAGGATGAAAACTCAGCTCGAACGGATCTCGGCTCTAAGCGTGCGTGAGCTTGCGCTGAGCGGGGATGACATTATGAAGATTCTCGATCTTCCGCCGGGGCCGGAAGTGGGAAAGGTCCTCAATCATCTGTTCGACCTGGTCCTGGAAGACCCCGGCCTCAATACGCGCGAGCGCCTTGCCCGAATAGTCGAGACACAGATAAAACCAGGAGTTCAGGAACCAGAGAAGTGATATAGCTTAAAATACCGCATTTACGAGTTCATCGACAACCATGCCTTCCTGGAGAAACGCATCGGGATTCAGAACCATATCCATATGTCCGATTTGCGGCATGACCACTACACGGATATCGGGATTGGCGGAGGTGATTTCCGGACCGTAGGCGGCGGCGTTGAAGAGTTCGTCCGTTTCACCGATCATGATCGCTGTTGGTTTGTCAATCCTTGCCACAGTTGGTTCCCAGGGCCTTGGTAGCGACAGGGACATCAACAACGCATGACTATAAACAGTGGCGCGGTTACCTCTGGGATTTGCTTCAGTAGCAAAAGCAATGGTCGGCAGATGATCCAGAAAGTGTACTCCAAAGCGATTTAGAATCGACAAGGCTATGATGCGTGGTACGGCAGCGTTGACCCAACCGCCGGCATCGGGCTTGTTCGCGCTTTTTGAGGCGCCCAAAGGCGGAGACAGCGCCACAAAGCCGTCAAATTTCCGGCTGAGACGACTGGCCGCAGCTTTCAAGGCAAAGGTTCCGCCCGAAGAGTGGCCAAGCAGGATTTTCTTTTCCGGCGCCCGGGCGCCGTCGATCTTATCAAGCAGATCGGCCAGATCATCCAGCGGCTGATCGATGTAGCTTACATCGCCCAGTTTTCCGCTTTCGCCGTGGCCGCGCAGGTCCAGGGCATAAACGGTTTGTCCGCGCGCCTGCAAGGCCCCGGCTATCGCGTGCATGGCGATGGAAGACCCGGTGGAACCATGAACGGCGACAACGACCCCACGACCCGGCAGGCCGTCATAAAGCCGATAGGCCAGTTTTTGCCCATCGCGGGCCTGATAAAACTCAAGCGGGGGCAGGCTTTGATAAAAGCCGGCGATCAGGTCGACATGCTTCTCCACAGCTTCAAGCGGCGGCGGGGCTTCAGGACGGCTGAAAAATATCATGCCGCCAAGAATAATAACGGGCGCCACAAGAATGACAGGGATAAGATAAATGAGGTTTTGCATAAGTATTTTGGCTTTCTGTAGTTAACCTTCGGCGACCGTTTCCAGCAATACTTTCACTATTTCGGCCACAACCTCGTTATCCGTAATCAATGGCGGCATAAGGTAAATTGTGGCGCCGAGCGGCCGAATCAGGACGCCCTTTTTCAACGCCCTCAGGCAGACGCCCCGGGCGCGGTCCGTCCCGGTTGCGCCTCCTTTTGCGCTCAGATCGAACGCGGCAATCATTCCCAGGCAGCGGACATTCACCACGCCGGGAACGTGCTTGAAAACCTCGAAGTGCGCAGCCAGAGCCTCTCCCGACCGTGCGGCCTTTTCAACTATGTTTTCTTCCCCGTATACATTCAGGCACTCGATGGCCGCCGCAGCCGCTATCGGGTTCCCAGCAAAAGTGTGCCCGTGGTAAAATGTATGGTCTTCGGGTTCGTCGGTAAAAGTTTCGAAGATTTCCTCTTTGACCACCGCTGCACTGATTGGAAGATAACCGCCCGAGAGGCCTTTCCCGATACAGACGATATCCGGGTCTATGCCTGCGTGTTCAAAGGCGAACATCCTGCCGGTTCGCCCAAATCCCATGGCGATCTCGTCCAAGATAAGCAGCACCCCCTTTTCCCTGCAAAGCTCGCCCAGCCTTCGCAGGTAATTGGCGGGATACATTCTCATTCCGGCCGCACCCTGGCACAGCGGTTCCACAATTACGGCCGCAAGTTCATTTGCGTGCTCTTCGACCGTGCGCTCCATCGGAGAAAAGCACTGCAGGCCGCACGTCTCCGGGACCGCCTCGGCGGGACACCCGGAGCAGTCCGGCGTTTTGACCTTGTAGACCGGGAAGAGCAGGGGGCGGTATGCGCCGTGAAAAGAAGGCAGATACCCAACGGCCATGGCCCCGAAGGTATCCCCGTGATAAGCGTCCTCGAATGCGGCAAACCGGTAGCGTCCGCTCTGCTTCTTGTTGTGCCAGTACTGAACGGCGATCCTGAGCGCAGCCTCAACCGCGCTGGCGCCATCGCTTGCAAACAGCGTTCTCCTGCGCCTGTCGGGGAAGATTCCTGCGAGTCTATAAGCCAGTTCGGCTGCGCGGGGGTGGGTAAGGTTGCCCAGGATACTGTGCTGGAGCTCCCCGGCCTGACGTATGATGGCCCGGACGAGCCTCGGATGGCTGTGGCCCAGGTTGCAGGCCCACCAGGAAGAGATTGCGTCCACATAGCGGTTGCCCGCGCTGTCGAAAAGGAAGACCCCCTCGCCCCTGGTCATTACGGGGATGCCGTCCCTTAGCGCAGAAAGCCTCGTGTAGGGGTGCCACAGACTTGCCAGATCGATCTCGCGATAGTAATCGGTAAGGTTTTTCATAACTCATCCTCTCAGAAGCTGCGCTGCATATCTTCTGAACACTTGAGGACCGATGCCCAGGCCCACCAGGAAGAGATTGCGTCCACATAGCGGTTGCCCGCGCTGTCGAAAAGGAAGACCCCCTCGCCCCTGGTCATTACGGGGATGCCGTCCCTTAGCGCAGAAAGCCTCGTGTATGGGCGCCACAGACTTGCCAGATCGATCTCGCGATAGTAATCAGTAAGGTTTTTCATAACTCATCCTCTCAGAAGCTGCGCTGCATATCTTCTGAACACTTGAGGACCGATGCCCAGGCCCACCAGGAAGAGATTGCGTCCACATAGCGGTTGCCCGCGCTGTCGAAAAGGAAGACCCCTTCGCCTCTCGTCATTACGGGAAAACCACCCTTGAGCGCAGAAAGCCTCGTGTATGGGCGCCACAGACTTGCCAGATCGATCTCGCGATAGTAATCAGTAAGGTTTTTCATGACTTATCCTCTCAGAAGTTGCGCTGCATATCTTCTGAACACTTGAGGACCGATGCCCAGGCCCACCAGGAAGAGATTGCGTCCACGTAGCGGTTGCCCGCGCTGTCGAAAAGGAAGACCCCTTCGCCTCTCGTTATTACGGGAAAACCACCCTTGAGCGCAGAACGCCTCGTGTATGGGCGCCACAGACTTGCCAGATCGATCTCGCGATAGTAATCAGTAAGGTTTTTCATAACTCATCCTCTCAGAAGCTGCGCTGCATATCTTCTGAACACTTGAGGACCGATGCCCAGGCCCACCAGGAAGAGATTGCGTCCACATAGCGGTTGCCCGCGCTGTCGAAAAGGAAGACCCCCTCGCCCCGGGTCATTACGGGGATGCCGTCCCTTAGCGCAGAAAGCCTCGTGTACGGGCGCCACAGACTTGCCAGATCGATCTCGCGATAGTAATCAATAAAGTTTTTCATAACTCATCCTCTCAGAAGCTGCGCTGCATATCTTCTGAACACTTGAGGATCGATGCCGTTTTCTTCAGCCAGTTCGGGCATGTACGGAATGCGTCCCAGCACTCGTGCTTTTCCCATTCTCCCGATTGTTTCGACATTGTCTTCTTCGATTTCTCCCCATCCCGCCCCGGTGGTTTCACAGAATATTATCCCGTGCAGCGTAAGGCCCGAGCGTTCAATCTCCCTGATCGAAAGCAGCGTATGGTTTATGGCGCCTAAACCGGGGCGGGCCGCAAGGATAACCGGAAGCCCCAGCATAGCCATCAGATCGATCATCGTTTGACTACCGGACACGGGGGCTAACACGCCCCCGGCGCCTTCCACGACCACCCGCTCGTGTCTTCGGAGCAGGTTGTGAAAGGCTTCAAGAATTCTGCCAAGCGATATTTCCCGGCCCATTTTGGCCGCCGCGAGATGAGGTGAACAGGCCGGTTCGTAAACGAAAGGGGCCATATCCTGAAGTTCCTCCATGTCCGGCCGCAGTTCGGCCATGCGGAGGCAAAATGCGAGGTCGGGGCTTTGCAGTTCGGGGCCGTGCTCGCCGCCCCTCCGTACAGGCGCCGTGGAAGACAGCGCTGAAACCTCTGCGGCCAGCCCCGATGGCAGCGGCCAAGTCGGCTGTCGGTCCCACCGCCCACCCCCGGTCTGGACCGGTTTCATAGGAACGGCGTCGAGCCCGGAGGCGCGCATCGACACGAGCACAACCGCGGCCGCAATGGTTTTGCCTGCATCCGTATCGATGCCCGTAATAAAGACTCCTTTTGCCGGTGGAATCATTTCTCCTTCCTTGCCCTTACATAAAGAACGTGGTAGCTCGCGAATACACCGCCGTCAGGGGCCGCAAATCTGCGGTCGTAATATCGGATGAGTTTTTGCAATTCGGTTCTATTGAGCGGCTTGCATCCGTTGTTCGCCGTTCCCGTAACGCCCTGCCGGTTCAGGCTTCGAAGAAATCCGTTCGCTGAGTCGTAGCGCTCCCGGATGACTTCCTCGCGGCTGAGATCGACGTTGAGCCCTGCCGCCGCAAGTGCGTCCAGGACTTCTTCGCGCGTCCGGCAAGCATACAGGGGCCGGTCTTGCTGGAAACAGGCAATGTTCGAGCGGCATGGAGTTCCTCGAGCGTCCCCTTGACCATAAGCGCCGAAACAAGGTTTCCGCCGGTTTCGAGCATATCGCCCAGCCGTTTGACAGTCTCGGATACCGGGGTCATCCAATGAAGGGCCGAGCTGCTGATAATCAGGGGAAAATCCCTGTCAGGGCGAAACTGCCTGGCATCGGCTACGTGCCAGCGGATTCGGCCGTATTCCCCGATCCGCTCTATGGCCAGATCTATCATCGGACGGGCTATATCTACGGCATAAATCAGAGCGCGGGGAAAACGTCTTCCGAGCAGTTCAGTCAAAAACCCCGTCCCGCACCCGATTTCGAGGATGCTGTCGATTTCCTCCATGGCAGTGCATCGAAGCGGCAAGCTTTTCAGCAACCATGCGCTGCACGTTGGATTCCTCGTGATAAGTTTTGCGCGGCTGCGGCGAAGCGAGCGGAAATTGAAGAGGAGTAAGCGTTTTGGTTCATCTGAGTAATTCCTGAAACTGCAGGATTCGATAGATAAGGTCCTTCCCGCACTGCTCGATGAGCGAATGACCCGCTGAAGGCAGCAACTCGACATCTGAGAGCGGGAAGCTTTGAAACCAGGAATTCGGCTGCCTGCCTCGGCACGATCCTGTCCTGTCCGCCGTGGATTATGAGGCAGGGAATGGCGATTGCCGGTAGAGAGTCGCGCAGGTCCACGCGCGCCAGATACTCGAGCCCGTCGATAAGGCGATTGGTTCCCTGTTTGAGTAGCGTTTTTCGTTCTCCGGTCCAGTTCATCCGCCGGGATGCGCACAGGATAAAGCGCCTGTAAGAGAAAATCCGCGATTACCGCTTCAGGCTTTCTTTTCAGCCCTCAGGATCATTGCGCGTAAAACCGCAGGGGCGACCCCCGCGCTATATCCGGTGTCTGAGCAAAACCGCGCTGTCGCGCTCAAGAAGCACCAGGCCGCAGACTTTTTCCGGATAGCTGGCCGCCGCCTCGATCGCCGCAATGCCCCCGGTTGACCATCCAACGATACAGACAGGCTCACCTGCTTTATCGAGATGCAAGGCAATTGGGCGAGCATACGAAGAAATTGAAGCCGCCACTTCTCCCCGGTCCCTCCGGTCCTCGACTTTGTCCCGGGTCCCCTCCCGTTGCCTACCGGGGCCGGCAAGAGAAAGAAAAGTCACCCGATGTGACTCCGCCATGGCCTCGGCCAGCGGATGCATGGCTTCCGCCCCGTGCGCCCAGCCGGAAATAAGCAGGACCGAAGGTTTTTTCATTTTCCATCCCCGGTGTAGGCGTTCACAGCTTGCGCAGCACCGTAGTTCTCCACATCAGTGGGGCCCGGGAATCTTTTCACGCGAAGACGCCCCTCCGGGGTCGGGGCAAACTCAGAAGACGCGAAGAAAGCAAAACAGGCGGAGGTTATTGGAATCCCTGAAAGCGTCCGCCAAGCCTGCCACGGACCTGATCGGGGGGACACGATACAGTGTCCATAGACTCCGGATACAATGTGCTGGATTGTCAACAGGCATTCTTTCTTCGCGACTTAGCGTCTTCGCATGCACCAAGCTCACTGGTCGCAGCGGCGATGATTTCCCCGGCGGCCCGCTCCAGGTCACTGTCGGTGTGGTCCATGGTTACCGAAAGCCTCAGACGGGCAGTTCCTTCGGGCACCGTCGGCGGGCGAATGGCTACGGCAAGTATGCCTCTTGATTTTAGTCGCTGCGCCACTGCGAGGGTCCCGGCATTTTCTCCGATGAGCACCGGAATGATCTGGCTTTCCGAATTCAAAGTGTTGAGGCCGGCTTCCTGCAGCCGCTTCCTGAAAGTTGCGGCCCGCCGCAGAAGCTCCGCCCCCGGATTGCCGGCTCTTTGGATCTCGGCAAGTGCGCCAAGAGCACTCCCGACTGCGGCCGGCGGAAGTCCGGTCGTATAGATAAACGATCGGGCGCGATTGACGAGCAGTTCCCGCAAAGCGGACGAACATGCTATAAACCCGCCGTAACCGCCAAGCGCCTTGCTGAGCGTACCCATTGAGACATTGATTTTGTCCTCCAGACCGTATTCCCTGATCAAACCGCCGCCACCCGGCCCGAATACACCTGTCGCATGCGCCTCATCCACCATTACCATGGCGCCAAATTCGACGGCCGCAGAAGTTATTTCGGCAAGCGGAGCGATGTCTCCGTCCATGCTGAATACGGACTCGGTGACAACAAGCTTGCGGCCGCCGGGCGGGCACTGTTTGAGAAGCGCCCTGAGATGCTCCGGATCGTTGTGATGAAAACGCTTGTGGTTGGCCCGACTCAACACGATGCCGTCGATGATGCTGGCGTGGGCCAGCTTGTCGGCAAATACGCAGTCGCTGCGCCCGGCGAGCGACGTTATGACGCCTGCATTGGCTAGAAATCCGCTGCCGAAGACCAGGGCATGGGGATAGCCCTTAAGAGCCGCAATCGCCCGCTCAAGTTGATCGTGCAGGTCCAGGGCGCCGGTCATCAGCCTGGAGGCAGTCGCCCCGCAGCCATACGATTCGAGGCATCTGCGGCTTACGGAGATTGCTCCGGGGTGGCGCGCAAGCCCCAGGTAATCGTTTGAGGAAAAATTGAGAAACGTCCTGCCCTGGATATTTATCTTTCCGCCGGCCTCGCTTAAAACCGAGAGACGGCGATCGAGGTCTTTTTTCCGCAGTTGGGCAATCTCTTCATGGATCCAAGCCTCAGAACGCATATTCGACCTCGAGGTCCCGGAGCATCTTAAGGTCCCGGTCCACATCGCCGCCGGCAACCGTCAGGAGCCGGCCTATCATCATTGAATTGGCCCCGGCGTGGAATATCATCGACTGCAGGTCGCCCAGATGCAAGCGCCCGGCGCAAACCTTCACCTCGGCGCCGGGGTTGGTCAGCCGAATCATGCTCACGGTACGCAATATCTCGAGCGGCTTCATGATTTGCATCTTCTCCAGTCTTGTCCCGGGGATGGGAATCAGAAAATTGAGAGGAATGGAATCAACGGCTTCGCGCGCCAGGGTCAAAGCAAACTCGACCCTTTGCCCGAGCGATTCTCCAAGACCGAAAATACCTCCTGAACAAACCTCCAATCCCGCTTTCCTCGCGTTCCTGACCGTTTCCAGGCGCATCTCCCAGCTATGTGTGGCGCAGATTTGCGGGAAAAAGCTTTGGGCGCTCTCCAGGTTGTGATGAAATCTTTTCAACCCCGATGCCTTCAAGGCGACCAGTTGCTCGTAGTCCAGGCACCCGAGGGAGGCGCACCAGTTCAGGCGCGGATGTTTTTTTTGCCGCACCGCGCTGCACACGCGCTCGACCCCACTTTCGGAAAGCGCGCAACCGCTCGTGACCACCCCGAAGTGCGTAACGGGAAGCTCTGCGGCTGCATCGAAGGCCTCGGCTATTTCTTGTTTCGAACATAGCGGGGTGGTCTCTGTCCCGGTATTATGACACGACGCCTGGGCGCAAAATGCGCAATCCTCGGAACATGCCCCGCTTTGCGCGCTCAAAATCGAACACAGGCGCACGGAGGCGCCGAAATAGCGGTAGCGGGCCATGCTTGCGGCGGCGAAAATGCCGGGCAGATCTGCGGCAGGGGCGCCCAAAACATAAAGGGCCAGTTCCTCCGATATGGGCTGATCGTTTTCCGCGGCCTCCCGAATCGATTTCAATCCCCGGTTCTCCATTTAATTTTACCTTCCAGTGTAGGGCGTCTCATGGTTAACCTGACGCGAAAATGAGGTTAACCGTGGTTGCGCTTTTTATCACATCGTCGGCTAAATGAAAGAAAAATCTTGAGGATCCACCGGATATTAAATGACCGTATCACCTTACACCGCGTGCGATTTTAATTCTTCTTCCAACGCGCGGACGCGAGGTTCCAAATCCGCCACTTCAAGCGCCTTGCGGAAAGCCTCGGCTAAATCGATTACCGTCCTGGCCTCCGAGGGAGTGATCCCTTCCGCGCCCAGCTTTGCCGTCACTGCGGCAAGGATTTTTGGAATATCGGCTACTGTGCCGACCTCCGGAAGGCCGATCTCTATCGGGGCCTCTTTTTTCGGAGGAACGAGGCGTTCGAGGCAAATCCGAAGGCAGGCAGGATCACCCTCAAGCGCCAATCGGACCAATTTTCCAACCAGCGCTTCGGTCTCCCCGTCAAGCAGGTTCTGTGCAATGACGGTGGTCCTGTTTCGTGTCCCTTTGGGCTTGCCATTCGGATTGCCCGATTGTCCTTTTTGGAACGGCATGTTTTTAAACCTCCGGTTCGGTGAAGTGTGAATGATTGCATTGTAAATACAATCCAAATTCAATAAGGGCAGTGAACAGTGAGCAGTGAACAGTGAGCAGTGAAAAACAAACTTCTTGAGCCACGGATGGAGGAGCGCAGCGGGGTGGATGGACTCGGATTTAGACCTCCAATTGAGAGACAATTCAAAAATTTAGGAATGTAATTCCTCGATTCCTCAATTGCTCAATTCTAATCAGCCCAGTTTTACCACGTTGTGATTTTGGCTTGCAAAACGGCAACCAGAAGCGGCAATAGAAGCGGCAAAATGCAAACCGTTCACCTGGTCTAGACAGGTCATGGAAAGGGCGCAGAGGAACAACCTGTGGGAGATGTCGAAACCGAGTTAAATGACGTTGAGTTCGGCTTGTAGTACTAAACGTATACGCGTATTGCCTGATCGACTCTCATCTTTTACTCCGTTCCTTTATGGAAAATCGACTGACTGCCAGCCTGGTAGTTTAAATTTAAGTATCCTAATCTTTCATAAATGAAAATCCAAACATATGGCCGATCCATTTTTTGGCAAGCAGTCTTGCGGCCAAGATCGATTATGATTAGCTCTACAACAGCACTCAGGGGGGCCATTCACCCGCGTGATGCACATTTCGCGAAGAAAGAACTGCCGTCCGTCAACGCCTTCCGGTCGGTCACTAAGTATGACAATGACTGGTTCCAGGTCGCAAATCCGCTCAACCGGTTCGCGATAGGCGACGGTTAAGAGCTGAAATACAACTGGAAAAGGAGCGAACCGGGTCAACTCCCTCAGTTCCCTGCTGTACGGTTTGACAAACCAAGCAACCACAGAAAGGACATACCCATAAGAACCACGCGCACACGAAATATCCCGGCCGCTTTGCTTACTCTGGGCGTTGCGCTCGCAACGACCGTCGCGCAGGCCGCCGGCTATGTGGGCTCGGTGAGCTGTCGGGAATGTCACGAGAAGTTCTACCAGCTTTGGTCCACTTCCAGACACGGACTCGCCATGCAGCCGTATACCTCCGAATTCGCTCAAGGACAGCTCACCGAGCAAAATGAGGAGGTCGTCATCGGCAAATGTCGTTACCGAGCCGACATCGGTTCAAAGGCGGGCTTCGTCCTCGAGACCGGTCCGGAGGGGAAGACGAAATACGGGATCGCGCACGTTCTCGGAGGAAAGAACGTTTATTACTTCCTCGCAACACTCGAGAAAGGCCGCCTCCAGACTCTGCCCGTGGCCTATGACGTGAACAAAAAAGAATGGTTTGACACGGCCCTTAGCGGCGTGCGGCACATCCCGGGGCAGCAGAGTGATGAGCCGGTAAACTGGAAGGAATGGCCATATACATTCAATACTTCGTGCTACGGCTGCCATTTGAGCCAACTGGCTACCAACTATGATTCCGAGACTGACACCTACAAGACAACCTGGAAGGAGCCCGGCATTAACTGTGAGACTTGTCACGGACCGTCGGAGGAGCACAATCGAATCGCCAGGGCGTCGCCCACTGGACAGCCTCTGCCAGACCCCAAGATCATCAGTACGAAAGCCATGACAAAAGAACAGAGGAACAACCTCTGTGCCTCCTGCCACGCCAAGACGACGACTCCTCTTACAGACTCATACGCGCCGGGAGAGGGTTTCTTCGACCATTTCGACCTAGTAACGCTGGAAAACCCAGACTACTATCCCGATGGCCGGGACCTCGGAGAAAACTACACGTACACATCCTGGCTCATGAGTCCCTGTGTCAAATCCGGCAAGCTCGACTGCATTCACTGCCACACCTCGAGTGGCCGCTATCGCTTCCGGGAGGAGGAAAAAGCCAACAACGCCTGTCTCCCATGCCACGGAGAACGAGTGAGCAACGCTTCGGCTCACACCCGTCACAAACCGGACAGCCCTGCAAATAAGTGTATCTCCTGCCACATGCCGATGAGCGCCTTTGCGCGCATGAACAGGAGCGACCACTCGATGCTTCCACCCACACCAGCCGCAACCCTGGCATACCGGTCGCCCAATGCCTGCAACCTCTGCCATGCGGACCAGGATGCCGCGTGGGCGGATGCAACCGTCCGCAAGTGGCGCGAGCATGACTATCAGGCTCCGGTACTGTACCGCTCGGGGCTGATCGATGCAGCGTGCAAGCACGACTGGACCAGGATCGAAGATATGCTCGGATATCTGGCGGGTAAAGACCGAGACGAGGTGTTCGCTGCCTCTCTTATCAGGCTCCTTACGGCAGCGGATGATGATAGAGCCTATCGTGTATTCCTCGGCGCTTTAGAGGACAGATCCCCTCTGGTTCGGGCGGCAGCGATTGAGGAGGTTGCGTTGAGACCGACGCAGGAATCACTGCAGGCCCTGGTGCTGCTGACAGCCGACGCTTCTCGCCTGGTTCGAGTCAGGGCGGCTGCAGCCCTTGCCGCTTATCCGCAATTGCTTGCCTCTGGAAAATACACCGTGCAGATCAATAAGGCGAATGAGGAATACCTCGCCTCTCTTTCCACACGCATGGATTTGTGGACGTCCCACTACAACCTGGGCAACTACCAACTCGGCCGCAACGACTTCAAGACGGCGCTGGCTTCCTACGACGCGGCGCTCAAGATTGAGCCGCGTGCGGTCATGGCCCTGGTGAACGCTTCCATCGCCTATGCAAAAATGGGCGAGAACGCCGAGGCTGAACAGGCCCTCTATAGAGCGCTCAAAATCTCTCCGGAGAATGCGGCGGCAAACTTCAACATGGGTTTGCTCAAGGCAGAGAAAAACGACGTCTCGGAGGCCGGGAAGTATCTCAAGGCGGCGATCCTGTATGATCCTCAGATGGTGCAGGCAGCCTACAATCTGTGCATTCTCACTTCGAAAGACAGAATCGATGAAGCAATCGTCTGGTGCGGGAAGGCTGCAAGTCTTCGTCCCCGGGAACCGCGATACGCCTATACCCTTGGGTTCTTCCAGGCACAAAGGGGTGATGCCGAAAGCGCCGAAGGGACGTTGGCCACGCTCATCGCCAAGCAGCCGACATACATTGATGCCTACGCTTTGCTTGGCGAGGTCTACGAAAAAGAGGGGAAAATAGAGGAGGCAAAGAGAATTTATAGCAAAGCACTTGCCGTTGAGGAAGCGCCGGAGGCTTTCAAGAGCCTCATCAGGGGAAAGCTTGGCGCGTTGAAGGACCATCAGTGATCTAGAGGTGACATAAAACTGAAGCAACGATTGATCAGATCGTTTCCCATAAAGACAAAGGAGGACAAGAGAATGCAGTACGACAGGAAGATCCTGTTAATCGTTCTAACGTGTGTCGCTATTGTGGCGTTGGCATCTCTGTCGCCGGCAGCGGAGAAAAAGCCCAACATCCTCATCATCTGGGGCGACGACATCGGCTACTGGAACATCAGCGCCTACAACCAGGGCATGATGGGCTACAAGACGCCGAACATCGACCGCATCGCCAAGGAAGGCGCGCTGTTCACCGACTGGTACGGTCAGCAGAGCTGCACCGCCGGGCGAGCGGCCTTCATCACCGGCCAGAGCCCGTTTCGCACGGGCCTGCTCAAGGTCGGCCTGCCCGGCGCCAAGGAAGGCTTGCAGACGCGAGACCCAACCCTCGCCGAACTGCTAAAGCCGCAGGGCTACATGACCGGCCAGTTCGGCAAGAACCACCTGGGCGACCGCAGACGAGCACCTGCCGACGGCCCACGGCTTCGACGAGTTCTTCGGCTCGCTCTACCACCTGAACGCCGAGGAGGAGCCGGAGCATCCCGACTATTTCAAGGACCCGGCGATTGAGCAAAAAGTTCGGGACGCGCGGCGTGATCCACTAGCTGGGCCAACCCGGACGGCACGCAGAAGATCGAGAGCACCGGCCCGCTGACCAAGAAGCGCATGGAAACGATGGACGAGGAATTCACCAAGAGGCGCTCGATTTCATGGAGACGCGCAAAAAAGGCGGACAAGCCCTTCTTCCTCTGGTGGAACTCCACCCGCATGCACATCTGGACGCAGCTGAAACCGGAAAGCCAGGGCAAGACCGGCCTGGGCATCTATCCCGACGGCATGGTCGAGCACGACGCCCAGTCGGCGAAGTGCTCGACAAGCTCAAGGAGACTCGGCCTCGACGACAACACCATCGTCATGTATTCGACCGACAACGGCGCGGAGATCTTCTACGTGGCCGGATGGCGGCACGACGCCGTTCCGTGGTGAGAAGGCCACGAACTGGGAAGGAGGCTACCGCGTGCCGTGTGTCGTCCGCTGGCCCGGCGTGATCAAGCCCGGCACAGTCATCAACGACATCTTCGCGCACGAAGACATGCTTCCCACGCTGATGGCCGCGGCCGGCGTGCCCGACGTCAAGGAGCAGCTGCTCAAGGGCATGAAGGTCGGCGACAAGACCTTCAAGGTGCATCTCGACGGCTACAACCATGACCGATTACTTCGCCGGCAAAGGCGCCGAGCCCACGCAAGGAGTTCTTCTACTTCAACGACGACGGCTCGCTGGTGGCGCTGCGCTACAACCAGTGGAAGCTCGTCTTCGCGGAACAACGCGCACACGGCTGCGACGTCTGGCAGGAGCCGTTCGTTACGCTGCGTGTGCCCAAGCTCTACAACCTGCGCTCCGATCCGTTCGAGATCCGCCGACCATAGCATGGAATACTGGCGCTGGAGAGCGGAGCATCTCTTCCTGCTGGTGCCGGCGCAGCAATACGTCGGGCAGTTCCTTGGCACCTTCAAGGAATTCCCGCCGAGCCAGAAAGCCGGCAGCTTCTCGCTCGACAACGTGTTGGAGTCGCTTCAGACAGGCGCTCAGGGCGCAAACAACTGAGCTACCGGGGATAGTCCAGGAATAAAAGGGTCAAACGCCTTCGACGTTAGACTCGCTGTCAACTCTTTGAAGCCCGGCAGCTTTGGTGGCCTAACAACCCGCATCTGCCCGGTGTTTTTTTGCGCAACAAAGATCTGCAATGGCATTCTGGTGAGTGCGGTGAAGCAGCTGCCGGAGATGGGCGCGGCTAAACGTCTCAGTGGCGACTACGTTTGGTTCAAGCTGGCTGCACTTTTCTGATGTTCTAAGACCTGCAAAACCGACACGAGGAGGTTTCCAATGGATTGGACTGCGGCTCAGCTAACGTCTATGTGTTTTTCACTTTGGGTTCGCGTTCGGTTCCTGACCTGGATCTGCGGAATAGTCTTCCTCATCGTTGTGTCCGGCTGCGCTCATTATCCCATCAACCAACCCTTGAAGCAAGCGGCCCCTCAGGCGGGTTATCGGGGCAGGAACCTCATAAATCTGGACAAGACGACCAGTTGTTGCTCATGCTCACCTTTTCCGGCGGGGGGACCCGGGCCGCCGCCTTTTCCTACGGCGTGCTTGAAGCTCTGCGAGACACGGAGTCTCCATCCGCGGCCACAAGAAGCGCCTGCTCGACGAAGTGGACTGGATCTCGGGTGTTTCCGGCGGAAGTTTCACGGCGGCCTACTACGGCCTCTTCGGAGACCGCATCTTTGAGGACTTCGAGTCCCGTTTCTTGAAGAAGAACATTCAGGGCGACCTCATCCGCGGTACCCTCTTCAACCCTGTCAATTGGGTGAAGCTCTCTTCCCCCTACTATGGTCGCAGCGATCTTGCAGCGGACTACTATGACAAGCATGTATTCGATCACGGAACTTTTGGTGAATCCTGGCTCGTGGGAGAGCGATGATCGTCATCAACGCGACGGATATGGTGCAAGGAACACGGTTTTCCTTTCTTCAAGATCCCTTCGATGCGATCTGCTCGGACCTTTGCTCTTTCTCCGTGGCCCGCGCATGTGCCGCTTCCTCTGCAGTACCCGTTGTGCTGAGCCCCGTGACCTTGCGGAACTACGCCGGCAAGTGTGGTTATCAGTTGCCCCCGGCACTCGCGGAGGCCATGCAGCCGCCAAGGGATGTTACGTCGCGCCGATTCGATCTTGCCAATAACATGCTTCCATTCCTGGATTCACAAAAGAAGCCCTACATCCACCTCGTTGACGGGGGAGTTGCGGACAATCTCGGCCTCAGGGCCGTCCTCGAACGCGTCACGCTGATGGGCGACCCCTGGACCACCTTGAAATACGCCAACTTGACAAACGTGCACAAAATTGTCTTCGTGGTGGTGAATGCAGAAACCGAAATCGACACCAAATGGGATCGCGTCGAGAAAATCCCCCCCTCGGCATAAAGCTTGCCTCATACTCCTCCATAGCCATTGCCCGCTACAACACGGAGACGATGGCGCTCCTGAGCGAAAGCTTCACTCGCTGGGCCGATGAAATCCGCAGGGGACGCTGCGGATCGTCGAAAATCACCACTGAACCGGGTTCCTGCGGCGATATTGAATTCTACCTGGTGGAAGTGAAATTTGACGCCCTGGACGATGAAGCCGAACGCCATTACTTCAAACGGCTTCCCACCTCGTTTGCGCTGAAACCTGAAGAGGTGGACAAGCTCCGTGATGCCGCACGACGCATCCTGACACAGTCCAAAGAGTTTCAACGATTGCTCGGTGATATCGGCTCGGGAACGAAGTGAGATGGGCAGATGGCAGTCAGGGAGCGATTCGTAGCTGAGAACGCCCGCTAGATCGGAGAGCACAATGGACATTTCATCTGTATTATTATCTTCGGAAAAGATCTGGCCGCAGCTCCAGCAGTATTTACTGAACCATGTCCTCACGTGGGCCATGGCGCCCCAACTTGCCGCCGGTGGTTTCGCTTTCCTGCTGGCCCATAAGGCTGCCGGAGCCTTCCGCCCATGGTTTGAACGCCACATGGCCCGGTCCGGTTTGAGCGAGGAATCCTCTGAGATCCGGAAAACCATAACTTTCCTTAAGGTTATCCGTCCAATTCTGTCTGTTCTATTCCTGGAGATTGCACTCCGCCTGGCGCATCGTTTCGATTGGCCCGCGGAAGGCCTCGAAACCCTGTTGTTTCTGGCGCTCGCCCTGTTTTTTGTTCGATTTCTCGCCACCCCGATGACAAATCGTTATTGGGCGACAATCCTCACCGTGGCAATCTGGGTTTGGGCCATTGTGCGAGCCTTGCATGCCGAGGAAATCTGGACAAATCTTGGCGCCAGTATCTACTTCGAAATCGGCAATGTGCATGTTTCCATGTTGACTATTTTTAGAGCCTCTGTGCTGTTGTTGCTTCTTTACTGGCTTTCAAAGAACCTGTTGATCATCTTAAATGTCTGGCTGCAGACCGGTTCTGGCCTGCCTGCCGCAACCCGGACATTGCTTCATAAACTCTGCACTTTGTTATTGTTTTCCGCATCCGTGGTGGTCGTTCTGCATTATATGGGGATCGATCTGACAGTCTTCGCCCTGTTCGGTGGGGCTCTGGGGCTGGGAATCGGCTTCGGTCTGCAGAAAATTTTCGCCAATCTGATCAGTGGTTTCATGATCCTTGCGGATAAATCCATAAAGCCCGGCGACGTGATTCAAGTGGGAAAAACTTACGGCTCGATCAATTTTCTCGGCAGCCGCTATGTCTCTGTAGTCACACGGGATGCCGCTGAGTATCTTATACCTAATGAGAGTCTAATCACCGGTGAAGTGATCAATTGGTCCTACAGCAACAATCTTCTCAGGCTGCAGGTCCCCGTAGGAATTTCTTACGACTCCGATTTGGAGAAAGCCACCAAGTTGATGCTGGAAGCAGCAGCGGACACAAAGCGAGTCCTGCAGGAACCCAAATCTGCCTGCTTTGTGACAGGCTTCGGTGATAACGGTCTTAATCTTGAGTTGCGGGTCTGGATAAACGATCCGCAAAATGGCCTTGGGTCTGTCAAGAACGAACTTCTCAGGGGTGTCTTGCGGCGGTTCAAAGAAGAAGGTATCGAGCTGCCATATCCGCAGATGGTCTTGCACCATAAGTCCATGCCCGAGGTCCGGATTTGGACTGAGCACAAGGATGTAGAAGGCTGCTGAATGAATAGGGCTCACCATCAGACCCGCTCTGCACAGTCCGATTCGGCTCATCCGATTGGAAAATGCGATAGATTGATCTCTTCACGAGAGGAACCATAGCGAATGAACAACGCAACCGACCACCCACTGATTGTTTTCGTGCTCTCCTTCTTCGTGCTGTCGCTCTCGGCGATGATCGGGGCGTCCTTTCTCAGGAGGCAGCGGAAGCTCGAAGAGGACGTACGTCAAGACTTCGGCGTTATCCTGGCCGCTACGCTGACACTGCTCGGACTCATCATCGGATTTAGTTTTTCGATGGCCGTGAGCCGGTACGATCAGCGCAAAAACTACGAGGAGGCAGAAGCCAACGCGATCGGCACCGAATACGTGCGGGCCGACCTGCTGCCTGCCGCAGATGCGGCGAAGGTGCGTGCGCTGCTAAGGAACTACCTGGATCAGCGTGTACTGTTCTATATGACCCGCGACGAGCAACAGATTCAGCAGATCAATGCCCGCACCGCTCAATTGCAGACCGAGCTGTGGTCCGCGATCCTGCCTCCGGCTGCAGCGCAGCCGACGCCCACGGTCGCCCTGGCTGTTTCGGGCATGAACGATGTATTGAACTCGCAGGGATACACGCAGGCTGCCTGGTGGAACCGAATCCCAATTGCTGCATGGGTCCTGATGGCTGTTATCGCCATCTGCTGCAACGTGTTGGTCGGCTATGGTGCGCGAAACGTCAAAGCGGAAGGCATCCTGCTTCTGATTCTACCGTTTGTTGTGTCTATCGCGTTCTTTCTAATCGCGGACATTGACAGCCCACATGGCGGCGTCATTCACGTGAATCCGCATAATCTGGCAAGTCTTGTTGAATCCCTGCGTGCGCACTGATCGGCGGCGCCTTTAATTTCCGAATCTTTAACTCCATGAGCGACAGGGATGAAGCTCTATGATGCTCTCCTGTTCAGGCGGTGGGACCGCCAGCCTACTTGGCCACTGCCTTCGGCGGTGGCGCGGGCAGGATCTCGACGCTCCGCGAGGCGGTACCGGAGTGCGTCCTCACGGAGCGCCCTCACAAAGAATCGGGCGCGAACTGGGCACTCACAAAAGATCGTGCCCGGACTTGAAGCGTTTAACCATGTTCGCAATGTTAGGCCCGGACCTGAACGCCGTGAGGGTTCCGGACGCGAACTTGAAGGGTGTAACCTCGGTCGGAAGCGCTAACGTGAATCCGAACGAAGTGAGGGTTCGCCTCCGCGCAAACCCTCCCTTCGAAAGGCTCAGGGCAAGTTCTTTCCTTGCCAGGACAAAAAATGCCTACTTTCCGAATTGGAAACTGCCTGTGTCTTATCCGAGGTTTGGGGATGGACACTAGCTCGCTTTCGAAAGCCCGGTTGCGTTCCTCATTATGCAGAAGGGCTTCGGCGAAATTCAGCCCAGACTGTACTGATCGCGAAGCCTTTGAGAAAGATGTCTAATAGTACGGAAAGCTTTCTCCACTGTAATTTCGCCATCGGGATTAATTAGACAACAGGTTGCGGGCGAGAGCATGCTGCGAGCAAGGAGGAACTCCCGGTCAACACCCTTTTTTGCCAGATTGTCCCAGATACTTTGCAGGCGTATATGCAGAGATTGGAGTCCTTCCTTTCCGAATGGTTCAAAGTTGGTGGGAACTATTCCCCAGACCAAATGTCCGCCACGCTCTAAAAATCGCCGAATGGCGTCGGCATAGGAAACGAAAATTTCGCCATTTGAGTATACGTCGAGCGACAGCACATCCAGATCAAGGCCCAAGAGAAAATCCCAGTCGGGATTTCCGCAAAGATGAACACCTCTTGGCCGCTCCACTTCGGCGAAAAAATATTCCATATCCCGCCGCGCCAGTACAGCATCGTATCCTGACAGGGCGCTGAAGATGTATTGAAGCCCCGGTTCATCAACAAACATGAAGGCGTTTGGATTAAGAGCCTTTAATCGGTTTAACTGGACGTTGATCCGCCTGGCCATGAAATCCAACATGAAAGCCCGCACTGTATCGTTGTACAAAATCGGTCTTTGATCCTGATCGAGGATGTTGAGCCCAAAACTGATGGGGCCTTCGAGCTGGCCGCGAATGGCGGGCCGGTCCGACAGGTCCAGTTCCAAAAAACGATGGTAAACGGCCGAGTACGTTTTACTTACGTCGAAATATTGCGGTTCTTCAAAGTGGGATAGAGCTTCTTCAAGCTCAAGTCCAAACTTGTCAATGGAAAAACGAAGGGTGCGCTTTTCCATATCCAGAACGATTCCGGGGAATCGCTCCGAAGCCTGTACATACATGTCCTCGTAATAGCTCAGATGCGGCAGTTGCGGCCAGAAGGGAACGTCCAACGACAAGGCGATTTCAAGAGCCTGTTCCACATCCCGGTGAGGCATGACGGCCATTGCGGTGGTGAAAAGATTCCCGGGGATACCCATTATCTACCCTTTCGGATCGGAGAATTGCAGGTCGGGTTTAGTTCAATTATGTATGACGCCCGTAAATCCCAGCGGGTGGTGAAGAAGCAATAAAACCGCTTGGTCTATCGGCCATGCCAGTCTGATTGAACCGGCTGCGGGCTATTATCGTAAAACACTAGGACAGAAGCTGCTCGATCCGGACTTCCAGTCTGCCAACAGCCTGCAAGATATTATTTCTCAAGGAGATCATTTCGATTTGCGTACAGGATGAGAAATTCTTGTCCGCCATATTCGCAAGGTTTGCCCGAACGTTATACACGGCGCCAATGGCCGCCGCCCTGATCAACTGGACTGCAACTGCAGCGTCGCACAGGCAGTTTCGGCTGCCTTTTTCGATCGCCACTTCAACCAAGCCCGAGAGTTTTGCGAGGACCTGGAGGGTCTCCATTGGGACGAGAACAGCCTGCTTCATGGCTTCCTGGATGCTCTCCCTACGCGCCTCTTTCTGAGCTTCGGTTTCCTGATCCAGTTTAAAGGCGAATAACACCCCGTCATAGGCGTCAGCATCTTTCTCCGCCAGTTCAAGTGAAAGTGAGGCCAGATCGCCGGCTGAACTGCTGAGTTCCTGCATCTCGGCCCACACATTCCGGTATTTCTCCTTGCAGAGTGTAAGGTGCGCCACCATGAGGCAAAGGGCGGCGCTCAGGCTGCCGGCAAGAGCGCACACGCTGCCGCCTCCGGGGGTAGGAGAACCGTCCGCCACCCTTTGCACATAGTCTTTGACCGATAGTCCGGTTAGTCTCATGCGTCCACCTCTTCATTGCCTCAATATACAACAGAGCCGGATCTATTTCCTGACGTCTGATCATCTCCACAACAAGGAGCGGTTTTTTTCGACGATCAACAGGGTCACGGATAAGTTATGGCAACCCGTAGTTGCTGTTTTTAAACCCAAATTCCACAAACTCCCAGCAATAAAATCAACTTAACTCTCCTCCTGTACATTGATTCATAAGGGGCACGATCAACCTTTCGAGGTCCATCACATTTGTTGATCATCATGGGCCGCCCACCACCTCGTACGACCGAGAAAGGCGGAGGCCGGAGTTTTGCTCAACTCCTGCGGGAAGTAGCCGAAACCGGGCGGGCAGGGGAGGGCGGTCCCCGGGACGCGGGTGACTCGGCAAATGCTCGACGAGCTGCTCGATTGCGAATTGATATCGATTAAATGCATGAGGCGCGTGAGCGGCAAGGAATAGCATGCAGTTGGATACATTATTCAGGTCTACACTTGCCGGCGGAAATTAATTACAATCTTATTAAACCATATTTCCATTTGAGGAAAACTCAAGATGTCATCTCAAGACAGAGCCAGCAAGGTCTTTGCTGATATATTCCCCCCGCGTGAAATCCGGATTCTCGGTGCGGGCAGGTTCGGGTCGCTGGCTGCGGAAAAGACCAGGAATAAATTTCCCGATGCGGCAATCACCATTACCGACAGGGACGCCGGGAAAGTCGAACGTGTCAGCCGGGAAGTGGGTATAACGGGGGAGGTCAATGACGTCATCCTGTCCTTAACGGGACATCCGCCGGCCGACCACGTCTGGGTCGTTCCCACGACGCCGGTGCACGTCGGGTTCGAATGGGTGATGCATGAACTCTCAAAGGAAAGGGACGGGGTCACCAGGCTCTCGGTCCCTGCGGCGGCGGCGGCCCAGGTCCCCAATCCGATCCGGCCAGCCGCCGGCGCCACTATTTACGCCAGTTTCGCAACCTTTATCTGTCCGGATTTTTGTCCCGAACCTGAGGAAGCCTGCACGAAGTCAGGCGAGGCGCGGATAATGAACCTGTTTGAAGTCTTCGCTGAAATCGTGATTCCTGAATTCACGCCAGTGGTGCTCAGAAGTTGGCAGTTGGCGGGTGGAGTAGGCGGCTATCCAGCGAGGAGCATGAAAGATTTGCTCGGAGCAGTCGCACAAAGGCCCGGAAAATACCTGATCGGCACTAGCTGCCGCTGCCACGGAGTGCTGGATGCCCTGGAGTGGAGGTAAATCACGGGGCTTTTTTCAACGTTGTCTTTCCCCGCCTTGCGAGATTTTCCCCTGTCAATCCACAATATGCAATCATCTGCGCGAGATTAGAAGAGTTTGGGAAACAGCCTTCCGGTGCGGGAGACATAATTGCGATAGGACTCGCCGTGAATTCTCAGAAGGTAGGATTCTTCGTCCAGCGCTTTTACTGAAACGCAAACGAAGTGAATGAGCAGCATGAGGAGCGAAAGGGCCGTAGGGAGCAGCAACAACACGGAGAGCAAAATGACGATTTGAAAAAGATAGATCGGATGTCTAACGATCCGAAAAGGACCATCGGTCACTAGAGAGTTCTTCTCTTTTTGATCGATCCCCATTCTCCAGGCGTTGCCCATGATGGAGTAACACCAAAGCGTGCCCGCATAGCCGACTACGAAGAGGGCTATGCCGAGAGCGAGGCTCGGAGCGTTTAGCAAGCTTGGCGCAAACGGTCTCAACGCCGGCCCCCCGATGCCGTAGGCCATGAAAACCGGCTGGCCCGACCATGCCGCGATGACCACAAACCACCCGATCCAGAGCAGTTTCTCCCTGGAAGTCCGGGGTTTCAGATTCGGAGACCGGCCGATCAGCTTTCGGACCCGCCGGGCCTGAACGAAAACCCCTATCCAGTAAATGAGCGCAGAAGCCAAAACAAGGGCTTGCCGCAGGGTCAAATCGTCAGTGACCTCAAGATGCATGGCGCATCGCGCGTCTGGCCAGGATCAGCCGCTGCAACTCGATGACCCAATGTTTCTTGATGCTGAACCAGATGTCCTGCGCCCAGGGTAGATACAGGGTTTCAGGATTCATTGTGTCTTTGTTCTTTTCGATGACGATGTTCGTTTCAGGTGGGGGATGGTAACTGTTGATGCGGTCCATGATGGCCTGGCTTTTCAATAAGTGCTCCGTGTCCGGCTGAGGGCCGTGTTTCCAGGCGGCGGGCAACTCGATATTGCGCACACGCGCCGTGCCCGAGGCTTTGAAAAGATTTGCGGGGCCGTAGCCGAGGTAGTCTCCGCCAAGCAGATCGTTGCCTTTGTAGAAGCCTGTGAACTCCTCAACGGTATCAGGAACCGTTCTGAGCCGCAAATTCATGTCCCATTGGTTCGGCGAAAATCGGGTCAATCCACCGGCGCACGTCGAGGTTACGTAGGGAAGCGTCAGGCCTACGACAGGCCGTTTCCGGCCGGTGAGCGGATCGGTGATCTCATAGCGGCCTTCCCCTTTCCATGTCAAGGGGCTCCAGACTTCCACGCGTTCCGAATAGGCGTACATGTCCAGGATTCTGATGTCTTGGATTCCGCCCTGGCTGTTGCCTACGATCATGGGCCGCAATCCCTCTTTTTCGTAGTACCAGGCGATCATTCCCGCGATCATCTCCGAGTTTTCGTAACAACTGAATGAGAAGGTGGCGTCGCCGGGATTGCGAATACTTGCTTCGGGATAACCCATGCCGATCAGAAAATGGGAGAACGAAATCATGCGCTCCTTCTGGGGAATAATGCCCCCGTGGAGGTTGACGATTCGGGGCGCGGGCGCCTTTGACAGAGTTTGCCGGATGTCTTTTTCGGTCACGTGCTCAGGGTCGAGAGCCAGTATTTTCTCTTCGATTTCCGGGGAAAGCGCGTACGCCTTAAGCCCGAAGTTACCCTCGATGCGGCCGGCGCGCGAGGGGTCGAGGCCATTGCGTTCGTAAGTGGAGCATCCGGGCAAAACCAAAACAGTTCCAAGCAGAAGAATCAAGAAGGCATCCCGCACACGCCCGGCGCGCATGGTAGGCCCGGGCCGTGCGGGCCGGCTTTCCTCGCTTCCCGGGATACGATGCGAAGGGGGGCCTGCCTGCGGCGCTATGGATCCGTGTTTAACGTCGTATATAGGTTTGTCATACGAGGTCCTATTCATTGCAGCTAATCCTATTGAGTGTGTCAAGAAAACGGGTTTTGAGTTCTTCAATCTGCAGGGACGAAAAGACAGCCGACCGCCAGGTCAGGCTGATGTTCACCACCTCGCCGACTGTAGTGAAAGACAAAACAAAAGGAATCGTCGGGCCGGGGGAAACGGCTCGTAAATAATCTATCGGCCTTTCACCCGGTTGCCGGTCCCAAAGGGGATTCAGGTTGATGTTGGCTATGCCGCCCCACAGGGGATGATACTTCTGGTAGAATTTCTTCCTTCGTTCCATAGAGAACAAAGAATACATGAAGCGTCCAAAAGCCAAATCCAGCGGCGCCGCCAGGTAAAGCCGGCCGTTCTTTACGGCGAGCGTCTGCCGGCGGATATCCTTGGCCAGATCCATCAGGCTCATCCCTTCGGGAACTTCGTGGGAAACGACGAACGAGCCGAGGAAAACTCCGAACTTGCGCCGGTTTCCCAATCGGAGATCGTTCCTCGTATTGACAATGCTGCCGAGGGAAATTTTCCGGCGTTTGTGCCGGGTTCGGTTCAAACACATTGGGGAAAGAGATTTCATCATCAACGCGAGCAGCAGATCGTTGACGGTGAGGGCCCACGATCTGGCTGTTTTTAACAAACAATGGAGCTTTTCCGGACCAAGGCAAAGTGGAGCATATCTGACCTGCGAGTCATCAATATCGCGGATCGGAGCGCGAAAAGATGCGCTCATATTTCTGATATGGGACGGGAGGGAAACCAGCTTTCGCGCCAGCAGCGCCGGGTGTCGCAACAGACGGTCATGCCGGCCGGGATAGAGGTCGAAAGTTTCCCGGGGTCTGTCTCCATGGCCCCTATAGCGCGCAAATACGTCTCTCATCAGGCTCACGATCGATAGAGCATCGGCCACCGGGTGAAAGTAACCTATGCCGAGAGAAAACGAGTTTTCATACGGTATGACAAAAAACCTGAACGGATCAAAGCTCTCGATGTATGAGAAAGCGGAATTCAACTGCAGCTCGACTTGCGAGGCAAGGGCTGCTTGAGGGTCTTCGCCGTTTATGAGCTTGATTTCGCAACGCGCCGGGCCGGCATCATAGCGGTAAGCTCCCCGGCTTCGATCCAGCGTCAGACTCGTCAGCCCCTGTGCTTCCAAAGTTGTGTTCACTGCCCTTCGCAGCTTTTCGAATTCGAGATTATCATGAACCCGGAGCACGTGGACCGCGTTGTAAGGGTACAGGTCATTCCATTGGAGCATAGTTTTTTGAAAGCTGTTCAATCGGCCGGACATGAGAGTCTTCAGGCTCCTGTCGGCGGAGGCGGCGCGGCTTCCAATAGCACAGCGCCGGCCTGTTCTCTTGCGCCAGTTTCGGTAGGAAGCTTTCTGAATCTTTGGCTGACCGGCGGCGCTATCGATCGGCAACCGCCGAAGGCGTCAATGAAATCCGGGTTCATTTGCTGAAACCTCCCCCTTTTTAAAAGAGGGCACGGGGGACGTCACAAAAGGCCCCCCGGCTCCGGTATTGATGCAAATTGCCCTCAGTCACGCGAGCCCCGCCGGCGAGATGCGCTCATCAAGGCCCGGAAGATTTCCGGAGGGGTCTTAATAGCACATCCTCAAAAGACGGTCAATTTTCACTTTCACCAGGGGTAGTTCAATCGGAAGCGTTATGCATCGCGGCGTCACGCTAGACAATTGTGTTCATGCTCATCACTTTGCCGGGCCAGCGCTTAAACCTTTGGAAGTTCTCACTCCCGGGGCAGGCCGCAAACGGCGGCGCCCTCCTGCCCGACGCCGTTGAAGCGCAGAAAAGAATCCAGCCCCTGCTGCCCCATGTAACGCCCCAGGATTCGGGGGTCGGTTCGAGCTAAATCGACCAGCACCAGGGCGTCGAGCGCATTGTTGAATTTCGGGTCGACGCTGAAACCCAGAAACTTTCCGCCAAGTTTCATATAATGCTTCAGCAGTATGGGAATGCCTGTTCCGTCCTGCTCGATGTCCGATATCAATTCCGAAAAGTTCTGGATATCATGAACCATTGAATAGGCCAGCGCGGAGTCCTTTTTTCCCATCGACCCATGTGGAGGCGAATTCCTGGCCCGCACCAATTTTGCCAGATCGCAATCCGTATGGCCCTCTTCAAGGAACTTTACCATCAGCCTGCGGGAAACGCCCAGATATTCATTGTTTATGCTTACTGCCCCGAATAGGAACCGGTATCGGGGACGGGTTGATACAAAACGCCCGATCCCCGACCACAGAAGCATGAGGGGCTGGTATGTTTTCTGATGCTCGGGGCGGACAAAAGATCTCCCTAACTCCAGGGCCGAACCGAATATGGGGGCCAGTTCATCTTTGTACTCAAAAAGAGTGCTCGTATAAAGACCGGTAAAACCGCGCTCCTTAAGAATTGCATCGGCATCGCCAAGCCGGTAGGCCCCCACAATTTCATCGCGCTCCCGGTCCCAGAGAATCATGTGCCGATAATACTCGTCAAAACGGTCGATATCGATAGCATTGCCGGTCCCTTCGCCTGCTTTTCGAAAGGCGATCTCCCGCAGGCGCCCGATTTCATGAAGCACGTTCGGGATTTGTGCGGCTGATGCGCTTATTACATCGAAGTTCCTGGAGGAAAAAAGTATCTGCTCCTGGGGCAAACGGCGGATTTCCGCGCCTATCAAGCCGGCCTCTTTCGCTCTTGCGACCGGGCAATGGCTTGCATGGCCGTTAATCGATGGCCGGAACAACAGGTCCCGATGCCTGTCGCATTTGCGATTGCGCAGATTGTAAGTCCTGAGACGCAGGTAATCCATTATTGCTGAATCATCGAGTTCAGCCAACCTCTTGAACGGGATCGGCCTGCCTACATGGACCCGAATAGTCCGGGGCCCCTTTTTGATGTTCTGTCCCGGTAACATCAAAGTGCGAAGCAGTGGATGCAAAAGACCGAGCCCGCAAAAGAGCGCGCTGTTGCGGCCTTCGAAGTAAACCGGCAGTATGGTCGCCCGGGACTTCCTCGCAATCCCGGCAACCGTCCGGCTCCATTGCCGGTCAATGACGCTCAAGCCGCTCAGATGCAAGTGGGAGACCTCTCCGGCCGGAAAGACGCCCAATGCCCGGCCGCCCCGAACCCACTCAATGGCCTCTCTTAACGGCTTGAGGTTATGCGCTGCCGATCCCTGCCTCGTGAAAGGGTCTACGAAAATGAGCAGTTCATTGAGTTGTCGAATTCCCAGGCCGGCGAGCAAAAAATTGGCCATAATTTTGATATCATTTCTCTTCTTCAGCAGAATCGAGGCGAGGATCAAGGCTTCAATAGCGCCAAAAGGATGGTTGGCCACCACCACCATGGGCCCTTCCGAAGGCGCCCTTGCTTGATCGCCTGCGGAAATCTCGTAGGTGATGCCCAGCACTTCAAGGATACGATCCGGAATTGCGGTCTCGTTTGGAAGTGAATTAATTTGTGAACAGATATGGTTTACCCGTTTGAGCGGCAGCACGCGCTTTAGAAGCAAAGACTTCAAACGCTGTCCCCACCCCGATTTCCGGCTGGTTCCACCATGCTTGTAAAATGCTTTCATCGGATCGCCAAGCATTTCGTCCATCAGTCTCAAGCTCCTGTTTTTCGGTTGGATAATAGAGAATTCACACCGAAAACCGTTCAGACCATACTATGAAAGCCTCGATAATTTTGCAAGCACGCAGATTGAGCACACAGGATCTCTTAGAGTTGTTAACCGATCTATAATGCGAGGAGTGGAATCGCCATGCTTGCCAGAGGCAGAAACGCCAGCCGTTCGGCCGGAATGTTCGTGAATCGGCTTCTTGGCTGACCGGCCAGACATTCAATGAATCGTCGGTTTATCGTCCTTGGAATTTATGATCTTGAGTTGAACTTTTTTCGCCTTGCCTTTTTGTCCGCTCAGAGGTACGCGCTTCCGCGGATCGCCGCCGAAATGAGTCCGTCAAACCTTACAGCGTCCAGCGCGGGTTTAACGATGAGAATGAGGCCGATAAAGGCGACTGCAAGCCCATGGTCAGGTCGCGGCCCGAGGCGAGAAAGCCCGTGTATGTCAAGGTTGCCCAACGAAAAGAGCTGAAATCATCGAATTCTCGGAAATCTTGCATCGAAGGCGGAAATTCTCCGAATTCGACAACTTTTGTCAGATCCGTCCCAACAGCCTTAGCACCCCGATGGACAGGGCGGGAACGTAGGTAATCAGCAGTACTCCCAGGCCAAGTATCAGCAGGAACGGGATAACATCCCGGTATAGCGCCGCCATCGGCTTTCCGAAGCGAGATGATGATAAGAGCAGGTTCAGGCCTACCGGCGGAAAGAGAAAACCAAGCTCGAGGTTGGCCAGAAAAATGATGCCGAGGTGGACCGGGTGGATCCCGAAGGCCACCCCGAGCGGAATGACAAGGGGCGTCAGGACGATGATCGCCGAAAATATTTCCAGTATGCTTCCGAGCACCAGCAGCACGACGTTCAAAGTGAGCAGGAAAAGAAGCGGCGAGTGAATCTGCTGCTCTTACGATCTCCAGCAGCCGGTCGGGGATTTGGGCGTCCACGAGGTAGCCTGTAAGGCCCATCGCGCAGCTAAGAAGCATCAAGACCGCCCCGACGAGCGCGGCAGCCTTGACGAGCGTCCCCGGCAACTGCTTCAGGGGGTGCAGGTCCCGGTGAATGAAGCACGAGATAACGATTGTGTAGGCGCACGCGAAAGCGGAAGTCTCCAGCATGCGATGCGAGACCGGTCCCGAACAGAAGGACCATTGCCACCGGGATCGAGAGGTCCCATTTTGCGCATGCGCGCTGCAGCCAGAAGTTCGCGCCATTTAAAAGGCTGCCGCTCTATCCCGGCTTTCAGGCTGACGCTTATTCCATAAATCGCCACAAGGGTGAGCGAGCAGCATTCCCGGCACCAATCCGGCGATGAACAACTGGTCCGCCGGAGTATTTGCGACAACGCTGTAGAGGACTACGGCAAGGCATGGCGGAAACAGAAGGCCCAGGCTCCCGGCCGCCGTTACCAGACCGAGCGAGAAGCTCTCGGAGTAACCATCGTTGAGCAGTATGGGATAGACAAGCCCCCCGAGAGCTATGATCGTAACGCCCGAGCCGCCGGTCAGGGCTGTGAAAAGCGCGCAGACCGCTCCAACGAGCACCGCGACTCCCCCGGGCATGAACCCCAGCAGCGCTCGAAAAAAATTCACCAGCCGCCGGGGAGCGTTGGTCTCCGCGAGGACAAAGCCGGTTGCGGTCAGCAGCGGTATTGCGGGAAGGGTTGGAGAGCCGACAAGCCTGTAAATCTCGGCTGTGACTGCCGCAACCGGGGTCCCTTCCCTCCAGAAAAGGATCAGCGCCAATCCGGACATTGCGGCGAACACAGGGCGAGCCAAGAAGGGTCGCGGCCATGAGTACTGCGCTCAGGGTCCAGATTGTCAGGTCCGCAGGGCTGAATTATACCCAGAAGAAAGGTCGCGCCTGCGATGGCTGCAGCCCCAAGACGCGCCGGCAACCAGCTTGAGGATTTCAAAATGTAGGTCAGCGAGATAAGCCCGAGGCCGAGGGGCATTACGCTTTCGCTGATCCAGACCGGCAGCCCCAACGTCAGGTTCCGGCCCTGCATCCGTTCGGCAATAACTACACAGATACTGGCATAGGTAAGAATTGCGGTGACAGAGGCGGCTACGCAGCAGGAGAAGAACTCGGCCTCCCGGCGCGCTCTTACTCCCGGCAGCAGGCTGGCCGTGGAGAGCGTAAGATGTTTGCCGGTCAGGGTGGCGGCAAGTCCGCCAATGAAGGTAAGAAAAAAGGTCAACTGCTGGGTATAGGTGGCAGAGCCCGGGATGTGAAACCCGGCAAGCGGGCGGCCAAGAAAGTCCACCAGCGGCATGGCGGTGAGCAACAAAAAGCCGGCGACAAGCAAACCTTCCCCAATACCGCGGGCCAGAGCACGAGGTGTCACTTTCCCGCCTTACCCGCCTGCCGGCGGCATTGATCCCTGAGCTTCAAGGCGGTGTCGAGAGGTTCGCGCGGGCACATACGACCCGCGCACCTGCGGGAGAACGCCTTCAATCAGACGCCGCCATTCATCCAGGGCTTTTTCGTCAACTGAAACGACTTCAACCCCATTCTTTTTCAGGACGTCAATGTCCCTTTGTTCGGTTTGCCTCGAGAATTCGCGCATGCGCTGAGAAGCTTTGAGCGATGCCTGCCTGATAGCAGGGCGAATTTCGGCGGGAATTTTCTCCCAGGCGGATTTCGTTATCACTATGCCCCCCAGGAGCACAGCCCATTTGAGATCGGTCATATAGTTGAGCTGCTTGTACCATTGCAGCAGGAGGACCCCCTGAGACGACATGGTGATGGCATTGACCAGGCCGGTCTGAAGGGCGGTCGCAATCTCGGTGGAAGGCAGCGGCACAGGATTGAATCCGGCTTTTTTGACAAGTTCCACATACTGGTCATCGCCCGCCCCGACGAACATCTTCAGTTTTTTCAGATCATCGGGCGTCCTTACGGGAGACTTGGTAAAGAAATGTGCCCATCCTCCATCCGACCATCCGAGGACAATAAATCCCTTTGCCTCCATTCGCCGCTCCAACTGGGGACCGATCTGCTCACGGACGCAATCCAACTCCCCGTAATCAGCGTATGCCAGGGGAATTTCGAGCGCGAGTACTCCCCGGTCTATTTCGACTGAGGCCCGCTACGGTAAGAAGCCCCGCATCGAGTGTCCCGAGCCGCATCTTTCGGACGATGTCCAGGTCATCCCCGGCCACCCCGCCCGGATAAAGCCGGAATACAATCCGGCCATTGGACGCTTTTTGCCATTCAGCGCCCATTTCCTGAAGGATCTTGTGCCATTCGGATCCTTGAGGCGCGAGCGTCGCCACTTTTATGACAATCTCGCCGGCAGCCCTGGGCAGTGGATGCTGAAATGAAAAAGAAAATGGCCGCAAAGCAAAACCATCTATGAAGTTTCATGTGTGCTGCCCGCCATCAATTCTGCCTGAATCAGTCAATAAAGAGCCGGTCCATTCGGGCGAGGAGCCATCGCGCCCGGCGCTGTGCAATTATATTTGAAAGCCGCTGGTCCGGGGCATCGTCGATATTGATTGCGAGCGCCTGATCGAGCAGTTTCTTGAACTCAGCCCGGTCCTGTATGGCCACGTCAACCGTTTCGGCAAAAGAAACCAGAGGGGCGGCCCTTCGTCCCCCGGATAGCTTAATCGCCCGCGCAAGGCTTTCGCGCGCCCGGTCGATAGAGCCTCCGGCAGCGGCCGGCCTCCCGCCTTCGTAGACAATCATAAAATCATAGATCATGCCCGAACCAAATTTTTCGTCAAGTTCCAGGGCGCGCCGAATGAGGGCGTCCACCCTGGGCAGGTCCACGGAAAGGGCAGAGTTGGTTTTGTCCAGTGAGATGGCGGCCCCCCAAGCGGCAGCGGTCCAGTAAAGCAGCGGAACGTCTTTTTTGCCCATCGGAGCCAGCGCCTTCCGCGGGATCGCTCGTTCAGCAGACCGGCAAAACCGGGCTGGACTTCCTCGAGGCCGCGAATTCCATAACCCAGCGCCCGGCGGTAAAGACGCAGCGCACGCTCCCTGAGATAAATGGCCCGCATAAGGTCGGTGTCTTCAATCAAATCGGCCTCTGTCTGCACGAAGGCGTAGGCGTACTGGGTAAAACCGCTCGTGGCCGCCAAGAGCAGCCCTTTATGATGTGGGGACTGCGCCAGCAGACTCTCGATGGTTTTTAGCCCAAAAGGCAGCGCTGCGCCCACCAGGTCCGGATCATCGTCGGTCGCGTAAACCGATGAGCCTTCCGCCAGAGCGTTGCCGAGGCGATTCACCACGAATTGCTGAAAGGAACAGCCTGCCATGGCCGGGATAAGGACCGAAATCGATATCCAACGCAATAACGCAGTGGCCCCGGTGGGCGCTTTGACCGTCATAGTCCGATTCCTGCGCTCATAGTCCAGTTCTCGACAAAACGACGTTATTTGACTTTCTTGAAGAAGAGGTCCTCCGACCCTGGAAGAGTGACATGAATAACTCCGTCATCAAGGTTTCCAACTATCACCCCCCCATTCCTGGTGGCGAGCCTGAGCTGGTTGCCCTTCACATACCAGGAAAAATTGACCTCATCGTCGCCAACCCTCCATACGCCCGCCCCGGTTTCCGCCAATTCCAGGGTGGCTTCATTGTGACGCGCAGAATCTTTGATTTCGGCAATATAGGTCCCAACGTGCGCGGTCGATGGACCGCAACCTGTCATGGCGGCGGTGATGAAGCAGAATATGAGCAACAGCAAAAAAACCCAGAATCTAATCTTCATACGCATCACGATGAACCTTCATGATTCTGTGGAAGTAATTCGGCTCCCGGGGCCGATGATCGATGTCAATCTGTTCAAAAGCTCCGGCCTGTCGAAATAATACACCTGAACCGAGAAGACAAGCATTAGCAAGTTTTCCAAGACCTTTTTCCATCCGATCGGTTCGCCCACAATATCGTAGCACCCGCAGTTGATCGGGGCGCCTTGGTACATATTGATCAGGATCATTGCGTCGAACATTATCAGAAGCAGTCCGATCACTATTACGGATGAGCGGGACTTAAAGCCGATGATCAAAAAAAGACCGGTTACGAGTTCAATCCACGGTAGTATTACAGCTCCCAAGTTCAGGAACATGAAGGGAATCAACCGGTAATCCGCTATTGCTTCGGCGAACTGGGCAGGATGCGGTATCTTGCTCAAACTTGCATAGATGAAGAAATAGCCCAGGTAAACCCGCAACCCAAAAGCCAGATACTCGCTCTTTAGCATTCGTTCGATAAAGGCCGGAATCATCTCGAAACCTTTTGCTCGACGGGATAACCGCTGGCAGCCCAACCCTGCAGGCCACCGTCCAAAACTTTCACATCTGTATGCCCTCGAAGCAGAAGTTTGCCTGCAATTTCAAGATCATACGGTCTGCTTACCGTATTTCCGTAAACCACTATCTTCTTTTCCTTATCCTGGTCGGAGAAGCTCATCAGGTAGACTATATCGAAAAGGGCCATTGGCATGTTGACTGCGCCTTTTATGTGCTGCTTGCGGTAGAAATTGTTGGGCATGGCGTCCACTATGAGCGTTTTGCCCTGCCGGTAATCTTCCATTGCCGCAGAGGGGCTGATCGAATCAACTTTCTCGGGACGATCGGGGAGAAGTGGAATGCCGTAAGGATTCGATAAGTTAAAGGTTATGGCCAGAAGGACGCTTACCCCGATGACAAGCACAAAATCGAACCAGAACACACGGGAAGCCCTGATCACCGCATCGGCCTCATCCTCGATGATTTCCTGGTCTTTGAGGAGCCATCCGCGCATTTCCCGCACGAACTTCCTCGAAAGGTCCGGATAATCTCTCAGGAGGCTGTCAAATTGCTCCTTAGAGAACACAACGAGTTGAGTTTCGACCAGACTTTGCGCGTTAGCGGTGCGCGTGTCCCCAGCAAGAAGAGCAACCTCACCGAAGTGCTCACCGGGTCCGCGTACGGAAAGCTCCCTCTCGATCCTGTCCTTATGGCTGACGAAAATCCTCACTCTCCCCGAACCGATGATATAGAAAGCGTCCGGCGCATCTCCCTCATGGAAAATGATTTCGTTGGGCCGCGCAACCCGGCTCTGAGCCGTTTGGGCAAGCTTGTCCAGTTCTTCAGGCGGCAAATCCCTGAAAATAAAGCTCTTCAGCAAAATCTTTCTGTTTTCTAGTTCTGAGCCGCTCATTGCTGTCGCTATTTCTTTTTGCGCAACGTCTTCAACTGCTTGGTAAACGCATCAGGGTCCTGAATGACGCCTGTGTAGCTGTAGAGCACTTTCCCGTCTTCAGTTGAAACGATCATGGTAGTGGGGGTTGGCACACCCTCCATAGAGGCCGAAATAACCATGTCTTCGTCAAGCATGATAGGAAAAGGCGTCTTGAACTTCTTTTTGTAGGCTTCCACTTCGGCTTTCTCATTGCCGATCGCTATTGCTATCATTTTTACGTCCGCCAGATGCGAGTCTACGTGGATCGCTTTGTAGATTCTGTTCATTATGGGGGCGTTTGTGTGGCAGTGGGGGCAAAACGCGCTCATGAACTCGATGACCACCAGCTTTGCTTTAATATCGCTGAGTTTAAACGGCTCCATCGCCTTGAGACCCAGATACTTCTGCGCCGACTCGGAATCGGGTGCGGGAAGGGTGAATTGCGCAGGAGGGAATTGTTCCTCAGGCGCGGCGCAAAAAGCCCCGTTAAACCGCAAAAGAATAAACGCGCAGATAATAATTTGAAAATAATAAATGCGTCCCCTTTTTTTCATCTCTTCTCTCCATCCGGCGCCTGATTGCGTTAAGTGAAAAAACTCAGCGCTGCCCGCCGATTTGCGCTCCGGGATTATTCCTTCGACGGATCAACGCATGCTGTTCGAAAAGAGCCGGCATCCGTACGGATAACCCGAAAATGTGGCGAGTAAAGCACAATATGTGATGAAGCCTGCTGCGTCAATCATAAGATGAGGACTCATTGAAGGATGAGTGGATTTATCTGCAGACTGCCCACCCCGGATCAGTCCGAGGCAGGCTCTATCGGAACGCGGGGACTGATGATTTCGCCGGTTAGCGGCAGGTTGGGTCCGGTTTTTCGCCAGCTCTCCATGCGGAAACAGGAATCGCGACGACAACTCTTGTGAAACTACCCATCAAATAGGCCCTATCGGGATGTGAACACCGGCTTGCGCTTTTCTGCGAACGATCTCAGTCCCTCCGCACCCTCGGGAGTTTCGGCGCAAGCACAAATGCCCATGCGCTCACGTTCGATTTGAGTTTCGAAAGAAGAACCAAACGAGTCGGTGAGAAGGCTTTTGGACCATCCAAAAGAAGCTGAAGAACCGCTCGCAAGTTCACGAGCCATTTCGGTCGCCTCCTCCATGAGATCTTCATCTTTGACGACCTTGGTCACCAACCCCAGGGCCAATGCCTGTTCCGAAGAAATAGGCCGGTCAAACGCCATTATCTCCAGCGCCCGGCCCAGTCCCACCAGTCTGGGCAGCATAAACGAACCCCCACCGTCAATGCTGAGTCCTCTTGATGTATAAGCCTGCCGCAAATAAGTGGATTTAGCCATTATCCTGAAATCGCACGCCAGCGCCAACGAAAAACCCCCGCCGGCCGCTGCCCCGTTAATTGCGGCGATAACGGGTTTTGGCATCCGGCGAATCTCCAGAACGGCCTGGTGAAACCGACCGGCCAGTTCGTGAAGAGCGGAGGATGGTCCTCGCGGGAACGAGTGAACGTACTTCAGGTCGCCGCCGGCGCAAAAAGCCCCGCCTTCTCCGGAAATGACGACTGCACGGATATTCCGATCTGTTGCAAGACCGATCAGATGTTCCGCAAAGCACTCAGTTAACGCAAGATCGAACGCGTTGAAGGCATGGGGTCTGTTCAGCAACACGGTTGCAATATTTTCAACTATTTTGACTGTCACCGGTTTCGCCACCTGCTCCCTCCTTAAGATTCCACGTGGATGATACCGCCTCGGGGCGACCATCTCGCTTTTTTCGGGATTATTTCATCGTAGCATTCGATGAAATCGCCGACCTTGCCCAGGGTCGAGCCTGAGACCTGCACGCCTACCTGCTGTCCGGCTCTGGCTTCCTTCACCGGCTTGCTTCTCGATCTGGAGCGATTCGATCCTGGCGCTGTGAACCGGTCCCATTGCGGTTACCACCCGGAAATGTTTTCCGACCTGGACGGTGCCTTCAACGACCTCGCAGCCGAGAATCACCCCTCCTTTTTTCGATTTGAAAGTGGCGATCACCTCACACTTTCCGGTAACCCTTTCTTCGGTCTCAACCGGAGCCAGACTCTGGGCAATGGCTTTGAGATCTTCGGCCAACCTGTAGATTACGTCGTACAGGCGTACCTCCACCCCATGTTCCTTTACCCACTGTTCCAGCTTTGGGGCGACCCCTACGTTGAATCCGACGACAAGTCTGCTCCCGGTCAAAGCCATCAGCAGGTCTTGTTTGGTTATGTTCCCCACGCCGGACTGAATCACCTTCACTTCCGCTTCGGGCAGCTTCAGGTTGGCAAGCAGAGCGGAAATGGCTTCAACGCTTCCCATTGTGTCGCATTTGAGCACCAGTTCAATTTTTGCCTTCTTCCTCGCTTCGGTCCACAAATTCCGGGGGGGCCTTCCTTGTCTCTCCTGAAGTCTTGTGGGAAATGCTTCTTTCCGGGCATTTCGATCTCCATTCGCGGTTTGGAGCGCATTTCCGCAACTTGAGTAAATCCGAGGTAAAATTAAGACAGGGAAAGACTGCTGGCTAGTGTCCATAAGGAAACACTCGACGGGCATTCAGCGCCGGGGAGGTTTCCGATACGGACTTTTTGTCCTCAAAACAGGAGAAAAAATGAGTAGATTCGGGAAGGTGACGAAATGTCAGGCGCCCACTCAGGCAAGAGCCTTATCGAAAGTAACGATCATGGCCCTGACCGGGCAGGTCTTCACGCACAGCTCGCAGGCGCTGCAGCGCTCGGATTCAAACTCGACTTCCATCTGAGGTCTCTTCACGTGGAGAGCCCCGGTCGGGCAAACAGCCGTACAGGACCCGCACTGGTAGCATCTTTCCTCGTCGCGGCGAATTCCCTGGCCGACCGGTTCCACCTGGACGCCCACCTGTTCGAGATATTGGACCCCTTTGTCGAAATCATCAGCGCTGCCGTGCAGTTCCATTACCAGCATTCCCTCTTTTCGGGGAAATATCTGGGCCTTCAGGATATTGAAAGCCAGGTCATAGTCGCGCACCAGGTTGGTTATTATGGGTTTATCGACAATTTCCTTCGAAAATCTGAGTACAAGCGTTCTTGAATGCATTATTGCTCCTTCCTGTTCTGACCAGATAAAAATAACATTACAGGGCAAAAGTCCAAGCATTTTTTTTGGGCGTCCCCCTCCGAGATTCGAATGTTGCTTCCGATTTGCAGCCTCCACGTTTATTTCTTGACCCGGCAGGAATTAAAACTATACTATACTAAAATATAGTGGTTTAATTTTTCCTTAAGCCGGCTATGGAGCTGATATGAAGCTGTCCACCAGAAGTCGATATGGAGTCAGGCTCATGCTGGATTTGGCTCTTCACGCAGATGAAGGGCCTGTTCGACTTGGGGTCTGTTGCCCGAAGGCAGGGCATCGGCGATAAAGTATCTCGAACAAATTATAATCCCTCTAAAAAAGGCGAACTACGTTACGAGCGTTCGCGGCCCGAAAGGTGGGCACATGCTGGCCAGACCCCCCGAAGAGATTACCGTGGGAGAGATCGTTGGGCTTCTGGAAGGCGGCCTGAAGCTTACGCGGTGTACTCAATATCCCGAAGAGTGCGTACGCTCCGATCACTGCGTCACCAGAATTCTGTGGATGGAGGCGACCGAGGCCATTCGCGAAAGGCTTGACGCGATCACTTTCAGAGAGCTTATGAATAGGTCCCCTGTTGGGGTAATCGAAGGATGTAATTGAAGAATGCAGAACCATGACGGCCGGGGCGAAAGTCAGGGCGATGAGTGAGGGGAACTTGCAATGAAGATTAGATCGATTGCGGTCAGCAAAAGAAAGGGCACTCGAAAGGAACCTGGTCGAGCAGGCGCTGCTGGTGACGGAACATGGCATCCAGGGCGATGCGCATGCGGGGGCATGGCACCGGCAGGTCAGTTTTCTGGCAATGGAGAGCATCGAGAAGGCTAAAGCCGCCGGCCTTTCAGTTGGCTTTGGAGATTTTGCCGAAAACATTGCCACCGAAGGAATCGACTGGGTTAATATTCCGGTGGGCGCCCGGTTCAGGTTGGGCGAATCGGTCGCTGGTGGAAATCACTCAGATCGGCAAGGAATGCCACAAGAAATGCGCGATCTACTACCTGGCCGGAGACTGCATCATGCCGCGCGAGGGCGTTTTTGCCAGGGTGCTCGAAGGGGGCATCATTCGCTGCGGGGACAGGATCGATCGGGTTGGGGATCCCTTGTGCTGAAGGATGAATCATTGTCCGTAAACAAATGCGCCCGCCAAATTCCATTTACATGGGGTGAGGCGGGCGGACGCTTTCATGGTTTAGTCCCTGGAAGTGAACTCAGAGGTTGGTAAGAAGGTCATGCAGACGAATAAAGCTCATTTAAACCACTCGGAGATAATCGAGAGAATCCGGGCCAGAAAACGAGAAACTCGGCAAACAACTCATAATTCTGACCCACCATTACCAGCGAAAAGAAATCGTTGAGCTGGGCGATTTCGTCGGGGATTCGTTCGAGCTGTCCAGAAAAGCGGCGGCAGATCGGGATTGCCGCTATATAGTGTTTTGCGGCGTGCACTTCATGGCGGAAAGCGCCGCCATTCTCGCGCAGCCTACCAGGTCGTTCAGATTCCCAACGTGGAAGCCGGGTGCTGGATGGCCGCAATGGCCGAAGCTCGAAACGGTGAAATCCGCCTGGGAGCAGATCGAATCGGTTGCCGGACAGAATTCGACCATCCCGGTGGTCTATATGAACTCGGACGCGGAACTGAAGTCTTTTTGCGGCAACCGCGGCGGTATTGTCTGTACTTCGTCCAACGCGGCCAAAGCCGTCAGGTGGGCTTTCGGACAAAAAGATAAGGTCCTGTTTTTTCCCGACCGGCACCTTGGCCGTAATGTTGGTCACGATCTTGGGATAGCCCCCGAAGAGATGGTTGTCTGGTCGCCCGGCAAGGTTTTGGGCGGAAACGATCCCGACGCGCTCAGACGAGCCAGGATGATCCTCTGGGATGGCTATTGCCTGGTGCACACCCGGTTTACGGTTGAACAGATTGAAAAAATGCGGACCGAGTTTCCCGAGGCCAGGATAGTCGTGCATCCCGAATGCACGCGAGAGGTGGTGGCGCTGGCCGATGCGTGCGGGTCAACCAGCTATATAGTCAAATATGTGAGGGAGGCGCCTCAAGGTTCGACAATCGTCATCGGCACGGAAATAAACCTGATCCATCGTTTGGCGTTGGAATATCCGGACAAGAAGGTGCTCGACCTGCACTATTCACTCTGTCCCAATATGTTCAAGATAAACTTGGCGAATCTGCTGCAGACCCTTGAAAATATTGGCGAGATGAATGTGGTTGAGAGTGCCCGAACAGATAAAGGCGGGCGCCAGGTTGGCCCTGGACCGGATGCTGGCTCTGGCGTAGCCGATGTTTAAAACGCTCCAGCCCCTTATCCTTGCCTCTGAGTCGCCGCGCAGAAAACGTTTGCTTCTCTCCGTCGGGGTCGAGTTCGAGGTGCATCCCAGCAGGATAGACGAATCGGTCTGGCCGGGTGAATCGGCCGAGCCGGGAAAAGTCCTGCTGAAATCGCCCAGAGATGGGCCTGTCTCAAGGCCAATTCTGTTTCCCCTCTCCACCCCGATTCATGGATTTTTGGAGCTGACACCATAGTTGTCCTCGACGGCCGCATCTTCGGAAAACCCTCCGATTCCGCCGAGGCCGTCCGGATGCTCGATACCCTGAGCGGCAGGGTGCACGAGGTAATTACGGGCATGTGCCTTATCCAGCCCGGGGGGAAACTCCGCAGGAGCGGATCGGTTACTACGACGGGTTCGCTTTAAGAACCTCTCGATGGAGAAATAGAGGCATACGTCAGGACCGGCGAGCCGATGGACAAGGCCGGGGCCTACGGCATTCAGGGGATCGGGGCTTTTCTGGTAAGATCTATCGAAGGTTCCTACACAAACGTCGTCGGCCTTCCGCTTTGCGAGGCTCTTGAATGGCTGATGGAGGAGAATATTATCGAGCCGGCGTAACCAGCGGGGCTTTGCCCTCATTTTTGCGCAGCAGGACGTAGAATGCGCCCCAGCCTCCGTCATAGGAACGGGCCGAGGCGAATGCCAGGACCACCCTTTTTAGGGGCGCGCGCGTAAGCCAGGTGGGCAAATTGTTCTTCAGCACCGGTTCCTTGTCCTTGGAATTGAGGCCTCTTCCCGCAATTATCAGCACGCACCTGCGCCGGGCGGCAAAGCACTCCATGATGAAGTCCCTGACTTCTTCGCGGGCCTGCTGCCGGTTCAGTCCGTGCAGGTCCAGATAGTCCTGGTAGCTGAAATAGCCCTCCCGCAGCTTCTTCAAAACCTCGGGCGAGATTCCCAAAACAGCGCCGTCGATGTATTCATCGGAACTCGAAAGCTCAAAGGGCCCCTCACCGGCTACAAGGTCTACCAGTTGAGTGTAGGCCTCGATTTCCTCCCTGGCGAGAAAACGCGGATATTGCCTCCCGGGAGGCCGGAGCGGAGACCTTTTTGCAAGGCCCGGCGGGCAGGGGGCTTACATCGGCCATTGCCGTCTGAAAAAGGGAATCCTCATCGGCTTCGACTTTAATCCTGTGAGGATGGACCCCGTTTTTTTCCGAAAACGGGTCGAGGCTTCGCCAAATGTTTTGGCATGTGGTGGAAAAAATTCGTCCAAACAGTTGATCTAACTCCTGAAACGGGGTATAGAAACCATTGAGGGGCTTATGCCGTGTGGATCGGCGCATCGGTTTGAGGCTTTCACCCTTGCGTTTGTTCATTTCGGCCTCACTTTCTCGATCTTAAGAATAACACAGGAGAAAAGGGCGGAAAACCTATATCATGAAATTGAACAGCGCGGCTCTGATTGAAAACCAGCATGATTTCTCAAAATTTATAAGTAACCTTGAAAAATCCGCTCATGTTGCCATCGACACAGAATCAAACAGTTTTTATGCCTATTTTAACCGAATCTGCCTCATACAGGTATCTACCGAGGAACAGGACTACATCATCGACCCGTTTTCGGTCGGCGATATCGAAGCTTTTGGGGAAATCCTTTCCAATCCCGACATAGAAAAAATCTTCCACGCCGCTCCCAATGACATCGCCGGGCTCAAGCGCGATTTCAAATTCACGGTGAGACAATATTTTCGATACGTCAATCGCCGCGAAGATGCTGGGATATAAGCAACTGGGGCTTGCGCCGATTCTTCTTGAGCATTTCGGCATAAGTCTCAATAAAAAATGGCAGCGCTATGACTGGGGCAGACGTCCTCTTAAGAAACGAGCAGATCGAATATGCCCGCTTCGACACCCATTTTCTTATTCCGCTGAGGCACAAGCTTGTCGCAGAACTCGAGGAAAAAGATCTCCTCGAGGCGGCCCGCGAAGCCTTTGAGAAGCTCTGGCTGCAGCAAATCACGGAAAAACATTTCCGCCCCGGCGATTTTTTGCACATCTACGGGGCGCAGTCGCTGGACGTGGCCGGAAAGCGCATCCTCAAGGCGCTTTATCTGTTCCGCGAAAAAGAGGCTCGCCGTCGCGACCGCGCGCCCTTCAGGATTCTGACGAACGAGACGCTTCTAAGGCTTGCTCTCCAGCGGCCAAAGAGCGTACAGGATTTCGCTAAAATAAAAGGCATTCCCCGTATCTACACTGCCTCGCGAGCCGCCGCGCAGCTTCTGGAACTGATCCGCAAGAACGAAGAACAGGAAGATGAGGTGGTTGTCAATTAGATAATTCCGGACCTCGTCAATATCCGAAATGCGGAGATTAATGAATTCCAATATTGAAATAAAAGACAGTTTCAAAAAGTACAGCCACGATCAGGATAAAACGAGGACGCCCGAGCAGACGATCTCCTGGGTGCGGGAACGTTTGGCCGGGCTGGATATGAATGTTCTGGCAAGGACTGTGCGAATCGATACCGGCAGACTGGACATTCCCGTATATATAAGTCTGTGCGGCGAAGACGCCACCCGGTTCACCGGCACGAAAAAACAGATGGGCAAGGGCGCCACCCCACAGCAATCCGAAGCCAGCGCCCTGATGGAGCTGATGGAGCGTTTCAGCTTCTTTTCATTTATTCAGCAGTTTCCGTTTCCCACTTTCCGGTACAGGGACCTCGACGACTTTGCGGTCTCGGCGCATGATTTGAAAAAATCGGTCTATGATACCAGACCCCGGCAGAGCTTGTGCAGACAGTTTCTCGACGATCTGCCGCTCCGGTGGGTGAAGGCCTGGAACCTTACGCTCGGCAGGGAGCAGTGGGTGCCGATCGACTGGTTCTACACCATCAACGAGTATAACGGGCCGGCTGCCGGAAACACTCTCGAGGAAGCAATACTTCAGGCCCTGTGCGAGGTGGTCGAAAGACACGTTGGGTCGATCATCAGCAACGACATGCTGGTTACCCCTGAAATTGACGTCGATTCCCTTCGCGACCCAGCGGCAATCGAACTCGTAAAGAAGTTTCGGGCAAAAGGAATCGAGTTCTTTCTGCGCGACTTCTCGCTGGATACCGGGATTCCGACCGTCGGAGCGCTCGCCTACGACCCGTCCACCTTCCCGGAAAAGAGCGAGATCGTCTTTACGGCCGGGACCACCTCGAATCCCGAGAAATCTCTTTGCCGGGCGCTCACCGAAATAGCCCAGCTCGCCGGAGACTTCGAAAGCCGTACTTCGTATCGGCCCACGCTTCCAAAGTATGCGAGCCTGGAAGAAGCCGCCTACATGATGAAAAGCAACGGGAAGGTATCCATCCGGGACCTTCCGAACCTCGACGACAACAACATGCGGGTCGAAATCGAAAGGTGCACGGCTGCTCTGGCAAAAATCGGCCTTCAAGTCCTGGTGATAAACGTCACGCATCCGCAACTGCAGGTCCCGGCGGTTTACACCATCATCCCGGGGGCGCACTTTCTGGATCACACCCGCAACACCGATTTTCCGCAGCACGCGGCGCGAACCATGCTGAGAGGACTTGCCGACGACGAGATGGTCCCGCAGATGGAGCGGCTCCTTTCCACCTTCGGGCCGCGTTATGATCTCACGTTCTTTCTTGCCCACAGCCTCGAGCTGAAGGGGAACCCAGAGGCTGCTCTGCTGCTTCTCCGGCGTGCTCTCGATCAGTCCCCGGATCCGGGCGAAATCGGCAGCATCTACGTGCATATCGCATCCTGCCTCAAGGAGTTGGAACGATACGAAGAAGCCCTGGATGCGCTCAGTCTTGCCGAAAAGGCCAACCCCGAGCTCAAGGAAATCTACAACCTGCGAGGGTTCTGCTATTTCAAACTGAAGAAACACAACGAATCGATCGCCTGCTTTTGAACGGGTTATAGAGCTGGATCCAGGCTCTGCGATAGATTACGCCAATATCGGATCCAACCTAAGAGAACTGGGCCACAAGCAGGAAGCCATCCGGCTCTACCGCATCGCTCTGGAACTCGATCCGGACATCGATTTCGCCAGGACCGGCCTGGAAAAACTGGAGGCTCGAGATCGCCGGGCAATGAATCTCTTATTTGATCGAAGATTCGGGGAACAGGCAATTGAGTTCCTCGAAATGATTGATATGCAGTTCAGCCTTCAGGGAAGGGTTTTTGTAACTGATGAAATGAATTCCGGTGGCAAGAGCCAGCGCCTCGTCCACCGTGGAGTCGCCGATATAGAGGACGTGCCGAGGCGCGACAGCGAATTCGGCGAATATCCTCTCCATTATTTCGGGATGGGGCTTGGGGTTGCGAACGTCCGAGGCGCACACCACCAGGTCGAAATATTCCCTCAGGTTGAACTGGCGCAGAAGTTCGAGAGTGGAAACGGTGCGGTTTGTCGCCAAGGCGATCAGAAAATGCCTTCTGGCAAGTTTGAGAAAAGAGACCAATCCGGGTTCACAGCGCAGGTAGTCATTGAACGGGAGAAAATCTATAGTCTTGAAATAGCTGAATGCGCGGTCGAAATCCTCGCCCTCCCCTCCGGTCAAGTAGACCAGAGACTCGCGAACAGGGTGCATATGTATGAATTCGTGCTGGTCCGCGCCGATGGGAGGCCGCCCGATCGTTTCCATGATATGGCTGTAGAAGTGAATATTAGCCTCTCGTGAATCGAAGAGAACCCCATCGCAATCGAGCGCGATCACCCTGAGATCGCGGACTTTTGTGACAAATGCCTCCAATGCGCCGTCATCGTTTTTTTTGTTCATTTATTTAGCGGTCCATTTCTTTTTGGATCCAAACTTTACTTGCCGCAGATTAATATTCATACTAATAAATGCAAAAAATCATGGGAAATTCCGATATTCGAATCCCGCCTACTATCTCAATATGGGGAACCCGCAATGAAAAATCAATTCGATTATCTCGTTATCGGCAGCGGGATCGCCGGTCTAACGTTCGCCCTGAAAGCAGCACGGAGCGGATCGGTAGCAATTGTAACAAAAAAGGATAAACTTGAAACCAACACGAATTACGCCCAGGGTGGAATAGCGTCCGTCTTCGGGCAGGACGATTCTTTCAGCCTTCACGTCCAGGATACCTTGAATGCTGGAGACGGTCTGTGTCATCGTGAAGTGGTGGATTTTGTCGTAAATAACGGTCCGGAGCGTGTCAGGGACCTTCTGGAACTGGGGGTCTGCTTTCAATCGGGGGTCCGACCCCGGCTCATTCGATCTGGGAAGAGAAGGGGGGCACAGCCGCAACCGGATTCTTCACGCCCAGGACATGACAGGTCAGGCAGTTGAAAAGGTCCTGATGGCCGCTGCCGAATCAGACCCCGATATCGTTATCTTCGAAAACCATTTGGTCCTCGATTTGATAATCCAGCATCAATCAATGAAGACCGGTTCCGTCGATCTGTACCAGCGAGATACGTGCCGGGGCGCATACGTTTTCGATACGGCCGGGGAACGGGTTCATACCTTTGTGGCGAATGCCGTGTTGCTGTGCACCGGGGGGGCGGGGAAAGTCTATCTTTATACAAGCAATCCCGACGTCGCTACGGGCGACGGGCTTGCCATAGCCTATCGGGCAGGCGCAGAACTGGCGAACCTTGAATTCGTACAGTTTCATCCTACCTGCCTGTATCATCCGGCGGCAAAGAACTTCCTGATCTCCGAAGCGGTTCGCGGCGAGGGAGGCAGACTGATCGACCGGCGTGGGCGGGCCTTCATGGAAAAATATCATCCGCTCAAGGATCTGGCGTTTCGCGATGTTGTGGCGCGCGCGATAGACACGGAAATGAAGACCACAGGAGATGACTGCGTTTTCCTGGACATAAGCCACAGGGACAGCGAATACCTCAAGGAGCGTTTCCCCAACATCTACAATAGATGTCTGTCTCTTGGCATCGACATTGCCAAAGACCCTATTCCGGTCGTTCCGGCCGCCCATTACATGTGTGGAGGGATCGTCACCAACCGGTCGGGACGCACAACGATCCGCAACCTCTATGCTATCGGCGAATGCGCCTGCACCGGGTTGCACGGGGCAAACCGGCTTGCCAGCAATTCGCTGCTGGAAGCCATGGTTTTCGCGCACGCCGCCGCAGCGGAGTGCTGCGAACAAATCCGGTTGTGGCGAAGCCACCTACTTCCCGAGGTGCCTGAGTGCTCCGCAAAAATCGCCGATCAGAATTCCTCAAACAACGAGATGGTCATGATAGCGCATAACTGGGATGTAATCAGGCGGCTGATGTGGAACTACGTCGGTATCGTGAGGACCGACAAGCGGCTTGCCCTGGCCTTGACCCACGTCCGTCAGATAAGGATGGAATTAAAAGAGCACATGCCGAAAATTCCGATGAACAGCGATCTGGTAGAACTCCAGGGGCTTGCCCTGGTGGCCGAGCTTATCATCCGGTGCGCCATTCAGAGAAAAGAGAGCCGGGGACTGCACTTCAATGTGGATCATCCCGAAAAGGACGATTCCAACTGGCTGAAAGACACAGTCGTAAGAAAAAATCCGGCCGAAGAGTTCCTTTCAACGGTACGGTTCAAGACAGATGAGCTCGCTTCTGAGCGGGGGCAGCCTCTTTCGTTTCTGCATCGATGACGGGTTCGGCGGAGGCTGAAAAGGGGGCGTTGATAAGCTTCGGGGCGTTCGGGTTCTGTTCTATCCTCATAGTGAGCATTCCGCCCATTATGCTGATTTCGTAATTCCTGTCCGCTTTGCTAAACGATTCACTTATTTTTCTGAGCTGCTTTTTTGCTTTCCTGTATATGTAGATCATGCTGGCGGCAAAGAGCAGAAACATTATCAGGAAGACCCAGCCGGGAGTGGAGATAACCTTGCCGATAAGCATGATTACGCCCATGATCCCGAAAACAAACAAGACCTGGAGCCCGATAATCATGTAGAGGTAATAAACGCCCTGATCTATCGTGGGTTCGCGATCTGCTCCGCGTTTGGCCGCCTCGAATCGCGGCTCTTCATTTTTTCTTCTGAGTGAACGCAGGAACCACATTTTTCAATGTTCCCCTGATTGCAGCAAACTGCGTCCGAGTTTCCTCGGTTTCGGAACGGCCGGTCAAGCAGGTGCGGAACGGGATTTTGATCGAGCATCTGTTGTTCTATTCGGTATTTCTCAATTTCCACCTGATTTTCGAGCATCTGCTTTGAGAGCCTGTACCGCAGGTAAATCACCCAGACGAGCAATCCTCCAACGAATGTGGATGCTCCTATAAAGAACCACGGATAGTCCTTCACCGCGCTGAAGAAGGATTTCGCCACATCGCTCAGGATTGACGGAATCAACCACAAAATAAGCATGGACATGACATATCGTGAACCCCACACCCAGAATGGAGAAGTTTTTCGATACGCCCATGAACGTGCTGAAACGGCTTTTTTTCAACTCCGTTTCCTCAGAGGTTTCCTCTCCGGGGCTTCCGTTGAGAAGAATGAGCCAGACCTGCGCCATGAAAAAGAGCATCAGGATGAGACCAATAGGAATTCCGACGAGCCAGCAGAATCCACGCTCGGTAGTTGAAAGGCACCAGTTCCGATTCGATCTCAGTGGTGTAATTTCTAAGAGGACCAAAGTTGTTCTCGAACATCATCTTTTCGTAGGCGCTCAGAGTGGGGCTGGAGCTTTCATAAATCTTCCTGCCGTTAGAATCCAGAATGAAGACCCTGGATTTAAGACCCGATTGGTTGTAGACGGCGATAAAAATCGCCAACTGGAGAAAAAGGAGAAAAATCGCCCCCACGGCCAAGATCAGCTTTGGATATTTACCGTCTTCGAAAAACCCGCAAAGAGACAAACTTTTTGGCATATCTGGTTCCAATTTCTGTAAAATATACGAGGAAAGCTAACATTGCGTGACGCAGCGAGTCAAACAAAAACTCCCGAACCCCGGTCCCTGGAGCACGATATTCCCTCTATGCGGCGCGTTGAAATTAAATCGGTTGAACTGCGGTAAGGTTCAAGATAAAAAGGTGTGTATGCAATTCTATGTCCTTTTCACCATATTGGAGGTGCAGGCATGCTGAAACACGTGGTTTTGTTGAAATTCAAGAAAGGGTGCGCCCAAACCACTATAAGCGAAATAGAAAAAGGGCTCTCGGAGCTTCCGGGAATTATCCCTGAGATAATTGAATTCCAGTCAGGCAGGGATGTGGTGCGCTCCGAAAGGTCTTATGACTTCGCTCTGGTATCGGGATTTGAAAATCTTGAATCCATGCGGCGCTACCAGGTTCACCCGGCGCATCAGCAGGTCTTGGTGAAAATCAAAGAGCATTGCGAAAGCATACTTGTAGTTGATTTTGAGAATTGAGGCCGAGGCGATTTCCAGATGAAAAACACCTTCGGACACATTGATATTCCATTGAAGCGAATTCACCTGGAATTGACAAACATATGTAATATGAACTGTGCTTTTTGCCCCAAGTCGGTAATGAGGCGGCCCTTTGGATTTATGAATTTGGACCTTGCAAAGAGACTGATATCCGAAATCGCGGCAAATCATTTGTGTGATAAAATAACCTTTCATGTCATGGGAGAGCCAACTCTTCATCCAAGTTTTTTCGAAATCCTGGAACATGCGGCTAAAGAGAAACAAAAGGTGGGACTCACTACGAATGGCGCCACGCTTGGTGGCGATATTGGAAAGAAGCTTATCGACTATGAGCTTCACCAAGTGGACGTTTCCCTGCAAACGCCTGATGAAATATCCTTTGCTTTAAGAAGAGCAGGATCATTAACATTTAAGCAATACTTAGATAACATTATGGCGTTTTTCCTAAAGTATAATACAAGATACCCAAAAAGTGTATTTAAGTTTAGAATCATGAACACTATACACAAAGAAACGAATATGGATAACCAGATAGACAAAATATCAGTAGTTAATTCAACTCCCAAATTAAGAGATATAGTGAAATCATATACAATAATGATATATAAACTGTGCGATGTGCCTATCACTAATACAAGAATATTTGAAAGAAAAGTAAATTCACTCGTCAATTACAAATGGAATGTAATCGAAGTAATGCCGAATGTATTCTTGGAGACATATCTTCTTAGCGGATGGGGCAATGCGTATGAAAAGGACATCACTCTTTCCAAATATGGATACTGTTATGGAATGCAAGATCATTTCGGAATTCTTTACAATGGAGATGTAGTGTTGTGCTGTATGGATTACGACGGAAGGACCGCGTTTGGCAATATTACCAACGAGTCATTAGAAACTGTGCTTTTGTCGGCTCAATTAAAAAAAATAGTAGACGGATTCAAAAGGTACAGGCTTGTTCATCCATACTGCCAACGCTGTCAAGGCAGTCATTCGGCTTTTTCCGGCATTCTAAAACCTATCGCGTCGGTCTTGGCTCTAAAAGTGTTTAAACCATTTTTCTACAAACACACCAAACTTTTCGAATGATTTTGGAGAAAAACGGGGCACTGGTTAGCAAGGTATAAGTGGGCTTATTTAAGATTCTTGGTTTTAAATGCGAAAAATACGGGCGGCATTTTCTCCCGAAATGGCAGTCCATATCGACGATTGGACAGGCCGGACTGCCTCATCTCCGTAAAATAGCGCTTCGGAGAAAGCAGGGGATAATCACTGCCAAAAAGAATCTTATCGGCCCCGGCCACCTGAGTTGCGACCCTGTAGATGTCATTCCTGTACACAAAGGGGGAAGCCGCCGTATCGTAATAGATATTTGCAAAAAGCCCGGGGGCTTGTTTCTTCAAAAGTTCGAAAGAAAAGCAGACCGCCCCCCCAGTGCGCAAGGATGAGTGTGGCTCCGGCGGCGGCCCTTGCCATGTCGTAGTAGAAATCAAGGCCGAATGGAGCTTTCCCCGGATATTCATGCCCGACGGGTTCGTTTGCGTGGGCAAGGAGCACGAGGTCTTTTTCACGGCAAAGAACGGCAATTTGCTTGAAATTGTCGAGAACACGGTCCATATTTCCGCCTGCGGTGTAAACGGCGAGTTCTCCGAAGCCGCGGACACCGTCGAGGAGCAGCTTTTCCGCTTCGTCGACGCACCGTTGCGAGAAAAGGTCAAGACAGGCCAGCGGCAGGAGGCGGTCGGGGAATCTTGCGGCGGCATCGAGCACATAATCATTGTGACGCGCGAGCAGCTCAGCGGTTCGCCAGGGAAACCCGAATACCACCGAGCGGTCTATCCCGTTTTCATCCATTGATTGGATAAGCATTTCCGCAGAGGCCATTTTCGAATCGGCGGGGCCGTATAGAAGTCGGAATTCAGGCTCGTCACTGAAGAACAGGTCCCGCCCGCCAATGATATCGGGCGGGAAAATATGAGTATGGACGTCTATAATCAAGGTTGAAGAACGCTCCGTTCGGCTTTAAATGAGGTGCGATGCCACGGGGGTGGATATCTTCCCATCTCCGGCATTTTGTACCCAATTTCGGCTTTACATGCAAGCCGGTAAGAGACCTCCGAACATTCCGAGGAACGACGATGCTCGACAAAATGGAAACCGTTGCGCGAAAGATCATCTTTGAGGCCGGAGAGCTTATCCGGCAGCACATCGGACATGTAGCCGGTTCATGGGTCCACAGCGAAGGGTCCTTCGGATTATGTGACTGAGATCGACAAAAGATGCGAACGGCTGATCATGGAAGCGATCCGGGAGAATTTCCCCGACCACCACATCATGGCCGAAGAAACGGCAAATGATGGTTTGCAGCCGGGCTACACATGGGTGATCGACCCGGTGGACGGCACCACCAATTTTATCCACGGCTTTCCGTTTGTTGCCGTTTCCATCGCAGTGTGCGTGGAGAAGAAACCGGTTTTGGGATTTGTGCTGGACCCTGTTCGAAACGAGCTCTTTTCAGCAAGAAAGGGAGCAGGGGGCCTGGCTGAACGGATCGAGACTTCCGAGGCGCGAAAAAGTGGAGCTCGATCAGGCGCTGATTGCGACCGGATTTCCGTTCAGGACCAAGAAATACATGGATGACTACCTGATGGCTTTCAAATCGATTTTCATGCGCGTAAGCGGAATCAGGCGGGCTGGGTCCGCAGCGCTGGATCTGGCATACCTGGCTGCGGGACGAGTGGACGGCTTCTGGGAAATCGGCCTGAAAGCCTGGGACATAGCCGCCGGCGCGCTCCTTATCACAGAGGCCGGCGGCATGGTCAGCGATTTCCGGGGCGAGGACAATCACCTCTTCAATGGAAATGTTGTAGGAGGCGTACCGTTGGTCTACCCGTTTCTGCTCGAGCAGGTGCAGAAGTGGCTGGTTCCCGCGCTGGAAGCGCAGCGTTGATCGATCAGGCCGCCTGGTTCGGAGGCGGCAATGTTCATAGCCATCAGTTTCTTGCTGCTTTCGAATATGACTTCCATCTTTCGCGGGGAGATGAGCTTTGGTCACTACGCCAATCCCGAAGCTCGGGTGCAGCAGCAGAGCGCCTTCTCTGTAGTTGTCCGAGATCTTGTATGCCGGGACACCCTCCCTGCTGGCATCGAGCAGCAACTGCCGCCAGTCGTCGTCGGTTTTTGGCCTCGTGATCCCTTTATAGAGGACCGATGGAAGCAGGTCTTCGTCGTCATCGCCTTCTTCGAGCAGCAGGTCGTCCTCGCCGGCGAAATCAAGCTCGTCGGTTTGCTCGAACTCAAGTCCGGAATCGTCTTCAAAGTCATCCATCATTCGGTCGCTCTCCATATCTTTCTTCGGCATGATTCAGTTCCTCATCTTGCGCTGTTGTACAGATGCAGTCCCGTTTATTGGAACTGTGGCGAAAGGTCAAGGTTTTTTCCATATTCAGCCCGAATGAAGCAAACCATTGTTCCGGAATGCAGCTTTTTAATTATAATACTTCGGATGTTTCGGGAAATAGTCCCGGAAGACTTTTTCCCCGGCGCAGCGCCAAACGGCAGGGTTTCAGGCATACATGGGCGCCGCCTCGACGGGGCCTGACAGGACTCTTTCAGGACGAAGAATTTGGACGAAAACGACCCTAGACTTTCAATTCGTCCTCAGTCGCAAGTCCATATTTCAGGAGCCGGTATCGGAAGGAGCGGAAGGATGATCCCGAGCAGTTGAGCGGCTTTGAGTTTTGCGCCGCCTGTCTGCTGCAGGGCCTGCTGAAGCAGTCGCTTTTCGATTTCGGCCATGTGCTGGTCCAGGTCGAATCCATCGATCGGAATTTCTGAGACAACGGAAGCGGCCGCCTGTTCCTGCTCTTTTCGCCTGTACATCGAAAGCGTAAGAGAGTCCGGCAGGATGATCCTGGAAGATTCCATCGCCACGCCGCGTTCGATTATGTGCTCCAGTTCCCTCACATTTCCCGGGAATTCATAATTGCAGAGTATATCCATGGCATAGGAAGAGATTTTGTGGATGTCTTTGCCGAAATCCTTTGTGAACTTCGAGAGGAAATACTGGGCGAGAACGGGGATGTCCTCCCGGCGCTCTCTCAGAGGCGGGATGCGGATGGGGAGCACATTGAGCCGGTAATAGAGGTCCTCGCGAAAAGTCTTGTCCATCACCATGCGTTCGAGATCGCGGTTCGTGGCCGAAATGATCCGGACGTCAACCGGGATGTCTTCGGTCCCACCGATCATTTTTATCGTTTTTTCCTGGACGAGCCTGAGAAGCTTGACCTGAAGAAGAGGGGAGAGTTCTCCTATTTCATCGAGGAACAGAGTGCCTCCCTGGGCGGCTTCGACGAGCCCCTTTTTGTTTGTCGCAGCGCCGGTGAAAGCGCCTTTCTTGTAGCCGAAAAGCTCGCTTTCGATCAGGTTTTCCGGGACGCCCCCACAGTTGACAATCACTAAAGGCTGGTCGCGCCTTGCGCTCTGGCGGTGGATCGCTTTGGCTACAAGCTCTTTGCCCGTGCCGCTTTCGCCGGTGATCACGACATTGCTGCTGGTTTTGGCTACCCGCTGAATACTCTCATAGATCTTGCGCATCGGAGGGCTTTCTCCGATAAGGCAGCCGAAATAGAGGGGCCCTTCCTGGGGCTTAGCTCAATGTCTGATCGTCGCCCCTGTTGCGAAGAGCATTGGAAATCACCGAGAGGATTTCCTCGTTGTTGAACGGCTTGGGAAAGTAATCGTAGGCGCCTTCGTTCATCGCCTCGACGGCGAGTTCGGTGCTGGCGTATGCGGAGATCATTATCACAGTGGTTCGAGGGGAGATCGTCTTGCATTGCTTGAGGACCTCCAGCCCGTTTACAGGTTGCATTCGGATATCTGTTATAACCAGATCGAATGGTTGGCTTTGGATTATGTTCGAGCGCTTCGACGCCGCTTTCAGCGCACTGGACGTCGTAGCCGTGCTTTAGCAGCAGGATTTCGAGAAGCTCCCGCATGCTCCTTTCATCATCGACGACAAGAATTTTTGGGGGGCTGAGATCCTGGGGCATTGTCAGCCATCCGGAAACAAGATTATGAGGCCGGAAAAAACCACCCTGCCTCCCACAAGCGTCATAACCGCTTTGCCCTGCGCTTCCATGCCGGCAAAGGGGCAGTTCCTGCTCTTCGATTTGAATCGGCTCGACATCAATCGTATATTTTACTTCCGGATCGATAAGAGTCAAATCGGCGGCCGTCCCTTTACGCAATGCGCCGAAGGGGATTGCAAGGATTCGGGCAGGGTTGCGCGACACCTTTGCGACTGCTTCCATGGGAGTGAGGACGCCTTCGCGCATGAGCCGCAAAATGAGAGGCAGGGACGATTCCAGACCGATCATGCCATTTGCGGCATATTCGAATTCCAGGTCCTTTTCAACCGCGCTGTGAGGCGCATGATCCGAAGCAATAACATCGATGGTCCCATCGGCAAGCCCGGCCTTTATCGCCTCGATGTCCTCGGGCCTCCTGAGCGGTGGATTGACCTTGTAGACCGGGTCGAAGGTCGAGATCAGTTCTTCGGTAAGAGTAAAATAATGGGGTGCGGTCTCGGCGCTGACGGGCAATCGCCCCGTTTTTTGGCCTCGCGTATCAGCGCCACAGACCCGGCGGTGCTGATATGAGCTAAATGAAGCCTGCTCCCGGTAAGCTCGGCGAGAAGAATGTCGCGGGCCACCATAATCTCTTCAGCAGCCCTCGGAATGCCCCTCATGCCGAGCCTTGTCGATACGGGGCCCTCATTCATCAGACCTGCCGCTGGAAAGGTCCAGGTCTTCGCAGTGGCTTATGACAAGCAGGTCGAAAGTTTTAGCATACTCGAGCGCACGTCTCATAAGCATGCTGTTCATGACGGGCCGGCCGTCGTCGGATACGGCTACGACGCCTGCGGCGCGAAGTTCTCCGTATTCGGAAATGTTCTTGCCCTCGAGCCCCTTGCTTATGGCCCCCACGGGGAATACTCGGCAGGACCCCTCATCCCTGGCCTTCTCGAGAATGTACTGGGTTACTGCGGCGCAGTCGTTTACCGGGTGCGTGTTGGGCATGCACGCCACCGAGGTGAATCCTCCCGCAGCGGCGGCCTGCGTTCCCGAGGCGATTGTCTCCTTGTATTCTTCTCCCGGTTCCCGCAGATGAACATGCATGTCGATCAGGCCCGGGACAATCCATTTGCCGCTCGCGTCGATTTGCTCGAATTGCGAGAGCCTGTCGGGGCCAAGTTCGATGTTCGCGCTCATTTCGGCTATGATTCCGTTCTCGATGAGAACGTCCACTACAGCGTCCAATCCCTGCGCAGGATCGATCACCCTGCCGTTGCGCAAGACAAGATTAGCTGAATTTTCGTTCGCTTTCATTATCACTCCGGGAAGAGGCAAAGAGTAGACTGGCTGCATCGATCCGCGAGACGCCAGCAGTTTTGATTCAAGACTTACCTGACAGACTATCTTTGCGCGAGCAGATAGAGCAACGCCATCCTGACGGCAACACCGTTGGTCACCTGGTCCAGGATAACCGAATAGGGGCCGTCGGCGACTTCAGGGCTGATTTCGACCCCCCGGTTCATCGGGCCGGGATGCATAATCAAAACGTCTTTTTTTGCCCTCTTCAGTCTTTCGCCGTTTATGCCGTACAGAGTCGCATATTCGCGCAGTGAGGGCAACAGCATCTGCTGCTGCCTTTCCTTTTGAAGGCGCAGAACCATGATCACGTCGGCATCGGGGATGCATTGTTCCAGGCGGTTGGACACCTCGACCCCCATTGCGTCGATGTTGGGAGGAATGAGTGTGGCAGGGCCGCATACCACCACTCTGGACCCCATTTTTGTCAGGCCCCAGATATTGGAACGCGCCACCCGGCTATGGAATATGTCTCCGACGATAACGACGTTCAAGCCGTCGAGTCTGCTCTTGTTATCAAGGATGGTCAGCATGTCGAGCAGCGCCTGGGAAGGGTGCTCGTGCATCCCGTCCCCGGCGTTGATGACCGAGGCCGTGGTGCGGCTGGCAAGCATGTGAGGCGCGCCGGAAGCAGAATGGCGTATTACGAAGACGTCGGGTCTCATGGCCTCCAGGTTCTTGAGGGTGTCGAGCACGGTCTCGCCCTTGACTATCGAACTGGTTGAGGCCGTTATCGAGTAGGTGTCCGCGCTTAGTCGTTTTGCCGCGATATCAAAGGAAGTCCGCGTTCTGGTGCTCGGTTCGTAAAAAAGATGAATGATCGTTTTGCCTCTGAGAGTGGGGACCTTTTTGATGGACCGCTCATTGATTTCCTTGAAAGAACGGGATAAATTGAGAATGTATTCAATTTCGGCGACCTCCAGGTCGCGAATTCCCAGAAGGTCTTTCCGGTTGAAGCCCATAAGAGTCCCTCACGAGGTCCTGGAGGACCGCTTCTCGAAGTCACCGCGTTTAGTTGCTGTTTGGGGGAATGCCCGGCGCCATGTGCCGGTTTCCTGAATTTTCAACCAGCTAGTTTACCACGACGCTGGCGCCTGAGGGTAATTCAAAATCAGCCGATGCGAAAAATGAGACTCAAATTCTTCTGGATGCATTCTGCACTTTTTGATGAAGTTTTTTCGATTTTGGTATTAAAATATACTAAGAAAGAGCCAAGAGCATGGACGAGCTTCGTGCGGTTCCAGTGCCAGTTGACATGCCGCTGGCCTCATGACGCTAAATGGGACGGCATATTTTATTTCGAAAGGAGTTGGAATGCCGAGAGTCCCCATCACCAGGACAGGATACGAGAAGCTTAAAAGTGAATTGCAACGGCTGCAAAAGGAAGATCGCCCCTCAGTCATCAAGGCCATAGAGGAAGCTCGCGGCCACGGGGATATCTCGGAAAACGCCGAGTTCGAGGCGGCCAAGGAGAAACAGGGCATCATCGAAGGAAAGATTCAGGAATTGACCGCAAAGGTCCGGAATTCGCAAATAGTCGATTTGCCACAGGATGTTGACGGGAAAGTCATCTTTGGCTGCGTGGTGATCGTGGAAGACCTCGAAACCGGCGAGGTCAACTCATATCGACTGGTCGGTCCGTATGAGGCCGACGTTCAGGAGGGAACCATATCTGTTACTTCTCCCATCGGCAAAGCCCTCATCGGCCGGGAAGAGGGCGATGAAGTAAAGGTTCAGACACCCAAGGGCATCCGGAACATCGAAATCCTCGAAATCCAGACCTGAAGTAACCTTCTGCAGGCCAACCCCGGCAATAGGAACAAGTTACGGAACTGCGCTGTTCTCGACAATGAATATTGTCTCGCACTGAAGCTGCCGGGTTCTGTTAAATTCAATTGCCATCCCCTGCTCACTGTTAATCTCTAACGGGAGTAGACCACTAATTCCCCAAGGAGCCACAATCATGAAATTTCCGAGAGCTGATACGTAGCGATCCTCCTTGTCGTCGCATGAATATGGCCGCGTGCACCGGTTTGTCTCCCTTGCGATCGATGTCTTCGCTCAGAACCACATCGTTAACGACCCATGCCTTTTTTTGAGAACCGCTATGAAACGGACCACTTCGTTCTCAAATGGACAAACAAGAGCAGGCATTCGAGGGACAACATCAACGATCCTCAAATTATAAAGGACACGGCGGGATATCTCGAAGACGGCGTGGGCAAAATATACGGAGCTCTTCGGAAGAAACCCTTACATGGCCCCCGGCCGGGACAAGATAGAGGTGGTTTTTCGGGACATTGACTGCTATGGAGTTGCCGATCCTCCGGATGGGCCGATTCAGTTCAATTCGCATGCCTGGGTAAATAACAGCGGCATCCGGAAGCCTACCTCGGCGCACGAGTTGTTCCATAAAATGCAATACGCATACGGTTACAAAACCAGGTGGAAGCCGCAAAAACCCTACCAGTGGTTCACAGAGGGCACCGCGGCCTGGTCCGAGGTCTTTGTGTGGGGAAGGGTGAGCCGTAACCTGCAAGGTGGACACACTTTTCAAAGATACCAAAATGGACCTTTATGAAGCAGACGATATGGCGATGCCCTTCTGGATCTATTTTGTCCAGGGCAATCACGAGCATCCAAATAATCACCTCATGGTGAAGTTTTTCGAAAAATGCGAACAGCTCCAGGATGAAAAGCTTGCCCTGAACGAAGTGATAAAAGAAACATATGGATCGGTTGACGGCTTCTTCAAGGACTTTGCAAGAGACCGCAAAAATGGATTCTGGAGCGATGCCTGTGACGTCCCGTACAAGTGCATCCTGGGACCCGACGGGCAGGACCTTGTTGAACGAGGTCAAAGGTATCCAGAGAAAAGGAAGATAGGAATTTAAAACAATCATATTTCTAAACGCTTGCAAAAAATCCCGGTTTTGCCCGGGATTTTTTATGATTTTTTTCGCTTAAGAAATTATTTTGCCTGCCTGCGCTCCCAGCTTCCTGAAGGTCATTGTATCCTTCGGATAGGCAGTTTCCCCACAGTCAGTGTGGCCCCCGCCGCATGCTCGATCATTTTTCTTATAACAATTCTGCGATCTGACGATATCTGATTGTAGAATGTCATCGGGGGATCAAAAGATAAGACGGTCCTGTTGAAAGTCCGTGGAGGAGCGGATATGAAAAATCTCTCGATATACGTCGTCTTCCCTGTGCTTTTCTTTGCGGTCTTATTGAGTTGTCCCGCGCAGGCCGATATTGACTCGGATCTGGTAAAAAAGGTTCAACCCGCAACCCTCATAATCCATGTCTTCGATCGAGCCGGCAACGAGGTGGCCCAGGGCAGCGGCTTCTTTCTTGGACGCTTTGGACATTTGATCACAAATTATCACCTTCTGGGAAAGGCGGCGATGGCCAGTGTGAGAACTCCTGATGGAAGGGAGCTCAATGTAAAATCCATCCTGGCCGGAGACGAGTCTGAGGACCTGATCGAAGCCCTTGTGGACGCCTCATACGGTTCGGCGCCCTATCTTATTGCGGCCGGCGCCGCCCCTGAAGTTGGAGACCCCGTTATGCTGATCGGCAGTCCCTTTGGGGTTGATAAGTTAGTGACCAGGGGTAATGTGCATGCAGTCATGGAAGTGGGGGAATTGGGAAGGTGCATCGTGCACAGCGCCCACTCATACCCCGGATCCAGCGGGAGCCCGCTTGTGAACGCTCGGGGCGAAGTGATCGGCATCGCAACCGCTGCGGTGGTCGGCAAGCCGGACATCAATTTCGCCATACCCGTGGAACGGTTTTCCGGGTTGGATCCCAACTACCGCAAGCTTCAGACCGCACCAACAGCAAAGGCATCCGGCCCGGCGGAAGTCCGAAGGTCGAATGCCCTACCGGAGGCAGTTCAGGAAGATGTGCAAATGGCGGAGGCCGGGGATCCGGCCGCCCAAGTAAGACTTGCAGACAAGTACGAACGGGGGCGGGAGCTCTCCCGAAACTGTCCTGTTGCACTCAGCCTGTATCGCAAAGCGGCCGATCGGGGGTATTCACAGGCGCAATACCATCTCGGGCGAATCTACTACACTGGTGAGTGCGTCGGACAGAATCTCGACAAGGCCGCCAAGTGGCTGAAAACGGCGGCCGAACGAGGGTTTGCGGACGCTCAGCAGGTTTATGCAAAGATGTGCTTCAATGGGGAAGGGGTGACCCGTGACCGGGTTGCGGCATGTATGTGGATGATTCTTGCGGCCTCGAGGGGAAATACAGAGGCGAACAATCTATTGAGGATTATGAAGTCGGAATTGACCCGGGACGAACTCCGCATGGCGCGGGAAAAGGCCAGGCGCTGGAAACCGGGCCCTTGATCATTGTCAATCGGAAGTCATCGTTCATATCGATCTTCACACAGCCTGAACTGACAGCCATCCCATAAAAGATCGCTTTTCTCTCCGCGCGCTAATGCTTACGTTCCAATACAGACGACCTGAAGGTGAGAAGCGGGAAGCGAATAGTCCCTCCGGGTGAGCTTGCCCCGGCCTTGGAGGGGGGTAAACTCGAAGCGGGAAGCAAGGAGCGGAAAGCTGGGAGCGTGGAGATGAGCGCAACTATTCCGGAAAGAATGCAGGCCGTTCAACTGGAAAAGAACGGCGCACCGCTATTTGTGAGGCAAATCCCTGTCCCGCGCCCCGGACCGGGGGAAGTCCTCATAAGGATGGCTGCTTCTCCAATCAATCCATCGGATCTATTTTTTCTGGCGGGAAATTATGCCTTTCAAAAACCCTTCCCCGTTGTTCCGGGATTGGAGGGAAGTGGAACGGTAGTGGGCGCCGGAAAAGGCCTGGTTCCCCGTATGTGGATGGGGAAACGCGTGGCCTGCGCCGCTGCGCAAACCTCGGACGGCGCATGGGCTGAATACATGGTGACGTCGGCGATGCTTTGTTTCCCGCTGCCGAAAAAGCTCTCGCTGGAGCAAGGGGCGATGTTGATAGTCAATCCGATGACCGCCCTTTCTTTTTTCGACATCGCCAAAAGAGAAAAGCGCACGGCCATTGTCAACACCGCAGCGGCCAGCGCTCTGGGGCGGATGATAGTTCGTCTGGGCCTGCAACATGGCTTGCCCGTCATAAATATCGTGAGACGGCAGGAACAGGTGGAACTGCTTAAGTCGCTGGGGGCCCGATATGTGCTCAACAGTCTCGATGAGGACTTCCACGACCGGCTGCGTAAGGTTGCGCACGAACTGAACGCCACCCTCATTCTCGATGCCGTAGGCGGGGGCCTGACGCGACAGCTCCTGGACGCCGCGCCATTTGGCGCCGCCGTGTTGGTTTATGCAAACCTGTCGGGCGAACCGAGCATATTCAACGCAGAAACTTTGATATTCGGCGACAAGAAGGTTGCGGGTTTTTTCCTTTCGAACTGGGCGGCAAAAAAGAGTTTTATTTCGAAACTGTGGTTTACCCAACGAGTAAAGCGGTTGGCGACTAAGGCTTTGCAGACGAGTGTGCAAAAGAGGCTTCCCCTGTCGGCGGCACAACAGGCGCTGGAAATTTACCGGAGCAATATGACCGCCGGCAAGGTTCTGCTCGTGGCGAATCCGGCAGAAGTCGATTTAGACCTCGAAGCCGCTCGGTAGACCGGTTTCCATCCGGAAAGGGTCCT
>CAVSIN010000005.1:0-102141 GCA_963727975.1 uncultured delta proteobacterium | reverse complement strand
ACAAAGATTGTGCCGCGTCCCTCACGGCCGGGAAGTTTTCTTCCGTGCAGTAGAGCCGTACGCCCCAAATGCCCTGTAAATCCGACCAGTTGGTCTTAAGGGTTATGACCCGCCGGCCGGGATGGACGACTAGATCCCGAACTTGCCCCCACTTCAGGGAACGGAGGTCAAATAACGATAAATCGCGTAAAGATGTGTAACTCCTGAGATAGGAAAACATAACCCCGGATTCACTCACCTCAAATTTCATGCGCAAGGGGAACAAGTACGAAATAACTGCAAGCACCAGGAATACGAGGATCCCCATGCCGGATAAAAACGCGAACAGTTTGAACAGTGCTGCCCAATCGTTCAATCGGTAGCCCTGATTCCTGACCATCAAAACAAAGAACACTATAAAGATGATGGCGTAAATCCTTCCCATATCGCACAAATTGAATCTGTTGCAAAGTCGGACAGTCTGTTGCCATTGCAAGGTTTCGGTCTCATGAATCGATTCGTTCCCTTTCATTTAAATCTCCATATCTCACGTTTCCGGTAATTGTTTTGGAGGGCGATCTTAACGCATAACCACTTTCTCCGCAACCAGGACCGGCGAGGGCGCCCCGAAGCTGCTGAACTTCTCAGAGTACCGGACTTTCCACCCCGGCCCGGTAACAAGTCCGAACAGTCCCACAGACCGTCAGGATAATTCAAGGGCATCTAAATTCATAGAAATTTTCTGATTAGTAAAGGGGGCGCCATTTGACTTATTGTGAGGAATTATCCTAGTTTCCAGTGTGGACCTCATGCCGGAATGGCCCCACATTGTCTTGATCATAGAAGAGCCCTTAGGGGCAACCTGAATTTTATAGTAGTTGTGTGCGTCAAGTTCTGCGAATTCGATCAGGCATAGCGGTTTCACTTTTTTTGTTTTTTAAAACCTGAACCAACCAATCGATTTGAGCGCAGGGCCGCCGAGAATGGGTCCACCCAAGACTCGTCGGAGGCGGCACGGAGCGGCTCATGCAACCGACCTTATCTCCAATCCGAGCTTCTTACGCTCTTTAAGTAGATCCATATTCAGGTAACGGCTCGCTTCCAACCAACTCTCGTGTGTTTCCACTGCAAGAGCCCGAACCAGCCTGAGGCAGCTTGCCGCATTTGGAAAAATCCGTACCACATGGGTTCTGCGCTTGATCTCCTCGTTTAATCGTTCGAGCATGTTAGTTGATTTCATATGTTTGTGGTGCTGGAGAGGAAGACGGTAATAGTTAAATGTTTCTCCAATGTTTTCCTCGGCCCATGCGCATAACTTCTGCTATTTTTTCTGCCAGCCATTGGGTCAGGTCCTTCTGGGCCTCGGACAGATCGCGCCGATCATAAATCCAGCGAAGCTCCTGAAGACAGTCATCATTTGCCTTTCGAGGCAGGTGATCCAGGGCGTTTCGCAAGAGATGAACATAGCAGCGCTGCCAAACCGCCTCCGGCAAAACCTCCCATATTGCGCGCTTGAGCCCCGGATGGTCATCTGAGACCACGAATTCAACACCGTAAAGTCCGCGTTCCTTGAGGCCTAACAGAAAATCCCGCCAACTGCTTTCGGACTCCCGGTTTGCCAGCTCAACTGCGAGAATCTGCCGCCGTCCTCCCTCATTTATCCCGATTGCAATCTGTACGGCCCGGCTCCGGATCACCCCATCTTCTCTGGTCTTCTCATACCGGGCATCCAAAACCAGATAAGGATAAGATTCCTCCAGGCGCCTCTTTGCAAATTTATCCAGGCTCTCATCTAGAGTCTTGTTTACGGCGCTTATCGCCGAGGCCGAAGTTGTTCGACATAATGGGCCGGAGTTATCCCCAACTCGCGAACGAACGAACGCGCGAAATTGCGGGGACTCATAGCTGTGCGTGCGGCGCCGTACACGGCGGTTCATGTGAGATGCCCCGGAGTTCCACCAGGGATCTCGTCCATTCATCGCGGATTTCCAAGCACGCTCTTCTGGTAAACCAAATTTCATCAGGTTCTTTGCCCGAGTGTAGGGCCTTTTCCACTGTCGCCAGAAGATGCACCGCAGTTTGCGGCGTATCCACCCATTTTGGCTTTTGAGTGACAAACTTGGGTTAAGTCAATATTCTATTTTTATAGCATATCAATGACTTCGTCAGTTTTCTTCATCTGGGCATACACGGGACCGAGGGCAACCATGAATGCTCCATGGACATACCCGGCGGGAATATCGATGCCGTTAAAGGCAAGGTCCCTTGTTGCACAGGCATCATGAGTCACAATACAGCGATAGCCCATGTCAAAGGCGGCCCTCACCGTCGCATCGATGCACATATGCGACATCATTCCGCATATTACAAGCTCCTCTATGCCCGCGCTTTTGAGAGCGTCCCGCAGTCCCGTTTCCTTGAAACTGTTCGGGAAATGTTTCTGTATGATGGTTTCATTGTGCAACGGCATGACATTTTCTTGAAAATCAATACCGGTTGTACCGGGAATAAAGAACGTGGCCCCCTCATGGTTCGATATATGCTGGACGTAAATAACGGGCAGAGCCTTTTGCCGAAATGCCGCAATCAGGCGATTTGCCGCCTCGCTTGCCTTTATGGCCCCGACAAGCTCCATGCGCCCGCCCTGAAAGTAGTCCTTTTGTATATCGACAATAATTAGTGCGGTTTTCATTGCTGAGCTCCCTTTCTTGTTTGAATTAGGAAGTTTTCCCTCCGGATATCCATTCTGAAGAAATGAACAGGCATGCCTTCTATGATGAGCGTGCATTCGCCGCGATCTGTGAATCCAAGCTTTTCATAGAGCCTCAGGGCAGGGAAATTGTTCTTTCTCACCACGAGGTGAATTAAATCCAAACCCAATTTCGAAAAGCCCATTTCCATGACCGTCAGCATTATTTTCTTCCCAAAACCCTGCCCCGTTTTCCCTGGATGCATTGCGATACGAATTTCCGCCTGCGTTGTATCCGTCATGACAAGAAGTATAAATCCGAGAGGTCCCCGGTTTGCTTCAGCCACGTAGATCCAGGCGCCGGGCTTATTGTAGTATTCATCGAGCCACCCGTTTGTTCTCAAGGCATAATCCATCTGAGCGTAGCAATCCCGGTAGGAAGGCCAGAGGTTTATATCAGCAATGTCGTCTGGCCTGAGAGGCCGCAGTGATATCTTCGACATTTCCATCAGCCCCTCTTGATTCCTAAAATCGCGGGAATTTCAGCCAGACTGGAAACTTCGACATCAGGACCTCCGGGAAGGATCTCCCTTCCCTGTCTATAACGATTACACCATGCCACTTTCATTCCGAACGCGGAAGCCCCATGAGCATCCCATGCGTTGGCCGAGACAAAAAAGATTAAGAATTAGTGTGGCGCGGAGCCTTGCGGAGCCGCCGCACAATTCAAGTTGAACTAAGCCGTTTAGCGTTTGGAAATTGAATGCTTACGGCCTTGGCGCGAGGGTCAATTGCGCTTGGTCAGAGTGGGACTGCATCGGTTGAGAAATCTAAAGACAGGGGGAATCATCATTTTCGATCTGGCGAAGGCGATATCTTCCAAGCTGCTGTCGCGCTGCGGAAGATGATCGGTTGGGTTGGGAGCGCAGGATAGCGTTGACGGAGAATCAGGTCTTTGCGCCGGTGTCCGAAACGAGTGTGAGTTGTGTGCGTCAAGTTCTGCAAATTCGATCAGGGCATACGGCGCCTAGTTTTTTGTTTTCCTTACTGCTTCAACCGACGAAGCGAGCCCTGGAGGGCCGCCGAGAATGGGTCCAACAGTGACTCGTCGGAGGCGGCCCTCCAGGGCGGCCTCTCAGGCAGCGATACCTAGTCGCAGCTTCTTTTGTTCTTGGAGTAGATCCATATTGATGTAACGGCTTGCTTCCAGCCAGTCCTCGTGGGTCTCCACCGCCAAGGCACGGACAAGCCGCAGACAGCTCTCCCGGTTGGGAAAGATCCGCACTACGTGAGTTCTTCTCTTGATCTCCTCGTTTAGCCGTTCGAGCATGTTTGTGGATTTCATGTGCTTATGGTGTTGAAGCGGGAGACGGTAGAAGGCGAGGGTTTCCCCGATATTCTCTTCCACCCATTCGCACAGCTTCGGATACTTCTTGCTCCAGCGCTCAAGCCACTGCGCCAGGTCCTTTTGAGCCTCGGCAAGGTCCCTTCTGTCATATATCCACCGCAATTCCTGCAAGCAGTCGTCTACCGCTTTCCTCGGGAGGTGATCCAGGGCGTTTCTTAGGAAGTGTACGTAACAGCGCTGCCAGACGGCTTCGGGAAGTACCTCGGCGATGGCCCGTTTGAGTCCGGGATGATCGTCCGATACTACGAACTCTACGCCCCGTAAGCCGCGCCTTTTCAGTTCCACCAGGAAATCCTTCCAACTTGTCGCACTTTCACGGTTGGCCAGTTCCACGGCCAGGATCTGCCGTCTGCCCTCTGCGTTGATGCCGATGGCGATCTGCACAGCCTGGCTGCGGATAACCCCGTCATCTCTGACTTTTTCGTAGCGGGCGTCCAAGATCATGTAAGGATAGCTCTCTTCGAGGGGTCGCTTGGCAAACCGCTCCAGGCTCTCGTCCAAAGTCTTGTTGACCTCGCTGATCGAGGAGGCCGAAAACGAGTGGCCGCACAGCTCCTCGGTGATGGCTTTCACTTTTCTCGTGGACACGCCCTGGACGTACATCTCGGCCAGCGCGGAAACCAAAGCTTTCTCCGATCTTTGATATCTCTCGAAGAGTTGAGTGGAAAAATGCCCTTGCCGGTCCTGTGGCACTCGGAGTTCGAGCTTGCCCACGCGTGTTATCAAAGACCGGCCGTAGTAGCCTGAACGGTATCCAACGCGCCCGTCGCTCCTTTCCCCTTTCTCGGCTCCTACCGCCTCTGTCATCTCCTGCTCCAACACTTCCTGGAGCACCTCACGAAGTAATGTCTTGAGGCCGTCCTTCTCCTCGCTGAAAATCTCTTGGAGGTTGATCCATTTGCGCTTACATTTGTTCTCGGTCATGGCATATTCTCCGTCTGTTCGGGTGGGTGATTCGTTACAGTGAAACACCCGTATGCCATGACCATCTTCTGCAAGTCATTCTTTTTTGCAGAACTTTCTGCACATTACCCGAGTGTGGAAGCATTGTTGTTTTGCTCACGGCGGATCTCTGGAGGGAGCACGTCTGATCGCTATGAGCAATCTCAGGGGAGTACCGCAATGTGGACAAAGCAGGGCTTCGGGGCTTTGGGATGCTGAGGGTTTTTCCGCTTCAATCGGTTTCAAGATGGCTTCCAGGACAGAGCCTGTGGCCAGAATATGTTGAAGGAGTTTGAACGTTTTTCGGTTGGAGGGACTGAGCAGACCGGAATACCTAACCTTATGAAAGCCGTCCGGGAGTACATGCTGGAGGAATCTTCGGATGAACTCCATCGTGGTGAGGGTCATCAGGCGGGAGACTCCGGTATCGGATTCCCGGTAACCGAAGGTAACCGATGTGTCCCCGACGTTTTCAATGCGCTTATTGGAGAGGGCGACACGATAGACATAGGGAGCGAGATACTTTAGGGCCGCCTCTCCTGTGCCGACAGGTTTAGAGTGGACAACCCACGGTTTTTTCCAGACTTTTTGATCGACTGAGTTGGTGAGGTCAAGCTTTTCCATTCCGTCTCGAATCTTGGCTCGAAAAATGACGGAAAGGGCCTTTACCGGGACGAAGAACTTCTTGTTTGATGGGAGCCATCGGTTGTCCGGAGAGAGGCAGCCGCCAGGGATGATGTAATGGACATGGGGGTGATAGGAGAGATCACGCCCCCATGTGTGCAGAACGCCGACCATGGCGACGCGCCCTCCCAAAAACTTCGGGTCCAGGGCGAGTTTTTTTATAGCCTCTGCAGAAGCCCTGAAGAGCAGATCATAGACGGGTTTTGGATTGAACCGCGCCAGGCATCGAAGTCCCGCGGGTAGGGTGAAGGTTGTGAGGAAGTAGGTTTCGGGGAGCAGCAGGTCCATCTGGGTTTTGAGCCAGAGATCGGTGCTGTCGTTTCCACACTTAGGGCAGTGACGGTTCTTGCAGGAGTGGTAGCTGTAGCGGGTCTCCCCGCACTGGTCGCAAAGGTAGACATGGCCGCCCATGGATTCGGTGCGGCAGTTTTCGATGTCCTCCATGGCCTTGAGGTGCGAGAGGGGCATACGATCAGCGAAATTGGAGCGGTATTCCTGGCCATAGCGGCGAAAGATGTCCGCCAACTCCGGCATAGGGGTTCCCCCGGTCGATCAAAGATCGTTCATGAGCTCGTTAATCGACTGGAAGGCCCCATCCTCGGTCTTGGCCGTGAGGTGAGTGTAGATGGAGGTTGTAGTTGGAGTGCTGTGGCCGAGGTAAGCCTGTATAAGCCTCAGATTTACCCCCGCCTCCAGCAGATGAGTGGCGTAGCTGTGCCTGAGTGTATGAACACAGGCCTTTTTGTTGATCTTGCTTTTCTCTAATGCGTTTTTAAAAACGACCCATACAGTTGATCTTGGTATGGTTTCTCTCTCGGTTTCCTTAGAATTTTTGTGTTTTCTTTCGAATGCGGGAAATATCCATTTTGGATCGCGATGAGCTTTCCACTGTTGGCGTATCAGGTGGAGGGTCCTCTCGGGCAGTGGAACATAGCGGTCTTTGTTTCCTTTACCCCTGTGTAAGTGGATTAACCCCCTGGCGCTGTCAATGTCGTGAATCTGAAGATGAGTTCCTTCCTGAAGTCTCAGGCCGCAGGAATAGATCGTGCTAAGACAGACGCGGTATCGCGGCACACCCACATTGGCGAGGACGCGGCGCACCTCGTCGGTGCTTAGAATCACGGGGAGTTTCTTCTCTCGTTCGGCCCGAATGAAATGGAGAATGGGCCAGTCCCGTTTGATTGTATTTTCAAAAAAAAACTTGATGCCGCATAAAGCGATCGTACTGGTGCTCCGGGACCACTTCTTAACGTTTTTGACGTGGAGGAAATAATCGCGGAGTTCGTCTTCGGTGATCCGATCTGGGGATTTTTTGTAATGCTCCGCCAGCAGCCGCACCGCGCGGATATACCTCTGCTGAGTAAGAGCGCCCAATCCGTGCAATTGAAGGTCTTCGATCATGCGTTTCCGTAAGTAAGTCACGGCATACCTCCTTTAAAGGAAAGAGAATTTAACGGGACACCTTATCCTGTGAGGAGGTATACTATTGACCCATAGGGTTTTGGATAAATTACGGTGGGAAATGGCGTGGGCGTGTGATGCCCTGCCGAAGGCTTAGTTCAACATATGCTCTTTGGCGTAAGGGAGAGTGAATCGACGGCGATCTTATAGACAGATGGGTGAGGTTTGTAGATTCCCGCCGATTCAACTGAGAGAATTGCATCCAAAAGATGGTCGATGCCGGTCGCCCCGGCGGCTGAGAGGAGCATCTCCGGAGACCCATTGGAAAGAATTGCTGTTTTGAGTCCTACGGATCTGAGCTGTTTGAGCATTTCGGGCACTTCCGGAAAAACGTCCAGGGTGCTGTAAAGGCCCATAAGTCTTGCACGCAGGGCTTCATCCCGGATGCCTAAGGATTCCATGGCATAATCCAGAGCATCTCCGGTCACCTCCCAGAAATCCTTATGTCTTCCCATCAGAGAGCGGAGCCATGTATATTGCAATTGCTTCTCACGCCACATTCTGGAAAGATCGTCAGCTTTTTCCCCCAGCGCATCGCGGCAATGCGCAACTGCGGAATTGAAGTCAAACAATGTTCCATACGCATCGAAAACACAGCCCTGAATTTCCGAAAAAACATTTTCCATCGTCGATCCTCCTCGATATGCCTGATGAGTTTTGAGGGACCCTTGGTCATCAAGGCGAATGTGGAACCAAAAGTGAAACATCAACGGGCTGAAATCGTACCAACAAGTGCTTTCTAACATTGGAAGGGCTTGTCAGGAATGACGAATAAACCACTATTTCTGCCATAATTGGGTTGTTGCTTTCCACGCTCTTTTGTTATCTTTTGGGAGACCTGTGAGGATACGCACTTAAAGAGGGAGAAGCCATTGAGCAGGGAATCCAATCCTATAGCTGTGCAAAAGCACGCCACTGGCAAAGTTCGGCATATAGTGCTGCTTGCCGTTCCGCCGGCGATGGAACTGGACATTGCAGGACCTATGGCGGTGTTCGATGCCGTCAATCGTATGGACGCCATCTCTCCGCCGGCATATGAAATCGAATTTGTCACTACAGTGGCCGATCTGAGAGTCGCAGGACTGTCCGGCCTTTCCCTCGTGGCTCACAAGCACTACCGGGATGTCAACAATGATGTCGATACACTGTTGGTCGCCGGTGGAACCGGAGCCCGCATGACAAGCGATGTCGCGCTTCTTGCATGGCTGAAAGAAATTGCGGTTCATGCCCGTCGTCTTGGATCCGTTTGCACTGGGGCATTTTTGTTGGCCAAAGCGGGTTTGCTCGACGGTAGGAGTGCGACAACGCATTGGGCCTACGCTCATGAACTCGCATCAAGGTATCCGAGCGTAACAGTTGATTCGCACCCAATTTGGGTCCAGGATGGAAACGTCTACACTTCTGCCGGCGTGACAACGGGGATGGATCTTTCGCTCGGGTTTGTCGAACAGGATCATGGCAGTGAAGTGGCCCTCGCGGTAGCGCGAAGTCTCGTGCTTTTCCTGAGGCGACCAGGAGGGCAGGCACAGTTCAGTGTTTCACTTTCCACTCAGGCTGCCCGTAAGAACACACTCTTCGAACTTCAGGTTTGGATGGCTGAGAACCTGGACAGGGACCTCTCGGTTGAAACCCTGGCAGCACGCACAGCTATGAGTTCCCGCAATTTCGCGCGTTCGTTCGTTCGCGAGTTGGGGATAACTCCGGCCCATTATGTCGAACAACTGCGACTCGAAGCTGCCCGGCGCCATCTTGAAACGACAGAGATGAGCCTTGAAGAGATCGCCTATGCCTGCGGGTTTGGACGAGCCGAAATTATGCGCAGGGCCTTTGTCCGTTGTCTAGGAATCCCTCCGACGCGCTACCGTGATCATTTTGGATATCCTGCAGCCTGCGCATCCCCTGTTGCGCTTAAATGATGAAGGGGAGACCTGGGGGTCCTTGAAAAGGGATTTCTATATCTCTTAAGGTTCCCCACCGGGCACTTGGGATCGAAAAGGACCCTGGAAAGAAGAGTCAGATATTAATTAAACATGTGCTTAGACGGCTACTCCGAGTGTGGATTTCATGCCTGACCCCTCCTACGTGGTCTCCATCACGGAATATCCAGTGGGCAGGAAATTCATTCCCGAAAGTTGACCCTGCTCTCCTCAATCTTGACAAATCGGAACGGTGAAAAGCTTAAGATTACCAGATCATATGGAAGAAACCTGCCGATTCACCACATTGGCGAGATGGAGAAACTTTCCATGTGACGGATTGAAAGGGGGTACTCGTGGTTTCTTACTGATTGGGTTTAGCTCTGGCTTTTGCGTAGAGACAATTTGCCGTCGAGAGCCAACCTGGATGGAGTACAACCTAATTGTTTGCACCGGTTTGCTCCCCCCTTATGTCGGTCTCGACTTCTTTTGCCCCCGTTGACTCCCAATTGAGAACCAGCTAAAATGCTACTCTTTATCGTCCACTGTGCGATACTATCCAGGAAGGATTACTGACCATCTCTGTTCAAACGGGCTGCGCTGGAGGAAAGATTTTAAGATGACCGGAAAACAAGTTGTGGCGCTGATGGCAGACGACGACCATGACGATATCTTGTTAACGAAAGAAGCAATTCAAGAGGTTGTACTTTAAGCCATTTCTTTTGACATGGAATTCGGAGAGAGTTTATGACAAGGAAGCCTCTTTTGGGTACGGGAACTCCGGCCACATGCCTGCTTTTGGCAGTTGTCTGTCTCGTTGCGCTGAGTTGCGCCGCAGCGGCGCAAGCCGATCAGAACTCATTTCGGTTTGTCGTAATGGGAGACAGTCCGCAACATTGCGCCCCCACCGATCCGGTGGAGAACTGCATCAACGTGGCAATCCTCAACCAGATCAACCAAGACATAATATCCCTTAACCCCAAACCGGCCTTTCTCATCTTCAGCGGAGACCTTGCCTGCTATGGCGGCGCCCCGATGCTCCAGGGATGGAACAACGTCATGCAGACTGTCAGCGGCGCGGGAATCCCCGTCTATCCGATAATCGGGAACCATGAGGTCGCTGCGGTCGTTAATGGCCAGGAGTCTCTTTCGGTGCAATGTCAGCAGGATTTTCAGGCCGTTTATTCCAACCTGCCCCAAAACGGCCCCCAAGACTACAACAGCCTTGCCTATTCCTTTACCTACGGCAACTCGTTCTTCCTGATCTACGACACCTTTTTTCTGGACCCGAACGCGACCTCGTGGTCGCAAGACCCCAACATCCAACCGGCACAATTCGCCTGGGCCGACACCCAGACGGCAACGGCCAACGCCAATCCGGCATTGGTCCATAAGTTCGCCTTCAGTCACGCCCCGGCCTTCTCCGGTGAAAACTTAAACCCCTCCCCCTACTTGCAGTATAACGCAGATCTGTGGACAAGGCTGGACAACAACGGCTTTGACGCTTACATCGCGGCGCACGAGCACTATTACGCCCGCTTCAAGGTGAAAGCGACGACGGAACCCCCGGCCCCACCATACAGTCCATGGCACAACAATGTGTTCGAGGTGATATCGGGAGGCGCCGGCGCTGCGCTTCTCGAGGAGCCTGCGCCTGGCGGCAGCCCCAGCGCCGATGTCACGCAGGTGCAGCACCATTATACGGTCGTTGACGTACAGGGCGGTACGGTATCCTTCAATGCTTATGCCTATGATAACCCGGGAAAGCCCTTTGACAGCTTCACGGTGAGCAGGCGGGCCCTTGCCGTCAAGAAAGTCGGCGCCGGCGGCGGAACCGTTCAGAGCGATCAACCCTTCAACTATGTGGACTGTGGCGCTCTCTGTACAGCCTACTTCAACCAGGGCGCCATGGTTACGTTGACGGCCGCCCCTGACGCCAATTCCGTTTTCACGGGCTGGGCGGGCGCCTGTTCGGGAGTCATGCCCTGCGTAGTAAAGATGAATGGCAACGTAAAGGTTAGCGCGGTATTCGCAGCCAAACCCTTGCTCAGCGTGCACAAACTGAGCTATGGAGACAATCATGGCGCCGTCGTCGGAACGCCGATGCCATTGCCCGGAGGCGGCGCGCCAACGGGATCGGGGATCGATTGCGGCGTGAACTGCTCCGGACAATACCCGGTTGGAATGTTGGTGCGGCTTATGGCAACCGCCTCTCCCGGCTCGACATTTGCCGGATGGAGCGGCCCTTGCACCGGGGCGGGTAAGTACTGTACTGTTGTTATGAACGAAAGCCAGGACGTGATAGCAACATTCGGGTCGCCGCCGCAGTAGAACTACTGCGTTAAATGATTATGGCGAGCGCGATAAACGGCCGGCATCAGGCAGTAATTTTCAATGTTTCTCTTGACAACCCGCCTGATGCGCCTGGCGGGGCCTTGAATCAATGATCGTTTTGCCCCCGGAATGCCGTATCTTGAATGTGGATCGGTGCTGCTCACCGGATTGTTTTTGGTTAAGACTTTCGTAGTGAGCGCCTCCCTGAACCTGACTTTTTATCGGCTGCAATCAACCGTCTTTTCATAGTGTGGATTCCCTCGCTGGAAACCTCCCCGATGGTTCCGGTCATGGAATACCCTACGGGAAAGTCACCTGATCTTCCTGACCCACACCCCAGCCTGACCCCTCCCCGGTGGTTTCCATCACGGAGTATCCAGTGGGCAGGAAATTCATTCCCGAAAGTTGATCGTGCTCTCCTCAATCTTGACAAACCGGAACGGTGAAAAGCTTAAGATTACCAGATCGTATGGAAGAAACCTGCCGATTCACCACATTGGCGAGCTGCACGTAATAAAGGCAAGTTTTTCCAGTGATTAAAAGTGATTAAAAGTGATTAAAAAGAGTCGGCAAGTTTTGCGGGCAAACGAATTATAAATGCCGAACCTTTTCCCGGTTTGCTTCTCGCCGTAATACTTCCGCCATGCCGCTCCACTATCTTCTTGCAGATGGCAAGGCCCAAGCCGGCGCCTTCATAAGGGCCGCCTCGGCCGTGAAGCCTTTGGAACGGGGCGAAAATCCTGTCGATATACTTTTCTTCGAAGCCGATGCCATTATCTTCCACCACGATCTCGAGCTCGTCATCATCGGTTATGGCGCTCAGCATTTTGATTACGGGCTTTTCGCCATCTTTGTGAAACTTGAGAGCGTTGCCTATGAGATTTTGGAAAAGCTGCCTCATCTGGGTCTGGTCGCCTTTAATGACGGGCAGCTCTCCAACCAGCACTTTTCCTCCAGTCCTTTCGATCCTGACCTCCAGGTCGCAGAGAACCTCGCCAATGATTTTTGTAAGCTCGACGTCAACGAAGGGATCGGCTTTGGTCGTGACCCTTGAGTACTCTAGAAGTCCCTTGAGCAGGGACTCCATGCGATTGGCAGCGCCAATCATTCGGTTTAAATAGTCAATGCCCTTTTCGCCGAGCGCCTCCTTATATGTCTGCCTGAGTATATTGCCGAAGGAAACGACTTTCCGAAGCGGCTCCTGCATGTCGTGTGAGGCAATCGACGCAAAATCCTCAAGGGCCTGGTTGCTCTCCTCCAGCTTCGCCATATATGTTTTAAGCTCTTCAGTACGCTCCTCAACGCGCAACTCCAACTCATCGCGTGATTTGCGGAGTCCTTCAATGAGCCTGATTCGCTCCATCGCAACAGCGACCTGGTCGGCTACTGTTTTCATCAGATCAAGTTCTTTGGGCAAAAAGCCGGGCCTTGTTCTCGAGCCGAAGGCGAGCGTTCCGATTACCCGGTCGCCGGCTTTGAGGGGATGGCAGGCAAATGCCTCGATGCCGTAGCTCCTGAGTGAATCTGTCCTAATGTCGGGCGTATTAGAGATGTCTTCGACAACTATTTGCTCACCGTCGCGGGCTACACAACCGCAGACAGCCGCCCCGAAGTCCAGCCATTCGATTTTCCCGGCCTCCTCCTCCGAAATGCCGGCACATGCGTTGAGGTGGAGTTTGCCGGCGTTTTCATTTACAAGGAAATTTAAAAAAAGATGGCAATCCAGATGGGCCATAACGTTCAGGCAAAGTTCGTTAACTATGGGCTGCGGGTCTTCGGACGCCAACAACTTGTTAGCAGTTTCCGATAGCAGCCTGAACTGTGACTCGCTTCGACGCAACTCGTCTTCCATTTGCTTGCGCTCGGTTATATCGCGGGCGACATGCACCGTACCGATCATTACGCCTTTTTCGTCGAGTAGCGGCGTTACACTGACCAAAAAATCACCGCCGAGTCGTTCTTCATACACTTCGACAACATGCTGCCGCCCGTCGTTCAGTGTTTGAGTGTGTGGGCAAAACTCCGGTGGATAATCCAGGCCATGCACTGATTCATAACAATGCAGGCCGACACACTCCTTGGGCGTCACTCCCAGGCGCAGCGCCATCTCCCGATTGGCGCGGACGATCCGGTGTTGAGTATCCAGAATGGCGATCAGGTCGGGCACACTGTCAAATGTTCTTTCCCACTCCTCCTTTGCCCGCAGAAGCTCCGCCCGTGCCGCCCTGCGTTCGGTGATGTCCGTCCCGTAAATATTCACATATCCCAAATCGTTTAAGGGCGCAAAAATGAGGGAATAGACAATGTCCGCGCACACTGCTTCGATTTCTCTGCCGGAGCCGGAGCTTAGCGCTTCCATAGCATCTCGTTGCAAATCTATCAGGAGTTCCTTTTGGGGTTCCCGGCACATGGATTTCAGAAGAGTCGAGCTGCTCTTATTGGCGTACAGAAGCTCGCCCTGCTTGGATATCCGGAGAACAGGGCTTGGGTTTTCATCGGGAAATCGAGCTAGACTTTCTATCCGTTCGATCATTTGTTTGCGGTCAGTAATGTCCTGGACCGTCCCGAATCCCCCCCACAAGGCGCCACGTTCATCGAATTCCAGTTCGGCGCGCTCATGGACCCACTTCACAGTATCGCCAACCGTGATGCGATGCTCGATATTGTAATGCCCACTGCTCAAGGCGGCTTGCCACGATTGATCTAATGTCTTACGGTCATCCGGATGAACGGCGGCAAGGAACGTTTCATAGGTGAGCGGCAATCTTTTGGGAATGCCGAATATCCGGTAAGTCTCATCTGACCAGTGCAATACATCGTGTTGAACGTCCATCCGCCAGCTCCCGATCTGAGCTACGGCCTGCGCGCGATTAAGATCCTGCTCACTCGCCTGGAGCTTTTCATTTTGAATCTCCAGTTTCAGACGGGCCTCCCTCAACTCTTTTTCTGCTTCCAGTTGCCTCAACTGCCTTAGGCCCAGACTCGCGGTCATCTCCGCAAATGAGGTGAGAAATGAAAGGATGGAGGGAAGGGTTTCTTTGGCTACCAGCGGCGCCTCAGACAGAGCGGCTAAATAGGCCGATTCATCAAAGCCGAATTCCTTAGCTTGACCGCGAAAAAATTCCAGGTCGGGTTTTTCGATAAAGAACTGCCCGATAAAAGCATTGGCGAGGTGTTGTCCTTCAATGATTATCGGGGAAGCTGCATCGGTGAGGCCATTTAGGCATCGGTAAAGCGAAAAGGTTTTTCCTTCCAAAAGCTCGGATGCTAAAACCGTATCACTTTCGATACACCTCCTGCAGGTTACCTCGTTTTGCCGATGGAAATCACTGCAGATTCTCTGCCAGGGGGAGGAGACAAGGACTGTTCCCTCAAGATCGATAATCGCTGCAGAAACCCCGACAGCGCTCGAAAAGTTTTCGAGCAGCTTTCGAGTTTTCTCGACGTCGATCAAATCGGACAGATTAAAGCTCATAGGACCCTCAAGCTCTTTAGCCAACGGAATGAACCGGGGTGACTTCATGCGCCCAAGCTCAAGGGTCCAATGGACCTGCGTATCAGCGGGCCAGGCCGGTGAGCGGGAAAGGACCCTGTTCCGGGCCTGTGCCTGTCATACAAGCATTGGGGCGCACTGGCGCCTAAACATATTCGTGTATTTATAATGCTGCTTCTCTGGAGATGCTACGCCTCACTGGATTTCAAAATACCGGAAAAATAATGGGGAAATATGGGGTAAAAACTGGTATTATCGTACTGTTCGGAGGTGCACAGTTCAGAATCAGATTGCCTTTCCACGCCTCGCGGGATACAAATTTCAACGTTCCTCTCCTCCTTAGGTACTGGCACGCCACCCCGATTTTGCTGATCGAAGCCAAATGGTCCGGTTCGAAAAGGCCGCCTTAATGAATTCGTCCGGATTAAATCCCTATTATCCCTTGGATGCCGCCGCCACGACCGGTTGGTGCAAATGCGCTTTTGGAGCCAGCCTCAATCCCGCTACCTTGACGGCTCCGCGATGATAGCCGGTGTGGAAAAGCTCGGAGAGTTCGTCGATATCTATCCCATTTGCCGTGCAAGTCGCATAAATAGTTGGGATCTCACCCTTTTTTTCAAACTCCGAGCGCAAGTACCTGATTATCTGCCATTGTTTCTCGCTGAGAGGAGTTCGCATTTGTAGCTCACGAGCTTTGAATATGGCATAATCCTCATCCCATTCACCAGGGTCGATAAGGAAACCTTGCACATTCACACGGTAAACGCGTTTGTTGACCGGAATCAGTCCAATTGTGTCCTCCGGCGCAGGAAAAACCGGGGTGCATACCCCATCCGCCATAAAGGACACATCCTGCAAGCTTGCACGCTCCACGCTGGTAACCGGTGGGAAAAAGCTTTTCCAGTTTAGCGATGCTCAGATTGTTGTCCTTGCATGTCTTAAGCACTATCGGGCACAAACCGGTTTTCAGATAGGCCGCTCGAATGTACTTCAGCACGTTCCAGTGGGAACGGGTAAGGCCGTCCGGTATTCCCAACCGCATTGCCATCTTTTCAGCAAAACCTTCATCCCATTCCGTCGGATTAACCAGGAAACCATCATCATCGAGAAAGTAGGTTTTGTCTTTTGTATCGAGCGCCTGCATGGCAGCCTCCTGTTGAGTTCGAATTTGTCAAAACAAAGATAGGCCGGCTTTCCGTGAGAATTGACGCTGCTTTCATTCGACGCCTCCTTTCGCGGCGGTGGTACGACCGGATTCGCACCGGCGGCGAGGAGCCCCGTGAGGGCTATCAGGCATCAATGCTTTAGCCTTAAGCTGTTATCAGACATCCGCAACAGGGATTGACAGCCCTCACGTGAGAGAAGCATCAACGGAACACCGCATCGAAGGTCCGGGGACCTTATTCGGCGGCGGACCCAAACTAATCAATGCCGAAGCAAGCTCCGTTCCATCCATTGGGATGGCGACTGCTTTACGATTTGCTATAGCTGAGCGTGATAAAATCGAGATTCTGAAACTTTTCAGTGACAGTGGCTGTAACCCAAAGGTTGCAAGCGAAAAAAGTGATCAAGGCTTGAAAAGGGAGAGAAATCCGAGGTCTTTTCGCTATCGATACACATGGTTATTTTGTTCAGGGCATTCTGTATGGTCCGATTGTAATCAAGCCTTCCACACTCACTTTTGAAGAAAGCCTTCGATGCAGCATCGTCGCTTCCCATTGAGCGTTGTGGTCCAATGCCGAGTACCGAGCATCACCGGCCGCCCAACCACGCTATAATGAGCTTTCAGGACAAGGCCACCGCATCTGCACTGCGTGGTTGCATGTCCGGTTGATGCCCATCATTCGCCCCTGTCGTGATGCAATAACTGCCCGGTTGTGTCTCGAAAAAACCGCATTGCGTTTTCCACCACTTGAAGTTCTGAGATGCCCACAGACATGTCTTCCAAATTATGCGGGTGGGTCAACCTGTCCCTTATCCTTATTGCCTGCTGCAAGGACTGCCAACCGGCACCGGTCTTGTCGAGCGTTACGTTCAGGTGTCGCACACGCGCATACGTGTGCAGAGCAAACTCGAAGTTAAGCAGGAGCGATATCTTTTTCTTCTTGATCTTTATTTCGCCGCCTCGACCTATCTGGGGGTCCTCTTCCTTCAGAAGTACTATCTCTTCAGGGGATAGCATGTGTGGGTTGTTGAGACTGTCGAATAGCTGCGCCGCGAATTTCATCACCTGGATTATGCCCTCGACTGCCGCGAAAGCTGTCCTGACGTACAGGCGGTGTGAAAGTTCGTCATCTCTCTGCTTCCATATTTCCGTCACTTCAATGACGTCTCCTGTAAGTATGCCAAACAGGGAGTCGATATCGCGCACCTTCCTAAGTATCTCGTTCTGTGTCATAGCCTGTGCCATATCGCTAACAATAATTTGGCTGATCCGCGTAAGATGCAGGGACTTGCTCTCCTGTCCGCATAAGACGCCTTTGGTTTTCCTGCCAGATGCACGGCAAACGCTCTGCATGCAATGGCCTGCCATTTGCCCGGCCTTTAATTTCGGTATGTTATAAGGATCGCTCAAGTCTCTCTGAAATCCATTGATTCAGGCTTTTGCCTTCCCTAAGGGCACTGACATACACCTTTCGGTGCAAAGTCGGCGGCAGGCGGAGCATCAAGCGTCCGGAGAACGGTTTGTCGGGCTTTTCGCCTCTTTGTTCGCAAAACTCCAAGTAATCATCAATAGAGTCTCGAAAAGCCAGTTCTATTTCTTCGACGCTTTTTCCCCGAAAAGTGATGACGTCCTTTAGCTCAAGCACTTCCCCGTGAAAAATTCCTGCCGATTCATCATATTCGACATGGCCGTTATACCCTTTGTATGTCAACATGGCCTCACTCCTCGGTATTAACACTTGCTTCCATCAAAAACCGCCTCATTGCCTCGAGAGCACCCTTGCAAAATCATAGCCTTTGTTGTTTCGAGGAGTCACCAAAATATCAACCCGTGGAGCAGCAGGCCCCTGCTGACCCCCCAGGATCGATCCCCGAATAGTCCCCGATCCGGCGCCGCTCTCAGCCACTAAGGTTGGAAGCTGCCCTTTTCAGATTTTCACTATCACCCAATGACCGGGCTGGATGGAACCAGGGACGGGCCATGCGGGTGTGTGCGCCTGGATTATGGAATTCAAAGTGTTCCGGTTTCACAAGAATGTAACGGGACCGGCATCATCCTGAAATAGACAACGAAGTAGGATTATGTTTGCTTAATTAAAATGAATTTACTTCACAAAATCGAATCGAAGGGATGTGGTTTGGAGCCATCGAAACCTGCAGTAGTAATAGATCTGGACCATATAAGCGTCTCGTATAACGGACAGTCTGCCGTTGCCCTGCATCCACTCAAGACAAATTTTGTTCAGGGCCAGTTCGTGGTCGTTATCGGTCCATCGGGCGCCGGAAAATCCACTCTGCTCCGCTGCATCAATTTTCTGACCAGACCCACGACAGGTGAAATTACGGTCAATGGACTGGGAAGACTGCGTACAGGGCATATTCTGCGTAAGCACCGCTCCAACACGGCTATGATTTTTCAGCATCATCAGCTCATCCCGCGTCTGAGTGTTTTGAAAAATGTACTGATCGGCCGGCTGGGCTACCATTCCACTCTGAGAAGCCTGTTTCCGCTTCCGGAAGCGGAAGTGAACATAGCGTTGCAAAGCATAGAGCGCGTCGGACTTCTCGATAAGACAAATTCAAGAGTCGATAACCTGAGCGGCGGAGAGCGACAACGGGTGGGTATCGCCCGCGCATTGACACAGCAGCCGCGCGTTATACTTGCCGATGAACCGGTCGCTAGCCTCGATCCGGCTACGGCCCGAAGCATTCTCTCTTTGTTGCATGAGGTTTGCCGGGAAAAGGGACTCCTGGCTATCGTGAGTCTGCACCAGGTGGAACTTGCAAAAACCTATGCCGACCGCATCATGGGGTTATCAGGAGGAAGGGTCGTATTCGATGGCGACTCGTCTGACTTAACGCCCATGGTCCTCGACAGGATTTACTCCGTAAAGAGAAAATGCTCCCGCAACAGAAACAGCCTTTATGACCAAGCATTTTGTCAACTGATTGAAAAAGGAGCAGAGGGATGAAAAGAAGTCTTTTGTCTATCACAATGGCGGCCCTGATCAGCATCTTTGTGTCCCAGATCTCTTTCGGGGCAGAACCTGATCCGCAGGTGCTCAAAGTGGCATTGCTTCCGGATGAAAATGCTTCAACCATCATAAAGAACAATGACGGACTCAGAAAGTACCTGGAAGCCAAGTTGGGGAAGAAAATCGAGATGGTTGTCACTACCGACTACTCATCCATGATCGAAGCCATGAGGCATGAACGGATTGACCTCGCCTATTTCGGACCGCTGTCATATCTGCTCGCAAAATCGAAGAGCAACATAGAAGCTTTCGCGGCGCTCATGAAGAAGGGCAGCATGACTTATCAGGGCGTTATCATTGCCAACACGGCCTCGGGAGTGAAATCTCTCGTCGACATTCGCGGCAGGGACATGGCATTTGGCGATCAGGCTTCCACTTCGAGCCACCTCATTCCGAAGGCAATGCTCAAAGACAAGGGACTTGAAGCCAAGAAGGACTATAACGAACATTTCGTGGGCTCTCATGACGCGGTAGCCGTCGCAGTGCAGAACGGCAATGCGCAGGCCGGAGGATTGAGCAAGCCCATCTTTGAATCGCTTGTACAGAGAGGCATTATAAGTTCTGAGAAGGTGAAGGTGATCGCGGAATCGGAACAATTCCCGGAATATCCCTGGACCATGCGCTCCGACCTTGATCCCCAGCTTAAGCAAAAGATTTCCCAAGCGTTTTTAAGTTTGGATGACAAGGAAGTGTTGAAGCCTTTCAAGGCGGACGGCTTCGGCGCTATTTCCGACAAGGACTATGACACAGTGCGTAATCTCGCAAAGGTGCTCAATCTCGATCTCAATAAGTTCTAAAAGTATGAAAAGCGAAACTGAAATGGCCTACCTCGAATTAATAGCACTGCAGCGGGCGAATTGGCGAGCTTCAATGCTGAAAATCGCCGTTGTGCTGGTTTTGATAGCAGTATCTCTCTTTTACGTCGGTGTCTTCGACCTAAAGAGAATGGCGGTGGGCATACCGAGCATCTTCGGGCTTATCCGGGAAAGCCTTCCTCCCAATTTCGAGGACCTTCGCAGTTGGGTAAAACCCCTTCTTGATACGCTGGCGATGAGCGTAGCCGGAACTGCGCTCGCCATCGGATTATCGCTGCCGCTGGGTTTCCTGGCGGCGCGCAGCACCACTTTGCATCCTGTAGCCTGCCAGACCGCACGGGGAATACTGAACGTCCTGCGCTCAATTCCGGAATTGATCATGGGCATTCTATTCGTGGCAGCGGTTGGATTCGGCGCTTTGCCGGGGGTGCTTGCTCTTGGACTTCATTCCGTTGGCATGATGGGAAAGTTTTTTTCGGAGTCGATTGAACATGTGGACAAGGAGCCTATTGAGGCTGTGAAGGCTGCGGGTGCTAATCCGATGCAGGTTATTCTGCACGGGTTCATGCCTCAGGTGCTTCCGCAGTTTGCTGACGTTTCTCTTTACCGGTGGGAATACAACTTCAGGGCCTCTACTGTTATGGGCATGGTCGGAGCGGGAGGGATAGGAACCGAGTTGATGGGCTCGCTTCGAATCATGCAGTACAAGGATGTTTCTGCGCTGTTAATCATCATTCTGGCAATGGTTACTCTTGTCGACGGTATAGGAATGTATCTGCGCAAGCGTTTTAAATGAGGAGGAATATGAAGATGGGGAATTCCCGCATATTGATCACTCACCGCGCATTTCCTGAAACTGTAGACAGCTTGAGGACCTGCGGAGAAGTGGTTCATCCTGATGGGGACTCATTCAGCCGGGATGAAGTGCGGCGGCGCGCTGCTGATTGTGAGGCTATGATGACCTTCATGCCCGACGTGGTGGATGAGGCATTCCTCCGGGGCTGTCCACACCTGCGTATCGTAGCATGCGCTCTGAAGGGCTATGACAATTTCGATGCTGAAGCATGCACCAGGCAGGGGGTGTGGCTGACCATAGTTCCGAACCTGCTGACAATACCCACCGCCGAACTCACCGTAGGACTCGCCATTGCCCTGGCGCGGCATGTCAGGACTGGAGATGCTCACGTTCGAAGCGGCGCTTTCCGGGGGTGGGAACCCCATTTCTATGGGACCGGCCTCGCCGGCTCAAATGTCGGCATTGCAGGCATGGGCGCAATCGGGCGCACGATGGCCACTCGTCTGGCCGGATTCGGCTGTAGACTCTTCTACACTGATCGGCAACGGATGAGCTATTCTGATGAGCAGGCTCTGGGAATTTCCTGGCTGACTCTGGAAGAACTCCTTTCAAACAGCGACTTCCTTGTGCTCGCCGTCCCCCTGAACGGACAGACGAGGCATATGATCAACGCCGCCGCCCTTGATCGCATGCGTCCGGGTGCTTTTCTGATCAATCCGTGCCGCGGCTCTGTCGTAGACGAACAGGCAGTCCTCGAAGCATTGAACAGGGGGCGCCTGGGCGGCTACGCCGCCAACGTGTTCGAGATGGAAGACTGGGTATTACCCGATCATCCCAGTGGTATTCCTCAAGGGCTGCTTGAGCACCCTAACACTCTGTTTACCCCGCACATAGGCTCTGCCGTTACCGAGACCCGTCGCCGTATTGAACTGGCGGCGGCAGAGAATATTCGACAGGCTCTCTCGGGCAAGCGTCCTCCGGATGCGGTAAACGATATGCTGAAAGCCTGATCCCCATGCTGAATCTTCTTCTCGTGAGGACCTTGCTGGAAGTTGTCCGGACCGGGAGTTTTCGTGTAAGTGCGGAGAACCTGGGCCTCTCACAGCCAGCCGTTTCCCAGCACATACGCAAACTGGAGGAAGAACTGGGGGCTAGACTCATCCGTCGAGACCGCAGAGGATGCATGCCGACAAGCGCGGCACAGGCATTCCTGCCTTTGGCCGACAGGCTGCTGAGACTTAGTGAGCGGACCGAAGCCGCCGTTAAACGGAAACGGCTGCGCATAGGGGCTGGTTCGAACATAGGAATCTACATACTGCAGCCACTGCTGAAAACTTTCATGGATGTTAATCCCGGTATGGACGTCGATGTGGTCATTGACAGAAACCCAAAGATAGCCGCACTTCTCGAAACGGTGGATATCGACATCGCACTGATGGAGTGGTGGGATGGACGCGGCGGCTTCAATGCGGTTGACTGGCGAAGCGAGCCGGTGGTGCTGATTGCTCCGCCCGGTCATCCTCTGTGCCGCCGCACTGTTATCGACAAATCGGACCTGGCGGGTTCAACGCTGCTGGGCGGCGAGCCTGGAACCGGGACCGGACGTTTGCTGCGTGCATACATTGGGGAGCAGGAACAGCCGAACGTCAGTATGCAACTCGGCAGCACGGAAGCCGTAAAAAAGGCTGTTGCGGCCGGGCTGGGAATTTCACTGGTGCTGACTTCAGCCGTGTGTCGTGAAGCTGCAACAGGCGAACTTTGTGCTATTCCATTTGCCTTACCGGCGCCCTCGAAGAACCTCTACGCGATCTGGCCTGATTTCGCTGCGCCTTCGGACCGCCCACCCGCTTTCGTCCAACACCTTTTGATCAATGGCAATAATTCCGATTGTGGATGGCAGGAATGAACCATGGAGAAAGCCCCGGATCAGGTCCAAATTCTATGTTTTTCACCACACGAGGATCATTTTATTACCGACGACCACCGGGTATTTTTGGGGGTTGTTCGATCATGAAGATCAGGTGGTATTCCCGTGGGCTATTCCATGATTGAGACCATCGGGGCGGTTTCCGGGCATGAAAATCCAAACCGGAAATTGGGTTGGGCGCATCACGGGTTGATTGAAAATTTCTCATCCGTGATATAGGTTTAGAAGGAACGTAGCGAAAGGAGAAAACAAATGACCTCGCTTTTGAAGAAAGCCTTCGATGCAGCATCGTCGCTTCCCATTGACCGCCAGGACGCTATTGCAAAGCTCATTCTCGCTGAAATCGAGGATGAGAAGCGATGGGAGGAGGCATTTGCCGGTTCACAGGATAAACTGGCCGATATGGCTGCTGAGGCGATTGCCGAGCACAAGGCGCGGAAGACCCGGCCAATGAAAGAGATATTGTGACGAGCAAGGCTTCCAGCGGATTTTGGAAAGCCTTCGAACGTCTTCCATCCGATGTGTAATCCCTCAATTCCCCAACCTTCACGCCAATTTCAGGAAAGCACTCATATCAATAGGACTCTTCCTCTCGCAAATTCCGTCCTTGCAATCCTCGTGTGCTTCGCACCCGGATAGCAGCGCTATCCGGGCCACCCGCCAGTGGGGCGACCTCATCATCAAGATCAGGTGACTTTCCTATGGGATATTCGATCATGGAAACCATCGGGGAGGGGCAGGCGGGTTTTTTCACACTCGTTCAGGTAGGCACTCAGATGTCAGACCCAGGCCTAATCTCACGCGAATGTCGGCCACGCCAATCCTTGTGCTTCGCACCCAAAGTAGCGGTATACGGGCCACCTGCGATGTGGTTCGCTTTTCATGAAGACCACATCAGATGCGAGTGGTTGTGCACTATTTATTGAGTTTTCAGCCCACGCTATGGCCGCTGGCGGCATCCGCTGCGCTACGGGTGTCATCTACCGGGAGATTGATTGATTTGCAGGTGACGCATCAGGTCGCACACCACGGGATCGCGACCCACCCTCCGCGAAGATTCTCCCGGCCAATTCTTGCAGGTCCTTGCCGCCTTTAGCTACAAAAAGCCCGCCTATGCCGGAGAGCACGAAAATCTTTGCGGCCCCTCATCTGAAGTCTGTCCTTCTTACCCGAAAATTATTCTTGCCTCTTGATGGTTTGGATCTTTACAGGTACTTATAGCTTATCGTCCTACTTTTAGCCGAGTATCCTGAGCCGGGCAAGATTTATGTTTGCTCGTTCCTTTGAGTGAGCCCCTTCGAGCGATTTCTCAACATGCGCGGACAGAGTAAAGTCAGCGCAGCATAGAACGTAAAGATACCCATGAAAACTTTTTTCACTGCCGGATCCACCCATCACGGATTTTGGAAAAGCATTCAGGGGAACTTGATGCTTCTTCTCCTCTTTGTGCTCATCCCCACAATTCTCATCCAGGCTTACATCTATCATGACCGATCTCGGACCCGCCGCGCCGAGGAATTGCAGGTTAACCTTGAACTCGCCCGTGCGGTCGCAAGAAACTTCGAGTCATTCATTCAGGACATTGTACACAGTGAATTGGTCATCGGGTTAGCTCTTACCGCATCTCAGCCAATTACCGATCAGGATCGGGACCGCATTCTCAATCAGTTTCATGCTGATAATCCCGCCGTCAAATGTGTTTTCTGGGTCAATCCGGGCGGGGTAATCGTTGCCTCCAGCCTTGAAATCTACAATGGTCAGGATATCAGTGACCGCTCATTTTATCGGGAGGTTTTGGGCGGGCGGGATTGGGCCGTAAGTGAACTCATTTTGGGAGAGGCTGAGGGAAAAGCGGGTTTTACCATAAGCCGCGGGATTCGAAATATGCAGGGTGATCTGGTAGGGCTCGTTGCGGCTTCTTTTGAGCCTCATAGCCTGGACAATGTATTGAGGATTGACCGTTTGGAGGATGCGGGCGTAAGTCTTATCGACAACAAAGGCATGCACGTTCACCGGTATCCTCACCGGGAACTCACCTGGGAGCAGCGCAACTGGCTCAGGGTGTATCCCGTGATGGAAAATGCGCTCAAGGGGAAGGAGGTCACTTCGACAGTCATATCGGGGTTGACCGGTAAAAAGCGCCTGGTTGGGTTTACTCCTATCTCGTCCATCGGGTGGGTTGCCGGAGCGGGTCGCTCCGAAGAGGACGCCATGGCGGCAGTCGCCTCCGCTTTGGTGCGTCAGACAATCCTGTTTCTGATTGTTGCGTTATCCGCGTTTTGTGGAGCATTGCTCCTTTCCCGCTCTATTTCCACCCCGATCGTGCGACTGCGAAAACAAGCGCTTCAGTTCGGTCGCGGAGAAAAGGACATCCCGGCGGCCTCTTCGGGTCCTTCCGAGATCAAAGACCTTGCCCGCGTATTCCATGAAATGGCCCAAGAGGTCAGGTCCCGCGAGTCTGAACTCGTGGAGAGCGAGGAAAAGTTCAGAACGCTCTTCCGCTCAGTCCCCGAACCTCTTGTCCTCGCCCTTTGGAATGATGCGCCAAGCATACTCGAGGTCAATGACGCATTCTGCGGGTTTCTGGGCTTCTCTCAGGATGAAATCATAGGCAAGACCTTCGTGGATCTTGGCGTTTGGCATGATCCGGGCGAGCGGGCCCAAATGATGGGCATTCTGGCCTCCCAAAAAAGTTTGGCGGATTTCGAGTGCCGCCTTGAAACGAAATCGGGTGGAGTTAAGACCGTGCTCCTCTCCGTGGAGACTGTCGATATCCAAAGCCGGCATGGAATGCTTTTCATTATCAGGGACATCACCGAGCGCAAGCGGGCGGAGGCCGAGCGGATAAAGCTGGAACACCAACTCCAGCAGGCCCGGAAAGCGGAAAGCCTGGGGCGGATGGCCGGCGCCATCGCCCATCATTTCAACAACAAGCTCATGGCGGTAATGGGCAATCTGGAGCTGGCATTGATACATGCGGGACCAAACCAGAAGTTGTCGACTCATCTTCTGGAAGCCCAGCGCGCATCCGATCAAGCTGCTGAAGTGAGCGGCCTGATGCTCGCCTACCTCGGTCACACCTTGCCCAAAGCTGAGCTCTTTGACTTGGCCGAGGTTTGCCGTGAGGTGATCGAGTCACAGAGGTCATCTCTTCCCGAGGGGGTGACCCTGAAGATGGACATTCCTCCTCACGGACCGACGATCAAGGCCAATCGAGCCCAGGTACGGCAGATCTTATCGAATCTCATCGTCAATGCCTGGGAGGCCATCGGCGAAGGGCAAGGCGACATTCAAGTGTCGCTTCGTATCGCTGAAGCGGCAGAGACGTCATCCTTCCATATTTTCCCTGCCGACTGGAAACCGGAAAGAGACGCCTACGCCTGCCTCGAGGTGTCCGATACCGGGTGCGGCATTAACCCGGAACAGCTCGATCTGATTTTCGATCCCTTTTTCTCTACGAAATTCACTGGACGAGGTCTTGGTCTGGCGGTTGTCTTGGGCGCTGTTCGTTCCTATGGAGGGAGCTATTGCCGTCGAGAGCGAACCCGGTCGAGGTTCGATTTTCCGGGTCTTTTGGCCCGTTGCCGAACAGGGCGCAAAGCCCGTTCAGCAATTCGAGACAGAGGCCTTCAAACCGATCATGGCGCTCGGGTCTCGTCCTTTTTGTGGATGATGATGCTCAGCTTCGCAATATGGCTGAGGCGATGCTGGGACATTTGGGCTTTAAAGTGATCACAGGCCGGTCATGGCTTGGAGGCCCTGGAAATCTTCCGTATGCGCAAGGATGAGATCAGCCTCGTAATCCTCGACCTCACCATGCCGGGCATGAACGGCTGGGAGACGCTGGACGCGCTCCGGGCGCTGCGGCCCGATATCCATGCAATCCTCGCCAGCGGCTATGACGAGGCAAAGGTCGTGGAAGGAAAACATGCGGAGTTCCCCCAGGCATTCCTACATAAGCCATATCGCGTGGCGGAGCTGGAGGCGGCCCTTGCCGCGGCGATGGGGGCGTAGGCGGATCTCAAAGTCCGCGCGCTGTCTCGGGTTTGCGCTCAAAAAGTTCAGGTTTCACGATCGTTTCCGTTTTGTTCGCTCGATGGCGTAGGAAGTTGAAGATCGACGATTCATGGATAACACTCGAACAATACCCGGAAGAGAACAATGGGACTCGAAGCTCCCATGGAATATGCCCGGAATGCCGCCGCCAGTTTATGAACTCCGGGGGCAGGAAAAATAGGGAGCACGAGTTAAGCAGGAAACATCATGATCCTTGACGTCAAGAAGAAGATAATCGCCCTCTGCCAGTCCTCTGCGCCTCCGCCTTTGCGGATTTAGCGGCCCCCTTGCCGCGTATAAGAAGCCCGGAAGAAATTCGGGAAATTATCCAGACTAAAAGCGGTTGAATCGGGGCTCGATTTCTGCGACTATCTGCCTCAAGCGGTCCTGAATGATTTTGGACCCAACATTGCCGGGCCTGCTGCCCGTTCTTTCCAACCGCGAATCTTTGAAGGCGCCTTATGGATATTGAAAACCTTTTTAACAGACTGTTGATGGAAGCCGGGAGGCCTCTGCACCTGACCCTCCGCGACCGAGTTTTCAGAGGCTATCTCGTCGGTTTCAAACCACCGGAGTATCTGGTTATCGAAGCCCCTCGAGCACCAGAAATTGATGCGGGGCTCAGCGAAGGCCTCCCGGTCATTGGATCATTCTTTGCCTCCGGGACAATGGTCCGGTTTGAGTCCTCAATTACCGCCTATCTGAAAAGACCTGCATGGCTCCTGTTTGCGAGGTATCCCTCGTCGCTTGAAAAGATCCGTGATTTGCGAAGCTCGAACAGGGTCGAATGTAGCATTCCATGTATCCTGGCGACTTTATTCAACCTGAAACAATACGCCGGATTGATAGTCGACCTGAATTCGGGTGGATGCAGATGCCTTCTGACGTCCATCTCACGCGATCACGCTGAAATGTTCAAGTCGGAAAAGAAGGTGCTTTTGGAGTTCGATTTGACGGGCGGCCATGGCAGGAAAAGACTGTTCGGCGAAGTTTCGAATTTAATGCGCGATGCCGCTGGCATTGCGCTCGGTGTCAGATTCTCCGATAATAACGATGAAGCGGCTATGAAGGCATTGGATGAGTATGTTTTGAACCTGGGGAAACAGCTTTCCGGGTAGGCCGCAGGGGCTGCAGCACCGTCCTTTTCCCGCCCCGGCGCCTACAAGGAGGGGAAAAGAGAAAAATTTCACCTTTCAGGGGCGAGCGCCGATAATATAAGCGAAACCAGGCTGGATAAACCTGAGTTTCGCCACGGGACATTCCCGTTGAGATTAGCGGGAATCGATCTCCGATTCGGCGTTTTGTTCGTGAATGGAAAAGCTCAATCTAAAAGTCCGGATCCACGGCGAATTGACCACCTTACAAAAAGCAGGTTGAGATCCAAAAAGGAGGATACGGATGGATGTCGTAACAATTAGCATTGCAGGGAAGGAATCCATTAGATTGGAGTGTCCCGAATGCGGCTGTGCGCGAGAAATTAACGTTTCCAGCTTGCCGGATATCGGCAAAGTATATAAGATTAAATGTAAATGTGTGCATGGTTTTTCTATTGCGTTTGACAAAAGACAACATAAACGTAAGAAAACTAATTTGGTTGGAACCTATTCGTTAGAACATGGTCTAGCAAATCATATCATTGATGTGGTAGATTTGTCTCGGGGAGGACTTGGTTTTGTCAGAACTGATAAGAATGAACTTAGTGTAGGCGACCGGCTTATCGTGCGATTCAATCTCGATAATGGAGAACAAGATGTTATTGAAGGCCTCATATTAATTAGAAATATATTCAATGATCGCGTTTGCTGCGAGTTTCTAAACATGAGACCTCGAATGCAAACAACGTTGGGATTTTATTTTATATAATTTCCTTTGCCAAACGTTATAATCTGAGTAATTTCCAAAAGGGCGGAGAGCAGAGTCGCCGTCGAGTTTTTTCTTTTTCCCTATCGCCATAAATCAATGTTTATCTCACATCATGTTGTTATGCAAATATGAAATCATGATCTTATGATGGCGATCGCGTTTGTGCGCTGCTTGCAGGACCAGGCTTATACTAAGTTGCCTTCATGATGGCATCAAAAGATAGATTCTTAAAAGCGTGGGGAGCTGCGTCCTCACAAAGCGCCCTCACGAAGAATCGGGCGCGAACTGGGCACTCACAAAAGATCGTGCCCGGACTTGAAGCGTTTAACCATGTTCGCAACGTTAAGCCCGGACCTGAACGCAGTGAGGGTCCAGCGTTTGACCACGGTCGAGAGTGTCAAGCGCGGACCCGAAACGAAGTGAGGGTTCCGGACGCGAACTGGGCACTCACAAAGCGCACTCACAAAAGATCGTGCCCGGACTTGAAGCGTTTAGCAATACTAAGCGGGCCTGAGCGAAGCGAGGGTCCAGCGTTTAACCATGTTCGCAATGTTAAGCCCGGACCTGAGCGCAGTGAGGGTCCAGCGTCAAACGCGGGTTCGTAGGTTCAACGCGAACCCGAACGTAGTGAGGGTTGCCCCCCACACCCCCTTCCGCCTGGCGGAGCCTCGAGATCTATATGGCGGGTGCGGGGTATCTTTTAAACTGAAAAAACATTCCCCCGCGCTTTGAGGGTTATGAAAATTACATCTTAGACGCAACCTCGTATTAGCCATCCGCATTGCGCCGGCCCGTTTTCAAGCCCCTGCCCTTCCTGATTGATTTGAAAAACCACGTAACCGTTACGCCGGCGCACGCTCCGGGAAGCGCGTCACCTTGATTCTGCCGGCGCGCCGCTCGGCGCGCGACAGATCATATTGCAGCTGCAGGCGCAACCAGGTCTCGGGACTGCTCCCGAAGGCTTTGGACAGGCGGATCGCCATTTCGGGCGACACGCCGCTATGCCCATTCACCAGCTCGGACAGCGCTTTGCGCGTGACGCCGAGTCCTTTGGCCGCCGCCGTGATCGTCAGACCAAGCGGTTCAATACACTGCTCGCGGATGATTTCGCCGGGGTGCGGCGGGTTGTGCATCTTCATGGGTTGCAACCTTTCCGGCGGTCAGTGGTAATCGAGAAGGTCGACGTTTGCGGCGTTCTTGCCCTCAAACTCGAATACTATCCGCAAATTACCCGTTACGGACACCGCCCATTGTCCTTTGCGCCCGCCTTTCAACCGATGGAGCCGAAATCCCGGCAGATTCATGTCGGCCGGTTCCTCGCTGACGTTCAAAAAGGCGAGAACCTGCTGAAGTTTTCGCACCTGCCGTGCGGAGACCCCGCTTGTGTCGCCCTTCGTGAACAGCCGCTCTAATCCCTTGTGTCGAAAGCGGACGATCATCTATTACCTATAACGTAACGGGTTACGGCTGTCAAGCATCCTCTTGACTGTCTCCCTCCGGCCCGCCCGGTTCGCCCCCCGACCTGTTCCGGCCGCCTCCTCGACCATGCGCCTTCCCCTACCCTCGGGGATCCGTTTTCATCGAAACAGCTTCCCCGTGGGATGCCGGCCGTCTTGTTGACGATCCTGACGCGATCCCTTTCCCACATCGAACCGCTGCACGGCACGGCCTTTTGACGTGCGGATGAATAACGGCCCGCGCGCCGGCGTCAAAGACGAACAGGGGACCCCTGCCCCATTACGGCCGCGGGGTTTGCTGCTTCAAGAGCGCCGCCCTCGGTGCAAATCGATCCAAAATGCAGCACGCGACAGATAAAAGATCTTTTGGGCAACGTTTAGAAGGCAGGAGCAGAAGGCGATGGCGCGGCGTCGGATTACCCTCTCATTGACCAAAGCGCCATTCGCCGCTATTCTTCATCCCACAGAAGATAAATTTCTTCGATCGGGGGGAGTGAAATGAAGATTGTCTGCTTGCTTGGAAGTCCACGGGAAAAGGGAAATAGCGCCGCCATCGCGAATCGATTCTGTGACGCCGCCGAAAGGCTTGGCGCACAGGTGCGGACTTTCGCCCTGAATAAGCTCGAATATCGTGGCTGTCAGGGATGTATGGCCTGTAAGACCAAACTCGATAGATGCGTCCTTGAAGACGATTTGACCGAAGTTTTGGAGGCCGTTCGTGAAACCGATGTTTTGGTGCTGGCGTCTCCAATCTACTACTGGGACGTGACGAGCCAGTTGAAGGCCTTTCTGGACCGGACTTTTTCATATCTTACGCCTGATTTCCTCACGAACCCGGACAGGTCCCGCCTTCAACCGGGGAAGAAACTGGTTTTCATTCAGGTGCAGGGAAACCCGGATGGGACCATGTTTAACGACGTTTTCCCAAAATTTCACTACTTCTTTAAAGGCTATGGCTTTAGTGAGACTCATCTCATCCGGGCATGTGGAGTTCGAGAGCCCGGGGAAATTGAAGCACATGAAGACGTGTTGAAGCTGGCTGAGACAACGGCTCAGAAGATATGCCGAAATGTTTGAGCAACTTAGCAGGGGTTCTGGAAAACTCCTTGGGTTCAGGATCCGCGAGGGGGTCAGCGCCGAAGACGTGAGGAAATTGAGTAGAGTATTGGCTGACGCAATCGCTGAATGGGGGGAGATACGGATTCTTGTCGATATCCAGGGCTTTCGTCACATGGATATTGAAGCCTTGATTGAAAAACTCAAGTTTGCCGTGGATCATTCCGGAGAAATAGAACGAATGGCGGTTTTGAGCGATCGAGTATGGATAAAATCATGGGTGGAAGTAGGCGGGTTTCCGGCGCTTGCCGAGACAAAACATTTTTACCGATCCGAGATCGAAGACGCATGGAAATGGCTTGAATCTTGACGATGAGGGAATGACCCTTTCAAGCCGAACAAAGGGCGATACGCATGACCGGCGCTGAAAAGATGAATAAAACAATTAAAATTCGTGTTCTCTACAATGACGGATGCCCCAACGCCTCCAAGGTGGTCAATCTGATCGAGAAGGTGAAAAATGAGGTCGGCGTTCCGGTCTTCATCGAGAGTGTCGTGGTATCCTCACAGGAACAGGCAGTGAAACTTCGCTGCCTGGGCAGCCCGACCATTCAGATCAATGGACTCGATATCGATCGATCCGCCCGTGACAGCGTAGCCTTCGGCCTTGGGTGACGAAACTACGGGGCATCGGGTGTGCCTTCGGAAGATATGGTAAAAGACGCCATTCTGGCTGCAATTAAGTTGTCAGAACCTGTTTAGGATAGTTCCATCCGGTAACCTCGGATAAGAGAATGGCAGTTTCCGAGCCGGAAAGGAGGCATTTTTCGTCCCCGGATCAGGTCCTTGGCAGGCTTTGGCAAGGAAATCAAGGGGTTGCGCGGAGGCGTACATGCGCCCTCACTAAAGATCGGGCGAGAACAATAAGCATCTAAGCGCTGTCTCGAGTGTCAAGCGCGAACATGAGCGCAGCGAGTGTTCGTACCGCCAAGCTTGCCCTGAGCCTGTCGAACGGACGGAGCGTCGAGATCCCGCCCATGCCACCGCCGAAGGCAGTGGCCAAATCGGCGTGGCGGTCCCACCGCCCCAGGGCGGAAAAGGACCCTTTCCTGCTCGGAGACTATCACCCCGCACAGCGCGGAAGGCGTCCCGTTCACTCTCGACGCTCTCCCCTACCTGTCAGGAGACGGGGCCGTCAGCGGGGCGCCTTCAACGCAAATGAGGCGTGCATGAGGACCAGGCGGATCAGGCCGCCTTGGCCTGCTGCGCCCGCCTTTCGATTTCGTCCGCATCAACGTCTTCCACGTGGGTGGCGATCATCCAACTGTTTCCTGCAAAATCTTTGACGAGGGCCATCCGGTCGCCCCAGAACCGATCGGCCGGACCTTCCAAAGATTCGCCGCCGGCCTTCAGGGCCGTACGGTACGCCCCCTCGGCATCCGGCACGTAGACGTAGAACGATGCGGGCATGGCGACGCAATCAGCCGTCGCCTCGCCCAGCATCACAATCGAATCGCCGATCTTGATCTCGGCATGCATAACGCTTCCGTCGGGCGCAGGGAATCTATAGATCTCCACGGCCCCGAACGCCTTTTTCAAAAAGTCGATCAACTGCGCCGCCCCCTTCACGGACAGAAGGGGCGTCACGCTGTGGTAACCATCCGGTATAGGTTTAACAGCCATGTGATACCTCCGTTTCTAAATCTTTGTTATTTACAGTTAAGGTACGGCCCCCTTTCAACCGTGTCAATCCACCCGCGTGCGGCAGGCCTCGTGCGCGTCAAGGCCGCCACAAATCGGGTGCGCCGCTCTCGCCATTGTGTTATAGGTCTTCTTAGCCATGGCCGCTCTCCGGTTTTTGGTTTTTGCCGCCGTACAAGACAATCCGAGAACGGCCACGCTTCCTTCACGATCCAATATTTTCATGCTTCGTTGCGACCCGCCGGGTCATGGACTTCAGGCCTCCCGCTGCAGCCCAACAGAGCAGATAGACGGGCTGCTGCAAGTCGGCCTGTCCCGCTACGCGCTCATTTTGCGCCTGGGGAGGCCAGCGAGAGCGCTTCGCAAAGTGAAGCAGCTCGAAGTGCGCGTAGCGAATACTTTGCTCCGTAGTCGCTGCAGCTTGTGAGGCGTATCGTTGCGGGCTTGCCTTCAAACGGCATCGCTTACGCGCAAAACGCGTAGTAACACGATTTTTTTTGACCGTCCTCATTATATAAGTCTATCTTACGAGGACAATGGAAGGAGATCGATCATGGACAGTGGCAGGTCTACCTACAACGTCGAGGGGTTTCGCAGGATTTTTGAGAATGAATTCACCTATCTTCAGGGATTTTTGCGCAATGTGCACCGTTATGCCCAAAGGGTAGCTCTCACATGTCCGATCAGGACGGTCTCCTGGAATTACGCCGGCGTCGACAGGGAAGCCAACAAACTCGCTCACGCTCTGATGGCGGACGGTGCAGGCAAATACGACGTTCTCATGTATCAGTTGTTCAATTGCGCCGAATTCGTATTTCTCTACCTTGCCCCCCAAAAGCTCGGGGCGATCAATTGTCCCATCAATTTCCGGCTCTCATACGGCGAGACGGCCTACATCATCGATGACAGCAAACCGAAGGCCTATTTTTACGACGCCGAACTGAGCGAAGTGGCCGAAAGAGCGCTCAATACCGCTAAGCACAAGCCTCAAAGAGTCGTCATGGTCGATGTCATGGGAAAGCACAAGCCTTTTGCGGGCGCCGTCTCCTATGCCGAGTACACTGCATCGAGACCCGAGACCCGCCCTGAGATCGCCAATCCCACTAATATTTATGATGAAACGACCAGGCTCTATACTTCGGGCACAACCGGCATGCCCAAAGGAGTGCCTCTCAACAACCTGAACGAGATCTTCAGCGCTCATGACGTGATCATGCACTTTCCGCTTTCCCCTCTCGACAAAACGATGAACATGACTCCATGGTTTCACCGGGGCGGATTGTATTCGGGCGGGCCGTGTCCGACTCTCTACGTTGGAGGAGAGCTTGTCGTTTTGAGGAGTTTTGACGCGGCCACCGTGTTGGACTACGTCGAGAAATACGAGCTCTCCTTTCTCATCGGCGGCCCGGCCACACTGAAATCCCTGCATGACGAACAACTGAAAAAGCCCCGCGACCTGGGAAAGCTCAAAGGCATCGTAACCATGGGCGCGCCTCTTGAACGCAACAGTTGCATCCAGTTCCAACGTGTGCTGACTCCCAACATTTACAACGGGTACGGTTCGACGGAGGCCTTCTGGAATTGCTTCCTGCGGCCCTACGATCTGCCGGAAAAGGCCGGGTCCACGGGACGCTCCTGCACGGACGACGACGTGGCCGTAGTGAGGATATTTCCGGGCCGATTGGCTGAGCCCGATGAATTCGTTGCAAAAGACAACCAGGAGATCGGGGAGATCATCGTAAAACCCACGGCCAAATGCTCCTTTGACTATATCAACAGGCCTGAAGAAACCAGGGACAAGTACTACAAAGGCTGGCTGTATATAGGCGACCTGGGCCTCTGGGATGAAAATGAGTTCATCACCGTGGTCGGCCGCAAGGACGATATGATCATTTCGGGTGGGGAAAACATTCAGCCGGTGCAGGTGGAGGAGGCCATCAACGACCACCCCAAGGTGAGTGAGAACGTGGTGGTTGGAATGCCTGACGAGCAATGGGGGCAGATAGTCGTTGCGTATGTGGTCCCCAAGGAGCCTTCCCTCACGGCCCGGGAACTGGACGAGTTTTGCGCCGGCCATCCCATGCTGGCGAGGTACAAAAGGCCAAGGCGCTACCGGTTCGTTGACAAGCTTCCCATGACGGCTACGGGGAAGAAGATGCACTACAAGATCAAAGCGCAGGCCATCGAAGACGACCGGGCGGGTTTGCTGGAAAAAGTATGAATGATGGCCTCCCGCTCTAATCCCTTCCCGCGGAGCGTCGGGAACGAGCGGCCGGCCGTTGGCGCTTCGCGAGGCGTAACGCTTAGGCGCGGCCGCTCAAGTTTCACGAAAGTAATCGGAACTTCAGGCTCTTTCAAAGTCTCTCGGAGGAGGTTGCGGTCATGCAGTTTGACTTTAACGATGAACAGCGAGCGCTTGCCCGGATGGTGAGAACGTTTGCGGAAAAAGAGCTGCGGCCGAGCTACAGCCAATGGGACAGGGAAAAGAGCTTCCCTCGAACCCTCTGGAAAAAGCTTGGCGAACTGGGGCTGATAGGAATGCGCGTTGCCGCCGGGCACGGAGGCCAGAATGTCGACTGTGTGACACTGGGCGTTGTTGCCGAAGAGATGGGAAGGGGAGACCCGAACATAACGGTGGCGGTCTGCGCCGTCGGGGAGCTTTGCGCCCACATGCTCGAGCAGGGAACGGCCCGGGTCCGGGAGGAGTTTCTCGCGCCGATGATGCTGGGGGACAAAGTGCCTGCATTCGCCGTAACCGAGCCGCATTGCGGGACCGATGCCGCCGCGATGAGAGCGAGGGCCGTCAAGCGGGGGAACAGGTATATTCTGAATGGAGAAAAGTCGGGCGTCACCCTGACGAAGGCTGCAGATTTCACCATCGTCTACGCAAAAACCGACCCCGCCGCCGGAGCGCGCGGAGTGAGCGCCTTCGTTGCGCCCACGGATGCGCCGGGAGTCACCAGACAATACTACGATGACATGGGGAGCAAATCCCTGGTGCGCGGCTCCATCTTCATGGACGACGTCGCCGTTCCCGAAGAATACCTCCTCGGCGCCGAGGGGGAAGGCTTCAAATTGATGATGAAGGGCTTTGACGTCAGCCGGGTCTACCTCGCTCTTCTGTGTCTTGGGGCCGCGAATATATCGCTGGAGGAGACTGTGAGATACGCCAAAGAACGGACGGCCTTCGGGAAGCCGCTCGCCATGTTCGAGGGAGTCTCCTTTACGATATCCGAGCATGCCAGCATCCTTGAAGCGGTCCGGTTGCTTTGCTATAAAGCCCTCTGGCTCAGAGACCGGGGTTTGCCGCATTCCAAGGAGGCCGCGATGGTCAAGTGGATGGCCCCCAGGTTCTCAGTCAACGCCATTCGCGACTGTTTGCTGCTGCACGGGCACTACGGCTATACCCAGGAGTTTCCCCTGGAGCAGCGTCTTCGGGACATAATGGGCGTGGAAATAGCGGACGGGACCTCCCAAGCGTGCAAAATCGTCATCGGCCGTGAGCTGTTCGGCCGCGAATTCCTGCCGTACTGAAGGGCCCCGGACCTCGTATGACAGACTTGTTAACAACAAGCATGCGATCGTTGGTGAAAGGCTCTCCCGGGCATCCCTTAGCGGTGTGCGTCGCGTAGCGCGGAAGGCGCCCCGCCCGGTTCTGTCATGCGCGTTGCGCCGTCAGCGGGATGCCTTGTCAGAGTGATCTCTGCGCCTTCACAAGGCTAAACAGGTTTCAAACATGCTCAAACTCGATGATGAAAGCCGGATGATTTTAGAAACCGTCCGCCGGATCGCCGCCAGGGAAATTGCGCCCGGGGCGGCCCAACTGGATGAAACAGCGGCCTTCCCTCAGCACTCGGTCGAAGTCTTCGCGGAAAATGGCCTGCTTAACGCGCTCTTGCCTGCGCAGTACGGCGGTGTGGGGCTGAATCTCGCGACATTTTCGATGGTTATCGAGGAAATTGCAAAGTCGTGCGCCTCTTCGGCGCTGGTGCTCATCGCTCAGGCCGACGGCATGCTGCCGATCCTCCACGGCGGGAGCGAAGCCCTGAAAGAGAAATACTTGCATCGGCTTTCGGGCGAATCCTGCCGGTTGACCGCTATTGCCGCAACGGAGCCCTCGGCAGGCTCCGACCTTATGTCCATGAGAACGCGGGCTGTGCGCAAGGGCGACAAGTACATCATAAACGGACAGAAGTGTTTCATAACCAATGGGTCCGTTGCGGATTTCTTCGTGCTCTACGCTTTTACGGATACTTCCAAAAAAGCCCACGGGATCAGCGCCTTCGTCGCGGAGAAGGGGTTTTCGGGACTCGTATACGGCAAGAACGAAAACAAAATGGGAATGCGGGGCTCCGTCAATTCCGAGCTCTTTTTCGAGGACATGGAGATTCCGGCGGAGAATCTCATAGGAGAGGAAGGAGCGGGGTTCGCCAATCTCATGCAAACGCTTGCGAAGAGCAGGCTCTTTTGCGCTTCCCAGGCCGTGGGCATAGCTCAGGGGGCCCTGGATCAGGCCATAGCCTACGCCCGTCAAAGGGTGCAGTTCGGAAAACCCATAGCGGCCCTTACGCCCCTTCAATTCATGGTGGCTGACATGGCTGGGGCCGTCGAGTCTTCACGGCTGCTCACCCACAAAGCCGCCAACCTCTTCGACGAGAATGAAACAGAACGTGCAGGCATGTTTGCTGCGATGGCCAAGTGCGTTGCGTCCGATGCCGCCATGCGGGTCACAACAGACGCAGTTCAAATCATGGGCGGCTACGGTTACATGAAAGATTACCCCGTGGAGCGAATGATGCGCGACGCCAAGCTCACCCAGATATACACGGGAACCAATCAGATCATGAGACTCATAGTCGGACGGGACCTCATGCTTCCACGCGGAACTTGAGAGTTCTCATACCGAATTACTTACAAAATAGCCCTATTTTCATGCTTCGCGGGTGAGGCGACGCATCATGACTAATTGCGTTCAAGATTGAAGTAATCGAAAAGAGCGGGGAAGCAGCGCGTCCTCACAAAAGATCGTGCCCGGACTTGAAGCGTTTAACCATGTTCGCAACGTTAAGCCCGGACCTGAGCGCAGTGAGGGTCCAGCATCGGACATGTGCTCGTAGGTTCAACGCGAACCCGAGCCTAGTGAGGGTTCCCCGCACCCCGCAAGATTTGGCCGCGCGCGCAGGCGCGCGAGGCCAAGCGCTCGGCGCCGGCGGCGGTTGCCCAGCACCTGCTGGGCCGCCGCCGCAGCGCCATATGAGCCGCGTAGCGGCGATGGGGGTGCGCCCTCACAAAAGATCGGGCGCGAACTTGAAGCGTCGAGCGTCGGTCCGATGTGTAAGCGCGAACCCGAACGGAGTGAGGGTTCGGGGGGCAAAGCTCCCCGAGCTTTTCAGCTTCTTTTGGCGCTCACTTCAACGCAACTTCGTATCAGGAAGTCTGTCGAAAATTTCGTGCCCTAGGGCTTCAATGAGGGTTTGTCGAAAATTTATACACTCTTCCGATGGGAATCGAAATTTTCGGCACACCAGTCCCTATTGTGTCGATAATTTCTACACTTGCCTTTTCAGGACCGCGAAAAATTTCGCCACCAGTGATTATGTTACGCCCTAACCACTTGATATGCTGGGATATTTTCTCAATAGAGCGTTCATTTGCCATAATGGCATGAACTTTGTATGGGGAGGATAGGCCACTGGATCAAAAAATCAAATTATAAGGAGCACATACGAAATGAGAATCTTAGCGCACATGCTGGCGGCAAAGCAGGCAGAGTACATTATCGCGCTGCTCGGTCTATTCGGCTTCATTGTATTTTGGCGTGTGCTGACCGGTCCGAGAGCGGAGCTGGAAACGGTCAAGGACATGGCCAGGGCTTTTGCCGAGCGTTTCGCCGGCTTCCTTGCCCCCTCCGATGTCATGTTTCATCCCGGTCACGCATGGGCGAGGCTGGAGGGCGAAGACACGGTAACGGTAGGCATGGACGATTTCGCCGTAAAGCTTCTGGGGTCGGCGGATTCGATTTCATTGCCCAAATTGGGGTCCCGGGTGAAACAGGGTTCTTTAGGCTGGGGGTTCAAGGCCGATTCCCGGGTGATTCACATGCTCTCTCCGGTGGAAGGCGAGGTTGTGGCGGTCAATGCGGCTGTGGCCAATTCCCCCGGCGCGGCTTTTGAAGACCCTTACGGGAACGGCTGGCTGTTCAAGGTCAAGAGCGGCAACCTGACTTCCAATCTGAAGAACATGATTCCAAGCGGCATGGTGGGGGAATGGTTTGAAAACATTCGGCAGCGCCTCGCAGGCCGGGGCCTGGCGCCGGCTTTGGCCCCGCTGTGCGCAGACGGCGGCGAGCCGGTCAGGGGCATCGCCAAAGCGGTCGATCCCGAACGATGGGACGACCTTGCCAGAGAGTTTTTTCTTACAAAATAGGGCGAGGCGGCATCGAAAGCCCGGCCGATTCTACACGTGCAGAGAAACAACATATCAGTTTCGCAATGTATGAAATCTATCGCGCGCATGGCGCGCTCCTACTCAAAGCGACTTTTTGCGGCAGTTCCGCATGTTGCGCCGGGATGCCTTTAAACCACTAAGAGCCGCCCTGGCGGGCCCCCGGTCCAGGTCCTTGCGGGCGGTATTTTCGTAACAGTATGAAGGAATAAAAAATGAGCAAGAATGCTACTTTGTCGAAGAACGGAGGCGAGGATGCCTCCAAATGCAGCAGGCGCAGCTTTCTGAAACTTGCAGGAGCGGGAGGCGCGTTGGCTCTTCTTAGCGCAAATCCGGCGCAGGCGGCCGAGGCCGTCGGAGGGGGCGGCGGATACGATGGGATGGGCGTCCTGGTGGACACCACCTTATGTGTTGGATGCCGTTCCTGCGAAACCGCGTGCAACCAGGTAAACGGCTTGCCCAAGCCCAAAGTGTCCTACGAGGATGACGACTCGCTGTTCGACCACACCCGGGATACTTCGCCCGGCGCATTTACTGTGGTCAACAAGTACACGGTGGAAGGCGTTGAGATTACAAGAAAGCAGCAATGCATGCACTGCGTGGAGCCGGCTTGTTCTTCGGCGTGCATCATAAGAGCGATGGAGAAGCGGTCCAACGGCGCAGTTACATATCGAAAGGATCTGTGTTTGGGTTGCCGCTACTGCATGGTGGCCTGCCCGTTCAACGTTCCCAAGTTCGAGTATTCAAGCGCCTCGCCGCTCATCAAGAAATGCCAGTTTTGCTTCGAGCGCCAGGAGGCGGGCAAACTTCCCGGTTGCGTGGAGATATGCCCTGTTGAGGCCCTCAAATTCGGACGGCGCCCGGAACTTCTCGAAGAAGCGCGCAAGCGCATTCACGACACCCCCAACGCCTACGTGCACCATATCTACGGCGAACACGAGGCGGGCGGCACAAATTGGCTCTACCTCGCGGCCGCACCCTTCGACAAGCTTGGTCTGCCCCAGCTTGGCGACAAGGACTACCCCGAGCTTACCGCAGGGGCCATGGGGACCGTGCCGGCCATAATGCTTATCTGGCCCGCGCTGCTCGCAGGCTTCCATTATCTTTCACACGGCAAGGACGAGGGTCATGAAGACCGCTCTCGCCATAATGTTTCACGTTAAGGAATCGACAATGAAAAAGCTGATTTATTTACTTACAGGGGACCCGAAGAAGTCTTTTACGCCGTTCAATCTGATAACCGGGCTGATCATAGTCGTGGGGCTGGGGCTGATCGGGCTGCGGCTGTTCAAAGGATTGGGCGCAGTCACAAACCTTACCCAGACCACCCCATGGGGCCTTTGGATCGGTTTTGACGTTATGACCGGGGTGGCCCTGGCGGCGGGCGGCTACACTATCGCAGCCACCGTGCACCTGTTCGGGCTAAAAGAGTACGAGCCGCTGGTAAGGCCCGCTATCCTCACGGGGTTTTTGGGCTACGTTTTTGTCGTTTTGGGGCTCATTCTTGACCTTGGCCAGCCCTGGCGCATGCCGTTCATCATGATATTCCCCAGGGGCGTGACCTCGGTGCTTTTCGAAGTAGGTATGTGCGTTGCCGCCTACCTTACAGTTCAGGCCCTCGAATTTGTGCCCGCTTTCTGGGAATGGCTCGGATGGGACAAGGTCAGACGGTTCTGGACCAAGATGACGATATGGTTGGCGATCCTGGGAGTGGTGCTTAGCACGCTGCATCAATCCAGCCTCGGCTCGCTCTTCCTCATAGCGCCCACAAAACTGCACCCGCTTTGGTATTCGATGTACCTGCCGCTCTTTTTCTTCGTATCGAGCATTATCGCCGGCCTTTCGATGGTGATCGTGGAAAGTGGGCTGTCTCACAGGCTGTTCGCATACAGGCTTTCATCTTCTTCGCATTTCGATCTTGACAGTTTGACGCTCGGGCTTGGAAAAGCCGCCGCCGCAGTGCTCTATGTCTACTTCTTTTTGAAACTGATCGGCCTGGCCGACGGCAATCACTGGGACCTGCTCAATACGCCGTACGGCTATCTATACCTGCTCGAGACCGTCGGTTTTGTCGCCTTGCCGTGCGCTATGTATGTGTTCGGAGTAAGGACCGGCAATGTAAGAGTGGTGAGGATAACCGGCCTTTGGACCGTAATCGGGATAATCTTCAACCGGTTCAACGTGTCGATGATTGCGATGAACTGGCAAAGCAGCCCTCATTACTATCCGAGCTGGATGGAAATCACGGTTTCGCTGGCCCTGGTGACTATGGGAGTCTGGCTGTTCCGGTGGATAGCCAACCGATTGCCGGTTTTCTCGACAGATAAGCCTGCGGTTGGAACAATTACCCTTAAGGAGCTTTTGGAAGTCGAAGCGGAGAAAGCCTGAGCGCCTTTCCAAGCCTGCAAGGATTTTTACCGCAGCAGCGGGCCTTGCCCGCGATTGATAGGTTCGCCGGCGCGCCTTGGGACCTCACCCAAGGCGCGCTTTTGCTATATGAGGTTTTGAAATCCCCCCCCGCCTGCGGCCATTGCACTCATTACAGCAGGTTGATTTCCTGGTGTGGAGCATCCGAAAATGGAAAACAAGCCAGGTTTTCCTATCCCCCCAAAAACAGTGAAAGAGCTGGTAAACGCGTTGAAAAGTAGTTCTTAGGAGCAGCATAGATTCATTTAATCTTCGGGAACGGTACAAGAACTTTGTCTAAGGAGCCAATCGATGAAGGACTTTACAGCACAAGATGAGAACTACGAATTGCGAGTGCGAGAGAGCTTCTCGAAACAGAATCTGATGAAAACCATTGGAGCGGGTCTTACGAAGGTGCTGCCGGGGGAAGTGGAAATCTCACTTGAATTTCGAGACGATTTGACTCAACAGCACGGTTTTATCCATGCCGGGGTCGTTGCTACCCTTGCCGATACCGCCTGTGGATATGCCGCATTCAGTCTAATGGCTCCTGATGCGGCGGTGCTCACCGTAGAGTACAAAATAAACCTGCTCTCACCTGCCATGGGGGAATCATTGATTGCATGCGGAAAGGTGACCAAACCGGGACGCACCCTCACAGTGTGCTCTGGAGATGTATTCGCATTCAAAGATGGACAAAAAAAGATGGTAGCTACCATGATTGCCACAATGATGAGCATTCGTGGTCGGGAAGGGTTGGTGGGGTAAGCAGAATGGTTAGGTCAAAAAAGCCGCCGGCATAGGCTGAAAAGACATCACCTTTAAAAAGTGCATCACGCCAGTTCATTCCAGTGGCCCCTAGAAAAGGCCTGCCATATTAAAGAAGCCAAGCCTCCATTTTACCAGCTATTAGCTCGCCCCGGTAGAGGGGACATCCGGATACGCCAATAATGCCCAGCAAGCTTTCTGCGCGGAATCAGCGTTCAAATGAGGTCGGGCGCGCCTCCGACAGCACTGTAACTCCAGACCATATCAGAATTTCATATCGTACCTCCGGGCGAGCATTTCCTTGAAGCGGCTTTCTTTCGGGCGCGATCGAATACTTTGGAGTGTGGATTTCATGCCGGAAACCTCCCTTATGGTTTCGACTTCGCTAAGTATTATGACATACTTTGAGTGGGGGTTGTCGCGCTATGCCTACTTTCACCAAACTTTCACCTCTTCTATCAAAGTAAGTCTGCAATGAAAAAAGTATACCACTTTTGCTCATTTTTATTCTTTTACGAATGGACATAATCCTGTAAACTGGTCAAACATGCATAATGTGTCTTTTACTGCTGTTAAACGGGATAGCTAAACGGTTTTATGATGACATAGCCCGTCCAGCCATCCAGTTGAGCCATAGAAATCAAAGATCTTCTTATAAAAGTACGGAGCTATGGATGAGCAAACATATTTTCCGTTCTATAAATGAGCCCATACGACATGATCCTTCCTTTAATGAACGGTGGAGAGGACCGGATAATGGGTTGATCACATGTTGGGAAGTTGGGAGAAGAAAAAGCATTGAGACGCCCGAATTAGCCGATCGAGCAAAAAATGGAGAGTTACCAGTACTTGGCTGGAAGGGTGGCATCGAGAAAAAAATTCAAAAGAAAGAAAAATACGGTTCTCTCAATTATTTGGCTCAATGGCAGGGGATAAGAGGTGAAGATTTAAATATCGACCTAACAGAAGAAATAGAAATTGTCTGCTCAAAAACTGGAATGAAAGTCATCTATACTGCCGATACGACAAAGTTTGCCGAGCCGTAACCATGGAACGGGAACGGCTAATTTTTATTCTCGTACAAACCTTTCTCACCTTCCAAGATTTCAGTCCGTTTCCACTACTTAGCACGCCTTTCGTCTCTTAGCCGCCTTCATGGTTGAAATGGAATGAATATTCAAAGGACCTTGATGGAAGAGAGGTGTCACCGTGAAAGCTAAGGTCGAAATAGTAAACGGCAACATCTCAGTCACATTGGGTAATGATGTGTCTGCACGATTAGAGCGTAATCCGGATGCCCCTCAAAAGCAGCCTCGGCGCAGCTATGTTTACGCCCACCTCGATGAACGTGGCACACCATTTTACATAGGCCGGGGTGTGGGTCGCAGTGCTTGGAACCATGACCAGCATCCGCTTTGGCATCGGTATGTTGAGAAACACTTGAAGGGAAATTACGAGGTCGTAGTCCTTGAAGACAACCTGACACCTGGGCAGGCCGAAGAAATTAAGAGTGCTTGGATGGCCCAGGAATCGGAGACGCTCGTCAACTGGTGCAATATGTCCCGCCAAACCGACTTTAAGGCGATAGACCGTTATCACATGCTCCGCAAAGCGAACTTGAGTTTGGTTGCTGGAGGAAAAGCGATAGAGAAGACAGCCCCTCAAGAAGCCGTTGCTCTTTATCGGGAGTCGCTTGAGCGAGTGGCTGAATACGCGTCAATTCAGGCCGAACGTAGGCTTGTCGGCCAATTAATCAAAGAAGAGAGGGCGGAGACGGGCTTGCGCGGTGAACTACAAATCCTCGATAGACTCACGCTTTGTCTCGTCCGGCTGGGCCGTGATATCGAAGCGTCTGAAGTAGCCGAGCAGTACTTTGCCAATTATAGAGCCGACCTCAGTCTCAGTGCAGCCGCAAAGATTCTCAAACGAGTGAACAAGGCTCCTGTAACAAAAACCGCAAACCCTTCCCTCTTGCCAAATCTGCATGGAGGTCCAGTAATGAATTTTGTAGCTATCGACGTGGAGACGGCAAATGCTGACATGGCATCAATTTGCCAGATCGGTCTTGTGAAGTGTGCAGGTGGCGTATTCTCCGATGAATGGCGGACCTATGTCGATCCGGAGGATTACTTTGATGACATCAATATATCTATCCACGGGATCGACTCATCAACTGTCAAGGGCGCACCAACATTCCCTGAGCTTGCTGACAAGATTTCCTCATATCTGAGTAATGAAATAGTTGTCTGCCATACACACTTTGATCGCGTTGCGATGCATCAGGCAACTCACCGCTATGGCATTAGCACGCCGGAATGCACATGGCTCGATTCGGCACGGGTAGCCCGTCGCACCTGGACAGAATGCGCATGGAAAGGATATGGCCTGTATAATGTGTGCAAAATGCTGGGGCATGAATTTAGCCATCACGACGCTTTAGAAGATGCGAAAGCTGCTGCCCATATTCTTCTCGTGGCATCTAATAAAACCGGTCTAGACATAAATGGTTGGCTCAAACGTGTACGCCAGCCAATCGGTCCAGCGGCGAGCAGTTCTGGTTCTGATATTAGACGTGAAGGCAATCCGGAAGGTGCCCTATATGGTGAGGTTCTCGTTTTTACAGGCGCTCTTCAAATACCGCGCGGGGAAGCAGCCGACCTCGCCGCGGGCATCGGTTGCCAAGTGGAATCTGGTGTAACAAAAAAGACGACATTATTGGTGGTAGGTGACCAAGACATAAAGAAACTTGCCGGCCACGAGAAAAGCTCGAAGCACAGAAAGGCCGAGGACCTTATTGAGAAGGGTATTCCAATACGAATTCTCAAAGAAAGCGATTTCAAAGAGTTGGTGAGACTCTCTGAAAGCGTTTAATGGTATGGGCCGCTCTCTGAAAAGCCGGGTTTGGATAGGGGTTTGGTCCAGTAAATGGCTGAGAGGTGGCAGATTTTGGTTAGTGGTTCCAAAGCTCGGGTTTTTGCGGGGTAGGCAAACACAATCATAAAATGGCCATAAATCTAGTGACTTACATAGGGTGGCCAAATTTGTCGTGTGCCTACGCGTGAGAGGGTGCCGATTGAATATCCATGACGGCCTTAGGCATTGGAATCTCTAGGGATTTAAGTGTTCGGACAAGCTCGGATGATGGCTCGTTGCGTTGAAAGAATTGATTTTTTCGGGTGTGAAACTCGGTCGCCTGGAGCGTGGAAAGTGTCCTCCGGATGTTCGGCCAGGACTGCTTGCATCTGAGTTCGGCGACTCTTTCGATGAGAAGCGAGAAGACACAAAGCTTCACGTGAGCTTCGATGCGTTTGGGCAGCCAGTGGTACATCGGCTCCATCTTGATCCGCGTGCTCTTAAGGGTCCTGAAGGCCCGCTCGATCACAAGGAGTCCCTTATAACCGGCGGCTGCATCTTCTACGGTTATGGTGTCATCATTGGTCTGGAGCACCCATTTGCCGTCATACTTTGACACCTGCTGGATTGTTTCACGGTCCAGTCGGATACGGCCCTGCTTATCGACCTTCAGGTAACGTTTGTACCTGCCGGATGCCAGAAGATCGATTGCCCATCTGGCAGTGGCATGATGATCCGGATGGCCTTTTAGTTCTTCGTCAAGCTCTTTGACAACTTGCTCCCTATGCTTTCGCTCCCTTTCAGCCTCGCGGGGATTGTGGCACAGGATATAACGGCGCCGGAGTTCTCCATCTCCTACGACTACTTCCTTTGCCTGGAGATTTTCGGCAATCGTTTTAAAACGGCCCGGCTTGGTGACTACCTCTTCCTTAATCTCTGAAACGCTGGCCATACGGGTAGCCAGAAGGTATTTTCCGCAGGCTCTGGCCAGTTCATCGCGGTTTGTGGCGGAGTTCATCCCGGAGTCGGCAACGAAGAGCGCCCGCCCAAGCTTCCATCCCCGGAGGTCTTCACGGACCTTCTTGACTGTATCAACATCGGAGGTGTTGCCGGGGAATACCCAACTCCTTACCGGCAGGCCTTCCCTGGTTACGGCTAGAGCGACCACGATCTGCGGACTCCATGTGCCGTTTTTGGAATGGCCGAACTTTCGAAAGCCCGATCCCGCTTCGGTGTCCTCGTCCTCTTCGTCAATAGAGAAGGAGGCGGTCGTTGTGTCATAGAAAATGACATCCACCACGAGGTTGAAAAGGTTCGCCACATGGAAAAAGACCGCATTCTCGACTTCGGCCACGTTCCAGTGCAGCAGGTCCATCGCCTCATACATCTGGTAGAGCTTTACCGTACCGCAAGAGGGCATGTATACCGAATGTAGCCAGCGATCCCATACGCCGAGTTTGGAGTCGGGCTCGCAGAGCCGGTTTGCAACCATGGCAAGAAGGGCTCTTTCGTGTAAAGGAGTGCCTCCGGATTCTTCCATAACTTTGCGCAATGCGGGGCCGATCTTCAGTCGCTCCCAAAGCGCCTCGACCACAAGAGGAACACCGAAATCAAAGGTCTGAATCAGCCGCACCTTTTCAGGGAGCGCGGGTGATTGCTCGCGGATGGGACCTGTAGCGGTTTCAGCAGAATCCAAAGGGTCATGAACCTCAACACCGCAGACCCTGGCAATCGAGCGGCAGAGCCTGACCAGATCGTCCCGGTCGAGTTCATCCGCTCGCCCGAAATTGTGGATGATCTCGGCGACCGGATTTCCCGTTTCGGAATGCCGGACGTTGTGGGCAAGCTGGTAGTACTCGACCACCGATCCATCTCTGTTTTTGCGTTTTGTAGTTCGTAGATACATGCCTACTCGATTAGCATGTACTACCCGATGGTGTCAAGAATAAAAATTGACCTCGTGTGCCTACACTTTTTGAACTTTTTCGAGGTTTGCGGGGCTGTAAACCCGCATGGAATCTAGGGCGCACTAGTAAAATCAGTGTCATATGTGCCCATCTGGCAAAAACCCGAGCAAAGGACTATGGCGGCATAAGTCGTTTTGGATTGTCGCCCGTTTCTAAGTTTCAGGGCAATATGAATTTTAACAGGGATTTCAGGAATAGCGCACATAAAATCACAAAATTCCTGTGAAAACAGAATGGTACAGCGGGATGGGCTGTGAGACCCAACTAGGTAGTGACGACAAAATGAATAAATTCCACTGGTTATAATTTGGCTGCTCACACGCCTATGTGATCGTTGGGTAAATCGTCAAGACAAATATGGGTCCGATAGGGTCTCACATTTTCGTGATGTTATCTATTTGAATCTATTGCGTATTTTAGCATCGACACGTTCGAATCCTGAAACTCCTGTCTGAATATGCGAGAAAATTAACCGGACAGTAGTGTTTCCACAACGGCTCCCCATACATGCTTAACCTGAAGAATAGTGCACCCCCAATAAGAATGAGGAGACACTGGAGGGTTATGTCTCGCCTTCGTCGGTCACATTCGCTTCTTCATAACCCTCCCTTGATAGTTTAGACGCAATGGCGTCTGAATACACAATGAATACGCATCCTACACAAAAGTAAAGCACTAGAGACAGGACTGATGCAGTCAATTGTATTTTTCCATTGGGGTCAAGCAGTGTAAGTTTATCCTTCATGATCCAATATTTCGATGCAACAACTGAAATATAAGGTATCGCGGATAAAAGTGCAAAAACGCCAATTATCTTGATAGATAAGTCTAAAATGGATATATGTGTTATATTAGTAGATATGGCGGCGCTACTATTTTCTTTCAGAATTCGTGTTGTTATTTTCTCTGAGTTGAATATTAAGATTAATGCAATTACAAATAGAATAATGCGGGTCGCTGCGATGGTCGCGTAAGTTATTTTAACCTCCATCATTTTACTGACAAGGTCGCCTTGAGACGTATGCGTAAATAAGTCCCATGAAACGATTGTTTGTGCAATATCGGTCATCAGCACACTGAAAGCACTCAGGGCATAAAATATGCCAACAACCTTGATGGATACATTAAGAATAGCCTTCGAATCCATATGGTCAGCCCTTTATCGATAAGCAGTTGTCAGAATCAGGGATCACATCATTTAACCACACGCCGCCAGGCATGCGGATATACGGGCTTAACCCCTAATGGTTTCCAGTCACGGCCAAAATGGAAACCATAAATTATTCTGTTTGGAGCAATCTACAATACTTCGCCTATTTAACAAAGCAGTTTCGATACCAGGGTTGACGACTGAATGTAATCCGGCAAACGGGATATTCTTTCCGAAAGAGGAGTTTCACGGCTGCCGTCCATTACGCCCAGCGCCTTGATCCAATGCCTTTGATTCGGAGCGTTCCGGGCTAATGCCAGAGAGACACTTTCGAGTTTTTCTATTGTTTGTTTTTCGAGGCATCAGCCCCTGAACAAGCTCTGTTTGCTTTCTCGGCTTTGAGGACAGGCTCCAACGCCGGATTGAATTTACTTTTCTTCTCTTCTCTCCAAGCCTGCTGAAGGTCCTGTTCGACTTTGAGGGCGGAAACGAGGCGCATTTCGTCCGCCATAGAGTGTGGGTTACCAGAGAACAGGCCTAAGAAATCTGGATGGAACATGGCGTGCTCCTTCACCTTAATGGATGAGAAGCCCGCTATTGTCCAGTTCAACTCGCCCGTTGAGCCATCACCTGAATTCTTTTCTTTTTCTGCTTTTGCCGCTTCTGGTTGCCGTTTCTATTGCCGCTTCTGGTTGCCGTTTGGCAGGTTAAGATCGGTTCGTAGTACAATCATGTTCGAAAGAATCCCTAAGAATCAAAAAGGCAAGTGGAAATGTGTTAGGGGATAACGTAAAATCTGATCGATATCGCCTACTCAGACAAGAACGCGTCACCTTGTTTCAGGAGTCTTCGATGCACCGCAACAAGGCCAAAAGATCATGGCGCAGACGCGTAACTAAGTGGTTAAGTATTTTTGGGATTTTTAACGCTGTTGATATTCTTTAGATTGTAAGTGAGGCATTCCGGGTCAAACACATGTGGACTTTGCGTGGAGCCCGGATTGGCGGCTGTTTCGCATGAGCCGATTTTTCGCCATCGATTTTGGACCCATGGAGGATGTCACAGATGAACCAATTAGAGAAACTCATCGATCGCATCATAGACCGCGTAAACGTCAACCTGAGAAAACCCGCATTTGACGTGAGTCCTTACATTCGCCACCTGATCCCGCCCGATCAGTTCGTCAGTTTTTACGCATTCTATGGCCTTACCCTGCACCACCCGATCCATTTTCTTTTCAATCATTCCAGCATCGCCGGAAGCTATTTCCTGGGCAAATGCATTGTCGATCATTCCGTCCTGTATAAGAGCGATGTTCGCGGCGATGAGTTAAAAGCCAAAGGCGATTTTTTCAAGTGCGAAAACCTTGAAATCCCCCTGCACGATGACGAAGTGATTCGAATAAAGGACAGCTATCTCATTAAGAACCTGGTGCATCATCATTCGCACGATCCCGAGAGCCCTGAAGAATTTTTCATTCAGAATACGGCCTCCATGCACTATGCTAATATTCACGGATCTCCCGTAGAAGGCAGCTTCCTTGGGCCCTTCTCCACGGTCGACCTCACCAGGCTGCATGATTGTGTGATCGGCGCCCATGCTTATGTGCAGACCGGCGAGCTTTCTCATTGCTTCATCGATGCCGGACAAATCTGGATTCAGGCCGCAGACTCCTTCAACTTCACCTACCGCTTCCCTGAAGAAGTCCTGGAGAGATACATCCATCTGGAACCCGGCCACAGGCCCTCCGGAATCTTCATGGATTTTGTCGAAAAGCGCAAAACCGACTTCGAGAGGATATTCGAGCTTGTCCAGTCGGTTCGCCCGATACCGGTTCCCGTGGGGTCATCTCTAAGCCGGTATGCAGTTGTAAGGGGGGACACCGAGATTAGAGAAAACGTGCTCGTGGCCCAAAGGGCCTACGTTGAAAACTCATGGCTCGGCAAGGGCTCCAATGCCCAGGAAAATTGCTATATCATCGACTCTCGCCTGGAAGGGCTGAATATCACTGCCCACGGCGGCAAGGTGATCCATGCAAGGCTTGGAGAAAAAGTCTTTGTCGGTTTCAATTCCTTTCTGCGCGGGACCCCCGAATGTGAACTCAGTATCGGGGCCGGAAGCATCGTCATGCCGCATACGATAATCGATCTGGAACAGCCTCTTGATATCCCCAAAGACAGTCTTGTCTGGGGTTATGTGAGGAACTCTAAAGACCTCGAACAGCACAGCCTTCCACTCGAACAGTTGGCCGGCGCCAAAAACAGATTCAAACTGGGCGGCATGTGCTTTGAAGGAAGCGGGCATCAAATGGTGGAAGCCTTCACCCACCGTATCGAGCATATTCTCGAAGCTAACGGGGCCTACTTTGATGGAACCCTCAACCGTGGCCATGCTCAGAAAACAAGGCATATCTCGTTCAACACTATCCAGCCCTACCCCGAAGGCGTCCTGAAAGGGCTTTACCCCAGAATCGATATTCGCCCGTAACGGATTGCCGGCTGTCAATTCCAGGCGAAGAAAGTGTCCAAATCCCCCGGGAGGGAAATTTAACCATAAGGACCCTTTCCGGATGGAAACTAGCATATAACTAACCTGTCCCAACACCTGTCGCAAAACCGGCTGCTCTTGAAATCAATTTCTTCGACGTAGGTCGAAGATTTCATGACACATTCCGGATTATGACAGTGGTAAAGACCGTAGGTGTGGCCCAACTCATGGACGGCCTCCTTGAGGAGGCGCTCCTGCAGAAGCGCGGGATCGCCGGGCAGACCGTAAAACCTGTTATCGAGGCGGTAGGAGCTGACAACGGCGCATTGGCCGTTCAAGCGCGCCTCGCCGAAAACGAAGGTCAGCACGGGGATATAGAGGTCAAACCCGGTAACGGCGAGTATCTTGGAGGCCGTCGCAGCCGGGGGATAATGTTCCAGCCGTTCGATAATCGCCGAGGAGCAGTACTGGTTCCTGTGAAGGTCCAGGAAATCGCGACAATCCAAGTCGCAACGCAAAAGGTCCACTTCCGTATGAAATCGGTCCGCGAGTCTATCTCGCAGCAGCTCTATTTCGCGCTCGCCCGTGAATTCAATAGTAACCAGCAGCATAATCAACAGTCTGGACTTAAGAGTATCAACCGCAGATGAAGCTCAGCGAAGAATATGAAACCTGTCATACGAGAGAGTACTTTTTGATTTTGTTGTATACCGTGGCCCTGTCGACTTCGAGCAGTTGGGCCGCCAGCGTCACGTTCCCCCCGGTCTTGTTCAAGGCGAGTTGGATGTGGCGTTTTTCGATTTCCGCAAGGGGCAGCACCTCGCCTGTATCCGAAGGCGCCCGCCAGTCGACCGGACATGGAAGGTCCGCCACCGTTATCAGGGGAGGATTACCCACCACAACGGCCCTTTCGACGGCATTCTGGAGTTCCCTGACATTTCCGGGCCAGGGTTGTTGTTTGAGCCATTCCATGGTCTGAGGGTCAACGCCTGTGAAGGGCTTGTTCATAGCCGTTGCGAACTTGCGCACGAAATGGTTGACCAGCAACGGGATGTCCGAAGCCCTTTCTTTAAGGGTGGGCAACTGCATGTTGAAAACGTTTAGACGGTAGTACAGGTCTTCTCTGAAGGTCCCGTCTTTGACCGCATCTTCCAGGTTCTTGTTGGTCGCGGAGATGATTCGGAAGTCCGCCTCGACGACCTGGTTGCCCCCCAGCCTTGTGAACCGCTTTGTTTCGATGACGCGCAGCAAATCCATCTGCGTCTTGGGGCCGATGTTGCCTATTTCGTCGAAGAAGATGGCGCCTTTGTGCGCCAGTTCGAGCCTGCCCTTGCGCCGGTACTGGGCGCCGGTGAAAGCCCCTCTTTCGTGGCCGAAAAGCTCGCTTTCCACGAGCGTGTCGGTCAAGGCGCCGCAGTTGATTGTGATAAGCGGGAAATACTTGCGCTTGCTGTTGAGGTGGATGGCCCTGGCGACAAGCTCCTTGCCCGTGCCCGAAGCGCCCTGGATCATCACCGTAACGTCGGTTTGGGCGACGGTCTGAATGAGCTTGAGGACCTCCTGCATCTGCCGGCTTTCGCCCACGATCTGGTCGACGGAGATCAGTGACTGGATTTCTTCTTTGAGGCTGATGTTTTCGCGGATGAGACTGCGCTGCACTACGGCGTTGCGAATGAGTCTGCTCAGATCGTCCGGGTCGATCGGTTTGGTGATGTAGTCGTAGGCGCCCTGCTTGAGGGCCTGTATGGCCGTGTCAACCGTGGCGTAGGCGGTCATCATTATGATCGACAGTTGGCTGTCTATTTCCTTTAAGCGCTTTTGAAGCTCGATCCCGTCCATTCCGGGCATCTTGATGTCGAGCAGCACGACGTCGAAGCTTGAATCGCGCATTTTGTCCAGCGCTTCAAGCGCCTCGCCCGCTGTCTCTACACGGAAGCCTTCAGGCAGAAACCAGTGCTTGAGAGATTCGCGGACCGACGGCTCATCATCGACAATGAGCATTGACACCTGATCTGTCATTTTTTCTAAATCTCCGGCATGCTCCAAAGCGTTTTGCAAACCGACCGCCGGCAAGCCTGCGATCACCAATTCTAAACTACAGGCCCACCGGGGGCCGGTTCCTTTTCTTTGTCCGAATCTATGTGTCTGGGCAATGTGAGGATAAATGTGGTTCCCTGCCCCGGTTGGGATTCAACCTCGATTTTGCCCTGGTGATTCATCATGATGCCGTAGACGACGGACAGACCCAGCCCCGTGCTGTGTCCGTTCTCCTTGGTCGTGAAGAACGGCTCGAATATGTTCGAGCGCGTTTCCTCTTGAAGAAGCCATTGAGGAATGCCCTTGCCGTTATCCGTGATGCTGATGCGCAGGGCGTCAGGGTTGAACAAATCCCGGGTGGCGACGGTAAGGGCGCCCCCATGGGGCATGGCTTCAACCGCGTTCATGAACAGCGCGATCAGCACCTGCGCCATCTGGTTTTCATTGCCGATGAAGCACGGGTCCTTAGCCTCGAGCCTGGTGACCGTGCTGATCTCATTTATTTGGAAATGATGGTTGGTTATCGAAAGAGTCTTATCGATAAGAATGTGGATGTCAACCTTTTCCATGACGGACTGGGAACTCCTGGAAAAATTCAGCAGATTCCTGACGATGTTTCCGCAACGCTTGATCTCGCTAATGGCTGCTTCAAGATACCCGAGCGCCTCTTTGGTTTCTTCCTCGTTCATGGGCCCCGCGCTCATTTTGCGGGAAATCAGCCTGGCGTATGTGAGAATCCCCCCAAGGGGGTTATTGATTTCATGGGCCACGGTGGCCGCCAGTTCACCCATTGAACCCATTTTGGCGAGGTGGACCATCTTGCGGAACAACTCCTTGTTTTCAGCTTCCGCCTTTTTTAAGCCTGCAACCATGCTGTTAAAAGAGCGGGCAAGATCGGCTATTTCGTCGTTGCCTTCGACCTGGATGCTGAAATCCAGATTGCCCCTTTTTACCTCCTGGGGGCCCTCTGCAAGCTTGAGCACCCGTTTGTGCACCATCCGCATTATGAAAAGCCCTGCGAACAGCTCGACGAGCAGGATAGCGCCGATCGAGTAGAGAATCATCAGGTTGCGGTTGGCCGCGATGCTCCGATCCACTTGATCGAGGCTGAACCGTGAGTCGAGCACGCCCAGTATTTTTTGTTCGGAAGGCGGCTGATGGCAACCGGGCGCGGCGCAGGCGGGCTCATTGCGAACTGACTTTAAGACCCCGAGGACCCGATAGCCCTGCGGGGAGGTGGAAATTCGAGACCGGGCAGTTTCAGGAATGAATTCGAGCGGCTTTTCGCCGATGTGGCACACGATGCACTGCGGGGCCTTCAAGTCCGCCTTTTGCCCGATTTCCCTGGAGTTTGCGCTGAAAACCACATTTCCTTTCTTGTCGTAAATGCTTATGCCCTCGACCCCGGGTGCGCTGCCCAGGTAGTCGACCGAGTGTGCGACCTCTTCCAAATGGTTGAGCAACATGCTCTGGCGCATCGATCTAAGGAGCAGTTCGTTGGTGCGGCCGGACGAAAGGATTACTTCCTGCATAACATGTTGCGTATTGGCGCGGACAATGAGCGCGGTCAGGGAAACGAACACAATTGCGCTGGCGAGCAGCAGCAGGCAAAAGAGCCTGAAGGCGAGTGAATTGGCGATATTGCTCAAAGCTTTTCCCCGTAGCTCCCCTTAGCAGCTTTGCGCCGTTAAGGCGCTATCATTGAGGGGACCCATTGTAAACCAACGCGGCCGCCAATGGAATAGCGTTGATCGGATCGAATATATTATCAAGTCTGCGGAGTCCCGGAAGTTTTTTTGAAACGTTTGGAGATGTTTGTCAGCAGATTTTTCAAAAGGCGCGTGATTTTTCTTGGCCCGGTCCGAACCACCAATACGGGAAGCCGGGCGCGAGTCAGGATCTCGCGAGTGGCGTCGCCCAGCACATATTTGTACAGTCTTTGTTCAGCGGGAGAGGAACCGGAGACCACCAGATCGTAGTCGCCCCGCTGCAACTCCTTGAGCAACTCCTGCGCCACGAGTCCGTGGCGAAGCCGAATCTCGCCGAACACGCCGAGCTGTTCCAGCAAATCCTTCTGATGGCGCAAAACTCTGCCGAGCTTTGAGTTCGACTCGAGCAGGCGCGCGGCGTCCTCCTCCAGCCGGATGAGATCGGCATAGACCGCAGGCGGCTCCTGCATAACGTGAAATAGGTTCACGACCGCATTGACGCACCTGGCGAGCTTGCCGGTGAATTCCACAGCCTTGTCGGCGTCAGGGCCGCCGCTGGTGCACAGCAGGATACGGCGCAAGGCGGGGCGGCTGCAAAAAACCACCAGCACCGGAGGCGCCACGGACTCGATGATTCCATAGGCTTGGCCTGCTTGCCCGGATATCCTCCAGGAGTCGAGAAGTCTTAGAAAAGGGGTCTTGCACACAGCGCCCATAATCACCAGGTCATATTGATCCTCCGTCGTGCGTTTGAGGATTTCGCTCACCGGATCTCCCACCCTGGCGGCCGCCTCGACGTCGAGCCCGAATTCCCTGAAAATATCCTGCGCGCGCCCGAGGGCCTGGAGGAGCGCATCTTCGCCGCCTGCTTTGGGGGTGACCCCGAGGATCGAGCTTTGGGCCTGGCACTCGGCTGCGATCTGAGCGCCGAATCGCATCGCTGTTTCCGCCCTGGTCGAGCCATCGCTGCAAAAAAGTATCTTCATCGCCTTCCGCCGTTATTTGAAAAGGCGTCCGGTCATCAGGCCGTAAATCATCAACCCTACCCCGATGACCGGTAAAGGGACGAACGCCAGTCTGATGCGCGGGCCATGGAAATACTCGGTCAAGGCGGCGCCAAACTGCGCGCCGACCGCTGAGCCTGTGTGCATGACCAGCGCCGCCATGATATCGACGTTGCCTTTTACCGCGTGGCTGAGGGTCCCGTAGCCGGCCGAAATGATCATTTGAAACAAGTCCGTGCCCACGGCGACATGCGTGGGCACACCCAACAGAAACACCATCGAGGGCATTCGAATGTATCCGGCGCCCCCGCCAAGAAAGCCGCTGAACACTCCGCACACAAACGACACGGCCAGAACGATCCAAAGTGAAACCTGCTCGATTCCCGAATCGGGCAGACCGATCATCGGCGCAAGATTGAAACGCTGGATGCGTTTGGAAACGTGCCCGAAGGCCGAAACGTCCTTTTTTGATTGCGTCCCGGATGTTTTGTGGGCCCTGATCGTCCTTATGCTCTCCCATGCCATGAACGCCGCGATCGCCAGGAGCACGACGATGAAGCTGACGCCCACAACCGCATCCACGTCGGCGCGGCGTTTCAGGTACTGAATGCATTGCGCGCCCGCTTCCACGCCTCCAATGGAGCCGGCGGCCATGATCATCCCCAGCTTTATGTCCACGTTTCCCAGCGTGTGGTGTCTGCTGGCCGCCACAATGGATTTGCCGACAATGTGCGACAAATCGGTGCCGACCACGAAATTCATCGGCATGCCGGCGGCAAAGAGCACCGGCCCGGCCAGAAAACTCCCGCCGACCCCGAAGAAACCGCCCAGCACACCCACGGCGAAACCGATTGCCATCAGGTAAACAGGGGAAATATGGGTTGCGGAGATCAGAAAGTCCATGTGACCCTGCTCACAATACCAGGTTGGTTCAAATCAGGCGATTCGGGCGGGTTGACCTCCGTCCGAATCTTGAAAGCAACCCGTCTTCAATCGGAGGCCTCCGAGTTCTTTGCAGTGCCGGATTGTTCTCTGGCCAGCTTGCGCAACGCCGCCGCCACCGAAGAATGAACAATCAGCTCTTCCTGAGAGGGCGTGCTCAAAAGCACCTCACGAAAATGACCCTCCACTTCGCACAGCCACAAAATGACATTCCTGCTCCTGAGAGTTCTGTTCAGTTCCTGGAGCGCCTCCACCCCGGTCCTGTCAACGTCAACGATAGCCTGCGCATTAATCAGGAGGAAGTTGACGGGAGGGTCGGCCGTATCGATCAGTTCCTGGATGCGCTGAGTGAAACGGGCGGCGTTGGCGAAGAAAAGATGGCCGCCGAAGCGATAGACCAATACGCCCGGCATATTCGCCGGTCTAATAACGGTTTCATGCGGATGGAACAGCCGAAACAGCACGGAAATAAACGCCTGCGTGCGGCGGATCACCGCCAGCAGCGCGCTCGACAGCCTCTCAAGCGCAAAGCCCTGTGCGCCGATAAGAGATAACGACAGGACCGCATAGAGCATTCTGTCATCATCGAAAATCTTTTTAAGGGCGCCGTTCAGGAAGTGATATACGAGAAAGAGGTAGGCGGACACGAACCAGGCATAAACCAGGATTTCGAGCAGAAATGCTCCAAGCGACGTGATGTTTTTGTAAAAACCACTGAAAACCCTCAACCGGATCCTCCAGTGCTTTTCTGGTTGCAAGCGCCTTATACACAACATAATCTCAACTGTTTCAAAAGGGAGTGGGAGAAAAAAGGGGACTGCGCATTTTTTTTGAACCGGCGAGTACTCGCAGGTTCGGGACCGGCCTGCGCGGCCCCTGTCGCCGGCGTCGCACTATCAGGCGTTTTGCGGCTGCAAAGAGTACGGAGAATGACTAATGAATACTCAGGACAATCCGTACAAAGGAAGGAAAACTTAAATGGCTCAATGGAAAACGATTGCGTCCCTGGTTGTTATTCTGCTCGCGGTCTGCTCCGGTTATCTCTTTGCGCAGGCGCCAAAATCCGCCACGCCTCGAGGAGAGGAGCCGGCGGAGATGGATTCCCGGATGGACCAGGCGATCGACATGATGTTCCGTCAGATGGACGCCGATCATGACGGCAAGATAAGCAAAAGCGAATGGATGGCCTTTCAGGAAAAGCATTTCATGTCAATTGACAAGAAAGGGCGCGGGTATATCACCAGAGATGATGTAAAGGAGAGGATGAAAGAAGAGCAGGAGCGAATGCGAGGCAGAAAGAGCCCTCAGTAGCTTCCTGTGGCGCAGAAAGGACTGCAGGCGGCGGACAAACCCGGTGTTTTATGGAAGGACGCGAAGGGAGCCGCCACAGGATTTATGACTCGAAGCACCCCGGGTGATTTCGATCGCCGAGTTTGCGTTAAAGTTTATCGTGAGTTTGATCGATTCTTATGTCATCGCAAACATCACAGGGAGGCTTCAATGAACTGTTGGGAATTCAAAAAATGTGGAAGGGAAAGGGGCGGCGCCAAGGCCCTCGAACTGGGAGTTTGTCCGGCTTATCCGGCTCACGGCACGCATTGCGCTCACATTGCAGGCACGCTCTGCGGAGGTAAGATCCAGGGCAGCTTTGCGATGAAGCTGACGAACTGCATGAAGTGCGAGTTTTATCAAAGCCCCGATTATAACAAAAGATACAGACCCGGAACGTAGACAAACATTCCAACAACCCTGGAGGCCGTCGCCCGCGCGCAGTCTCTCGAACCAAGCCGCATTTAAAGATCCCCCCCCGCCCCTTTTAGGGGGGGAAGTTCAAATTCCCCCTGCCCCTTTTTTTCTAAAGGGGGGATAACCTGACGGCGCACAATGAATTGCCCCCCTTTTCTAAAGGGGGGAGGGGGGGATTTTGAGCGGCGCCAATATCGGCGCCGTCATGAACGTAATCTTCCATCATGCTCGCCTCACCCGCAAAGCATCAGGACAGGGTCCTTTTGATACGAAGTTGCGTTCAAGTGAGCGCCAAAAGAAGCTGAAAAGCTCGGGGAGCTTTGCCCCCCAAGCCCCCATCGCCGCTGCGCGGCTCATATGGCGCTGCGGCCGCCGCCCAGCAGGTGCTGGGCAACCGCCGCCGGCGCCGAGCGCTTGGCCTCGCGCGTCTGCGCGCGCGGCCAAATCTTGCGGGGTGCGGGGAAGCTGCTTCCCCGCTCTTTTCGATTACTTCAATCTTGAACGCAACTTCGTATGAGCTGCGAACCGGCCGCCGATGGGCTCGTGTTGAACCTGAATTGGCGTTAGCGTCAAAGGGCGCCGGGCAAGCCCTTGCCGAGCAACTCGCTGATTGTCTCGGCCAACTGTCTCAATACGATAGGTTTTCCGATAACGGCCTTTATCCCGGAGCCTTGCGCACCGCTGGAAACGAGCTCGCTGAATCCCGTGCACAGCACAATGGGAATATCGGGGCGAATATTGAAGATTTCTCTTGCGAGGTCCACTCCTGTCATCTGGGGCATAGTCTGATCGGTCAGGACAAGATCGAACCGGCCGGGCTGGGCCTTGAAGGCTTGCAGTGCATCCAGGCTGTTATGTCTTACATACACCTCATAGCCGAGTTCCTCCAACATCTGCCTTTCCATCTCGACTATAATCTCGTCATCGTCGACCACCAGGATGCTGCTGGTCCCGGTCGGCAGTTCCTGCGGCAGATCGATCCGAGCCGCAGGCCTCGCCTCCACCCGGGGAAGATGGATGCGGAAGGCGCTCCCTTTTCCGGGCTCGCTGTGAACCGTTATCATGCCTTTGTGGCTCTTTACGATAGCATAGACGACCGCCAGTCCCAAACCTGTCCCCTCGCCAGGCTTCTTTGTCGTGAAATAGGGATCGAAAATCCGTTTCTGCACCTCATGGTCCATGCCCTGACCGCTGTCCTTCACGCATAGCAGCACGTGGGGCCCGGGCTCAATGCCCTTGCGCGGCATGGCGGCAAAAGGGTCGAACATCTTCGTTGCAAAGGCTAACCTCGAGGCGGCCGCCCCGTTCGCGCATCGCATGACCTGCGTTCACACACAGGTTCATAATGACTTGATGAATCTGGGTGGGGTCGGCCAGCACCGCGCTCGACGCGGCATCCCCGGCAATGTCGCACTTGATTTCTATGGTCGATGGCAGCGAGGCCCTGATTAGCTGCAGAGTTTCCTGCACAGCGACGCTCATTTGAATGGGCTTCCGTTCGTATTCGGCCTGCCTGCTGAAGGCAAGAATCTGCTTCACGAGGTTTTTTGCGCGATTGGCGGATTTGAGGACCTGTTCGAGGTTGGTGCGAAGCTGACTGTTTTCGGGAAGCTTATTGAGGGCCATCTCCGTAAAGCCGAGCACCGGCGCCAGAAGGTTGTTGAAGTCATGCGCGATGCCTCCGGCCAGGGTGCCGATGGCGTCCATTTTCTGGCGCTGATAGAGTCGGGATTCCAGAATCTTGCGGTCCGTGATGTCCTGGGCGGAGCCTTCCAGGTAAAGGATTTCCCCCTCTTCATCCCGAACGGAGCGCACATTTAGCGTAACCCATACGTTGCTTTTGTCCTTCCGGTAGAACCTGACCTCGAACTCCCGGACCACTCCCCGCTCCTCGACAAGGCGCAGCAGCTCGGCGCGCTGAGCGGGCTGAACATAGACTTGCGAACCCATATCCGTCAGCTTTTCGAGCACCTCCTGCGGGGAGTCATAGCCGAGGATCGCCGCGAAAGCCGAGTTGACGCTCAATATGCGCCCGTCGAGCGTGGTCTGGAATATGCCGTCTACGGCATTTTCGAATATGCTCCGGAATTTTTCTTCGGCGGCTGCAAGCGCCTCCTGGGCATTTTTGCGCTCGGTGATGTCTTCAAAGGTCGCTATGGCCCCGACCATGGCGCCATTGGAATCCCGGATGGCCGCCGTAGTGCAGTGCAGCCATTTTCCCTGCTCTCCCAATTTCGGGAAGAATTTTGTTGATTCGAAGGCCTCGTCCAACACCCTGGACCTGAGATAGCCCTCTTTACGCCAGCGGGAAATGGCTTCGAAATCCTCATCAACCAGAAAGTCCGCCATGCCCGGTCCTCCATCGGCATGGAAGGCCTTCCAGTGCTCTTTTCCACCCCTCATCTCATTGCTTTTTATCCCGGTCAGCCTCTCCAGCGCCCTGTTCCAATGCGTCACCTTGTGGTCTTTTGAAATCACAAAAGCGGCGATCGGCGACCCCTGGACGATACATTCGAGTTGCTGCTCGCTTTCCAGAAGCCTTTGTTCAGCTTCTTTGCGTTCGTTGATGTTTCGAATCAATACGATGATCCGGTTTTCCAGCAGAGGCAGCAGGCGCGCTTCATACCAGAGCACGCGGTCCTGGATGACCATCCGATACTCCAGGCTCTTCATCGATTTTGTGTCTCGGACGTGACGAATCGCGTTGCGAAAGTCATCGGCAACTTTTGGGACAGGAACATCCTGGATGCGCTTTCCCACCAATTCTTGGGGCTGGATGAAAAAATCGCCCGTCTCGCCCGCCGTGTAGTCCAGAATCGTTCCTTCGCCGTCGAGCCAGAAAATCAGGTCGGGAATGGCCTGGAAGACAGCCCGCATTTCCGAGTTGGCCTGGAGCAATTCCTGGGAGCTCAGATCGAGTGAGCGCTCCAGCATGCCGCGGTCCGTGTCGAATCCACGATATGTGTCGTCTACGGCGCTGACAAAAGCGCGCCAATTTTCCGGGACCGTAAAAGAGTCGCCAAAATGGCGTGTCAGTTGATGTTTTAGTAAACTATGCATCGCTTCCAAAGACATTATGCCTCCCGGCAACCTCCGATGGCGCCTCCCTGGAGCACTCCGGCGAGGACCTGTCTGCCGTTCACAGACCGGTTTTCAGCAAATGTGTTGTTTGTCATAGCCCGAACTCTTCGAACATGGAGTCGATTTCATTCTGATCGATATTTCCTTTGTGCTTGAACCCATCCACAAGCTCCCTGGCTTCCACTTTTAATTCTTCGATGTCCTTATGAGGAGACTTCTCTTTGGTTTTTCTTAAAGCTTCAGCCATGAGGTAAACTTCATAAACTAATTCTTCAACCCTTTTCAAAGATTTAATTACCATTCGAATCTGTTGACCGGTAAGATCCTGGAAACTCAATTCAGTCATAATATCGGTCAGAATGGTTTCAATATTATCCAATTGAATTTCTCCCGATGCTCCATTGCCTCCATTGACCGCGCTTCTTGCTTCTTGTAGCAGGACTTGCATTCGGTCAATGTGATCCAGAATATTCAACGTGGCGCGTTCAGTTGAATTAATTATTTCATCAAGCATGGAGGCTGAACCATCAAGCAAACCGACTGATGTATTAGATGATGCTGACAGATTCTTATTAAACGAGCTTATTTCCGAGAATATGGATTCAATGCCAATTATGACCTCGTTGTTAACTCCGCGATGGAATTCTCCCTCGAACAAGGCGTTGGCGAGAGCCTTGGAAATCTCTTTTTGCACGATCTCCGACAGACTGTCTTTAATAACGCGGGACACGTCCTCTGTCACGCGTGTCATCAGCTGTTCGATTATTTCTTTTTCGGAAACCATGAGACCCCTCATTGCGCAAAAAGCTGATAGTTGTTCTTTCCGAGTTTCTTGGCCCTGTACATAGCCTCATCCGCATTCTTTAAAAGCACATCCGGGTCTTCCGCATCGAAAGGATAACTGGCGATTCCGATGCTGGCCCCGACTTGGGCCAAAGCGGACCCACTTAGCGCAATCGGTTTGGATATGGTGTAAATGAGTCTTCGGGCAATCAGGCACGGGTGCAACCTATCCTTGACATCTCGCAGAATGACGGTGAATTCATCGCCGCCAAGCCTGAAACATAAATCATTGGCCCGTACGCTCTGAGAGATCCTGTCAGCAACGATCCTGAGGAGAACGTCTCCTTCGTCATGGCCAAACGTATCATTTACCGACTTGAACCCATCCAAATCGAGAAAAAGAAGAGACATAATCTTGCCCTCTTCTCGTGATTTATCGAAGACTTTTCTTATCAACAACTCGAAGCTTTCTCTATTTGGAAGCTTGGTAAGAGTATCTATTGAAAGAGTAATATTCCCTATTTTAACCAAAACAATCAACGTCAGATCGCCATCCAGCGCGATCGCATATACACTGAACAGCAAACCATCTAATATAGATTCGTGTGTTGCTTCCAGGTCGATATTGGCTATATATGCAGTCAAGTCCTGAGCCATTGATGGGCTTATAGGTTTATTGACATAAATAGCGGCCTTTTCTTTTACCAGGCAGGCCAAATGAGGCATGTTGTCAATCAACCGGAAAAGCGCTTCCGGCTTCATGTGGATTTCATTTGCTAATTCACAATCGCATTTATTGGCATTATCCAGAAGTATCATATATCTCCGTATTTACACTCATAGAGCCAGAGCAGTAGCACATAATCTGCAGAATTTTTCAACTTCCATAATAGTTTGCGCAGGTCCTGAAAACCCTGCTCCAACCAAGACCCTACCATCAAGGTGCTCAACGTTCATAACCGTGCATACCAGGTTATCAATGCTTTGATTGTCGGGCAATGTGAAGCTGAGGACGAGTTCCAATCCTTTCTGCGCTTCGATGAACCCTGGCAATTCCAACCGACACCCGCCTTCGCTCATGTCCGCTATGCGGCCTGATACAGCCCGGTCCTGCGTCCCGACATGAATTCGGGTTTCGATATTCAGCGGTATTCTCGTGCTCGAACGAATTTGAATGCGCTCCACGTCCTTGGGATAGCCTATCCCGATAACGTTTTTAAATAGATGTTTAACAAACTTGCTCTTGAACTTAAGCAGGTGATTGCCGTGAAGGTAGGCGCACACGAATGCCTGGCACAGGCCTGCAAAACGCTCCTGGATGGAAAACAGAGGCTCTTCGATGATGATTATCTGGCCAGGCACGACGCCGTAAACGGTCGTTTTGGTCTTGAGCGCAGGATTTAAAATGGATTTTAAAACGAGCTGCGATCCCAATTGGAAAGGGATCATGGGCAAATTGCCCGATGCTCCTGCCGAGTCCGCTTTGGAATGAGAATTCTGCATTTTACTTTTATCCCGGGTCTATGGCGTTTTAGCGTTTTAGAGACTCTCAGGAAAAGAATCGGCAAAATGCTTTCCGATCATAAACGGTAAAATAGGGAAAGCGCAGCTTTTCCAATCGGATTGCGGCTTCCTGCATCCGTTCGGAGGCGAAATGCTCATTCGAGGTCGTTCTTTCGTGAGATCGAGCGGAAAAGTTCCTGAGATAATAAACACTTTCACCGCCGAGCAAGCCTGTTCTGCTTCCGGGCGGAGCACGCAGAATAATAGGTTCATCCGGCAAACGAGTACCTCCAATATTTTTCATGCGAAGCCACGAAGAAAGAGAAGGAGGAGAACAGCGGAATCGAGAAGCGGGAATCAAAGAGCGGCAGCTCAAATTTTTTTCACGCGAAGACGCGAAGACGCGAAATAAAAATCCACCGGAGAGCTTCATACAAAAAGCCGGTGAGCGGAATGACCAACTTCGGCTAAAGCCGGTAAGAAGATTGACCAGATTATTATGCGCAGGAAACAGGGGGAATTAAATTAAAAATTCCCACTTTCAACCCGTCTTTGCCTCTCTGGAAAGCCATGAGTTGTCCTGCAGATTGGACATTCTTCCCACTTTTGTCTTTCTTCGCGTTCTTCGCGGCTTCGCGTGAAACAGTCTTTTCGCGTGCAAACTGTCTAGATACGCGTTTGCCGGAAGACCCGAATAATGCTGGAACACAGTTGAACTTGCATATTCTGTTAGGAAAATTGTATGCTGCCAATTTGAATGTGGAACGCAGAAGTTGATGCATAATTCCGGGTGAAATGTATTCCATTCCGCGAGGTGCGCCATGGCCGCTACATCCGTGATCACAATCTCCCGGCAACTGGGAAGCGGAGGGTCATACATAGGCCGGCTGGCTGCCAGGCGGCTCGGTTATGCCTACATCGACCGCCAGATCATACAGCAGGCAGCCAAGGAGCTGGGGGTCGAGGAGGCGGAGATCGAAGACCGTGACGGGCGCCTACAAACCTTTTGGGAGAAACTGATTGGGGCCTTCGCGATGAGCGCCCCGATCACGACCTACACGCCACCGCCGGTGAACCTGGTCTCGGACGAACAACTGGTGGAGACCGAGCGCCGCCTGATTACCGAACTGGCGGTCAAGGGACCCTGCGTGGTTCTCGGCAGCGGCGCTTTCCACCTGCTGCGGGGCAAAGCGCGGCTTCTCATCGTCATGGTTCACGCCCCCATGGGATTCAGGGTGGAGCGGGTCATGAGCATTTATCATGCGCGTAAGTCCGAGGCCATTCGGATGATCGAGCGCTCCGACCAGGATCGCTGCAGCTATATTCGGGCCTTCACGGGCCTCGACTGGTTTGACGCCAGGAACTATCACCTGACGATCGATACGGGTAAAGTTGATTTCGCCACAGCCGAGGAACTGATCGCCTCTATTGCCAGGCGCCTGCCCGCAGATGGAGCCTGGTCCCGGGTGAACGAGCCGGTCTCCGCTGCGCCGGAAACAAGCATATAAATTCACCCTTAGTCTAAAAGCGAAGTACTTTCTGGAGCTGAGTTACTTTGGGAACTGGCATTGCGTTTGGGGAGTTGAGAAAGAAACTTATAATACGGTTTGGACAGGAGGAAATATGGATATCCCGGTATACGTAACGGTTGAAGAGGTTCGACGGGTTTGCAGCGGACTAAAGATCAGGGACTGGACTAGTCTTACGGACGCTGTGGTGCTTCCGGAAGAAGCCGGCATAATTTTGCGGGAAATAGATCCAGGCGGTCTGGAAATCGACATCGAGGGCTTTCGGCGCGGATTGGAAGTTGAGCTTGAGCACGGGACGCGTTATAGGAATGCAAACGTGACCAACAACCACCCGATTCTGACCGGGAAAATAGTTCTTGCGCATCTTGTGGAGACCCTGGATTACTACGACCGTCTTGAGGTGGCTGAACTAGAGGGTGATATCCTCAAAGCGGTATTGGCCGGCAATTCTGAAAAACTGCTCAGGTATTTCAAAAAGCTCATTTTGGCAAAACACGCCATAACCACACTGGAATCACGTCAGATAGGAACCAAGTAGTGATGAAGAACTGAAATATATCGAGAATACTGGAGTAGGCAATGAAAACTCACAAGGTGCTCACTACGGACAATGAACAGTTTTCCTCTTCTCTTGATAATGGAATCCTCGTGATTCGAGAGAAGCAGCATATCCTCCATTTGACCCGGGACCTCGAAGACATTTTCTCTTTGTATAATTATCTGGATTCCATGCTCTCAAGTAAATCATATAAAGCTTTTGTTCTGTTTGCTCGTTCAGAGCAGAGTGGACATATTGAGCAAAGTCGCTTTCTGTCGAAAATAATTTCGGACAATCCGCAAGGCAAGCTAGGCATCGAATTTGATCGATTTGTTAACGTGGTCAACAGGCTCATTCTGACGTTATCGACACTTAATCGTGTGACGGTTTTCGCTGGGCAAGGGACCATCTCCCTGTTCTATCTGAATATTGGATTGGCTCATGATTACCGTCTTGTTGCAGAAGACACTGTATTTGAGAACCTTAACTCAGAGATGGGCCTGATCACAAAAGGAAGCGGATATTTTCTGCCGCGCCTTCTCGGGAGTCGGAAAGCTACTGAAGTATTGCAGTGGAAGAGTTTTTCCGCCGAAGACGCCTTGCAACTGGGATTGGTGGACCGAGTCGTTCCTGTGTCTAAACTGGAAGAAGAAACGATGCGGTTCGTCCTCAGAGAGTCGACGCTCTCATCTTCAATGCTCGGGATCCGCAAGTTGCTCAAGTGTGACCTCAAGGAACTCAAGCGCAGCCTGGACTTGGAAGATCATCTTATCAAAGAACGCCTTAATTCGGTTGAGTTCAGAGAGTCGTTCGCTGCGAATCGTAATAATCCGGTAAGCTGATGTTTTTGCACTCGCGAATCGACGAATCGCCACGGAAAGTGCTTAATCTTCCATAAAAAGAAGTGCTGAGGAGGACATTTTCGCAGCTTGAAAGCTCATTTTTTTGTTTGTCAAAATTTTCATACTAATTCAATCTGGATAAGGTGGTTTGATGGGAAGAACAAGGATTACTACGATTTGGAAGCCCGCACGACCGGCAATAAAGTAATGTGCGAAGGCGCCGAGGATGCCCGCTACATTGTGGAAACCGAGTGCATTCGGAAGTTTGCTTTCTCGGAGGACAAGTATGCGCTTGCCGGGAGGGTCCCCTTAACGGGTCCCGGTTCCTGTATCAGGAACCGCTCCGGGTGCTATGAAAGGACCGATGATTATGAGGAGCGTAACTTCTGAAGAAAGTATTTGCTTCTCTCCACTTCCGAATCCATGTCTTTAAGCAATGCTTCGAGGTCTTCTTCCACGTCAGAGATATTTATTGCCCCATCGTGACCCCTGTTGACTTTCGTGATGCCCGGGTGTTGCTTTTCGAGCTGTTCCAGAATCGAACTCTGGCGCCGGACAGTTTGCAGAAGACTCAAACTTTTCCTTAAGAGTTCTCTTTGCTGGATAGCCTGTTTTATGGTGACGCAAAGTTCCATCCCGCTGCACGGCTTTATCAGAAAACGATAGACGTGCCCTTTGTTGATCGAACGAAGCGCAGTATCCAGATTGGGGTGTCCGGTCAGAATAATTCTGATCGTTTCCGGATACTTATTGCACACAACACCCAGAAAGTCGGACCCCAGCATACCGGGCATCATTTCATCCGAGACGACCACATCGACCTTTTTACGGGAGAGAATTTCTAAAGGCCTCGTTTGCCGAAACGGCGCTCAGCGTTTCATAGGTTTCCTTATGAATGAGCGCGTTTGAGCCCATCGAGCGACCAAGGGATCATCATCAACGAGCAAAACAGTATGAGTCATGGCGCTTTCCTCTCAATTGCCGTCCAAAAACGAATTTTGCCGGAACGATCACCCTGACAGGTTCTCTTTATGCCCGGCTTCTCGGAGAAATTCTTGATTCGCTCGCGCAGAGTCCGATTGACCTCATAGCCCCTGGCTACGAGCATGCGGCCATCCATAATCCGCACATCCTGGGCGAGAATCATGCCGTCGACCAGTTCCATCGGCCATCAAGGTCCTTTCCTCATCCCGTGACCTGGCGGCAAGGATTTCACTGCAGAGCCGAAAGCACATCGGGATCATACCGGCCGGGTCTCTTCGACAATCTCCCGAATGCCTCACCGTCGGATATTCCCCTGGACTTAAGGGTATCGAAATCAAGGACAACCTTGAGAATTCTCGCCCCCAGCGGAATGTCCCCGCCCTCTTTCGATTCCTGCGGGTAGCCTGAACCATCGAAATTTTTCTCCTGGTTGGCGATAATCCTGGCGATGGTCTGCATTCTGGGAATGTGGGAGAGAAGATCCGACGCCGATAAAAGGATGCATTGCAAAAAGTTGGGACTCTTCCCCGGAAAGGTCCTGCCCTGTGTAGAGCTTCTTCAGGGCCGATTCCGGCAACATGACGCACCCGATCTGGGAAAGCGCAGCCGCTGTTTCGATCTGCCATACATCGGAGACCCTCATCGCGGATGCAACCTCCCTTGCATACCGGGTTATCCGTGAAGCCCGCCCGAACGCTTCGGGATTGAGAAGCTGGAGGATTTCAGAAAGGACTTTGATGCTGCCGCGCAGTGTCTTTTCCAGTAGTTCACGTTCCGCGGTTATCAACTGGTACTGCCGGACCCCGTCCGAAAGAGCGTTAATCAGGGTCTGCTGTTCGCATGGTTTGGTCAGGAACCTGAAGATATTTCCTTCATTCACGGCGCCGATTGCCGTCGGTAAATCCGCATTTCCGGTGAGCATCATTCGAACGCTGTCCGGAGCGGTTTGACGTACCCTGGAGAGAAATTGTATTCCATCCATTCCCGGCATGCGCAAGTCGGAGACAATGACCGCAAAAGGGTCATGCGCGCTCCACGGCCCTCAGCCCGTCATCTCCGCCCAGCGCCGTGTGAACCGAGAAATACTTCCTCAACTGACGTTGGAATGCGGCCAGTATGTTGGGGTCATCATCAACAAACAGAATCCTGGCAGGCATCTCCTTCTCCATGCGCTTTTTGCGCAAAGCGTACGCCATATCGTTACCCGGTCAGCTATCCCCAGCCTCTCCAGGTATTCGGCATCCAATTCGGGCGCTGATTCCATCTCAAGGCTGCAGAGCCTTTTACGTTCGAAAATATTGGCCAGATAAACAGCAGCAAGGGTGTTGTGAGGGGGATCGCGGGCATACTGCCGGGACTATGGTGATAGGCCACCGTCTTGATGATCGGTTCAGACAAACCCCATATGCCCAACAGGTAAGCCCCAACCTGCGCATGAGTTGTTCCGAATATATCTCGTTCGGCATCATATAATGCGGGTTGCGTGATCGATTCTCTTTGACACCTTGAGACATTCCGCAGGGAACTTTTCCACAAGGATGAGTTTGCCGATATCGTGGAGCAGACCGGCCATGAAAGCTTCATCCGTTGACTCCTGCCCCCACCTTTCCCCGTTCGCTATCGCTCGGGCGCAAAGTCCGGCCGCCAAGGCTATGACGCCAAAGATCGTCTACCGAATAGTCTGCCAAATCGGATTGTGAAAACATTGAGAAGATTTTGACCGAAAGAATGAGGGATTTGACTGTTTCCAGGCCGAGGAGATGGACTGCTCTGACGGGGCTCGTGATATGCCTCGGGAGCCCAAAGAATGCCGAATTAACAAGTTGCAGGATTTTCGCGGACATGCCTGAATCTCTCGATATGATTTCACCCACCTTGTTGAGTGAACCCTCCTCTGAGTTCACCTCATCCATGACTTCAGAATAAAGTTTTGGCAAGCTGGGAAGAGATTCTATGCCGGAAACCACCTTTATAAGGGCTTCGTCCTCCAGAAGGTCCCGCATCGAACATACACGGGCCACCGTAGTCTTAAGGGTCTCTGCGTCGCAGGGTTTGGAGAGAAACTGGTGTATCGGCCCGATGGAAGTCAAGGACCATTTCCTTGTCGGACTGTCCCGAGAGGACAATTCGCACGACCTGGGGATGCCGTTCTTTTACGTGATTGAGCAGTTGGCAGCCATCCATGCCCGGCATGCGCATATCGGTAACTATGACATCGAAATGTCTGCTATCCAGGATTCTCAGCGCCTCATGCCCGCTTTGCGGCGAACTCCATCTCCCATTCGTTTCGCATTCCGCGCAGCATTCTGCGAAGACCATCGAGCACCATCGGCTCATCATCGACAAAGAGTATTCTCTTCATCACTTCCCCGAATCGCTTTGGTCAGCGGCAGTCTGATAATAAAGGAGGCGCCCTTGTCCGCTCTCGGAATCAAGAGTGATCGTTCCGCCGTGCTTGTCCACAACAACCGAACGAGAAATGGCCAAACCCTGGCCGGTTCCTTTCCCCACTTCCTTGGTCGTAAAGAAGGGATCGAAAATCTTGGACCTGATATTTTCCGGAATGCCGGTCCCGGTGTCGCTGATGCGGATTTCGGCATATCCGTCCCGGGCGCGGGTCGCTATCGTTATGGTCCCCTTTTTATCCGATCCGTTTTGCTTGAGTGCGTCCGCGACCGCATGACTGGCATTGATTATCATGTTCAAAACAACCTGGTTGATCTCAGCGGGAAGGCAGGGGACAAGCGGCAGGCCGGGATCGAAGTCGGTCACCATTTCCGCGACATACTTCCATTCGTTTCTGGCAACCGTGATCGTGCTCTCGATTGCCTTGTTCAGGTCTATGTTGGTTTTCACATCCGTTCCGGGGTGCGAAAACTCCTTCATCGCCCGAACGATCCTGCTTATGCGCTCGATTCCCTCAAGAGACTGCTCGGACAGCCTTCGGGGCTTCCTGCCTGATGTATTCCAAATCGACCTCTTCGACCGCCGCTTCAATCTTTCGGACCAGTTCTTCCGCCGGGTTTCCGGACCTGAGCCTCCCGAAGGAGCTGATCGTAAAGATCATGAACGCGTTCCAGATCGCTGCAGGCTTCCTGGAGAAAACGGGCATTATCTCCCACGTACTGCGCGGGGGTGTTTATCTCGTGAGCAATTCCGGCTGCAAGCTGCCCGATTGACTCCAGCTTTTGCGCCTGAACCAGTTGGCTCTCCATGATTTTTCGCTCGGTAACGTCGTTGCCCGACAAAAGTACGCCTGCGGACCCGGCGCCTTCTGCTTCAATTGAACTTCACCACAACGGCCAGGAAACCTTCTTTGCCGTCCTGCCTCCGGAAACGGACGTCATCGAGTCTTATTGGCGCATTATTCTTTTCGCATAAGGCAACCACGTCAGACATTTTCTGACGGTCCCACTGATTTCGCACTCATCGACCGCTCTTCCCATCACGCTATCGCCATTAATTCCGAATATTTTCTCCGCCGCGTGATTCCACCTTATTATCCGATGCTCCGGGGTCAAACCGATCACAAAGGATGGCAGAAAGTCGATGATGTTCGCCAGTTCCTGCCGGGATTCGCTGAGCGCCGCCTCAGCCCGGGAGCGAACGGCCATTTCCCGGTCCAATCGCTCGTGGGAAGCCGCAAGCTCGGTCAGGGCCTTCTTTATGTCGCTCAAATCCCTTGCCACGCAAACGGAGCCGATGATTTCGTTTGCATCGTCCCTGAGCTGGCTGACGGAAATTTCAAAAGGCGCGATTGAGCCGTCCCCTTTCTTCATCCTTACTTCATGTTTCTTGACTGTGCCCTCACGCCGCAATTCCGCCAGCATGCCGTCCAGTTCGTCTTTGTCCGCGTAGAGATCAAAAGCGGACATTCCTCCGAAAAAGGAATATCCGTATAGCTCGCACGCCATTTTGTTCCATATGACGAACATTCCATGCTTGTCCACGATGCCAATGCCGTCGGGTGAATTCTCGAAGATATTTTCGAAGTACTTATTCACTTGCCGCATCTCGTCCAGGACCTGCCGGCCCTTGGTCTCACGACGCTGGAGGGATTCGATCATTTCATCAAAAGAGGCGGCCAATCGGCCAAGGTCGTCCGAAACGTACGGTTGACCGATACGGGCCGTCAGGTTGCCGCATGCAACCTCTTTAGCCAACTCCGCAAGCGAATCGACCTTGCGCAGCATGGACCGGCTTCCAAGGCGCCAGGCCGCAAAAAAGGCCAGCAAAAACGCACCGGCCGCCAAACCAAGAGTGAGAAGATTAAGAGCCATATTCATCTTTGGAACGCCACCTCGACCATGAAACTGCCCTGAGCCGTTTCGAACGGAACGGCAAGGCGAGGTCCGTTTGCAATGTGCGTTATCGTGTGGCCTTTTCCCCCGACTATCGTCGGTATTCCAGCCTGGAGAACGAATCCTTCCTCGGCCAGGCGCCTTCTGGCGTCCCCGCAGATCATGTTGGTAAGTTCGCCTACGGCGTCTCTCACCTCATGATTCAACTGCGTAAAAGGCTCCCCCAAGAGCTGGGATGCAATGTATTTGATGCATTGCTCGGTGAAAATCAGGGCCATCGACCCCTGCGCCGCGCCGGTGATACCGATGATCGCCGACACATCGCCAATGGCAAGGTCGTTCTTTTTGAGAAAGGGCTTCCCCGGTATGGCGTCAACTTGAGCCATTGTTTTGAGCACATGCATGGCCGCCGCCAGAAAGGGATTGATAATCTTTACATCCATCTTCTGCTCTCCATCGCTAACCCTGGGGAATGATCTTGGCGAGTTTTTCCGCGAACACCGCCGGGCTGAAGGGCTTGACAACATAATTGCTGACCTTGGCCTGGATAGCCTGGAAAATATTTTCCTTTTGGGCCTCGGCGGTAACCATGAGGAAGGGAAGTCCCTTGAGCCGTTCGTTCGCCCGCACCCGTTTCAGCAGCTCAAGCCCGGTCATGGTGGGCATGTTCCAGTCCGAGACGATCAGGTCAACTTTATTGGACTCCAAAAGCTTGAGCGCCTCCAGGCCATTTTCGGCTTCAATAACCTCTTGGAATTGCAAATCTTTCAGAATTTTTCTTACTATGCGCCGCATCGTGGAAAAATCATCCACAACCATAGCCACCATGTCCTTGTACGCCATTTGATTCCATCCTTTTTGCTAGAAATCACCCAACTCTTCAAGAGGTATTGCCGCCCGGGGCAGTGGGGTCTTCCTCACGGGATGACGCGCCCGCGCCCTTGCGCTGTTTTGCCGGGGAACAACGGGGGCGCGTCTTGCGCTTGAGGACCTCAAGATTTGCGCTTCTGCGCTCGCTTCCGCACTGCGCAGGGACCCGCTGATAAGGGTTTTCAGTTCTCCGACCAGTCCCTTCATCCGCAAGCTCTGAGCGTTCATCTCAGCGGAGGACGAAGCGGACTGTTCGGCGTTGGCGGCGTTTTGCTGGACTACCGAGTCCATCTCATTGACAGCCCTGTTTATCTGTTCGATGCCCTGCGCCTGCTCGTGAGACGCGGCGGCGATCTGGCCGAGCAACTCGTTGGATTTGTGAACGCTTGCCGCAGCCTCGCGAAATTCCCTGTCGGTTTGCCCTACAATTTCCACGCCCTCTTTTATCGTAACGACAGTTTTTTCAATAAGATCGGCGGTGGATTTGGCGGATTCAGCCGCTCTCATGGCCAGATTGCGCACTTCATCGGCGACCACGGCAAAACCGGCGCCGGCCTCCCCCGCCCGAGCAGCCTCAACGGCGGCGTTGAGGGCAAGCAGATTTGTCTGGAAGGCAATTTCGTCTATTGTCTTTATGATCTTAGAGGTCTGCTCGCTTGCCTTCGAAATCTCCATCATGGAGGAGGTAAGGCGGTTCATCGACTCGCTGGCTTTGGAGATCACTTTGGTCGTGTTCAGCATCAATGAGTTTGTGTGATTGGCATGTTCGGCGTTTCGCCTGGTCATCGATGACATTTCTTCGAGAGACGAGGCCGTTTGTTCGATGGAAGCCGCCTGTCCCGATGCCCCTTCGGCAAGCAACTTACTCGAAGACGAGATATGAGAGGCCGCCGTTCCAACCTGCTCGGAAACGTCCTCCATGCCGGCGATGGCGTGCTTTACGGGCATAACGATCGCCCTGGTCAACAGCACCGAGAAGCCCGCTCCCAGAACCAGCCCCGCCAGGATAAAAACGACTATGATGGTTTTCCCCTCGCGGGTATCTTTAGTGAAGTCTCGCGTGGCCGCAGCGCTGATATCGTCCGACAAGCCGAGAATGCCCCCGGCCGAGTTCTCGATCCGCTCGGTCGCCTGATGGCGGTTTTCACTGTTGGAAACCCGGTCGTTGAACTGTTCGAGGTAAGAATCGGCATTTTTTTTCAAAGCCTCGGTTGCAATGGGTAGCGCTTTGAGCCCGGCAAGGTTTTCCCGGACCTTCCCGGCATTCTGGGCGAAGGCAATGTAGTAAAGGGCGTTGAGCCTTGCCCGAAGGCAGAGCGTTTCGATGGCGTTGGCCTGTTGGGTCCTGTCGAGCCGGCCCTTCAAAGCGCCTGCGGCATTGGCTATCTCAGCCTCAATGTCGTCGGTGTAGATTCCAGCGCATACGACCAGCCCCCATGGCTTGAAATACTTGGCGCAACTGATCTTGGGGAAGATGACCTCTCCTTTGTCCGGTTTGGTCCAGTAATACTCGGTGAAGGATTCGCCGGATTTGACTGCGTTCTCCACCACCTCTTTCATAAAGGTCTTACCGGTTTTTTTATCCTGAATCTTCCCGAAGTCAATCCCTTCGAGTTTGGCGTCGCTGCCGTGCGCGACCAGGGTCAGGTCTTCCTGAACCACGAAGAAGTAGTTTTCGCCCTGAAAATGCAGGCTGCGCAGCGCCTCCAACGCCGTTTCCCTGGGTTGTGAGCGGTCATAATGGAATTTCATGACCTCATAGCCAAGGTCAACGATGTCTCGAAGGCGGTTTAGAGCGTTCTCCTTCATCAACCGGGCGTTACCCTTGACGGTCTCCTCCTCGATTGAGGCCAAGGCTTGAGTCGATTCTTTTTTTGCTATCTCCTCAATTCCCTGCGCGGAAACCTGGAGGGCCTTCAGTGAGGCCGCATCTTTTTCATCCAGGGCCTTCAATTCGGAAGCAGCCGCCTTATATACATCCCGGGACGCAATGATCTCGCGCGCTCTTCCGCTCCCGGCCATGATGGATTCGAGCCGGCCCGTCAGCGTTCCGATCTCTTCGAGCGAGCGGCTGAGCCTGTTGAAGGCTTCCTCGTCCTTTTTTATCATATAATCTTTTTCCAGGAACCGGGTTTCGAGCACCTTGGCCGCGAGACTTCTCGGCGGCAACGTTTACTTCCCCGCCTCCAATGACTTTATTTAGCGTGATGTAACCCGCCCCGCCAATAGCTGCGCTTATGGCCATTAAAGCCACGCATACCAGGAAGATCTTGACCCATAGGGCGACGTTAAACTTCTTCATTCCATGACCTTTCGCGGCTGCCGTAGACCCCAACGTCTCCTAACTAGCCCTGTTATGTCTGTATTGTTCGATTAGCTGACCCGCCCGCTGAGCGAGGTTGGCGGCCTCAGGCTTCGTTATCTGATCGTCTGCGCCCACAGACTGCCCCTTGTGGATGAGTTTATCGTTTATAAGCGATGAGAAGAGCACAACCGGCAACGCCTTGAGCACCGGGTCCTGCTTTACAGAGTGGCACAGGCTGTAGCCGTCCATCTGCGGCATTTCGATATCGGAGATAACTATGTCGATATAATCGTAAATCGGGCGTTTCTCCTTTTGTGACAGGGTCTTCAATTCCTTGAGGTATTCCCATGCGTCACTTCCATCGGTGGCCGTCCGGGTAGTGAAGCCCGCCTGTTCAAGATTTTTTGAAAGAATTTTTCTGATCGGGGAAGAATCGTCCGCTATTAGCGCCTTGTAATGAAGATCGCCGCATACTGAGGGGATTTCAACATCATCGGTGATCGCATATTTGGGATTGAGCTCACCGAGAATTTTCTCCATGTCGAGGATTAGTATGTTTCGGTCCTCCATCTTGACGATGCCTGTAACCGAATTGGTCATGCCGCTCAGAATCTGGCCGACAGGCTCTATTTGTTCCCACACCAAACGATGGATTCGGTTCACGCCGGAAACAACGAAAGCAAGGGTGAATCTATTGAATTCGGTCACTATGGTTAACGGATTAACCTCACCTTCGGGCTTGTTCTTTCCGAGTTGGACCGCCAAATCCACCAGGGGAATGACCCTGTCTCGCGAAAGGAACGTCCCCATAAAGCCCGGAGGCGCCAGGGGCAGGGAAGTCGCCTTTGGCTTGCGAATGATTTCAACCACCTTGGCCACATTGATCCCGTAACAACCGCGATAGACTTGCCCATCGATAATTTCATCGATGTAGAACTCCACGATTTCCATCTCGTTTGTGCCGGTGGCCAGGAGTATACTCGTATTGTGAGCCATAGGACCTTCCCGTTCTAATCGAGTGTAACGATGATGAAGACTTTCTACCTGCTAATGATTCCTCACTTAGACACTATTTCGGCAGGATGCCACAAAAAGTTAATATTAATCTTGCGGCGGATTACCGCAGGTGAGCAATGCCGTCATGCAGGCGCCCGCCCCTACGGGCGATGCCGCTCCTCTAGGGGTGTACGGGCGGGGTTTATCCCCGCCCATATGAAGACTCATCAAAGCAATTGCGCGGTTTCAGGTTTAAAAGTTGTGCAGGTATTTTACCTGGGCGCCTGAGCCTTTTTTCTCCACGGGTCTTCTCCAGAAAACTCCGGCTCCTGGTCCATGGGGAATCTCATCCTGTGCTGTCCTGAGACTCGCGAGCTTTGTTCACACGCGCTGCGAGTGAACCGAAAAGGCCCCGGGACTCGGAGCGGCCCTGCGTTTTTTCCCTTCGGCCTTCCTTCAAGCTGCCGCCAATCAGTGCGGCTCAGCTCCGCCGATAAATGTCTGCAAGGTCCCCCGCGCGCGAATTGAGTTCAAGGGAAGCCGAAGAAGACTCCTCCGCATTGGCTGCATTCGTCTGGATGACCTTGTCCATCTCAGCGACGGCCCTGTTTACCTGGTCGATTCCCTGGGACTGCTCGCGCGAGGCGGCGGCAATCTCGCCAACAAGTTCTCCGGCTTTCGACGCGCTGTCCAGTACCCGGCTGAATTCCGCGTTTGTCCGATCTACCAGGACTGCGCCATCTTTGACCTTTTTAACGGTAGACTCGATTAGCTCCGCCGTATCTTTGGCAGACTCGGCCGTTCGCCGCGCAAGGTTCCTGACCTCCTCGGCGACGACCGCGAAACCCGCCCCCGCCTCACCGGCCCGGGCCGCTTCAACGGCGGCGTTGAGCGCCAGCAGATTGGTCTGGAAAGCGACCTCATCTATTGTTTTTATGATTTTCTGGGTCTGCTCGCTTGCCTTGGAGATTTCTTTCATTGAGACAGTCAGTCCCTGCATGGACTGGTTTGCCTGTCCGACCGTTGCTTTGGTTTCAAGCATAAGACCGTTTGCGTGAGATGCATTTTCCGCATTCTGCCTGGTCATCGCGGCCATCTCTTCAAGAGAGGAGGAAGTCTGCTCGATTGCCGCCGCCTGTTTCGACGATCCCTCGGCAAGTTCCCTGCCGGCATCGGCTACCTGAGCTCGAAGCGGCGTTTACCTGTTCGGCGATTTCCGTCAACCCTCTGATGGCGTTTTTGACCGGTCTGGTAATTGAACGAACCAGAATCAATGACAGCCCCGAAAAAACCAGGAAAGCCGGAAAACAGAATAACGCCAACCAATTGCAGCGCGTTATGTCTGTGAACGGCTATCGATTCGCTGACTTCTGCAAAAAGGGCATTAGCCGTGCCCAGAATGTTTACCCCGTTTTCATTCAGGCTGCCCAGCCGCTCACTCTCCTTTTGAAACAACTGCTGGGACTGATCGATGAATCCGAGAAAGTTGTTCAGAGACTCCCGGATACCCGCGGTCGCCTTTATCCAGGACTGGTTTTTCAGCGAGGAGGAGAACTGGTCCAGGGCGGTGAGATAGGCCTGCACATTTCCAGAGGCGAGTTTCTTATATTCCGTCGATGAATTTTTGATCTCCGGTCAGCAGATACTGAAGCTGGAGATTCTGCAATTGAAGGAACGCCTGCCTGCAGTCCTTCACGACGTTAAGCATTCCGAATTCACGGGCGGCTAAGCGTTTCCCCGTCCATCTGGAGTTGGGACTGCTTTGCCTCGATATCGAGCCTGTATCTTGCGCAGCGCTTCCTCGGACACGCGCAGAGGTTTGAGCATTTCCTCCTTCAAGCCGTTCTGCTTGGAATGGAGTCCATCAATTTCCTCAAACAGCCTCTGATAGTTCTCGAATTGGCCCTCCATCGCCGAGACCCGTTTTTTCCATTCTTCATTGGCAGTTGAAGACTTCAGCTTTTCAAACCACCCCTTGACCTCCCCCGCCTTTGTTTCAAACTCCTGTTTCTGTTCGGCTTTGAAAAACTGCAAATAGGTCTTTTCCGCCGCACGGGTGACGAGCACCATTTCCACTGTTTTAGCGACGTCTTCTTTCATCAGATTGGCCTGTTCGATTTGGGAAAAGAAAAAACCACCTGTTCCCAGAGCGGCAAGCACGAGAATGGAAGTCAATCCGACGAAACCGAAAAGTTTCTTGTTGAGGCTGATATGACCTGTCTTTAACTTCATCGTCCTCTCCCTTTACCGAGGAAATGATACTGCGCATGAGAGTCGGCCCGAGCCTGCGTGAGAGCAAACCGCCCGGGCCTGTCGCTGGATCATTTCACGAGTTTCTGAACCTCTTCGGGAGGCACATCATATATGCCGCAGCCGACTACGAGGTCCTCCCCTCCAACTTTGACCAGTTTTACGTAGGACACCTTCAGGGAAGCCGTTTTTTCTCCCGGTTTGGGCCACATATAGTCCACCCAGCCTGCTCCCTTGGATTTGGCCACGTCGTTCATAGCGGTGAAAAAGAGTTTTCCGTTGGCGTCCTTGAAGTCGATACAGCTCTTGCCTTCCATTTTGTACATGATCGGGTGCATGCGCATCAGACCCGCCATATCGTGAATCCAGATGTAGGTGCCCGCGAAAATGAACTCACTGTCCTTTCCTTTGAATTTGGGGAAAGCCGCCTTGCCCTCCTTTTGCAGAAGAGCGGCTGCTTTTTCCACCTTTTCCATGACCATCTGGGGCGTTGGCTTTGTCGATTCGCTGGCTTTGCAAGCCTCGATGGATTCTTTGGACAGCTCTTCAGGGGTCATCTGTGCGAGCGCTGGAATTGCATGAAAGAGAAAAAGGGCGCAAAAAGCAACAATCAATCCTCTAAGAACCAGTTTCATAATTCCTCCCGTCCATTTATTCATTAAGTTATCGCCTGATTTGGGTGAAAATGGCTTTTTTCACCCCCCGTAATGTATTTATGGAGCTTTGAGCGCCAGTAGATAAGCAATGGTTATCAAAGCCTCACGTTCACTAATTTCGGCATGGATAAATCGAAACTTTAGACAATTTTTACGGGCTATGCGTGCCCCGGATAAAGAATTCAATCAAAAAGGCCCGGCTCAGACATATTAGCTTTTCTTATTTAGAGCTTCCCTGCCTGACAAAAATAGTTTGAATGTAGGGGCCATAATCTAATATAGGTTATTTCAGGGGCTTGCCCTCAGGAGTTTTCAGGCTTTGCCCCGAGGCGAACAGTTTTGGCCGGAAAACCCAAGATGCGCCGCTCCCCTTTCAGGGGAGGGCTGGAAGGAGTCATTTGATGAAACAGGACGAAACTTATCTCGAGTTTTTAAAGCGGGAGTACGACGTCGGGAAGCTTTTCGATAAACCTGAACCTCTCAAAGGCGTTAGGGTCCTGGAAGTATGCTATGTCGTCCTTGGCCCGGCTGCGTGCGATTATCTTGCCGAATTCGGGGCCGAGGTGATCAAGTTCGAAGGCCAGAAAGGCGACCAGATGCGGTTCGTAACGCCTTACGCCTTCTTTTGGAAAAACATGTCCCCGGGCCTTGAGATCGAGAATCATAATAAGTACTGGGTGGGGATGCACATGAACAACCCGAAGGCCAAAGAGATTTTTCTCGATCTGGTCAAGAAGGCCGACGTTGTGGTGGACAATCTCACGCCGGGCAGATTGGCCACGTGGGGACTGAGCTACAAGGAACTCAGTGAAATCAATCCGGGTATTATCCAGCTTCATGTCTCGGGTTATGGAAGCTGGGGCCCCTGGACTGGAAGAGCCTCCTACGATGCGGTGGCGCAAAGCATGGGGGCCCTTTCGCCCATCACGGGTTTCGAGGAGCGCGGGCCGATCAAATCGGGCGTCTGGATCGCAGACTGGATCACCGGCCTGATGTGCGCAGTCAGCATCATGGCTGCGCTCAATTACAGGGAAAGAACGGGCAAAGGCCAGTTCATCGACTACATGCAGGTGGAAAACGTCATTCGCTGGCTCGACTGGACCTGGCTCTTCACACATAAAACCGGCACGGACCGAAAGCGCTCCGGCAACCGCGACCTTGCGATCTGCCCCTCCGACCTTTTCAGGTGCTCGGACGGATGGGCGGCAGTGGCCGCTTTCGCTGAACAGGAGTTCAAGGGTCTTTGCCAGGCGATGGGCCAGCCTGCTCTCTTTGAAAAATTCCACGACCCGACCGAACGCCTCAAAGACGAAAATGCCCGTGAGGTCCTGCAGGCTGTTGAAGCATGGACAGCGACAAAGACAGTGGAGCAGATCGAAGAACTGGGCACCAAGCTCGGGTTTGCGGCCTCGCGAGTTCTTTCGGCCAACGATGTCTACCACAGCGAACATTTCCGCGAGCGCGGGACCATGCAGCAGTACGATGACGCTCTCTATGGCGACATGGTGCAGCATTGCTATCCGCCCCGGCTCAGTGAGACTCCATCGAGGCTCAAGTGGAGTTCACGGCCCCTGGGGTTCGATAACGAATATGTTTTCACCAAAATCCTGGGCATGCCTCGGGCCGTCATCAAAAGTCTCGAAGAGGAAGGAATTATTTTCAAGTGGAACCCCACCATCCCGTCTCATTGTCCACCGTCGGATTGGGATGAGGTAAGCGGAAAGAAACTTTCTTGAGCCGGGAGGAACGACATGGACGATAAAAGAATTGTGGGTATGGCGGCCAACGCCGAATACGCCAGGTGGGCGCACCGGGAGACCAACCCGAAGGACATTTTCAAAAAACCCGAAGCTCTCGATGACATATTGGTCATAGATGCGAGCCAGGGGAGCTACGCCGGGCTTTTTGCCTCCTCGATCCTGTCCGAACTCGGGGCCGAAGTGATCCGGGTGGAACCGCCCGGAGGCGATATCGCAAGAAAGATGAGCCCCTACGGGATGATGGTCAAAGACTCCGGGCTTGCCTACATAACCGAAGCCAGGAACAAGTTCCACGTGACGTTGGATATAACGACCCAACAAGGGGCGAATTTATTCAAAAGCCTTGCCAAAAAAGCCGACGTGGTCATCGAGACCTTCAAGCCCGGCTATCTTGACGAACGAGGTTTGGGCTACCGGCAGCTCGAGGCGGAAAATCCCGGGCTGATCTATTGCCCGATTTACGTTTACGGGCAGTTTGGAAAAGATGCGGAAAAGTATGGCAACCAGCCCGACTACGACATCACCAACCAGGCAAGAGGCGTCATCATGTCAATTACGGGCGAGCCGGACCTCGATCCCGAGATTGCTCCCGAGTACAAGCGGCCGCTCAAACAGGGCAACTGGATGGGATGGTATGCCGGAGGCGCCTGGGCCGCCTTTGGCATCATGACGGCGATGTTCCACAAAAGGAAAACCGGCAAGGGCCAGATAGTGGACTGCTCGCCTCCCGAAGGTCTGCTCGCCATCTCAAATTATGTCATGCAATATTATCACATGACCCGTAACCTCATGCCGCGCGCCGGAAACTATGACTACGCGGTTTTCCCTTACACTTACGTAATGTGCAAAGACGGCTACACGTTCATCTCCGGGTTCACCGATCCCAACTGGAACGCGCTTTGCGAAATCATCGACAGGCCGGACCTTCGCGCCAAGTACCCGACCATCAAGGAGCGCCTCAATCCACAGAACCAGCCTGACATACAGCACCAGATCGAGGGTTTTACGTCCAAATACACGGCCGACGAACTCGTGCATGTTATAGGGTCGTACATGAAAAAACCGGACCGGAAAGGAACGGTCGTAGTGGGGCGCCTCGAGTCGCCCAAAGAAGTTTTGGCAAGAGAACACTGGCAGGATCGGTTGACCTTCTATGTCACCGACGATCCGCATTACGGGGAGATCTTCATTCAAAATTCGTCCTTCAAGTCAATGTCGCTTACGCCCGGCCGCATCAAGTGGGTTTGCAGGCCCATCGGCGCAGACAACGGCTATATCTACCAGAAGTACCTCGGAATAGGCAAAGCGCGGCTGGAGCAACTGCGGCTGGCCGGCGTGGTCTAGTAAAGAGCGGGGAAGCAGTTTTTCACTCTAATGATCCCCGCACCCCGCAAGATTTGGCCGCGCGCGCAGGCGCGCGAGGCCAAGCGCTCGGCGCCGGCGGCGGTTGCCCAGCACCTGCTGGGCGGCCGCAGCAGCGCCATATGAGCCGCGCAGCGGCGATGGGGGTTCGGGGGGGAACCCTCACTACGTTCAGGTTCGCGTTGAACGTACGAACCCGCGTCTGACGCTGGACCCTCACTACGCTCAGGTCCGGGCTTAACATTGCGAACATGGTTAAACGCTTCAAGTCCGGGCACGATCTTTTGTGAGTGCCCAGTTCGCGTCCGATCTTTTGTGAGGACGCGGCTCCCCGAGCTTTTCAGCTTCTTTTGGCGCTCACTTGAACGCAACTTCGTATCATGACGCAATTCGTGAGGCGTTTTTTGTCTTCCGGCGATCGAGATGGGGTTTTTCTACTGAAATGATTCGGGCAGGCAATACGGGACAGCGTCTCTTTTGGCGCCGAAAAGTTCCCTTCTACAGCGCGCGCTGGAAACAGCCGTAAAAACGCGGATCGGACAAATGGGCCGGGGGTCCGAACCCGGGTTAAACCAGGAACGCAAGAAATGAGAGCATCGAGCCCTCGAAGGCTTTTTCGACGAAAGCCCCCACAAGCGCCATGCCCACTGTCGTTCCGACCTTGGACACAGCGGTCTCGATCGGGTGCTCCTGTTCCTCTTCCTGCGAAATCCTGTAATAACCCTCTTGTTCGAGAACGCTCAAAATCGACTCCGAATCCGTGGCGCCGCCGGAATAATTGATCGTCACGCTTCCGGTCAGAGCGTTAATGGAAACCGCATCGATTCCCGAGAGCGATTGAAGCATCCCGCGGACTTTTTCTATTTCCACGGGGTTCTGCTTGATTATCGGTGTCTTGATTCTGAGTCTCCCCGGAGTGCTATGGCAATAGTAGCTCACGCCTCACCTCCCTGATTGTGATTTTTCCCCTATTTTCCCCTCGCAAGACAAAATAGACCCCGAATGTTACGGAATTGTTACATGATTCGTACAATTTCCAAACATTTAGCTCGAATTTGAAATTTAGAGGTTTATAGGAGGCTTTACTGAAGAATCATGACTTCGAAAAAAGGGGATCAAGGCAAAGACGGCCGAAGGCGTCAGGGCCGCTGGAGGCCGGCGTGATCTATATTCGCTCTGGAGAGCCTATCGAGTTCTTCCTTGACCGAGCTTCTAAGCGATGGGTCTTTTTTACAGTCGACCAGGCGTTCCCAGAGATGAGGAGCTATCGCCCCCGTATCGTAACTTATGATTATGGACCGTGCAGCCGCGTTGGTCCTGACATCCACAACGCCCGTAAAGTATTTCAACAGGTCCCCGGCATCGAGGTCCCGAGCGAGAAACAACCCGGGCAGGTTCACCTTCAGCCTGATGCGCCCCGGAATGTGGTGGACGATCGCCGTTTGACCGGCAAGCTCGATCAGCATGTCTATGAAAGAATCTTTGTTTTCGTTCTGTTCCGTCACTTTGACCCGCCCTTTACGGGGATGTCATATCACTGAAATTACTTGACACCACAAAACCTGCAACCTATCGTAGTTTAGCGCTTATCTTTTTCACGGTGTTCCAATAAGGGACTTGAGCTATTATGGCCGATCACACACAAATTGTATCAAGCACTGCGAGGCGCACCCGAATCAGGCTGTCGCGCAAAAGACGCAATCCTAAAGAAATGGCCCGGATTGCAGAGGCCCTTCAGGCGTCTCCCTATGTCAGCTCGGTGGAAACCAATGTAACCGCCGGCACCGTAATTGTCCAGCACAAGGAAGAAGCGCTCGAAGATATCAAGTCCAAGTTAACGGACCTGGGCGTCATCTTGATGGCGGCAACGGGCATGGAGACCTCTGCGTTATCGCTTAGCGATGCGGTTTCCGATCTGGACAGGCATCTGGGTTTTGCGACCAAAAACATTCTGAATTTAAGGCTGCTGGTGCCGCTCGGATTCGGCGCGCTCGCCGTTTTGCAAATCCTCAGGCGCGGCTTTCAGATCGGGACTGCGCCATGGTATCTGCTTGCCTACTTCGCACTTGAGTCCTACATTAAGCTTAACAGTCCGGAGCCCGGGAGCGCGCCGGCAGAGCCGGCCGCCGGAGAATAGCGGCATTAGTCATCGCGTGTAAACGATTCCATGAAGGCGCCGATTTTCAATACGGGTATGAGCGCGTCGCAGACGCGGCTGGGTAGGGGCGGCGGCTTAGGCGAGTAATTGAGGAGATGTGCAATGGCGTTGTTTGAGAATGGATTAAAGATCGGAACAGGTCTGGCGATTGGTCTCGGAGTACTGATCCTGGCGCCTGCGATCGCTCCGGCGGTGGCGGCCGTGGTGAAGCCGGTGGCCAAGGCGTCGATAAAAAGCGTCATCCTCCTTTTTGAAAAAACCTCAGAGCTGATCGCAGAGACAAAGGAATTCGTGGAGGACATGGCTGCGGAAGCTCATGCGGAACTCGCTCAGGAAAGACTACAACAGACCTCTGCGCCCGTTTCGGGCGATGGGGGCGACTCAGACGCTTATTGAACCGGCGGCATTTCTCGCGGCGTCTCTAAAAAACCCCGCGCAAAAGTTCCTCTAGACTTTTCACAGCACAGGAATTCACCGTGGTCGAGACTTTGCACGCCGCCATATACGGCAGAGCGAGATTCAGGATAAAAGAGCTTTACCGCTGCGATTCTCTAAAGGAACACATCGAGCGCAGGCTCGGGGCTGACCCCGCAGTAATCAGCGCCGGCGCAAACACTCTTACCTCAGCCGTATTGGTGCGCTATAATTCAGGCGCCACGCTTGAAGATATCAGGTCTTTGGTCGAAAAGACCGTTTCCGAATTCAATCAATCTTACGAAACCGATATCGAAGATCACAGGGTCGGAGGACAAAGCGTTTTGAGCGCCGTGCCAAACCGGCCTCCATCCGCCCCGCCGCACTGCGCTCCTCGCAGAGCTTCGAGGGTCCGGCGCCCGGCATACGGGACCTGGCGCCCGGCATACGATATCCGGCATTCGAGCGCCCCTGGCACGCAATCGGCGTTCAGGCTGTCGCCGCCGTCTGCGGAGGTTCGGCGCAGGCGGGGCTTTCGAGCGAGGTTGCCCGCGAAAAGCTTGCGGCATTTGGCCCTAATCTGTCTTCCGGAAGCCCCGCGCAGGTCGAAGTTCGAGATTTTTCTCAATCAGTTGAATTCCCTGCCGGTCGCTCTGCTCGGCGTTGCCGCCGGAATTTCCGTCCTTACCGGCGGAATCGTTGATGCCGTCGCAATAATGACCGTGGTGGCGATCAATTCTTCGATCGGCTTCGTAACCGAAAATGAGGCCGAAAGGACGATCTCCTCTCTCAAAACCCTCATGCATCCATCGGCGGTGGTGGTCCGGGACGGCGCCAGGAGGCGAATCGACGCCAGCAGATTTGGTCCCCGGAGACCTGGTGATCCTTGAGCCGGGAACATACGTCGGGGCCGATTGCAGACTCCTCGAGACCGCCCGCCTCAGGGTCGATGAATCAAGTCTGACCGGCGAGAGCATCCCCGTGCTCAAAAAGGCCGAAGTGATTGAAGAAGCCGATATTCCGCTCGCCGACCGCAAAAACATCGTCTACATGGGCACGCTCGTCACCGGAGGACAGGGACGCGGGATAGTGGTCGCAACAGGCCGCTTTACGGAGATCGGAAAGCTTCAGGCGATGATCGGCGAAACCATCGCCCCTCAGACCCCGATGGAAAAGCAGTTAAACACGGTCGGCAATCAACTGGTGTGGGTGTGCGGGGCCATTTGCGCGCTTGTTTTCATGATGGGACTGCTGAGGCGGACCGCATTTGCGCTGATTTTCAAAACGACCATTTCTCTTGCCGTGGCCGCTGTCCCCGAGGGGCTTCCCGACAGTTGCCACGACGACCCTGGCGCTGGGCATCCGCAAACTGAACGCCCAGCGGGTAATTATCCGGGACCTCGAAGCCGTGGAAACGCTGGGAGAAGTCCAGACGATCTGCTTTGACAAGACCGGGACCGTAACTGAAAACCGCATGTCGGTAATCGAAAGATATTTTCCGGAAATCGTACGATCGACCTGAAACCGGACGGATTTTTCCGGGGCGGCAGAAAAGTCAGCCCGCGCAGCAGCCCGGAGCTTCTGCAACTGGCGAAAGTCTGTATTCTGTGCGGGGAAGTAAGCGCAGAAGAGGCTGGACAAGGTTCATCTACCGAAAAAGCGCTGCTCGAATTCGCGGTTAGCGCCGGTCTCAGCATAACGGAGGTCAACGAGCGCTATCCCAGAATCAAGACCAGGTTCCGCTCCGAAGACCGCCATTTCATGGCCACCCTTCATAGCGCCGGGACCACCGAAAGGTTTCTGGCTGTAAAAGGAAATCCGGTGGAAGTTCTGGCCATGTGCGACACGCAACTTGTTGCCGGTCGAAAGCTCCCGATCGGCGAGCAGGACATCTCGAAAATCGAGATCGAGAACGAGCGCATGGCGGGCGAAGCGCTGCGCGTGCTCGGATTTGCATTGCCAATCGGCCGATGACGACGAAGTCCTGGACAGACTCAGCGGTCTGACATGGCTTGGGCTTATTGGTATGGCGGACCCGCTTCGCCCTGGAATGAAGGAGCTGGTCGCGCGCTTCCACCACGCAGGGATAGACACCATCATGCTGACGGGCGACCAGAGCCCGACCGCGTATGCAATCGGCAAAAGCGCTGGGTCTGAGCCGGTGAAATGCCGATAGAAATCCTTGATTCCACCAGCCTTGCCGACATCGATTCAGAGGCCCTGAGGGCGCTTTCGCAAAGGGTGCACGTATTCGCCAGGGTGAGTCCGGCCCATAAGCTGCAGATAGTCCAGGCGCTGCAGGATGCCGGAAAGATAGTGGCGATGACCGGGGACGGCATAAACGACGGGCCGGCGCTCAAGGCCGCCGATATCGGAATCGCCATGGGCCACAGCGGGACCGACGTCGCGCGGGAAGTGGCCGACGTGGTGCTCCAGGACGACAATTTGGAAACGATGGTCCTGGCGGTCGGCCACGGCAGGACGATATACGACAACATAAAAAAATCGCTGCATTTTATCCTCTCGACCAATTTCAGCGAAATCATGGTGATGTTCGTGGCGGGCGCGGCCGGTATAGGTTATCCGCTGAGCGCCATGCAGCTTCTCTGGATAAACCTCATGTCCGATATCTTCCCCTGCCTCGCCCTTGCCCTGGAGCCTCCGGAGCCCGACATACTCGAGCGGCCGCCTCGAGACCCCAAAGAGCCGATCATAGGGAAGTCGGATTTCAAGCGAATAGGGATCGAATCCGGCGTAATCAGCCTTGCAACCCTGGGCGCCTATGGGGTGGGTCTGGCCCGGTACGGAATTGGACAGAGGGCCTCCACGCTGGCTTTTCAGAGTCTCACCCTCGCCCAGTTGCTCCACTCGATAAGCTGCCGCTCAGAGAAGGTGAGCATCTATGACGAGGAGAAACTCCCCCCGAACAGGTATCTCACCCTTGCGCTTGCAGGTTCGCTGGGCCTGCAACTGCTCACTTTTATAGTCCCGGGGCTTCGCAATCTTCTCGGGATTGCGCCGATAAGCCTTTTCGATGGCGCCATAATCGGGATCAGCTCGGTCCTGCCGCTCCTTGTAAACGAGGCGACGAAGGGGGAAGCTGGGCCGAATGCGGTAACGGAGCGTATCCGAACGTCATCGACATCCGCGAGTTTCCAAAACGGGACACAGAGATGAAAAATAACTTCATGCTTACATCGGAATCGGTGACGGAGGGCAACCCGGACAAGCTCTGCGATATCATCAGCGATGCCATAGTGGACCACTTCCTGGAGCAGGACCCCTACTCCAGGATAATCGCCGAGTGTTCGCTCGCCGCTTCGATAGTCTTTATCGCCGCAAGATTCGCTTCGCAGGCCGCCTTCAGTCTCTCCGAAATTGCCCGGAAAGTGATCGGGAGGGTTGGATACGAGGGCGCCGATTTCAACGCGAGAGACTTCCAGCGTGCTGACGAGCATAAAGGAGCTTCCCCTGGACCCTGTTTACCGGTTTGACGAAAGAAAGCTGACCTCGAGGCAAATTGAAGCGATACCGGCCGGAAACCAGGTTACCACGTTCGGGTTCGCATGCCGCCAGAACGCTGCGCTGATGCCCCTGCCCATCTGGCTCGCCCATAAGCTGTCGAGACGGATGGCGGAGGCGGCAAAAGAAAAAATTCTGCCCTACCTTTGTCCGGAAGCCAAAACCGACGTGGGAATCGAATACAGGGACCGAAAGCCCTCCCGCATTCACAGCATTACCATCACGGCCAGCCAGAAAGAAGCCGCAAAGCCCGAGCTGGACAAGCTGAGAGCCGATATTCGAGAGGCCGTAATCGAGCATGTGTTCCGGGACGAGCCGCTCCGGCCCGACGACCGGACCGAGATATTCATAAACCCGGAGGGCGATTTTTCACCTTGGAGGCCCATCGGTTCACTCAGGCCTCACCGGGAGAAAAACCGCCATAGATACATACGGCGACTACTCCAGGAACAGCGGGGCCGCTCTCAGCGGAAAAGACCCGCTTCGTATAGACAGGGTGGGCGCCTACGCCGCAAGATACGCCGCCAAGAACCTGGTGGCGGCGGGACTTGGCGGACGAGTGCGAGGTGCAGTTGAGCTATTCGATTTCCCGGTCGCGTCCCGAAAGCGTCCAGGTGGAGACTTTCGGGACCGGCAAAATCCCTGACGAGAAACTGACCTCGCTTCTCCTGAAACCATTTCGATTTCCGGCTGGCCGCCATAGTCAGGGATTTCCAACTGAGAAGGCTTCCGGCAAAGAGCCATGGAGGGTTCTACCAGAAGCTCGCGGTCTACGGCCATGTGGGGCGGCTCGACCTGGACCTGCCCTGGGAGAAGACGGACAAGGCCGAGATTCTGAAAGGGAGCAAATGAGCAGGTTCCTCCTTCTGGATGTGGGCGCCGGGACATTGGACGTTCTTTTCTATGACGATCGATCGGGTCTGCATTACAAGGCCGTAGTGAGGTCCCCGGTGCTCTACCTGGCCGAACGTGCGCAAAGCATCGCCGGAAACCTTCTGATAACCGGCGTTGAAATGGGGGGAGGCGCTCTTCTGGATGTCCTTTCACGGCATGCTCAAGAAGCCCGCGTAATTATTTCCGCCTCGGCCGCCCGAACCCTCAGCCACGACCCCGAGCGCATTCGCAAGGCGGGCGTCAAAATTATCGAAGATTTGCAAGCCGCTGCAATTGCCGGTTCGGGAGGGTATACATCCTTAGAACTATGTGATTTTCCGCGTGAACATTTGGAGAGGATAGTAGCGGGTTTTGGAGTTGCCTTTCGAATTCGACGTTGTCGGCGTGTGCGCCCAGGACCACGGTATGCCTCCAGCGGGGAAATCCCATCTGGACTTTCGGCATGAAATCATCAAAGCGGCCCTGGACCGGACGCCCTCACCGGAGTCTTTGCTCTACGAAAAAGAAAGCGTCCCTCTCTTTTTGAATCGTCTGAAATCAATAGCTGAAACAGCTTCGGGTCTTCCCTGCGCGGAAGTCTATGTCATGGACAGCGGCATTGCGGCCATAATCGGCGCATCGATGGACTTTCAGCTAAGAGGCAAAAGAAGATTCATCGTCCTCGACATCGCCACTTCGCATACCGTCTGCGCCGCCATTGAAGGCGATGAGATTGCCGGCCTTGTGGAATACCATACGCGGGACCTCAGCCTGGAAAAATTGGAATCGCTCCTGGTCGATCTGGCTGAAGGCAAGCTGCTCCACCGGCAAGTCCTGGCCGAAGGAGGTCATGGGGCATACATCAGGAAGGCTTTCGGGTTCGACGCCGTCGAACTTATCGTCGCCACGGGCCCGAAGCGGCGGCTGGTCGAAAATTCAAAGCTCCCGATCACATTCGGAGCGCCCCTTGGAGACAATATGATGACCGGAACGGCGGGATTGCTGGAAGCGATCAAAAGGCGCAAAGGGCTCGATTTTTCCCCTTACGTGTAATGCCGGTTTGCGCTCAAGTCATACCGGGCTGCGTACAAGATTGAAGTAATCGAAAAGAGCGGGGAAGTGATTTCGGTTCTCAATAACGTTTCACTTGCTTATTCTATTGGGAAGTCATAAGGTTTCGCGGGTTTCAGGAGTCTGTTACGGACAGCGCATTGGATTGCGTCGCCCCTCCCTACGAACCGGACTGGCGGACCTCCCGCATCCGGCTCTCCAGTTGGTGGTGGAGATTTCGTTTCATCCGGCAAATGGGCGCCTCCAATATTCTTCACGTTATCCCGGTTCGACGGCGTCATTCCCGCGAAGGAGCATACCGAGGTTGATGCATTATTCCGGTTACTTATTTCGACTCAACTATGAAAGGGTGAAGATGAAAAAATCATTGGTCCTTTTGTCGCTGCTGGCCTGTTTTCTTTGCACTGCCGGTCTCGCCGCAGCAGCTACTCCAAACATGGTCCACACCTGGAATTTGAGCATGAACGGCATGCAGCTCGATGGCGCCTATGAAAGCGTTTCGGGCTCTTTGCAGGTTTATGGCCAGACCGGGTCGCTTTTCTATGGCGCAATGATCACGAATGATGGCAAATCAACCCAGTTTACAGGCCACGTTTCGGCCAATGGCGCTCTCTCAGTTACCTTGCATAGTTCCGTCCAGGTAACGTTGCCGGCAGGCATGACGGCAGTGGCGCCGGGTACTTGTACGGTTATTGACGTCAATCCCCCACAAACCCTACAGGGGTTCACTTCCACCGACTTGAGCGGACTCATGCAATCGCTGGAAGTTCAGGATACGATTTCCGTGTGCAATGGCTCCGTTTCGGGAAAGACCCTGTCCTGCGTGGTCAATTCAACGGGCGGGGATACAGCCGTAATTACGGGGACACATAAATAACGGACCCCGAATGAATCCAAAAGTTGTAACAATAGGGCTTGAGTTTGCCCAACATGGGCGGACGGAGAAGGTGCTGCATGGGGAGATGTTCGCTAATGACGGCGGAAAGTTCTATCGGAACTTCAGGCGATAATTCAGGGTTTATTTCATTTTTTGGTCTTCTCACCCGGCTTCGCCTTTAAAAGGTCAGCCAGGGTCCCCATGGAACCCTGGTTTCCCTTCGAATATCGCGAATAATCCTCCTCAGCTTCCTCACGATCTTCTTCTGACCCTGCTAACGACAGGGCAATACGCTTGTTTTCCCTGTCGACAAGATCGATCCTCACTTCAACGGCCTGGCCATTTTCCACCGCCTCGTGCGGATGCCTGATCCTCTTTCCCGATCCAAGTTTGGAGATATGGAGCAGACCATCCACCCCGGGCGCCAAGGAGACAAAGGCGCCAAAATTCGTCAACCGGACGACTGTGCCTCTGTGACGGGAACCTTGAGGAAAATCCGTCTCAATATTATCCCAGGGATCGGGCAGCGCCCGTTTCAAGCTGAAAGAGAGACGATCCTTCTCCCAATCCAGCTTTGTGGCCACCACCTCAACCTCCTGGCCGACCTGCAGCCGTTCGTGGATGTCCTCGACTCGGTCCCAACCGATTTCCGAGATGGGTATGAGCCCTTCCAGGCTGCCGATCTTTACGAAAGCGCCAAAATTGTGGATCGAGGCGATTGTCGCCCTCACCTTCATCCCTTCGCTCAGCGAGCCTTTCTGCTCTTCTCTCTGTCTTCGGCGTTCTTCTTCCAGAACGGCCCTGTTGGACAAAATGATGTTTCGTCCCTTCTCGGCGTATTGAGTGATTCGGAAAGCAAGATGTTGGCCTACAAGATCGTGCGGGTTTCCGGAGTGTTGCAGCCCCATCTGCGAATGAGGACAAAAACCGCGCAGCCCCCCGGCTATCCTGACTTCAAAACCGCCCTTTATCTCTTTCTCGACAAGCCCGTCCACAGGTATCGCGCTTCGCCATGCCTCCTCCAGATGGTATCGTCCGGCCTCGCCTCCGGTGATCCGCGTGGTGAAACGAAGTTCATTGGCGCCCGCGGACAGAAAATAAGCCTGGATCACATCGCCTTCTTTGACGGAAAGCTCGCCTTGCTCATCGAGCAATTCCTTCCTGTCCAGATATCCTTCGCTCTTCCCACCCACATCGAGGAAGACCCATTCAGCGGAAATCTTAGCGATCCTCGCCTCCACTTTCTGCCCGGCGTTAAACTGTACAGGCCGCACCAGGCTTTTTTCCAACAGCTCGGCAAAGCTCTCCTCTTCGCTCATCTCATCCAGTTTTTCGTTGTCCTCATCCATTCAGACCTTTTGCCTCCTGAAAAAAGAAGCAAGAAGCAGCACAATGAGTCCCTGCTCCCCGCTCCCTAAGCATTGAGCGATATGATCTCCCGCCTTCGGTAACAGTCGATCGTATGATCGTTCACCATTCCGGTGGCCTGCATGTGAGCATAAACTATCGTGGGTCCCACGAAAGAAAAGCCCCTCTTTCGCAAAGCCTTGCCGATCGTTTCGGATTCCGAACTCTTCGAGGGGTAATCCTCCAATTTCCGGAGCACATTCACAATAGGTTTGTTATCGATAAAGCTCCAGATGTAGGCGTCAAAGCTTCCGAATTCTTCTTGAACTTCCAGGAACCTCCCGGCGTTATTTACTGCAGCAAGAACTTTTGCACGATTGCGGATAATCCCCGGATTTGCAAGGAGTTCCTGGATTTTGGCCTCGTCATAGCGGGCAACCTTTTCGGGATCGAACCGGTCGAAGGCAATGCGGAAGCTATCCCTTCTCTTCAGGATCGTATACCAGCTCAGCCCTGCCTGAAAGGCCTCCAGAATGAGGAACTCAAATAAGCGCCGGTCATCATGAACCGGAACGCCCCATTCTTTATCATGGTACTCCACGTATTCGGGCTTGCTCAGATCCACCCATGGACATCTCTTGACAGAATCATTCATCAGGGCCGCCTGCCGCCTGTATGCCCCGATTCAATTCGCCGGGGAGTCATGGTTTTGTTTCCAATTCGTGCGTCTCTATATCACACCGGGCCGTGGAATAGTCCAGCGCGCAGCAATGGTCCAGCTTATAGAGAACGAAGACCATGACCAGGCTGCCCAAAAACATCCACACCGGCCCGAAGAGCCAGAGCGTGGCCACCACCGACAGATAAAAGGCCCGCATGCCCATGGTGTAGTGCACCATCCCCGTATCCAGGGTGTTGGCGATGAACTCCGGCGACAGCATGGGATCGCACTCGACGGGGACGTTGATCATGAAGTTGATCTGGTTCAGGTAGCGGATGGAAAGAGTGAAGCAGAAGAAGGCAAAGAAGAAGTGCACCATCAGCAGCATCAGTTTGACCACGAACAGGGTCTTCATCCGGGAAAATATCATGGTGGGATCGAAGGGGATTTCGGAAATGTGATCGGGTCTGAAAACAAAGCTCAGGAGCCCCAACCCTATGATCATAGCCGTAGAGGCCAAAAAACTGGAGGCCATGATCCAATTGCGCAGCGTCTGCACCGAGAGAATGTCCCGCTTCTCCGCGATGACCGATTCCACCCACACGCGCCGCAAATGTTTTGTAACGCCCCGGTATGTCTGAAGGGGCGTCCGGCGCACCTGGCGGACCCAGTATATATGATATGTCGTTAAGACAACGAAGGTAGCCGCGCCGAAGACGATCTCGGTCCAGTGGATGTCACCCATTTTTTCGTCCCCTTGTATTATAGACCAACGACCTCAAAACCATTTTAATCTTAATCGAAAGACACATAATTGTGGCGCGATTTTCGAAGCGTTTTAGACCCGGACGGCAAAAAAGTCAAAAATATGTCTAAAGGCGCGGCGCAATACGTCCGATTGTGAATTCGAGGCAGTGCAAAAACAGGTTTTACCCTCAATTCATCGCGGAGATGCTCTCAGCATCCAAATCAGCCGCCAACGGTCATTTCGACGGGTTTCAAGGGTGATGGAGAGTTTCTCTATGGCGGTGGAACGGCTTTGCCGGGACGCCCTGTTAAGGGGATTTCGAAGTCCCGTCGAGGAAATGAATCTGTTAGGATGTAGTAGAATAAGGAGGGAGGCTTGGGTCGATGGAAAAACCTGCGGAGGAATCGAAAACGCCAAAGTTCGGAACGCCGCTTTTAAAGGCTACAAAGATGGCTCCGTTGAATTCCTGGGAGACCAGATCGAAGGCTGGTAGGCTTACACCAGGCGTGGACTTTAATTCAAAGACCGGTCATATGGACGGATTTGGTTTTGGAAGAAGACAAGGCGCATATAAAGCAAGTCTTCGCTCAGGCGCTCAAGGGCGACAAGACCTATATGAGAGAGTACAGGGTCCGGGCCAAAAATGCGCCGAGATTCTCTGGATCAGGGAGTGGAGCCAGATTGTCTGCGCGGAGGATGGCCAGATCGAATTCGTTACCGGCATTATCATGGACATCACCGAAGAGAAGCGGCAGGAGAGTGCTGCTGTTGAATTGCGAGCGCAAGACCGGTAAATATCTGACCTTTTCGGTAGCCAAGGAAGAGTATGGAATTTCGATAATGAAGGTGAAGGAAATCATCGAGATAATGTCGATTACGCCCATGCCCGATACCCCTGCATACGTGAAGGGCGTTATAAATCTCCGGGGCAAGATTATCCCGGTGGCGGATCTGCGGACTAAACTGGGGCTTAAGGAGTCCGAATACACGGACCGCACCTGCATAATCGTCCTTGAAACCACAAGGAACGATAGAAACGTTTTGATCGGCATGGTTGTGGATTCGGTTTCAGAGGTCCTTCACATACAAGGCGCCGATATCGAGGATGTCAACGACTTCCTGCTCCAGTGCAACAGCGACTGTATGCTCGGGATGGCCAAAACGGCCACCGATATCAAAATAATCCTGGATGTGGACAAAGTGCTGGGTGAAGCCGATCTCGGGGCTGCAGCAAACTTCTGATCGGGCATGCTTTTTTGCGAACCGACTGAACCGTCAAACGGGTTGATTTTTTCCCGAATCGTCACGCTGCTTGAAAACCTCTCTGGCCGCAAACAGCCCGTTAAGGGCAGCAGGGAAACCCGCATAGACAGCCATTTGCATGATGACTTCCACAACCTCTTCCCGTGTACAGCCAACGTTTAGCGCCCCGTGGATATGGACCTTCAATTGAGGAACGGCCGTTCCAAGCGCCGTCAAGGCGGCGACGACTGCGATCTCGCGAGATCTTAGATCGAGGCCCGGACGCGAATATATGTCCCCGAATACAAATTCGATCAGCAATCGAGAAAAGTCGGGCGCGATATCTTTCAAACTCTCAACGACTCTCTCACCGGCTTCACCATCGACTTCTTTAAGCTTTTCCCAGCCTCGCCGGTAACGATCTTCCGCATTCATCCCTTTCCTCCGCAGGAGCGCGCCAGGGGCGCGATTTGCTTTCATTAACCGCCTCTTTTTATCGCCTTTACCATGTTCTGTGTTTCGTTGGTGAACAAAGCCAAATCGCTCTCGGACACGAGGCCGCTGCTGCGCCACTGCGTCAGATGGCCAAGCGCCGTGCTCCGTTTAAAGTCGTCAAACATGGAGGAAATCCTGGAATCTTCTTTATCGAGAAGGGCCCAGAGCGAAAGATACGCGTCGTGGTTGCGGCCCTCTCTATTCTGAAGAATCGATTCTACGCCGGCAAGAATTCGCGCGCACGCGTCGTCGAGCACCCGCGCTCTAATCGATTTCATTTGCTCCCAATCTTTTTCCGGAATGGTCGTCATGGTTTGGAAAGTCCGGATGTAGTTGATTAACGCAGGTTATTCAAAAATCGCTTTGAGACAGGATAATACTCCTTATCCTCCTAGTCCACCTCTGGAGTTTTCATTCTGATAAAATGAACGGGTCCGGAGTCGGGAAACAATCGATGTCACTGGATAAAGCTTGAAAATCCAGTCTGAATTATTTAGAATTATTTAGAATCAATTTGAACGAAGGAGTATGCGAATGCCCAAAACAATCACTTTGAGGCTCAATGATGAGGTCTACGAAAAATTCCATCGCGCCGCCGCTGAGGATAAGCGAAGCATCGCCAACCTGATAGAGACTCTTGCCTTGAGAAAGCTCGATGAGGAAAGCTTAGCCGACGATTTTGAGATGCAGGAAATATTCTCGAATGCCCAACTGCTGGAGAAGCTCGAAAAGGGCCATAGCGATGTAATTATGAAGAAAGGCAGGATGGTTGGGTAAATTCAAGATATTTGAGACCGATCGATTTCTGCAGGACCTGTCTCAGGATTTCAAGGGACAGGGCGAAAGGATCGCCAAAAAACTGAGAGATTACGTCTATCCTCAACTCAGGGACAATCCCCGTTTTGGAAAGAACATCAAGAAACTGAAGAATTATCAACCTGAGACGTGGCGGTATAGAATTGGCGGTTATCGTCTCTTTTACGAAGTCGACGAAAAGGGCGGCATTGTCTACATGTTGGCAGTCGACGCCCGCAAGGACAGCTATAGATGAACATTGTCGCTTCTGCGCCAATCCCCATCATTATTGACCCTATCGTCAGCTCATCGGTAGGAGAGTATCAGGTTGCCGACAAAGACGCCCCGGTCCCTTTCCCCGCTCCGGCTCCTCTTATCCATTGACGCTATCCCGCACCCGGTGCGCCTACTCGGGGCAGATTTCGCACGCGTTCAATTTCCGGAGTTCGAGTTGGTAGCGGGCCAGGAGGTCGTCGAGCCCCAGCATGCCGATAACTCCCGTCTCCCCGTCTTCTATGGGAATTTGTCCATACCCGGTTTCAAGGAATTTATGAAGGGCGTCCGAGAGGCTCTCGTCGGGCGCCACGCTCACCGGCGGCGAAACCAAATCCCGCAGAATCAGCAGGTCCAGAACCGATTCTTCAAACATCACCCCCCTGACCTCCCGCAGCGACAATATTCCCGTAAGGCGGAAATCATCATTTACCACCGGGAAGACGGACTCGCGCGAAATTGTGATCAGGCGTCTCAGTTGGCCGAAGGTCATGTCTTCCGGAAGCATGGTGAGGGCGGCGTCCGGGCGATGCACGTCTTTCACCGATAATTCCTGCAGAATATCTATCACCCGGTCGGACCGATGTGCCGGAGAGTGGAATTTATTCAGGACCTGTTTTTCGTAGAGGCTCCAACGCTGCGAGAGCAAAATCGCCACAACGGAAGTGAACATGATCGGCACAATCAGATGGTAGCCGCCCGTCATTTCGCAGACCATGAGAAGCGCCCCTGATGGGGGCCTTTGCAACGCCGGCGAAAAATGCGGCCATGCCGACAAGGGCGAATGCGCCGGGAGAACTCACAATTCCCGGAAACCACGCGTGCGCCAGTTGCCCGACCGCCCCGCCCAGCATGGCGCCTATGAAAAGAGACGGCCCGAAAACCCCTCCACTCCCTCCGGAGGATATGGTGAAAGAGGTTGCGGCAATTTTAAGAAAGGCCAGGGTGAACATGAGCGTTACAGGGAGGTTGCCCATCAGGGCTTTCTGAATGGTCCCGTAGCCCCCGCTCAGTATCTGGGGTTGCCACAGCGCTGTCAGTCCAACCAGAAGCCCCCCGAATGCGGGAATCAGCGCGCGTCTGACCGGGAGCTTTCGGAAGAAGCGGTCTCTTAGACCGTAAAAGGTCTTCACGTACATGTATCCGAAAGGAACGCAAATCAATCCGAGAACTGCATAAAGAAGCAGTTCAAAGCCGCTGGAAAAATGTATGGAAGGAATTGCGAATATGGACTGGTGGCCAAAGATGCTCGTAAAGATCGCATAGGAAACCGAAGAGGAAATGATGCTCAGGACAACCCCCTCGGTTTCGAGGTCCTCACGGTAAAGAACTTCCACCGAGGTCAGGGCGCCTCCTAAAGGAGCGCGAAAAATAGCGCCCAACCCCCCGGCGCACCCGGCCAGAAGCATGAGCCTTCTTTCCCGGATATTGAGCTTTAAGGTACGCCCAAGCCACGAACCTATTCCCGATCCAATTTGCGCTATGGGTCCTTCCCGCCCGGCGCTTCCCCCTGTTGCAAGAGTAATTACGGAAGCAATTCGCCTTGATAAAGGGAACACGCGTCCGAACGAACCCCTGTTTATTATGAAAGGCGTCGATGAAAGCATCGGTTCCATGCCCTTCTGCTTCAGGGGCCCAGGTATAGACAATCAGACCTGAAAGAAGCCCTCCGATGGCTGGGAGCAAAACGATCAGCCACAGGCGAAGAGAGGTTGTAGCCGCGAACGGGACCAGGTGTTCTCCCGCAGGCTTTGCCATTGGATAACCGGCAAGATACTCCAGGGCAAAAAATTTGGCCCATTCCAGCAGAAAGAAGACGACGCCGGCCATGAGTCCGCTCAAGGCGCCGATCAGGGCGCCATAAACAAGCCAGCGGAAGAATTTGTGTTTCCCAAGTGCTTTAGAGAGAGCAGAAACCCACTTTGCCGGCGAAAACCCGACTGGCCCCCTATGGCGCCTGTGGCCTGATTTTCTGTTTCCAACCTCCTCGACCTCCCGGTTCGATATCCCCCGATCAGCCTTATAACACCTTCAGGCCCGATAATCCATTTTGACCGCAGATCTTTCCAGGTATGCTGTGGCGTTCTATCCTAGTGTGGCGTTCTATGGTGGTGTGGCGGGTATTGTAGTGTGCGCTATGCGCTATGTGAGATGCTATTCCAGTGTGCAGGGCGGATCGCCTGTTAACATTGCGCCAAATACTCGAAGTACTTGTCCCTCGACATTCCCGCTGTTCGCATAAGCCCGTGGATTATGTCGTCGTCAATTTCGGGGTAGGTTGGTATAATTAGTCTCCGTCAGGCAACCTCGGATAAGAGACTGGTAGTTTCCGAGCCGCAAAGGAGGCATTTTTCGTCTTGGCTAGGAAATCAAGGGATTGCGCGGAGGCGTACATCGGTACGCCGCACGGGGAGCCCTCTCTTCGTTCGGGCTCGCGCTAAGAATTTGAGCTAACGCAAAACGCTTCAAGCTCAGCGCCCGATCCTCTGTGAGGGCGCACCCCGAAGATTGACGCCGCCAAGGCGGAAAAGGATCCTTTCCGGATGGAAACTAATCTAGAATAACGATTGATTTTCAAGCCGCGCAGGGAGGAGACCAACTTGAAGTCGGATAAAAACGCATCAGCCGGTAAAATAGAACCGATCCACATCGCAGCGACAGTGGTTGCGGCCCCCGGCCGCCGGATGGTCGCAAAGGTTCGCGATCACGAGATTCTGATGGATGTGCGCAAGGAAAGGGGAGGCGAGGACGCGGGTCCGACCCCGCCCGAATGCCTGGCCATGGCGCTGGGGGGATGCGTCCTTAATATCTGCCGCATTCTTGCTATGCAGAAGGGAATCGTCCTCGACGACCTCCGGATATCGATTGCCGGGGATATCGACCCGACCAGGGCCTTCGGCCTTCCCACAGACACAAGGGCGGGCTTCGCAAACCTGTCGGTGCGGGTGGAAACGGCCTCGAAACTTACCGAAGCCGAAAGGGAGGATTTTCGCCTGGAGCTTATCGACAGATGTCCGCTCTGTGATACGATCGGCAGCCCTACGCCTTTGCAGGTCACATTCGCGAAATAGGAAGCATCCGAAAGTAACCTTACAGCACGCAAGAGGTTCTCGGATATGAAAGAAATCCTCTGCGGGCGAGGAGTATGAAAACCCACGTTTCGGAGAAGCCTATTGCCCGTTCCCCTACCGGAAAATTCTTTGCTCATGCGGAGAATGAATATTTATATCTATGACAGGCATGATTGGCCCAAGTTCCGTTTGCGGTTCAGGCGCTCGCACCAGCGCGCCGAGCGGAGCGCCAAGCGCGAGTCGCCTGCAACCGCCGGTTGGGCCGCACCGGGGACGCCTTGCCTGCAGCTAAGCCATATGGCGCTGCAAGAACGCCAACGTTTTCTGGTTGAACTCCTCCACCTTCTCATAGATCGGCGCATGCGCGCACCCTTCAAAGATCAACAACTCCGAGCCGCCAATGCTGCTCTTCATCCGATCCGCAAAACGCGTGGACGTCACCAGATCATGACGCCCAAACGTTATCTGCGTTGGCGCCGTGATCCGACTCAGCTGCGCCTCAACGTCATGCGCGATCACAGCGTTCGATGCCTGCATGAAGGCCGCGAGAGGCTGCGCCGGCCGACCCCGCACAAAGTCGGCCAGGGCCTGGATGTACTCGGGCTTCGCGGCATAGAGTTCGGGTGTGAAGCACCACGGGAAAATGCCCAGAATGACCATCTCGGGCACGTTTTCCAGCGCTTTGGCCATCACCTGCCACCCCCCAACCACCGCCTTCAGGAAGGGGTCGGTCTTCGCCCACCCGCTGTGCAGCGACAACGTCTTGACTCTGTCCGGATGCTTGCTGGCAAGCCACATGCCGGTCGCTGCCCCCAAAGACAAACCCGAGACATGCGCCTTGGCGATCCCCAGGGTTTGCATGAACGCAGCCACATCGTCGGCGAACAGCTCGGTGGAATATACGCCTGCCGGCTTGTCGCTTTCGCCCGTCCCGCGCAGATCGATGGAGATGCAGGTGAAATGCTTGGCATACTCAGCCACCTGGAAGGCATAGCAGGCGTTGTCAGCCGCCAAATAGGGAATGAGGATCAGTGGTTCTCCGGTTCCTTGCTGCTCATAGTTCATGGTGATGTTGTTGGCTTTGACTTTGGGCATGCGAGTCTCTCCTTGTGAATGTGGTTAACCACGAGTCATCTACAAGAGTCTTAGGTGTAAGAGCATAAAACGTTGGCGTCAACCTTGATTGTCTCTTCGGCTCAAGAGAACTTGCCAACGTGGCAAATGTCATCGGGTCCGGCAGCATAACGGGGAGTGGTCTACCATGTACAAAAGTGGGGTGTCCTGAAACTAGCCAAAACCGGTCCCGTTGATCTTCCTCTTGTGTTTTTGATTCGTATGTGGGAAGGTGCTATGGGCCTACAAGGCGTCCTGAGAGGTCTTCAGAGCGCCGGGCGAGCCCGAAATGCCCTTCGAGATTCGTTGGTGGTCAGGTTGATCCATTATTTGGATGGAGAATATATGAAAACATTGATACTTGTTATCACAGTTTTGTTATGTATGTCGCCTCTTGCGGCTGAGGCCGTGACCGCTCCGGCTGACCTCACGGATGCCGCCAAAGTCGGCCTGAAACACTTCCTGGACCTCATACCGGCGGGTTCCAGGCAGGAGTATGGTTTCTCCGAAACCGGTTCACTCGACAAGGCCTATCTCGGCGACCCTTTCAATCTTCATGTCATAACTCCGGATGCCCTGTTCAGCTACAGTGAAGGGGTCCCCGTGGCCTCGATCCTGACCCCGATCGACCAGTGGTATTTTCCGGTCATGATGGAAAATCAGATCAGGTGCTTCCTGGTCGTCGACCGCATGGACGGGCAATGGGAGGCCGTTTCGCTCGGATATGTCACTCTCGCCAAGTTTATGAATCAGATCGGGCTGAGCTGGCCTGCGGAGAAGGGGTACAATCCGGTTCTAATAGCGGTTTTCCAGGCAAAGAAGTATCTGGTGTTGATCCCCGAGGCGGGTGAATTGTTGATGCAGGCCTCCCCGGCACAGACCGTCTCAGGATCGGGGCAGGCCGTGTCGGGAGCAAACCAGGCCGCCGGCATTCTTGAAGGTTTGAAACCCACGGTCAGGGAGGCGATAAAGCAGCGATGATCACTAAGACAAAACCCCGCATGAGTATATGTCTGGCGGCGTGCCTGCTGGCCTGCCTCCTTTGTGCCGATGTAGCTTTCGCCACCGTACTGACTGTCCCACAGGAGTGGCAGGAACGGGACCAGTGGTGAGTTGTGTGCGTCAAGTTCTGCAAATTCGATCAGGGCATACGGCGCCTAGTTTTTTGTTTTCCTTACTGCTTCAACCGACGAAGCGAGCCCTGGAGGGCCGCCGAGAATGGGTCCAACAGTGACTCGTCGGAGGCGGCCCTCCAGGGCGGCCTCTCAGGCAGCGATACCTAGTCGCAGCTTCTTTTGTTCTTGGAGTAGATCCATATTGATGTAACGGCTTGCTTCCAGCCAGTCCTCGTGGGTCTCCACCGCCAAGGCACGGACAAGCCGCAGACAGCTCTCCCGGTTGGGAAAGATCCGCACTACGTGAGTTCTTCTCT
>CAVSIN010000004.1:0-219439 GCA_963727975.1 uncultured delta proteobacterium | reverse complement strand
AGCTTCTCGAGCATCGTGCTCGCGAGTTCCCGCTGTTCTTTAACGTCGTCGACAACCAGGATAGTTTCACCTTTGCCCATGTAGTTCAGAGGCTTCCGCCGCAACCTCATCGGGGGAGAGTTCTTCGCGCGTGACCGGGAAATAGAGGGCGAGAGTCGTCCCCTTCCCTTCCTGACTCTCAACATTTATGTATCCTTCATGGTCCTTAACCGTACCCCAAACCACGGCTAATCCCAGGCCCGTCCCGCTTCTTCCCATGGCTTTCTTGGTATAGAACGGTTCGAAAATACGCTTCAGATCACTGGCGGAGATGCCTTGACCGGTATCGGAGACGGAGAGAACAACGTAATCGCCTTCCTTTACTTCGTCGTACCCTGAAACCGGTTTATCCAGGTACTGGTTCCTTGTCTTTATTGTCAAGGCGCCGCCGTTGGGCATCGACTCGACTGCATTGGAAACAAGGTTCATGAGGGATTTTTCCAGATGAACCGAAGAACCGGAGATGTTCAATAGATCCGTCCCCAGATCGGTCTTGACCGTCACTTTGGGATGATAGGAAAGCACTTTGGCAAATTCCGGGGACCTCTGACTTTCCAGAAGGACTGTTACTCAGGTCAACGGATTTCTGTCCTGGACTCCCCTCCTCGCCAGAGTCAGGAGATCCTGAACTATCGCGGCCGCCTTCTGTCCAGCCTTCAGAATCTCGGTGGCCTTGGATCTTGCCGAACTCGGCTCCATCCGAAGCATGAAGAAGCAGGTCAGAGTAACCGACGACAACGCCCAGAACATTGTTGAGATCATGGGCCACTCCACCAGCCAAAGTGCCCAGCGCCTCCATTTTCTCCGCACGCTGCAACCTTTCCTCCAGACTTTTGCGCTCCGTGTTGCGCACGAATGGATTCAATAGCGGCAATTACCTCCCCGTTTGAATCCCGTAAAATGGTTGCAGTTGCAGACAGGTGGGCATTTCCCGGAGGCAGATTAGGTGTAAAGGCTTCACCAAAAACGATATCTCCCCTTCTTTGGATTAATGTATAAAGCTTTTCCATTTCCTGATCCGGATGGAGGGCAAGGTCTATCAGAATCGGTCTCCTACTCCCATAGAATGGAAGAGAGTATTCATAATCGCCCTTGCCGATCATTAGTTCAGCCCTTACTCCTGTCAGTGCTTCCATTGCTCGGTTCCAGGCAAGCACCTTGGCATTCTTATCGGTAACAAGAATGGCGTCGGGCAGGAACTCAATGATTTGCAAAAGCCTCTGTTGCGATTCCTTCAACTCATCTTCGACACGCTCGCGCTCAGCAGTTTCCCTATCGAGGGTATCCATGAATGTATTAAAATAGAATGTTAAATCCCCGATTTCATCCTTGGATGAAACCGATAGCCGAATGGTCGGGTTAGTCGACTTTTGGGATTTGAACGCGTCAACAAGTTTTTGAAGTGGCGCATCGATATAGTAGGCGAGCTTGAAGGAGATGGGGAGCACAAGAAGGACTATGACTATGACTGTGGCGATTATACTGAATCGCACGGCGTACAGGGGAGCAGTGAATTCATCCTTGTAGCTGGAGCAGCGACGATCCAGTCGTACTCCGGGACGTAATCGAAGAATACCAGCTTTGCTCGAAAAGCGCTCTCGCCGGGGTTTTTCCAGGAATATTCGATCCTTCCTTTTTTCTTTGAACAGATTTCCTGGATGAAACAGGCGGCCTTCCCCGTCAGCCAGGCTGAAGACATTGCCCTTGTAAGCGGGGTGAATTACGACGCTTCCGCTGCCGTCAATGATGTAGAAGTATCCGGTACGTCCGAAGGCGCCCGAAAGTATGGCCGGCCTGAGGTCGTCGACATCCATCAAGTCCAGAAATTCCTGTTTATAGGAGGAGACGGCAATAATCCATTGCCACGGTTCAAAATAGGCGAGATACATCGCCTTCTCTCTGGGATGTTCCTCATCAGGATTTTGCCAGCGGTACTCCAGATAACCATTTTTAACTTTTACTCCTTCCTGGACAAAATCAATATTCCAGACGTCCTGACCCTGGATTTTGGGGTGCACTGCAAGTATGACCGATTGGGGAGCCTTGTTGATATCCCAAACAAACACATAGCCGGTTCTCCCGATCCTTTGAGCCAGAAGAACCGAACCGGCGGCTTTCTTGGCTTCTGCTTCGCTCATATTGCCGGCGATATATTGCCGGTAATAGAAATCAACAGTCGCCCGGTTGCACTCGGCTAAAGCACGCAAGTGGTTTTTGATGGAAGCGGAGCGCAACGCCCCTCACCATGTTGATCACCACTGCTGTTGAGTTCTTGAGTTCCGTTTCGACATAGTTGTCGATTGCTTTGCGAACATAAGCGTCCAGAGCGATGGTCCCGACCACCGACGCAAACAGGAGGACCGTCGTGTAGGTGAGGAATAATCTGTATCGGATGCGAAGGTCTGCGAACCAGCGTGGTATAATCATATCCATGTTCCGTTCAAAGAAAAAAAAGAGATATCCGCCGGCACGACTATTGACCGGGATTGCAGACGCCCGGAAGAAAATGTTTTCCAAGCGTCCTTATCCGCTTTTGAATGGATAGATTATTCGAGGCTGCGATGAAAACCATAACAGCTAAACATATATCGTAATTAAAGCCGATCTGCTTGCGCCTGAGATATATTCTCATTCTGGGCCAGCCATAGAAAGGGGTTTTCGTATACTGCTCATCGATCAGCTTCAGTAACGTCTTAGACTATTCGCACCTGAAAAATGGCTAACTGCACGCTTGTCTATAGGATACCAGCGGCTCAGGCAACCTGTTGCATTTTGTTGGCGAAATCGCGACCGGATGTTGCCGGTGGAAGTGGTTTGCCCTCCTTGCGATAGAGATCAATTGCCTCTTCGACTATTTGACACAGTTCCTCGAAAACCGCCTTTTCGTCATCGCCGTGCGTACCACCCATATATCAGACCCGGTGCACTGCCCACGTAGCAATGATCTTCCTCCGACCACTCAACGATTTTTGCATACCTGGCGCTGTCTCTCATTTCCTCGATTCCTCGATGGCCGACCTCGGCGGAAAAGGACCCTTTCCGGATGGAAACTAACCTAATCCGAGCCAAAACGCCATCGAGCGGTTAAGCCGTATGATAGTGTCCTCATCCAGGCGTCCAATTATCTGCCGCACTTTGTCCTTTCGAATCGTGGCGATCTTATCAACCATTATCTGGCACGGTTTTTCCAAGCTGTTCTCCGGAGAGGGTATGACTTCCAGTCGAAACAAAGGAGCATCCTCCAGATGACTCGTTATTGGACAACACACCAGACTACTGTGTGTCGGGTTAGCCAAATCGGTTTGAACGACCACGGCAGGCCTTGGTTTTCCGTAGTCTCCTGAAAAAACCGCGACAACGACATCCCCTCGCTTCACCATGCCCAGTCCTCGGTTTGTGCAGCGGACATATCGAGTTCATCCATTAACTCTGACTTATCTTTTCGGCTGACTCTCAGAGATTGTCGTCTGACTTCTTCCGCCAAGGTCTTGGACCTCACATCCGGCACCCAAATCTGAATAGGCCTGAGACCTTGCGCTCGCAATTTTTCCCGGAATTTTGCCGTCTTTTCCGATGCACTCAATGCCATTCCTTATTCCTCCCGAGTAAGTAACATGTCACCAACTAAAATAACGGTTCCGATCAGCCAATGCAACAAGCTTTATTTCTTGTCGGCCTTGAGGATGCGACCGCAATCGGGCGGCTTGATCGGGGAACAGGAAACGCGAGGATTGAGATTGAGGGGTCAATTCCATAAAAACGGCCGAACCCGGAGAATCAACCGGCTTTGAGTCAATGAGAGGATGGGAAAGTTGGAGGGACCTACATGGAATAGATCTTCCCAATGGAATGTCCCTTGTTGCATTTCAAATCAAAGGGCGCTGATTTTGAAATGCAACAAGGATTGATGCTTAAAGTCTACATTGCATCAGGCATTTTGCATTTCGCAGGCCATGATGGTCTGCTTGCAGAGAACCACGGTGGTGACAGAGCCTACGCCGGCAGGAACCGGCGATATCTTCTGAACCACGGGCTCCACTTCGGCAAAATCCACATCGCCACAGTACTTGCCGGGATTGTCAGGATCGGGATTGATGCCCACGTCGATTACTATTTGCCCAGGCTTTACGAAATTGCCCTTGATCATCTTGGCTTTTCCCACGGCGGCGACAAGTATATCTGCGCTTTGGCAAACTTCCGGCAGATTCTCGGTCCTGGAATGGCAGATCGTCACGGTGCCGTGCTCTCTTAGCAGCAACATGGCAAGGGGTTTTCCAACCACCAGGGAACGGCCCACCACAACACATTTCTTGCCCTTGATGGGGATGCCGAAGTGATGGAGCATATCCATACAGGCCGCGGGAGTGCAGGGAGGAAAACCGGTAGGATCGTCAGTAAAAACTTTGGCCGCACCGCCAACCGTCAAACAATCCACATCCTTTTCCACCGGGATCAAAGTCCTGATTTTCTTTTCGTCCAGGCTGTTTCGGCAGAGGCGAAAACATCAGTATGCCGTGGACGTCTTTCATTTGGCCCACTGCGATCACGGCTTTTTCGAAATCAGCCTGTCCGATGTTCTCGGGATATTCAAAAACCTGCGAATCCATGCCAAGAGCTGCGCAAGTCTTCTTGGCGCCCCCTTCATAAAACAAGTCGTCCGGGCGATTTCCTACCCGAATGATACCAAGCTTCGGCGAAATCCCCTTCGCCTTCAAGGCTTCGACCTTTTTTATCAATTCTTCCTTCATGGCATCGGCTACGGGTTTTCCCTTTAAAAGTTCAGCCATTGACAAGTCTCCTTATTTCTTCAATTTTGATAATACCAAGGAAAGAGTGTCATCCGCCATTTTGGAGCCGGTTTCGAGCAGGTCTTCCATTTCTTTGCGGGTGGCGGATAGGAAGTGCTGGTCTTTGATAGTGTTGAGATTGATGATCACATTGAGACTTCCCGCAATAAGAGCGCTCTTCAGGAACGTTACCCCACATCCCACATCGGAGATGGCGATCATGGTCCCAATCTCGCCCATTCTGGCATGCACCTTAATTCCCTCGAAAGCCGCGCGCATGATTTCCATGGGCACTCCGCAAGCCACCTTACAGCACTTCTCCATGGTCTCTTCTTTATACTTCGCCTCCTCAGGAGTATTCTTCGGAAGCCCGTAGGCTTTGGACAGGGGTTCGAACACTTCCGCGTCCTGATCCACAAGCCTTTTGAGCTTGAGGATGATATCGTCGCCCTTGGCTATGAGTTCCTTCACTTCTCCTTCAACATCCGCATATTTCTTTTTACCCACAGTCAGGTTCCCAACCATGTTGGAAAGGGCCATTCCTATAGCTCCACCCATGGCGGCCGCGCCGCCCCCTCCAGGGACAGGCGCTTTCGACGCCAGTACCTCGACAAATGCCGAGCAAGTTTGATCCAGCATTGACATTTTCATTCTCCTTGAAGCGAATGCGAAAAGAGGGGCAGGGCACATCTTTCGCCCTGCCCCTTTTGCAATGTCGCTCGTACTAATGAAACGGACAATAATGCTAATTCGGCGTTATACGCTGCCGCATTTAGAACAGGCCCATGACTTTTCCGGTCTTCACATCGACGTCGACTCTGCGGAACGCCGGATCGGAGGACGTCCCCGGCATGAGGCTGATGGCGCCTGCACACGGGCAGAGGAACTTGGACCCGGAGTAGATGAGAACGTCGCGGATCGGCAGCACCCAGCCCTTGGGCACGCCCTTGACCGCCGGATCGTGGGTCAGGCTGAGGTGAGTCTTGACCATCATGGTGGCGTAGTCGTCATACTTGGAGTCGGCTTCGAGCATCTTGGCCTTTGCTTCAGCTTCGGGGGTCCAGGCGACGCCGTCCGCGCCGTAAACTTCTTTGGCCACCATGGCGACGCGGTCTCTAAGCTTCATTTCCAGCGGATAGAGGAATTTGAACTCGCTGGGTTGTTCGCAGGCTTCGATAACCGCGTCGGCAAATTCCAGAGCGCCTTCGCCGCCCTTGGCCCAGTGCTCGGACACAGCGCAACGGGCGCCGGCGGCTTCCGCATGCTTGCGGACCAAGGCGATCTCGGCCTTGGTATCCGTATGGAAAGCGTTGATGCAGACGACCGGGTTGATTCCCGACTTGCGGATGGTGTTGATATGGTGGACCATGTTGGGAATGCCCTTTTCGAGCAGGCCCAGGTTTTCCTTGGTGTAGTCATCGGGAAGCGGAAGACCGGCCACAACCTTGGGACCGCCGCCGTGCATCTTGAGGGCGCGGATGGTCGTGGTAAGGACCGACACGTGAGGCTTCAGACCGCTGTTCCGGCATTTGACGTTCCAGAACTTCTCGAACCCGATGTCCGCCGCAAAACCGCTCTCCGTCACATGGTAGTCGAAGAGCTTGAGGCCGACGCGGTCGGCGATGATCGAAGACTGGCCGACGGCTATATTTGCGAAAGGACCGGCGTGGACCATACACGGCTGGTACTCTGCGGTACACATAAGGGTCGGGTTGATGGTGTTTCTCATGAAGGCGGTCATGGCGTTTCCGACTTCGAGGTCGCCGGTGGTGACGGGTTTTCCGCGCTTGTCGAACGCCACGGTGATTTCATTGAGCCTTTTCTTCAGGTCGGGCAGGTCTCTTACGATCGAAAGAATGGCCATCAGTTCCGAGCTGACCGCGATCCCGAATTTTGACTGCATCATGAAGCCGTCCTGTCCTGCCGCCCATACCGATGACGATATTGCGCAGGGACTGGGCGCAGAAATCCATGATCCAGCCCATCTCGACACGGGTGGGATCGATGTCGAGGCGCCTCATGCGGGTCAGGCGCTGAAGCTGCTCGTCGTTGTAGTTTCTTTCGTGCTGCATGCGGGCGGTCAAGGCCACCATCGCCAGGTTGTGGGCGTTCATGATATCGTTGATATCGCCCGTAAGGCCCATCGAGAACTCGGTCATCGGGATGAGAAGCGAGTTGCCGCCGCCCGCCGCCGTTCCTTTTATGTTCATGGTCGGGCCGCCCGAGGGCTGCCTGAGGCAGCCGCCCACATTCTTGCCTCTTTTACCAAGGCCTTCCATCAAGCCGCAGGAAGTTGTGCTTTTGCCTTCTCCGAGAGGGGTGGGGGTGATTGCGGTTACTTCGATGTACTTTCCATCGGGACGGTCTTTGAGCCGGTCGATGATTTTCATGAAATCGAGCTTGCAGAGCCTGCCCATGGGGAGGATTTCATCTTTTTTCAGTCCAAGTTTTTCCTGAAAGTCCCATGGAGTGGGCATGTTCGCTTCCGCTGCTTCCGAAATCTGCCAATCCTTCATTTTTGTCGCATCATAAGGCATGTTCGATTTAACCTCCGTTTTGTAGTTGTTAGCTTTGCGCTATGCGCTGGACTCGGTAAGGATCTTCGTTCACCTCCTTGAATTTGATTTGGTCTGACAAACCTGTGCGCCGCTTGGAATCTCAGGGACTCCTGAGAAGCTGAAGCGACGAATAGAAAACTCGGATTTTAACAAGTTGTCAGTGCTGCGGAATCAATGCAAATGCAGCGAGAGAGAAAGAGAGCCGAAAGGCAGAAACTGATCATCGGGCAAACTAAATGAGGGGCGCCTGTTTTGTCAAGAAAAAAGTCGGATATTCCACATGACGCATCAGGGGTTTACTTCTGTTAAAATTGTTTTAATAGTTATAATACTAAAAAGACCGGAGCGAAGGCCGATCTGTGAGCCCAACTCTTTTAGGGAAGATAAAACTGGGTAGCGGGAGGAACCGATATGTGGGACTACACCGATAAAGTCAAAGATCACTTCCTCAATCCTCGAAACGTTGGTGAAATCGAAAACCCCGACGGGGTTGCGGAAGTAGGATCGATTGCGTGCGGCGACGCGCTCAAATTCACCTTCAAGCTCGATGAGAACGGCAAGATAAAGGAAGCGAAGTTCAAGACCTTCGGATGCGCCAGCGCCATAGCCTCAGCCTCGGCCATGACTGAAATGATAAGGGGCATGACTGTCGAGGAGGCCTCGAAGGTCACGAACCAGGACATAGCAAACTACCTCGGCGGACTTCCCCAGGAGAAGATGCACTGTTCCGTTCTGGGGCGGGAGGCCCTGGAGAAGGCCATTTCCAATTTTAAGGGCGCCCCGGTCGAGGCCGCAGAGGAGAAGATCGTTTGCGAGTGTTTCGGAGTAACGGAAAAGGAAATCGAGCGGGCTATCCTCGAAAATCGCCTCACGACGGTCGAAGAGGTGACAAACTACACCAAGGCGGGAGGGGGCTGCGAAAACTGCCACCCGATTATCCAGGAAATAATCGACAGGGCGCTTTCCCGGAGTGAGCGAAGCCCCGGCTGAAAGGCCAAAGTTGTCCAATATCCGGAAAATCAAAATGATAGAGGAAACCCTGGAACGGGAAATCAGGCCTGCCCTTAAGCACGACGGCGGCGACATCGAACTGGTGGACGTGGTGGGCAATCGCGTGCTGGTTGCAACGCGCGGCGCCTGCGCATCCTGCCAGGCATCCGACCAGACGTTGAAGAATTTCGTCGAGGCGAAACTGCGTGAGCTGGTCTTGCCGGAGCTTGTGGTCGAGGAGGTATCGGCGTGAAACCTGTATATCTGGACAACAATGCGACAACCCAGGTGGCCCCGGAAGTGCTGGAAGCAATGCTCCCGTATTTCAATCAGCTCTATGGAAATCCTTCGAGCATGCACTCCTTCGGAGGCCAGGTAATGAAGCAGATCAGGAAGGCGCGCGAGCAGATCGCCGCTCTTCTGGGCGCATCGGCCCGAGGAAATCATCTTTACAAGCTGCGGAACGGAGAGCGACAACGCGGCCATCCACTCGGCCCTTGCAAGCTGCCCGGACAAAAAGCACATCGTTACAAGCAGGGTCGAGCACCCGGCGGTGCGCGCCCTTTGCGCTCATCTGGCCACCCAGGGATACCGGGTGACCGAATTGCCGGTCGATGGCGAAGGTCGGCTCGATATGCAGCAGTACAGACGGGCGCTGACCCCGGACACGGCAATCGTCAGCCTCATGTGGGCAAACAACGAAACAGGGGTGATTTTCCCCATCGAGACTGCAGCGCAAATGGCGCGCGAGCGCCATATCCTTTTCCATACCGACGCGGTTCAGGCGGTCGGAAAAATTCCCATCAATCTTGCCGATACGCCCATCGACATGCTTTCGCTCTCAGGACACAAGCTGCATGCGCCCAAAGGAATAGGCGTGCTCTACCTGCGCAAGGGCACCAAGTTCTCACCCTTCCTCGTCGGCGGTCACCAGGAACGCGGAAGGCGCGGCGGCACCGAAGCCACCCCGAGCATAATAGGGCTTGGAGTCGCCGCCGAGCTTGCGCAAAAACAAATGGATATCGAAAACACCTTCGTCAAGGGACTGCGCGACAGGCTCGAAAACACCATCCTAAGCACCGTCGCCAATACGAAGGTAAACGGCGACAGGGAGAATCGGCTGCCTAACACCTCCAACATCAGCTTTGAATTCGTGGAAGGCGAAGGCATCCTGCTCATGATGGACGAGTTCGGCATCTGCGCCTCGTCCGGGTCGGCCTGCACCTCGGGGTCGCTCCAGCCTTCCCACGTGCTGCGGGCGATGGGGATTCCCTTCACCATGGCCCACGGATCGATCAGGTTCAGCCTGAGCGTGTACAACACCGATGAGGAAATAGATTTCGTCATCGAGAAATTGCCTCCCATAATCGACACGCTGAGGAACATGTCACCCTACTGGAAAACGGGGGCCCAGATTTGCCGGGAGGCATGAACTCAAGAGGTGGGACTATGGAAGACAAGCTTATTTTCGATCATTGCCGGACCGAGATTGCGACTGAACGGCACTTTCGGGAGGAGATTCCCGGGATTGTCGAAAAACTGGTCGACTCCTGCTCGAACGGTGAGTGCTTCGACCACGTGGGACCCGAACCGATCCCGTCCAGAGAGGCCGTTGTGGACATCGTCGATCGAGTCAGAAGGCTTCTCTATCCGGGATATTTCATCAGGGGACGGCTCGAGAAGTTCAATCTGGGCTACTATTTCGGCCAGGAGGCGACGGCCCTCTTCGAACTCATGTCGGTGCAGATAGTCTCTGGCCTTGCGCCACGACTGCATACGTCACGACCTGCCCTGTGTTCAGTGTGAAGAACGGGGTCAGGAAGCGACGATCAATTTCATGCAGGACCTGCCTTCACTGAGGCTCAAGCTTGCAAGCGACGTGCGCGCCGCATACCAGGGAGACCCCGCCGCCAGGAGCTTCGATGAGATAATCTTCAGCTATCCCGGCCTCTTTGCCGTATCGGTCTACAGAATGGCCCACCATCTGTGGGAACAGCGAATTCCCTTCATTCCCCGCATCATGACCGAATATGCCCACAGCGTGACGGGAATCGACATTCACCCGGGCGCGCACATTGGAGAGAGCTTCTTTATCGATCACGGGACCGGCGTCGTCATAGGCGAGACGACCGAGATCGGGGACCGCGTGAGACTCTACCAGGGCGTGACCCTCGGGGCGCTTTCGCTCCCGCGCGATGCGGGCGAGCAGCTGAGGAACAAGAAACGGCACCCGACCATCCAGGACGATGTCATCGTCTATTCAGGAGCAACGATACTGGGCGGAAACACCGTCATCGGCGCCAGGTCGATAATCGGCGGCAATGTCTGGCTTACCGAATCCGTTCCGCCCGACTCGCGCATAATCCTCAAGAAGCCCGAGCTAATCTATGCAGGGCAAATAGGAGAAGGGAAAAAAACCGGATAAGCCCGGCTTGGGCGCAGCGTCCCTCGTAAGATAGACTTATATAATGAGGACGGTCAAAAAAAAGCGTATTACTACGCGTTTTGCGAGTAAGCGATGCCGTTTGAAGGCAAGCCCGCAACGATACACCTCACAAGCTGCAGTGACTACGGAGTAAAGTATTCGCTACGCGCGCTTCGAGATGCTTCACTTTGTGAAGCGCTCTCGCCGGCCTCCCTTGGCGCAAAATGAGCGCGTAGCGCGCAGGCCGACCGCTGACTCTCGACGCTTCGCGAGACGGGGCGGCTGCGGGAGGCCTGAAGACGCTCAGTGCAGAAAGGGCAGCGCAAAGATCTGCAGATATCCGTTTGCGCACATGAGGGCGCCAAGTGAGGCCACCAGGACGGAGAAACCGAATACCGCCCGGCTGGCTGAGATTATCGACACCGAAGCCATAACAATGGCTATCTGAAGGAGCACTTCCGCGTATTCGAAGTAAGGGTCTTTGGACCTGTTTATGTCCCGTTCCTTCTCCAGCTTCCTGGCTTCCTGCTCGATTTCCTTCTTATCATTTGCAAACTTCGATTCCTCGTCGGCAAGAGCTTTGATGGAGGCCTTGGCCTTTTCTGCCGACTCGGGGCTGAGAGTTTGAGACAGCAGGTCCAGTTCGTTTTCAAGCATCACCTTTTGACTTTTGTACAGGTGCTCCCGGATCGATTTCGCCTGGTAGTAAGCCCACTGGTCCGACGCCTGTTGCTGGGCAAGCAGCATTTCCTTCATTGCGTGGTTTCCGCCAAGAGAGGCTATAGCCAGCACCACTGCAAAAACCGCTGTGACCAGCGCGGCTCCCCTGGTAAATTTATTCCCCTTGATTTCTTCGAGTTCCTTTGGATTTGGCAGTTCCGCTTCAGCCATTTTTCCATGCCTCACTTGTTGCATTATTAATTGCGTTTGTATCCGCCTCTACGTCATTATAGGTTCGCTTCCGGTTTATTCAATGCCTGGCGGCGCCTAAAACTCGGATCGATAAGGTGTCTTAGCGCGATCGGGTGATTAGATATATATCTTTGTGCGGTCAAGATCGGGCAGGGATAAGCCCCCGCCCCTGCCCCTGCCGCGACGTCTCGAGGTAAGCCGTAGGGGAGTGCTTGACGCCCTCCCGGACCGCCTGATTTGAACGCAACCTGGTATGAAACGGCGCTGCGATGAAGCGGAAAATCCTCGAATACCTTATATGCCCGGCTTGCCTGCCAGAAGAGAATCCCTTGCGCCCGGGGCATTCTCTAGGCTCGGGCGCCGAGATAAGCGAAGGCGTCCTTGAGTGCGGCTGCTGCAAGCAGGAATACCCGATAAGAAGAGGGGTCGCCGTCCTTGCGGCCCGTCGTGCTTGCCTGAGCGGGGAAGGCCTGCGCTACGAGAGCCCCGAACTTCTTTCCGCCTACCTCTGGAGCCATTACGCCGATCTTTTCGAAGACCCCGAGGCCACTGGAGCTTACGCTGAATGGGCCGGGCAAATCTCGCCGGTTTCCGGGGCGGCCCTTGACGTGGGCTGCGCCGTGGGAAGATTTTGTTTCGAGATGTCGCTAAAGTGTGACATGTCGATCGGGGTCGATCTCTCCGAGAGTTTTATATCCATGGCCAGGCGGATCATGGAGCAACGCAAATTGAATTTTCTCCTCAAGGAAGAAGGCCGCATTCACTCGGAAAAGACCTTCGTTCTGCCTGCTCGATGGGACTCGAACAAGGTCGAATTCATAGTGGCCGACGCGGGCGCGCTCCCGTTTCGCTCCGGGTCCTTCAACTGTGTTGCTTCTCTTAACCTGATAGATAAAATCGCCAACCCGCTCGAACACATAGGAGAGGCGAACCGCACCGCACGCCCCCGAGGGGCCCAGTTGCTCATAGCCGATCCGTTTTCATGGTCCGAGGCGGCATGCGACCCCGACAGGTGGCTTGGCGGCGCGCCCGGCGGCAGATTTGCGGGGGCAGGGATGGACAACATCGTGGGTCTTCTCTGCGGTGAGGACAGGCCGGGCGCCCCTGCATGGGAAATCGTCCGCAGGGGAGCGGTGTGGTGGAAAATCCGTAATCACAGAAACCATTTCGAGCTTATCCGAAGCCTGTTCGTGAAGGCGCAAAGGCAATAACAAAGCAGTGACTGGTGGATAGTGGCTTGCGCCCGCCAATCGCTATTCACTAATCACTATTAACTGTTAAAGGATTGTTATTATGCTGGACTTTGACTTTCTTGCCGGCATCGCCAGGGAGGCCGCTAAGGCCATTCTGGAGGTCTATGACACAGATTTCGAGGTGGAACGCAAAGACGACCACTCCCCGCTCACGATCGCCGACACGCGTTCGCACGGCATAATCGTCGATCGGCTGCGGCGCCGCTACCCTGATATTCCCGTTCTTTCCGAAGAAGGGAAAACGGTCCCGTTTGAAACCAGGCGGAACTGGGACAGGTTCTGGCTTGTCGATCCGCTCGACGGAACAAAGGAGTTCGTCAAACGAAACGGCGAATTCACCGTTAACATAGCCCTGGTCGAAGATGGCAGGCCTGTTGTGGGAATAATCCATATCCCTGTTACAGGCCGGCTCTTCATGGCCGACGTGCGTGAAGGCTGCTGGGAAATAACCGAAAGCGGGCGAAGGCGGCTAAAAGTGAGGCAAGTCTCCGCCAAAGAACCTGTGCGGGTCGTGAGAAGCCGCTCTCATCCAACCCGGGCCTTGCATGACTTTCTGTCGTTAATCCCTTCCTATCGGATCATAAACCGGGGGAGCGCCATCAAGTTCTGCGACGTAGCCGGGGGAGAAGCCGATTTTTACCCCAGGTTCGGCCCTACCTGGGAATGGGACACAGCGGCCGGTCAGGCGATAGTCATCGCCGCAGGAGGAGTATTGCTCGATTTGTCGGGAAAGCCATTCGTTTACAACAAGGAGAATTTGCTCAACGGTCCCTTTATAGTGTCTTCGAGCATGGAATGGCTGGATAGCACGGGAATCCTGGAAATGGCCGCGAAGTTGTCCCTATAGGAACGTCTTGCGGGTTGTCGACGGCAATGGGCCGCCCACGGCCAATCACAAACGCAGCAAAGCCGGCTGTTTGAGGATTGCTGAGCTGTGCGGCCGGGAAGTAGTGAAGCTCCACATCATCGCAATGGTTCAACTTTCGGCGTCCCGGACGACGAAACGAAACCCCGAGGTTGGCGTCTCTTGACATCGAGGCTCACCATGATAACCATAGCAGCAATATGCAGGGTGATGAAGTTCGCCCTTAACCGCCCTCTCAAGGGATGATAACTTCTACTGCGGCGTCGAGTGGAAGTTTTTTATTTCAACGCGGGGACGTAGAATGAAACAATGGTCCTTCCAGCGTGAAATGCAATCGGAGCCTTCTTTGTTGGCTTTTTGACTTTGTGTTCCTCCATTAGCTCATTGTTCGATCATCGCCGAACAGCGTGCAGGCGTAATTGAAGTCCCGGGAAACCGCATTACAAAAGGAGGCGATAGAGATGCTTACGCATGAAGAGATTGAACTTAGGAAGAACTTGCCTCGAGTAGGGGATACTGTTCGCAGCAAAAAACATGGAACTATCTGGCGCGTTATGACGAAGAGCGAGAGGTGGGCGTCAGTTGGGGATGACCCGCAGACGGGCAATCCTCGCCTGGTCCCGGCCATTTATCTCAGCTTCTGGAAAATCGTGGAAGGACACCCCCCTGGAGTGGGCCGGATGCTCGGTTACTTGTATACTTCCTTCGACAACACCTTTGAATCCAACTGGGAGATTGTGGAAGAACAATAGTTAGTTTCCATCCGGAAAGGGTCCTTTTCCGCCCTGGCGGCGTCAATCTTCGGGGTGCGCCCTCACAGAGGATCGGGCGTTGAGCTTGAAGCGTTTTGGGTTAGCTCAAATTCTTAGCGCGAGCCCGAACGAAGAGAGGGCTCCCTGTGCGGCGTACGAACACTCACTGCGCTCATGTTCGCGCTTGACACTCCAGACCGCGCTTAGACGCTTACAGTTCGCGCCCGATCTTTTGTGAGGGCGCACTGTACGCCTCCGCGTAACCCCTTGATTTCCTTGCCAAGACGAAAAATGCCTCCTTTCCGGCTCGGAAACTGCCAGTCTCTTATCCGAGGTTTCTGGATGGAGAATAGTTAGACTTTGATGTATCAAGCCAATCGTTTTTAAAAGGTGATGGAGTTCACCTCCAAACCGCCGCCCGAAAGGGTTGATGACTCCTGCCCGAGGTATTTGAAATGCGAGCGCCCGGGGAGGATTCCATGGCTCAAGACCAAGGCTCCCGGGCTAAACACCCGCAGGAGCTTTTTTTATGGCTTAATCAGCTACGAGCGCTGTTGCGCATGAAGCGTCGACTTGTTGGACGGGCATTCCACCAGGCGCCCTTTTGGCATTCATCCTTATCGTGATTAATGGAAAGAAATGTGTGGGGTGCGTCTATCTCATGTGAATAATCAAAGTTTTTGGAATGCGGCGGCATCCAACTCGCAAAGGACCGAGCCCAGCCGCCCGTTATTATGTTGAATTCGGCGGGCGGACAACTACTTTTTTTCACGACCTCCCAGTCAAATGATGTTGACCGGCGGAGGAACTGTTGGTATAGGTAGCGGCTGAAATTATTTTCACAATTAACCCGTCTTCCCTGTTGCGGCCATGAGGGGTTTAATTATCCTGAACTTCGTGCTTCTTTTAACGGACCTCGCCGATGCAACCGGCGGGTCGTCATGTGGAATTTCGCCGTTGAGGAGGTCGTCTTATGTTCGATGAGAAGGAACTTGAAAAAATTCGAGCCGGTAAAGAAAAGTGGGACCAGGGACCTGTTACGAAGACACTTTCGAGGTCGCCGGAAGCAAAACCCGTCTTCACCACCATTTCAGGAACCCCGGTCGAAAGGCTCTATACTCCTGTCGATGTGCAGGGGATCGATTACGACCGCGATCTGGGCTACCCCGGGCTCTTTCCCTTTACTCGAGGCGTACAGCCCACCATGTACCGCGGCCGGTTCTGGACCATGCGCCAGTACGCGGGATTCGGAGACGCCAAGGGCACCAATGAGCGCTACCGCTACCTGCTCGAGCAGGGACAAACCGGTCTTAGCGTTGCATTCCAGCTTCCAACACAGGCCGGCTACGACTCCGATCACCCGCTTTCGATGGGTGAGGTCGGAAAGGTGGGTGTGGCGATCGACCACATCGACGATATGAAAATACTATTCGACCGGATTCCGCTGGACAAGGTCACCACCTCGATGACCATGAACGCCCCTGCCGCCGTGCTGCTCTCGATGTATCTGGCGATCGCCGAGGAGCAGGGCGTGCCCTGGGATAAGGTGGGGGGGACCGTTCAGAATGACGTTTTAAAGGAGATCATCTGCCGCGGCCAGTACATTTATCCGCCCAAGCAGACGATGAGGCTGACCGTGGACCTGATCGAGTTCTGTCAGAAATATGTTCCGAGGTGGAATTCCATCAGCATAAGCGGCTATCACATACGTGAATCGGGATCGACGGCAGCCCAGGAAATGGCTTTCACCCTGGCCGACGGCATAGCCTATACGCGGGCCTGTATCGAGCGAGGCATGCCGGTCGATAGTTTCGCCCCCCGGCTGAGCTTTTTCTTCAACGCTTTCACAAACGTGCTCGAAGAAGTGGCCAAGTTCCGCGCAGGCCGCAGGTATTGGGCAAAGGTCATGAGAGACCGGTTCAACGCCAAAGACCCGCGCTCGATGATGCTGCGCTACCATGTGCAGACGGGCGGCGTCACGCTCACGGCCCAGCAGCCCCTCAACAACATCGTTCGAGTGGCGCTCCAGGCCTTCGCCACAGCCCTTGGAGGGGCCCAGTCGCTGCACACCAACTCCTATGACGAAGCCCTTTGTCTGCCGACCCAGCAGGCCGTAACAGTCGCGCTTCGCACCCAGCAGATCGTAGCCGAGGAGAGCGGCGCGGCCGATACCGTCGATCCGCTGGCCGGCTCCTACTATGTCGAAAACATGACCGACAGGATGGAGGCCGAGATCGACGATTATATTAAAAAGATCGACGCGATGGGCGGAACGCTCGCCGCAATCGAGCAAGGCTACATCCAAAAAGAGATCCAGAACAGCTCCTACCGGTTCCAGAAAGAGATCGAATCGGGCGATCGCGTCTATGTAGGCATAAACAAGTACACCATGGAAGAACCCCCTCCGACCGGTCTTCTCAAGGTGGACATGTCCGTTGGCGAAGCTAAGACCGCCGAGCTCAAAAAGTACCGCGCGCAAAGGGATCATGCAAAGTGGAAAGCGGCGCTGGACAAGCTGAGCCGGGTTTCGGGAACGGATGAAAATGTCATGCCCTATGTTGTCGAAGCCGTAAAAGCCAAGGCCACCGTAGGCGAAATCTGCGATGTCTGGCGCAATGTATTCGGTGAGTACCGGCCTAAAGAATTTGTATGAGCAACAGTTAAAACACAGTTATATCGGAGGAAAAGTCCATGGCCAGAAAGATTAAGATGATTATGGCGAAACCGGGTCTGGATGGACATGACCGCGGCGCCAAACTCTTGGCGAGGATATTTGCGGAGGCAGGAATGGAAGTGGTCTACACCGGACTTAGACAGACCCCGGAGATGATCGTTGCGGCCGCCGAGCAGGAAGACGCCGACGTTGTCGGCATGAGCAGCCTGTCGGGCGTTCATAATTATTTCTTCCCGAGGGTCGTTGAACTAATGAAGCAAAAGGGGCTCGACGACGTGCTGCTGGTGGGCGGGGGCATTATTCCCGAAGAAGACTACGATTTTCTTAAACGTTCAGGCATGGCCGCCATATTCGGGCCCGGCACGCCGACCGCCAAGATCGTCGGTTTCATCCGGGACAACGTGCGCGAACGCTAAGGGGTGCTATGAGCGTAGATTACGCGGCCCAAATCCTGGAAGGCTCTGCTCGGGCGGCCGCGCGCCTCATTTCCTGGCTCGAGGACGAGGATGACAGGGCGCATGAATGGATGGCGAAACTCTACCCGCATACAGGAAGAGCATACGTAGTCGGGATTACCGGGTCGCCGGGCGCCGGCAAATCCACCCTTACGAACAAACTCGCCCGCGTCATCCGCAAAAACGGCCTCAAGGTCGGAATCATTGCAGTCGACCCTTCGAGTCCCTTCACGGGCGGCGCCTTGCTGGGCGACCGGGTCCGTATGAGCGAACTCTCCAATGATCCGGATATCTATATAAGGAGCATGGCCACTCGGGGATTTCTCGGAGGCGCGGCCAAAGCCACAGCCGACGTGGCGAAGGTCCTCGACGCCCTCGGAAAAGAGCTGATAATAATAGAGACCGTCGGCGTCGGACAGGATGAGATCGACATAATCGACATCGCCGACGCCACCTGCCTTGTTCTTGTGCCCGGCCTCGGAGACGCCATCCAGACCATGAAGGCCGGCATCATGGAAATAGCCGACGTGTTCGTGGTCAACAAGGCCGACAGGGAGGGGGCCGACCAACTCTGCGCCGAAATCTACTCGAGGATCGAAATGGATGCTCGTATCAGGGAGCGCAAATGGACTGCCCCGGTAAATAAAACGGTTGCGGTCGAAGATATTGGCATAGAGCAGCTTTGGCTCTCCATCGAGTCTCACCGTAAATATCTGCTTGATTCCGGCATGTTTTATCAAAACAGGCGCCAAAGGACTTCCCGTGAAACGCTTCGGATGATTCACCGCGAGCTTTTTCGAATCGTTCGAGAGCAGTTGGAGCAGAGCGGAAGGCTCGAGGCGGCTGTCGAGCAAATGATGACGAAGAAGAGCGACCCGTACACGCTTATGCGTGACATTGCCAGCGAGTGGCAATCCATTTTAAAATGCAAGGAGGCGTCATGAAGATACTCAAAGTCGACCACATAGGCATTGCCGTAAACAGTATAGAGGAAGTGAAAAAGCTCTATGGCGACATTCTAGGAATCCCGTGCCTCGGAAGCGAAACCGTTGCCGAACAAAAGGTCACGACCGCCTTCTTTCCGGTGGGAGACGCCGAAGTCGAACTTCTAGAATCGACTTCTCCCGACGGCCCGATCGGAAAATACATTGAAGCCAGGGGACAGGGCGTCCAGCATATTGCCTTCCGCGTGGACAATATCGAGCAGGCCTTGGAAGAACTCAAGGCTAAAGGGATCAGACTGATAGACGAAAAGCCCCGGAAAGGCGCCGGGGGCGCCAAGATCGCCTTCCTGCACCCCAAGTCGACTTTCGGCGTTCTCATCGAGCTGTCGGAAAGATAATGGCGCCGCCGCCGGCGCGATCGGGCAGAGCTGTTCGAGCGAAACCTCGCCTGATGGACTAATATTTTGACATAGCGCACATTATTGGCTATTTAATTAAAGGTTCTCCTTCTGCCTTTGTTGTACCCGGCCGGCCCTGTGGAGACCAGGCGAAACCGGCAAGTTTACGGAACTTAATTCGGATTTTCCAATAGTGGACGCTTCCGCTCTGCCCAACTTCATGCCTGCCGGTCCGCAAAACCTCAAGGGGAGGATTTACGCCCGCGTAAGCCCGGACCTTGCGAGGATCGAAGAAGAAATAAACCGGCTGCTTGACTCCGATATTTCCTTAATACCGGTTGTGGGCCGCTATATAATGGGCAGCGGAGGCAAACGGCTGCGCCCCCTGCTCATGGTCCTGTCCTCCAGACTTTGCGGATATAACGGAGACGATGACGCCCCGCTTGCCGTCGTATTCGAGTTCGTGCATGCAGCGACGCTTCTTCACGACGACGTAGTTGACCATGCCGAATTGCGGCGAAGTCAACCCTCGGCGAACACGGTCTGGGGAAATCCCGCCGCTGTGCTCATAGGGGATTTTCTCTATTCGAAGTCCATACAGATAGCGGTCGGATACCGGGACATCAGAATCTTGGAGGTGCTGCTCGAAGCCACGACCAGGATGTCCGAAGGCGAAGTCCTCCAGCTCATAAATTCCGATAATCTCGAGATAGGCGAGGACGAATATCTCGAAGTGGTTACGAAAAAAACCGCCGTGCTCATCAGCGCGGCGTGCCGCGACGGGCGCCATTTTCGGAGGCGGCGGCCTTGCCGAGGAGATGGCCCTCAAGGCTTACGGGCATAACCTGGGCATAGCCTTCCAGCTCATTGACGATACCCTGGACTTTACCGGTGAGGCCGAAGAACTCGGAAAACCGGTTGGAAACGATCTGCAGGAAGGCAAGGCGACCCTGCCGCTCATCTATGCCCTGCTGAACGCAAAAGCCGCCGAGCGGCTTCGGCTGAGACAGATTTTCACCTCAGAGCATATTCAGGCAAAAGACATAAGTGAAATCAAAAACCTGGTGGTTCGCAGCGGTGGAATCCAATACACGAACAACCGGGCCTGCGCGCACTCCACGAGGGCCAAAGAGGCGCTTCGAATATTCCCGCACGGTCCGGTCAAAGAAATCCTCGAAGACATCGCCGATTACGTTATCTGCCGAAGGGCCTGAGAGGCGGCGGGCCGCAGTCCACAACCAAAAGACCAAGAGCCGTTCACCGCAGAGCACGCAGAGATCGCAGAGAAAAAACAGTCGCTTAAGTGACTCAAAATAATTCTAATTTTGCCGTCGTCTCTCAAAGAATCATTCGAAGTTCTCTATTCGATTCACTGGAGGGTTTTCTGTCTTCAGTAGGGAATGCTTACTCCGCGGGCGCAATTTTTTCCAACACAGAGTATCGTCTTGAAAAGCTCATCGCGGGCATCTTTTGTCGTCGAAGAACCCTGTGAGCACAGGGGTCTCTACGCTGCGAAAAGGCCGCCCGCAATCATAGGGCATAGTCTACGATTGGTCCAGGCGACCTCTTTGTGGTTTACAAAACCGGGATTCAGGCGGCGGTTCTTCTTCCAAATCACCGTCGCGGCGCATTATGCATCTGTCGGCCTTGCAACAGAGATCATTCTCCACTTTTGTAAATTCCATCCATGTAGGTACATGTCCTGAGCTTCGTCCATTTTTTCTCCCCTCCACTCTAAACGGGAAAGTTGCGCGCGAAGACCCCCCTTTTCAACGGGGCCAGTACGGATACAGTCCCTGCCTTATCTTCTCTACGCCTTCCAGCATCTCCTTGTGCTTTTTCTCATCCGCAATAATCGTTTTCAACAGGAATTCCTGAATGCGCAGGCTTTTGTCGTTTCAAACGGTCCAAAATTGATTCGGTCTTCCATATCATCTCATCTTTAATACGGGTATGCTCCCTGATCAGCTCATCACCTCAGCTCACACCGTATCCCGCCGCAAACACCTGGTGATTGCGAGTCGAAGAAGCACCCTTTTGAGACGAAAACCCAATTGCCTCTACTTTTCGCTGCAGGGAACACACATTCCCTGCTCGTCGATACACTGATCACACATAGGCCCGGTGGCACATCCGGCATTCATGGACGGCCGTTTCCCTGGCATAATCCACGCCACAGGCTGCACAAGCGAATTGTTCTTTTGAAGCAGAACTCGTTGGCATATTCACCACCCCTTTCTCGATTCGGCCTAAAACTCCATCTACTCTTAATAGTATAAGCTTCCGGCACTTTGTCAATACCGACTCGAAAACCGGGACGCAATATGCGGAACCGGTATCCGTCCCAAGCCCCGTATGAGACATCAGCGGTTTGCGATTTGGGTTTTTGCCTGGAAAAGGGATTTTTCATCCCGTAAAGAGCGGCGAAGGATTTCTCACTTTAAGATTCCCCTCGTCCCGAGGCTCGCAGGGTGGTGCGGCGCTGCCATTTGCCCAATACTTGTTTAATCAACCTATCAATGATAAATTGAGGCGTCTGGACCCAAGCAGCTACGCACTCTTGAAATTGATACCGTTAATGGAAAAATCCACCGGACACCGGCTGCGCTACTACCCTCTTTTTCTTGCCATAGAGGGGCGGACCTGCCTTGTCGTGGGCGCAGGGGCCGTAGGTGAGCGCAAGGTCAGGACGCTGCTCAAATATGGGGCCAAAATACGGCTTGTCGCCCGTGAACTCTCGGCATGGCTCGAGGAGAAGCGCTCTGAAAAACTGGTGATCTGGGCCGGCGAGCGATACGAGAGGTCGCATCTTCAGGGGATCAGCCTGGCGTTTGCCGCCACGGACGACCCGGATTTGAACCGAGCCATTGCCGCCGACGCCGGCGAGCTTGGCGTCTGGTGCAACATGGCCACGGACCCGGACCTGGGGTCTTTTATCGTCCCCTCCGTTTTCGAGCAGGGGGCCTTGAGCGTCGCCATATCCACCTCAGGCCTGAGCCCGGCGGTTGCAAAGCTGCTCAAGCAAAAGCTGCAACTGGAAATCGGCCCCGAATGGGATTTTTTTGTCCGGTTGCTGGGGGAGTTGAGGCAGTGTTTCAAATCCCGAGGGAGTAGCGGAAAAACAGGCCAGGGAGATATTCAGCAGGCTTGCGGGGCTGCCCATAGCTGAAACGGATCAAGCAGGGCCGCCCGGAGAAGGCTTTTGCAAAAACGCTCGAGGTCTGCCGCCCGGTCTATGCCCGAAGCCGAAATAAGAGCTGTCTGGGAAAATCTATGGAATCTCTTTTCCTGGTAATCGCAACGCTTTGCTACCTGTGCGGGACGGTAGGATACCTGGTCTATCTTTTCAGGGACCGGGAACAGTTGCACCGTATCTCGTGGACCATATTGCTTGTCGGCGCTCTGTTTCACGGGGTCGCGCTGGTGATGCGCACGGCCGACACCGGGCATCTTCCGGCTGCCACGATTCAGGAAGCGCTCTCCCTGTTTGCATGGGTGTTTGTGGTTACCTATCTTGTCCTTCAAATCCGGTTACAGCTTCGCATCCTGGGGTCATTCGTCTCCCCGCTTGCCGTAATTTTCATGCTTTCATCCTCGCTTCTGCCGTCGCAGATAATGCTCAAGAGCGAATTTTTCAAAAGCGGCTGGGTCATTGTGCACGTGGCAAGCCTTTTTCTGGCCAACGCACTGTTTGCGCTGGCTTTCAGCGTTGGCGTGATGTACCTGCTTCAGGAAAGACACATCAAGAAAAAGAATTTCGGTTTCCTCTACGAGCGGCTGCCCTCGCTGGAACGGCTCGACTCGATTGCCCATTACTGCCTCATGTCGGGGTTCCCTCTCATGACGGCGGGCCTGATAACCGGGTTCGCCTATGCGGCCATTGTCTGGCATTCGCCCTGGAACTGGGACCCTAAAGAGATACTTTCTCTGGTCACCTGGATCATATACGCCGTCCTTGTCCACGAGCGGCTCGCGGTCGGATGGCGGGGTCGAAGAGCGGCGTGGCTTTCGATCCTTGGTTTTTCGGCGGTCCTTCTGACCTTTGTCGGAGCGAGCCTGTTGCTGAGCGGACACCATTCGGTTCTTTCGGGTAAGATGTAATGTCTCACATTGTCCTTTTAGGCATGAATCACAAGACGGCGCCCGTAGAAATACGCGAACAGCTTGCCGTGGCATGCCGAAAAGACTCAAGTCCCCTGCAAATGCTGCCGCATCTGGAGCAAGTCGATGAGATGGTTTTCCTTTCCACCTGTAATCGCGTGGAATTCCTGTTCACCTGCAACTCTCTGGCCGAGGGCATACGGCAGATAAAGGCCGCGCTCAGGGCCCACGTTGGGTTGCCCGACTCCGTTCCACCTCGATTCGCACCTTTACGTCCATAAGGACCTCGAGGCTGTCAAACACCTGTTCATGGTCGCATCCAGCCTCGATTCGATGATCGTCGGAGAACCGCAGATACTGGGCCAGTTAAAGGACGCCTACCGCGACGCCGTCGAGTACAGAACGGTGAGGGTGGTCCTCAATCGGCTTGTGCATAAATCTTTTTCGGTCGCCAAGCGCGTGCGAACCGAGACATGCATCGGCTCCTGCGCCGTATCGGTGAGCTATGCGGCCGTCGAACTCGCCCGAAAGATTTTCGGCGACATCAGGGACAAAACCGTGCTGCTCATCGGCGCCGGAGAAATGGCCGAACTGGCCGCTGAACACTTTCTCAGGCAGGGCGTGCGCCGGATGATGGTGGCCAACCGCACGCTGGAAAGGGCGATGGAGCTGGCCGCCAGATTCAAGGCTGAGACGGTTGCATTCGACCGCTTTCTCGAGGAGTTGAAGGTAACGGACATTGTGGTCTCCTCCACAGGGGCTCATGAGCCTGTCATCTGCTACCAGGATGTGAGGTCCAGGATGCGCGAGCGGCGCAACAGGCCGCTTTTCTTCATCGATATCGCCGTACCAAGAGACGTAGACCCCCGAGTAAACGAGATTGATAACGTCTATGTTTATGATATAGACGACCTGCAGGGAGTAATCGACCACAACAGGGAAGAACGGCGAAGCCAGGCCCAGATAGCCGAACACATCATCGATGAGGAAACCATCAAGTTCAACAACTGGATGAACAGCCTCAGCGTTGCGCCCACAATAGTTTCCGTACGGGAAAAAGCCGAACTGATCAGGCGAAATGAGATCAGCAAGACATTCGCCCGGCTTCCCAACTTGAGCGAGGGGGAAAAAGAAGCCATTCAAATCCTTACTGCATCGATCATCAGGAAATTATTGCACGACCCTATCGTGTTTTTGAAAAAGAAAGCGCAAAGAAACGCACAGGCCCTCTACGTGGATTTCACCCAGCAGCTTTTCAATCTGGTCGAAGGAGCGCGTGAAGAGGATACGCCAAATGTTGAAGGCGAGGACACAGAAGAACGAACCTATCTTAAAACCGCCAAGAAATGAGGGGCAATATGGCCGACATCATCGAATTCGGTAAGAAAGCCGACAGCTTGAGGTCCGAGCGCGACAACTCTGTGCGCCGGCGCAAGATCGAAGCCCTGCGAAAGATATTTCAATGCACACGATGCGTGGTGAAGTGCTCGAAGTGCGGGGCACAGATAGACGCCCAGGTCGAAGAATACGCCAAGTTCGCCGCTCCATACAGCTTTTGCAAATCCTGCCGGCAGGAATACGAAGAATACCGCGCCAGGGCCGGTGGAAACCGGGCTGATTCAGAGTGCTACTGGCACAACCCCAATTGGATGAAGGTGTGGGAGACATGGCTACAGCACCAGCAGGCGCTCGACCAGTACAGGCAGTCGAAGGAATTCCTTCAGCTAATCGATGAAGTGGAGCACCTGCTGAGGAAATAATTAAACGTGGAACGTGGAAACCTCAAAGCGAGGGGTCGCCTATGAATTCTTCCGGGTGCTTCTAATATGCCTCCATATGCGCCTCCGGCAGGGTTGCTCCACAGATCTCCGATGCCGCGTCCATTTACTTAGAAACCGCTCCTTCCCGCCCGGATGAATTTCTTTGGGCGGCTGATCGCTGTCGAAGACGATGGAATTTCCTTTCGCCTCAGTGCCGGGAAACTCCAGCCTGGCGCCTTTTATCCCTGTTGGAAACCGGCCAATGGAATAGCGCCCCGGATAACGGGTCTACGAGAAGATCAACAACTGCAGGAGCGCGCCATGCGCGGATAGATTTCATGCATTCTAAGGCAAATCGCGGGCATGGCCCGCTCGTGAGATCGAGCGCGGGGCGTCTTGCACGCATGGCGCGACCTGCCCCGAATCTCATGCAGGCCGGCCATTCATCCCGTCGCGTAAGCAACTAAAAGGGTATATCGTCGTCCGGGCCCCCCGTATTGGCGGGTAGCTCCTCCATTGCGGAACGCCCGCCGGGACCGGCGTTTCTCGTTTGGTTCCGGCCGCCTGAAGGCCCTGGTCCTTGTCCCTGCCCCTGGCCTTGACCCTGGCCTTGTCCCTGCCCCTGGCCTTGACCCTGGCCCTGGCCCTGACCCTGACCCTGGCCCTGGCCCTGGCCCTGGCCTTCCCCGGCCCCGAGCATCTGGATTTCCCGGGCTATAATTTCGGTAAAATAGCGTTTCTGACCTTGCGGGTCGTCCCATTGGTTTGTCCGAATACTGCCTTCAACGTAGACCTGCCTGCCTTTGGCCAGATAATTTCCACAGAATTCGGCCGTTTTGCCGAAGGTGACGATACGGTGCCATTCCGTTCGCTCCTCCCGGGCGCCTTCAGCGCCCGCAGGGCCGTAATCATTTGTCGCGAGGTTGAATTTGGCGACTGCAACCCCGTTGGGACTGTATCGGATATCCGGGTCAGCCCCCAATCTGCCGACTAATATGACCTTATTGACCGTCCCTTTAGCCATTTTTTCCCTTCCCCTTCCAGCGAAATATGCAGTCAAAAGTCCATGGGTTTCAAACACCATATATCATGTATCAAAAAGGAGAAAAATCATACGGGATTTTTTCAAGCCTCGCCCTGCCCCGTATGATACAGGGCTTGTTTTCTTCTTATCGATGAAGCATGAGCGAGAGGCTGTCCGCCACAAGAAAACCCTTGCGGGTGGGCTTGATTCTGCCGTTTGTAACTTTCACCAGCCCCGCTTTTTGCAGCTCCGCCAAGGCCCCATCCATTATCAGGCCGCCCCGGAGCGCATGAGTATCCACGCCGGCGCTTGTCCTTAAGCCAAGATCGAGGGTTTCAAGATCGAACTGCTCATCGGAGAGGACCTCGGAGGCCTCGACCGGCGCCTTTGCCTGCGCAAGGCGCCCGCAGTATTTCTCGATCGACCGTACATTCCACCACCTGCTCCCGGCATGGAGCGAGTGGGCTGAGGGACCCAAACCCAGGTAAGGGATATGGCTCCAGTATTTAAGGTTATGCCGGCACATGTTTTCCGGGCCTCGAGCAAAGTTGGATATTTCATAGTGTTGATAGCCCTGCTTTTCGAGATAGCGGGAAGTCCAAATGAAAAATGCGCTTTCAAGCCTTTCCGAGACGGCTCGAGCCCGGCCTGCCGCCTTCATCTTCCATAACGGGGTCCCCCTCTCTAAGGTCAACTGGTAGCATGAAATATGTTCGGGCCTGAATTCAAGGAGTTGCTCCAGGGTTTTTCTCCACCCCTGCATACTCTGAGTTTCCAGCCCGTATATAAGGTCTGCGGAAACGCCGGCGAACCCGCTGGAGCGGACCATATCGAGCGATTGCAGCGCCTGCTTCGAGCTGTGAGTCCTTCCCAGGTATTCAAGGTCCATGTCATCGAGGGATTGAACGCCAAGGCTGATGCGGTTTATGCCCAGGTCTGCCGCGGTTTGCAGTTTATCCCTGGACAGGCTGTCGGGATTTGCTTCCATGGTCATCTCGGATTCGGAGCGGAATGTGAAATGCTTATGGACGCACCCCAGCAGTTCGGCGAGTTCCCTTTCGTCAAGAATTGAAGGAGAGCCTCCCCCGATATAGAGTGAGTCAAAATCGTGGAATCTCTCCCTGTATAGAAGCGCTTCCTTTTGAACGGCTTGCAGCCACGCCGGGACCGCGGCACGGGAAGCAACGGAGTAGAAGTCGCAGTACAGGCACTTCGAGCGGCAAAACGGGACATGAATGTAGAGCCCGGGGTGGGACCGGGATGGATTAACGGTGTTTTTTTCCATTCACCTATTCACCTACTCGCCTGCTGACCATCTTTTGTTTATTCATCTCTGGCTTTTAGGACGGAAACAAATGCGCTTTGAGGGATCATAACCGAGCCCACCATTTTCATCCTTTTCTTCCCCGCCTTCTGCTTTTCGAGGAGTTTGCGCTTCCGGGTGATGTCCCCACCGTAGCATTTGGCCGTGACATCTTTTCTGAAGGGCGAAATGGTGGAGCGGGAAATTATCTTTCCCCCGATGGCGCCTTGAATGGCGATTTTGAAGTTGTGCCGGGGTATTTCTTCTTTAAGCCGGTCGCAGACCTGCACGCCCCACTGCCTCGCACGTTCGCGATGCACGATAAGAGACAGGGCGTCGACCTTTTCTGCGTTCACCAGGATATCCAGCTTTACCAAATCGCTATCCCGGTATTCGATCAGTTCGTAATCAAACGAGCCGTATCCTTGAGTTATCGTTTTCAGCCTGTCGTAGAAGTCGAAGACGACCTCGGCAAGGGGCATGTCGAAGGTGATTTCCATTCGGGCCGGCGTCGGATAGGCGACGCGGGGATTGGACCCCCGGCGATCCATGCACAATTTCATCACAGCGCCCATGTAGCGCTCGGGGATGATGATCATTGCCTTTATAAAGGGCTCCGCTGAACTCTTTATAAGAATGGGGTCCGGATAGTACTGGGGGTTTTCCACGGTGAGTTCGGCGCCATCAAGCAGTGTGAACCGGTACTGAACGCTGGGCACTGTCATGATAATGGACTGTTCGAACTCACGCTCAAGCCGCTCCTGGACAATTTCAAGGTGAAGAAGTCCAAGAAAGCCGCAACGAAATCCCTGGCCGAGGGCTACGGAGGAGTCTTTCTGATAGGTGAGCGAGGCGTCGTTGAGCCTGTACTTTTCGAGCGAATCCACAAGGGAGGGATAATCGTCGGAAGAGATGGGGTAGATGGAGGAAAAGACCACGGGCTTTATATCCTTGAATCCAGGCAGGGTGGATTCAACGGGATTGGAATCCAAGGTTATGGTGTCGCCGATTCTGACGTCGGCCACAGTCTTTATTCCTGCAATCAGGTACCCCACCGAACCCGCCGAAAGTTCTTTTTGAGACTCCCTGCTCAAGCGGAAAACGCCCACCTCTTCGACCTTATGAGTCGCTCCATTGGACATGAAGCGGATGATGTCTCCGGGCCGAACCGTACCGTCAAAAACACGGCAGCTCACAACGGCGCCCCGAAAAGAGTCGTAATGAGCATCGAAGATCAGCGCCGCAAGAGGCTTCCCGGCATCGCCCGACGGGGCCGGGACCCGGTTTACGATGGCTTCGAGAACCTCCTCAATTCCGGTCCCTTCCTTTGCCGAGCACAGGACGGCATCGTCTGGATCAAGCCCAAGATCGTGTTCTATCTGCTCTTTGACATTTTCGATATCGGCCGAAGGCAGGTCGATCTTGTTGATCACCGGGATGATGGTGAGATCATGCTCCATGGCTGCATATAGATTGGCTATCGTCTGGGCCTGCACTCCCTGAGAAGCGTCCACCAGAAGGAGCACGCCCTCGCACGAAGCCAGCGCGCGGGATACTTCGTAGGAGAAATCCACGTGACCCGGAGTGTCTATGAGATTGAGCCGGAAGGTCTCACCCGACCGGCTCGCGTAAGGGAGCACGACGGTCTGGCTTTTTATGGTGATGCCTCTTTCCCTTTCGATGTCCATGTTATCAAGGAACTGGTCGCGAAACTGCCGCTCGCTCACCATGCCGGCAAGCTGAATCAAACGATCCGCCAGGGTGGATTTCCCGTGATCGATATGGGCGATGATGCTGAAATTTCTAATCTGCTGCATGCTCAATTTTGTTTTTCCCTCAGCGCAATGCTCAATGATAACTGCGAGCGCGGAGTGAACAATAGCATACAGAAGAATCCTTGACAAAATTTCAGTTTTTATAATGAGGCCAGGAACTTCGAAACGGTCTTGACGATGACGCAACAGGCCGACATCCGGCCGGTTCATGAGATACCCGAAGTGATGCAGGCCGCCGGTGAGCAAATGGGTGGCGCGGCAGGCTGCCGCTGCCTGGAAGCTTACGGCGTCCTTTGGCGGAAGCCCTTCGGGAAAAGGGGCGGAAAGGTCCGCTGTGACCAAAGTGATCTTGCCCGGCAAGACCGCAAAGAAAGGGAGCAAGTCGGGATATTGGAGGATGGCCAAATCGAACGGCTGCCAACTCAAGGGCATGCGCCTGTGCATTTTCCTTGCAACTCTGCGAGAAACAAGACTTAATAAGGTTCGATGAGGAAAACCGCAATCCATCCTCGGTAGGAGCCCGCCATGCGTGCGAGAGGCTCGTGTTCGATCTCAAATAATTACGATTAATCGATCATGTTTCCCGGAGTCTGTTCATGAAGTCCGAACGATCTGAGCGGCGCTCATTGAACCTCGTAAGACAGACTTACATTCAACTCTCGATTGCATTTCTGCTCGTTGCATCCTTCTTTGCATTTTCATTTGCGCCCATCCCCGGGATGGCCGATGCAGATTCGGACAAAACTCGAACTGAAGCAGGAACGGACGCATGGAGCACGGGCTACTGGATTTGGAGGATGCCCGGGAGCCCATCGGGCAGTATCTTCAAAGGCTCGGAAACCGGCCCCTTATATGTCGATGCAGGGTCGCTTTTCACCCTCAGCAACCGCGGGTTGGGAATCAACATGTGGTGGCCCGAACAACTGCCAAAAGCATCCGCTTATTTTGCTCTCCTGCGGGTGGAAACAGCCTCGACGCCGCCGGAGGACATCATCCCTAAAATTATTGCCGGCTACCGGTCGCTTAAGAATGAAGCATTTTGGGCCGGACAGCCGCTCAGCGGTCTTCAGCTTGATTTTGACTGCCCGACGGTGCGGTTGGGAGAATACGCTCGTTTTTTAAAACAGCTTCGCGAGGTCCTGCCCCGCGATGACCGGCTTTCAATAACAGCTCTGCTCGACTGGTTCAGACCGGGGACAAAAATCGCCGACGTTCTCCAATGGGTGGACGAATATGCGCCGCAATTCTTCGATCAGGGCAATCCAGGCGGCCCGGATGAAAACCCCGGATTTGCAACCGTAATTGACGCCTCGAAATGGGCGCCCGTTTTCAACTCGCATTCCCGGCCGTATCGCATCGGCATCGCAACTTATGGAAGAATGTCGAGATTGTGCGTCGCCAAGGACAACGCCGCATCCCCCCAGACAGCCAGGCGGAAGTTCATCAGGGAATACGATTCCTTTGAAATAGCGAGACAAAGACAACTGAAGCTTATCTCCGAGACCCGCAGTCAAGCCGGGGAAAGAATCCTGCGATTCAATACCGCCGATGGGAAGTATTCGGAATGCGGCGCATCCGGGGAGATAATCGAAATGGTCGTACCCACCCGGGAATCGGTCCTCGCAGCTTACGATTCTGCCAAAAAGTTCGGAGGATTATGCCGCGGTGTGGTTTTCTTCCGTTGGCCCGCTGAAAATGAAGCGATGGTTCTCAACCCTGATGAAGTCAGCGCCTTTATATCTGGAGGGGAATCGTTCCTGGCTCAGCCCGCCGTTGAGGCCGAAGATGGGTTCTGCGCAGCGGTAAGTTGTGTCAATCTCTATTTGCGCCGCTCCGGAGACCGGTTTTCACAAAACCCGCTCACTTTTCGCATCCATGTGTCGACGGACCTGGAGTATTTTCTTCCCCGAGAGAGCCTGCATGCGAAAATGCTGGACCGCAGGCTGCTCGAGGTCCGGTTACCGGCTTACCTGGGAGAGCCAAGAATCTACCTGGGCAGGGCGGTTTCCCGTGGGCCGGCCGCATATAGTGTGGAGTGGAAAAAATGAAGCGCTGGATACGGGTTCTTCCTCTCCTGGCGGCCGTTTTCGGGGTGTGGGCGTCAGCCGTGCAGCCCTGCGGCCTCGAGTACACCTTCAGGGCCTATCTGGATAAACGCTTCTGGCAGCCGCTCTCCAAGTATGAAGAATCTCTCGGAAGGCGCCCGTCTACGGAGGGCGAAAAAAAATTCGCCCCCTGGGCTGGGATGTCCAGGGAGGGACCAAACGAGATTTTGCAAAAGGCGAGCGAGGCCTATCGGGACAACCGGTTTTCTGATGCCAGGAGCGCCGTGGAAACGGGTCTGAAAACGAATCCATCGGAGACTGAGCGAGAGGAACTCTTACTGATTGATGCTAAAAGCGACCTGTTCGAGGGGGAAGCAGCACGTTCCGCGCGCCAAACCCCGCAAGACTCGAATGAGGACCTTCTGCACCGGGCTGAAACCAAACTGATAGAGTTTCTCCGGATATCTCAAGCTCCTGCTTTAAGAAGCGAAGCGAGAGGCTGGCTGGCCAGGATACATTATCTCAACGGCGATTACGCTTTCGCCGCCAAGATATATCTCGATGAACTTTCAAATGAAGGTTGCGTCTTCAGCCATGAATCTCTTGTCGCCTCTCTTCGCATGCTCTTTCCTTATAATGGAAGCAGCTCCCGGCTGGCGGACCGCCTGGATGAATACTTCGACTCCCCTGCCCATGCTCTCTTTGTCGTAAACCTCGTGACCAACCCCATCTACTCCGATGAAAAAGAACGAGCTTCAATGGCCGAAGCAGCCCGTAAGACCATTGACGTCCTTCTGAAAAGACGCGACCTGTTTGACGGAGGCGCAGAATCCGAAGCCCTGGCGTTAGCCCTCATGCGAGCTTCCCTTTACATGGGGGATACGCAGTCCGCTCTTTCGTATTCGCAGTGGGTCCCCGAAAAATCCGAAACCGCACGAAAACCGGAGTTCCACTGGATGAGAGCGGCTTGCAGCTTTCTCCAACATGACTACAAAGGCGCCGAAGCTCCCCTTCTCAAAATGTATCACGCCGAAGGGGCGGACTTCAGAGACAAGTCCGTAGCGGCTCAGGCCCTCCTGGGCGTATATCAAAAGCTTGGACGCGGAGTGGACAAACTGCATGCGGCTTTCCTCTATTATAAGGCAGAGCAGGAGCGCCCCCCGGATTCGGCGAGTGAGGGTGAAATCAGATATCTTACCGGCCCTTATTATAATTTCCCCTATTTACCGTCAGGCGGCTGGCTTTTCGACCTGCCTTATCTGCTCGATTTTCAAATGAAGGATGAGGAGTTGTCTCTTTATCTCAAGCGATACTCCAAGCCGGCCAAACTCATTAAGATGCAGCCTCGGTTGTACAACGCTTTCCAGACATCGGAGACCCGCCGGCGATCGGCCTATGAAATGGTCGAATATGCCCTGGCGGTAAGATATGCGCGGGAGCAAAAATATTGGAAGGCGGCCGCGATCTACCAAAGACTTGAAGCCCGGCCTCGCGCCGGCCGGCTGCGCCGCCTCGCCCGGCTCTATGAGGAAGCCGGCAGTGCAAGTCTTTCTCCCGAGCAGCGTCTGGAGGCCCGATTTGCCTATGCAGCTTTTCTGGAGGAGCACTCCACCCAAGTTTTTTTTAACGATATGCTCTGGCGCGGTTTTCAGATGTATGCATTCCTTGGGGCAGGGCTTGAGTCTCCGTGCACCGGCGATGTGTTTTCGGGAGATGTCGATTGCCAGGGTCTCACCCGTGAGGAAAGAGAGCGGTTTCTTAAACAGGAACGCAGGGTCAAAGACGATCAGGAAGAAAGATGGCGCGCTTACAAGATTTTGGAATCGGTGGTTAAAGAGGCCGGCCATTCGGAACTAGGCAACCGGGCGGCCGCCAGGGCGCTCAAGTGCCTGAAGCTCATCAACACTCGCCGATTCGGCCGTGAACAGGAAATTGATTCGGCAATCAGACGTCTGTCGAATCGGGTGCGGGAATAGTCGGGTCATTCCACGATGGAAGGGCGATCATACGAAGGCCCCCGCACTGCGCCCAGCGCGTCTGATAGACTCTGTGCTGCGGGGCGCCTGCGACGCCATGTCTTTCCGATTTAGTCTTGTATATAAGTCTGTCATACGAGGTTGAAACATGCGGCTAAAAGGCATTCACCACCTGGCTATGGCCACCAGGGACATGGAGGGCACCATCCGCTTCTGGCGCGATCTGCTCGGCATGAGGCTGGTGGGGGGGCTGGGCAAAAAGGGATACAAACTTTATTTCTTCGAAATCTGTCCCCAGAATTATGTGGTTTTTTTCGAGTGGCCGAACGTCGAGCCGGTTGCGGAAAAAGATCACGGCATCCCAGTCTCCGGCCCCATGGTTTTTGACCATGTCTCTTTTGCGGTCGAAGACGACCAATCGCTCTGCGCGCTGCGGGAAACCCTCCATGCCGCAGGCTTCTGGGTCTCCGAGGTGATCGATCACGGCATCATCCACTCGATCTACTCCTTTGACCCGAACGGCATTCCAATAGAATTCAGCGCCGCTGTGGAGGGAGTCGATCTTGGGGCTGCTCCCAATCTTGTAGATACGGCGCCGGGGCCCGCCGCACTGGAAGGCCCGGAGCCCGTGGCCCGAATCCGGCCCGAATCAGAGACGACAAGCGCTCAAGGTCCTGCCGGGGACGACTTCGATCCGGAGTGCCTGATTTTCCCCGGCGAAGGACAAGAGTTGGTCAGCGGCGAGAAGCGGAACCGGTTCACTTGACGCCGCATTCAGAGCACCCGTAATAGCGGACCCATCCGCAGCCGTAGAGATCGCAACGGTAGCCGCTGACCAGGGGGCAATGTTGGCAGCGGTCGCAGTCTCGAGCGACGTTACGGTCGCAGTCGCCGGCGGCGCAGCGGTCATTGTCGCCAACGTCGCAATCGCGTACGTAGGAGATCCGGTAACGAGTCTGCCAGTCGGAGTCGAACCGGGGGTCCCAGCTCCCATGCCACTTATAGTCGTTGGGGTTATTGAACAACTGCACTGCGATCAGGCTGTTTATGGCCGAACACTCAGCCGAAGCAATACCGGTCAAGAGGACCGGGACAAAGATCGCCGACGCCAAAATAAAAGTCAGGGCCGAAAAGCCGAATTTTTTGCCGGGCATGTATATACTCCCTCAAAACGTAAAGCGAACAGGCGAGAGGAAAGACCTCCTTCTCCTGTTTGCGATAGCCGCCATGGAACTCCGGCGTTTAGAACGCCGGGGGTTTTTGTCTTCACCTGTATTAAGTAATCACTGTTTGAAAATGATGTAAACAAGCCCGCCGCTCCAAGCCAATGAAAAAACCACCGGCGCGCCCAGTAAGTAAAACCTCGAGGGCGCCGCCCCCAAAAACCGCAGCCAGCGGGGCGCCCTCAATTTGGCGGCGTCGGTGTCGAGCAGTTGGAACCGCTGGTCTTCCGCATGTGCATTTGAAAGCTCTGTCGCCTTTGCCAGCCATACTTTTTGGAATAAGCTCGTCCTGCCGATAGACATTACCCATATTGCGCAAAAGACCGATCCTGCAGCGAAAAGAGGCCAGTCAGCGATATTAAAACCGCCCGCCACTTCAAGAGCGGCGACCAGCAATCCATTAACGAGCAGCAAGACCTGGAGTTTGTTTGTCTTTATCTGGTTCTCGGCTGCCCATAAATCCACGTATGCCTTGTAGGCGATGTAGTCTTTTTCACTTTGATCCATATTTGCTCCTCCTCTGAGAGACTTATATATAACGCTAAACATGAATACATAGGGCCGCAGTCAGTCCCCCTTGGCGATCTACCTCGCGTAGCGCGGAAAGCGACCGCTTATTCTCGACACTTCGCGAGACGGGGGGGCTCGCGGGAGGCCTGCATGCATTATAGAGTTGCGACACAGTCCCGACCCCCCGATAGGGTTCGCTTGATGTTACTCCTCGCAATCCAATTCTTCTTGCCGGCCATCTACCTCTTGATCTTTTCAACGTATGCCTATAGTCTATCTTACGCGTTCATTTCGAGGCAGGCGTTATATTCATTTGCCGGTCTACTGAATCGAAAGTGCTCCGAAACGTGTAGTTATCCATTTACTTATTTACCAAAGGATTCAAAAGATGCAAAAAAAACTCATCGAGATCGCTTCGGAAATCGTACAGGCCCAAGTATCTCGAAATCGCATGTCAACGGCTGATATCGCTTTTTCTCTACGACAGGTTTTCGGTACGCTCCAGGAACTGCAAAAAGCTGAAACGGCGGGAACCGGCGCTGAATTTGCTCTGTCGGCCGCAGGGGCGGCCCGGGAGGGTCTGCCCGAAGAAAGGCCCGCCCTCCTGCCTGAGAACTCGATTCGCAATGATAAAGTGATCTGCCTCGAATGCGGGGCTGAAATGAGACAGCTCACGTCGAAGCACCTGGTCGCCCACGGTATGAATCAGAAGGAATACAGGAAAAAATACGGATTTTCGATGAGAACGCCCCTTGCCGCCAAATCGTTGATCAGAGCCCGAAGCAAAGCGGCCAAAAAGAGAGGGCTGCCCGAAAAGCTGCAGAAGTTTATCGAGGCCAGAAGGCAAGCCAAGGCCGAGACCAAAACACCCAGCGGCGAGATGGGGGCCGGGAAAGCCGCCCGGAGAAGAGGCGGGCCGAAAATGAAGGCATGATTCATTTCTTTCCCCGTAAGATAGACTTATATAATGAGGACGGTCAAAAAAAATGCATATCTCTACGCGTTTTGCTCGTAGGCTATGCCGTTTGAAGGCAAGCCCGCAAGGATACACTCCACAAACTGCAGTGACTACGGTGTAAAGTATTCGCTACGCGCGCTTCGAGCTGCTTCACTTTGTGAAGCGCTCTCGCTGGCCTCCCTTGGCGCAAAATGAGCGCGTAGCGCGCAGGCCGACCGCTCGATATGTCTATCCCATGCGTTAGGCGGCTGCGGGAGGCCTGGTTCAGTACTGCATCTGGATTCCGATTTCCATGACCTTCGAGGGCGGTATGTTCAGGTAGGACGATCCGCTGAGCGAATTGCGAAACATGAACGTAAACAGGAACCTGCGCCACCTGGGCATGGTCCTCTTGCGGTCGCGCACGAGGCTTATCCGGCCCACGTAGTACGTCACCTCATTAAGATTGATGTCCAGCCCCTTGGCCTTGGCCTGGGACATTATCTGCGGAATGTCCGGCGACTCCATGAACCCGTAGTGGGCGATGACCCGGTAGACGCCGTGACCCATCTTCTCGATTTCCACCCGCTCGGATTCCGCCATCTCGGGGGCGTCGGTGGTGAGCACCGAAAGAATCACCAGTTTCTCATACATGGCCCTCGTCTGGGTGACGTAGTGGAGGAGCATGGGCGGCACTTCCCTCTGAAAAGTGGAGAGGAACACCCCGATGCCTGGCAGGCGTATCAGGTTCTCGCTGGCGACCTTTTCCATGAATTTTTCTTTTGGAACGGTCATGGTCATCACCTTTATCGCCAGCCTCTTCCAGCCGTCCCACCAGGCGACCATGACAACCATGATCAGCAGGGCGCTGCCCAGGGCGAACCAGCCGCCGGTGGTGAATTTCTGCAGGCAGGAACTGAAGTAGGTGAGGTCCATAGCCAGGAAAAGCAAACAGAGCGGCAGGGCCCTGATCACGCTCCATCCCCAGATCCACCTGGAAATGAAGTAGAACACCAGCCGAAGTGATCAGCATGGTCCCGGTGACCGCTATGCCGTAGGCGTCGGCAAGGTTGTCGGACGCCTTGAAGTAGAGCGTTAGAGCGATGGCCGCCACCATCATAAGTACGTTTACATCGGGGAGATATACCTGCCCTTCGGCCATTCCCGACGTGTGCACGACCCTCATGCGCGGCAGGAAGCCCAGTTGAATAGCCTGCCGGGTCAGCGAGAAGACCCCGGAGATGATGGCCTGCGAGGCGATGATCGCGGCCATCGTGGAGAGCAGCACCATCGGGTAGAGCAGAGCGTGCGGAACGAGGCTGAAAAACGGCGCCTCCGCGTTGGTCGGGTCGTGCAGAATCACGGCGCCCTGGCCGAAATAGTTGAGAACAAGGGCCGGGAGCGCCACGAAATACCAGGAGATGCGGATAGCCTTGGTCCCGAAGTGCCCCATATCGGCGTAGAGGGCCTCGCACCCGGTCACGCAGAGCACTACTGCGCCCAGCAAAAAGAACCCGCGTATCCCGTTGTCTAAAAAGAACCTGACCGCGTGGGCCGGGTTGACCGCAGCCAGTATGTCCGGGCTGCGCGAGATGGCCGCAACCCCGAGCACGGCGATGACCGCGAACCACAAGATCATCACGGGTCCGAAGAACTTGCCGATCCTGCCCGTGCCGTGGCTTTGGGCCCAGAAAAGCAGAACCAGTATGCCGCACGTCAGGGGGACGACCAGCGGCTTGGCGCTGTCGGTGGCGACTTCGAGCCCCTCCAGCGCGGAGAGCACCGAAATGACAGGAGTGATGAGACCATCGCCGTAGAGCAGCGCGGAACCGAAGAGCCCGGCCAGGATCAGTCCCCTGCCCAGTCTGGCGCCCCTTTTCTTGTGGAGAAGGGCCAACATGGCAAAGACGCCGCCCTCTCCGTCATCCTCGGCCTTGAGGATGAACAGCGCGTACTTGAAGCTGACCACCAGCATCAGCGACCAGAAAATCAATGACACCAGGCCCAGAACGTTTTGCGGCGAAGGGGTAATCGATGAGTGGCCGATGAAGCAAACTTTGAGGGTATACAACGGGCTGGTGCCGATGTCGCCGAAGACGACCCCCAGCGCGGCGACGACCAGAATGACTGCCTTCTCTTTAGGCGTGGCCCATGGAAAATCATCCCTCCCACGGTCTTACCAGTTCCTAGGTCATTTTTGCGGGGAGCCTTCCCACCACACCTGGGAAAACTCCAGGCGCGTCGCCTCCACAAGGTTGTCGACAGCCTGCTGGGACTCCGGCGTGGTCTGAAAACCGGGGAACTGGAGGGTATGCATTATCAGGCTCACCGCATCATCCACGGTGATCGACTTGAGGTGGATCACCATGTCGTAGAAGGTCGCGTCCCAGGTGTCGGCCCCGTAAAGGGAAAGCGCCCACTTTCGCCGCTCCTCGTCATCCCTCACGAGTGATCTCCCGGGCCTTGGCCGTGCGGATGCCCTCCCGCTCTACCTCGTCTGCGACGCGGGCTTCCAGGTCGCCCACTATCCGCACCTTGAGCACGTGAGGTATGTCCTGGAGGAAGAAGTTCCCGAAGAGCCCGTGGTAGACCACATTGTCCTTTTGCACGTGCTTGAGGAGGGCGGCGCGGATGTAGGCCACGTATTTCTTCTTGTCGCTGGTGAAACGCTCCAGAATCTTGGGCGCATCCTCGATCGCCCGGACCAGCTTGATTTCCGGGATGTTGAATTCCTGTGAAGCCGCCAGGAGTATCTCGCGGGAAATACAGTCGTAGCCCAGCTTTGCCGCCAGTTTTTCCGCTACTTCCCGGCCGCGGTAGTACGAGCCTCTCGAAATGGTGATTATCGCCATCTCCCGTCCTTTCCTCGTTCATTGATGAAAGCTTCCCTTGAGCTACTTTAGCATGGAAAGTCCAGGATTAGACATGATGATTGTCATGGGCCGCGAAAAACTCGCATGCCGCCGACTCGGATGTCTGTATCTCCCCTTTCTAAAGGGGGGCGGGGGGATTTGTATCTCTCCCCATTTCTAACAATAAGGTTGATCGTTTTGCGCAAATGTGCCGATAAAACTACTGAGCCGTTACAAGAATCCATTCACTCTAGAGCAACACTTTTCGTCATGGAGGATGATTATGGCCGTTTCAGGGATCGGTTCCGCAACACCAGCAGCGTCCTATACCCCACCTCCGGTCAAAACCACCGCCGTGGACGGCGACAGCCCGGCGGTTGAGTCGATGGAGACCAGGGCCGCAAAGCTGGCGGAAAAACTAAACGGGGGTTATGCGCCAAAAGCAAAAATAGAGGCCGCAACAGGTCAGTTCAACGCGGTGGAAGGCAAAGGCTTGAATATCGACAAGACGGCTTGAGAGTGAAACCATCCGGGGTGGATCGAGGGGCAGGGCCGGCTATACCGGCCCTGCCTTTTCGCATTTCGGCCACAGAGGGTCTTGCGGCATGAACCTGCTTATTGCGGCGGCTCTTCAGATTGTATGTGGTCCGGGACCTCACCCGGCCCACCTTCCACGAATCGCTTCTTAGTGATGACATCCCGCTACGCTGCATGATTTGAGGGGGTAGGAAGTGGGTAACAGTCTAGCTACATATCCTTATTATGGGCGATATTTCAATGTGTTAAGGGCAGTCCGGCAGGGGTGAGAGTTTTCCGTCATCGTTTGAGTTTTAGCGGCCCCGGGTCGCCCTGAGAGATGAATGCGCCCCAGAACAGCGGTTCCGGGGAAGCGGCCTTGACGTCCAACTGCGCTTCGCGCAGGGCCTCCGCCCTTGGTCTGCCTTCCAATACGCGCTTGTAGAAGCCTTCCATCAGCGTCCGGGTTTCTTCATCCGGAATCTTCCACAGGCTCATCACGAGCGTTTTCGCTCCGGCCAGAAGGAACGCCCTGCGCAATCCGAAAACCCCTTCGCCCGCCTTTATGTCGCCAAGCCCTGTCTGGCAGGCCGATAACACCACCAGGTCGGTGAAAAGTAAATCCAGACCTGAAGCGTCTTCCGCCGTCAGGATGCCGTTTTCAGCCTCCGGGGCGGGCGGCTTTCCCAGAAGCCAGGCGTTGGCCCCCGCCAACACGAGGCCCGAGCGCAGCAAGGGGTTTTCCACACCCCGTAAAAACGGGTCCGCCAAATCCGCCGCCCCTGTTCTTCCCCGGTCCGTCCGGAACTCTTTCTCCCCGGTGGGACGCTGCTGGTCGGGCAGAAAAAAGCCGTGAGTAGCTATGTGCAGGATGCCGGGCGAGTGCGCGTCTTCAACGCTGCGCTTGGTGGCCGAGTCTCCCTCCAGAGCTTTGACGCCGAGCATGGCCGCTATACTTTCGCCTTCGGCTTGAGTGCCGGGCAAACGGTTGAAATGTGCCGCAAAACGGACCATATCCCGTGACTGCCTTTGCTGCTCGGCGCCCGTATCGGAAAGTTCATCGCGGGCATGGCCCGCTCCTACCTCTTTTCCCGGCGCCTCGCGGGCACGGCCCGCTCCTGCATCGGCCTCGAGGTTTTTCGCGCCGGCCTGCAGATCGTAGTCCGGGTCCGCAATCACCATCGGGGCGGCGCCCGCAGCGGGGGGACCGGCCCCGAAACGCAGGATGTCTCTCCCGGAGCCTACATAGCTGATATGGTAGTCATCGATGATATAGCGCTCTTTGTCCACGGGCAGCACACCGAAAGGCAAACGATATATGTCGCCGTCAGGGGCGATGATAAGCCGCTTGCGGCCGCCCAAGACCTTTTGCAGAGGGTCGAAGAGAGCTTCGCGAAGTTTTGGCCCGGCGCCGGCCCCTGAGTCCTGCGCGCCCCTCGTCTCATCCACGCCCGGTTTTTCGGCCCTTCCGGTTATGGCGCCCCTCAAATCGGATATCTTGCCGTCGATGAAGTCCGCTTCTCCCAGGTCGATCATTCGGATGTCGTCCGGTTGGCCCTGGAGCAGGACAAAAGCCAGATAACGGGCCGGCTTCCAGACCGGCTGTCCCTGCGCGCGTACGGCTTTGAAGTCGAATGGACTGAACCGGACGAACTCAACAAGGGCCGCGGCCTCGGGAAGCGCTCCGGCGACTTTGGCCCGATTGGCTTGATCGAGTCTTCTTTCCAGGTCGATCTCCGGGATGCGGCTCGCCAGAAAGACTTCGAGGCCATCCTTCTCGGCCGTCCATTTTTCTATCAACTGCCGATGGGCCTCGGGGCCTTCGGGACCGGGACCCGACATGATCTTTCGGGCAATCTGGGTGTTGAGGGTCCTCAGGTTGCGAAGCGCAGGCGCCAGGTCAGGATATCGGCCGCCAAGAATGGCGTCCCGCTGGGCCGCCATGGCTTCAGCCACAATCGCCTTGCGTTTGAGCGTCATGTCCAGCGCGTCCCTTACTGCGGCCGGCGAGTCTGACAGATACTGCGAGATCAGAGACAGAAAGCTGTCCATGTCCCCGCGAAGGACCGCGATGTAGCCCATGCGCTGTGATTCGGAGGCGAAGGAAAAGACTTCCCGGATCAAACGGTCGTTGATGCTTTGAGCCTGCGTCATCAGGTCCAGGGCCTCGCCCGGGCGGGAAGTCGCGGCGCACAGCGCCGCCAGGTTGTTCTGAGTGGCGGCGACGTCCGGGTGGTCCTTCCCGAGGGCCGCAATCCTTATTTCCAGGGCCTTCCGGTAGAGCGGTTCGGCCTCCCCGTACCTGCCCAGAATATTGTGATAGAGCGAGGCGAGGTTGTGCAGGGCAAGGGCGACGTCGGGGTGCTGTTGGCCCAGGGCCGGCATCCATATATCGAGCGCCTGCCGGTATAGGGGTTCGGCTTCCGGATACCTGCCCATCTTTATGTAGAGCACAGCAAGGTTCTGCAGGCTCAGGGCCACATCAGGATGTTTTTCCCCGAGGCTCGACCTCTGGATTTGGAGCACCTTCAAATACAGTTGCTCAGCCTCATCGAACTTGCCCGTATAATAATAGAGGTCCGCCATGTTGTTCAGACTGGCGGCGAACTCCGGGTGTTTTTCTCCCACGGCGGCCCGCCAGATGTCATTGGACTGACGGTAAAACAAGCCGGCCCTGGCGTAGTCCCCCATGGTTTTGTATAGGCCCGCAAGATTATTAAGGGCAATGGCGACTTCGGTGCTATCCTTTCCCAATTTTGAAGTGAAGATCCGCAGGGCCTGCTGGTAAAGCTGCTCTGCTTTGGCGTAATTGCCCGTTTCTTCATACAGTGAGCCAAGGTTATTCAAGGTGCGGGCATATACGGGATGCTGTTCGCCAAGGACCTTTCGCGCAATGTCCAGTGATTCCAGATACTTGGATTCAGCCTCCGAGTACCTTCCCGCCAGGCGGTAGTACTGCGCAAGGTTGTTGATGATGACCGCATAGTCGGGCTGGTCGGGGCCCGAGATCCTTAGCAAAATGGCGGCGGCCTTCTTGTAGAGCGGCTCCACTTCGACATAGGCGCCCATCCGCTTGTAGAGCGAAGCAAGGTTGTTGAGGCTTGAGACATAGAAGGCGTTGTCTTCCCCCGCGCCGGCGCGAATGATGTCGACGGCCCGGAGGTAGAGCGGCTCGGCTTCGGCATATCTGCCCATTTCCGAGTAGAGGTTTGCAAGGTTGTTGAGGCTTAAAGCGAAATCCGGATCGTTTTCTCCATGGACCTTTCTCGTTATCTCCAAAGACTGCTTGAAAAGTGGCTCTGCCTGGCTGTATTCGCCTTTGGCTTCGTAGATGGAGGCCAGATTGTTTATACAACTGCCAAATTCCGGATGCTCCTCGCCCAGGCCCCGCCGCGCCAGTTCGCAGGTCTCGATGCAGCGAGCGAGCGCCTCTTCATAATTGCCCTGTCTGTAGAGGCTGATGACTTCCTTGTTCAGCCTCACAATCTCGGCGCTTTGCGAGGTCGAAGCCGCCCCGTTTGTCGGGTCCGGCTGGTCTGCAAGAACAGAGGAGGCCAAGAGAAAATCAGACACGATCAACAGGATTAACAGGACTAAAAAACAGCTTATGGCCCCTGTTTTGGCTTTGGCCTGCAGTTTTCCTGTAAATCCCGTCAATCCTGTAAATCCTGTCAAAGTCCTGCAGCTAGGTGAGTTTCTGCAACTCCCACAGGTCCTTGTAAACTCCGGGTTGGGCGAGCAGCTCGTCGTGGGCGCCGGCCTGGGCGATGGTCCCTTTATCCAGAACGACTATGTGATCGGCGCCCTTGATCGTGTACAACTGGTGCGTGATAACGATGCGCGTGCGCCCTGAGAATTCGGTCCGCATCACCTCGTGAATCAGCCCCGCTGTCTTCACGTCTATATTGGCCGTATATTCATCGCAAATAATGATTTCCGGGTTCTGCACTATCAAACGGGCCAAGGCGAGCCGTTGCTTTTCGCCGGCGGAAAGGTTTCTGCCCATATGCCCTGCGACAAACTCCAGACCCTCTTCATGGGATTGGACTAATTCACGCATCTGCGCAAGATCGACGGCCCTGTTAAGCAAAGCATCGTCCACCCCGTCGGCTGAAGCCATAAGCAGGTTTTCACGAAGCGAACTGTTGAAGATGAACGGGTCCTGTGGAATGAGTCCCATCAATTTCTTGAGCTGCTTTTCATCGATTTGCTCCAGGAGCCGGTCATTGATGAGGATGCTGCCCCCGGTAGGATCGAGCAACCTCAACAGCAGGTTGAATATCGTCGTCTTTCCCGATCCGCTCTGGCCCACAATGGCCGAAAGCTTCCCGCCCGGGATCGAGAACTTCAGACCTTCAAAGACGCCGCGGCCGTTGAAGCGCATCGATACGCCGTCGAACTTGATGGACATAACGGGCGACAGTCGCCCGGCGGCTCCGCCGGCCTTCGAAGGGGCCGGCTGCGCGATCCTCCTCGGTTCGGGGGTCAGCATCATCCGCAGGCTTTGGAAGTTCGGGGCGGTCAGGGCCGCCTGCTGAATAAAATTGTATATGACCGAATAGATATGCAGGAACTGCTGAAGAAACAGCACATACGATATCGTGGCGCCGATGAGGGAAGACACCATTGCAGGTTGGCCGGCAGCGTAGGCCTTCAACAGTTGGGGCACTGCCACTATGATCGGGACCGCGCCGAACAGGCTCATCAGAGACATTGTCGTTTCGCCCCCGACCTGCCCCCACCAGGCAATGCTGACCGCGCTGCCCTGCGATCTTTTCAGAGTATCGTCGAACCGGGCCGCAAACCGGTCGAAGCGCCCTCCGGCCACAATATCCCGAAACCCCCCGATGGTCTCGATCAACTGATCCGACATTTCGGTGAAGGCGTTGCGCAGGTACCCGGAAAGCCAGTTCAGCTTCATGTTGCAGACGGTGAAAATCGGAAAGAGCACGAAGCCGGCCACAAACAACGCCAAGGTCATAATCCAGTTGATGTTTAACAAAATCACAAAGGAGACGCCGGCGAATATGGTCTGAGGCAGGGTCCTGTTAAAGAGTTCGCTGAAGAGTTGATCCACCGCGTAGACGTCCCGGTGAATTCCCTGCACGTAATCCCCGGCGCCTCTTTTGTTTACTGACTGCATGTTGAGATGCTCGATACTCTTGTAGACGTCAAACCTGATGTTCCTCAACATGAACTCTCGCACATAACTGGCGTAGTAATTGGATATAAGGGTTATTACGCCTGAAAGTACTATGAGCAGCGCTGCTAAAATGACGTAAACATATATAGCGTGCTGTGATGAGGCAAATGAATTGATAAAAACCCACACCACCGATTCTCTTTTTCCGAAGTAGTCAGTCAATATCCTTCCAAAATCCATGATAGGTATTAAACTTGAAGCCGAAATCAGGTTGATTATAACAATCAATATCGCTATCCATAGAACAGGCTTCAAATAGCTGAAGAAAAACATGGCGTTAGAAACCCTCTGTCCTAAGGATAACTGTGGAAACCCGGGCATACCTTGTGGATTTTGCATTTCCATATAGTGGGGTCCTTCTTTATTCAATAGAACAAAAGGCGGACCTCGACCGGGCGCCCGCCTTTTGTTCCAAAAAGAAGCACTGCAAAACGGAAGGGCAGTATCTCGATTGCGAGTCGAGGAGATTAATACCAGTTGTACCAGTTGTGCCAGTTGTACCAGTTTATCCAGTACCACTGAGGCTCGACCTTCTCCTCGCCTTCAGCCGGCGCTCCTTGTCCTTGAGGCTGCTGTCCCTGTTGTTGAGAGCCGCCCTGGGATTGCACTATGAACTGGACAAGAATCTGAGGCTGTCCGCCGGCCCCCTGCTGCTGGCCCCTTCCCCCCCCCTGTTGCGGTCCGGGGTTCTGCTGCGCTTTCTGACCGGATGCTTCCATCAAGCCCTTCACCTTGTCGGCAGGGACCTTGAATCCTTCGAGTTCACCTTCAGGGATGTCGTAAAACGTTCCTTCGAGACTTCTCACAACTGCCATGATTTTCTCCTTTTGTCGGATTGTGACTCAAAGCGGCTAATACCAGTTATACCAGTTCGCCCAGTTCGCCCAGTTTATCCAGTACCACTGGGGCTCAACCTTCTCCTCGCCTTCAGCCGGCGCCTCTTGAGGCTGCTGCTGCTGTCCCTGTTGTTGAACGCCTCCGGGGGATTGCACTATGAACTGTACGAGGATCTGAGGCTGTCCGCCGGCGCCCTGCCGGCTCTTTCCCCCCTGTTGCGGTCCAGGGCCTTGCGGCAGTTTCTGACCGCCTGCTTCCATCAGGCCCTTCACCTTATCGGCGGGGACCTTGAATTCTTCGAGTTCACTTTCGGGGATGTCGTAAAACGTTCCTTCAAGACTTCTCACAACCGCCATGATCTTCTCCTTTCCCTGGAATTGTTCTGATCGGGTGCAAACAAACCTGCCACTCTCGGGCCCCTCAGCACGCCCAAAAGCGTGAGAGGCGAAGTTGGAAGGTGAAATTTCACCCCTCTCTCTTCTGACTTCCGGGCGCGGCGCCGTATTGCGCCTTACGCCCGCTTATAATGCCGTTGATATGGTTAGCTTTTTCGGGATGCTCGCACAAATGGGTCCATATCATCCTGGTATATTCACACATGTTGTCCCGGTACTCGTTCGACTTGTTGCACGCAGTCGTGCACCCATGACTGCATATCTGTTTGGCGGCGCAGTCAAAGCAGCGTATAAGCCATGTTCCCTTGTCATGAAATCGATTGAGCACGCTCTTATACTGAGCTTCATCTATATCGCGATCGATGTGGCCGAGCAGGAAGTCCGAAGTATCGGCGCTCCCGCAGGTCGTAATGCTCCCATCCATATCGACTGCAACCATATGAACGCCCGCGTGGCATTTTACATTGACACAGGCAAGGGCGTCGCCATTGGTCCGGCCGTGCATGAACCAGGCGACTTTTCGCAACATATCGTCATTGGAGACAGAGATGTCGGTTTCGCACATGTGGTCAAGGACCTGAACTCCGCTTTCATACATTTCCTTCGGGCTCAAAAGATGATTGTTGACCCCTCGCCCCTGGGCTTCGACAAAATTGGGCAGAAAAGAACGGATTCCCTGCTCGCGGTACCAGTCCATGACCTGTTTCATCTTGTCGTAATTGCCCCTGCTGATGACGGCCATGATGCCGCACCGTATCTTATGCTTCCTGAACAGTTGGTAAGTCTTGTGAACGGTGGCGCCGCGCCCGCGCATGATATTATGTATCTGCGGAGGACCGTCGCAGCTCATCGAAAAGTCGATCCCCAGCTTGTGGAGCTTCAGGAGGCGCTCCTCGGACAACAGGGTCCCGTTGGTGGCGACGGGAAACCTGATCTCCTTTGAATTCTTGCCCGCAAGCTCCCGCGCATAGCCGACCACCTCTTCGATCCATGCGTCGGGCAACAGCAAAGGCTCCCCTCCGTGCATATTGAACCACAGGGAAGAAAAGCTTGAGTTTTCAATAAGTAAACGGGCTGCTCTTTTGGCAGTTTCCATCGACATCTTCATGGATTTTCTGGACAGCGAATCGACCTTGCAATATTTGCATTTCTGGTTGCAGCCATGTGTAACTTTGGCTGTCACATACACGATAGGTTCAAAAAAAGATTCAATACGCATCGAAACCACTCCAAAACCGTCTATGAATCACCGTTTAAGACAAAGGCGCATCGGCACAACCCGCTGAGGTCCGATCTGTTGCGGGTTTATTCCGGGCGGCGGTTTCACGCCTGAGGCCTCCATCTTGTCCACCAGGTCTTCGGGCGCGATCTCGTACCGATCGAGCTCTCCATCGGGAATGTCGTAGAGCGTCCCATCCGGGCCCCTCAAAAGAGTCATATCGTATCCTCCATCAGAAAAATGTCTTGGCGCGTGGAAGTGGAGACAGGAGTGACGCCGGCGTGTCTCCGCGTCTCTACATGCCGGTCTTTACACTCAGCCCATGTTGGCCAGAGAGCCAATGAACTGCCTGCACACTGGAAGCATTCCGGGGGACTTGCGTCCCATCGCGACTACGTCTTTGATTATCTGCAAAAAGTTCGCGTCGTCCGTAAGGTCCTTGACCCCCGCGAGTTCACTGGGGACTTCGGCGGCCTCCCCTTCGACGATCTGCTTGAGGTTGTATTCGCGTATGCGCTGCCGGACGATATGAGCGGCCAATTCCGCAAAGCCGGTGTAAGCCTCGATGTCCTCGGGGGTGAAGTGGTCTGCGCTTATCTTGTTGACCGCCGACACCGTGCCGACGGCATCATCGTTTATGAGAAGAGGGGCGATCAGAACGTTTCTGTAGGATACGCCCGTGGCCTCGTCGATCGCCCTGTTCAAGGGGGTCGACGCAATGACCTGGCGCATTCTGAAAGCAATGCCGTGCTGCGAATTGGTAAGAGGCACCTCCCAGCCTATGATTTTGCTTGCGGCGACCCCCGTTGCTGCGCGAAAGATGAGCACGTCTTTCTGATCGTCGTAAAGGGTCAGGGCCGCCCCTTCAGCCCTTACCACCGCCTGTGCGCAGTTTAGCAGCGTGTTCAGCAGTTCGTCATGCTCGATGCCCGGTCCAAGCGCAAGATAGCCCACAATGATCTTCAACTGATCCTCGGATTCGGCGCACGCGGTCTTAACGGAAAACGGGCTCAACGGCGCAGCTTCCGAAGCCAGCAGCTTCAGCTCTTTGACCTGATCGGACAATGCCTCAACTGCCTTGCTCACCCCTTCGATCGCCTCAAGGATGTCCATATAGCCTCCTATGCTTTTCCGCCGTTGGACCTGGCCGCCATCAACAGCGTTTTTATCTGGAAGGATGTGAGTTCGGGTATCATGGACAGAAGCCTCGCCACCAGGCCTGTAACGTGCGGGCAGGCTATGCTCGTACAGGTTGTCGAAACGTAGGTGTTCCCGGGAAAAGGCGCCTCGACATAGACCCCTTTGGCTTCCATTTCAACCGGCTTACCAAGAAAGTAGTTAAACGACCTGAAATCAGGAAAATGCTGAAAATCAACGGCTATGACAGATGAATAATCGCCCGGAAACCCCCGTTTCTGCTTGTTGTCCGTGGCCGCAACCAGGATGGTTCCGCTATAGTAGGCTTTTTCCACCCAATAGAGCATATCCACAATTGTGTTTCTGGACATGTTGAGGGAGACCAGGCTCAGATTGAGCACACGAAGGCCCAGGTCGATGCCGCATTGAATCCCGCGGATGACCTTGGCGGGCGAATTTTGCCCCCGCTCGTCGAGGGTCTTGATGTTATAGAGCTCGGCTTCGGGGGCGATCCCGTGAATCACGCCGGCGCACATCGTGCCGTGGCCCAAAACGTCGGTTCCGGGCGCCTCATTGGCCGTGAAATTGCCCTGAACTTCCCGCACCTCGAAGGATCGATGCGCAGAATCCGCAAGGGCGGGATGGGTGAAATCGACCCCGCTGTCGAGGATGCCCACCTTGACGCCCTTGCCGCTACCCTGTTCGATCAATTCCAGGACTTTGTCCCGGTCCAGAAGCTGTTCAAAGGTCACAATCTGTCTCCACTGGATGGAAACCTCCGCCAACCCTGCGGATTTCATTCATGCCTTTTAGCTTTCGTGCGAGAATTACCACAAAGGAGTTACAGATAAGTTACGACTCGATTGCCTTTCAGACATACCGCAAATTAATGCACACGCTTCCTTTGCGCTAGACCCCGGGGGAAGGAAAATAATATTTGGCAGCTGAATCGGCTTCAGCTCTTACTTGCCGGCAGGTGTTTTTACCTCGAAGATTTTCGCCGCGCTCGCCACAAACTCAGAGCCCGGCGCGCGCTTTTTCAACTCATCGTAGTACGGTCTGGCCTTTTCGATGTCCTTATCGCTCAACGCATAGATAATAATAAGGTTAATGAGCGCTGCATTGGATTTCAGCCCTATCTCGGACAATGCGTCCTCGACCGATCCGCCCCTTTCTATTATGCCCCCTATTCTCTGCGCTTTGCCGATTGAAAACCCGGCGGGGTCGAAACAGACCGACAAGCGGTGATTCGGAGGAGTTTTATCGCGTTCGGGACCGCTCAAAATCTCATGCTCGGTGAAACTATACCGCCGGTTCCCCTGAAGCTCCCACACCTCGCACGATCCGGTGGACACGAGTTCAATCCATGCCCCGCCTCCGATGGTCAACTCATCGCCCGCAACAAAATTGGAGCCGACAGCCGCAGCAATACGCTCGCCGCCTCGGCTGAGGGACACATCGCCCGAGAGGTCGCTTACCTTCCACGTATTGTGCGCGAGGCAAAACGAGGACCACACGAGCACAACTCCCAATCCCGCCAGTATGCCCTTGAAGATGCTTCGTCCCATATTTTCCAACCTCCGATCAAAACGAATTGAAGAATCCCTCGATGCCTCAATTCCCTAGTCCTTAAGCGATATAACCTCGTAGAGATCAACGGCCTCTTTTCGCCCCTTGACCTGGGTCGTGTCCACAAATCTCGCCTCTATTCGGTCCTTTACCCGTTCGTATGTGGCCCCGCTTATCAGGAAAGGGACCTGATAGTCCTTGGTCTTTCCTTCGATCCTGGACGCAAGGTTGGCCGTATCTCCGGTTATGGTGTAGTCCATTTTTTGATAACACCCGATATTGCCCACAACCGCTTCACCCGTATGAACGCCTATTCCGATCCTGACCTCGGGAATTCCGGGAAATATTTCGGTCACATTCAGCCGCCGCAGCCGGTCGAGCATCTCCAGGCCGCACTCGACCGCGCTCAGCGCCCCATCGTCAGGCAAAGAGTTCGGCGCCCCGAAGATCGCCAGGATACCATCTCCAAGAAACCTGTTCAAGTAGCCCTTCACACCGACGACGGCCTCTGTCATCTCGGCCATATAGCGGTTCAGCCCGGAGACGACCAACTGTGGATCGAGCGCCTCCGAGAGGGTGGAAAAGTTCCTTATGTCGGTAAACATAACGGTCACCGTGACCCGCCGGCCTTCAAAAAAAGCTGACTTGGGATCGTCGAGGATTTGCTGCAAAACAGCAGGGTTGACATAACTTTTGAAAAACCTCTGCACGTATCGGAACTGCCGGTATTGAGCGCCGTAGCGGTAAAGACCGGTAACCGCTCCGGGAATCAACAGGCCGAATGCCAGCGGGGCGGTCCGCATCACCCAAAAAGACGAGAAAAGAGCATAGACCCCAAGGCATGCAAAAAGGGTCAGAAAAGCCAGCACAGCGCCCGCCCGAAGGGGAGAGAGCGCCAGAAACAACAGTGCGGACGCAAGGGCCAGCCCGGCGGCAGGCGCCCAGTCAGCCCAGGCCGGAACGTCTTTGAGCAGTTTGCCTGAAAGCAGCGTTTTTGCCGCCAGCGCATGAATGTAGATGCCGTGGATTCGGTCGGAGGGCCGCGTTTGACCCGATGCGACATTCGACCTGACCGGGATTGTGTGCTCGTCCTCGACCCTGAACGTGTAGCCTAAAAAGACTATTTTATTTGCAAACGCCTCTTTTAGCTTCGATTCGCCAATCCCGCCGCTTCCGGTCGCAATCGAGTAGATGTCCCAGAATGCATACCTGTTAACCGGGACGAGCCTGTAGTCGATCTTGAGGTGAGGGCCGTCATCAAAGGCCGGGTCCTTCTTGATTAGGCCCGCCAGTTCATAGGAGATCGAATTGACCGTCGTCTGCCGGCCTTCCATGTCTTTGCCGTGGATCGAAAGGGCGACCGATCGTCTCTTTTCGTCCTGGTCTTCGTCAAAATTGAGGAAGGCCACGCGGTCCGCAGACAGCAGAAAGTAATCGTGCGGAAGCTCGGACTTTTTCCCATGGCTTGCCGGGTAAAAGCCGAGGACAACCGGTCTTCCCAGCATCCTCGCCTTCCTCAGAACGCCTTTTAGCTTGAGGTCCGCCTCCTTGTCGCACGTTTTGTATACGGAGCTGGAGAGCACGATATCCAGGCCGATTCCGCAAGCCCCCGCATCGAGCAGGGATTCTATCACTTTGGCAAGGTAGTCTCGCCGCATCACCCTCGGTATGTCGGCAACTTCTTCACGCAGTCGCGGGTCGGCGATTGTGTTGTCGTCATCTATTCCCACAACCGCAACATCGTCGGGGGCGGATGGAGATCGAACAGTTGCGGCCATCAGCAGATCGTAGCCCAAAAGGTCAACCTGGCGTCCCACCGGTAGAGTTGACGCAGCCAGCGCCGCCGCTACGCCCGCAAGAAGCACCGCCCAACCATGCCACTTGATCTGAACTTTTCCAGCCATGGCCCCCGGCCCGCAACCAAAACCCGCAAATGAGTCTCCAAGTTTCCGACAAGAGAATAAGCGCTCAATCGGGGCCGGTCAACGCATGTTTTGCCTCGTTTGATAAACTGGTTTACGACGCTGAGGTTACTTGGTGAAACTGAAGAGGCGGCGCTTCAACGGCGCGCCCCGTGCGGTGGGCAAGGCCGACGGGTGGATGTGTCCATCATGCGGTTTGCGCGAGAACCCGACGTCTCTATCGGATGGCCGGACGCTTACTCAGGGGCCTAAACGAACAGACGCCCTCGATGCCGCCGCCCGCCCCGAACAACCGGCGGCGCAAGGTCAAAGACCCCGGACCCCGGGGCTAGGCGTCGGGGAGCTTTTCATAGCTGATCCGGGGCGCCCCGGGCTTTACGCTCATGCACCATTTAAGGCCGTTTGAAAGCTCCCTGTCCGCGTGGGCGATAAAACCATCGATCTGCTTTTGCGACGTAGGCTCGAAGACTTCCCTGAAGAGCTCTTCGAATTTTTCCTCGGGTACGTACTCGCGAAACTTCAGAATCTTTTCCTGGTCCCAAACGATGTTTTCATGCAGGCGCACCTTCACCCTGTAGCCGGCCCCGAAAAGCAGGGCCGTCTTTTTGCCGTTTTCAAACCGGGCGCTCTCGGCGAGCCGCAGGTGTATCTGGCGGAGCCTGGCCGTTTTGCCGTCGATTTCATCTTTTAGCGCCGCGCCTTCCCGGATCAAAGATTCGATGCCCGGGCCCCCGCACTGCCAGGCGGGGCCGCCGCTCAAACCTGCTGCGGTTGCATGGGAACGGTGGGGGCGGCAGCCGGATTCGCCGCTAAAATCACCGGCGCCCCTGCTCTCTTTTGCATGATAAGCTTTATTCATGTTGGCGCCCCTCTCCGGCAAGAGCAGACGCCGGGACACGGGGACAAGAAGATGCGGGGACAAAACCTCTCCCCTCCTCCTCATCCGCCCGTCTGAGGGTCCTTTGTTCCTGCGGCCCCGGGACGAGGCCAAAATGCTCCGCCATGATCAGGTTCATGGCCTTGAGTATCTGCAGACAGGGCACGTATTCCGCAGGCCCGGGGAATTCAGGCGCCCCCGGAGGCCGGCCCGATTCGCCACAGGAAGAAAAAAAGGTTGCGTCTTCAGCAAACGGCATGAGCTTCTCCTTTTGCGCAGGGTCATGCAGGTTGGTAGAAATCCCCCGTTCGGGAAGGCGGCGGCCCTTTTTCGGGCGGGCCGCCGTCTTATCGGAAGACATCTTACATCATTATGTGAAGTGATGTCAATGCACAAAATGAAGTGTCTGGGTCAATTTATGAAGTGCGATTCAAATGCAGCCGGGGATGGAGGAATCCGGGAATCAAGGAATTGAAAAAAACCCCGACCCGCAGATTTTTCAAGCCGTCAAAACCTACACATCCCCGCAATGCCAGAGCACCAACCCCAAAAACCTTGTAATTTCAAGGTTTGCCCGCCAGGGCTCATAGACCGCTTTGTTGTCGCTCACCATGAAAATCCCATCGGGCGAAACCCGCACGCGTTTTATGAACAAAAGGTTTTCGACGCCGATCACCATGATCTTGCCGTCGAGCGGGTCGGACTGGGAGGTGTCAAACAGTACGAGATCGCCGTCTTCGAGGGTCGGAAGCATGGAGTCGCCGCTTATCTGGGCAAGGCGCATGGCCGAAACGACCCCTTTGCGAGACAGCCATTCCCTGCGGAAGGAATAGATGTCGTCACCTTCTTCTAAGTCGACCAAATCTCCGGTCCCGCTGCTCAGAAGGGGTTTTACTTTTTTTACAAACGAGAAGTCGATTTGCCGCGATTCTGCTGGAACCGTATATGAGCCGCTATCGTTGCGGCCTTCCAAAGAGTGCCCGGACAAAGTTCTTTGGGGGCCCTCCCCAGTCAGCAGCCATGCCTGGCGGAACCCGGTTTTTTCCTCTATCGTCTTGGCAAGCTCGGGCTGTATGCGGGTCGTACCGGCCTCGATATGGCTGATCGTGCTAGGGTGCACGCGGAGCATGTTGGCGAACTTCGCCTGGCTGAGCTTCTGCATTCCTCTTTCATTCGCCACAAGTGCGCGGACATACTTCAATCTTTGGGCGCAGGGAGACATTTTTCCTCCTCGCTTCGTTTTTTGAATTGACTTTCACTTCATATTTAGAAGTATTCTTCATCCCACAACCCCCTCACAAAGAAGACAATTCACACACCCACTTGAGTGTCCCGCAGCGAGACACTTATAAGGAGTTATAAGTGCTATCAGTTATTTTTGCAACAAAAAATGAAGTGATATGCCGACTTCGGATGGCGGGACTCAACATGAAGCAGTTTGCGGTCGGGCAGGGCTATGAGCCGGGCACGGTGAGAAAGGTCGTAGGGCGGTATGCGGGGAGCAACAGGAGGCCCAGGGGCGTTTTGGCTCGGGAAATCCTGCAAAAACTGGGGGAAACGATTCGAAGCGCAGAAACAGAAGAAAGAATTCACCACGGAGACACAGAGGTCACAGAGAAAAGGATCAGGGGATTGAGGGCTTGAGGGATTCGGGGATTTGGTCTCGGTCCGTGAATCCTTCAATCCGGAATCGCTCGTTTTTTATAAGGATTTCCTCTGTGTACTCTGCGCCTCCGCGGTGAATTCTTTTTCTTTTTCAAAGAGGATGGGAAAAGGGTGGAACGGGAGGGGCACGGCGAGTTTTTTGCCCGGATTAAGCAGGCGGCAGACTGCCGTTTGATTTTCAAGCGCTTCTGGCCCAACCATTTCAGGGAGCGCGGGAATTGCTTTTGCCCCTTTCACGACGATTCAAGGTCATCGCTTCAGCTAAGCCGGGAGCTGGCTTTTTGCCACGCGGAAAATCTCAAGTTCGACGCTGTCGATCTGTACGCCAGGGCGACCGGCGCCGCCAGCGGGGAGGCTGCGTCTAAACTGGCCAAAGAGTTAGGGGTGAGAAAGCCGGAGAAAAAGGCGGGGGTGAGAGCGGCGAAAATTATTGCCGTTTACGACTACGAAGACGCCGGTGGGAAACTTCTATATCAGTCGGTCCGTTTCTTCCCCAAAACGTTCAGGCTACGCAGGCCCGACCCTGGAAAGAAAAGCGCCTGGATATGGAATCTGGACGGGGTGCAGCGGGTCCCCTACCGGCTCCCTGAAGTCCTGGCGGCAGATACAATCTTTGTGGTCGAGGGCGAAAAAGACGCCGACCGGTTGGCGGGCGATCGGACTTGCCGGGACCACGAATTCCGAAGGGGCGGGCAAGTGGCGAGCCGATCTCGGTTCCTTTTTTGTCAAAAAGCGCGTCGCGATCCTGCCCGATAACGATGAGCCGGGGCGAAATCACGCGCGGGACGTGGCTGCAAAGCTAACGGCGGCCGGCGCGGCAAGCGTAAAGATTGTCGAGCTGCCCGGCCTTCCGGCGAAGGGTGATGTTTCGGACTGGCTGGACAATGGCGGCGCCAAAGAATCTTTGCTCAAGATCGTTCAAACCGCCTCATTTTTCATAAATGTGGACGAGCCGGGGGCGAGCGCCCGGCGCAAGCGACTGCGGAAGCCGCCTTTCGCTCTTACGGATTTCGGCAATGCCAAGCGCTTCGCAGAGCAGCACCGTGAGAATGTTCGATATTGCCATACCTGGGGAAAATGGCTGATCTGGAACGGCGATCATTGGAAAGTCGATGAAACTGCAAAGGTCAATCAACTCTGCAAGCAAACCGTGAGAAGCATCTATGCGGAGGCGTCGCAAATAAGCGACGACGACGGCCGCAAAGCGGCGGCAAAACACGCGCGCGCTTCGGAATCCGCAGGACGCATACAAGCCATGCTGAGTCTTGCTCAAAGCGAGCCGGACATAGCGGTTACCGGAAAGGACCTCGACACAAACCCATGGCTCCTCAATGTGCTCAATGGGACCTTGGACACAAGGACCGGGGAATTGATCCCGCATAGGCGCAGCGACCTGATAACGAAATTGGCCCCTGTCGCATACGACCCGGAGGCGCAGTGTCCTCAATGGCTCAGTTTCCTCGACCGCATAATGGCGCGCAGCCGGGGGTTGATTTGCTATCTGCGCAAGCTGGCCGGCTACTGCCTCACGGGCGATACGAGGGAAAAGCATCTGTCCGTTCTCCACGGGGGAGGAAACAACGGCAAGACGATTTTTACGGCGACTATCGGGGCCATGCTCGGCGATTACGCCCGGGAAACCCCGGTTGAAACCCTGATGGTTAAGCGAAACGAGACTATCCCCAACGATATTGCGGGACTAAAAGGCGCCCGGCTTGTGACTGCTTCGGAGGGCGAACGCGGCCAGCGCCTCGCCGAATCTCTAATAAAGCGCCTGACAGGCGGAGATAAGATAAGCGCCCGGTTTCTTCACCAGGAGTTTTTCGAGTTCACGCCCGAATTCAAAATCGTTCTATCCACTAATCACAGGCCCTCGATCCGCGGGACCGACGCAGCTATATGGTCCCGGATTCACCTTGTCCCATTCGATGTGACGATACCCCAATCAGAGCAAATCCCGCGAACGCTCATGCTCGACCGGTTGAAGCAAGAGTGGCCGGGTATTCTCGCCTGGGCCATCGAGGGTTGTCTTGCATGGCGAAAAGAGGGCTTGAAAAAGCCCGAAGAAGTCGAGCGGGCCACGAGTAACTATCGCGCAGATTCCAATATCCTCGGCGGCTTCATCTCCGATTGCTGCATAGTGAACCCTCTGGCCAGGCAAAGGTCTTCAGAACTGTATGCTCGATATCAAAAATGGTGTGGCGACAACGGGGAACAATTCGTCAAATTCAGGACTTTCGGGGCCGTGCTGGAAGAGCGCGGACTTAAGCGAACACGGCTCGGGCATAAGCAGGACAGAGGTTTCCAGGGTATCGGGCTTAAAACGGATGCAGACGCGCAAACAGATGCAGACACTCTTTTCACGGTGCTCCACGAGACGGAAAACATGGTTGAAAAACCATAAAAGGCCGGTCTGCAAGTGTCTGCAACGTCTGTTTGACAGGTGAATCGGCGAATCGAGCAGGAGGAAAGATCATGACGCAAAACGAGCTGCTGGTGGGATGGAAGCAGATTGCACATTTTCTTGGAGTATCAGAGCGGTCGATACGGGGGTACAGGGGCCTTCTTTTGCAGGCAAACCGCATCTTTTACCGCAGACGGCGGCTCGGCAAAAGAATCGTTTGCGCCTGGTCAGAAGATCTAAGGCAGTGGTCAAAGAACCGCTGAGGGCGGCAGGGCCGCCTGCCGGGATGCCCGCTACCTTCGGTGGCGAGCCGGCCACGTATCGCGGGCGGGTGTGCGGGCTGTCGAGATTGCCCGGCGCCGAAGCCGACGGGCGGGGGGAGGTGGGACCTCCAGCCGACTTGCCCGCTGGGCGTGTATGGGTACTGGCGCCTGTTTGGGTAACTGTCGCGCCGTACGTTTTCTATCGGCTGCAGAAATGACGAATGTACCGCTCAACCCCGCTGAGCCCGCGGCGCTACGGTTAAAAATATGTTTCCTATAGAAGACTTCCGATTTAAACTTCTCCTCGTGTTCAATTGACTAAAATCTGCGCAGAGACGGTGCGCGGTCCGGACAGGCAGAGGGATCGGAGGAGACGAAGCCGGAAAACATTTCCCGAAAACTCTGCTTCTCTTGCGAAAAGTCCATCGCGGGCATGGCCCGCTTCTACACCCTTTCGTGGGTTCAGGGGCGCCCGCAGGACATGATGAACTGCGGTGACAAATCACAAACCTTTCCGACACAACAGCCAGGGAGCAGGCCATGCAGGGGAACCAGGAAGAAATCAGCGCTGTTGCGGCGTTCATGATCGGCACCCAGGTGCGGGAGCTTCGGGAGAAGAACCGCTATACACTCCAGGACCTCGCCGCGAAGACGGGTCTGGACAGGGACATGCTGGCCCGGATCGAGAGCCATGAGTTCATACCGCCCATAGCCACCCTGGTAAAGCTCGCGGGCGCGCTGAACGTGAGCGTGGCCTGGTTCTTTCAGGACAAGGCCGGCAGCGACAAGATCGCCGTAACCCGTCGTGACGAGCGGGTGCGCATCACGCGGCGCCCCCATCACCTGGAAGGGGAAGTGGACTACATCTACGAATCCCTGGAAATCCGCAAAGCCCAAAAACAGATGGAACCCTTCATGGTCGAGTTCCCCGTTCGGGATACGAGCGAGATGGTCTTCACGAGCCACGAGGGGGAAGAGTTTCTCTATCTGCTCGAAGGGATGCTCGAATTTCGCACCGTCGACCAGGTCGAAATACTCAATCCCGGGGACAGCATCTATTTTGAATCCGATGTCAGCCACAGCTTCCGCTGCCTGGGCGAGGCGCCCGCCAAGGCGCTCGCGGTGGTCTGGAGAAAGAGCTGATCTTTTCCTGTGGGCACTCGGGACGGCCGTATGCCGGAAGTCCCGCGGGCCCCGCTCAGGGGAAAAAGCCATGATGGAGATTCGCTTTCACGGGCGCGGCGGACAGGGAACCGTGGTGGCCACGATCCTTTTGGCGAAGGCTTTTTTTGACGCGGGCTACTGGGTCCAGAGCTTTCCGCTCTTCGGGGTCGAGAGGCGCGGAGCCCCGGTGGAAGCGTATCTGCGGGTCGATTCGAAGCAGATACTCGTAAGGACAAACGTCTATCAGCCGGACCATCTCGTCATAATGGATCAGACGCTTTTGAACGCGGTCGACCTCACCAGGGGTCTGCGGCCGGGCGGATGTGTCCTGCTCAACGCGCCTGAGCCGCCCCGCCTGGGGGCATTTTCGCCGGGTATCGGCTGGCCGTGGTCGATGCAACGCGCATCGGCCTCAAACATGGACTCGGCGACGCGCACCCACCCGATCGTCAATACGGCCATGATGGGGGCGCTTGCAAAGATGCTGGAGATGCCCCCCATGGAGGCGGTCGCCAGGGCCATTGAAGAGGAGATGCCGGAACAGTTCGAGCGCAACATCCTTGCGGCAAAAGATGCCTATGACGCGGTTGTGCTGCACGGGGAGGTGGGACCTCCTGCCGGCTTGCCCACTCAAACCTCCGGCGGCGGGCGGGAGGTAGGTCCTCCAGCCGGAATCTCGACAGCCCGCCAACCCGCCCGCGAGGCGGGCGGCATAGACGCCAAGGGGCGTTGAGAGCGAGGATGACCATGTCCTGCAAAGATCCGAAAGCCGTCCCTTTGTTCATTGCAAGGTCCCATCTTACTACGGAAGCCAATAAGACGGGGGCCTGGCGTTTTCTTCGGCCCCGCTACGACGAAAAGACCGCGCCTTGCGGGGTTGGCGTGTCCGGCTGGCGAGGACATCGGCCGGATCCAGATGCTGGCCTCACAGGGGCTTTTCAAGGAGGCATGGGAAACCGCGCTCATCGAAAACCCGTTTCCCGGCGTATGCGGCCGTATTTGCCAGCGCCCCTGCGAAGCGGTCTGCAATCGCGGACGGTTCGATGAGGCGGTCGCCATCCACACAATCGAGCGTTTCATCTCCGATACGGCTTCCCGCTACGAGTTTAAACCTCATATCGAGCGGCTTCCCCCTAAGAAGGAACGGATCGCTGTAGCGGGGTCGGGCCCGAGTGGTCTTTCGGCCGCATAGTTCCTGGCTCTGCTGGGCTACGGCTGCGATGTCTACGAGGCCGGGCCCGAGCCCGGAGGCGTCTTGCGCTGGGGGGTCCCGTCCTATCGGCTGCCCCCGGGCGTCCTAAGAGAGGAGATCGCACGGATAGAAGAGGCGGGCGGGCGCATCCATTGCGAAAACACTTTCGGGAAGGAATTCCCGGGTGGGGCCGCAAGTCCCTATGACGCAGTTTTCGTAGCATGCGGGGTTTTCGAAGCAGGACCGCAAGCCCGAATCTCGACAGCCCGCGCACTCATCTTGCCGGGCGAGGACCTGCCCGGCATAGAAGACGGAATCGAGCTGCTCCGGAAGGTCGCAGCGGGCGACGCCCCTGCCCTCGAAGGCCCCGTCGCGGTGATAGGCGGCAGGCTATGCCTCGATCGAGGCGGCCCGCTGCGCGGTTCGCCTTGGCGCAAAGGCCTTTCTTGTCTACACTGGAGGGCGTGAGGAGATGCCCGCTTCCAAACAGGAAATCGCAATGGCCCTGGAGGAGGAGCGTGGAGTTCCTCGACCGCATGGCCCCCGTGAGCATCGAGGCGCACGGTGCGGAATTTGTCGTCACGCTTCAAGCGGATCGCGCCTCTACCGCCGCCCCCGCCGTCCTTCGGGTCGGCCGGATTTTCATGGCGCCGGGACCTCCGGCCGGGATGCCCACTCAAACCTCCGGCGGCGGGCGAAAAAAGGCGAAGGTGGGACGCACAGCCGACTTGGCCGCTGCCTTGGGCGGGCGGAAAAAAGGGGCGGCGGGGCAGGACTATGCCGCCGGGCAGTGGATGCTCCCTCCCGATGGAGACGAAGAGGTAATGCGCCTCAACTACAGCGTACTGGCCCTGACACAGACCGGCGCCTCAGGCGCTCATGGCCGGCGGTCTCGGTTCCCGGGCCCTGTCGCCTACCTGGGCGATCTCGCATGCGCGCCCGGGAGCGTGGCCCATGCCGTAGCCTCGGGAAAAGAGGCGGCAATGGCCATCGATCTATTATTGCGCGAAGGACCCGGCGCTGTCCGGCCCGGTCTCAAGCGCTGCGCGGTCGGCCCCGGCCGTTCCCTTTCATTTGAAGCCTATATGAACGGCCCCCGCTCCCGGCGCTCTTCGAAGGTCGTGCGCTACGGCGAGATCAACACAGATTATTTCCAGTTTTCACCCAGGCTCACCCAGCCGCGCCTTCTCAAAGCCGAGCGCGTCCGCTCTTTTGCTGAAATCGACCTCAAAATTTCCGCCAGGCATCGCAATGCGCGAAGCGGAGCGATGCTTTAACTGCGGGATATGCAACCAGTGCGACAATTGCCGCCTGTTCTGCCCGGACTTGGCCATAATCCGCGATATCGACCGGCCGCCTGCGGCCCCGCAACCTCAGGGACGTTGGATCGACTACGATTACTGCAAGGGCTGCGGGATATGCGTAGTGGAGTGCCCGCGAAACGCCATGACGCTCGAAGAAGGCGGGGAGGTTGGACCTCCACGCCTCGCGGAGCGTCGAGATTGCCCGGCGGTGGGACCGCCTGCCGACTTGCCCACTCAAACCTCCGGCGGCGGGCGGGAAAGAGAGAATTTATGAGAAAGGTGCTCGAAGGGAGCCATGCGGTTGCCGAAGCGGTGAGGCTGGCCGGGGTCCACGTCAGTCTCCGCATACCCGATCACTCCTCAGACGCATATCGTGGAGCGCATTGCCGACTTTTGCGCGGAGGGCGCCATGAACGCGCGCTTTTTGCGCGTTGAGAGCGAGCATTCCGCCCTGGCGGCCCTCATCGGCGCATCGAGCATGGGGGTCCGCACTTTCACGGCCACCTCGTCGCAGGGTCTGGCCCTGATGCACGAGCTGCTGCACTGGGCCTCGGGGGCGAGGCTCCCCATTGTCATGGCGAATGTCAACCGTGCGCTGGCGCCGGGGTGGAACATCTGGTGCGACCAGACCGACAGCCTCTCCCAGCGGGACACGGGCTGGATTCAGCTCTACTGTGAAACCGGCCAGGAGACCCTCGACACCACGCTCCTGGCTTTCCGGCTGGCCGAATCGGTCAACCTGCCCGTCATGGTGGTCCTGGACGCTTTCTTCCTCTCGCACACCTACGAGCCGGTGGACATCCCGGACCAGGAGGCCGTGGATGAGTTTCTGCCGCCGTTTCGGCCAAGGATCGCCTTTTGAGCACGGCGGCCCCGTGCGCTCTCAGCCAGATGGCCCCGCCAAACGTTTACATGGAGATGCGCTACAGCATTCAGCAGGCCATGGAGGAGACGCTTGGCCGGTTCGAAGAGTTCGATGCGCAGTTCGATCAGCGTTTCGGCCGCCGGTACGGGGCTGTTGAAGCCGTTTGCTGCGGGGACGCCGATATCGTGCTGGTGACCTCGGGCACGATCACCGGCACGGCGCGCCAGGTTGTCGAAGAACTGCGCGCGGAGGGACAAAAAGTCGGGATTCTCAAGATAAAGCTCTTCCGGCCCTTCCCGGCCGCCCTCGTGCGCAAGCTCCTCGGCCCCGTGCGCAAGGTCGCGGTCATCGACCGCAATTTTTCTTTCGGGGCGACCGGAATATTTGCGCAGGAACTCAGGGCCGCCCTCTACGGCCTGCGCGGTACGGCCGGTGGTCTTCGGCTTCATTGCGGGACTGGGCGGCCGTGACGTTACGGAGAACGTGATCAGGGAAATCTACCGCCACGCCAGAGACAATGCCGAACCGGACCGTGAGGCGATCTGGGTGGGACTTAGCGAGGCATGCGATGGAGCTTGACGTTCCGGATCGCGAGTACATGTATCCCGGGCATGTGGGTTGCCCCGGCTGTGGAGCAGCCATTGCCATGCGTTTTGTCCTGAAGGCCCTGGAAGAAAAGACCGTCATGGTGATTCCCGCCTGCTGCTGGTCCATTATCGCGGGGGCCTATCCCCAGTCCTCACTGCAAATTCCGGTCATCCACACCGCTTTTGAAACCGGTGGAGCTGTGGCGAGCGGGGTGAGAGCAGCGCTGGACGTAAAAGGCGATACCGAGACTACGGTCATTACCTGGGCGGGCGACGGGGGGACCTTCGACATCGGCTTCCAGGCGCTTTCGCGGCGCAGTCGAGCGCAACGAAGATTTCCTCTATGTCTGCTACGACAACGAAGCCTACATGAATACCGGGGTTCAGCGCAGCTCGTCGACCCCCTACGGGGCCTGGACCACAACCACTCCCAGCCGGGAATGGAAAAAGATGCGCAAGAAAAACATCGTTGAAGCCCTTGTCGCCCATCGCATCCCCTATGCCGCCACAGCCAGCATCGCCTACCCCGAGGACCTGATCGCAAAGGTCAAGAAAGCCCGGGCGATAAAGGGATCGAGATTCATTCACATCTTTTCGAGCTGCCCCACGGGCTGGCGGATGCCATCCGAGACGTCTATAAAGATCGCCCGCATGGCGGTCCAGACAAACATCTTTCCCCTCTATGAAGTCGAAGGAGGAGTGCTCTACACGATCAATCTCAACCCCAAGGGATACCTCGTAAAAGAATACTTCCACCTTCAGGGCCGTTTCAAACACCTCACCGAAAGCGATCTGGACCAGATACAGCAGATGGTGAACGAGGACTGGGAACTCCTGCTGCGCAGGGCCAAGGCCATGTCCGCGTGAAAGACGGCGCCGGGAAGACGGGATTTCACCTCAGTCCAACCCCCATGTGGGTTTCGCTACCCTTCGAGTTCTAACCGATGTATCATTGATTTGTTGACCGATCGAGCGTAGTCGCTCTGCCGCCAACGTCCGAAAGGAGGACCCTCAAATGAAAAAATATCTCAAGGTTTTGCTGGGGATACTCGTATTGGTCGCGGCCGGAATCGCGGCTGTTTTTTATTTTACTTCAGGTATGGTCGAGGCGGCCGACGGTTTTTTCAACGCCGTTAAGTCTCATGATATTTCAAAGGCTTACTCGTATCTTTCCGATGATTTCAAGGCAAACACCTCCCCGGAGGCGTTGAGTGATTATCTGTCGAAAAACGGCCTTAGCACTTTTAAAAGCGTAAGTTGGGGGAACCGGTCTATAAGCGGGAATCGTGGCGAACTCACCGGGTCCATCAACACCGAATCAGGCGTTGTGGCGCCCATCAAGTTGAGCTTTGTCAAAGGCCAATCCGGATGGAAAATCTATGCTCTTGAAAAACAGCAAGCCGGCGTTCAGGACGAAAAGGCCGGACAGTTGCCTTCGGAAAGCAATCAGGTGAAAATGGCCGCCCGAACCATGCACATATTCGCCCTGTGCGTGAATGAAAAAAGTATGGCTAATTTTTATGCATACAGTTCCAGCCTCATGCAGAAACAGTACACCCCGGAGAAGCTCGACGAGGTTTTTGCTTCTTTCTACCGGATTAATACGGACCTCACGCTGCTCGATAATCTGAGCCCTATATTCGATGAAAAGCCATCGCTGAATGAAGATGGCGTCCTGCTGATAAAGGGTCATTACGCGTCAAAGCCACTACAGGTTTTTTTCGAACAAAAATATGTCTATGAGGGGCTGAGTTGGAAAGTTTTGGCCCTGACAGTGCAGATCAAGTAGAAACCGGCCGGCCCAAGGCGCGTTCGACCCTGAGATCAACTGCATAAAGATCGTAAACATCGCGCCCCGGGCAACTCCTTCTTTCCATAACCGCGCAGAATGTTGTAGACTGTCCGCCTACAGATGGCGCACATTTTTCGAGCAAAGAGGAAAAAGGACCGGCACTCTCACCAGGAGACAGCGGTCCGCCGCCACGCTTTCGTTGCGCAACGCGCGCAGGCCCGAATGTGGCGCCGCACTCTATGGGAACTCCGATAGGCCTCATTGCCTTCAGTGAGCTTTGCGTTATGCATGTGTGAACGCTGTGCTAATGGGAGCAACAAATGCCCGGAGCTGAAAGAATTCATCATCTGCAGGATATTCTCAAAGACAACGGGATGGCGGGAGCGGTCCTGTTTCACTCAAGAGACATTTATTATTACACTAATACGGCGCAGCCTTCCTATTTGTTGATCCGTCCTGATGAGTACATGCTGTTTGTTCGAAGAGGTTATGATATCGCTGTTGAGCAATCCTGGCTGGATGCCGCGCGGATAGTAAGCGAAAGGAGTATGGAGAAAATCATCCCGGCCATGTTTCCGGGTCCTGGCTTTTCCGGAGATAAGATAGGGACCGAGATGGATTTGATGACCGTTGTCCAAGCCAATGCTTTTCATCGAGCCCTTGGGGGTCGAAAGCTCCAGGACATCTCACAGCATATTCTTCGCCAGCGGACGATAAAAGATGCAAAAGAAGTCCAAAGCATCCGGAAAGCGTGCGTGGCTGTCCATTCAGGTCACCTGGCGGCGGTATCGGCGCTGTGCCCGGGGTTAACGGAGCTTGAACTCGCAGCGGCCGTAGAGAACGCTCAGCGTATCGCCGGTCATGAGGGCTGTTTTTTCCTCCGCAGCTCCGATTACGTGATGAGCCGAGGCCCGTTGGCTTCAGGTCCAAATCTGCGCCATACCAGTGGAACACTTTATACTCTTACGGGCACGGGACTCAGCAGCGCTGCGCCGACGGGACCTTCCCGCCGAATAATCAACAGCCGGGATTTGGTCCTGATCGACATACCGGCTTGTGTTGAAGGCTATCACGCCGACCAGAGCAGAATGTATGCTGTTGGCAAAGCGCCGCCGAGGGCACAGGAGCTTTTCGAGAAACTAAGGGAGGTCGCCGACCATATCATCATGAACATGCGGCCCGGCAACATCTTGAAGAACCTGTTCCACGACGCTTTTTCGAAAGCTGCAAGCTTAGGCATGAAGGAGTCGTTTATGAGGTTCGGAAACGGCTCCACGGCCCATTTTATCGGACATGGAATTGGCCTGGAACTCAACGAACCGCCGATTCTCTCAGCGGCCGGCGATATTGTGGTTTCACCGGGCATGACGATCGCCCTTGAACTTCACCTTATGGAACCCGACCCGTCCCAATACACGTTAAAATTGGAGGATACGCTCCACGTAACCGAGACCGGAACTGAAATCCTTACATCGAGCCCGAGAGTTCTCATTGAAGCTCAGGCAATCAAGCGTCCTCTTCGTACTTGAAGGAGAGCTTCACGCGCGCGCGGTATTCCACAATCTTCCCGTTTTCGATCCTCATGTCGAGCTTGTCCACTTCAGCAATTCTCAGGTCTCTCAGACTCTTGGTTGAAGTTTCAATGACCTGCCTAGCCGCTTCTTCCCAGGAAGTTGGACTGGTCCCAACGAGTTCGACGAACTTATAAACGGACATGACGATCCTCCTTTGCTTATAGCAGAAGCAGAAAACCGGGGAAAGCGATCTCTCCCCTCCCCTTGACAATCACAAAACAGATTTCACAGCGTACTTGCGGGACCAAACCGGTCGTAGCGCACGCTTTTGTGTCCAATGAGCAACAGAGTAATCATCAAGCCGCATATTGCAAACAGATTCAATCTTTGCTTCTTCCTCATGATTTCATATTCTTCAACTGCTCGTAATGAGTCCCGTTTATGTTCGTATTGATCGTGGAGAACTCGGATTCCGCCAGAAAAAACTCCCGGGACGCACTGAAGGGCGGCCGAATAATCCAATATCCTGCTGAAAAAGGCAATAAAAAGGTCAGCAGGGCGGACCGGCGGATGTGTCTGTCGTGCGCGCCGGGCGATAGCGGGAGGCCTTGACACAACGCTGCTTGTGTTTTTGATTGGCATATGGAAAGCTCCAGTTGACTTTCAGGTTGTCCCGAGAGGAGGATTTCATGTGGGCGAACGCAGTATCGTTATTCATGGTTATGTTCATGATTTTGGCCAATTCCAAACCGGCTTCCGGCATAACGGAATATCAGTCTGCGGTAAGTGAAAGAAAGTCTAACGGCTACACGATTGAGGTCGACCTGTCCGGGCAGATCCTGAGCCTGGAGATTCCTGAAAGGGTCCGACCGCGGGGCGATGGCGAGGAGAGGCTCTATCCGACCCCTGAAGGTCTTATTCCGGCGAACCGGGGAGGCGCTCCGCATACGGGGCGCGTTGGCTTTGTCTCCGCATCCGTTCTGTCGGCCAAGGCTAAACAGTTTGACGACGGGCTTTATGCGGCCGCTGAGATCGCCGTGCAGGAAGGGCTGCCGGGCGTTGAGGGCAAAAAAACATTCCTGTCGGCCCTTTCGGGCGCCCTTAAGGAGCTCGGCGATCCCTCCATACCACAGCAGCAAAAAGAATGGTCGAGGGCTTTTATTGCTGCGGCGTCCTCGCTTGGGGGGCAGGACTTGAGCGAAGATACGAAGGTTAAAGAGTTGAGCCAAAGAATAGAGAAGGATTTTCTGCAAGACCCCCTTCGCTCAAAGCCTATAGGCTTCTACACATGGAATGACGAACTGGGCAGGATATTCCGCCAGGACCGCTTGCTTCAAACCCCGCTTGAGAAGAGCGCCGCGCTTGTGCGGGCCATCAAAGACAAAGCCGGGCAGACAAAAGATTTCTATTTCAGGCGCCTGACGCTCACAGAAAAAATGACCAACCCTTTCCCATCGGATCTTACGGATCTAAGGCGCCGCATCGAGGCGCCTGTCGCCACTCAGGGGGCTGAGGAACGCCAGGAACGGGTCGCATTGTTTCCACCGTCAAGATCTTATGAAACAGACCTTGTAAAAAAACTCTACGGCCAAAAACCCATCCCCGACGATTTCAATCTTGCCGTAAAACTGATCGAGGAAATCAAGGCGGGGAACATCGATCTAACGCCCCTGGAAAACTCCGGCTGGTACGACTACCAGACGTATTCCCTGGAAAGCCTTATCCTTCCGGAGAAGTTCCCCGAGGGCAAAAAGCTCTATTTCGCCCCAAGTTACAGGGCAGAGTTGCAGGAGCTGTTTAAATCTCTTCTGGCCCTCACGAGGGAAACTCACGCCAAGCAACTCGAAATTCCTCGAGTGGGTTCGGCGTTTCGGCCACAGCCGGTTGAGCAAAAGATACGCATAGACATTTCCCCGGACCTCACCATAGAACCGCTTGCGACCTACTATTTGAGAAGGGCCCGCTCTTACAGTTTCATCCATGGGGTGCTTAAAGATAATCTTGGGCAAAGCAATCTTGCAAAGATACACCGTTTGACCGCATCAGGACCAGTCGAGAAGGACCTCTTCGCGGAACTGAAGGAAATGGAGGCGCTCTTTTTCGGGGCGGCATTGATCGCCGCCAATGAGACCGGCTGCGCTTTAGAGATAACCGGCGCAGACGGGTCGGGCGATGGTCGTAACAAAGACATCGAATTTGCCGGCCGATGGATGAATCATCTTTCCGACGATCCGGATATTTCACGAGATAACAGGATGATGGTTCCTGTCTTTTACGATCTCAAAAGAAAAATGACGAAAGTGTGGGCGGTTTTGGGATACGAAGAGGAGTCTCTCAAGGCGGGATTCAGTTCGGCCCCGCGCATTACGGTCTTTGACGGCGAAGGGAAAAAGATCGATGAGTCTAGACTCGACGTACACTACAACAACCAGGTGCGCTCCCTGTGGCGCCCTGTTTTTGCCGAGATTTACGTAAAAAATATCCTGGATAGAGATGAGTTCAGAAAGCTTTGCGACAGGTACGCCACAAGGACTGAGATACTGAAAGCGCTCCAGCAGGACTGAGGGGCGCGCGGGGGCTTCATGAGGCGAGGACGGGGAGAAAAAACCTTCTCCCCTTCCCGTTTCTGCGCGTCTTGTCTGCAACCGGAAAGGAAGCACCCATGGGTATAAGGGCAATTTTCACTGTTGCCGCCGGTTTGTTTTTTCTTGCGACCCTGTTTTGCGGCAGCCAGGCGCGGGGGGAAGGCTGGGAGAGCCTGTCAACGGAGGCGCTCCGGGCCTACAATGCATCCGACTATGCGAAGGCCCTCGACAAAGGTCAACAGGCTCTCGAGCTGGCAAAGAAGTCGGGCGACAAGCGTGCGGCCGGAACTGCTCTGTTGTTCCTTGGAGAAGTGTATTCGGAACTGGGTCAATATAAAAAGGCGCTGGGCCATCTTGAGGAGGCGCTGGCGATCAGGAAGGAGACAGGCGACCGGGAGGGCCTGGGCGCCGCCCTTGTCGAAATTGGAATAGTCTATTCGAGTATCGGCCAATACCAAGAAGCGCTCCGCTGTTTTGAGGAGGCCCTGGCGATCAAGAAGGAGACAGGCGACCGGGAGGGCGCGGGCGCGGCCCTTGCCGAGATCGGGATAGTCTATTCGTATATCGGCCGGTATGAAAAGGCGCTCGGCTATTACGAGGAGGCTCTGGCGATCCATAAAGAGACCGGCGCCCGCAATGACATCGCAGGGGACCTTGCCGAAATTGGAATAGTCTATTCCTATCTCGGCAGGTACGAAAAGGCCCTCGAGCGTTTTGACGAGGCCATGGCGATCCATAAAGAGATCGGGGCCCGCAAAGAGATCGCAGGGGACCTTGCCGAAATTGGGATAGTCTATTCCTATCTCGGCCAGTATAAAAAGGCGCTCGGCTATTTTGAGGAGGCGCTGGCGATCCATAAAGAGATCGGGGCGCGCAATGACGTCGGAGGAGACCTTTCCGAGATCGGAACGCTCTATTCGAACGCGGGCCAGTATGAAAAGGCGCTGGGCTATTATGAGGAGGCGCTGAGGCATCGATAAAGAGATCGGGGACAGAAATGGCGCCGCGAAGTCTCTTGGAAACATCGGGGCGTTGTATTCGGACCTCGGCCGGCATGAAAAGGCGCTCGGCTATCTTGAGGAGTCGCTGACGATCGATAGAGAGGTCGGGGACCTGGAGGGCGTCGTCATCAACCTTACCTCGATCGGATCAGTCTATTCGGCGTCTCGGCCAGTATGAAAAGGCCTATGAATCATTGGGGGATAGCCTTAAGATCGCCGTTGAAATCGGGGCGCCCGATGCTTTGTGGAGAGCGCTGTGCGCGCTTGGCAAAGCAAGCGCAAAGCTGGGAAAAGAGCCTGAAGCCGTTTCTCACTACGAAAAGGCCATCGACGTTATCGAGACCATGCGGGCGGGGCTTTCACAAAAAGAGACCAAAATCATCTTCATGAGCGGGAAGATGTTTGTCTACGACGAGCTGATCGAACTCTACCGGAAGATGCACGCACAGGACCCGTCCAAGGGCTACGACAAAAAGGCCCTTGAAATATTCGAGCGCAAGCAGGGGCGGGTGTTTCTCGAAGAAATGGGAAAAAGCGGCGCGAGGAATTTTTCCGGGCTTCCGACGGAGCTGAAGGAGAGTGAGACCGATTTGGAAGACCGGATGGAAAAAGCCAGGGCCAACATTTCGGCGGAACGCTCCAAGGATGCGAAGCAACGGGACGCGGCGAGTCTTCAAGCCCTGGAAGCCGGTCTAGCAGCAGCTCCGCGCAGATTACCGCACTTTTGAGGAACAGATCCGTGACAAAGCACCCCGACTACTATGCCCTGAAGCATCCGAGCCGGCCAGCCTCGAAGACATCCAGGAAAAGATGCTGGACCGAGATGAAATGCTGCTTGTCTACGGCGTGATGAAGGAGAGCGTCTGTCTCTGGGTGATCGGGAAAAAAGCGCTTCGGGCTCTACACCATTGGCATTGGTGAAAACGAACTGGCGCAAAAGGTCGATTCGTCGGCGAAGGACAATCAGGTCGATACTTAAGGCCCTTAGCGCAGGAGGCTCGCCGGAGGAGACCAAACGGAGTCTGGATGCCGGCATGAAGGCGGTGAGCCGTAAGGGACAGGAACTCTTTGAACTGCTGATTCCAAAAGATGCGAGAGAAGCCCTTTCAGGCGCGAATACGCTTTACGTCGTTCCTTCAGGCCCCCTCTACGGCCTGCCCTTCGAGGCCCTGGTTTGCGGGATGAACCCGGAAAGCCCGCACTACCTGGTGGAAGACCATCCCGTTGCGTATCTGTCTTCAGCATCCCTTCTAAAGACGCTTCGAGAAGCACAGGCAAGGAAAACGACCAAGGCCCGGTTCCCCCTGCTCGCTTTTGCCAATCCTGTATACGGCAAAAGCCAAGCGCCCGGCGCAACCAGGGGAGAATCCGAAGTTTCAGCCCTGAGAGCGCGCGCCTATCTCGATATTATGGGGGGGACCTTTTTGGAGCTTCCCGAGACAGAGGAGGAGGTGAGGGAGATCAAGAACGTCCTGCTGGCTTCGGACTCGAGCATGCCTTTGCAGTTGAGGCAGGACGCTTCACGGAGCAACGTCTTGAAACTAAACGAGGCCAGGAAGCTTGCGGACTACCGGTATGTGGTTTTTTCCTGCCACGGGGTCGTGCCGAGCGTAACCAATCGGGTGAGCCAGCCGGCCCTGGTGCTCTCGCAGCCCGACCCAGCCGGGGGCGCCGGGTTTCTCACCATGGCCGACACCTTCGGCCTGAGGCTAAACGCCGACCTGGTGACGCTTTCCGCATGCAACACCGGAAGGGGAATCGAGGTGCGGGGCGAAGGAGTGATGGGGCTCACCCGCGCCTTCATGTACGCCGGGACCCCCGCCATATCCGTTACGTTGTGGTCCGTGGAATCCATATCCGCAAAGACCTTGAGCACCGGTCTCTATGAGCGCCTCAAGGCGGGCGGGGGACGGGCCGAGGCCCTGCGCGAGATCAAGGTGCGCATGATCCACGGGGAAGAAGACGAAAACTATCGCTATCCCTTTTTCTGGGCCCCCCTGGTCCTGTTCGGAGACGGGCGCTAGGGCTGCGGGACCGCCTGCCGGCCTGGCCGCTGCCGGCTGAAAAGCTCGGGGAGCTGCGTCCTCACAAAGCGCCCGATTCTTTGTGAGGGCGCTTTGTGAGGACGCGCCACTTCCCCGCTCTTTTCGGTTACTTCAATCTTGAACGCAACTCGGTATAAGTCTGTCATACGAGGTTTATCGCTGGCATGGCCTGCTCCTACATGTGAAGTCACAGGACCGCCGATTGCCGAGCAGAAGAAGCCAGGCCCGGTTTTGTCTTCGCAAAACAGTTGCCAATAGGAAGGGAAAGGTTTATATGGAGCAGTCATTTTTCAGTCAAAAAAGGGAGCGACCATGAAAATCATCTGCCCATCATGTCATTACGTCGGGGAAAGCAAGGCGATCTCCAAAGGCTCTCGAAAGATCGAGATCACGCTCTGGTGCTGCTTTATTTTACCCGGCATGCTATACACCATGTGGCGACAGTCGAGAGACGGTCAATACCAGGGGTGTCCTCAGTGTCGCGAAGCGAACATTCGGCTGATGAAAAGAAAAGAATGGCAAGCTTATGAACGGAACGGAAAGTTGCCGCCCGAATGATTCGCCAAGCGTTCACCGCAGCGGACTGGTCATGGACAGGTCATTGAGAGTGAGCGGAGAAAAGCCAAATTTGGCAAGATTGACGGGAACATAGAAGTATTTCACCTTATTGCCGGGAGGTAGAAATAGCCATTTCCGTCAATGAGGTGAAATTCTCCCGGGTTCCCTGCAAATTTGTCTTACCGGTCTTTTTTTCGCGTCCTCTGAGCTGCGTCGCTTTTCGTCTTTCGGACTGCTTATTTCAATCGCCTGCGGGCCGCTGGCGGCCAGCCTGCTGCGCCAGGCCCACAGGCATTCTTGTAAGGACTTCTTCGAGTCTAAGCGCCTCATCCAGAATTACCTTGGCATACTTGCCCGATGGGGAACAGGGGTCAAGAGAAACGGCCAATCTCCTGGCGAAGCCGCCCACGGCCGTGAGGGGATTTCGTATCTCGTGGGCAACCGCCTGGAGAGTATCGGTCACCGTTTTTGCATCCTGGTCGATGGAGGCGAAGGAAGGAAGTTTTTCCTGAAACTGCTCTGCGGAGAATTGGGAAATCTTCCGGGAAATCCGCACCAATGCACGGTTGGCTTTTTCCATGACCTCCATGAGGTCCTTGTCTTTGTCTATCTCCAGTTTCAGACCCCGGGCGAGGGATTCAACCTCTTCGAATGTTTCCAAAACGATTTCATGGATGTCGTCGTAGCTCAGCCGCAGGACCCTGCCAGCCTCAGAGTAAAAGGCCCGAAAGGCGCCCGGCGCTTTGAGAAGCACCTTCGAGAAGAGTCTCGCCAGATCGCACAAGGCGCACAGGACCGGAATGCCGGGCAGCCGCGCCGCCTCCCCGTAAAGCCGCTGGCACGCAACGATGTGATCGGGAAACCTCCAGTACGTCAATGCGGCGGCGCCAACCTGCCTGTGGTCGATGCCACAGGCGGCCCTTTGGTTCGCCAGGAGTTGTTCGAGCGGCTCCAGGTCCAGTTCGAACCCGCTGGGACGGCCCTTGACGAACAGATCGAAGAAAATGGGCAGCCCTATTTCCAGGGTCATCGCACTCAGAAAAGCCTCTTCAGGGTGAACGGCGCCTGAGCGCCGGGCAAGCGCTTTGGCGATCAATCCACGGTACATGGAGACTCGCCAGAACATTTCATAGTCGAACTGCTCGACCCTGCCCATGGGAAAGGCCCCCCGAAGCGAAATGGACAGGGCCATCAGTTTTATCTGGTTGGAGCCAAGCCTCATGGCGGCATGGGACAAGGTGGCTGCGGGGCGGCCGCTCCCAAGGGCCGAGCTGTTTGCAAGATTTAGAAGACGCACGGCCAGCGACGGGTCTTTTTCGATGAGCATGACCATCTGTTCGACAGTGGCGTCCTCGTCGGATGCAAGTTCAAGCAGCTTGACGGCAAGCGCAGACAAAGGCGGCAGCGCGTAGCCTGATTCGAACTGCCGGATAATTTTCTGTTCAGTGTGGTCTAAGCTCATAATAGCAAATTTGCACAGTTCTCCAGCCGCCTGGTTGGAAGTCCATCACCCATACGCCTCTTGCGAGGCCCCCTTGAGAGCGATACCGGGCAAAGCGCCGCAATACCGCTTCATCCCTCACGATACATCGGCATATTGCAGTTCTTTCGTTAATTTAAACCGTATCGGGGCCGAAAAGGCGCCAGACGTGTAGTGATGGGACCGGCAACCGGGAAGACGGCCCGGCGCCGGTCTGGTTTTGATCCGGCGTTTGGGTTGCGCGCAGCGTAAAGGCAGGGCCTTCGCCTGGTTCGAAATGGCGAAGGCTTTCATCAATTTGTTCTTCAGCTTCGTGCGATCACGGCGTAATTCTGAGTCCCGAGAACTCCGAGGAACTTCGCCAGCCATTCGGGATGTGCAGGCCATGCAGGCGCCGTTACAAGCTTTCCGTCCACATGTGCCCGGTCGACTGCAATATCGACATACTTGCCACCCGCTCGATTGACATCGGGACCCACCGCGGGGTAAGCACTGCAGGCCTTGCCCTGGAGCACTCCGGCTGCTGCCAGCAGTTGCGCCGCATGGCAGATGGCCGCAATAGGTTTGTCTGCTTTTGCAAAATGCCTGCACGATACTCAAAACTTTTTCGTTCAGCCGAATGTACTCAGGGGCTCTGCCGCCGGGGATGACAAGGGCGTCGTATTCGCTCCGGCTTCACATCATCAAAATTTGCATTAAGTGTGAAGTTGTGGCCGCGTTTTTCGCTATAAGTTTGATCCCCTTCGAAATCATGCACCGCAGTGCGAACCTGATCGCCGGATTTCTTGCCGGGGCACACTGCGTGCACGGTGTGTCCAACCATCTGCAGAGCCTGGAAGGGCACCATAACCTCATAGTCTTCCACATAGTCGCCGACAAGCATCAGAATCTTCTTTGCAGCCATAATGATCTCCTTTCGGGGTCGGGTTCTCATTTCGACAATCGGGGTCCGCAGAGTGCAGGTCCATTATCGGGGATTACTATAAGCACGCGGATCGGAATTTGCAGGTTAATTTGCCGGCCTCGCCGGCACATGGCGGTCCTTTGGCCGGAGATCCAATGCATCAAGGCGCCCCGCTGAGGCGCGGCCGCTTCAGTTTCACGGGACGATCTCCCGGCGTTGTCGACAAGGCTGTCATACAAGGCTGATTATCCTTTTAGAATCAAGTTTGATAAGCCGATTAATGGTTATAGTCGATTCTCAGTCCTTGGGGCTTCGGAGTAGAGGCGATGACTCTTCGAATCAACAGGTTAAAATCCAAAGAGCTTAAAACCCCCTTCGATTTGATTATCGAGTCCGATGGAGAGGGTTTCATTGCAAAAACGCCCAACCTGCCCTTATTCGGCTACGGCGATGACCGTGACGAGGCCATAGATAACCTCAAGGCCGAAATCGAGTCACTTTATGAAGACCTGTTGGCTGATGATGATTTTTCCGAAGAGTGGCTCAGGATAAAGACGCTTTTAAAGGAAAGGGTCTTTAGCTGAGAAATATTGAACAACCCGAACGGAGTATCTTCGATTCTATTCGTTCATGTCCGGTTACCCGATTTTTTCCCATATCATCTTTTTGCCGCTTCTGGTTGCCGTTTCTGGTTGCCTCTTCTATTGCCGTTTCTGGTTGCCGTTTTGCAAGGCGAAATCCCCGGGTGGTATCCTGACATCCCTATATGGTATCAAGATCAACAGTGCATTTGACCGCAGAGATCCGCCGCGAAAACTTCATCGCGGACAAGGCCCGCTCCTACTCTATGACGAGGGGGCGCGCAGGATAGACCGAGGCGGAGATGGGGAGACGCTGGGACAGGGGGATAAAACCGTCTCCCCGGCTCCGTGTCTTGCTCTTAACATGGGAGCAGCGATATTGAGGACCCTGGACTCGAAGCAGCGAACCAGAGGATCGAAAACCCACGGGCAACTGGCGGCCGATCTGGCCGGATACGCTTTGGACCCTTACGGATGGGTGCTCTACGCCTTTCCATGGGGCGAGGGGGAATTAGCCGGGTTCGAGGGCCCGGACACATGGCAGCGCGAGCAACTCGAGGCGATCGGCGCAAAGCTCCGCTCAGCGAAATCGGAAACGAAGAAAGGAGGAGGGCTTAGTCGAGACGCGATAGAGCTTAGTGAAGCAGGAAGAGGGGGATCAGAAACAGGAAATCCGTCCCCCGTGGTCTGTCCTCCGTTTTCCGTTAGAGGCGCGATCGTCCGCGAGGCGACGGCTTCGGGTCATGGCGTTGGAAAGTCTACGCTAGTCGCCTGGCTGATTCTTTGGGCCATTTCGACCTTCGAGGGCACAAAGGGCGTTGTCACGGCGAATACCGAGACGCAGCTCAAAACCAAAACCTGGTCGGAGCTTGCAAAGTGGTTCCGTCTATGCCGGTTTGCCCGCGATCTTTTCGAACTGACGACAACGGCGATCTATTCGACCGACCCGGACCATCAAAAGATTTGGCGCATAGACCAGGTCCCCTGGAACGAAAGAAACACCGAATCCTTCGCAGGGCTTCACAACAAAGGCAAGCGCATCCTTCTCATCTTCGATGAGGCGAGCGCGATCCCGGACCTTATCTGGGAGGTTTCCGAGGGGGCGCTTACCGACGAGGGCACACAGATTATCTGGTGCGTGTTCGGCAACCCCACGCGAAACACGGGCCGCTTCAAAGAGTGTTTTACCGGCAAACTCAAACACCGGTGGAACACACGCCAGATCGACTCCCGAACGTGCGCGCTTACGAACAAGCAACTCATCGGGCAGTGGGCGGAGGATTACGGGGAGGATTCCGACTTTTTCAAGGTCCGCGTGCGCGGCATGTTTCCTTCGATGTCGGCCAGGCAGTTCATAAGCGTAACGGACGTCGACGCGGCCTACGGGCGGCATCTGAGGTCCGGGCAATACGATTTTGCGCCCAAGATTATTTCTGTCGACCCGGCGTGGGAAGGCGACGACGAGCTGGTGATCGGGCTGCGGCAGGGCCTGGCCTTTTCGATTTTACGCACCATGCCCAAAAACGACAACGACATTCAGGTAGCGAACATCGTGGCGAACCTCGAGGACTCGGAAAAGGCCGACGCGGTGTTCATCGACGCAGGTTACGGGACCGGGATTGTATCAGCCGGAAGGACCATGGGCCGTACCTGGCAACTTGTGTGGTTTGCGGGCGAGTCGAGCGATCCCGGGTGTCTTAACAAGCGGGCCGAGATGTGGAAGCTCATGCGCGACTGGCTGAAATCCGGCGGGGCGATCCCGAGGGATACGGTCCTCTATAACGATCTGATCGGCCCGGAGACCGTGGCGCGCGTAGACGGCAAAATCCAGCTCGAGGCCAAGGCGCACATGAAGGAGCGAGGGCTGAAATCCCCGAACCGGGCGGACGCGCTTGCGATATCGTTTGCCTATCCGGTGGCCGCGAGGACAGGACATCCGGCCAAGCCGGCGTTTGCGCGAACCGAATACGACCCGTTTGGAGGCGCGGAACCCTCGGCGGAGCATCGAGATTGGGATTACGATCCACTGGCCTCCGGGCGGCGGCTTTAGGACAATTTTCCTGGCGCTGTGATAGAGTTTTTCATTTAAATGCTTTCCAGCAATTACCGCTCACTGAAATTTTCAGATTACACCCCAGCGTCACCTGAATCTTTCACGCCAGAGACGCCGGCCTCATCGGTCGCGACCTAAGTGTATGAAATATTTTGCAATCTTAAATTTAACGGGCTTGGAATAAAATTTGCTTCATTATGGTCTTCATCGTATGAAGGGCCCAGGAGGGATCGGCTGGAAGAACGCCTGTCCTCGCCGCAGTCCGAGTTCGCGTGATTTTGTTCCGGCAAGTGTCTGAGGTCTGCATTCTTTCGCCCGTGGGGCTGAAAGGAAGGGCTATGAGAAAAAAGGGCGACGTTTCACCGACCATGCTGCTTGCCGTGCTTTGCACGGCCCTTATTCTTTGCTTTGCGGGGATGGGTGGAGCAAGCGAGGCGCCTCCCGCCGGCGGGCCTTTGGACGGTTGCGCCATGTTCCGGACGTTCCATGACATCAACGATGCATGGAGAGAGGGAAACGTCACCAATAGAGAACTCGTGCTGGCAAAGGCGAAGGCCTTTTACGAAGAGAGATCGGGAGTAGACCCTACCTGCAGCGGGCAAGCCCTGAACGATTTGAAGCTGGAGGTGGCGGAAGATGTATACAGACTAAAGGATGAGCTTCTCCAACAAGACAAGCCCTATCTGACCTCGTTGAGCGTGGATTTGGCCCGGGCGCTCGACAGGCCGCCGGTAAGCTTCGAGCAGGCGCAACATAGGGCCCCGGCTGCGGCCCCTACCACTTTTGCGCGGATTGCAAAAGCCCTGAACGAGGGGAGAATCGGGCTGAAGGATTCGGTGCTTCTCAGGGCGAAGCTCCTTTATGCTCCCTGGATGGTCCCGCTGCAGTCGGAATTTGCGCCCAGGCCCGGCGAAAAGGTTGCGGAAAAGTACTGGACGGGCTTCAACCAGGATGTGCACCGCGTCAAGGACCTCCTGAGTCCGGAGGAGAAAGCGCTTTTAAGGTCGCTGGACCCCAATCTTGATGCGATCGTCAGATCCTGGGAGGGGGCGCCCGAGGCACTGCCGAACTATCCTCAACTCACCCAGACGTATACCGCAAAGGGAACCAACTACTGTCAGATCCACTATACCACCCTGAAGGGCGCCCCCGATGCTGTACCCAATGTGGCCTACGTCGCGGCGGTGGCGTCCATGATCAACCATGCCGTCCATGACGAGACGAAGCATTTTCATGCGGCATACGCGGAAGGAAACGGGTTGCTCCAGGTCTATTGCCTGGGCAGCGCCACCATACCGGGCTTGGATGGAGAATGGGTAGGCGTCAGCATTGTGAGCGGCAACGCAATGTCGGGTTACATGTTGATCAACAGCGCGCTCAACAGCGCCACGCTGAAGGCAACGGCTTACCATGAGTATTTCCATGGCGTTCAGTTTGCTTATAGCTGGCAAAGCGATACGTGGTTCATGGAAGGCTCCGCCATGTGGGCAGAGGGTTACTTCGGGGCGTGTTGGAAGGATGTGGGCGATTATTACCTGGCGCCTGACTCCATATTCTTGGATCCAAATTACCCCTTATTCGAAACCGACACCGTATATCGCAAGTATTCCACCAGCGCCCTGGTCTTCTTCTTCTCCCAGAAGTATGGCGGCTACAAGTTCGTCCTGACCTATTTTCAGAACTCCGTGAACCAGAATGACGCCATCGCCAACCTGACGGCCGCCCTGCGCCCGTATTCATTCGGCGATCAGTACGTCCAGTTTCTGATCGCATTGTATAACAAGAAGATAAACTCCATAAAGAGCTACATGCCCAATGTCACATTGGCGGGTACATATAATACGTATGGACAGACCCCCACAAACGATTATGGCGTGTACCTGCTGGGAGCGGAATTCTACAGATTGGAACCCCCTGGCGGCCCCCTGAATCAAGCTCCTTTCATTGCCTGGATGGAGCCGCCAACCGGCGGCGGCACGCCCGTGGGCATTCTCGCGCCAAAGGGATCGACGATTCCGGCAACCGTTCAAAACGGCCGGGCCTACATTCCCAATTCCAAAAAAGAAGCCGTTTACATAGCTACGGACGTGACCTACACGAGCAGCGCGGACGCCGCGCAGCGACCGTATATGGCCACGGTGATCGCACCTTACATCAAAATCAACAAGGTGACCGCTGTCTCGCCTATTCAAGAGGGGACCACCTCCAATATCCAGGTCTATTACGACCTCCTGGGGACCCTTCCCGGTCAGCCGTTCTGGACGACGCTGAAGATCACTGAAAAAGCTGCGAATGTGATCGACTATGCAACCGGCGACTACGCGATAAGCGTTGGCTCCAATCAGGACCTTCCCCTGTATTTCAATACATTCGTAGGAAACCCGACGGGCCTTTACAAGTTCACCGTGCAGCTTGCAGTGCCCCTTGCCTCATGGAACATACCTCAGGTGAAATCCCAAGGAAACTTCTCCGTGCTTGTAAAACCGTCTTCTGCCGGCGCATCGAGCTCTACGAAGGGCAACACAATCGGCCCTGCCCTTGGGATCGCACGCTGATCGAAAACTCTCTCAGGCTGCCGGAAAGCTCCCACAAGGGAGCCTCACCCGGCAGCCGTTTCTTTCCTGGCGCAGGCCCTCAATTCCAAGCCGAGCGACCGGCAGTTTCGGGCTTGGCGCCACCTTTCGCCTTCACCCCCGATCCGGTCCAAAGCTCCATCTGTTTATTCTTCCCGCACGCCTGATGCGGCGGCGCCCTTATCAGTGCCTGATGCAGATTTTGCCGAAATGCTTGCCGCTCGCCAAAAAGTCGAGGGCCGGGCGCAATTGGTCGAAAGCAAACACTCGGCCGATCGCCGGATGAACCTTGTGCAGTGCGATCGCCTCCGGCCATTTCAGCAAAGTCATCGCCGCTGCCTACAGTGATTCCCTGCAGCCGGACGTGCCGAGTCACGATCTGTCCCAGCGGCACCTTCAGGGTTGCGCCCGAAAGCACGCCTATCACGCTTATTGTCCCCCCCGGCCGAACGGCTCGAAGCGATTGCGCCATGGTGTCCTGACCGCCCACTTCGACCACGTTGTCAACGCCTTCTCCACCCGCAATTTCACGTGCGTATTTGCCCCATTCGGGAACAGTATTATAGTTGATCGTTTCGTCGGCGCCCATCGCCCGCGCCCGCGCCAGCTTCTCATCGCTCGACGAGGTTATGATCACATGAGCGCCCAGCATCTTTGCGAACTGGAGGGCGAAGAGCGAAACGCCACCTGTGCCCTGGACTAATACCTTGTCCCCGGGCCTGGATCGGCCTTCTGTAATCAATGCCCGCCAGGCGGTCACTGCGGCGGCGGGAAGCGAGGCCGCTTCAACGTCGTCGAGATGCGCGGGGGCAAGCACAACGCCTTGTTCGGGAAGCACCATGAACTCGGCCATCGTTCCATCAAGCTCGCAACCCAGGCTCAGTGAAAGCCTCTGGCGATTCGGCGCTCCACTCACCCAGCTCTGAAAGAAAAGCGGGCATACCCTGTCCGCCGGCTTAAAGCGCGTCACTCCCTCTCCCAATGAGTCAACCACCCCGAAGCCGTCGCCAAGCATTATCAGCGGCAGTTGTTTCATTCTCGACCCGTAGCCGCGGGCAGGCACGAGAAGGTCCCGGTAATTCAGGGCCGATGCTTTCATCCTGACCCGCACCTGGCCCGCTCCGGGTTGCGGATCGGCCCGTTCGCCAATGCGCAGGTTATCCATAGACCAGGCGTCCTCGACTTGAAAGACCCTCATTTGTGACCTCCTGTTTCGCAGTCAAGCAAACTGTAACAGTTTTCAAAAAGCTATGGGAATCTTTCGATCCCCTCTGAGTTGTCGGGCAGAACTCCCGAGGGGGGAAAGTGGAGTCGGGCGCTGGAGGCCCCCCTGCCCCCCTTTAGAGGGGGAAATATGTGGACCAGAGGCTTTATGACACGGTCTCTCAACTCCGCTCAGATCGACTTCCGGTTCGTTTCACGGTTCAGGGCAGCCCGCAGGGACATGATGGACTGCGGCGATTTTTTTGCGGCTGCATTTTGCCGCTTCTATTGCCGCTTCTATTGCCGCTTCTATTGCCGCTTCTGGTTGCCGTTTTGCGCTTTGCTTTGGAGTGGCCTAGTATTTGGATCGTTGTTTCATGCGCCATCCAGGAGCGAAACCGTGAAATGCAACCAATGTTGCAAAAATTTGAGAAATGGAATCCGTAAATCCCGAAATCCCGAAATCCTCTAATTGGAGCTTCTGAACCATGTGCTTTTCAACCCCTTCGGTTCCGCCGCCGCCGCCTACGCCGCCGCCTCCGCCGAGCCTGCCCGATTCGGGCGTGCAGAACGCAGGGACGAATCAGAGAAACCTGGCCGCGATGGCGTACGGAGCTTCACAGACGGTTCTAACGAGCCCGCAGGGCTTGCAGACACCGGCCAATACGACGGCGAACAGCGGCAAGACGCTCTTAGGGGGATAAAGAATTTTCCACCGCAGAGGCGCAGAGCATGCAGAGGAAAATAAGAATGGGCTCACGCGAAGACGCGAAGACGCGAAGGGAAAAAGCCCTGTACAGGTTTGGAACCCTCCTGACCTTTTCTGTTCTTCGCGTCTTCGCGTCTTCGAGTGAAAACCTTCTCTGTGTCTCCGTGGTGAAAGGTTTTTAAATGGCTGACATAATTCCGATAGCGGCATCGCGCGAGCCCAAAATCCAGGACCTGCGCAAATACGTAGACCGGCGCTTGGTAGGCCTGCGCGTCGACCGGTGGAGCTACTGGCAGCACTGGCGGCAGTTGTCCGATTTCATATTGCCCAGGCGAGGCCGGTATCTCATGACTCCCAACCAGGCGACCAGGGGAGACCCGGTCGGATCGAGGATGATAAATGAGACTCCGATTTTTGCGCTACGGACCTTGGCTGCTGGTCTTATGGCCGGCCTCACTTCACCGGCAAGACCTTGGTTCCGGCTATCTATTCGCGATATGGACGTTTCCGACAATACGCCTGTACGCCTTTGGCTCGATGAGGTAACCAAGCGCGTGCTCACGGTCCTTTCACAGAGCAACGCCTACAACGCTTTGCACGTGATCTACGAGGAGCTGGGATGTTTCGGGACCGGCTGCGTGCTGATCGAGGAGGACTACGAAGATGTGGTCAGGTGCCAGACACTTACGGCCGGGGAATACTACCTCGCATCTAGCGGGCGTAATCAAATCGACAGTCTCTACCGCGAGTACGTACTTGCAACCGGTCAGATTGTCGAGCGCTTCGGGCTGGACGCTTGTTCCCCGACAGTGCAGGGTCTGTGGCGTTCAGGACAACTCGACAAAGAAATAAACATCGCCCAGGCCATCGAGCCAAACGACGACCGGGCGCCGCAGATACCGGGCCTCAAGGGGCGAAAGTTCCGATCGGTGATTTGGGAGTGGGGGCAGAGCCAGAACCTGGTACTGGAGCTTCGAGGCTACCACGAGCAGCCCTTTTGCGCTCCCAGGTGGCACGTGATCGGAAACGATTCCTACGGCAGGTCTCCGGGCATGGAGGCGCTTGCATCGAGCAAGATGCTCCAGCAGTTGGAGAAGCGCACGGCCCAGGCCATCGACAAGGTGCTAAATCCTCCGATGGTCGCAGACGTTAAGATGAAAAACGAGCCGGCAAGTTTACTGCCCGGCGGCGTGACCTATGTGCAAAACGTAGCGCAAAGCGGATTCAAGCCCGCATACGAAGTGCCTCCCGACATACGGGGCGCCGAAGAAAAGATCGCCAAGGCGAGGAAAGGATCAACAGGGCTTTTTTCGCAGACCTTTTCCTCATGATAAGCCAGCTCGATACGGTGCGGACCGCAACCGAGATCATCGAGCGAAAGCAGGAAAAGATGCTGATGCTCGGTCCGTTTTTGGAGAGAAGCCAGTTCGAGCTGATAAACCCGATGATCGAGCGCGTGTTCGCCATGATGGACAGGGCGAGGCTTCTTCCGCCCGCGCCTCCCGAGATACGCGGAAGGGCTTTTGACATCGAGTGCATATCGACCCTTGCCGACGCGCAAAAGTCTACCGCGACGACCGGCATAGAGCGCCTGGTGGCTTTTGTGGGAAACCTGGCGGCGGCAAAGCCGGAGGTGCTCGACAACCTCGATATAGATGAAGCGGTGCGCGAATACGCCGATTTGATTGGGGTTACGCAAAAGCTCGATCGTTGCGCAGCAGAAGCGGGACGCTGTGAGAAAGCAAAGAGCGCAGCAGGCGGCGCAGCAGCAGGCGGCGCAGCTATCGATGGCGGGAGTTCAGGGGGCAAAGACCTTGAGCGAGACCGACGTAGGCGGCGGACAGAACGCGCTGCAGAAGATGCTTGGATACCAGCAGGCGGGCGGAGGGGTGGTACAGTGAGAAGCGAACCACGGATGAACACGGATGAACACGGATGAAAAGAATCAGAGAAAATTCCCACTTTAGCCGCGTTTTCGAGCCCGGCCGGGTATGCGATCGCGCGCACGGGCGGGCACATTTTGAAGATTTTTCCCACTTGTGCCCTTATCCGTGTGAATCCGTGTTCATCCGTGTCTCAATGTTTGTGAAAGGCTTTTAATGAACAAAATCGTCGTCCAGGCGCATACAGATCACATCTTCTGGCTGGCCAATAACATGGCCAGGGCGGACCGGGAGGAGTGCGAGGCCGTGGGGATGGGTCCTTTCAAGGCGCTTAGCGAATCGCTCGAAAGATCGGCCGCCGCGTGGACGGGAATGGTGGGGGACTCGAGACCCGTGTGCATGTTTGGCGTTACCCCGATGGATATTCTGGCCGGCGTGGGATCTCCCTGGCTTTTGGGGACCGAGGAGCTACAAAAGTACGCGGTGACTTTCTTGAAGCTCAATAGACAATACCTGGCCAAGATGCTCGATCTTTTCCCGCACCTGGTCAATTACGTCGACGCACGGCACACAAGGGCCATCCGGTGGCTGAAGTGGCTGGGCTTCAGGTTCGATCCTGAGCCGGTCCCTTACGGAATATGGAAGATGCCTTTCTACCGGTTCGAAATCATCCTGGAGGATTTATAAAATGGGAATGGCCTTGGGTATCGTCAGCATAGTCGGGAGCGTGCTCGGCGCCGCTATGCAGGGCTACAGCAGCTACCAGAGCAATATGTACAACGCACAGGTGGCCAGAAACAACCAGATCGTCGCGGACCGAAACGCCGCCACGGCGCTCGAAGTGGGCCAAAGCCAGGAAGAGGCCAAGCGTTTGCAGACGGGCGAGATGATCGGGAGCCTCAAGGCGAGCGAAGCGGCAAGCGGCGTCAATCCGAACACCGGGTCCGCCCTCGATGTCAGATCGTCCGCCGCCCAGACCGGCGAGATGGACGCGTTGACTATCCGCTACAACGCGAACGTGCAAAACCAGAATTTGAAATATCAGGGTGCAATGTTCGGCGCCCAGGCGCAACTCGATGAATCGATGGCCGGCTGGGGAGTCGCCAACTCGATCCTCGGGGGAGCTTCGAGCGTGAGCAACAAGTGGCTGCAATTCAACATGATGGGCGTGCCGGGGTTTAGCGGGTTCGGCAATCAGCAGCCCAATCCACTTTTCTTCATGAACGCCTAACTGAGAACTGAGAGAGGTTTCGATGCCTACAGTTCCGAGTGATCCTTTTGTTCCGACGGTACAACCACAGGGCCAGATGGTCTATAACGCCATTGATCGCGCAACGCCGGAGGCCTTTGGCGGCCAGGTGGAAGAAGAGAAATTATCTTTTCCGCGGCCTCACACTGCGATCAAGCAAGGACCTCACTACTGGAAAGGCTGTCTGGGTTTCATTTGATCCTCGAACGACGAAGGACGGTCTTCCTATCCCCGATCTGCTGAAGGAAGCGGCGAGGGTAATGTGCAGAAAGTTCTGCAAAAAAGAATGACTTGCAGAAGATGGTCATGGCATACGGGTGTTTCACTGTAACGAATCACCCACCCGAACAGACGGAGAATATGCCATGACCGAGAACAAATGTAAGCGCAAATGGATCAACCTCCAAGAGATTTTCAGCGAGGAGAAGGACGGCCTCAAGACATTACTTCGTGAGGTGCTCCAGGAAGTGTTGGAGCAGGAGATGACAGAGGCGGTAGGAGCCGAGAAAGGGGAAAGGAGCGACGGGCGCGTTGGATACCGTTCAGGCTACTACGGCCGGTCTTTGATAACACGCGTGGGCAAGCTCGAACTCCGAGTGCCACAGGACCGGCAAGGGCATTTTTCCACTCAACTCTTCGAGAGATATCAAAGATCGGAGAAAGCTTTGGTTTCCGCGCTGGCCGAGATGTACGTCCAGGGCGTGTCCACGAGAAAAGTGAAAGCCATCACCGAGGAGCTGTGCGGCCACTCGTTTTCGGCCTCCTCGATCAGCGAGGTCAACAAGACTTTGGACGAGAGCCTGGAGCGGTTTGCCAAGCGACCCCTCGAAGAGAGCTATCCTTACATGATCTTGGACGCCCGCTACGAAAAAGTCAGAGATGACGGGGTTATCCGCAGCCAGGCTGTGCAGATCGCCATCGGCATCAACGCAGAGGGCAGACGGCAGATCCTGGCCGTGGAACTGGCCAACCGTGAAAGTGCGACAAGTTGGAAGGATTTCCTGGTGGAACTGAAAAGGCGCGGCTTACGGGGCGTAGAGTTCGTAGTATCGGACGATCATCCCGGACTCAAACGGGCCATCGCCGAGGTACTTCCCGAAGCCGTCTGGCAGCGCTGTTACGTACACTTCCTAAGAAACGCCCTGGATCACCTCCCGAGGAAAGCGGTAGACGACTGCTTGCAGGAATTGCGGTGGATATATGACAGAAGGGACCTTGCCGAGGCTCAAAAGGACCTGGCGCAGTGGCTTGAGCGCTGGAGCAAGAAGTATCCGAAGCTGTGCGAATGGGTGGAAGAGAATATCGGGGAAACCCTCGCCTTCTACCGTCTCCCGCTTCAACACCATAAGCACATGAAATCCACAAACATGCTCGAACGGCTAAACGAGGAGATCAAGAGAAGAACTCACGTAGTGCGGATCTTTCCCAACCGGGAGAGCTGTCTGCGGCTTGTCCGTGCCTTGGCGGTGGAGACCCACGAGGACTGGCTGGAAGCAAGCCGTTACATCAATATGGATCTACTCCAAGAACAAAAGAAGCTGCGACTAGGTATCGCTGCCTGAGAGGCCGCCCTGGAGGGCCGCCTCCGACGAGTCACTGTTGGACCCATTCTCGGCGGCCCTCCAGGGCCCGCTTCGTCGGTTGAAGCAGTAAGGAAAACAAAAAACTAGGCGCCGTATGCCCTGATCGAATTTGCAGAACTTGACGCACACAACTGCGGCGAGTTCCGGGATATCACGATCAGACAGGGCCGTGATGGAATCGGGTATGCCAAAAGAGTAGAAGGACAAGTTTTTACAAGGAGGCCTACTTCGAACGCCGAGTTGCGCAGTTGACGGCGCGCGAAGGGGTTGTCATAATGTCGGATAGCTTGCATGTCCTTTTGCATTGTGGACGTTCGGGTTGTAAACTTGACCACGAACAGCGCTATGTTCCGCCAGTTCGGCAGGCCTGGAAGTTTTTGAGGCGGGGAAAGCTTTGTCGATATGAGGGAAGAAAAGATATATTCCTTTCTGCGCTTTTTCGCAGATAATCCAATTCTTGCCGCGATTTGCATTGTTTTTTTCCTCAGCGACCTCGTGTTGCTCACCTGCATTATTTATGACCGGGTTCACAGGAGAGAAGTGACGGAATTGCGAAGCAGCTACATTGAAATTCGCAAAGGCAAGGAAGAATTGGACGCTCTGCTCAAAGGGGTGAGAGAGAGTTACGATCAGGTGAGCAAAAAGTTCAATCGTATGGATGCGATGTACAAGGAACTCGAGAAACGAACCGGCGAAGCTCAACCAGAACTCGACTCCAGGGTGGCGTCTTTGACCTCCGATTTGAATACGTGTCAGAACACAAATCTGAATTTCATATCTCAAATTTCAGACAAGGAGTCTACAATAGCCTCTTTGACGAACCAACTGCATGATTATGAACAAATAACCTCCGGTCTGAAAAAGCTCCTTGTGCAGCAACTGGCTTTAGAGCCGACGTGGATCAAAGCCGGTGAAGTTTTCACAGCATTCGACGGCGATTTTGTCATTGTAATTGAGGACGCATCCGATAAGAATCAGTGCGTGAAAGGTTCAGCCGCCGCTGTCAGTCTCAAGAGCGAAAACGACAAAACGCTTCTGTGCGTTCGGATGGACCAGCCTGAGAGCTTCAAGTATAAAGGGAAAAGATATTTTATCGATTTGCTGGGGGTTAGAGAAACCGAACAGACCCGCGAGTACCTGGTCTCAATCCTCAAAGAGCGCAAAAAATCCTGACCGCAGAGAGAATTTCACCGCAGTCCGTCATGTCCCTGCAGAACGGCCCTAAGCCATGAAAAACCGTTGCAGTAACGGGCCATGCCCGCGATGAGCTTTACAATGTATGAAATTTATCGCGCGCATGGCGCCGGGAGCGCAGCGGGATCTCGACCCTACAGATAACTTTTCGTAAGAGATATCAACCCTGAAACATTCGAGTTACTGCCTGTGTCACTGAAAGTGTTCAGGTCCGAATCGAAGCCCTGATTCTCTCTTCTGCTTAACTATTGAAGATCATTACGTAAATCAGATAATCACAACGCATGGAACGGAGTTTGCTTCTCGTCGGCGGCGAAGGCCGGTCAGCCTTCTTCGTTCGTTCAGCCGGAAACCGATTCAAGGGTGGGGCGCCAAGTGATTAAAAGCATTTCAAGTATTTCAGAATTGCCAACCGAAACCATAGAACAATGCAGGAAGTACGGCTGGACGGACGAGGAGATTGTCGAAAATCTCAATGATGCGATAAATTTCCTCAATTCAAATCTCGACTGCGCTGAGATCTCTCAATCCAAAATCCCGCCGCGCACCATTTTCTCGGATCAGCGCCGATCTCTCGCTGCCGCTCGGCGAGGCGGGATGCCCGAAGTTCAACTCCACTCCCGTCCTTCAATCAATCGTGTGCAAGACTGACCGGCCTTGCCACACCGTAAAGCCCAGGCGAACAAAGATTGGTGTTGTCAATCAGCAGGACCCTTATTCCGGCGTCGTTTCCTCCAGCTCTTGAATCGATTTTATTTCGATTATGTCCCCCTTGTCGCTCTGGGTTATGATCCCGGTTATCTCGACGAGTTTGCCAACCAATTTCGAGACGTCCTTTCCCTTGACGATATAATCTCCATCGTCGGCTTCAATCACGAAACCGTTCCCCTGCTTCACAATGGTTCCCATCAGGATCTCTTCGCGGGCGGCCCTGACAATCCCCTCGGTACAGGTTGAAAGAAGAAATGCGAGAAAAACTGCGGAAATAAAAATTCTGATGATGTATTTAGGCATACGCCTCTCCTGTGGACCAAACGTCTTATATGACAGACATACATGCATACAACGCTGAATCAGAAAGACACAACGCCGAAGGCAGCCGCCCTCAGCTACTCATACGAAGTTGCGTTCATTGCGTTCAAGTGAGCGCCAAAAGAAGCTGAAAAGCTCGGGGAGCCTTGCCCCCCGAACCCTCACTTCGTTCGGGTCCGCGCTTACACATTGCACCGACGCTCGACGCTTCAAGTTCGCGCCCGATCTTTTGTGAGGGCGCACCCCCTCGCAGCTTCGCTGCTCCATATGGGGTGCGGGGATCTTTAGAGTGAAAAATCACTTCCCCGCTCTTTTCGATTACTTCAATCTTGAACGCAACGCGGTATCACTCCGCACAGCGCGGCAGGCGCCCCGCTCATTCCAGACGCGCTCCATGACCTGCCCCTGATCGGAGACGAGGCAAGGCGCCGGGGGCCAGGCAAGCCTCAAAAGGCCGCCCGCGCGAAGATGCGCCCCTTGCGCTCCTATTACATATCACTTGCCTGTGTGATTGTGAAACCGTATAATTTCAGGACATACGGAACAGCGTTAATAAGTCATTTTACTCTTATATAAGTCTGGCGTACAAGGTTCGTCGAAAGGCCGGCCATGAGCAATCCGGATATGCGCGCGCTGATTGAGGCTTTGCTGGAGGGTGACCAGGCCCGCTCGGTTGCTGAAGCGACAAGACTTCGAGAGGCGGGGGCCGGGGTCGAGCAGATATTGTCGGAGGGCATTGGCAAGGCCATGGAGCGGCTCGACGGCAAGTGCACGATCGATCAGTTCAACCTGCTTGAAATCATGCTCGTTGGCCGGGCGGTAATGGGAGTCACCAGGGAGCTGTTTCCGAAGGGCGAACCCGGGGCGCCGGTTCGGGGCACGGCGATCGTCTGCAGCCTGGAAGGCGACGTGCACGATCTGGGCAAAAATATCCTGAAGATGGTTCTGACGGGAAAAGGCTACCGGGTCATAGACTGCGGAAAGGACTGCCCGCTGGACAAGCTGATTGAAACCGCCGAGCGGCAGCGGGCGGATGCGGTCTGCATAAGCGGGATGATCACCACGGTTATCCCGCAGGTAAGACGGGTAAGGGAGATGGCGGCGGAGCGCGGACTTGGACAAATGAGGATTCTGGCCGGAGGGGCCGCACTGAAGCAGGCGACTGCGGAGGGCCTCAAGGTGGATTTTGTCGCCGATACGGCTTTCGACGGGGCACGCTACCTTGAATCGATCGTGTAAATTATGAAGAGCCTTGAAAGGATTCAAGCCACCCTTAATTTCGAGCCTGCGGATCGCTTGCCGGTCATCGCGCAGGTGTTCGGGCACACTGCCGTAATCGCCGGGAAGACGATTCGCGATTATGTCATGAGCGGCAGAGAGTTGGCGGATTGCCAGATAAAAGCTCTTAAACGATACGGCTACGATGCGGTCTTCGCGGTTACGGACCTGAATATCGAGGCCGAAGCCATGGGTTCCAGACTCGTTTACCGCTCTCATGACTATCCATACATCCTGGACCATGCTTTCAGCAAGGCCTCAAACCTCGACGCCTTTTCAATACCGGACCCTCACAGCGCCGGCCGTATGCCGCAGATATTGGAAGCGCTTCGGATAATGCTGCGGGAAACCGGGGGCGAGGCGCTCGTTACCGGTTGCGTACTGGGGCCTATGACCCTTGCGACTCAACTGGCGGGCATGGAGGATGCTCTGTACCTGGCCATCGACGACCCGGCCGGCTTCGAAAGACTTCTTGACTTCAGCACAAGGGTGCTCATCCGGTTCGGCGTCGCCCAGGTCGAAGCGGGGGCCCATGCGGTCATGGTCTTTGACCCCTCGGCATCCATGGCGGTTATTCCCGCGTCTTTTTTCCGCGAATTCGAGCTTCCAAGACTCAACAAAGTATTCAAAGCATTCCAGGCAGCCGGGCTCCCATCGGGCTGGCTTCATATCGCTGGGCCGCTTGGCCCGGGTCTCGCTTTTTGCGGACAAACCGGCGCAGACATCTTCAACTTCGATTATTGTGTCGATCCCATTGATGTGCTGGCTCAATCCGTCCCCCGGCTTTGCTTCAACGGCAATATAAAATCGCTTGATTTCGAGACCGGTGAACCGGAGGACATTTTCAAAGAGTCGGTCAGGCTGCGGGAGTTGTTTTCATCCAGAGGCGGATTCATTCTTTCGTCCGGCTGCGAGATTCCACCCGGATCGAAGCCCGAAAATATTGCCGCTCTTGTTTCCGCAGCGCGTTAAGGGGAGAGCCGCGATTGTTGCGGCGGCTATTGACTATGCCAGAGGTGGTATTTTGCCCACGATAACGATCAAAACGGGCGAGGGGGAGCGCTGCATCGAATTCTCACCTGGCCGGACACTGCGGGATATCCTGGACACGACCGCATTTCGGGTGCGCTCGGGATGCAGCGGCGCCGGGGCCTGCGGTCTATGCCGCGTGCAGATAATGGCCGAAGAGCCGCCCGAACCCAATGCGACCGAACGCATCCACCTTGCGAACGGTCAAATCGCATCCGGGGTGCGGCTGGCATGTCAAGTCAAGCCGCAGAGCGACTTGGAGGTTTCAATCCTCAGCCGGGCGCCGGTTTCTTGCTGGAGGGCATTACCGGGTCCTTCGCGCGCTTTCCCGGGTTTATCGTCCAAGCTCCCCGAACACCGGGGCAAGCCCTATGGAGTGTCTGTAGACCTCGGGACGACCCACATCAGCCTATCTTTTTACAATCTTTCAACCGGGCAATGGTTCGCCGGACGCCGTGGTTTGAATCCTCAGGGGACTTACGGCGCAGACGTGTTGTCAAGGCTTGTTTCGGCCAATGAATCCGAGCAGAGCGCCCAGGACCTCAGAAGGCTGGCTGTCGAAGCAATCGGTTCGGCCATTATGGACGTCGCCGCTCGCGAGGGCATAGGGGCCGAAGAGGTGGTGAAGGTCGCCCTGGTCGGCAATACAGCCATGCTGGCGCTTTTGTCCGGCCGAAACTCCCACCTGCTGCTCGACCCCTCCTACTGGGTGCGTCCTATAGACTGCCTTCCCCTGAGTCCGCAGCAACTGCGCTCCGAATGGGGAATTCATTGCGAGGCGGCCATCGAGTTCCCGGCGCCGCTGGCGGGCTTTGTGGGCTCAGACCTTTTGGCGGGGGTTTTCGCCGCCAGGCTTGTGGAAAACAAGCCGGGCGCACTCTTTATAGACTTTGGCACAAATTCCGAGCTTGCCCTCTGGGATGGGGCCTCCTTGTGGGTGACTTCAGCGGCGGGCGGTCCCGCTTTCGAGGGATGCGGCATCGGCTGCGGATCTCCGGGCGAGCCGGGCGCAGTCTATCGGGTTCGCATGTGCGAACCGGGCGCCCGCACAAGAGGCGATCAGGGTCCGGCGGTCTTTACAAGCAACGCGGGACTTGATTTCGAATTGCGGACCATTGACGATGAGCCGCCCCGGGGCCTTTGCGGCTCGGGGATCGTCGACCTTATTGCATGTCTGGTGGAATCGGGCAAGCTCACAAGCATCGGCAGATTCTCAGCCGGGGTCCCCGATGGAGGGATAGTGCTGCTCAATGGCGGCCGGCAACCTCTGAAGGTGACCAAAAGGGACGTGGACATCTTTCAGCGCGCCAAAGCCGCCATTTCCGCCGCGGCGAAGGTCCTGCTGTCCAAGGCTTCCATGAGCCCGAAAGAGCTTGGGCGAGTCTGCGTTGGGGGCGCTTTCGGCCATTTTCTAAACAGGCACAGCGCGGCGGCTGTCGGACTTGTGCCCGATTTGAGCGAGGATGCCGTTGAAGTTTTCGGCAACACTGCTTTAACAGGGTGCGAAGAACTGCTGATGTCTCCGGGTTCCGCCGAGATTATCGAGGGATTGAGGGACAAGGCGAAGCTTGTCAACCTGGCGCAATGCGCCGAGTTCGACGATTATTTTCTCGAAGGCCTCTACCTGGGCAGATGGGCCGACTGCAGGCAGGACCGGACGCTGAAGTTATGAAATACTTCCACTATAGCGACAAGGACCTTTTGCAGGCCTTCATGAAGACCGCACAGTACCTGGCGGGTCTCAGGGCCCATGAGGACGTGTGGGGTCACATCGCAAATCTTATGGTCAATTTCTACCGCGCCGATTCTGCCGGATTCGCCAGGCGCGGGGCGGACGGCGACATAGAGACCCACCACCTGATAACGTCCGACCGGCGGCCCTGCCCTTTTCTTTGCTCCAGGGAGGTTCAGGAGACCGCTTCGGAGGTGTTCGAAACCGGCTTTCTTGCCTGGCGATCTTTTGACGGCGGCGAGGAACCGTATACGGTTGTTTTCCTGCCCGTCGCCATTGGCGCCGAAACCTCCGAAGTCCTGCTGGTGGGACACGCCACCGCCGGACCGGCTGAAAATGAGGTGCTCAACGTCTATCTCGCAGTCGCCGGCCTGGCCGGGACCGCCATCACCAGGCTCATCTCGGAAACCGAACTCAAAGAGCACCGCGCTCATCTCGAAAAGTTGGTGTCGGAGCGCACGAGTGAACTCACCGTGACCCTGGGCCGCCTGGAATGTGAAATCAGCGGGCACGTGCAGGCCGAAAAGGAGCTAAGAACAATCCGGGACCACCTCGAGGAGTTGGTCGAGACGCGAACGGCGGAACTGGGAAAAGCGAACTGGGAACTAACGGCCTATTCTTCAAAACTTGAGAGAATCAACGAGGAACTAAGCGAATTCGTCTTCGTTGCTTCGCACGACCTGCAGGAACCCCTGCGCAAGATACAGACTTTTTGCGACATGGCCAGGAATAGATGCGAACCTCCGATTGACGGCGCCGGGCGGGAATACCTGGATCGCATACTGAACTCGGCGTCTCGAATGCGCCATCTTCTGCGCGACCTGCTCTGGTTTTCAAGAGTGGCCACGATTCTCGAACCGTTCAAGCAAATAGATCTTCATAAGGTCGTCATGGAGACGGCGCGCATCTTTGAAAAAGACCTTCTGGAGACAGGCTGCTCGGTAGGGGTTGATAACATGCCCATTATCGAGGCCGATCAAGCCCAGATGATCGAACTGTTTCGAAACCTGATCGGCAATGCTCTTAAATACCGCAGCAGTGAAAATCCGATGATCGAAATCTGTGGAAGGCTCGATGGGCAGGGATTTTGCGAAATATTCTGTAAAGGACAACGGCATCGGATTCGAGCAACAGTTCGAGAGACTGATTTTCAAGCCTTTCCAAAGACTGCACGGACTCGGCAGATACCAGGGGACCGGGATGGGGCTCGCCATCTGCCGCAAGATCGTGGAGTTGCACAGTGGGAGCATAAGGGCCGAAAGCGAGCCGGGTAAGGGTTCGACATTCACGGTCAGGCTGCCTTTGAAACAGAGGCCGGTGGAGGAGTAAGCGTTCACCGCAGAGCGCGCCGAGAAAACCGGCATTACGGATCAAAAAGGGCTGAACGAGTCGGCGCCCTTCACGTTGTATTTGGTCATGAGGAGCTTTTGGAAAGAGGAAATGACTTTGAGGGATTCTTTCAAAATGAGCAGGTCCACTTTTGAGAGGTCTTTTCCTTTGACAAGATTGTCGGGTTTGCTCTCGACTCAACAGGGACATCGAGTGATGTCTCAGTCTGAGGTCCTGGAGAAAGCCGTAGGACTCGAGAAGATCGTGGCACATCTGCTTTTCCGATTATTCGCCTGTCGCTCAGCGTCTCCAGCCCGCTCCTTTGTGTTGGTGATTTCCACCATGCCGTGATCTATTGCAAGGACCCTCACTCCGTTTACGATCGGGTAAATCCCGTACCTCTTAAGGTTTAAGCCTTTGCTGAGTCCGATGATGCCGAAGATCCCCAGAGGCGGTTCGATCTCGACGGCATCCGAAGCCAGGAGCTTCAACGCCTGGTCCGTCACGCTGCCCCTGATCGATTCGGCCAGTTCGGCGAACATGGCCTCGTCTCCGCTGACCGGCCTCATATCCAGAAATACCGTGAGATACCTCACATGTTCGGGGACAGGGTCACTGAACCAAAGCCTGAAGTAATCCCGCCACGCAGACAGGCTTTGATTCCACTTCGGGTTAGACGCCATGTAATTGCCCGTGCACTTTGGTATTCCTATCCGATCAAGTCCCTCGACAACCGCATCGGCAAATTCGGACAATTGTCCTCCGCTGTGGATAAGGGCGTTGTCCTGATCGGTTGCAAGAATCTCTTCCTTTCGGCCCAGGCCGCCCATGTGGACCCATACGAATCTTTCGGCGGGCGGATCGACATTTATAAGGCCGATGACTTTGTTGATAATTGCATCGTGAATCGATGAGATCATCATGGTCAGACTGTAGAAGTTGGGACCATTCGAAGCGAGCTTTGCCATCGACAGGCGTATCGTCGCGTAGACGGCTTCCAGCTCTTCCATCGAAGTTGCCTTATTTATTCTCCTGAACTGGGAAATCATGGAAGAGGATGGTTCAAAATGAATCTGGACGTCTTTTCTTGTGATTACCCCGCAAACCTTGTCTTCTTTGGTTATTGACGAGATGATTGATGCCCGATTCGATCATCTCGCGTCAGAGCGTCGAACAGAGTCGCATTATGAGGCCTGGTCTTCACCGGATGCGACATGAACCGGGAAATCGGCGCTCGACTGCCCGCCCTCTATGACGGCCCGTCTAAGGTCCTTATGCGTAAATATCCCTACCGGTTTCATCGCGCCGTCCACCACTACGATAGAGCTCACACCGTTTCTGTCCATCATGGAAACGGCCTGCTCCACAATCGTATCGGGCCCGCAAACAACCGGGTCTTTGTATAAGGCTTTGTCTATATGTGAGACGTAGGCCGTCTCATCGAGGACTTCTCCGCGAACGGCGATATCTTTGAACGAGCGGAAACGCCTGGCGATAAAAGAAAGGAAAAAAGATGAGAACCGGTCGTTGCGGTCAAAGACCTGCTGGAATTTTTCCGCTGCAAACAGATAGCACACCGTGTCCTGGACCGCCCTGGCCTTGAAGGCGTAGGGGTCGCCGCCGGCGGCGACGATTCCGAACACCTCGCCTCTCGAGAGATAATCCACCGGCATTTCGCCCTCGAACAGACCCACCAGCCCGGAGAATACGATGTAGACGTACTTGCGGGGCTCGCCTTTTTCATAGATGGTGCGGCCCTTTCTGAACTGGTCGACCTCGAGTCCCGACATAAGGATGCCCAGCTCTTCCTCGGAGAGAAAAGAAAAGGGCCTGATCTTCTTAATGAATTCTTTGGGGGCGATCATGGCGCGCACGGTTCGGAGGCCGAAAACAGGGTTTGCGGGAGAAAAGCGAAGGGTGAGCAGCGAAGGGTGAAAATTTCACCCTTCCAGCTTCACTCTTACACTTTCCGCTCTTATCCGCCGGCTATTTTCAAGGCCGGTGCCGCCTCCGCCGTCTCCTTGGAGAAGAGCTTGTCGATCAGTTCCTTGGAAGGCGGTTTCGAAATCGAGGCTGCCTCCAAAGTAGAGGATACAGCAGCCGCTGATAAGTATCCATTCCATTGTGCCCATGCCGAGCAGGGGTGGATTTCTTGCAAGCACCGCCCATCCGCCCCACAGGGTGGCCAGGGTGCCGTATATCACGGTGAGGGTCGCGCCCAGCTTTGTGGCGCGCTTCCAGTAGTAGGAGACAACGGTGACGAAGAAAAATATGGCGCCCAGGCCCATTGCGGCGAAACCCATGAAGATGGCGAGCAGTGCAGGCGGCCTCTCGAGGGTCCAGTAGAAAGGCAGAAACAGGAAAAGGGCGATCAAGACGTAGCCGAGGTAGAGCATCGATTTGTCAGATGTCTCCGGCCGCCAGAGCTTTATGATATCCCTGGTAACATTGGCGCTCATGATGAAGACCATGGCGGACAGCGTACCCAGGGCCGCGCCGACAAGGCCCGTCAGGTATAGGGAGAGCAACGGCGACGCCGCCTACTGCCCAGGAGAGCATGGGAGCGGCCAGGTCAGCGCCCCACTGCTTGTTTGCAAGAAGATTGTCGCCGAAGATCATCCGGGCCACGAGACCGTTGCTCGAACAATCGAGCATGACGGGGATACCGGCTGTGAGCCAGACCACAAAACAAAGCAAAACGAACTCGTTTCTCGACAGTTTCTTCATGCCCAGAAACCGGCTGACGTTATGGGGAAAGCCGACGGACATGGTAAAGAAGATGACGGGCGTTGCCAGTATGCCCACCATAGCTGGAAAAGAGCTGGGTTACGCCGATCTTGCGGCAGGCCGGGGTTGATGAGGGCCATGTAGGTGGGCTTTTGAGCCATGAGGGCTATCGGATATCGCGCTGAACCCACCGGCGTGGACGAGCGCCCATACGCCGATAGAAGGCCCACGAATCCCAGAAAGCCGCCTTTTACCGCGATGAACCACTGGGTCCCCGTATAGCCGCCAAAGACCAGGAAGAGCCAGGCGATCGTGATGGAGATGAGGAGACACCAGAAAGGCGGCAGGCCGGTAACCGCGTACCAGACCGCGCCGGCCGCTTTCAACTGTCCGACGGAGTAAATGAAGAGGAAGAAAAGCATGCTCGCTGCGATGAGTGTCTGGAGGCCCTTTGATTCAAAGCGCCGTCCGATGGTTTCCGTGATTGTCGCTGCTCCGAGTTTGGATGCGAAATCCCTTGTCTTTGTTGCGGCAAGCCAGACGGTGGGAATGATGCCGACCAGGGTCCAGATGCCGGCAAACCACATGCCGGAAAAACCTACCTTGTAGACCACCGCCGTGCTTCCGCAGAAGGCCCAGCCGGAAATGTAGGAGCCCGTGAGGGCAAGTCCCGTAACCCATGGGCCTATGTCTCTTTTGCCGACAAGGTATTCATCGAAGGATTTCCACTGCTTTTTGGCCAAAAACCCTAAAAGGACCGCCACACTGACAGAAGACAGGCGACTCCTATGATGGCACCCACGATCATGCCGGCTGTTGGTGTCTGGAATGTTCAGGAAGTTTGAGTTCATTTTTCCCACCTCCTCGCGATCAGCCACGTTCCGACCACGGTCATCACGAAGGTGCCGACGATCAACAGCCCCCAGACAATCCACGACGTCGTAGGATCAACAGTTACAGGCTGCATAAAATCTCCTCGTATGACGCACTTGTTAGACGATGCCCCAGGCGATCGCCTTGTGAACCCGAATGCGCCCGCGCCTTGAGCTGCCCCCCCCCCTCCTTGTCGCAGCGCGCAAGAACCAGCCGCACTGACCCGGGTCCATCATGCGAGCCGGGCGAGAGCGGGATGCCTTGGAGCTTGATGAGATCGCTTGCAAAGAGATGACGAACTCTTCGCATCACCCATTATGGAGACAGTGACGCAAACTAGTGATCACCGATGCCGCCATCCTTTCAGCCGGACCCGATGCAAGTTGTGTTGCAAAAAGTTCCTCACGCCCATGGCCCACCCCGGATCGAACCTGGAGGTCTACGCAGAGCTTGGAGCGACCTGGATGAGATCGCAATACCGCATAGCAGCTCACCGGATGATGAATAATCGCGGGGGCGTCAGAACTATTTCGCCAACGAGAGTAAGGCTAGATTACAGCTATCTATAGTCAAGAAAAAAACGATAGTCAATGAAAAAGCATGTTCCGAAAAGCCGATTTGCAAACTCAGGGCGCATGCCCTCCCCCTGCCCCGCCTCACAAATTCCCCCCTTTCCCAAGGAGGGCCGGCGGGGGATTTTGTATTAGATATTAGAAGGATAGACGCCAAACGAGGAGCCATTTGAAATCATCCCGGAGGCGGTCGCTGATATTTTTTCCGATCCGGCACATGAAAAGATTGTCGGCATCAAGGCAAATATTGGGTTCATTGGTTTTACACTCGTTAAACTGAAAGGGTTGGAAAAGGCGGATCATCATTTTTCGGTATTGCGACGCGGTCATTTTCGTCCCCTCCAAATCCCAGGTCCAGGTGTATCCTACAAAATATATGATTTTTTCCTCCGCCCCGGGATGAGAGAGCATCCCTTTCACGAGAGCGCTTCCGACCCCCATTCGCCTCCAATCGCGGGTAACCTCTATAGCCTTGACCTCCATCATAGCCTTAGGTCCGAGTCTGGCCCACCGCTGATCGGGTTCCGGATAGGCAAGCACCCCGAAACCGATGATGTTTTCTTTATCGGTTACCGCAAGGACCACGTTTGCATCCTCTTCGGCCGCCCTTCTTTTGAGACTTTCACTCCTGGTGTAGAGCGACCGGAAACCGGTGTGCTCGCTGAACTGCCTGTCGAATACGGAGCCGCCTGATCTCATCGGGAGAAGCAAAGGTATACACGGACAACTTTCCCATCGGGGTCTCCAGAGTGATCTGTTCAGTCACGTGAATAATCCTCCCGTCTACCCGTCAACGGCCGCGAGAAATTTTCCGCCCGGCCTACCTGCCCCGAACATCCTCTTTGCCGGCTCCCTCTGATCGAGGTTATCATCAAAGTGCCCAAGGCCGGAAATATTTTTTGGTCGACAGTCAATTTTGCTTGACGATCAGCCGAATCTTAGCTATTAAATAGCCACCTTGTAGCTAGTTTCTATTCGGAAACCGCGAGTCTCTTTCCGGAGTTTCCCGATGGAGACCAGTTGGCATCAGGACATAGACCATCGCATCATCCCTGGTTCCCGATTCCCGGTCGCCATCTTAGACCCTGCTGTCATCAAACTCCACGCTGCGCGAGGTGGGCGGCCTGAGGGAGCGAGCCCCGCCGCGCCATCTTTCGCAGAAAGTATCGAAGTTTTCGCACATCGCTGAGGTAGAGTTGGCTAGGTTTGACGAAGCAGTCGTTTACTTTTGTTAGCCGGTCTACCAGACAGGAAGGAGTTGAGCAAATGGCGTGGAACGATCGGTTTGAGTGCATGCCGGTTGAGGAATTGCAAAAATTTCAGACTCGCCAAGCTTAAGGAAACCGTGAGCTGGCTTTACGAAAGAGTCCCTTTTTACCGGAAGAAGCTGGACGAGTCGGGTGTCAGGGCGGATGATCTCAAGTCCGTGGAGGATATCAGCAAAGCTTCCCTTTACGGTGAAAAACGATCTGAGGGACAATTATCCCTTCGGGCTTTGCGCCGTCCCCATGAATGAGGTGGTTCGCATACACTGTTCCTCCGGAACGACCGGCAAGCCCATTACCGGACCTTATACCGCCGAAGACGTGGAGCAGTGGACGGAGTGCGTGGCCAGGGTGCTCTGGGCGGCGACGGTGCGAAAGGAAGATATCGTCCAGATCGCTTATGGATATGGGCTTTTTACCGGCGGCCTCGGACTTCACCAGGGAGCAAGCCGCGTCGGATGCACGATCGTCCCGACCAGTTCCGGAATGACCGAAAGACAGATCATGCTGATGAAGGACTTCGGCACCACGGCCCTTTTCTGCACCCCGTCCTACGCCCTGACCATTGCCGAACGAGCCGAAGAGATGAAAATGCCGATCAGGGATATGCCGCTGCGCGTGGGCGTTTTCGGCGCCGAGCCCTGGACGAAGGCCATGCGCGATGAAATCGATGAGAGGATGGGAATCTCGGCCAGAGACATCTACGGGCTCACCGAACTTGGCGGCCCCGGAATGGCGTATGACTGTGACGAAAGAAACGGCCTGCATATCAACGAGGACCATTTCATGGTGGAGACCATCGATCCGGTGACACTCGAGCCGGTCCCACTCGGGCAAAGAGGCGAAATGGTCCTCACCGCCATACAGCGCCGCGCCATGCCCCTGCTCCGCTACCGCACCAAGGACATCACCACTCTTAGAAGGGAACCCTGTTCCTGCGGGCGCACCTTCGTCAAGATGGACAAGTCACCGGACGCACCGACGACATGCTCATCATCAACGGCGTCAATGTCTTCCCGTCCCAAATCGAAGCGCTGTTGTCCGACATCAAGGAAATAGAACTTCAGTACCTGCTCGTCGTACGTAAGAAAAAGCGCCTCGATGAGCTAAACATCCGTGTGGAGGCCAAAAAGGAAGTGTATGACGCCGGCCCCGGCAAGGTTGCGGAGGTTGAAAGAAAAATCGCAGGCCATATCAAGGGAATTCTGGGCATTAGCGTCGGCATGGAAATATTACCGCCAAAGGGCCTCAAGCGAAGCGAAGGCAAAGCGGTGCGCGTTATAGACGAAAGACCCAAGAAGTAAGGGACTCAGGGATTCAATTTCTCAATTGGCGGTTCCTCAATCGGTTTTCAGGGAGAAAGATATGGGCATCCGTAAGATTGGCGTGGCGGGAGCGGGAGCGATGGGCACAGGGATTGCCAACGTCGCGGCCATGAATGGTTACGAAGTGGTTTTGCGGGACGTGGAAATGTCTTATGTAGAAAGATCCATCGCCAATATGAGCAAGTTCATGGCGCGCTCCGTCGAGAAGGGAAAGATGAGCGAGGAGCAGCGGCAGGCCTGCCTCAACCGGATCAAGGGGACGGTCGTTCTGGAAGACCTCGCCGACGTGGATTTTGTCATAGAAGCCATAGTCGAAGATATCGACCGGAAAAAAGAGGTGTTTAGCGCCCTGGACAGCTTTTGCCGGCCGGAAGTCGTTTTGGCCACCAACACCTCCTCGATGTCGATTACCGCGATCGCCGCCTCCACGGGCAGGGCGGACAAGGTTTGCGGGATGCACTTTTTCAATCCCGCTCAGATTATGCGCCTGGTCGAGGTGATAAGAGGGCTTAACACGTCCGATGAGACGGTAGCCGCCGCCAAGGCCCTGGCCGAGTCTTTCGGCAAGAAGACCATCGAGGTCAAGAAAGATTCTCCCGGCTTCGTGGTCAACCGGATACTGATCCCCCAGTTCATTGAGGCGGCCCGCCTGTTGCAGGAAGGGGTGGCCTCGGTAGAGGATATCGATACCGCGGTCAAGCTCGGGTTGAACTACCCGATGGGTCCTTTCGAACTGATGGATTTCACGGGGATCGATATCTCCTACTTCGTCATGGAGTATTTCGCCGACGAGTTTCGCGACGGCCATTACGGCGCCCCCCAAATAATCAAGCAACTGGTGCGGGCCGGCAAATTAGGCAAAAAGACGGGCGGAGGATTCTACTAAGAGCCTATGTTGACCAACGCATACATACCTTTCAGGGGCTACTACTCGACCCCGTTCTCACGGTGGCAGGGCAGCCATGGCGACCCAGAACTCCATAATTCTTGCGGCGGATACGTCGAAAAGATGGCTGGCCGGGAAGAACTGGGACCCGAAAATGTTCGACTACCTCTTTCTGGGGATCACCATCGGGCAGCCCAAATGGTTCTACGGAAGCCCCTGGGCCGCCGCTCTCATGGGCGCCCCGGGCATTCCCGGGATGACCGTTCAGCCAGGCGTGCACTACTTCAGCCACTTGCATCTACCAGGCCGCCATAGGCGTAGAGACGGGACTCTACCGCAATCCCTTCTGCCTGATGACGGACAGATGCTCGAACGGTCCCCACACCGTATGGCCCAACCCGCTGGGACCAGGGGGCGAAGTCGAATCGGAGAACTGGGTGATGGACAACTTCGGTCACGATCCCTGGGCCAAAAATTCCATGATCGAGACCGCCGAGAATGTGGCGAGGGAGGCCGGACTTACGCGGGAGCAGGCCGATGAGGTAACCCTTCGGCGCTATGAGCAGTATCTGGCCGCCCTCGACTGCGACCGGGATTTTCAAAAAAGGTACATGTTTCCGGTCGAGAGTCCAGATTTCCAAGAAAAAGACCGTCATTGTGGAAACAGACGAGGGAATAACGCCGACCACGCCGGGAAGGCCTGGCGGCGCTCAAGCCCGTTGCTGCCCGGCGGCATTCATACGTTCGGCTCGCAAACCCATCCGGCGGACGGAAATTGCGCCGTAGTTGTAACTTCGAAGAGAAAGAGCAGCCGAACTGAGCGCAGACCCTTCAGTCGAGATCCGGGTGGTCTCATACGGCTTTTCCAGGGCGAAAAAGGGCTTCATGGCGATGGCGGTCGTCCCGGCGGTCAAAATGGCCCTTGACAAAGCAGGCATAGGCGTCGCCGATCTAAAGGCCATAAAGACCCATAACCCCTTCGTTGCAAACGACCTCTATATGGCCGGGGAACTGGGCATCGACGTAATGGGCTTCAACAATTACGGGTGCTCCCTGATTTTCGGGCATCCGCAGGCGCCCACGGCGGGAAGGCTCATCATCGAAGGCATCGAGGAAACGGCCGAACTCGGGGGCGGATATCTTCTGTGGGGAGGATGCGCGGCAGGGGACACGGCTGCCGCCCTGGTGCTGAAAATCGGTTAGCGGCGGGCGGTGGGACCGCCGGCCAAGTTGGGCGCTGCCTTCGGCGGCGCCCGCGGGGGAGAGGTCCACACACCTCGCGGAGCGTCGATACGCGAAGGCGCGGGGACAACAAAATCCACCCAGCATCTCATGTCCCGTTGGGCTGCCCAAACCCATGGAAAGGCGCCTGAACGAACCGTAGTTTAGCCCCTTGTGGGCGGCTTTTCTGAACGAACCGTAGTTTAGCTCCTTGTGGGCGGCCTTTTCGCGGTTTAGGGTGTCCCGCAGGGACATGCTGAACTGCGGTGATGAATTTTTTCTGCGTCACCCCATCCCCCTTCTCCGCGTCAGTCAATAATCGTACTGGGCTCCCGCTTCGAGCTGAGCACGCCGAAAACCTTGAGCGGCGTAGATTTACCTTTGGCGATCACGGGGTCCAGTTCGACCACATCGAAGTGCCGGCGAATTTTTTGATAAGTGTTTTCGGATATAAGCACCTGTCCCGGACCTGCCGCAGAGCAAAGCCTCGACGCGGTGTTGACCGCATCCCCGATAACCGAATAGCTCATGGTGCGCGTAGATCCGATATATCCCGCAACGAGTTGATCGGTGTTTATGCCGATTCCGATGCGGATCGGCTGCTTGCGGCCGGTGTTGTACCGGTCCAGGGCCGCTTGCATGTCCAACGCCGCCTGGACCGCGCGGCCGGGGTCGTCGGGATGGGCCACCGGCGCCCCCCAGACGACCATGATCATGTCTCCCACAAACTTATCCACCGTGCCCTCGTAGGAAAAAGCGATCTCCACCATGATCTCGAAGAACTCGTTGAGAAGGATGAGCACATCGGAGGCTTCCATTTTTTCGCACATTGAGGTGAAGCCCCTTATATCGGCGAAAAGAGTTGTAGCGACGCGTTCCTCTCCGCCCTTTTCCACCTTGAGCTTGCCGGAGACGACCATCTCGGCCAGATCGGGGGAGAGCAGGCGCTGAAATCTTTCGCGCGTGGCGGCGTCGGTCTCTATCTTTTTCGCCATTTCGGCCATCTTGATAAGGTTTGCCGTCTGCAAAGCGATATTGCTGAACAGCAGAAGGTCCTTCTTCGTGTAAGCCATGATCGCTGCAGAGGACTCGACGATCATGATCCCGAGCAGCTCCGTTTCGTAGAGTATGGGAACGGCCATCGAGGAGCGCACTTTTTGGCTAACGATCGACGCGGCGCCCTGAAAACGTTCATCGGCAAGGGCGTCTGCGCTTATCAGCCCCACTTTGTCCTCTTGAACCCGCCTGATTATAGTTGAGGAAACGACCACCCTGTCTTTAGGCGTTCGTGTTTTGAACGCCTTGACAGGCATATTCCCCATGGCGTCCGCCATCAGAATTACGGCCTGGTCACACACCAAGACCTCAAAAGTGCGATCGAGGATTCGATTGAAAATCCGGCTCAGGTCGAGCTCAAGGCCGATATCCCGCTGAAGTTCATGAGCAATTCGCAGCTTTTCGTAATCGGCGCGAAGCGCTTTTTCATCCGCAACTTCCTTTTCCGGCAGAAAGCGGCTTCGCTGCAAGGACTTAAGGTAAACCTGATCGATCACCATGATCTTGCATCGTTCGTCCTCCAGCGACACCTGGCTGCCCACCGTATGGAGCTGGAACATGCAGGACGTCTGGCCCAAAGTGACGTCGTCTCCATTTTGAAGACTTACGTCGCCCTGGATACGTTTCCTGTTGACAAAGGTGCCGTTCCGGCTACCCAAGTCCTTGATGCTGTAATTGCCCTCCTCGTCCGCAAAGATCAGGCAGTGCTGCTTCGAGACGAGCGGATCGGAAATCCGAACCTGGCTGGATGGGGAACGTCCGACTGAGTTGACCTTTTCCAGCTCGACTTCTCGAATTCCGTTGCTATCCTTGATGATCAGCTTCGCCATAGGGCTCCATGAAAATCAGTTGCAGGCCCGCTATCGATTCTATTACAATAACAATTCGAGGGTCTGCGCCGGTTTTGGTTGCTTTCGCATCGAGATCGGCCGGTCTTGAATGCAGCGCAGGGCCTCCCGTTTCTTTTATCCTATTTTTTGGCGCAAACCGCAAGGGTTTGCAATCGGCTCGCACGAAAGCCGCCGGGGTCGCAGTGGGCAAGGTAGACAAGATTATCGGAAAGCGTATCGACCAGTTCACAGTGGACTCCTTCATCGCTGAAGGGGCAATGGGCATGGTGTTCAAGGCCCACGACTCCACGCTTGACAGAGTTGTCGCATTAAAGCTTATTCCAAAGGACGTCAGAAGTGCATCGGATGCGGAGACCCTTCAGCGCGAAGAAGCCAAGAAAAGGCTTGTCCACGAGGCCCAGACCGCCGGGAACCTCGTGCACCCCAATATAGTAACCATCCACTCCTATGGGGAGACAAAAGAATTTCAATATATCTGCATGGAATATATTCAAGGCAAAACCCTGAGTCAGATTCTCAAGGAGCGCGGCGCTATTGATGCAGAGGAAGCAATCCCCATTGTCGAACAAATCCTGATGGCTATCGAGATCGCCGACAAGGCCGGCATCGTGCACAGGGACATAAAACCGTCCAATATCATGATTACGGAAGACAACAGGGTGAAAGTAATGGATTTTGGCATCGCCAAACGTCTTTCACTTTCATTGACAGTGACAGGGATGGTTCTTGGAACTCCGTTTTATATGTCTCCCGAACAGATTTCCGGCAAGAAGGTGGATATTCGATCCGATATCTTCTCTCTTGGCGCTGTGTTTTATGAACTGGTGACCGGCGACAAACCCTTTGAAGCTGATAGTACTGCGACGCTGGTCTATAAGATAATACAAACAGACCCTGTTCCCCCCAATATCGTCAACGTGAACATTCCGCAAGCGGTTGCCCGTATAATCTTCAAAGCTATGGCCAAAGACCCTTCCCAGCGCTATCAGAAACCGGCGGAAATGCGCATGGACCTAAAGGCCCTGGCGTCCGGCGCCCTGGCAGGTTCTCAAGCGGCAATGGAGTCTCAACCTTCTTTTGATAGAACCATGCTGGCCGATCAGACCGAGTCCTTCGCGGCTGAGATCGGGCGCGTCACTGTCCCCCATGCTTTGCCATCCGGACAGCAGATTGAGGCCGCCGGGCCGAAAGAAGAAGCGGAGCCTCGAGGCGAGGAGATCAGGCGAGACTTGCGGGAAGCCCCAAAGAGGGCGCCTAACATACCGGCGCTAATCCTGCTGATGTTGCTGGTAGTGGTCGCCGGCGGTGCTGCTTGGTGGCATTTCAAAAGTACGCCGGCGCAGATCGAGAAGCCGGCTGTCCAACCTCCTGCGGCCCTGCCTGCTCCCACCCAGCCGAAAGTCCCCCGGCCCGGTCCGGGTTTGGACCAGCGCCAGCCCTCCGCCCAAGCTTTGCTTGTCGAGGCGCAAAAAAAGGTTATCAGCAATCCGCATGAAGCTCAAAAGCTGCTCGAGGAAGCTTTGACTCTTGAGCCCAACAATTACGACTGCCTGCTCGCCCTGGCCCGGCTTCTCGTTCTGAGAAACGACGATCCCTCTGCTGCCATACAGAAGTACAAGCAGGCGTTGAGCCTGAACGCCGGCGTCTCAGAGGTCCATTACGAACTCGGCAATGTCTATATGGGACAGGCCGCGTTCGATATGGCGATCCTGTCTTTCCAGGACTGTCTCAGACTCAATCCGCGCAATAGAGACGAAGTGCTCGCCAACATCGGGGCCTGTTATATGAAGAAGGGCGACATGCTTGAAGCCAAGCACTTTTTCAAGATGGCCCTGGAGGCGAATCCCGATAACGCCGCCGCCAAATCTTATATGGCGAGCGTAACGACGACGACAACAACTCCTTCAAGTCCTCATGGCGGGGCCGCCAGGCAATTTCATGCCTGGCATTACCTGTTCGACAAGCAATCAGACTCGGAAGAGGCTGAGACATCCGGCAAAACCCCGACAAGGAGCACAGAGGCGAAACTGGAAGGAAACTACACTCTTGAAGGAACAAACCTCGACGGCGCCAGGTACAGCGGGACGGCAGGCATTACCCGGAGCGGCAGCGGGTACTCCGTTACATGGAAGATTGCAAATAAATCCTATACAGGCTCGGGCGCCTTATCGGGAAAGACTTTGACGATAAACAGGAAAGGTCCGGGGGCCTTTGAGGGGGTCGTAACGTATAAACTCGGGGCAAACGGAATGCTCAAGGGCGCATGGGGGAGCGGCAAAGGAAAAGAGACCCTTAAACTTGTCAACTGAAGCGGCGACGGGCGGCGAGCCGCCGCAGCCGGGATTGACCAACCGGAACGCCGCCGGCCCCGGCGCAGGACGTAGCGACGGGCGGCGAGTCTGCCATTGCTGATATAGCTTATCCTCGCAAGATGGACCGTTTAACAACTCCAGCCGATTACTCGTGAACCCGAAGCGGCGGCGTCTAAGCGGCATGCCTTTGAGGAGCGGGCCATGCCCGCGATGAACTTTGCTGCGAAAGGCCCGGCAAATCGTCGGTTGGAGTCATTGCCGGGCCTGCCTCACACAATCAAGGCCAATTCACTTCGAGCGTAGCGGTTGCGCTGTCGACCCAGATAAGCTGACTCCATGAGTATCCGTCGTATGAATAGAGTCCACTGCCGGCAAAGTTGGCGATAAGCGAGGAGCCCCACAATCCCATGAGGTTCGCGGAGAACGGCGTGATCTTAGTCCAGTTGGCGCCGTTGTATTCATAGAGGCCATAGATCCCGAAGTTAACGTAAAGGATGGTCGGGGTCCCGATCAAGCCCTGCGCGGCGGCTGAGGTAAGCTGCGCCCATAAAGAGCCGTTCCAACTGTATAGACCAAAGCCTGTAAAATTCGCGACCAGCGCGTTTCCGCACACCGCCATCATGGCGGGATCGAGGGAAGTAAGTCCGGTCCACGCGCCGCCGCTGTATGCGTACAGACCGGCTGAAGGAAAATGCACATAAAGTATCGAGGGGCCTGCGACCATGCTATCGACCGTGCTAAGGGGCGTGAGCTGAGTCCAGGTTGAGCCGTCATACTGGTAGAGTCCGGCGCCAGGGAAATTCGCCAGCAGATTGCCGTCAAACGCCAGCATCTGGTTGGGGTTCAACGTAGTGACCTGGGTCCATGCGCCGTTGTATTGCCAAACTCCGGTGCCCGTAAAATGCACGTAGACCCTGTCCGACATCCCTACAATCAGATCGATGCTGGAGATTGGAGTGAGCCGTGTCCAGGCGGAGCCGTCATACTGGTAGAGACCCGCGCCCGGGAAAAGGGCGACCATGTCGTTCCCATAAGCCGCCATCATGCCTGGAGAAAATGAGGTGAGTTCGCTCCATGCCCCGCTTCGGTAAGACCAAAGGCCGGACGCTCCAAAGTTTACTGCCAGCCCATTGGAAGTGCTCTCCCCAAGGAAACGGGCCCCCGTCGCAATAGACAGTCCATGCCCGCCGTAATTGATCAAAGGTGGCGATCCGGCTCCGGTTTCCAAGTCTACTGTAAATATCTGAGTCCCGGCAACCCCGTACATTTTTTGGTCAGGACCGAAGGCGAGTCCGTAGACGTTGCCGTATCCTATCGACCCAATCGGAGTACCAACATAAGTAGTTGTATTAATTTTAATTAACTGATTGGATGAGGTGCTCATATAGAGCACCCCGTAGGAGTCAAAGGCAAGGTCTCCTCCTGAAAAGTAGCCGGTTTCCCCCAGGATAGTAGCTGAGCCCGTAGTGGTATTGACAGAGTAGAAATTCGTTGTGTCACGACCCGCTGCATACAGCGTTCCGTTCTTGCCAAAAACCAGAGCGTTTATATCGTCAAATCCTAGCGGACCAATCGCCGTGATGCTTCCAGTGGCGGGATTGATCTTGTAGAGATAAGTGAATGTGACCCCGTAGAGGTCATTGTTAGGAGCAAAAGCAATGCCGGTCATCATCTGACCCATATTCCCGATCACGGCTACGCTGCCGGTCGCGGTGTCAACCACGCCAAGATTGCCGGAATCATCGCACACGAACATATTGGTGCTTGTCAGGCTTGAGTTGATTTGCCGCCAACTTGTGACGCCGTTGAGGCTGGTGCTTGCCGGGCCTGAGTCGATCGGGCCCCGACTTGTGACGCCGTTGCGGTTGGCGTTTGCCGGGCCTGAGTCACCGCCTTGGCCCCAACTTGCGCCGCAGAAGCAGGCCAGATTAAGGATTAGCAGCAGGGACAATAACAATAAGAAACATGCGAACATTACACTGGGGTTATGGTTCTTTCGCATGCCGGTACCCTCCTTGTTATGATAAACTTATATACAACCCTGATATGAGTGCTCGGCTTTGGAAATAAACCCAGTGTGATCAGGCAAAAGGATTTTGGGATGGCGCATATTCACGGACGCTGTCAATGACATCTACCGGGCGATTTCCTTACGAGTGGCAACATCAATCGTCAGGGTGAGCCCACCGTATTTCCGAAACTTTGCGATGTCAAGAGGTACTTTAGGGGGTATAAAATGTTGATCCAATATACTCAAAGGCGATACTAAACATTGTAAATTCGGTGGATTATGAGGATCGTCGGAGAGCGGCTGTTACCCCCAAGAAGGTAAAAACCTGTCGCAGCATTCACAGGATTAACACCGGAATACCTGAATCCGTCCCCTTGATTCTTTGGCTTGTAATTTACTTTCGAAAAAATCAAGCAGCATACAGTGGTATATAATACAACGTTATATCGATGGCATATATCTCACCAGCATCTTCCATCAGCCGAACTGCCCGCAGGGTCTTCCCACGAACTCGCGCACAGCTTGAAAAACGGAGAAAATACCACTACGATTATTCAGCCACCTTTTGAGTTAGTTTCCATCCGGAAAGGGTTCTTTTCCGCCCTGGCGGCGTCAATCTTCGGGGTTTCTTGTGCGGCGTACCGGCTACCGGCGTACGCCTCCGCGTAATCCCTTGATTTCCTCGCCAAGACGAAAAATGCCTTCTTTCCGGCTCCGAAACTGCCGGTCTCTTATCCGAGGGTTCAGGATGGAGACGAGTTAACGGTTATCGACTCTGCCGGGGCGGCGAATTTACTGGAATTCAGCCATTCCGAACACTTCGGAGGAGAACAGATGCAGGGCAAACAAGAGGCGCAAGACGATATCAGCCGATTGAGGCGCGAACATGAAATCTATTCCGAACTTGCCGGCGCTCTCACCTCATCTTTGAACCTTACGGAGATCCTTGAAACGATAATGAGGCTGGTGGGGACTCTGCTTAGACCGCGCAACTGGTCGCTGCTGCTCGTGGACGAAGCCAGGGCCGAACTTTACTTCGAAATCGCAGTCGGGGAGGGGGCCGAGGCGATCAGGGGCCAGCGCCTGAAGATCGGAGAGGGGATTGCGGGCTGGGTAGTAAAGACCGGTGAAAGCGTTCTGGCGGAAGACGTGCGTGAAGACCCGAGATTTTCCGGCCGGTTCGACCGGATATCCAATTTCAATACGCAGTCGGTGATCTGCGTCCCGCTTCGGAACAGAGGCAAGACACTGGGGGCCATCGAACTGGTGAACAGAATCGAACATGACGCGTTCACCGATCTGGATATGAAGGCCTTGAAGACAATCGCCGAATACGCCGCAATCGCCATAAACAATGCTCACTTGTACAAAGAAGCGCACAGGTTGGCCATTACCGACGACCACACGTGCCTTTTCAACATTCGTTGCCTCTATGAATCCCTCGACAGGGAACTCGCTTCCGCAAAGATCGGGCGCCATGAGGTTTCAATGATCTTCTTCGATCTGGACCATTTCAAACATATCGTCGACTCCCACGGCCATCTGCTCGCCAGCAAAATGCTAAGAGAGATCGGGCTGCTTATCAAAGAGCTGGCAAGACCCGGCGATATTCCAGTCCGGTACGGGGGTGACGAGTTTGTGATCCTTATGCCGAAATCCGGCAAAAAGGAGGCGCTCGAATTTGCGCAGCGCCTGCGCGAAAGTCTGAATTCCCGGGACTTTCTTTCAGAAGAGGGTTTGAACCTCAGAATGACCGCTTCTTTCGGAGTGGCCGCCTATCCTGAAGATGCAAAAGACAAGAGCGAACTACTGAAGCTTGCGGACTCGGCCATGTATAACGTAAAAGAATCCACGCGAAACGCGATCAGGACGGCTTCGCCGGTGAAATAGCAAACGTTGGTTCGGAACTCGTCTTATAAAAACATCCTGTCACCGGATGGTAACTTTCAATTCATCTATTTGTAATAGTAAACAGGTATCGTGCCGGTCTCGAATCTGAAGCGAGATATGCGTCCTTGAGCTTTCAAGGAGGGCCGCCTGCGGCGCTGCGTCTTTCTGATTTGGATGTTGTATATAAGTCTTGTCATACGAGGTGATTATCATCCTTATGCGGTTCTTACTTTGCATCATCCTGGCTACAGTGATAATTCCCGCTTACGCGATGGCTGAACAGGATCGGGAACAGGAACAGAAGCAGGAACAAACCTATTCCATGTCGCCCGAGGTGATCCAGGGCAAATCCGCCAGCCAGGAGGCGATCGGCCCGTACAACCAGCCGCGATGGTCCGCCCGCGGCAGGTTTTCGGGCGATACGGAGGTCTATGTCATCCCGCCGGGGCTCTTCTTTGTCGATATCGACTACACGGGGTTCCTGGCCAAACACGGCCCCGATGTCCACACTTTCACCCAGGAGTTTGAAATGGGGCTGCCGCACCGTTTCCAGATCGCCTTCGAAAACAATTTCGAAGTGCACGGCAGACATGCACAGGAAACCCAAGAGACCATCGAAGGACGCTATGCGCTGGCCGATTGGGGGAAAATCCCGTTGAACCCCACCCTGTTTGCCGAATGGCACTTTGGCGTGGGCAAGGATTACGAAGCTCAGGGGGAGGGAGACCCCGGCTCGCACACGCCCGATATTCCGGACGCCTTTGAATTACGGCTCCTCCTGGGACAGCAACTCGGCAAGAACCTCCAATGGGCGTTCAACGCCTTCCACGAGCAGCAAGTCGGCGGCCAGCGGGAGTGGGAAACCGGGTTCAGCCAGGCCCTCTCCTATGCAATTCTTGACGAGTATCTCAAGGTCGGAATCGAGATGCAGTTCATCCGGCGCTGCGACGCCGACACACGCGCCAACCCTGAATATGAATTAGATATCGGCCCCAGTTTTACCTGGAAGCCCAGCCGGCGGACTCGCTTCGATATCGCCCCGCTGATTGGAACAACCCGCGATTCGCCAACCGCCAATATCTTCGCGGTGTTTTCGTTCTTTTTCGGCAAAGGAGAAGAGGAGATGGAGGGGCCGCAGCCCGTCTCCACGCAGCACAGATGATTCCATCTTCGGGATGTGCCGGTATGGACAGAGAATACACCGATCCCGGGCTTTTTCTCGCGCAACTTGAGCTGTCTTCCATCGATACATTTCCTTGCGCATCACGGGGAGGGGCGCTCAAGGGTTTGGCTCTGGCGGCTGCAGGGTCTCTACTGCTTCACATGCTTACAGCGGGAGCGGTTTTGCTGTCGCCTCTTGCCCATCGCCCACAAAATGCCGCCAGGCCTTATTTGACGGCCACTCTTGTGGACTGCGCCGAGGTCGCGGGAGGTCCCGGGGAGGTTGGGGCCGCCAGTGGCGATAGCGCGGCCCCGGCCCCGACGGCGCCGACTGCTGCGGCGCCTGATGCGCCCGGGATGACAAGAGAAGTCGATCTGCCTGACTGGCCTGAGATGAAGCCGACGGCGCCGCGCCGTCCCATTGCCCGTCAAGCGCCGGCAAGAATCCTTTCCGCTTCCGGCGCCAACCACAAGAGAAAACCTGACCCAAGCCATAAACGCCCCACAGCGGGACCTTCCGTGGTTGCTCCCGCCCCGTCCGCGCACCCCGGCTCGGATGCCCTCCCGAATGACCTCGGGGAAGGAAAAGGTAATATTCCGGACAAAGTCATCGGCACAGGAAAAGGGACGGGAGAATACGCAGGTCAAGGGGGCGAAGAGGCCGGCGGCCGGCCGGCCCAACGGGTCGAGCATGAGGCCTCGGCAGTCGATAAGGTCCCGGAGCCCTTGCGGAAATATGAGCCGGTCTACCCGGATAAAGCGCGTGAGTTGGGCATTTCGGGCACGGTAGTGGTGAAATTTGTCGTAGAACCCGACGGTCGTGTTTCCAGACCTCGCATTCTGGAGGCTCACCCCAAAGGGGTTTTCGAACAGAACGCTTTGGACGCTATCCTGCGGTGGCGGTTCAAACCCGGCTTCGCCCGGGGCATGCCTGTGGCGACATCCGTTATTCTACCATTCCAGTTTCAATTGATCCGCTAAGCTAAACACTTAAATCCCTCCATCTGATTTCACAGAAATGTAATCCTTCCGCCGACAAACGGTAACGACAAACCGGCAAGCTTCGCCCGAGTCAAGCGAAGTTGCGTTCAAGATTCATGTAATCGAAAAGAGCGGGGAAGTGACTTCGGGTTTGGGGGGCAAAACTCCCCGATCTTTTCAGCTTCTTTTGGTACTCACTTGAACTCAACTTAGTATCAAGCGATCGTGCCTCGAGAGGTAATGTGCAGAAAGTTCTGCAAAAAAGAATGACTTGCAGAAGATGGTCATGGCATACGGGTGTTTCACTGTAACGAATCACCCACCCGAACAGACGGAGAATATGCCATGACCGAGAACAAATGTAAGCGCAAATGGATCAACCTCCAAGAGATTTTCAGCGAGGAGAAGGACGGCCTCAAGACATTACTTCGTGAGGTGCTCCAGGAAGTGTTGGAGCAGGAGATGACAGAGGCGGTAGGAGCCGAGAAAGGGGAAAGGAGCGACGGGCGCGTTGGATACCGTTCAGGCTACTACGGCCGGTCTTTGATAACACGCGTGGGCAAGCTCGAACTCCGAGTGCCACAGGACCGGCAAGGGCATTTTTCCACTCAACTCTTCGAGAGATATCAAAGATCGGAGAAAGCTTTGGTTTCCGCGCTGGCCGAGATGTACGTCCAGGGCGTGTCCACGAGAAAAGTGAAAGCCATCACCGAGGAGCTGTGCGGCCACTCGTTTTCGGCCTCCTCGATCAGCGAGGTCAACAAGACTTTGGACGAGAGCCTGGAGCGGTTTGCCAAGCGACCCCTCGAAGAGAGCTATCCTTACATGATCTTGGACGCCCGCTACGAAAAAGTCAGAGATGACGGGGTTATCCGCAGCCAGGCTGTGCAGATCGCCATCGGCATCAACGCAGAGGGCAGACGGCAGATCCTGGCCGTGGAACTGGCCAACCGTGAAAGTGCGACAAGTTGGAAGGATTTCCTGGTGGAACTGAAAAGGCGCGGCTTACGGGGCGTAGAGTTCGTAGTATCGGACGATCATCCCGGACTCAAACGGGCCATCGCCGAGGTACTTCCCGAAGCCGTCTGGCAGCGCTGTTACGTACACTTCCTAAGAAACGCCCTGGATCACCTCCCGAGGAAAGCGGTAGACGACTGCTTGCAGGAATTGCGGTGGATATATGACAGAAGGGACCTTGCCGAGGCTCAAAAGGACCTGGCGCAGTGGCTTGAGCGCTGGAGCAAGAAGTATCCGAAGCTGTGCGAATGGGTGGAAGAGAATATCGGGGAAACCCTCGCCTTCTACCGTCTCCCGCTTCAACACCATAAGCACATGAAATCCACAAACATGCTCGAACGGCTAAACGAGGAGATCAAGAGAAGAACTCACGTAGTGCGGATCTTTCCCAACCGGGAGAGCTGTCTGCGGCTTGTCCGTGCCTTGGCGGTGGAGACCCACGAGGACTGGCTGGAAGCAAGCCGTTACATCAATATGGATCTACTCCAAGAACAAAAGAAGCTGCGACTAGGTATCGCTGCCTGAGAGGCCGCCCTGGAGGGCCGCCTCCGACGAGTCACTGTTGGACCCATTCTCGGCGGCCCTCCAGGGCTCGCTTCGTCGGTTGAAGCAGTAAGGAAAACAAAAAACTAGGCGCCGTATGCCCTGATCGAATTTGCAGAACTTGACGCACACAACTCCTCGAGAGAAGGAGGGGCCAAGATGGGGAACCGTTCGAAGGGACCATAGACGTGGCCCGCCTTTATTGCTCTATCTCGGCCTGAACAGCAGAACTTTTTTTAACCATACATGCAGGAGACACACCATGATCGAGAAAATTTCAGCCATTGTAACAGCCGGAGTGTTTCTGACCACGCTTGCATCGGCTTCCGGTCCGATTCCACAGCGGTTTTCGGTGGTTTTAGAACCGGACCCGGCCGTGGCTCAGCACTCCGTGAAGCCGGAAAACGAGCCGAAACTTTCAAGCAGCCAGACGATCAAGTTGCTGCAGCAGAAGGTCAAATACGTGTTCGTGCTCTACCAGGAAAACCGCTCGTTCGATTCCTATTTCGGCACTTTCCCGGGTGCTGAGGGGATATATTCACACACGGCCAAAAAAACCCCGGGGTTCACTCAGACCATTATTAACACGGACGGCTCGGCTGGGACCATTCAACCCTTCAGGATCGACCCGACCACTGCCTGCGGCAATGCAAACCCCTGCTACTCGGCTGATACGGACGATATCGACCACTCTCATCCGCGTATGGTCGCAAAGATGAACGTTGTCAACGGCGTTTCGCAGATGAACAAGTTCGCGCTCGTCGAAGAAGAAAAATACATGGGGGCGGCGGGCGTTGCGCCCAGCCTCAAGGCCAAGCAGATGGGCGAACTCGCGATGGCCTATATGGACGGGGACACGATCCCCTTTCTCTGGCAATACGCCAACCGGTTCGTGCTGTTCGACCACATTTTTCAATCGATGACCGGTCCCTCCACGCCGGGAAACCTGGCGATCATCGCAGCTCAAAGCGGCCAGACTCAGGCAGCGCTTCACCTGGACGATCTGTACACTGACAACGGGGGCTCGAATCCAGGGCAGCCGGTGCTAAACGACAACGATCCGTTTTGGGGATCTCCCTCAGACACTCATAAATATAACAATCTGCCTGTCAACCCAGGCGATTTTCCCGGCTACGGGATAGCCCTCAATCAGACTTACGCCTCGCTTCCGCTTACACTTCTGGGAAACACCGCCAGTTCAGTGACATCCCAGGACGCCGACACCACCGGCGCCGACACGGTTGACGTGATGGACGACATCGCCAATCTCACGAAAAACGGAAAGGCGGCCGTATCCTGGGGCTGGTACGAAGAGGGTTTCGACAATGAACCGGGGAGCGGCGACGCCACGCACACTTCCTACATCACGCACCACAACGGACCGCAGTACTTTGGCTACGTAGCCAACAATTCGCAAATGACCAAGAACCTGCACGGACTAACCGACTTCTTCAATGACGTGAACGGCGGGAAGCTGCCGGCGGGAGGCGGGGTGTTTTATGTCAAAGGGGGTTACACCAACATTTTCGGATTGAAGCCCGCCAACCCCGACCCCACCGTCCAGAAGAATTTTCTGGGTGACGACGACCATCCGGCGTACGCAGATGCGCAGATCAGCGAAGCATTGGTGGCCAAGGCGGTCAATGCCGTCGCAAACAGCCAGTATTGGCCGCAATGCGCAATCATCATCACGTGGGATGACTCGGAAGGCGATTACGACCACGTGCCCCCGCCGATCCGTTCCTACGGTCCGGACGGCAGCGTCGTCACCGACGGCCCCCGGGTCCCTCTGATCGTGATTTCGCCATATGCCCGCGTCAACCATATCTCACAGGATACGGGCACTCAGGGGTCGGTGGTCAAATTCGTGGATACGGTGTTCGGTCTCACCCCCCTTGCCTCTCTCCCCGACGAGCAGGAAGGAAGCAATCTGGGCGCGCAGCAATTCGGCGAGAGCAACTGGGGACCGGACGACGCGGACCCGAGCGTCAGCAACCTGGTCTCGGCGTTCGATCCGGGACGGCTCAAGGGATCCGCTAAACCCCTGGATAAATCTTATGCGATCATCGATGACAGTATCGTGAGCTCGATACCCCCTACCAGCAATGGACAACCGTATGGCCTGAAACAAATCGGCATTACGCCCACAGACGCGGGTATGACCAATCACATTCCCGCGGACTTCAACCCTCGGCCGAAAACCAACCCCACCCCGTAGGGCTATGAGGTCTCATAGAAAATGGGGTAACGGCGGCATGGTTCATGCCGTCGTTACCCCAAAACATCTCTATATCACTCGAGATTTCCAAAATTCCGAACTGGCGTGATTTTCTTCAGGCGCCTCTTCTATTGCACCGCAGCCAGGGCGAAATGTGTAAATTGTGAGGCGCGATAGCCGTCGGTGCGCCCCTTGAAGCACCTTAGCCCGATGTCTGAGGGGGCAAGATTTTCCTGCAGGTCCAGCCCGACACGCGCAAGATCGGAGTCCAGGGTGGAAGGATCAAACCCGCCCTGTAGCGGCTCCCCCAATGACTGCAGGGAATCCATTAGAGCCTGTGTACGTCCGGACGCTCTTCCAGCGGCATAGGCGTCGGAGTCCAAGTAATCAAAAACGATCAAGCTTCCCGTGGGTGAGATTTTCGCCACGGCGCTCAGTGTAGCGAGTATGGTTTCGCAAGACAGATAATAAGTGACTCCCAGCAAGCTAAAGAAAGTCAAAGCCCGGGGATCGTAAGGGGGGCTATCGAGTAACTTATCCAGACGCTCCTCGGTAAAATCCAGCGAAACGAAATGCAGTTGCGCTGGAATTTCCCAACCCAACCCGGCTATGCGACGGCGTTTGAAGGCCTGTGTCGCAGGGTGATCCACCTCGAATACCTGGAGTCTCGCCAGGATATCCCGACGGCGAAAAGCGAATGTATCCATCCCCGCCCCAAGAATAACATATTGGCGCACGCCCTGGCCGACAGCCTCCGCGAGGGCTTGCTCGGCATACCGGGCACGGCTGAGAACAGTAGAGGCGCTCGTCCAGAGTTGGAGCATCCGTTCCAGCGCGCTCGACTCCTCCGGACACGAAGCCGCGCCGGAAGGATCAACTGATTGGAGCCTCTTTGTCATGCGCTCCGCAATAAGTGAGCGTTGCTCTTCGGTCAGCAGGCTATAGGCCAAAGGATCGTCAAAGATTTTGGGGTCCTCATGCAGCGCGTGATAACCGCGCATGAATGCGGCGACCAGCGCGGTGCGGCTGACCCGGTTCTCTTCCATCGGCATTGTCTCCCGTTATGATTCAAAAAGACCTTTGACAGGCTCAGGATAAGTCCCTCGTTAACCGCCTCACCTCACCACTTCGGTTCCTGCTCTTCCCGCCGCCGCCTCTTCGATGGAATCAATCGAACAGATCACCGCACGGTTTCCGCCTGATTTGACGAACTGGAGCGCGGCCTCCACTTTCGGCCCCATCGATCCGGCCGGGAAGTGCCCCTCACTCAGGTAGCGCTCTCCTTCAGCGATGCTCATTTTGCGCAGGAACAGCTCGTCGGGCGTCGCCGTATGAAATTGCCGCCCCTTCAACGTCCGTTGCGATTATCAGCACATCGACTCCGACTTCTTCGGCAAGCTTTGCGCTGGCAAGGTCCTTATCTATTACCGCATCGATTCCATGAAAAGCCCTCCCATGCCGGATGACCGGCAATTCCGCCTCCTCCGCACGCGATCACGATGAACCCCATGTCGATCAACCGTTTGATTTCCCGCTTCTCGATAATGGTGACAGGCTTGGGAGAAGCGACCACCCTCCTTATGCCATTGGGCGTTTTCACCGTGGGATAGGAGAAGCTGCGAGGCACGATCTTCCCTGAAAACCGGGCCGATCGGTTTTGACGGCGTAGAGGAAGCCGGGGTCGTTCTCATCGACCAGCACATAGGTAAGCACGGTCACGATCAGGTGTTGGTGCTCTCCTTCCATTTCGGTCAGTTCGTTATCGAGCGTGGATTCGATCATGTAGCCGATCTGTCCCTGGGTCTGAGCGACGAGGATTTCAAGCGGGAGCCTGGGAATTTCGGGGCAGCATTCCTGCTGGAGGAGAAGATGTCCGACCTGTGGGCCGTTTCCGTGAGTGATTATGATGCGATATTTCTTCGAGAGGCGCGCGACCTGTCCAAGAGGGACGGAGAGGTTTCTGAACTGCTCCTCTATTGTCCCGCTCTCGCCTTTGCGGATCAGAGCATTGCCGCCAAGCGCAACCAGCAGAATCGGCCGATTCGTATTTTCATATCCGGAATTCGGGGGCAAATCTTCATCATCCTGTCCGGCGGTCTTGGTTCCCGAGTCTACAAAATCCCGATCTTTTCAAGCTTGTGCTCGAGCACGTCTTTGAGAAAAGGCGGGCCGTGGTCCTTGTATTCGTAGCGAACCCGGAGCGCCGGCTTATTTATGCTGAAGCAGGCAGCTCAGGTCCGCCGGGGTCGAAAAAACCACCAGGTCGCAATCGGCGCGGTTTATCGTTGCCTCGAGGTCCATTATCTGCTGCTCCGAGTAGCCCATGGAGGGCAACTGGTTTCCGATGTGAGGATAGCGTTCGTAGGTCTCCCTGATCGACCCCACCGCAAACGGCTGTGGGTCCACGATTTCCGCCGCCCCGAAATTGCGGGCCGCAATTGTTGCCGCGCCGAAAGGCATCCCGCCGTGGGTGATCGACGGTCCGTCTTCGACGACCAGCACGCGCCGTCCCCGGATGCGTTCGGGATTATCGACCGACGATCGGAGATTCGGACAGGATGATGGTTGCGCTCGGGGTTGCTGGCGGCTATGTTTTTCCTCACCTTTTCGACGTTGGCCGGCGGAGCGGTATCCACCTTGTTTATGACCGCCACGTCGGCCATGATCATGTTGGTTTCGCCCGGGTAGTAGAGCAGTTCATGGCCGGCCCGGTGAGGGTCGAAGACCACTATGTGAAGATCGGGGGCGTAAAACGGAGTGTCGTTGTTGCCCCCGTCCCAGATGATGATATCGGCTTCGGATTCGGCCCGCTCGAGGACCCGGCCGTAGTCTATTCCCGCATAGACGACTATTCCCTTCTCGATCAGAGGTTCGTATTCCTCACGCTCTTCTATGGTGCATTTGTTCGATCTCGAAATCCTCATAGGTCGACAGGCGCTGGACCACCTGTCTCCTCAGATCGCCGTAAGGCATGGGGTGGCGGACAACGACGATCCTTTTGCCGAATTGCCTTGCAAGTATGTCGGCGATCTTGCGGGTGGTCTGGGACTTTCCGGCCCCGGTTCGCACCGCGCAAACCGCAATGACGGGCTTCTTGGACTTGAGCATCGTGTAGGTGGCGCCCAGAAGTATGAAATCGGCCCCTTCGGCCATGGCTATGGCCGCCTTGTGCATCACTTCCCCGTAGGAAACGTCGCTGTAGGAAAAGGCCACCAGGTCGATGCGGTGTTCGCGGATGAGCCTGGCCATGTCCTGTTCGGCGTAGATGGGGATTCCATCGGGATACAATTCTCCGGCCAGCTCCGGCAGGATATGTCCGTCCCTCGATGTTGGGTATCTGGGCGGCTGTAAAGGCAATCACCCTGTAGCGCGGATTTCCTCTGAAGTAGACATTGAAGTTGTGGAAATCGCGTCCGGCCGCACCGACGATTATGACTTTTTCGATCATCCCGAACCCCTCATGGAGCGGGAAGCATGGAGCGGGAAGCAAAAGCCCAACTCTCGCTTCTCGAATCATGCTTCTCGCATCATGCTTTCTCGCATCATTGTTTCACGTATCGCCCTTGCCAGGCGGTCCAGGAATTCTTTCCTCGGGATCTCCCTGGCGCCAAACCTTTTGAGGTGTTCGGTTGTCGTCTGGCAGTCTATAAATTCGAAGCCCAGGCCGGTCAGGAAGTGCACCAGGTATACCAGCGCGACCTTCGACGCGTCGCTCATGGCTGAAAACATCGACTCGCCGAAAAAAGCCCTGCCCAGTGCGACCCCGTATAGTCCTCCCACCAGCCGGCCTTCATGCCAGGTTTCAAATGAATGGGCATATCCGAGTTCGTGCAAGCGCTGCGTAGGCCTCGATCATTTCCCCGGTTATCCAGGTCTCTTCGCGAGCTCATGGCGCACGCGCGGATCACCTCGCCAAACGCCCTGTCCATCGTAACGGTGAAGACCTGTTTTTTGATAACCCGCCTGAGGCTGCGGGATATTTTGAACTCATCGGGGAAAAGGACCAGCCGCGGGTCGGGGGACCACCACAGTATCGGACTCGGGTCCGAATACCAGGGGAAAATCCCGTGGGCGTATGCGAGCAGGAGCCGTTCCGGCGAGAGGTCTCCTCCGACGGCCAGAAGACCGCCGGGATCGGCAAGCGATGGATGCGGAAATATGAGTTCGTCTGTGAGACGGATAAACCGGCATATGTTGAACAGCGATCCCGGCTTTCGCCGAGTGACTTGCCGTTGGAACGGGGAGCGGGCAGTAGCGGTGATCTTCAGCTCGCCTGCTCAAGGTTCATCGCGGGCACGGCCCGCTCCACCGTTTTCCTTCAAGCTAACGGTCAGCTCCTGTTCGACATTTTGCGCCAGGTTCCTGTCGGGGAACTGAAAGACCAGGTTTTCGGTCCTCAGGGTCTCCGGCTCCTCAGGAGGCGCTTCCTCGGGCCTGTAAATCCTTACCCGGCCGCCTTTGACCAGCTTTCCAAACAGGATTTCGTCGGCCAGAATATCCTTGATTTCAGACTGGATGAACCTTGCAAGCGGCCGCGCGCCGAAATTGGAGTCATAGCCCGATTCAGCCAGCCACCTCCTGGCGCCGGGGCTAAGCTCGAAACGGATATTTTTCTCTGCGAGCTGCTCTTCGACTTCGGTCAGGAACTTGTCGACGATCCGCTCCATTATCCCGATGCTAAGACCATTGAACGGAATAATGCCGTCGAGACGGTTGCGGAACTCCGGGCTGAAAAGGTTCTCAACGGCCTTCATGCCCTTGGCCACCCGAGTGTCCTGCTGCTTGCCGCCTCCGAACCCGATCGAAGGCGCGTTCATCTCCCTTGCGCCGGCGTTGGAAGTCATGAGCAGGATCACATTTCTGAAATCCGCCTTCTTGCCGTTATTGTCGGTCAAGGTGGCATGGTCCATTACCTGGAGCAGGATGCTGAACAGGTCGGGGTGCGCCTTTTCGATTTCATCCAGCAGCAGGACCGTGTAGGGCTGCTTGCGGATGGCGTCGGTCAGAAGTCCTCCCTGGTCGAAACCGATGTAGCCCGGAGGCGCGCCGATCAGCCGGGAGACCGTGTGCTTTTCCATGTATTCGCTCATGTCGAACCGCAGGAAATTGACTCCCAGGATCCTGGCGAGCTGCTTGGCCACTTCGGTCTTTCCCACTCCGGTGGGACCGATGAGGAGAAAGGAGCCGATCGGTTTTTCAGGAATCCGCAGGCCGGCCCGCGACCGCTTGATCGCCTTCGCCAGCATCTCGATGGCCCGGTCCTGCCCGAAAACGGTCCCCTTAAGCTCTTCCTCGAGGCTCTGGAGCCTGAGCTGATCGGAAGAAGTGACGCTTCGGGCCGGAATCTTGGCGATCCTGGCCACCACAGTCTCGATATCCCGCACCCCGACTATCCTTCGGACCCGTTTATCCTTTTTCAGCCGCAGACTCGCCCCGGTCTCGTCGATCACGTCGATCGCCTTATCGGGCAGGTACCTGTCGTTTATGTACCTGCCGGCCAACTCCGCGGCGGCCCTGAGCGACGCCGTCCGTGTACTTTACCCCGTGATGCTCTTCGTAGTATGGCCTCAGTCCCTGGAGTATCCGATAGGTCTCATCGACCGAAGGTTCGCTGATTTCCACCTTTTGAAAACGGCGGCTGAGCGCCCGGTCTTTCTCGAAGTGGTTCTTGTATTCCTCGTAGGTCGTAGAGCCGATGCAGCGCAGTCCACCCGCCACCAGCACCGGTTTAAGGATGTTGGAAGCGTCCATCGAACCGCCGCTGGTGGCGCCTGCGCCCACCACGGTATGGATTTCATCGATGAAAAGGATCGCTCCGCGCTTTTTCTTGAGTTCCTGAATCACGCCTTTGAGGCGCGCTTCGAAGTCGCCGCGAAACTTGGTCCCGGCAAGCAGCGCCCCCATATCGAGGGCAAAGATCTCGACTTTGAAAAAAGCCGGCGGGACCTCCTTCTTATGGATTTTGAGCGCAAGACCCTCCGCTATGGCGGTTTTGCCCACCCCCGGGTCCCCCACGAAAATGGGGTTATTCTTGCTGCGCCTGCCAAGTATCTGGAGCGTCCTCAAGAATTTCCTCATCCCGCCCGATAAGAGGATCGATCAGACCCCTGGCGGCCTTTTCGATCAGGTTTACGGTAAAGCTCTCGAGGAGCCGGCTTTGCGGTTTGGCTGCTCCTGGGGCGGGGAAAGCGACTGGAACTCCCCTTCCTCCGGGTCGGGAACCTTGGAGATCCCGTGCGAAATGATAGCTGAGCACGTCCAGCCGTGATATTCCCTGAGATTTGAGGAAATAGACCGCATAGGAGTTCTCTTCGAAAAACATGGCCGCGAGAATGTCGCCGGCGTCCACTTCCTTTTTCTCCGCTCCCGTGTACGTGCATCAGCGCACGCTGCAAAACCCGCTGGACAGCCAGGGTCTGAATCGGGTCCTGTTCCACCCCTTCGGGCAGTTTTTCCGATGCGCTCGTCGAAATACTTCTCCAGGCGCTCTTTGAGCTTATCGAGATCGGCCCCGCACTGATACAGGATACGTCTGCCCGTCACGTCATGGAGCAATGGCGTAGAGGATATGCTCCAAAGTGAAAAATTCGTGCCTTCGCTGTTTGGCTTCCTTAATGGCCGCTGCAAATGTGAGTTCAAGTTCCTTGTTGATCATCTTATGCTTCTTCCATAGTGCACCTTAGCGGAAACCCGCTCTTTTTCGCCAGATGGTGCACGATCTCTACTTTAGTTTCAGCCACATCTTCTCGTAAAAACTCCGCAAACGCCCGATCCCGTCTTATGAACCAGAAGCATAATTCGAGTGGCTTCCGCGGCGCCTTTATGAAAAACCTGCCTGTAGAATTTCAACGACGAATTCCATTGTGGTATAGTCGTCGTTGTGAAGCAGGACTTTGTACATGGGAGGCAGTTCAAGTTCCTGCTTCAACCTGCTGCTCCAGTTCCTCCCTGTAATCAGGATGATAATCACTCATCCCTTCCCTCCGCATCGGAAACCACAAACTAAATGAAAGGAAAGTCTTCTGCGCTATCATTCTAAATATAATATAATGTAGCAGTTTTTCATTGTAACACAGTATCGAAAATTAAGGGTTTCATTCTCAAAAAGGAGAGCTAACTTGGCCGGCAACACCTTTGGACGTTTGTTTTCCGTAACCACCTGGGGCGAATCGCACGGCGCGGCCCTGGGCGCCGTCATCGACGGCTGCCCGCCCGCAATCCCCCTGGTCCCTGCAGACATTCAGAAGGACATGGACCGCAGGAGGCCCGGAAAGGCGCTTACCTCGCCACGCACCGAGACCGATGAGGTTGAAATCCTCTCGGGGGTCTTCCAGGGACTAACAACCGGGACCCCCATCAGCCTGATTATATACAATCGCGATGTGCGAAGCAGCGACTACTCGGAAATTTCGAAGCTCTACCGGCCCGGTCACGCCGACAGGACATACGAACAAAAATACGGTTTCAGGGACTGGCGGGGCGGGGGCAGGAGTTCGGCCCGTGAGACCGCAGCCAGAGTGGCTGCCGGGGCGGTCGCCAGGAAGTTTCTCGACGGACGCGGGATTTCCGTGCAGGCCTTCACCCTTGCGCTTGCAGGGGTGCAATGCCCCGACTTCGACCCGGAGGAAATAGATAGAAACCCGCTCTACTGCCGCGAGTTCGCAAGCTGCGCATAAAATGATCGCCCGCCTCGAAGAACTCCGTGCGGCCGGAGATTCGGCAGGGGGGATTGTGGAAATCCGCGCCAAAGGATGCCCTCCCGGTCTTGGCGAGCCGGTATTCGACAAGCTCGACGCCCGGCTGGCGGCCGCAATCATGTCCGTAGGCGCCGTAAAAGGGGTCGAGATAGGGGAAGGATTCAGTGCGGCGGGCATGCTCGGCAGCCAGAACAACGATCCGATAACTCCCGAGGGCTACGAATCAAATCATGCGGGCGGGATTCTGGGAGGGATATCCACGGGCATGGACATCATAATAAGGGCCGCAGTAAAGCCGATCCCGTCCATCTCCAAGCCCCAGCGCACGGTGGACGCTAGCGGCGAACCCGCCCATATCAGCATAAAAGGCCGCCACGACATTTCGGCCATTCCAAGGATCGTTCCGGTCCTGGAAGCGATGACCCTGCTGGTGCTGGCCGATTTTATGCTCCATCCTTTTCCGGGTCCCCCGCGATGACGTTTTTCCTGCAGGAGCGGGCCACGCCGGCGATGACCCCTTCACTGCGTATCTGCGGCATTAAAGCCTTTCACCGCCCGGAGGAGAGCAAGAGATCGACGATCCCCGGGCGCTCCGTCCTCGGGTCAGTGAAGTTCGTAGCTTATCGTTTCCTCCAACCGCTCTTTGTCCAATCCGCATACAATCCGATTGCCGATCTCGATCACCGGCGCCCTACACGCGCCCCGGGTCGCTTCAAGCATGCGTTTATGAGCCTTCACGTCCTCGTGAATATCATAGACCTTGAAATCAATCCCTTTGCTCGCAAGGAATCCCTTGATCTTCTCGGTGTCCGGAGACGAGGGAAGCACGTACACATTGACTTCTTTTTCCATTGTATCTCCTTTTCAAATTATCCCTTTGGGTCCTTTACTAAATTTCTATCCTCTCCAACCGGTGTCAAGACGAAAAGGTGAAATAACCTCCTCGGTTGCGCAAGCAGACCTAAGTAACTATCATAATTTATAAATATGAATTACCTAATAATACTAATTATCTAAGGATAACGGATCGTTATCGCCGCGATGTTGTGATTGCGTTCCGATCCCTTAGCGTTGTTAACAAGTCTGAAATACGAGGGAGGTAATTATGGAAACAATTCTGGTGACCGGCGCATCCGGAAAGTTGGGATCGGCGGTGATCGAGGCCCTGGTGGAAAGAGGGATCAATGTGAGGGCCGCTACAAGACGGACCAGGAAAATCAAATGGACGGACCTGGTCCAGCCAGTGGTCTTCGACTATGAGGACCGCGGCCTCTACAAAGCTGCGCTCGACGGCGTATCGAGCGTTTTTCTCATCGCTCCACCCCTGGACGCTCAAGCTCCGGCGAAGCTCAACCCTTTCATTGACAAGGCTGAAGAGATGGGGGTCAGGCGCGTGGTGTTCAATTCGGCGCTCAAAGCCGACTCAAGCGAGCAGAATCCTCTGAGGATCGTCGAGCGGCGGCTTCTCGAAAAATCGGGACTTGATTGCACAATCCTTCGTCCCAATTTCTTCATGGAGAATTTCTCAACCGGCTGGCTTGCTTCTATGATCGCAAACGGGGAAATACGGCTGGCCGCAGGTGAGGCCAAGACCAGTTTCATTTCGGTCGCAGACATCGCCCGGGTGGCCGCCGCCTGTCTTCTCGAAAAGCGCCCGGGAGCACAGTACGACCTGCCGGGCCTCGAGGCGCTGAGTTATGGGGAGGCAGCGCGAATCATATCCGGCCTCATTGGAAGGACGGTGACCTACAATCCGATCTCCGAGAATCAAATGGTGCAGGACATCCGGCAACAGGAGATGTTGTCCGAAAGCGAAATTCAGTACATTGTTCAAATCTACGCTCTTGCGCGCAACGGTCTTATGGCTGAGACAAACAACAAGGTGCTCGAATTGACGGGAAAGCCCCCCGTTTTGTTTAAGGAGTTCTCGCGGAAGAACGCAGATCAGTGGAAAGTGCGCAAAGCCGCCTGACCGGCCGTAAGCATTCACCTGGATTCGCCGCGGTTATTGACCGGCCTGAGGGGTTTAACCCGCCCTGCCGGTTATGTAGTCTTCCGTGAGTTTCTGGCTCGGGCGGGTGAAGATGGTTTCGGTTGCGCTGAATTCGACCAACTCGCCAAGCCAGAACAAGCCCGTGTAATCGGAAGCGCGCGACGCCTGCTGCATGTTGTGGGTCACAATGACAATGGAGTAATCTTCTTTGAGCGACCGCATGAGGTCTTCAATCTGAAGGGTGGCGATGGGGTCCAGGGCCGAACAGGGCTCATCCATCAGGATGACTTCGGGCTTTACGGCGATGGTTCGGGCGATGCACAGTCTTTGCTGCTGGCCAAGAGAGAGGCCCAGCGCATTTTCTTTCAACCTGTCCTTGACCTCGTCCCAGAGTACGGCGCTGCGAAGACTCAGCTCAACCATTTCGAAAAGCTCTGCGTTATCCGCGTGAAGTCCGAGCACACGGGGCCCGAATGCGATGTTGTCGAAAATGGACTGAGGGAACGGGTTGGGGCGCTGGAAGACCATTCCTATCCGCCTGCGCAATTCAACCACATTGGCGCCGGGGGAGTAGATGTCATAGCCGTCGAATTGGACGCGGCCCTCCACCTTTGTGCCCTTGATAGTGTCGTTCATCCGGTTGAGGCAACGCAGAAAAGTCGACTTGCCGCACCCCGAAGGCCCGATCAGCGCCGTTATGCGCCGGTCCTGTATGGACATCGAAATGTTGTTGAGGGCCAGTTTTTGGCCGTAATAAAAATTGAGGTGCTCTACGCTGATCTTTTCCATCTCTTCGCTTAGAGGGCTATCCGAAACGGCCCGTAACGTAATCCTCCGTGCGCCTGTCATGAGGGGTTGTGAATATCTCCGTTCCAGCACGGTATTCGATCAGATCGCCCATGAGAAGGAAAGCCGCCTGGTCCGCCACCCTGGCTGCCTGCTGTATGCTGTGCGGAACGATGATGATCGTATAGAGTTCCTTAAGCTCGTGCAGAGATTCCTCGACCTTCCTGGTAGAAATCGGGTCCAGACCCGAGGTCGGTTCGTCCAGAAGCAGCACCTCGGGCTCGAGCGCCAGGCTCCTTGCGATGCAAAGCCTTTGTTGCTGGCCTCCGGAAAGGGCGTTTGCGGGGCTGTCGAGCCTGTCTTTTATCTCGTCCCATAAAGCGGCCTGGGTGAGGCTTTTCTCCAGGACCTGCTCCAGTTTGCCTCCGTCTCGCATACCGGACAGCTTCAGCCCGTAGGTGACATTTTCCCGAACTGTCCCGGGTAGAGGCAGCGGAAGCGCGAAGACCATCCCGACACGGCGGCGCAGGTCTTCGACGTTTGTGCCGGGGTCGTAGACGTCTTTTCCGTCCAGAAGGACTCGCCCCGTCATGCGGGTGTCATCCACCAAATCGTTGAGCCTGTTAATCAGACGAAGCAGGGTTGTCTTTCCGCCTCCCGCCGGGCCGAAAAAAACGGTTACCGACCTGGGCGGCGCCTCCAGGGTGATGTCATGCAGGGCCTGGAAATCTCCATAAAAATAGTTTACCCGCTCGATGAATATTTTAGGCTCTACCATTGCCGCCTCCTGCGAAAATAGCTTCGGAGGACCGTTGCGGCCACATTCATGGAGAGCACGAGGATGAGCAGGACGAGCGCCGTTCCGTACTGAACGCTTACCGGCATGCCCGGCACCTGGGTGCTGATGACATAGAGGTGATAGGGCAGCGCCATTACCTGGTCGAAGGGCGAGTGTGGAAGGCGGGGCAGATAGAAGGCGGCGACCGTAAAAAGAATCGGGGCGGTCTCCCCGGCGGCGCGCAAAAGGCCCAGTATCATGCCCGTTATTATGCCCGGCAGGGCCTCGGGAAGCACGATATAGCGGATCGCCTGCCAGCGCGTGCCGCCAAGGCTTGCGATAACTGTGCGGAATTCCATTGGCACGGCCCGCAAGCTTCTTCCGAGGTGCTGATGATGACCGGCAGGGTCATGATCGCCAGGGTCAGCACTCCGGCCAGGATGGAAGTGCCCATATGCAGAAAGAGCACGAACATGCCCAGTCCGAAAAGCCCGTAAACGATGGAAGGAATGCCTGCCAGGTTTACAATCGCAAGCCGGATGGCCCGTGTTATCCAGGTGTCTTTTGCATACTCGGCAAGATAAATGGTCCCGGCGACGCCCACAGGGATGGCGGCGACCGCAGTTCCCACCGTTAAAATAAGCGTTCCGACTATGGCCGGGAGAATGCCTCCCCGTTTCATGCCATCGAAAGGCATCGAAAAAATGAATTCCCAGGAGATGGCTCTTGCCCCTTCAACCAGAATAATTCCGATCACGATCAAAATGGGGGCGACTACGGCTATCGCTGACAGGGTCAGCGCTGCAAATCCTATCCGCTGCGCCCGATTGCGGTCCATCAGCGCAGACCTCCCTTTCGCCGTTTTTTGAAAATTGCGCCGGCAGCCACGATATTGATGATAAAAGTCAGAATGAACAGGATGATGCCGATTCCAAAAAGAGCGTGATAGTGAACGCTCCCGTTTGCAACCTCTCCCATTTCGGCCGCCACCGTAGCGGTCATAGTCCTTACAGGCATGAAGATCGATCCAAGACTAAGAGGCATCCGGGCCGCATTTCCGGTAACCATCATGACCGCCATGGTCTCACCGATCGCCCTGCCCATCCCGAGCATCACGGCCATAGCTATGCCCGAGCGCGCAGCAGGCACAACCACCCGCCAAATAGTCTGCCATTTAGTGGCCCCCATCGCCAGGGCCGCATCTCGGTAACTCCTCGGTACGCTGTCCAGAGCGTCCTCCGCGACACTGATTATCGTGGGCAAAGACATATAGGCCAGAAGCACGGCGCCAGTGAAGGCGGTAAGGCCCGTAGGCACACCCAGAACGGTGCGGACCAAAGGCGCGAGAGCGTGCATTCCGAAAAAACCCAGAACCACGGAGGGTATTCCCGCAAGCACTTCGATCAGCGGTTTTAGAATTTCACGGGCCCAATCGGGCGCAGACTCGCGAACAAAAACAGCGGTCGTCACTCCCAGGGGAAGGGCGATAGCTATGGCGGCTATTGTTACGTAAGCCGATCCCAGGATCAGGGGCAGGGCGCCGAAAATATCGAAGGTGGGATACCAGCGGGTCCCGAACAGGTTGCCCGGAGAGACCTCCCATAATATGGGCAGGCCCTCTTTGAGCAGGAAGAAAAAAATGAGCAGCACGAAGCCGATCGTGGAAAATCCGAGTACGCGGATGGTGGATTCGATGAGAAACTCGGTCCAGGGTTTGCCCGCTGTTTCGGAAGAACCGGTTCGGCGCCTCGCAGATATTTTTGAAATCCTATTGCAGAGGGACAAAGCCCAGTTTCGCCACAAGGATCTGGCCACCGTTATGTATCCAATCGATGTAGTCCTTTATCTGTCCCCCGGGCTGACCCGCCGTATACATGTAGAGCGGACGCGCAATGGGATAGGAACCGTTTTTGACGGTCTGTGCCGACGGGACGACAAAGGGGTTGTTTTCACCCTTTGAGACCGCTATGACTTTCAAATCCCCGGTCACGTAACCGAGGCCGTCATAGCCGATTGCGTTCGGGTTTTGACGAATTTCACTGCTTATCCCCTCACTCGAGGGCATAAGGAGCGTGTCCGGCGAAAACAAAAGTTGGCTCTTGCTGTTTCCCATCCGAATCACATTTTCGAGAAAATAGACATAAGTTCCGGAATTGGACTCTCTTGAGAGCAGCACGATCGGCCTGTTCTCGCCCCCGACTTCCATCCAGTTTCTGATCTCGCCGGTGTAGATGTCGGAAATCTGCTGGATGCTAAGACCCTTAACCGGGTTGGATGGGCTGACGATTACGGCGATTGCGTCGTGGGCGACCACGAATTCAACCGGCTCAACGCCATTGGCATTGGCAGCCGTTATCTCCTCGGGTTTCATTTCCCTGGATGCGTTCGCGATCGAAACCGTCCCGTTTATCATGGCCGCAATTCCCGTTCCGCTGCCTCCTCCGGTCACCGAAATGCTCACCGCCGGGTGCGCGTCCATATAGGCTTCGGCCCACGCTAACGCCAGGTTTACAAGAGTGTCGGACCCTTTATTTTCAATTACCCCGCCACGCTCGCCCGCACCGGCCTCGTTTTTCGTCTCTTTACCGCCACAGCCCGGGAGCACCCCGATGCTCATGAGCAGGACAAGGCAGACTGACAAAAACCCAAGACGGAGCATGCAAATCGGTGGAGGCCCTCTGCGAAATCCTATTTCCCTCATCTTAGATCCGTCATAAGATCCGTCATAAAATCGCAGTTTGGTTTTCGCAGCCTATGCCGCCCGCCTTCACAGGCAAACCGGCGGACTGTCGCGCCCATGGCCGGCGGTCCCACCGCCCTGGCCGGCGAACTTTCGAACCCCGAAGACTGCCCGCAGACGAATCAAACTGTCTCAGGGCGCCAAATTTCCTCCGAGCGGCTTTTATAGGTGAGGTTGCTTGAACGAGAGGACCCCCTGGCTGCATTCTCAAATACATTATAAGAGATGCACTCCAAATTCAATTCTTTTCCACCCTGCGTTGCATGGAACTTGAATATCAGCGTTGAGTTCATAACGCGGCAATCCATCGCGGCGGCTAATTTCCAGACGCACTGGCGGGAAGGGTGGAGGCAGGTGGACTGGGTCGACAGCATGGACCGCCGCCGAGCCTTGGACGCCTGGCGGCGCCTGGAGATTGAGGGGGATCCAGGGAGTGAAAAAAAATTTCCACCGCTCGCTCAGGGGTTATTTGCCGCTCTTTGAATGCAAGCCGGTATGAAACCCGCGGGCGGCCTATTATCGGATTTATGCGCGAGCGGCATTAACATTCCTTATCAGGCCCGAAATCTCGCGATAAAGTCTCTCGGCTTTCTTCAGATGGTCTAGAGCTTTCGATTGTGCGCTCGGCTCCCCTGCAAGCTTCTTATAGTTCTCTGAGTGACGAGTGGCCTTTTCGTGAAGGCGGACCAATCGGCGAACCTGGCAGTAAGTCATGAACTCCTCCTCCAATAGATATAAAACTTATCTCCACGGCGGTTCTCGTTGAACTTAGGAACCATTGACAAAGGAGTACAGTGGGTCGAAATACCCAATTTCCAGGTGGGTTATCGGGTCCGCCGATCTTAATGTGCTATAGGCGAATGAACTCTATCGACAAATCGTTTAGAAACAAAATGACTATCTTGGGGCGCAAGGGTTTGGACGACACGGAATAATTCGTGAGGATTCCATGGCGGGCGACAATCAAGTTAAAGAAGTATAGCCTTTCCTGAAGGCGTATCGCGCCAATTCGACGTTCGTTTTAATCATCAACCTCTTTTTGATATGCCCGAGGTGGATGCGCACCGTGCTCTCACTGATGAACAACAGATCGGCTATCTCCTTGTTCGATTTTCCTTCGGCGAGATATCTAAGAACTTCTATCTCACGCGCAGACAGGGGCTCGGAATCCGCGGGCCTGGCCCACGACTTCTTTGCGAAGCTGTTGTACATCTGCTGTGTGACTAGATTCGAGATATACATTCTTCCTTCGCGGATCGTCTCGATCGCCGTGATCAAATCTTCAAAGGCGTTCTCCTTGAGCAGATAACCGTCGACTCGGGCTTCCATCGCGTGAGTGAGGTGGTCCTTGGACTTGTACATGGTCAGGACCAGTATTTTGATTTCCGGATGAGTTTGCTTGATCTCCCTTGCGGCTTCCAGACCGGAAAGGTTGGGCATTTCTATATCCAGGGTGATCAAATTCGGGGTCAGCCTCTCTATGGCTTCCAACAACTCCCGGCCGTCGTTCACCTCTCCCACGACTTCCACGCCGGGCACCTCGATGAGGCTCTTTCTTAATCATTTGCCGAAACATGACATGGTCATCGGCCAGTAAAATACGATAGGCGGACGTCATTTATCCCTCCTTGTTCAGTGGGAATTCTAAAGATGATTTTCGGTCCCGCGCCGGGGTGAGTCAGGATATCCAGAGACCCCCCCGCCAATCGGGCGCGCTCCTGCATGGCCGCGAGGCCGATCCCGCAAGCCTTGCGCTCCCGGTCAGAGACCTCTTTCAAGTCAAAACCCGATCCATCATCTTCCACGCTGAACAAGACCTGGTTCTCATGCTGCTCGATGTTCACCGATATCTGCGAAGCGTGGGCGTGCCGGCCGATATTGGTCAGAGATTCCTGGAAGATGCGGAAAATATTGATCTGCGCCAGGGGCGAAAACAAGAGGCCGATTCCGTTTGTTTGGGCGGGAGACCATCGCATAGCGTAATGCTGACCGAATTCCTCCAGCAGATCATTGATGGCGGTTGAAAGACCGAATTGCTCCAGGGACGCGGGGCTCAAATCCCGGGACAGCCTCCGGACTTTGTCTATCACGCCGTCCAGATAATGGGGCAAGGCCTGGATCTCGGCCCTGGCGCCCTTTTTTTGTTTAGAAAGCCTGTCGAGCTGAAACTTCAGAACCATCAACGCCTGACCCAGCTCGTCATGCAATTCTCTCGATATCCTCTTGCGTTCATTCTCCTGGACGATCAGCAGTTGGGAAGAAAGAAACCGCAGTTGCCGTTCGGATTCCCGCAACGCACTTTCCGTCTGCTCATGCCGGACGATCACCTTTTGAAGCTGTTTGTTCGCCCCGGCAAGGTCAGCGGTACGCTCCACGACCAGGTCCATGAGATGCGAGCGGTGCCTTGCAAGTTCTTCGGCCTGAACTCCAAGTTGATCGTGTGCGACCCGAAGCGCTCGTTGCGCCGTCGAGCATGCCGAATCTCGCGGCTGAGAAGTCCGACGGTCGCGGCCACCAATATGAACGTCCACATCAGAAGCATAGGGTAAAGATGTGCCCGGATTTTCTGTGCCGCGCTATGATGTCCCTTTCAATAGCGGCCTCCACCGCATCCGCCGCCTCCATGAACTTCAGCAAAGGCCGCGTGGAATTCCTCCTCCATTGGTGAACCGATGGCCGCATTACGGGAATTCTTCCAGAGCTCAAGCGTCATCGCTTTAAGCCGGACCATCCTCCGGATCTCTATCTCGATTTCTTTCCTGTTCGCCGGGTCCTCGAGAGGTTCGAGAATCATGCTCATGCAGACCCTCGCCGCCGTTCAGGATGGTCTCGGCGAGCAGAATGCCCCGGTCGAAACCGGGCACGATTTTCCGGATATCCATGTCTTCGGCCCCGTTGATCGCCTCATCAATCCAAAGATGGGACTGGGTGATTTCGATCCGAAAATCCATGATGGCATCGGCCACGGCAAAGTTCTGGCGCTGCCTGTTGGTGATTCCGTTGTACCATAAGAGCATAGCCACCGAGATCACGCCCAGCAGAAAAACGGTTGCCGGTGCTGAATACGATCCGTTCAGGACCTCACGCCAATGCTTCTGTTGCTGTTTGATGTCTTCTTTTTCTTGCATGAGTCACCAATTCTGCGCGTCTCCCGCCTCGGCCGGCGCATCTGAGCGGTTCCACCAGCCGCCGCCAAGCGCCTGGAACAGCGCAGCGGTATCGCTGCGTAAAGGTTCGAGAGGGCCAGCACAAGAGTGTTCGACGCAAGCTGACAGGTCTGTTCGGCATTAAGAAGCGCCAAGTAGCTGATATCTCCCAATATCAACCGGCGGCGCGCAATGTCAAGACCCTGAGCGGCGGATTTTTCGGCGGCTGCGAGTCAAGCATTGAAGCGGCATCGCAGGAAACCGGCGGAAAATCGGCCTCGTTGTGGGCTAAATGGACAAAAGCGGTGAGGCTAAAAATGAACAGGGCCAAACAGAGGCAGAAGCAACGCGATACAGAGGTGCTGCGGTTTAATGTCGCCGGGCCGCCCTATTTCAACTTCTCCCCAAAACGTGGTTTGCGGTACTCCAACCCGCGAACGTCCGTTGTCAAGATAAAACGGAAGCGGGAGGCTTCTGAGACTGTTTCAGGCCTTTTTGGGCAGATTGGCGGCAGCGAATTCCCAGTTGAGCAAATTGCCAAGGACCGCCTTCACGTAGTCTGCGCGACGATTCTGGTAATCGAGATAATAGGCGTGCTCCCACACATCCACGGTTAGCAGGGGGACCTGGCCGTGGACGAGCGGGTTGTCGGCATTGGATGTCTTTGTCACCTTGAGTTTGCCCTGATCGAGGACCAGCCACGCCCAGCCGCTTCCGAACTGCGTGACTGCAGCGCTTTGAAGCTCTTTCATGAGGTCGTCATAGCTGTGGAAAGAGTCATTTATCATTTTGGTCAATCGCTCATCAGGCTTGCGCCCGCCGGGCTGCATGCTCTTCCAGTAAAAACCGTGGTTCCAGGCTTGAGCTGCGTTGTTGAAAATTGATATTCGATCCGCCGAACCGGCAGTCCTGCTTATGATTTCCTCGAGGGAAAGGCCTGCGAGTGCCGGCCCCCCCGCCAGTTCATTGGTGTTATCGACGTAAGCCTTGTAGTGCTTGCCGTAGTGAAATTCGATAGTCTTTTTGGATATGTAGGGCTCCAAAGCATCCTCTTTGTATGGGAGCGGCGGCAGTGCGATTCCAGGAGCGGCGTTAGCGATTGAGTCTCCATAAAGGGCGAAAATTCCCGTCTTTGCGATGACGCAGCCGCTGATGAGGCTGCTTACAAACGTCCTTCGATCCATTTGATGACGTAAAATAATGTCGTTCATGGTCACCCTCCGGGAAAAAGAAGCGCGCCCGGATAGAAGGCGCTTGGGTATGCCCCTGCAGGCCGGCTTGTCGACAATATGCTCACAATAAATATGGACGAGTGAAACCGCAAGTGGGGTCAAGACCCCAACAGGCCTACGGCCCTGACTCGGGTTTTTGCCAGATGGGCACATATGACACTGATTTTACTAGTGCGCCCTAGATTCCATGCGGGTTTACAGCCCCGCAAACCTCGAAAAAGTTCAAAAAGTGTAGGCACACGAGGTCAATTTTTATTCTTGACACCATCGGGTAGTACATGCTAATCGAGTAGGCATGTATCTACGAACTACAAAACGCAAAAACAGAGATGGATCGGTGGTCGAGTACTACCAGCTTGCCCACAACGTCCGGCATTCCGAAACGGGAAATCCGGTCGCCGAGATCATCCACAATTTCGGGCGAGCGGATGAACTCGACCGGGACGATCTGGTCAGGCTCTGCCGCTCGATTGCCAGGGTCTGCGGTGTTGAGGTTCATGACCCTTTGGATTCTGCTGAAACCGCTACAGGTCCCATCCGCGAGCAATCACCCGCGCTCCCTGAAAAGGTGCGGCTGATTCAGACCTTTGATTTCGGTGTTCCTCTTGTGGTCGAGGCGCTTTGGGAGCGACTGAAGATCGGCCCCGCATTGCGCAAAGTTATGGAAGAATCCGGAGGCACTCCTTTACACGAAAGAGCCCTTCTTGCCATGGTTGCAAACCGGCTCTGCGAGCCCGACTCCAAACTCGGCGTATGGGATCGCTGGCTACATTCGGTATACATGCCCTCTTGCGGTACGGTAAAGCTCTACCAGATGTATGAGGCGATGGACCTGCTGCACTGGAACGTGGCCGAAGTCGAGAATGCGGTCTTTTTCCATGTGGCGAACCTTTTCAACCTCGTGGTGGATGTCATTTTCTATGACACAACGACCGCCTCCTTCTCTATTGACGAAGAGGACGAGGACACCGAAGCGGGATCGGGCTTTCGAAAGTTCGGCCATTCCAAAAACGGCACATGGAGTCCGCAGATCGTGGTCGCTCTAGCCGTAACCAGGGAAGGCCTGCCGGTAAGGAGTTGGGTATTCCCCGGCAACACCTCCGATGTTGATACAGTCAAGAAGGTCCGTGAAGACCTCCGGGGATGGAAGCTTGGGCGGGCGCTCTTCGTTGCCGACTCCGGGATGAACTCCGCCACAAACCGCGATGAACTGGCCAGAGCCTGCGGAAAATACCTTCTGGCTACCCGTATGGCCAGCGTTTCAGAGATTAAGGAAGAGGTAGTCACCAAGCCGGGCCGTTTTAAAACGATTGCCGAAAATCTCCAGGCAAAGGAAGTAGTCGTAGGAGATGGAGAACTCCGGCGCCGTTATATCCTGTGCCACAATCCCCGCGAGGCTGAAAGGGAGCGAAAGCATAGGGAGCAAGTTGTCAAAGAGCTTGACGAAGAACTAAAAGGCCATCCGGATCATCATGCCACTGCCAGATGGGCAATCGATCTTCTGGCATCCGGCAGGTACAAACGTTACCTGAAGGTCGATAAGCAGGGCCGTATCCGACTGGACCGTGAAACAATCCAGCAGGTGTCAAAGTATGACGGCAAATGGGTGCTCCAGACCAATGATGACACCATAACCGTAGAAGATGCAGCCGCCGGTTATAAGGGACTCCTTGTGATCGAGCGGGCCTTCAGGACCCTTAAGAGCACGCGGATCAAGATGGAGCCGATGTACCACTGGCTGCCCAAACGCATCGAAGCTCACGTGAAGCTTTGTGTCTTCTCGCTTCTCATCGAAAGAGTCGCCGAACTCAGATGCAAGCAGTCCTGGCCGAACATCCGGAGGACACTTTCCACGCTCCAGGCGACCGAGTTTCACACCCGAAAAAATCAATTCTTTCAACGCAACGAGCCATCATCCGAGCTTGTCCGAACACTTAAATCCCTAGAGATTCCAATGCCTAAGGCCGTCATGGATATTCAATCGGCACCCTCTCACGCGTAGGCACACGACAAATTTGGCCACCCTATGTAAGTCACTAGATTTATGGCCATTTTATGATTGTGTTTGCCTACCCCGCAAAAACCCGAGCCTGATGGACTCCGCTTGCATCTCTTTTTTTCGTGTGGCTTTGTTTACTGTAAGATTAGCAAGAAGAGCAGCACGATCAGAACCAGGATCACTTGATGGATTCTGTACAAGGGCCGGGTAAAATAATATTTATCCTTCAGCATCTTCAACATCAGAAGTGAACAAATCCCTCCCGCCAGCGTAATCATGGGGAACAGCGCCTTCAGAGTCCCCAGGTTCGGCGTCAGCCAATCGGGCAATTCGAGGGCGCCGAGACTAAGAAACTGCGCGCTTTGGGCAAGCAGATGGGGACCGTTATAGACGAACTCGTGCAGGTAAACGTTAAACAAACCCGAAAGCGCCAGAAAAAGATAGGCCTGCCCCGCGAGCACAAAACGCCGTTTCCATTCACTCTTGAAGGGAAACCCCGATACGAGGAGCACCAGGGCGGCAAAGACAATCGTGATTGGCAGGCTTTCGCACAGACCGGCTATCAGGCTGTGGGGCCTGGCCGATCCGTGAAGGATCAGCATGCGGAAAATCCCGGACTCCGGAAGCTTTACCGCCAGAACGGAAGCAATCACAAGGACGGCGAACACGGCATCGCCGGGCTCCCATTTTTCTTTTCGCACAAAGCCCTGCCAGGGAAAGCGCGCATTGAGGCGCGCCGAGCGATGCTGACAGCTCCTCACGCACGAAAGGCACAAGATACAGTCTTTGCCGGCTGAGGCCGTAGCGGGGTGTATTCCCATCGGACAGGCGCCGTGCCTGACACAATCATGGTTGTGGCACTGGATCGAACAGACGTTGTCGTTCCCGCCAAGTTCGACAAGTGAGACGGTTGCGAACTGCGCCACCATCATCCCCAGCGGACAGAAGTGTCTGCACCATAAACGCCCGCCGAAGAGCAGGGAGGTGATCACGGCGCCCGCAAGGATCGCCAGGAGAAGAATTCCCGTGGGACGCGCCTTGTTAAACATATCGAAGATGTGTTCGGTCTGGATGATGACGATCAGACCGCCGACTGCGATCCAAACTCCGTACCTGGCCAACACGCCCGGCAACGGCAGGAATTTTTTCCTGGACCTGCCGGCATACTCCCCGATAACCGGCAGCGGGCAATAGGCGCACCAACTCCGGCCGGCGAAGAGAATGGAAATAATGAGGCAGGGCTCCCACAAGGACCAGACGAGCAGATTCGCCGGATTATTCTCTGCGGGTCCGGCGAAGGCGCCAACGATCAGCAGAAGGACAAAAGGAACGGTGATAAAACGGAGCCCGGCCGGGAACATTGGTTGATTGAACAGGTCCCGCAAAAAAGGAATCCTGAGCAGATTGAATCTGCCAGTGGCTGAAAAAGAGGGGAGCTTCAGGAACACCTGGCTCTCGGTGATAATATCTCCTTCGGTGATGACCACCGCTCGTTCAACCACCTGGCGCAGTTCGTCCACATTGAGCATCCAGTCATGGCCTACGAGCAGGTTCAGGGCTTCCTCGGAGAAGCAGGAGATCTGCTTGGCGAATTTTTCCTTATATACATCGAGAAAGTGTTCGGCGATGAGTTGGATGTCCTTTTTTCTTTGCCTCAGAGGCTTTAGCTGCAAGACCTCGGAGTTTACAAGCCCCAGCATTTCCGGATCAAGCTTTCCTTCTTCCTCCAATTGCCTGAGCGTTCCGGAAGCCGTCGCAATCAGCCGGACCCTGCTGGAAATCTGCCGGCTTCCGCCCACGGGCACAAAAGTTCCATCGCGGCAGTACCGGACAAGCAGCCGTTGCACGCCGGGCGCAAGGGAATCGACATTTTCCAGGACAACGGAGCCTCCGTCGGCAAGTTCGAGGTATCCCCGCCTGATGCTCTTCGCATAGCTCCAGGCAGCGACGCCGTGTCCGAACAAAGCTGATTGCTGGGCGAGTTCGAGGTGCAGCGCATCCTCGTGCGCTCCCTTCCCCCTTTCTTCATCGCGCTTGACAGGGGGAGGATCGGCACAATCGAGATGATAGAGCGGCCGCGTCCGGGCCGAACCATGAGCGTGAATGAGACGCGCCGCGAGTTCCTTGCCCGTCCCCCTTTCGCCGAGAATGAGAACATTGCTTTCGCACAGAGCAAGCCTTGCGATCGCGGCATTGACGTCGGCGGTCGCCCTCGAATCGCCAAGAAAACTGCCGACCTCGGGCGGCTGGCGCCCGAAGAGACTGGCGACGATTTCTTCGCGCTCCAGAAGGGCGAACCGCTCACGCACCGAACTCCTTGTGCGCCGTTGCGCCACGAGACGCAGAAGGCTTTCATCGAGTTCGGGGAAGGTCGCTATCAGTTCGAGGAAGGCTTCCTGGCTAAGTTCGGCGAGAAGAACGTCAGTCACCGCTTTCACGTTGGCGGAGCGCGGTTCCCCGATTAAGAGGGCCATTTCGCCGAAAATCTCGCCCTCACCCAGAGTCGCGAGAGTATACTCGACCCCATTGTCGTTTGTGCGGGTTACGGCTACCGAGCCGCCGAGGATCATGAACATGGAGTACGCGGGGTCGCCACGGTAGAGAATGCCGGTCCCGGCGCGAAAGCTTTTTTCCCTCAGACGCTGGAAAATGCCGGCAAGAGCTTCAGAGGGGAAATCCTTGAGAATTCCTATGCGCAGAAGGTCTTCAGCGACCATCACATGAGTCCTCTGCAAAAGGCGAAAAATCCACAAGCGATTTCATGAGGCGCATTCCATCTCCGGCTCCAACCTCGCAACCGTAAGTCAGGGGTCAGGGCGCAGGGATCGGCGAAACATCGGCCGACGCAAAATCGTTGGAGGCATAGGTGGGCGAGCCGACGGCCGTGGCGAAGGCTTCCGTAGCCCCGGGGGAGGATTCGATCCGCCAGTCAAGCGGGCGCGGGCCGCCGTATTGCCAGTTCAGCCACACCACGGCCCTCACTTGCGGAAAGTTGAGGGGCGCCTCAATCGAAAGGGCGTCCGAGATCCACGACGCCTTATCTCCACCCTCTTCAACACAAGCGGTCTCCGCGATCATGAACGGCTTATTCGGGGCGAAAGAGGCGATCAGAGTGTAGATGGGCGAGAAGACCTGAGAGAAAGTCTTCCAAGTCTGGTTGGCGTAGCCGTTGAAACCGTCGGCGCCAACCCAGTCGACGTAGGCGTCCCCAGGGTAGTAAGCTCTGAGTTCTGAGAACTTGCCGATGTTTTGGCTGGGGGTCCAAACCCACGTAACGTTCGTCGCGCCGGTCCTTGTGAAGATGTCGTGGACGTGACGCCAGGCCCGGACGTACTCGCCCCTCCTGTTGCCATTGACCTGCTCCGACCATGGGAACCAGGAACCGTTCATCTCCTGGGCGAAGCGCAGGAAGAAGGGATGGCCCCAGTGCTTGGCGGCCTGCGCATAGCTGCCGATGTACTCGTCATAGTCGCCGTAAATGATCCTTCGCAGCGCAAAGGCGGGCTGATCCGCATTCTGGGCGCTGCCTCCCCCGCGGCTTTGCCATGGTTTCCAAGTAACCAGGGGGATGGAGCCGTGCTTTCGGATGCGACTAAGGGCTGCGGCCTGGAACCCCGGTCCAGGGGAGTCCAGGCCCACGGATGGACCCTCCCAGGACTGAAACATGTGAACGATGGAAACACTCTTACGGGCGTCACCCTCGAACCGGGCGATCCCGGTCAGGCCGTCGGCGGAAGGCGCACCAGCGTACACGCCGAAGAAGATGCGCGAGCCGGGCGGGTCACGCTGCGCGCGACCCCCAACTGCAACGATCAGTGACGGGATGAACAATACGATGAACCAGATGCAGATGTTGCGCCAAAAACGTCTTCTGATGCCCATGCGAGTCCGCCGCCAGTACCTATCCGTATAGAAAGACAAATTTGAATTGCAAGCGACCCTATCTCATAATCCCGGCCCGCATTCCCCGCCGCGCCGTTTGCGCTTCCTGCCCGCTAATATCTCAACACGGATTGGCTTAATGCAGCCGCCGCACTTTCAAGGGTCTTGGAATATACAGCATTGTATTCACCGTATCCGGAATATGAGGGGTCATAGGCCACCAGCCACTCACTTGGATATAGTTCGAGTATGTTGGCGTGATTTCTCAAGGCAAGCCCCACCATAGCCTGCAAGCAGCCTATACGGCCGCCGCCGTTTAGCTGCGACCAGGCCATCGTCTGAGCTTCGAGAGGGACCTGGTTGTAATATTGACTGAAGAGACACAGCCAGTCTGCCGTACCTTTAGGTCCTTTGATACGATCCCACATTTGATGCTCTTGATCTAAATCATATTTGGAAAGTCCTTGAGTTCCAAAACCTATACCACGCTTTACCGCTTCTTGCGCGACATCAATAGCAAGATTATTTATACCAGTCTGGTTATCAAATTGGAAGTTATTGATAGTCACCATTAACTGACATGGAGAATGCAAGGTCGCCAAATATTCTATAAAATCAAGACTGTACTCGATCCACTTGACCTCGCTTAATCCATACAAATTCCATTGGTCAGCAAATGGCGATACATTGTAATTATTTTGAACATAATCTTCAGCGCCGTATCCAATCCCAAAACGAATATAACTTACCCACGGTTTGTTCCCATATTCTAATATAAATGCCTTTACAAAATTCCTGTAGTTATGGGAGTAACCAGGCTCCCAATACACAGGAGTTCTGGGAATTGAGGGCTGACTTGCCACGAATACCGAATTCACCTGGTCCAAAACGTACTGGGGAGTCATGCTCTGACCATTGAACTGTTGACCGCTGGACTCGGCGACGCCCCATACCAGGAATCCAACCGTTTTGCCCGCATCGGTCCATGGTTTTACTGCATTTTCCACGAAGGTCCAATCATATTGTGGAACGGCGCCGGGCCCACGATCGACGGACGACCATGGGACAACGATATTGACTCCGGTAACCGTCGGGCTGGTTATTATGTATTGCTGAATGTCCGAAGCGATGCTGTCATTAACAGGCAAATTCGGAGCATGGACAAAGAGGCCATGGGGCCCTGTTCGGTATGAGGGCGACGGATGGAGGCGAGCCTCGGACATTGTGGAAGTATTTTGAGCATACGAAGTTTGGCGTAACCCGAACTTATGACCCCATTGAGGGTCATTGCAGGTCGCGCCCCACTGCACGCCGGCGCCCCATTCCATTCCCGAGACGTCCACCCCGCGAAAAACGACCTCCCCGCCCTGCGCATCAAGGATTTCCATTCCGTCTGTGTGAAGAACGCCCGCAATGACGGGCGGATTTTGCATCCCGTTCTCAGCAAAACTGTCGCCGGGTTGGAATGCGATCCAGAAGACGCTGAACACCAAAGCAAGCCGCAACAGGTTGATCTTGCATAACATCTCCAACATTTCCTTTCCGCTTCAAGGGCCGACGCCAGGTTGCGCTCAAATCTCACCCAGATGGCGGATTCGAGTAGGCATGAAGCCCCTCCCCTACGGCTTGCCTCGGGGCTGATTCGGGAGAGCATGAAACCCCTCCCCTGCGGGGGCGAGATTAATCCCGGCCCGATCTTGAACTTGGCATAAAATAATGGTTTGCCGCCTGTTTTTCGACTCCGTAGGCGACTGACGGAACACGGACCCAAATAGTTTACAATGGAGATCCATGATTTTGTTAACGGCAAAGGCCCGCCCCCCTTTACGCCCTTGAGATTTCAACATCGGGAGCCCGGCAATAAACAGCAAGGTTTGGAGTCTGTTACGAAAAGATCATCTCAGTTGAGCCGCTCGACTATGGCGGCCACACCATTGCCTCCGCCGATGCAAAGGCTCACCGCCCCCAAAGTCGCATCCCGCCGCCGCATGGCATAGAGCAATGTGGCAAGCAGCTTTGTGCCCGTTGCGGCCACCGGATGCCCTAGAGCGATCGCTCCTCCGTGGATATTGACCTTTGAACGATCGAGGCCGAGGTCCCGCTCGCATGCGATATACTGGGCAGCGAACGCCTCGTTGAGTTCGATCAGGTCAATGTCGCCAAGAGCGAGCCCGGCCTTTTTCAACGCGGCGGGCATCGCTTTGACCGGAGAGATGCCAAACCGTTTGGGATCGACTCCTACAAAAGCATAGCCCCTCAGAAGCGCCATGGGCTCGAGCCCCATCGCCCTGGCCCTGCCGCGCTCCATGAGCACCGCAGCCGAGGCGCCGTCGCACAAGGCGCACGCATTGCCGGCGGTGATGGTCCCGTCTTTAGCGAAGACCGGCTGAAGCCTGGCGAGCGATTCGGCGGTCATGCCCTTCCTGTAAATTTCTTCCTCCGTGACCCAAATTGCCTCGCCCTTTTTCCCCCTTACCTGGATCGGAACGATCTCTTCACGGAACTTTCCCTCACTGACAGCGGCCTCGGCTTTGTTGTGCGATTCGGCGGCGAAAGCGTCCTGCTCCTGCCTGGAGATGGCTCTTTCGTCAGCAAGCCACTGGGTGATCTCACCCATGAGTCCGCCGCCCAGAGGACATTTGAAGCCGTCTTTGTGCATGAAGTCAATCAGCTCGCCGTTTCCCATGCGGTAACCAAAGCGGGCGCGAGGCAGGCCATATGGAATCTGGCTGGTGCTTTCGGCGCCTCCGACAAGGACCGTATCAACATCGCCGGCTTTTATGGCCTGGGCGCCGAAAATCAGGGCCTGAATGCTCGATCCGCATCGAACGTTGACGGAAACCGCCGGCGAGTCCACCGGGACGCCGCCCATGACCGCACAGAGTCTGGCCGCGTTGGGGCCAACGCCGGCCTGCCACGCATTACCGAAAACGGTTTGATCTACGGCCTCCGGCTCGATACCGGAACGCTTTATCGCTTCCCTGACCACTGCGGCCCCGAGTTCGGGAGCAGTAAGCCCCTGGAAAGAACCTCCGAATTGTCCGCCAACAGTCCGGGCCGCACCCAATATCACCACTTCTTTCATGAATCTCTCCCCCGGCTTAATGCCCTTTCATTGTTTAGAATATCCCGACGGGACACGAGATGCAGCGGCAAATCTCCCTGACAGCTCACACCCCTGGCAGATTCCCTGCGCCGAACATCTCCCGCAGTCTTCTATGCAGAATCTTTCCCGTCGGGTTCCTTGGCATTTCCTCCTGTTTGATGAATATGATCTCCTTGGGGCGTTTGAACTTCGCCAGGCCGACCTTGCACCGCTCCTTTATGGATCTCGCTAAGCTGGTCCCCGGCAAGGCCCGGCCGGGGCACCACTACCACGACAACTTTTTCTCCCCATTTTTCATCGGGCAGCCCGATGCAGGCACAGTCAAACACGCTTTCATGACTCCCTATCATCTCTTCCACTTCGCTGGGATAGACATTCTCTCCACCCGTTATTATCATGTTGTCCCGTCGATCGACGATGTGGAAAAATCCGTCTTCATCCTTCCTGCCCATGTCCCCGGCGGAAAAGTACTCGCCCCGAAAAGATTGCGCGGTTTTCTCGGGGCAGCTTGTAGTATCCGTCGAACAGCATCGGGCCGCGGGAAAATATCTCCCCTATCCGCGCCGGCCGGGACCTCGCGGCCTTTTTGATCGAGAATTTTGACAAGATCGGTGCCAAGGCTTTCGCACCCGATCGATCCGAGCTTCCTCAACTGCTCTTCGGGCTTTAGCACGGTGACGATGCCGGCTTCCGTCGACCCGTACGCCTCGTAGAGCTGCACGCCCGGAAAGAAGTCCATGATGTCCATCTTCATTTTCTGTCTAACCGGCGCCGAGGAGCAGAGCAGCTTGCGGATCGAACTGACGTCCCGGTCCGCGCCCCTTGCCGGAAACACTCAGGATGAGGTTGTAGTGGGTCGGAATCAGCGAAATGAAGGTGATCTTTTCCCGCTCGATTATCTCCAGCACCTCTTCGGCTTTGAAAGACAGGGCGGGATGAATGTAGACCGAGGCGCCGAGGTAGAGAAAAGTGAATGTGAAATAGACTGAGTTGATGTGGCAAAGGGGCATTACGTTCAGACAGATGTCATCCCTGGTGAAGCCGAAATCGACCGCATTGATTATATAGAAGGCAATATGGGATTCATGCGATCGGAGCACTCCCTTCGGTCTGCCGGTAGTGCCCGATGTATAGATGAGTATCCACGTATCCGAGGGCTTCACCTCGCAGGCCGGCTCCTGCGGACGATCCTGCGTCAATGAAAGCTTCATATTCCCTGTAGCCGTCGGCCGGGCCGCCGACGACAAAGTAGCGCTCCGGCGCGATGTTGCCCAATTCGGCCCTGATCTGGTCGACGGTCTCCGTAAACTGTTCGTGTACAAAGATTGCCTCGGCATCCGAATTGTTGACGATGATATTCGATCTCCCGGCCTACCAGGCGGAAGTTTATGGGTACGATAACGAGTCCCGTCTTGGCCGTGGCAAGATAGAGTTCCACGATTTCGATACTGTTTTCCAGCAGTACGGCGACCTTGTCCCCTTTCTTGAGCCCCAGGGACAGAAGGCTGTCGGCCAGCCGGTTGACTCGCTCGTTTGTCTGCCGATAGGTGAAGCTTCTGTTTTGGTCCTTTAGGGCCAACGTATCCGGATATTTCTTCGCGTTGACCTTGAAATTTTGTCCCAGATTCATCCAGTGAGCCATAATCAACCTCCCGTAAGACTGGAAGCGGGAAGCGGGAAGCTTCTGCCGCTTGCTCCCTACTGCTTGTTCCTTGCTTATGCTTTCGACTCTTCAAGCTGCTCGATGAACGCCTCCACATTGGTTTTGGTCTGTTCGTCCGAAATAAGTCTGAGATCGTTGAGATCGCCATTTATTATCAAGGCGGGGATGCCGGTTTCGGAGCTGCAGGCGCTGAGGCATTCCATAGCGGCAGTTTGAATTGTTGGGGCATGTTTTTGCATCATGATAGATGATGCCGTCGCACTTGAAGAAGTCCAGCTTCTCCCTGATGTATTCCTCCTTGTATTCGTCCGACCGAACGATAAACAGCTCCGTGTAGGCCCTTGGCCATGCTCTCGAAGGGCCTCGCCGGGTCCAGGGCATTAAAAATCCAACTGCTGCAATAGGTGGAAGCGATCACCGCGGCGCCCAGGCCTGCAAACAGCTTGGAGTGCATGCTCAAGCGTCCCCAGACCGGCATTCCCTCCCAGTAGATGCGATGCCTCTCATCGCCCTCTATTGCCCCTGCGCCCTGCTCGATACGCTCATTCAATTCTTCGAGGAGCAGCCGGTACACATCGATTGCCGCCTGGGTCCCTCTGCCGACAACGGCGGGGCCCATAAGCGTGGTGGAGTCGAAAAAGGTAAGGGGAGAAGGGGTCGCCGCCGCGGCCGCGAGGCATTTTTCCCAGAGGTCCGAGCATTGGCGGGCGAGGGCCACGCGTATTCTTCAGCTCGTCCATATCGAGTCTGCGCCCCGCGATCCGTTCAAGCGGTTCGACCATATTCTCCATTTGCGCGGCGATCGATGACACATGCGCCTCGGTCACCTTCCCGACGTTTCGATGGGTTTCTATACCCAACAGGGGCGCATGGAGCCTTTTGGCATGCCAGGAAAACCAGTCCTGAACGTCACGGCACTGATTGGTGTTGTAGACCAGCACATCCGCCCGGGGAACCCGCTCGATTCCGGGAAAGGCTTTGGCCAGGGGGGTCACCCCCTGGATGCAGGCCCCGATATCGGCATGTCAAATAGGAGCAAATATCAGGTGAGTACCCGATGGCATTGGCCGAAGGAATAAGGTCGGCGGCCATCCTGCTGGTGCCGAGCATGGCGGAGTGGGTTTCCGGAAAATAGGTGAGAAATCCCATGCCCCTGAGAATTTCAGCAGGCCCCACGCTGGAGCACCAGGCGATTTTCCGCTTTGCCGATTTGGATGCCTCATCGAGTTCATAGTAGTAATCGGCCATGAATTTGCCGATGTCTCTTGCGGTCTTTAGCCGCCTCACAGACGACTTCTTTTTCAGCCAGTTCATCGAAGCGACGTCCTTTCCGTCGATAAATCGAAAACTTTCAGCCATCAGTCCTTTCCTGCCGTTGCCTCGATCGCATAGAGGGCCGCCCCGATTGCGCCCGTTAACTGCGGGTGCTCGGCAACAAGGATCTTTCGCCCGATCTGCTCTTCGGTCATGGTGACGATGTATGGATTGTTAGCCACAACGCCGCCGGTCATGACCACATTTTCAGAGAGCGAATCCATTTCGAGAATTCTTTGGATCACCGAAAAGAAAACTCCTTTGACGATGTCGGCGACCTTTTTCCCGTTTCGAATATTTTCCAGCACCTCCGTAGCCGAAAAGACGGTGCAGAAGCTGCCCAAGCCTCACCATATCGGTGGATTGCCTCGCCAGGGCATCCATGTCGTCCAGGGCAATGTCGAGGCGTGAGGCCATCTCTTCGAGAAAAGCCCCGGTGCCCGCCGCGCATTTCCGGTTCATCTTGAAGCCGGTGCGGCGTCCCTCCGCGTCCAATGTGATAATTTTGTTGTCCTGGCCTCCGATATCGATAATCGTAATAGCCTTGGGGAAATAGAGAGTAACATCCTCTGGCGTGGCACCCGATCTCGGTTTTCGTTTCCCTGGCGTAAGCGACGTTGGATCTGCCGTAACCGGTGGAAACCGCGTATGCTATGTCCGCCTCGCGGCGTCCGGCCATTTCGAGCGATTCTGTCAGGCAGTCCTCGGCGGTTGCCGAGAAATCGACGCCCGGATTTCCTTACGGCGTATCCGAGCAGGTCTCCTGTCCCCGTCGAGGACGGCCGCCTTCGTTCGGGAAGCGCCGACGTCAACGCCAACTGATAGATGCGTCAGACTGCTCAAGTCGCGTGCGATAGAACTCCGCTCACTCCTCATCGCCTGCCGGACTCCATGGCTGATTCCAGGCCCTTTACCAGCGATTGAAGAGTGGCGTTGTAGGGAGTTTCCAGCCCGGCCTGCTTTCCGTATTCGACGAACTTGCCGTTTATGAAATCGATTTCGGTGCGCCGCTTGGCCTCAATGTCCATCAGCATGGAAGGCTTGTGGTTGCCCGCGTTTTTCATGTACTCGATAGCCATGCGGATAGTAATCGAAGCCAAGAATGATGTCGTTTGCGCGCGCCACCTTGATGCACTCTTTCACCAGGGCGTCAACGATCCCGAAGATGATCGGATCGCTCGTGGCCTGCGCCATGGTCAGGCCGGTAACCGCGCATACCGGGTTCATGGCGGCGTTCATCACCGACTTTCGCCAGACCATGGAGATGATTTTATCGGTGTGCAAGGTGGGCAGTCCGCACTCAGTCAATATCCTTGCAATCTCCACGGCGGCGGCGGCAGATTCCGGGCGCAAGCTCCTGAACGTAATGCGGGGGATGGTGGAACGCCATGACGACCCTGCAGGGGCCCTTCATGCCGCACCCCCAGTTCACCACGCCCCTCATGACCGGCTTTTTCCCAAGCACCTTTGCAATCTCAAGTTCGGTATCGATCCCGTTCTGCCAACTGACGACATACCTGCCTTCCCTGTGGAATTCCTCGATTGCCGAAACGATCAGCGGCAGCACGTTTGCCTTGACTGTGATGAAAATGACATCCGGATCGTACTGCGCCAGTTCGTCAACGCCGTGGCACGTATGGGCCACTTTCTGATGGAGTTGCTCCGCGCCCTCGATGGAAATGCCGGTAGTCTTCGCCGGGTCGACCAGCTCGGGGATGACATCGCAGAGTGTAGACCTCATAGCCGCCCTTTGAAAGAAAAGCCGCCACTATGCAACCCACCGGTCCGGCGCCGACCACCGCAAACCTCTTGGCGATAAAGTCAGGGTCTTCTTTCGTCATGGAATTTCCCCTTTCCTGTCTGCCTTTCGCTTTCCAGTATCCCAAAGGCTTCAGAGTCCAGAATGGTCACACCGTTTTTCGTGAGCAATTCTATGGCCCTGTCGTTGTCGCTGAACCGGAAGATCATGACAGCCTTATCCTTTGCAAATCCGATAAATGCGTACATGCTGGTCGCATACACGCCGGCGTCGTTAAGCGGTTTCAGAACATTGGCCAGGCTTTCGGGAACGTCGGGGATCAGGGCGGCAACGACTTCGTTCACGAAGGCGGGCATTTGCAATTCCATTAGAATTCGCCTGGCCTTTACGATGTCTGAGACCAGCAGCCTGAGCTGGCCGAAAGCCCCCGTGTCCACCAGGTTGAGCGCCCTCAGGTTTATTCCCGCATCCCCCAGAGCGGCGGTTACCTGGTAAAGGCGGCCTGGAGAATTCTCAATGGATACGACAAGTTGCTTGAGTTTCATAAGATCCTCTCCTTTTCCCGGGACATCAAGTAAAGATTTTGAGAACTACTCCCTGAGTTCGAATCGGGCTTCATGCCGGCCCGCAGGCTGCAGCGCGCTCCGGTTTCACGAAGCAATTGCTTAGCGTTGTTAACCTGTCTGGCATAAGAAGAGGAATTATATAAGGTTTCAAGATCCCCTCGATCCCCTTTACAAAGGAGAAAACAGGGCCTGGCCTCATCGGTTTTGGCCGAGCATTTCCGAATTGCGGCACAGCCTCTTCGATCGAGGGCCGGCGATCTCAGCTACAATACGGCTACAGTGTAGCTTTAATCGCCTCGGCATGTCAACAACAAACCAAACCAGCCTTAGAGCCAATGCTCTTCCCGGGATTTCATGGTCTTTACCCGTTTATCGAAGGCCGCCGGAAGGTCCTCTGAATATCCTGAAGCTGGGATTCTATATCATGCATGGCCGAAATCGGAAAGATTTCCCGGCATGATGGAAGGCGTCCCGCTGAGGCGCCGCGGCTTCAGTTTCACGGGGCGATCCCCTGGTGTTGTCAATAAGTCTGTCATAGGAGGGGGCGATGTCTTGCATGCCGGACAAAGGGGTATTAAGAAAAGCGCTGGGCATCCCGACGATTTGAGCTTTTTCGATTTCTTCAAAGGAGGCGATGGCATGAACGCAGATTTCCCCGAATGGTACAACAAGACACGGCAACAGTATATGGAGTACTTCCAGGCCCTGGAAAAGCTTGGTGAAACGGTCAGGAAACAGGGTCCGTTGGATGAGAAAACATCCCACCTGGTTCAGTTGGCGGGGGCGGCGGCGATTCGTTCCGAAGGATCGGTCCACAGCCATGCCAGGCGGGCCATAAAGGCTGGAGCGACGCCCGAAGAGGTCTACCACGCCATAATGCTGCTTACCAGCACCATCGGGTTTCCAACCACCTCGGCAGCTTTGAGCTGGGTTTATGACATTATAGGCGAAAAGAAGTAATTTTCTCGCATGATAGACCAATTAAAAAACATTAAGTCGATTGCTTCGTGAAACCGGAGAGGCGGCGCCCAGACGGGCGAGCGCGGAAGGCGTCGTGCTCATTTTCGACTCTCTCCCCGACCTGTCCGGAGACGGGGCTGGTGCGGGAAGCCTTGCGCCGGAGATGCGATTATGGAAGAGCTTGAGGTTGGCTGGGAAAGAGCGGCGATCGTATGGTGGAGCATAGCATGGCGAACCGCCCTCCTCGGATTTTTGGCGGCGCTTGCGTTAGGATTTCTCATTGGATTTTTGGGTAGCGCACTACATCTCAATACACGTTTCACGTACCGTCTATCATTGCTGACAGGCATTGCCGCCGGTGCAGCCGTTGGAATATTGGTTGTAAAACAAGTTCTCGCCAAGAGGTTCAAAGACTTCAGAATTGCTCTGCTGCCGTTGGATTCAAGGAGCGAAGACGGGTGAAGAGTGAAGAACGAAATTGTCACTCTCACTCTTGAAGCATTTGCTATTAGATAATTTTCGCACTAATGTCTAAAACTAGTGTCTATATTTACCCAGGCATTAAAGGGCCGTCCCGATGGTAAGAAAGTCCGGGGATCGAACCGCGAAAAATAAGCCCGCACGAGAGTCCGAGGGTTTTTCGGACGCAGATGAGGGGGGCGCTTCCTCGACCTTTTTACCGCCTGAAGTGAAGAGGGCCGAAACTTTTCCCATAGTGGCCCTGGGCGCCTCCGCCGGCGGGCTGGAGGCCCTTGAATCTTTCTTTTCCAATATGCCTGCCGAGCCCGGACTCTCCTTCGTTGTCGTCCAGCATTTATCGCCCGGGACCAGGAGCGTCATGAGGGAGCTTTTGCAGGCTAAAACGAAGATGGCCGTCCGCCTGGTGGAAAACGGGATAAAAATCGAGCCCGATAAGGTCTATGTCAATCCACCGGGCATGGCAGTCTCCATTGCCGGCCGAACTCTTCTTTCGACGGAACCCGGAGAAGGCAAGGCCCCTTTATTCCCGATCGACTCTTTATTTCGCTCCATTGCCGAAAATGAGAAAGAAAAGGCCATTGAACTAAGCCTTCGGCAGGGCATCACACGCCCACGCCATTTCCCACCGTAATTTATCCAAAACCCTATGGGTCAATAGTATACCTCCTCACAGGATAAGGTGTCCCGTTAAATTCTCTTTCCTTTAAAGGAGGTATGCCGTGACTTACTTACGGAAACGCATGATCGAAGACCTTCAATTGCACGGATTGGGCGCTCTTACTCAGCAGAGGTATATCCGCGCGGTGCGGCTGCTGGCGGAGCATTACAAAAAATCCCCAGATCGGATCACCGAAGACGAACTCCGCGATTATTTCCTCCACGTCAAAAACGTTAAGAAGTGGTCCCGGAGCACCAGTACGATCGCTTTATGCGGCATCAAGTTTTTTTTTGAAAATACAATCAAACGGGACTGGCCCATTCTCCATTTCATTCGGGCCGAACGAGAGAAGAAACTCCCCGTGATTCTAAGCACCGACGAGGTGCGCCGCGTCCTCGCCAATGTGGGTGTGCCGCGATACCGCGTCTGTCTTAGCACGATCTATTCCTGCGGCCTGAGACTTCAGGAAGGAACTCATCTTCAGATTCACGACATTGACAGCGCCAGGGGGTTAATCCACTTACACAGGGGTAAAGGAAACAAAGACCGCTATGTTCCACTGCCCGAGAGGACCCTCCACCTGATACGCCAACAGTGGAAAGCTCATCGCGATCCAAAATGGATATTTCCCGCATTCGAAAGAAAACACAAAAATTCTAAGGAAACCGAGAGAGAAACCATACCAAGATCAACTGTATGGGTCGTTTTTAAAAACGCATTAGAGAAAAGCAAGATCAACAAAAAGGCCTGTGTTCATACACTCAGGCACAGCTACGCCACTCATCTGCTGGAGGCGGGGGTAAATCTGAGGCTTATACAGGCTTACCTCGGCCACAGCACTCCAACTACAACCTCCATCTACACTCACCTCACGGCCAAGACCGAGGATGGGGCCTTCCAGTCGATTAACGAGCTCATGAACGATCTTTGATCGACCGGGGGAACCCCTATGCCGGAGTTGGCGGACATCTTTCGCCGCTATGGCCAGGAATACCGCTCCAATTTCGCTGATCGTATGCCCCTCTCGCACCTCAAGGCCATGGAGGACATCGAAAACTGCCGCACCGAATCCATGGGCGGCCATGTCTACCTTTGCGACCAGTGCGGGGAGACCCGCTACAGCTACCACTCCTGCAAGAACCGTCACTGCCCTAAGTGTGGAAACGACAGCACCGATCTCTGGCTCAAAACCCAGATGGACCTGCTGCTCCCCGAAACCTACTTCCTCACAACCTTCACCCTACCCGCGGGACTTCGATGCCTGGCGCGGTTCAATCCAAAACCCGTCTATGATCTGCTCTTCAGGGCTTCTGCAGAGGCTATAAAAAAACTCGCCCTGGACCCGAAGTTTTTGGGAGGGCGCGTCGCCATGGTCGGCGTTCTGCACACATGGGGGCGTGATCTCTCCTATCACCCCCATGTCCATTACATCATCCCTGGCGGCTGCCTCTCTCCGGACAACCGATGGCTCCCATCAAACAAGAAGTTCTTCGTCCCGGTAAAGGCCCTTTCCGTCATTTTTCGAGCCAAGATTCGAGACGGAATGGAAAAGCTTGACCTCACCAACTCAGTCGATCAAAAAGTCTGGAAAAAACCGTGGGTTGTCCACTCTAAACCTGTCGGCACAGGAGAGGCGGCCCTAAAGTATCTCGCTCCCTATGTCTATCGTGTCGCCCTCTCCAATAAGCGCATTGAAAACGTCGGGGACACATCGGTTACCTTCGGTTACCGGGAATCCGATACCGGAGTCTCCCGCCTGATGACCCTCACCACGATGGAGTTCATCCGAAGATTCCTCCAGCATGTACTCCCGGACGGCTTTCATAAGGTTAGGTATTCCGGTCTGCTCAGTCCCTCCAACCGAAAAACGTTCAAACTCCTTCAACATATTCTGGCCACAGGCTCTGTCCTGGAAGCCATCTTGAAACCGATTGAAGCGGAAAAACCCTCAGCATCCCAAAGCCCCGAAGCCCTGCTTTGTCCACATTGCGGTACTCCCCTGAGATTGCTCATAGCGATCAGACGTGCTCCCTCCAGAGATCCGCCGTGAGCAAAACAACAATGCTTCCACACTCGTTTCGGACACCGGCGCAAAGACCTGATTCTCCGTCAACGCTATCCTGCGCTCCCAACCCAACCGATCATCTTCCGCAGCGCGACAGCAGCTTGGAAGATATCGCCTTCGCCAGATCGAAAATGATGATTCCCCCTGTCTTTAGATTTCTCAACCGATGCAGTCCCACTCTGACCAAGCGCAATTGACCCTCGCGCCAAGGCCGTAAGCATTCAATTTCCAAACGCTAAACGGCTTAGTTCAACTTGAATTGTGCGGCGGCTCCGCAAGGCTCCGCGCCACACTAATTCTTAATCTTTTTGTGTCATTCTCTCGGGGACCGGAACGGATGGCACGCTGGGGCTGAGGGCCGTCAAAGAAGCAGGCGGCGTGGTAATCGTCCAGGATGTAAATCAGGCCAAATTCGATGGAATGCCCAGGAGCGCCGTTGGAACAGGCCTTGTCGATATGGTCCTGCCTGTCGAGAAAATGGCCGAAAGAATTTTGAGCTATGTGAAACGGCCTCACATAACGGTCACGGAGAAAAGCGAAAGAGTCCCTAAGACCCTCCAGAATTTCATGGAAAGAATGCTTCTTCTGATCCGGTCTCAGACCGGAGTCGATTTTAGGGACTACAAGCAGTCCTCCATCCGTCGGAGAGTAGAGCGGCGGATGGCGACACACCAAATAGACTCCATAGAAGACTATTTTCGCTATCTTGAGGAAAATCCGTCCGAAGTAGAGGTCCTCTCATAAGGATTTCCTCATCGGCGTAACCCGGTTTTTCAGAGACCCCGAGGCCTTTGAGGTCCTTTCCGAAAAGGTCCTTTCAGAGCTGATCCAAAATAAACGGCAAGGCTCCACTCTGCGAATCTGGGTCCCCGGCTGCTCGACCGGCGAAGAAGCCATTTCAATTGCCATACTTCTTTTCGAATACATGGAAAAACTAAATGTGCACCACGATATCCAGATATTCGGGACCGATCTCGATCCCTCCGCCATAGACCGCGCCCGGTTGGGGGAATACCCTGAGAGCATTGTATCCGACGTATCCGAAGAGCGCCTGGAGCGCTTCTTCGTAAAATCCGAAAATCGCGTACAGGATAAAAAAGTTCATTCGGGAAATGATCGTCTATGCGGTCCAAAATATAGTTCAGGATACGCCCTTCTCAAAAATGGACCTCATAAGCTGCCGGAACCTCCTCATCTATATGGGTATGAAGCTCCAGCGAAAGGTGCTTCCCCTTTTCCACTATTCTTTGAATGAAGGAGGGTATCTCTTCCTTGGCTCCTCGGAGTCAATCGGAAGGTTTGACGATCTTTTTTCCACAATTGAGACTCACTGCAAGATTTATCAGCGAAAAGACATCGGCTCAAGACTTTGGGCCGGAACTCTTCCACAAACCGAGGAGGTCTATGCCGCAATGCTCCCGACCCAGGGCCAACATGACCCCAAAAAGGAAGACCTTGGCCATTTGAGCGCAAGAGCCGTCGTGGACCTGTTTGCCCCAGCCCTATGTCATAGTCGATGAAAAAAATGAGATCCTCTTTTCACATGGCGCGGTTGAAAAATATCTGAAGCTCCCCGAAGGAGAATCGAGCCTCAACATCTTGAAGATGGCAAAGGAGGGCTTGCGTCTCAAACTCGAATTGGCCCTCTATGAAGCCGCAAGGGAGGGCAAGCCGGTCAACATTGAAAGCCTTGCGCTCGGGGAAAAAGAAGAACATCAGATTTTCGATCTTGCGGTTAATCCTCTTGCGGAACCAAAGGGTTTGAGCGTTGTAGCCTTTATCGAAAAAGCCGCGCCCAAAAGACCGAAGAAAAAAAAGAAGGCTTCTTCATCCGAGGACATCGATCCCCATATTGTGAGACTGGAGCGGGAACTCCAGGCCACCAGAGAGCACCTCCAGGCTACAGTGGAAGAGCGTCGAAGCTTCGAACGAGGAGCTTAAGTCGGCAAACGAGGAATTGCAGTCCACAAATGAAGAGCTGAACACACTGAACTCCGAGCTTCAGAAAAGCCTCAACAGCGTCTCCGAGTTAAGCAACGATCTGAACAATCTTCTCTCAAGTACCGAGATTGCCACCATCTTCCTGGACAACCGCCTTCATATCAGACGCTTTACTCCTTTCGCGACGAAAATCTTTAATCTCATCGAGACGGATATCGGAAGATCGATTGGCGACATCACATCGAAAATTACCGGACTCAACCTTCTCAAGATAGCCGTCCGAAGTCCTGGACACCCTGCACCGGACAAGCCATGAAATTCAGGATGATGACGGCAGCTGGTATTCGATCCGGGTGCTCCCTTACCGCACAATCGATAATGTAATCGATGGGGTTGTCATTAACATTATCGATATTACCGAAGTAAAACGCGCTCAGATGCTTGCCGAGGATGCCAGGAATTTGCTCAAAGCATTGTCGAAACGATCCGAGAGCCTCTGCTGGTCCTCGATGGTGATCTTCGGGTTGTCTCGGGCAACAAAGCTTTCCTCGAGACATTCAGGACTTCCAGGCAGGAATCCGAGGGGGTCTCTGTTTACGAACTCGGTAACGGTCAGTGGAACATTCCAGAGCTGCGGGAACTTCTCGAAAAGATCATACCCGAGAAAAGCTCGTTTCAGGATTTTAGAGTCGAGCATGATTTCCCGCTGATCGGTCATAAAGTACTGGTCCTTAATGCCAGGCGAATCGAACAGAGGGGCAGCCAACCGCATCTGATCCTCCTTGCGATGGAGGACATCACCGAATGAAAGTCCGGAGGCCGAACTCCCACAATAACAAAAATTGGGATCGGAGAGCGATGAACGACTGTGATGTAAGAATTGCCGAACTTCGCAGACGGGCCGAGGAGACTCTGAAATCCAAGCCTTCATCGATGGAGAAGATGCCGGTTGAGGATGTGCGCAAGCTTGTCGAAGAGTTACAGATTCACCAGGTTGAACTTGAAATGCAAAACGAAGAACTCCGCTCCACGCAGTGCGAACTGGAGCAGTCCAGAAAAAAGTACTCCGACCTGTATGATTTCGCTCCTGTCGGCTATCTCACTATAAATGAAGAAGGCAGAATAGTTGAAGCTAATCTGACTGCCGCAAAGCAACTGGGAATAGAAAGAAGCATCCTGATCGGAAAGCCGTTTAATCTTTACGCGGCAGAAAATTACAGGGAGGAACTGCACCTTCATTTGAGGAAGGTCTTTAAAACAAAACAGCCCCACACCTGCGAGATAAAGCTTGAACGGAAGGAGCCGGACCAATTGTTACGTTCAACTTGACAGTACATACCTCCTGGATTCAGACGGTCAAAGTCTTACCCGGACGACAATGACCGATATCTCGGATCGAAAACAAGCAGAGGAAGAACTTAAGGCCCTTGCGGAAAAACTTGAGCAAAGTAACCGAGAACTTGAGCAATTTGCCTTTATTGCCTCTCATGACCTTCAGGAGCCTCTTAGAAAAATCCAGGCCTTCGGGGAATCGTCTTGGGAAAAAATGCAGCGATAAGCTGGACGAAGAAGGAAAAGATTATCTCACCAGGATGCAGAATGCGGCAAAGCGGATGCAGCAATTCATCCGCGATCTTCTTAAATATTCCCGCGTGGCTACCCGTCCCGAACCTCTGGAGACTGTCGATCTGCGAGAGGCTGTGATGGAAGTGATTTCGGATCTGGAGCTAAAAATTGAACGGTTGGGAGCTGATGTGGAAGTTTTTGAGTTGCCTGCCGTCAAGGCTGAAAAAAGCCAGATTCGCCAACTTTTTCAAAATCTCATTGCCAACGCACTGAAATTTCATGGCGAAGAACAGCCCCACATAAAAATATATTCCCGGCGAACGGATCATGATTGCCGGATATTCGTGGAAGATAACGGCATCGGCTTCGATGAGAAATACCTGGACCGCATCTTTGCTGCCTTTTCAGCGCCTTCACGGGAGGAGCGCCTATGAAGGCACCGGAATGGGACTTGCCATCTGCCGCAAAATTGTCGAGCGGCACGGGGGGAGTATTACCGCGAAAAGCAAGCCGGGTGAAGGATCGACATTCATAATAACCTTGCCGTTGAAGCAAAATGGGTGAGAAAAATCTGCATTAAAGATGTACAATTTCGACGTCGCCCCACTTGTCACGAAGGTACTCGGCCACAAGTCGGCGATGGCAATGGCGCGGAGTATCCTCGCTACACAGCAGGCAACCTCCGTTCTGACTACGGCTCGACAAACAGAGGGGAATACAGCCGATCAATATGGGCTGCGCGCAAGGCCTCATGAACAAATGAGCTGCTATGGTCATCGTCAGGGGAAGCTGCTATTTGCCGATTCTTTGGTAGCCGGAATAGCTCTGGTCGCTTCATTGCCAACTTAAGTAGCTGTTTGGTCGGCGCTGAAGGTTTAATCTGTCCACTCTCATATTTTTCAAACGATTTCTCGCCCGTCCCGAATACCAGGCCAGCCTCGCGCTGTGTCAGGCCGCAACGCTGGCGAATGGCACGGATCACCACGGGCACGAACACTTTTTCGCCGTGGGCCAAAGCCTTCGCAGTGCGCCGGGCCATTTCTGCAACCTGATTGTCCTCATCGACCAATTGCCCTTCCATATCGTCAGGGTCAGAAAGTGAGCACCACCAGCCGGGTTGAAAATAGGTATACTTTTTCCCCTCGATCTTGAACGACACTAATTTTTCCCCGCGCGTCATGGGGCGACCCGATTCCGCACTAGGTATTGTGTCGGGGTAATTTCTCGGATTCTTTCTCATGGTCACGCCTCCTTGAAACTAATCAAAAACAAAGCTTACTGAGCATCGAGCGTGAATTTCACGTAGAGCGTTCGGCCCCCGATCTTCGGTTTGTAAACATCCTGCCAAATCCTGTGATCGGCCGTTGATGTCATCGACTTGTCAAAGTCCGCGAGCGTTAAAGCCTGAATAACGGTCACGACCTCGCTATCATCCATATCCAAATCATCGGCGCCCTGTTTTGAGACGTAGGAACGGTTGAGACTCGCCGGATCGGCAAACGCCGCTTTGATATCAGCAAGCTTGTAGCGTTGCTTAAGCTTCTCCATTCACGCCCGTCTTACCCCCATTATGGGGGTATTTGTGGTTATTGTCAATAGTATCCCCCATTATGGGGGCAAAATTTTCGGTTCATCCGGCTAACTACCATGAGCCGAGGGCTCACAAGCAACTGTGAAAATGTGTCGGGCCAGGATTAGACTCCGGTTGAATCGAGAAATCCAAACCAGGAGGATAACCATGGCCCGAAAAGATGTTAATCGCGTAATTGAGGCTAATGCAGAGCCGCGCTGTTTTAACACCCAGATTGAAGGAAAGGATGTGAACAAGATTGCCTACATCAGTTCATAGCCCGTATTGAGTTTGGGGATTCCGGCGATCCTGCAGGTAATTATGGGATCGGGGAATTCAATGTACTCGCACTTCTTGGGTTGATGCACATTTGTGCACACAGCCCGCACGACAGGCACAGAGCCGAATCTTTTGTAATATTGCCGGATGAATCTCAATATTTCTATTTGCTCTTCACGCAACGGGCACTCCTTGCCGAATCCCTCCCTGTCGGCCAGGGCGCAAGCCACCGTTTCGTCCCAGTCCTCCGGGTCTTCCAGATAGCCTTCATCATCCACCCGGATTTCCTTTCCAGCGTACTCAAATGTTGGCATCGGCCTTCTCCAAAAAATGCAAAAGTTCGTGTAAACAACACTGCTAAGATAAGAATAGCGCCAGTTATGTTCAACTCAAGGGATTTGAGTTCTCAGGGTTGCGTCACGTTGGCTTTTTCTCCCCGGCTCAAAGCGCAGGGAGATTGCCCGGACCCTCGCCTGCGATGGTCGATTGCACCCAGGTTGCTTCCCGTTCCCATTTGAGCCTGATGGTGTGCCATGTGAGCAGTGTGCTTCTGTGCCCCACGCTGGTCACGGCCGCGTGGGGCAGTTTGCTGCGCAGAAGTCCGTACAGAGCAGCTTCGGAATCTTCATCGAGCGATGCGGTGGCCTCATCGAGAAATATGAACTCCGGCTTTACGAGCAATACCCTTGAAAACGCGAGGCGCTGCTGTTCGCCGAGCGAAAGCTCATGAGACCAGTCCTCATCTTTGTCCAGTGAGGAGGCCAGGCGCCACAGCCCGCATTCTTCCAATACTTTTTCCAGGTCTTCGGGCCGATAACCGTCCGCATGCGGGTAACACAGCGCGTTGCGCAGGGTCCCGAGGGGAAGATAGGGTTTTTGAGGCAAAAACATGATGGAAGATCGCTCAGGCAAGAGTATCGTGCCCTTGCAGAAGGGCCATATGCCGGCCATGGCCCGCATCAGGACGCTCTTTCCGCAACCCGAGGGCCCGGTGACAAGGAGGCGCGTTCCCGGTTCGAGGACCAGATCGAGGCCCTCGAGCAGCGTCCTGCCGTTTGGCAGAAAAATGCTCAGCGCGCCGGTCCTGATAGCGTTGTCCGGAGTGTGAACGCGGTTGACTCCTTCGATCAGTTTTGAAGTCTTGAGTTCTTCGAGTGAACGGGAAAACCCGACGAGGCGGTCTATTACGGCATGCCATCGCGCAATGGTGGTATAGCTGTTGATCAGGTAAGAAAGAGCGCCTTGAACGGCCGCGAAGGCGCCGGCCGTCTGCATGAGGCCCCCGAGTTGCATTTGCCCGGCGAAAAAACGAGGCGCAGCCATGAGCACGGGAAAGACTACTGCGGCCTGGTTATATGTGTTGGTCAGCCAGGACAACCGTTTCTGCCGCCTCATAATGCTCCAGAAATTGCTCAGAACAAAACCGAAGCGGTCTCGAAGATGCGCCTTCTCCTGTCTTTCGCCTCCATAAAGTGCGACTTGCTCGCTGTTTTCGCGTATCCGCACCATGCTGAAGCGAAAATCGGCCTCAAAACGCTGCTGGTTGAAATTGAGCAGGATCAAAGGATTGCCGATGCGCATGGTGAGCCAGGTGCCCAGAACAGAGTAAATCAGGGCGGCCCAGACCATATAGCCCGGAAGATATAGAGTCCCCAGGCCGCCCAACGGAATGACGAGCGTTCCCGAGAGGCCCCATAAGATCGTCAGGAAAGAGACCAGCGTCGCAACAGAATTCAACAGAGTAGTGGCAAGATTCAGCGTTATCTCGATAAAGGAATTTATGTCCTCACTGATGCGCTGGTCCGGATTGTCGGTCTGCGGATCGGCGAACTGCATGCGGTAGTAGGCCTGACGGGAAAGCCAGTCTTTGAGGTACTCTTGGGTAAGCCATCGGCGCCATCTGAGTTGAAGCATCTGGCTGATGTAGAGCATGTAGACGGATTGCGCGACATAGGCTGCGGCCAGGATGCAGAAGCGCAACAACTCAGCCATGAACCTGGTCTTGTCGAGGGACTGAAGGACGTTATAGAAATCGTTTATCCATAGGTTGACCAATACCTGCACATAAACCATCCCCAGATTCGTGGCGACGATGATCGCCAGCAGCGCACCGGCTTTCCATTTATCTTCAGACTTCCAGTATGGAGAAGCAAGGCCTGCGAACTGTTTCAGGAATTCGGCCCGTATTTTCACATGAATCCATTTCGAGATCGGGCGCCGATTGCACGGCGGCCCATGAAGCGGTCACTTCCTGACGCACTGCCCCAGGATACCGGGTCAGCGCTGTTCGGGGGATGTCTTTTCCTCCTTTTTAGTCATTACGCTTGCGAGCAGGACCGCAAGGACGCCGGTGAGGAAGATTCCATCAAATGTGCCGGCGCCTCCGATCGAAGCCACCGGCGCTCCGAGTCCTTGAATATCTCCAAGGTGGAGGATATCTGCGCCGAGCAGGGTCCCCATGACGCCGCAAATATAGGCCAGTGCGGGAGCATACTTTCGCGAGAAAATGAGAGCGACTACAGTGGCGGCGACGGGGGGAATGAATGTCGGCACGACTATTCCCACTCCCCTAACCGGGTGGGCCATGAAGTAGACCAGGGTGGTCACGATGGCTGTGCTTACAAAAGACCGCCCGTATAGCTTGTTTTTCATCATAAGATGCAGGGAGAGAACAGCGGGAATCACAGCTCCGCCGACGTTAACGGCAAGAATTGTCGCCGGCCATTCTTTGACAAGCGGAATGATATGCCGTATCCCGAAGAAATCGACGTAAGAGTTGGATACGATCTGCTCGGGAGCTAGCTGGAAGAGCGGTATATTAATGTAGCTCCCGAGCAGAGAAACAACGAGCAGGGAGAACACATATCGCCTGTCAATCCCCATTCTGCGGTACGCATAGCTTAGGATGCCCACCTCAATGGCGACGACCACAAAGATGAACAGAAGCACGAGAGACAGTAAGAAGGCCATGGTGATGGGAAAGTATTGCATCTGCTTCTTCTCCCCGAATGATAGACCGGTTGGCTCAAGGGTGGGTTATACGATAAGCGGGCCATTCACTCCGTCAAGGGGGACGGACCTCGTCCGCCGCTTCCAACGACGCTTGAGGTCTTGATATTATTTGCAGGGAACGCAGGACAATTTCACCTCACTAACGGAAATGGCCGTTCCTGTGTCCCTGGAATAAGGCAAATGCTTCTACGTCTCCGGTCAGTCTTATTTGATTCAGGTTTTGTGTGCGCGCTATACCCTGCGGCAGGCGAATTATGTTGCGAAAAGGCCGCCCGCAAGGGGCCGGACCAAGGTTAGCTCAGCCGCCTTCTCATGGGTTCGGGCAGCCAACGGGAGATGAGACGCTTCGGTGAACGCTCGCCCAAAAAAAAAGCCGGAGCTTTTTACGGCTCCGGCTAACGTTCGTTTTCACCGTCTTTCACAAGACTTTGAGATTAGAGTTTCCTCACGTTTGCGGCGCTTGGCCCCTTGCTGCCTTTTTCTTCCGAGAAACTGACCCGGTCGCCCTCGCTCAGACTCTTGAAGCCTTCGCCTTCGATGGCGGAGTGATGAACGAAAACATCATGTCCGCTGTCAGCTTCAATAAAACCATAGCCCTTCTGATCATTAAACCACTTTACTCGACCTTCCACCATTTCTTGTTCCTTCTTTAAATTTGTGTTTTTTTCGCTGCTCTTTTGGCGCGGCACTAAGAGCTACTTCGGAACCGCACCAATAAAACCCGGTGAAAGACCGATTTCCTGCGTAACTCAAAACTACCTACTCCATTGGCACGGCATTGATTATAACCCCGAATCCGCTAAGTGCAACCTATTTCGCACCACTCAGACCCACGGACAAAAAATGCTCAAACGGCAGGAGCGGGCCATGAGCGAGATCGAACCGCATGGGGTCGAGACCCCCCTTCGCTCCCGGGGTTTTTCGGCGGCAAAAGACGCCCGCGATGATGTCCCTTCGGGCGGCCCTGAAACCGTTTCAGCGCACTCGGTGAATCCATGCGCCGGACTGGTTGGCGCCCGGTATTTTCGGGATGGACACCGGACAAGGGATATTGTATGAGTTGCTTACATTCACGATTCCGATTCGCAAAGACTGACGAGGTCCTCAAAATGGGCGGAAAGATTCTGCTGGTTGAAGACGACAGGGACTTGCGTAATATGCTCGATGTTTTTCTAAAGGCCAATGAACATGATGTTGACACGGCTGAAGGAGTGAACGAAGCCCTGCAACTAATGCAATCCAACGACTATGATATTCTTCTGATTGATAAGAATATGGAGGGATTTGACGGGAACAGGGAAGGCGGTCTTGACTTGCTGAGGTATGTGCGATCGCAGTCGTTTCCCTCCGAGGTAATCATGATGACCGGATATCCAACAGTCGAGACCGCCATAGAGGCGCTGAGACTGGGCGCTTTCGACTATATACCCAAGCCGTTTTCTCTGGAATATCTTCGACTGAAGATAAGCAGACTTTTGAAATACAGGAGTTTCATCAACCCGGGTTACGCTATCGGAGTCTATAGAGGGGTTCGCTGGCAAATACTGGACCTGGTCCAGAACGGGTCCGCAATGTCACACTCCGAACTGGAGCGAGCCCTGTTGTCTCTAAATGATGAAATAGACAAATTATTTACGATCCTCAAAGAAAGTGAGAGGATCATGCTCGCGGAAAGAGAAGCGCTCGCATTTATTGCAAGTTTGGTCGAACGGTTGAAAATGAACCTGCCGGAAGCGGATGATAAGTCCGATTTAGTAGAAGAGATCGCCAGGTTATGTAACAAACGCCTATAGCTCGCGGGTTGAACGCCCTGCCGCTTACCACTCGATGCAACGAAACAATGCCGTCCGCCTGCGGTCCCTGTGATCGAGGTTTTCAACGCTCTCAGCCCCCTGTACCCACAGCTCCCCGATGTACCATGTCGGCGGATTCGCCGTCGGGTGACCCGAGGTGTTGCGTAACCATGGAAAAAGTGAACAGGACATCGATGCTTTGCCCCAACTGCAGAAGGCTTATCAACTCAGATGAGCAGCGCTGTCCCTATTGCGGTTTGCGAAATCCAGGCTCGCGCTGGAAAAGCATCACTCTCGGCAAAGGTCTGTTCGGCCCGGACCGGATCATCATCAACATCATCTCGGTCAACGTCGTAATGTTCATTTTGTCTATTCTCATGAAGCCGACCTCCATCGGTTTTTCGGCCAACCCGTTGAGTTTTTTTTCTCCGAGCCCCAAGAGTCTGCTGCTGCTGGGAGCGTCGGGAACATTCCCCATCGACCAGCTTCATCGCTGGTGGTCGGTCCTGAGCGCCAACTACCTTCACGGAAGCATCCTGCACATACTTTTCAATATGATGGCTTTGCGGCAAATCGGCCCGCTCGTTGTCCAGGTATATGGCAGCCACAGGATGTTTTCGATTTTCACGCTGAGCGGTGTCGGAGGTTTTCTGGTCTCTTACCTCGTTGGGACCCCTTTTACGCTGGGAGCTTCGGCAGCCCTTTGCGGCCTTATCGGCTCAACTCTCTATTTCGGAAAAAGCAGAGGCGGGTATTTTGGCCAGGCAGTCTACCAACAGGTCGGCGGCTGGGCCATTGGGATTTTCGTTTTTGGTTTCCTGGTCCCGGGAATTGACAACTGGGCCCATGGCGGTGGAATGCTTTGCGGGGCGCTGGCTGGATTTCTTCTGGGATATCAGGAAAGAAAAGAAGAGAACTTCCGTCATAGACTTCTGGGAGTAGTTTGCGCCCTGGCCACTTTAGCGGCTTTGGTCTGGGCGGTCGGCTGGGCTTTGTTGATCAGTGTTTAAAAACGTGGGCGAATTATGTGGCAAGCGATCGTTCGATTTCTCGTTGCATTTGCTCAACCACTGAGATCGGGTCCCTGGAGTCCCTGATCGGACGGCCAACGACCACATAATCGGCCCCATTGGCTATTGCCTGACCAGCGGTAACGATTCGCTTCTGGTCGTCTTTTTCTTCTATTGTAATATTGGCGCCCGGACGGATCCGGGGGTTACAATCAAAAGTTTTTCGCCCAAGTCGTTGCGTAGCCGTTTCGCCTCCAATCCTGACGAAATTACGCCGTGACATCCCACTTCCAGTGCCCTTCTGGCTCTGGCGAGCACATACTCTTCAATATCTATGGGATGACCGATAAATTCCTCCATGTCCTCCTTGCCGAAACTGGTAAGCAGCGTCACCGCCAGGATTTTTAGCCCGTTCTTCGGGTCAGCCTCCCGTCTGGTTTCGCTAGCCGCCGCCTTCAGGATCGGATCGTTTCCATGCACCGTGGCGAAAGTAATACCCCTGTCCTTAAGTTGCCTTACGGCCAACTTTACAGTCTCCGGCACATCAAAGAATTTCAGATCGGCCATCACCTTAAGGCCACGGTCAGTTAGCCAGTCAATGATGCGAAACCAACTGGCAAGGAATAGCTGGAGACCGACCTTATAAAACTTGATGTGGGCCTCCAGGCCTGTTGCTAAATCCTTAGCTTCATCGAAAGAACCCACATCAAGGGCAAAAATGATCCGCTCGTTCAACGGAATTTCTTTCCGTTGCATCACTATCCTCCAATGTGGTTTTACCTATAATAACAGGTAGATAGTCTCCATCCGGAAACCTCGGATAAGAGACTGGCAGTTTCCGGGCCGGAAAGGAGGCATTTTTCGTCCTGGCAAGGAAATCAAGGGGTTACGCGGAGGCGTACATCTGTACGCCGCACAAGGAGCCCTCTCTTCGTTCGGGCTCGCGCTAAGAATTTGAGCTAACGCAAAACGCTTCAAGCTCAGCGCCCGATCCTCTGTGAGGGCGCACCCCGAAGATTGACGCCGTCATGGCGGAAAAGGACCCTTTCCGGATGGAAACTAGATAGAAACGGCGCAACATATGGCTGCCCCGTACCGCTACGGGTTTCATTATTTAGCACAAAATTCCGGGCAGGACAGAAATATTCCTCGCCGAGCAAAAACCAATCGCCGGATTCAAAGTGAAACTCTCATGCACATTCAAAATGAGCCTCTATCTATGGTCGAGCCCCCCTTCGCCCCCGGGTCTGTTCGACGATAAAAGACGCCCGCGATGAACTTTCCGAAGCGGGTCCGGACAATAAGGTGAGTTGAGAGGGGCGGCGCACCGATTTGACATTCTGTATCATTTAATATAGATTGCCGGAAAACCTCGTCTCGAGCGTTTGAGTAAAATACTTACCTCCAGCGGCATTGAAATATGCACAGGACTTTATGCCGCATGCTCTTTTTGGGCGCGGCTGTTTTATTTATCGTTTTGTCCCCATGGTCCCTCGACTGGCCGTACCGGTCTGTAAGAACGCTTCTGAGGCCTCTTCCGCACCGCCCGCCGGTAAAGGATGGGAACCTGTCCGCCGATGCTTTCAGCAAAGCCGTCGGGTTTCTGAAGGCGCACCCGTCCCAATTCAGCAACAGACGCTTCATAACCATAATAGACTATACGAAGCCATCGACCAGCAGGAGACTCTTTCTTATCAACGTGGAGTCCGGAGAGGTGCAGAGGTTTACGGTGTCTCATGGGAAGAATTCAGGGCTGCTCTATGCGACGAGGTTTTCCAACCGGCCGCAATCCTACGAAAGCCCGCTCGGTTTCTTCAGGACCGGGCGAAAATACTACGGCGCCCATGGCCCGAGCCTGGAGCTCCACGGACTGCAAAAGGGAATAAACGATAATACGCTCTGCCGCGGAATCGTGATGCACGGCGCGCGTTATGCGGGATGGGGGGCCGTTGCCGCCAACCGCGCATATGGCCTGTGCAGACTTGGACGCAGCCTGGGATGCCCGGCCATTCCCATGGAAGTTGCCGAAAATGTGATCGACAAGATCAAGGGCGGGAGCCTGCTCTACATATATGCACACTGAAGAGGGAAGAGTGAATTAATGGACGCCGCTCTATGAAGTCCCGTCGCATTCACCCTTCGCTCGTCACCCTTAATTCTTCATTCCACCGTCACGCTTTTGGCCAGGTTTCTGGGCTGATCCACATCGGTCCCGCGAAGCACCGCCACATGATAGGCCAGCAGTTGCAGCGGAATGGCTAAACAGCACCGGGGAGAGCCACTCGGACGACTGATGGATGACGAACTGGTTTTGAACCGGTCCGATGATCTCGCTCGGCTCGCCTTCGATCAGGGCGAGGATAATGCCGTCTCTGGCCTTGACCTCCTGGATGTTGGAGATCATCTTTTCGAAAAGCGGCCCCTGCCTCAGCAGGACCATGACCGGCATTTCGGCGTCGATAAGCGCTATGGGGCCGTGTTTCATCTCGCCCGCCGCATAGCCTTCGGCGTGGATATAAGAGATCTCCTTGAGCTTGAGCGCCCCTTCCAGGGCGATTGGGTAAAGCGGGCCGCGGGCAAGATAGAGGAAGTCTTTGAAGTCTTTATATTTTCTGGCCCAGGCGCTGATCATGGTCGTATCGGACAGAATTTTCTCCATCTTGCCCGGAAGTTCGACAAGGTCCTGAATATACTGCTCGATCGATTCCCCGGACAGCTCTGCCGGTTTCTGCGCCCAGTAGATGGCGAAAAGATAGAGGGCGACCAGTTGAGTGGTGAACGCCTTGGTTGAAGCCACTCCGATCTCGGGTCCGGCATGGGTGTAGATGACCCCCTGGGCCATCCGGGCTATGCTGCTTCCGACCACGTTCACGATTGCCCGGCAATGAGCGCCCTTATCGAGCCCTTCCTTCAGGGCGGCCCTGGTGTCGGCGGTTTCCCCGGACTGGCTTATGACCAGCAGAAGGACTTTGTCGTCCAGGACCGGGTCCCTGGAGCGGAATTCGGATGCAAGGTCCACCTCGACCGGGATTCGGCACAGGCCCTCGATCATGTACTTGGCCACCAGCGCGGCATGGTAGGAAGTGCCGCACGCAACGAGGCAGACTCGTTCGATTTTGTTCAGCAGCGCCTTATCCAGGTTGAGTTCGGGAAAGTCGATCTCCTTGCGATTCGAGGTCGACCACGCTGCGGAAAGTATCGATTACGGCCCGCGGCTGTTCATAGATTTCCTTGAGCATGAAATGCTTGTAGCCGGCCTTTTCGGCCATCAGCGGGTTCCAGTCCACCTGGTGAGGCTTCGGGCTGCGCTGAGTTCCGTCCGGAAGCGACTCGATCCGGTAGTCTTTCCGGGAAATGAAGACGAGCTCCTCGTCATTCAAGTAAACCACCTGGCGTGTATAGGGCAGTACGGCCGGGACGTCGGACGCCAGAAAGAAGGCCTTCTCGGTGATCCCCAGAATGAGCGGGCTTTCCTTTTTGGCGGCGACCAGGCTGTCGGGTTCCAGTTCGTTTACGATCACCAGCGCGTAAGAGCCTTTCAGCCTCTTGAGGGTATTGCGCACCGCCTGCCGATAATCATTTATTTTCCGCCACTCACGGTCAAGGAGCGCCACTATTACTTCGGTGTCAGTCTGGGACGCAAAGCAGTGCCCATCTTTTTCGAGTTCCTCCTTGAGAATGGCGTAATTTTCGATTATCCCGTTGTGAACCAGGGCGAAGGGGCCGCAGCGATGAGGATGGGCGTTTTGCTCCGAGGGCCTGCCGTGCGTTGCCCACCGGGTATGCGCCACGCCGACCGTACCGCTTACCGGGTGCTCGTTGAGCTTGCTCACCAGTCCGCTGAGTTTGCCCTCGCACCGAACGATCTGAAGCCGGCTGTCGGGCCCGACCATTGCGATCCCCGCGCTGTCGTAGCCTCTGTATTCGAGCCTGGCAAGCCCGTTTAACAGGATGTCCCGACCTTCATCGGGACCGATGTATCCCACTATTCCGCACATAGTTTTATTCCTGCCTTGTTGGGATAGACAAAATCTGTACAGTTTAGAAGGTGGTCTTTGAACTAATTCAATCTTAATCGCATTGCCCCTCCGGCAGCAAGATGAAATTGACGTGCTAGGGGCAAAGGTGGACCTGCATACGCACACCCGCTAAAGACGCCCGAAATTTATAACCAGGTCCCGGCTTTGTCAAAGACCCCTGCGGCGAATCGCTTCATGAGGTCGTTGATCCTTGAGCGCAGCTTGAGCGCTTTGCGATTGTGAAAGGATGCTTTCGCCTTGTTGCCGGGCGTATGGCTCAGCCTCACGTATTCGCAATCATGGGCCTTTGCCTGTTCGTCCAAATGGATCATTTTTGAAATCATTTGTTCTTTGCGCATCTTCATTGCCTTTCGAAAAACCCGCACAGCCGCGGACTGCCCCGGATCGAGTCAAGGGCGCGCCGCCGGCTCTTTTCATACCGTATTCCATGGATCGGCTCATTTTCGTAGAAGTTGAATTTTTTTAGAGGGACCGGCCCGAGAAACGAAGGAGAAGAGAGCTCCTTAATGAAGATATCAAACATTCCCATTCCACATCTCCACATTCATGATCTTCGCATCAGGATATTGCCGTCCCGTCTTGTTGGCGTCGCCGTTTCGCGTGCAAAATACAAAAGCGCCATATGGTTTTTGCGGGAAGGAGTCTTTCGAATGTGGTAGGATTCCTCCCTATGCATTTTTCACCGAATAGAGGAGAAAAGCCCCGAATGTCTTTTGTCCATCTGCATGTCCATACCCAATACAGCCTTCTTGACGGCGCCATCCGGCTAAAGGACCTCTTTGAAACCGCCAGGCGCCTACAGGATGCCGGCGGCGGCCATCACCGACCATGGCAACATGTTCGGCGCACTGGAATTCTTTGAGCTGGCGAAAAAATACGAGATCAAGCCGATAATCGGGTGCGAGGCCTACATTGCGCCCAAGAGCCGTCACGATCGGGGCTTGAAAGCCGATGGGGAGGCAAACGGGGATGAGGACCGAAGTTTTCACCTCACGCTTCTGGCCCGCAACCGGACCGGTTATCAGAACCTCCTGAAGCTGGTCTCACTCGGTTACACGAAGGGTTCTATTACAAGCCGCGCATGGACAAGGAAATCCTCAGGCGACACAGCGAGGGGCTGATAGCCCTTTCGGGCTGCCTCAAGGGGGAAATCTCCTCGCTTTTGATCAGAAATCAGCCTGAGAGCGCCAGAAGGACGGCCCTGGAGTATGCGCAAATATTCGAGCCGGGTAATTTTTACCTGGAAATCCAGGCAAACGGGATCGCGGAACAGGCTGTGGCCAACGAGGGGCTTGTGCGCCTGGCCCGGGAACTCTCGCTTCCGCTGGTGGCCACAAACGACTGCCACTATCTGCGCAAGAGCGACGCGCGCGCGCACGAGATCCTGCTGTGCATTCAGACGGGCAAAACGATTTTGGACGAAAAAAGGCTGAAGTTTCAGACCGATCAGCTCTATTTCAAATCCCCCGAAGAGATGGCCATGGAGTTCGCCCATGTTCCCGAGGCGCTCGAAAATACGCTTGAAATCGCAGAAAAATGCGATTTGGAGCTGGATTTAGGCAGTTATCACTTCCCGGTATTTCCGCTCGAACAAGGCGAGGGACTGGACGAGCGGTTCGAGCGCGAGGTGAGGGCGGGCTTCGACGAGCGGATCGAGGCCATACGGCGCAAGCATCCCTCTTTCGGCGAGGAGCAGCTCCGGGAGTATCGCCAAAGGCTGGACCACGAACTCGAAGTGATAAAGCAAATGGGATTTGCCGCCTACTTCTTGATCGTGGCCGACTTCATAAACTATGCGAAAAAAAACAGCATTCCGGTCGGTCCGGGCCGGGGGTCAGCAGCCGGCAGCCTTATAGCCTACGTTATGCGCATAACCGACCTGGACCCGATCGAGCACGGGCTCATATTCGAGCGTTTCCTCAACCTCGAACGCATAAGCATGCCCGACATCGACGTGGACTTTTGCGTGAACGGCCGCGAAAGGGTGCTGGAATACGTCACCAATAAATACGGCAAGGACCGGGTCGCGCAGATCGCCACATTCGGCACGATGCAGGCGCGCGCGGTGATCCGCGATGTCGGCCGGGCGCTCGCCATGCCCTACAACGAGGTGGACCGTATCGCCAAACTCATCCCGCCCACCCTTGGAATCGACCTGAACAGGGCAATGGCCGTCGAGCCCCGCCTAACCGAGATGCGGTCGGAAAACCCGCAGATAAAGGAGCTGTTCGAAGTCGCCCTGGCCCTCGAGGGACTCACCCGCCATGCATCCACTCACGCCGCCGGAGTGGTGATATCCGACAGGCCCGTTGTCGAATACATGCCCCTGTGCGTTGGCCAGGAAGGTGAAATCGTTACGCAGTATCCCATGAAATACGTCGAAAAGGCAGGACTCATAAAGTTCGACTTCCTGGGACTGAGAAACCTTACGGTAATCGCCGACGCGGTCAATCTCATTGCGGAAAATCATGGAACGCAAATAAAGATCGAAGACCTTCCGCTCGACGATCCGGACACCTACGCCCTGCTGGCCCGCGCCGACACCACCGGGGTGTTCCAGCTCGAAAGCTCCGGAATGCGGGACATAATGGTAAGGCTTCGTCCGGAGAATTTCGCCGACATTGTGGCCCTGGTGGCGCTCTATCGCCCGGGCCCGCTGGAAAGCGGCATGGTGGAGCACTACATCCAGGGCAAACACGGCGGGCAAGGTTGTCTACGACCTCGACATCCTCAAGCCTATACTCGAATCGACCTACGGGGTGATCCTCTACCAGGAGCAGGTGATGAAGATCGCCAGCGCCCTGGCCAACTACTCGCTGGGGGAAGCCGATATTCTGCGCAGGGCCATGGGGAAAAAGATCGGCGCGCTGATGAACGCTCAGAGGGACCGGTTCGTTAAAGGGCGCGGTGGAAAATGGCATCGATTCGGTCAAGGCGAACCACATTTTCGACCTCATGGCCAAATTCGCCGAGTACGGCTTCAACAAATCTCACAGCGCGGCCTACGCCCTGATCGCATACCAGACCGCGTGGCTCAAGTCTCATTATCCCGTCGAGTTCATGGCGGCTCTTATGAACAGCTTCCTTGGCAGCTCGGATCAGATCGTGAAGCTGATAAACCAGTGCGCCCAGATGGACATCCGCATTCTGCCGCCCGATGTGAACGAAAGCGGCAGGGCCTTCCAGGTCGTGGAGCGCATGATACGGTTCGGGCTCGGAGCGGTGAAAAACGTCGGAGAGACGGCCGTTGAGGTCATTTTGCAGGGCCGCCGGGAGCAGGGGCCCTATACGACGATCCATGAGTTCTGCGGACGGATCGATTCGCAGAAAGTAAACCGGCGCGTCGTCGAACAGCTCATTCGATGCGGCGCGTTCGATTCCCTGCATCCAAATCGCGCCCAGCTCATGGCGGGCCTTGACGAGGTGCTCGATCGGGCCGCGGCCATCCAAAGAGACCGCCAGGCAGGACAGATGAACTTATTCGAAATGTTGCGTTCGCAAAAGAAGATGAAGGCCCCTCCGCTTCCCGATGTTGCGCGACTGGGACACCCCGATTCGGCTTCAGTTCGAAAAGGAGTCCCTGGGGTTCTATATCTCCGGCCACCCTCTTGATTTTTACTCCGAACAAATCCGCTCGGTGTGCACCGCCGACACTCAATCGGTAAAAGAGAAACGGGAAGGCGCCGAAGTGGTGCTCTGCGGGCTGTTCTCAATCACAAAGGAGATCACCACAAAGCGCGGGGACCGGATGGCGTTCCTCAACCTCGAAGACAGGCAGGGCACAATCGAGGTTGTGGCCTTCGCCGAGCCTTTCACTCAGGCGCGAGGGCTTATTGCAGGCGATGAACCTCTTGCGCTGTGGGCCAAGGTTCAGCATGACGAAAAATCCACAAAGCTGATCGCCAACCGCATCCTGAGCATGGAGGAAGCCGGACTGCGGGCGGTGGACTCTGTCCGGATAACGCTCGACGCGCTGAGGATGGACAGGGATGCTTTCGGCCGGCTGAGACATCTGCTCATGACCCACCCTGGAGAGTGCCGGGCCGTCCTGCACCTGGCCGTCAAGGACAAGGGGGAAGCCGTACTCGATTTGAGCAAACTGCCGGTCAACCCGACCCACTCGTTTTTTGAGGACATGCGGCTATATTTCGGCCCGGACTGCGCTGAGCCGGTCTACAGGAACGGCCTGCTATAAAAAGGTGAGTTCATATTTCATGCAGGGGTTCATATGGCTGATATTGGTCACTACGAGTTCGGCGTGATAGAGGTTTTCGGCAAGCGGCACACAAGCGATATAAAGATCATAGAGGGCGCGGTAAGCTCCGAGTGGTGGCGCGCGCAAGGACATCTACTCTCCAGCTCCGACGTAGAGGACATACTGTCCGAATCGCCGGAAATCCTTGTCGTTGGGATGGGGCTGCCCGGATACATGAAGGTCGCCGATGAATTGCGCGAACGCCTTGCTACTGCCGGGATTTCTTTGATCGATCTGCCTACGCCCGAGGCGGTCGTCTCATTCAACAGGCTGAGAGAATCAGGCAAAAAGGTGGCAGGCGCTTTTCACCTTACCTGCTGAACTCGGCTGCCGCACGGAGGCCAACTTTTTCGGACCGCGACCGGAGGTTGATTATGCGCGCTGTTACAAGACTACGACGGCCTGTGAAGGCCGCTGAAACGGGCGCCGTTATGCTTTGCATGCTCGGCTTCTGTTTGGTTTTGACCAGCGGGATTTGCGCGGCTCAGGCGCAGGAGAAGGAGAATGCTGCGGTCGCAGCGGCCAAACAATGGCTGGCGCTTGTGGACGAAGGCGAATATGGCGAAAGCTGGACCAGGGCCGCAGGATACTTCAAGAATGCGGTCACGCAAGAAAAATGGGAGCAATCACTCAGCGGGGCGAGAAAACCCTTGGGCAAACTGATTTCAAGAGAAGTCAAAGACAAAATGTATGAGACTGCTTTGCCGGGGGCGCCCGACGGCGAGTACGTAATTATCCACTTCCAGACCTCTTTCGACAATAAGAAGTCGGCTACAGAAACGGTCACCCCCATGCTCGAAAAGGATGGCCAATGGCGCGTGTCGGGCTACTTTATCAAATAGAGGCCCCGAATCTCATGAGCGCAAGCGCCAAAAGCCAAAAGCATTGACGGCGTCAATCGCTCTTTGGGGTAACGCTGTTTGACGGCCCTGAGGCCAGCCCGGTCCCCACGGAATTGCTTGCGTTCACCTTGAATGTGTAGGTTTTTCCGTTCGCCAGTCCTTTTACGGTTACAGGGCTTTTTAGGCCTTTGGCCGTGACGCCCTCCGGGTAAGACCTTACCGTATAGACGGTTATGGGGCTCCCGCCGTCCGTTTCCGGGGGCTTGAAGTTAACGGTGGCCATGCCGTTGCCTGCGGTTGCCGTTACGTCTCTAGGCGGACCGGGCATGAGAAGGTCAATGGGGGGAGAAGTGGTGATCGCGCCCCCTCCCCCTCCGCCGGCGCCAAACGCCCAAGACGGCAAACTCACGAGGAGGACGGCCAAAATTGCGAAAGGTATAGCTCTTCGGATCATGAAATCGTCTCCTGCTCGATATGGTTTATCATGCATTTTCAACTTATTACATAATCACGAATCAATCCCTCCGCCATCACGGCGCAGCTTTTTAAAGGAAGTCCCGGATGAGCATCTATTTCGCCGAAACGACTGTGGCTGAGCAAAGAGAGCTTCTTTGCCACTGGACCGAGCGGTTTTACTTGGAGAAAAAGCGCGTCCGGATCGTGGTCGATTCTACGGCTGCCGGCCAGATGATCGACCAGTTGTTGTGGACATTTTCACAACCAAGTTTCATCCCGCACATGATCTTCAGCCCCGGCGGGACGCCCCCCCTCGAGCCCGTTATAATCACGGTCGGGGAGTTCCAGGTTGAAGGGTTCGAGGCGCTTGTATGCGATATGCCGGCCGGCCTTGAATTTATGGACTCCTTCGAAACCGCTGTCCATTTCATTTTGAGAGACGACGCTGAACGCTTGCTGCAAAGCCGCATCCTGTGGCAGAGGGCGCGCGATTCAGGGGCCAATCCCATCCATCTTCCCTACGGTCCTCAGGGCCGGCCCCGGACGTGATAAGAGCAGGACCCCTTCGAATTGTCTGCGGGAAAAAGCCGCCCCGCAATCTTTTTCAACCGGACAAAAAGGGAAAAGAATGAAAAGGGGACTGAAGGCGCCACACGGTCTTAAGGACGGGGAAACACCTTGACATAACAGCGCGTGAGGCTAGAATGGCCGGACTGTTTTGCGAGCAACGGCTGATCTTGCGTTCTATTTCAAAGTTGACATGGAGGAGTGGCTGATATGGGAATAGTTGCGGACAAACTCAAAGAACTTCGTGAAAAAGAAGCCAAGATAAGGGAAATGGGCGGCCCCAAGACCGTGGCCCAGCAGCTTGAGCGCGGGAAGATGACCGCCCGCGATCGTTTGAATTATTTCTTCGATCCCGGGACCTTCCGTGAACTTGACATGTTTGTTAAGCACCGGGGAACTCTTTTCGGGATCGATAAAATTGATATTCCTGCCGACGGAGTAATCACCGGTTTTGGAAACGTGAACGGACGCGAGGTATTCGCCTTTGCTCAGGATTTCACCTCCCGCGCAGGCAGCCTGGGCGAAATGCACGCCAAGAAAATCTGCAAGGTAATGGACCTCTCGCTTCGCGCCGGCAAGCCGAACGTTGGTTTCTGCGATTCGGGCGGCGCGCGCATCCAGGAAGGCGTCGATTCGCTCTCCGGCTACGGCCAGATATTCTATCGCAATGCGATCGCCTCGGGGGTCGTTCCCCAGATTTCGGCCATAATGGGTCCATGCGCAGGGGGCGCGGTCTATTCGCCCGCGATGACCGACTTCGTCTACATGGTCAAGGGCACAGGGCAGATGTTCATAACCGGTCCCGACGTCATCAAGTCTGTTTTGGGCGAAGTGATCACCCAGGAAGAGCTTGGCGGGGCCATGACTCACAACTCCAGAAGCGGCGTGGCCCAGTTCGCGGCCGAAAGCGATGCTGATTGCATCGACCAGATCAAGCGGCTGCTCTCCTTTTTACCTGACAATAACATTGATGACCCTCCCTACCTCGATACCGGAGACGATCCCGCTCGACTATGCCCCGAACTCGACGCCATCATCCCTGAAACCGGGATGGATGCGTACGATATGAAAGATGTGATCCGCTCGATCGTTGACAACGGGGAGTTCCTGGAGGTGCACAGATATTTCGCCCAGAATATGATTGTAGGCTACGCCCGGCTGGACGGAAGGACTATCGGCATAATCGCCAACCAGCCAAAAGTGTTGGCCGGATGCCTCGACATCGACTCCTCGGACAAGGCGACACGTTTCATCCGCACATGCGACTGCTTCAATATCCCGATGCTGACCATCGCTGATGTTCCCGGCTATTTGCCCGGCAAGCAGCAGGAATGGGGCGGCATTATTCGCCATGGAGCAAAACTGCTCTGGAGCTACTCCGAATCCACCGTTCCAAAGATTACCCTGACAACGCGCAAGGATTACGGCGGATCGTATCTCGCGATGTGTTCGAGCGACCTTCGGGCCGACTTCTCCTTTGCCTGGCCGACCGCAGAAATCGCGGTCATGGGCGCCCAGGGCGCGGCGAACGTCATTTTCCGCCGCGAGATTCAGGCCGCCGCAGACCCGGCAGCCAAGCGTCAGGAGGTTATCGACAACTACAGCAGCGCGCTCTATAACCCCTATATCGCCGCCTCCCGGGGCTATATAGACGGCGTGATAATGCCTTCGGAGACCAGGGTTCGCCTCATCGAGGCCTTCAGGGTCATTAGCAACAAGCGCACGTCGCTTCCGCCCAAAAAACACGGCAACATTCCCCAATAACCGAGCACGAAGGGCGGCGCCCTCATCGCACACGGATCGCGGGGACGCGGGGACAAAATCGTCTCCCCGTCCCCCCTTCTCCTCCTCTGATACGAAGTTGAGTTCAAGTGAGCGCCAAAAGAAGCTGAAGAGCTCGGGGAGCTGCGTCCTCACAAAAGATCGGACGCGAACTATAAGCGTCAAACGCGGTTTCGTACGTTCAACGCGAACCCTCACTAGGCTCGGGTTCGCGTTGAACCTACGAGCACATGTCCGAAAGTAGGCATTTTTTGTCCTGGCAAGGAAATCAAGGGCTTGCGCGGAGGCGTACTCCGGTACGCCGCACAAGAAAACCCGAAGATTGACGCCGCAAGGGCGGAAAAGGACACTTTCCGGATGGAAACTATCTAATGAAGCGGTCTCGGCAGGGCCTCCCTTAACCATGTATGAGCGCGTAGCGGGGAGGCTGACCGCCCATTCTCGACGCTCCGCGAGACGGGGCGACCGCCGGAGGCCTCGTCCGTCCCCGATGCGCGGTTCACGCATCCGCATCAACTTGTTCAACGCTGGAAAAGTTTCTTTTGCCCGCCATCATACTGGTCTTACTGCCGGTTTTTTGTCTGCTCAACGCTGCAACGATACACTGCTTGTTCTTGAAAGGTTGTTTTTGCGCGGATTCGTAACTTTCCGGGTCCATTCCGGTCAGTTGACGAACTTGCTCATCCAACGGGCCGCTGCCGTTTGAATTATTGGATTCGAAGAACAAACCGGCCACGACTATTCTGAACGAGTCATCCGGCATGCTCAGGGATTGGCAATCCACGATCAGCTCGCACAGCCTGAAGAAAAAATCCGAGGCATACTCTGCTTCCTGAAGCTCCCTCGAATAATTCTGCACTTCCGCAAAGACCCTGCTTTTGAAATCGTCCCCTGCGCTCGAAGAGGGGCCGCCGAGAAGCAATTGCCTGATCTTGTCCCTGAAATGGTCGTCTGTGCGTAGGCCCGTTTGCATCGTTTCTCTATAACGCCTTTCCAAGCAACCGCTCCACTGGATGCTCCGGATGCAGTTGCGTCTTCTCACTCAGAATCCAAAAATAGAAAACGCCCTGCAAGAACGGACTGAAACAAACATCCTGCGGAGCGCCTCTCACGAACAACATAATGCCCTGGCATATCGATGTCTACTGGACAAAGCCAGGAAATAACGGAAACGTGCAACGAAGTTGATTTTCTTTCTCACATGATGGACACGAGGTTCTCAGCGATGTCCTCCACCGCCGCCGCCAAACCCGCCGCCATGTCCGCCTCCAAAACCGCCACTGTGCCCGCCGCCGCCAAACCCGCCGCGATATCCCCCTCGGGAACCGGATCTGTCCATTTCCCGCGTGGAGCCGCCCGGACTTCGAGCGTTCCTGTCAGCATCTCGAGCGGACCCCGGCGTGTTGGCCGGCTTTGCGGCGTTCGCCTTTGACCCGGTTCGCACGTTCGTTGCGCTTGCGCGAGCGCGTGTAATCGCATTGACCTTGCTTACCGAACCGTTTGCATTCTTTACATGATTTGTAATGTGGTGGTGATGGTGGTGATCGTGCCTGTCGAAATCGATCAGGATGAAGAAGCCCCCGAAACCGAATCCGCCCCACAAGAACGGGTCCGCGACCCAGTCATAGAGATCGAGGTATTCCCAGGGGGGTGCATAATAGGTCACCACGGGAGGCTCGTTATCGTTATAGTAATCCTCGACGGCGGATGGTCCCACATATTCGGAAGGCTCACGGCCGTCTTTTCCGCCGCCCGCCTCGACAGGAAGATTCATCGCGATGCTGACTTTATCCACGACGGCCGCCGCATCGCTCTTTGAAATCCGCAAATTTCCCGAAGACGCCGATTCTGCAGCGCTGTCCCTGACCTCGTCAATTATATCGGGCGTCATCGGATAGTCGGAAATCCATCCATTTCGAGGCCCGATGTTTACCGACATCAGATAGTGTTCTGCAGCCGCTTCATCTTGCGACGAAGTTAAACTGAGGCCGGCAGCCAATTCTATGGCAAATTCGCCTTCCCGCACAAGCGGTTGTTCAATAGGTGGAGGTCCGGAGGGTGAACTCTTTGCGGTCACAACGGCAGTATATGGGGCCGTGACCAGGCTTGCGGCAAGCAATATCGCCAGAACCGTTTTCATCAGGCGCTCCTTTCCGACGGACTGCTCCTCCGCCATAAATATAATCATTCAGAGCACCTATCGCTATTCTGATAAAATTATTCTGACAATAATACGGCTCCGTGAGGCGCCGGGATTCAGGGCCTTGCCCGTAAATAAAGCCTCTTAGGGGCCGCACCGGATTTTGAGACTGATTTTGTCGCGAAGGTCGAGCAAAACCGCAGGCGTAGCTGTGCTGCGTCGAGGAGTTAGCAATTGAAAAGCGGCGAAAGCGAGCCAAAAGCCTGATGCGAGCGCAAAGGTTTTATTTACGGACAGGCCCCCGAGAGCACAAAAAATGCGAGGCCATTGTCAAGGCGAGGCTGGATGCAGAGACTGCCAGCCGGAAGGCGCCCGGCTCGGCGCCGAACGCGAATGACAGACCCGTCGCGGCGGCGCGCTACGCGCAGTGAGCAGCTAAGGAGGACTGCCTGCTGCGCTGCGCCGATTTGGCGGTACCGTATATAAGTCCGGTATACGAGGATTACCCGGCATGAGGTGTCTGGCGAAGTTTTGCGCACACAACTCAATAACCGAGAGGGCCGGGAAGCGCTTCCCCGGCCCTTCGGATTCCCTCTATGGATGAGCGGTTAGAGCTTCTTTACTTTGACCGCCGCTGGTCCTTTGGCGCCCTGCTCGATTTCGAAGCTGACACGATCTCCTTCCTGGAGGCTCTTAAAACCTTCACCTTCGATGGCGCTATGGTGAACAAAGACATCTTTGCCGCCATCCTCTACCGTGATGAATCCGAAACCCTTCTGATCGTTGAACCACTTTACTGTACCTTGAGGCATAACTTTTCAAATCCTTTCATGTTGTTGGTTTGAAATCCTTATAAACGCACGCGGCATTAATGTCAAATAACAATAAATTCACCCGATGGACATCGCAGGGCGGACTCAATCGTCCTCGACGCCATTGGACTTGTGGGCAGGCTGGGGGAACAGAGTTCCAATGAGTTTGTCTTTTTCATCCCAGAGCTTATCCAGCCAATCCTTGAACCGTCGGCGGAATCCCCGGTCTGTAAGATAATCTCCGAGCAACTCCGGGGTGACGGGTATCTGTTTTACCCGCACCTTGATTTCCATGGAGTTGCTGCACAAAAATGTCCACAACCCCGGAATTCCTTCCGGATATACGATTGTCACATCCAGTATGGAGTGAAGTCGCTGACCTAAAGTGCAAAGCACAACAGCCATGCCGCCGGGCTTGGGTTTCAGCAGGTGGGTAAAGGGCGAATTCTCGTTCTCCCGTTTTGCCGTGGTGAAACGCGTTCCTTCCACGAAGTTCATTATGGTTACAGGGAGCAATCTGAATTTGTCACAGGCCTTGCGGACAGTTTCCATATCCTTGCGGGCCGAGGACGTTCGCTTCATAAAAGGAAAATCCAGGGTCCACCAGGCGATTCCAAGGAACGGCACCCAAATCAACTCTTTCTTGAGGAAGAATTTCAGAAGCGGGATTTTGCGGTGGAAGATGCTCTGCAAGACGACAATATCGACCATTGACTGGTGATTGGCCACCAGCAGATACCATGCATCGGGCTCGCAGCGCATCGATGCCCTGGACATCCCAGCGGATATTTTTGGCCAGTTTCAAGCCTAGACTGTTGAACCCCACCCAGCCCTGAGCGATTGCGTTGGCCAGTTTACCACAGACAATACGCCAACTGTGGATTGGAATAAGCAGCTTGACCAGCGCCACCACGTAGAGCAGCAGCGAGCAGAAGATGGTATTGACGGCGAGCGCGATAAACAAGATAGAACCTTGGAGCGGGGCAGGCAAAAATCGGAGCATGGTCCTCAGTGCTTCCTTTCAATCCGAATGATGCATCTACTGTATCGCTTTTGCCGGTAAAGGTCACATGAGTTTCGGGAAGGCCCCCTGGATGCCGGTGATGATGAACTGGATGCCGAGCGCCAGGGTTATGAGGCCGAAAATCTTGGCGAGGACGTCCATGCCGGTCTCCCCCAGGATATTTATTATCCCTGTCGAGTAGCGGAACGAGAAGTAAATGATGAGCGTCATGCAGACGATGGCGCCGAAAAGCTTGAGCGCCAGCGGGTCGGAGCGGTGAATCTCCTGGGTGAAGAGAATGACCGTAGACATGGTTCCGGCCCCGGTGGTGAGCGGGATCGAGATCGGGATCACCGCCAGGGAGATCATCTTCGAGAAGGGGGATTTGCCGCCCTGCACGACCACCTGCTGGGTCGACTTCATCATACTCAGGCCGGTGTTGAGCAGGAGGAGTCCACCGGCGATCCGAAACGCATGGATGCTGATGTCGAAGAAGTCCAGGATGGCCATGCCGGCTGATCATGGCTGTGATCATGGTAATGAAACAGGTTGTCGTGGCGATTAAGGAAAGCTTATGTTGTTCCCTTGGGTTCAGCCCTTCGCACAGTTCCAGGAAAAAGGGAATCGCCGGGATGTTGTTGGCCACGGCGAGAAGACCGAGGAGATAGTGCTGAAACGAAAGTTGGTCCACAGGAGCGGCCTTCCAGAAAGGTATGCGGAATAAACGGCGCCCATCGCGCGCCGTGCCAAAAATACCGCAGGCAAAGGCCTCTGCGAGCGCACTTTGCGAGCATGCCCGGCAAGATCCTCACACAAAGGAAATGGGACTCCGGCCTGGATCCCGGAGCCCCACTCAAGCGCCAAGACTCTTTGGCGAATAGTGGAGCCGGCGATGGGATTTGAACCCGCGACCTGCTGATTACGAATCAGCTGCTCTGCCACTGAGCTACGCCGGCCCGCTCATCGAGTGCTTCTATCACAAGGGCTTTTGAAAATCAACTCCGCGTCCCCGCACATCGCGTCCGACTTTTCCCCTTCCCCGCGTCCTGGCGCCCCCGCGCCCGTCTTTTCCCTCTTGAACCCGGGGAAGACGATTTTAGTTGACAATATGCAATTATCTCATATATAGATGTCTACATATATGTTGCAGCTCGAGGGCAATCACTCAACCGGGTTGATCAATGAAGGCGCCATGACTGAAGAAAACACTCTCCTTACTTGCCGATACCGAACGTCTCCAGCGCGCGGCCGACATCCTGAAAACTGTTGCACACCCCGTCAGGCTCGGAATAATCAACTTCCTCGAAGCGGGAGAACAGCCTGTAGCCCAGATATGCAAGCGGCTCAACGCGCCGCAGCCCTACATTTCGCACCATCTGAGCCTGATGAAGGCCAAGGGGATTCTCTCGTCGAGAAGAAACGGCAGCCAGGTCCTCTATTCGGTTGCCAATAAAAACGTGATCGAGGTGATCCACTGTGTCCGCAAGCACGGGCAGGACCCTGAAGGCTGTGCGCCCGGGATTGCCCGCGAATGAGGGAATCAAGACTTGGAAGAGACGATGCAGCTGAAAGCTCAGTCTGATCAATTATTTTTCAGGAGGTAGAACCATGTCGGATTCAGCAGCTATTGAACAAAAAATCGATCCCGGCGCCCAACCTTCACCCGAGCGTCAATCCTGCACCTTTATCTGCAGCCGCGACACGCTGGACGGCGCTTACCCCGCCCTCGTACTGGCGATAAACTCCAGGAGGCTGGGAATGGACGCCAGCGTCTTCTACACCTTCATGGGAATCAACGTGATCCGCAAGGGAGGCTGCGCCAAGTGCAAGTTCATTCCCGGCGGCACAATGGGGGCGATCCCCGGTATGTCGGCCTTTGCGAGCTGGATGATGCGGAAAAAAATCAATGCGGCAGGTATTCCGGCCCTGGATGAGCTGATGGAAATTGCTCAACTGGAGGGGGTCAAGTTCATTGCATGCAAAATGACCATCGATATGATGGGCCTGCGCGAGGAGGATTTCATCGAGGGCGTCGAAATCCAGACCGCCGAAGAATACCTGAAACATGCGCGCAACTGCAAGATCAACATGTTTACATAACCGTGATTCTCCTGCGTTCATTCGTCTTTCCGGATGGAAACCGCCCGGCGTCCATCCGGAAACCTCGGAAAGGGGGGAAAACGAGCGTGTTTAAGCGCTTATGGAATTCATCCCCGTCCCTGCGGACCGCCGCCCCTTCGGGCGCGTAGGGGCCGGGTTTATCCCCGCCCTTATGGACCCCTCTCGGTCATCGCCGGGCCGATTTCTCACCGTCAGGGCAAAGCTACCTCAAGCGTAGCGCTTGCGCTGCCGAGCGGAGTAAGCTGAGTCCATTCCGATCCGTCGTATGAATAGAGTCCATAGGCGGCAAAATTGGCGATCAGCGAAGACCCGAGCGATCCCATGAGGTTCGGCGAAAATGGGGTGATCTGAGTCCAGCCTGCGTTGTATTCATAAATGCCGTAAGTCCCGAAATTAACGTAAAGACCGCCCGAACTCCCGATCAAGCCCTGCGCAGCGGTCAATGGGGTCAGTTGTGTCCACGAAACGCCGTTCCAACTGCATAGACCAAAGCCCGCAAAGTTTGCGATCAGGACGTTTCCGTACATCTGCATCATTGTGGGATTGACGGAAGTAAGCCCGGTCCATGCGCCGCCGTTATATGCGTACAAACCGGCGGAAGGAAAATCCACATAAGCCGTCGTGGCGCCGGCGACGATGCAATCGGCCGAAACTAAGGGGGGTGAGCTGCGTCCAGGTTGCCCCGTCATACTGGAAGAGTCCGGCGTCCGGGAAGTTCGCCAGCAGTTTACCGCCAAACGCGATCATTTTGTCGGGGTTTAACGGCGTGATCTGCGCCCATGCGCCGTTGTATTGCCAAAGCCCGGCGCCCGTAAAATCCACGTAGACCCTGTCAGGCATCCCGGCAATCAAATCGATGATCGAGATTGGAGTGAGCTGCGTCCAGGCTGCGCAGTCATACTGGTAGAGACCGGCGCCCGGGAAGACGGCGACCATGTCGCTCCCATAAGCCGCCATCATGCCGGGCGAAAGCGAGGTAAGCTCGCTCCATGCCCCGTCACGGTAAAACCAAAGACCCGACGCGCCAAAGTTTACAGCCAGCCCATGGCTGTTAAATACATAGGCGGCCCCCTGCTGCGAATTGGCGCCGAACTCCCCGATCAGGGCGGTATTGCCGTCGGAGCTAAGCGCAACCGACCAGCCAAAAGAATCACCTGCGGCGCCACCCGAGGCGACCAGCTTTTGAGAGTTCCAGGTCCCGTTGTTATTAACAAATACATAGGCGGCCCCCTGGTGCGAATTGCCGCCGCTCGCCCCGATGAGGGCCTTGGCGCCGTCGGCGCTAAGCGCTACCGACTGGCCAAACTGATCGCTTGCGGCGCCGTCGGAAGCGGTGAGCTTTTGCTGTTGGGTCCAGGTCCCGCCGCTATTAACAAATACATAGGCGGCCCCCTGGTACGCATTGACGCTGTATGCCCCGATCAGGGCTGTGCTCCCGTCAGAGCTAAGCGCTGTCGAGCAGCCAAAAGAATCACCTGCGAGGCCGTCGGAAGCGGTGAGCTTTTGCTGTTGGCTCCATATCCCGCCGCTTTTGACAAATACATAGGCGGCCCCCTGCGTGACTTTGCCGCTAACCGATGCACCGGCCGCCCCGATCAGGGCGGTCGAGCCGTCAGCGCTAAGCGCTGCCGAGTAGCCAAACCAATCGCTTGCGGCGCCATCCGGGGCGACCAGCTTTTGAGAGCTCCAGGTCCCGTTGTTATTAACAAATACGTAGGCGGCCCCCTGCTGCGAATTGCCGCCAACCGTAGCAAAGATCGCCCCGATGAGGGCGGTCGAGCCGTCAGAGCTAAGAGCTGCCCGCATGCCCAAATAATCACCTGCGAGGCCATCCGAGGCGGTGAGCTTTTGCTGTTGGCTCCAGGTCCCGCCGCTTCTGACAAATACGTAGGCGGCCCCCTGCGTGACTTTGCCGCTAACCGATGCACGGGGCGCCCCGATCAGGGCGGTCGAGCCGTCAGAGCTAAGCGCTACCGACGCGCCAAAATTGAACTCTTGAAGGCCGTCATCGGCGGTGAGCTTTTGCTGTTGGCTCCAGGTCCCGCCGCTTCTGACAAATACGTAGGCGGCCCCCTTCATCCTAAGGACGCCAAGCACAGCAAAGGGCGCCCCGACCAGGGCGACCCTCCCGTCAGAGCTAAGCGCAACTGAATCGCCAAATTCATCGGCGGTGAGCTTTTGCTGTTGGATATAGGGATCGATCACGACGGGATATGTCGCTTCACGGTCGTCCACACGCAGCAGGATGGAGCTTCCGCGCCGTTCGATCCATGCGCGAAGGTCCTTTCCGGAAGCGTCGCGGGCGCTGAGCCCGCTATAGCGAAGGAGCGGCTCGCCGGCAGAATTCGATACCACGGCCTCGTTTTGCGCGACTTCGACCCGCGCATCCCCCGACCAGACCAGGCGTAAGGTTAGCGCCCCGCCGCGAGAGACGCCTTCGGGCGGCGCAGGCGCCGTAAAGCCCTGCTCGATCCCCATGGGACCGTTGACGTACCACTCGGTCAGACCGCGCCTTTGATATTCCACGCGATGCCCGTTCGCCTGCGGGACGGCGCGTCCAGCAGGCGCGAAGATCTTCGCCGTAGCCCCAGGCTACAAGCCGCAGCCCCCAACTGAGCTTTCCGGCCTGAACGGCGAGGCCGCCCTCACTCCAGGCGGCCTCAAACTGCTGCGCTGAGTTCACTCCACGAAAGTTCTCGCCCGTCCGCTCCACATGGTAGGATGGGTCGTCCAACCCGAGCGCGCCCGAAACAGCTCCCTGAAGCTCTTGGGGCATTTCCCGCAGGCTGGATGGGCTGGCTTGCGCCCCAGCCGCCAGGGCCAACACACCCACCGCAAAACAAACCGCAAGAGTCAATCGCCCGAAAACCCGCAGGTTGCCGGCACACCCTTCACAACGAGCATGGCAAGACATTTCTCCATCCTTTTAAAATCTTTTCGCGAAAGGTCCACTTGATAATTGAAAGCCATATGTTGTCAACAAGTCTGTCATACGACGTCCCTGCGCTTCTTCTTTTGGTTGGATGAGTTCTCACTGAGTGACACACGTCCGGTAACAGATAGGTAACAGATTGACGGGAAAGTGAAAAAAATAATGACTGGAAATAAAAAACCTCAGAAGCGCGCCCTGGAAATGCGCGGGCGCTCAAAAGCGGAACCAGGGCGCGGCCCGCTCGCTTAGGAGTTATGCCGGCTTTGCGGATGGAAACCCCCTGTTTTATGAGGACTCACTTCCCCCTTCGCGGGCGGGCGGGAGGCTTGCGCAGTTTTCTTGAGGCGGGCCGGCCTGTTCCAACCGGCCGTGGGCCGGACAATTGGCGATAGCGTCCTTCTTCTCCTCCATTTCCCGCTTGGTTCTGAAAATCCAGGAACTTGAATCGGAAAAGCAGTAGACCGCCAGTTCGCATTCTTTACATCGTTCCATTATCAATGTCCTTGTATCGGAGAATCAAATCCCCCTGCCCCCCTTTAGGAAAGGGGGGAAATGCGAAAAATATTGTGCTTGCGACACAGCCTCCAAAGCGGGGGCCACTATCTTTTGCTTTAAAATTCATTGGAGGGATTCAGGAATCTGGTTTTAATCCCTGAATCAATTCGGAATTCATCAATTCTTAATTACTCCGCTGTATTCAACGGACCTCTTCCGAGTCGCCGCGCGGGGCGCCCTCCCCCGATATGCTCTTAACATATTGGTCCCACTCGATGGGAAGCAGGTGTTTCTTGCGGCTGTTGCAGTCCCTGCACGCCGGCGCGCAGTTGCCGCGGGTGGACTTTCCCCCGCGTATGAGCGGGACTATATGGTCCATGGTCAGCTCGGCGGGAGGCGTCTTCTTACGGCAGTAACGGCATACTCCCCTCGCGGTCTGGCGCTTCCACCACTGGGACCTGCGAAGCTCCCCTGCTTTTTCCTTTTGCTTCCGGAGTTCCTCAGGCGATATGCTCACTATAAACGCCATTTTGCTCCAAGCGCCGCTTTGCGGCTCATCCTTCATATTACAAGCCAGTCAAGAGAACCTGACGATTACTTCGCTAAACTGAAGAGGCCACGCCTCAGCGGCATCCCTCGCGAAGTGCGCAAGGCCGACCGCGCCGCCCGGGAGCATAGCGCGCGCCCGGCGTGTGCGGAAGGCCATGAGCGAGCCTGCCGCCCTATTCCTTGGCGGCCCTGATCGCCACATAGAAGGTATTGGAGCCTCGTTTTACGAGCAGAAGCAGGGGTTCGCCCTTTTTCATCTTTTCTGTGGCCTGTTTCCAGTCGCGGACGTTTTGAATCTTCTGCCGGTTCACTTCCGTTACGATGTCTCCCGGGCGCAGCCTGGCTTCAGCGGCCGGAGTCCCTGCGGCGATTTCGGTTATGATAACCCCGCCTTCTTTTTCATCAACCCCGAATCTCTGGGCCAGCTCAGGAGTAAGGTTTTGAACCGTTATGCCCCAGGCGCTTTCCGTCTTCGGGCCTGCCGCTTTCTTCATCTCAGAGCTCTTCAGGCATGGTCCCTATGGCCAACTTGATGGTAACCGGCTTTCCGTCGCGAATGACCTCGATGGTCACCTTGCTCTCAGGCGCCATAGCGGCCACGGAGCGTGAAAGCTGGTTGGCGTTTTCGACCGGTTTTCCGTTGAGCGTCTGAACGATGTCCCCTCTTTTCAGACCGCCCTTTTCAGCAGGGCTGTCCGGCAACTACGTCGGCCACGATTACGCCCTTTGTCACCGTGATGCCGAAAGACTCGGCAAGTTCGGGCGTGATGTCCTGGATCATGATTCCGAGCCATCCCCGGATGACCTTCCCGGTCTTGAGCTGCGCAAGAATGTCCTTTGCCATATTGATCGGCGTGGCAAACCCGATCCCCTGGCCCTGGGCGACGATGGCCGTATTGATGCCGACCACTTCGCCGTTCATATTGAATAGCGGCCCTCCACTGTTGCCGGGGTTGATCGCCGCGTCGGTCTGGAGAAAATCGTCATACTGGCCGGCCCCTATTACGCGGCCCTTTGCGCTGATTATGCCCGAAGTGACGGTATTGCCCAATCCGAAAGGGTTCCCCACGGCTATTACCCAGTCGCCGACTCGAATGGCCTCCGAGTCCCCGAGTTTTGCCGGTTTGGGCAGTTTGCCCTCTGCCTGTATCTGAATCAGGGCGATGTCCGTCTTGGGGTCCCGCCCGACCACCTTGGCGTCATATTCGTTTCCCTGCAAGGTCTTGATCTTGATCTCATCGGCCTTTTCGACGACGTGGTTGTTGGTCAGTATCAGCCCATCGTCACTGATTATGAAACCCGAACCGAGGGCGTGGGTTTTCATCTGCCCCTGCGGCTGGTCGCCGAAGAAGCGCTTGAACTCATCGCCGAAAAAATCGCGGAAAGGCGAATTAGGCCCGAGGAAAGGCTGCATTGGATTTTCCTTGAGCGTCTGGGTGGTCGAAATGTTGACCACCGAGTCCTTGACCGAGTCGACGAGGTCCGCGAACGGATTCGGGGGCCGCCGAATGAACGGTTGGACAGCAAAAGAGAAATACGGACCAGAACAGGACCGCAAAACAGACAATTCCGGTGATGCCTGAAAGTTTCCAGTTGCCAAATCGCATGGAAGTTCCTTTCTAAGAGTAACTAAACATTGGAAACTACTATAATAAGACAATAACCCGATACTTTGTCAATAAAAAAGCGGCGTCCCCGGCGCCAAGGCCCGTTTCGATATTTCCAAACGCCGCTTAAAAATGTTAAGGTATTATTTAAAAATAATCATCAGCCGGATTTGGCTGATAATCAATCCTTCCCGCGAAGAAGAAAGCTGAGAGCAAGCTGTTATGAACACAAAAAAAATGAACCTTATCGAAGCTTGCGACAAGGCTTTCGGCATCATTATCCAGGCCCAGGAAATGGACAGGCTTTACCGCAAGGGAATCAGGCGCCTCGGAGAGGGCATGTTGCGAAACGGAGTCATGAGCCTTGCGGCCGAAGCGGTACGAGACGAAAAGCTGAGCCTCGAGGTTTTTGTAAGCGATGAAAACCTGATGAGCTTCCTGTGCGGGGTATGGATTCAGTTTCTCCTGGTCGAAGTGGCCGGACTGAAGAAAGACAAGCTCAAAAACCTGGCCGGAAAAGCTTTCGGTGAAAACATTGAAAACAAGGTGTTGCACTGAGCTTCAAAAACTCAAGCGGGGCTGTTGAGTCCTCGGCCCGCCTTCCCGCCCGAAATCATCCACCATGGTCTTTTCACTGGGCAGTTGGCTGAAGAATTTCCTTGCTTCGGCGAAATTGTGAAACGTGACGCTGAAAGAGACCAACTCCCTGCCATGCTTATCCAGGCCGCTGGTTATCCGCTCTATGCGCACCGCCTCCGGCATGCCGGCGAGCACCGGGAGCAAGTCCCGTATGCCGCATTCGAGAACCTGAACCTGGAACGCCAAAGAGTGGCGCCAGGGCATGCTGATGTCCCAGTGGACCTGAAGCATTTGCTGCACCAGAAGGGAGTGTCTTTCGTGAAGGTCCTGGCAGTCCCGGTGGTGGAAAGTCACGCCCCTTTCGCTAAGCGTTGCGAGCACATTGTCCTGTCCGGGCAACGGATTGCAGCAGCGCGCGAATTTGAAGACAGCCTTGTCCAGGCCCGAAACCGAAAGCGTGTTTTGTCCGTGGCCTTCCGCCTCGCCCTGGTTCCTGGACTCATCGGGCCTGTGACCCTCGAGGTAATAAAGAACAAGCTGCGGGGTGAGAAGGTCCTGGCCTATTTGGAGGTATAGTTCCTGGAGGTCCTTTACGTTCAGTATTTCCAGGATCAGCCGGATGTTTTCTCCTTCGAGCACGGAGGATGAGAATCTTATGCCGCACAATCTCCTGGAGTAGAATGTCCTTGCCGGCCTGCTGAGCAAACCTGAGCCGTTTTTGATGCACGCGCCTGTTGATGGCCGTGCGGGCTTTCGGGGTCTTACAGAGCGTCTCCAGGTCGGTGTCAACATCCAGAGGTTCCGACGAACTGAGGACTTCGACAGTGTCTCCATCCTTCAACAGGCCTGTGATAGGAGTCCACACACCGTTCACAAGCGCGCCCTCGCAATTGTCGCCCAGCTCGGAATGTATGCGATAGGCAAAATCGAGCACGATGCTGCCCTTGGGAAGATAATAAATGTCGCCCGCCGGGCTGTAACTATAGATTTCTTCAGCTTCCGAGAGCCGTATCAGCGCCTTTCGATCTGTGGCCGCCCCCCCGTATTCGCCTATATCGCGCAACAGTTCGCTGATTTCCTGCCAGTGCTCGTCGGTAAGCCCCCTTTGCGACTCCCACGCCCGAAGGATCCCCCCCTTCGTCCAGTTTTCCATCTCGAGAGTTCGTATCTTGACCAGGTAATTGTTTCCGCTTAGAAAAACCCGCGTGTGCAGGCTCCGGTACCCGTTCGCCTTGGGATTGGCGATAAAGTCCCGCAGGCTCCTCGGAATCGCCGAAAGATTATTGTTGACCAACCCGAGCATCATGTAGCAGGCAGTGATATCCTCGGTATGGAGGATAATGGAGAAGTCAACGTAGTTTTCAGGATAGCCCGGCTCCAGGGTCCTTTTCATCGGGTTGTAATAGACCCCCAAGCCCTTGATGCGTGTGCGGATATCGGCTGAAAACCCCGAGTCGGCGACGATTTTTGAAAGGGAGGCCTCAAGGCTTGCAACGGCCGGCGAGTCGCGAAGCTCGCGCATCAGGTGCAGAATCTTCTTGCTCTTCTTTGGAAAAAGAAAAGAAAGCGCAAGGTGGTAGAGTTCCCTTTTCAGGGGATATAAATTGAGGCGCGCCGCAATCGGGGCATAAACGTCGATTGTTTCCTGGGCGATGCGCTGCCGCTTGGTCAGTGGAAGATAGTGCAGCGTTCTCAGATTGTGCAGGCGGTCGGCCAGTTTTATGATGAGCACTCCGAGTCTGCGGCTGGCGCTCATGAATATTTTGCTGTGCGTGAGATCTTTGAGTAAAGCCCGGTCCAGATGATACCTGGCCAGCTTGGTGACCCCGTCGACCAGTTCGGCGACCTTGGGACCGAAGCGGGTTTCCACATCTTCGAGCGACAGCCATGGAACGTCCTCCACAACATCGTGCAATAGGGCGGCCGCCAGCAGCACCGGGTCCTTGAAGTACATCTCTCTGGCCAGGATTTCGGCCACCGCGCATGGATGGCTTATGTAGGGGGCCCCGGATTTTCTTCTCTGACCGGCGTGCAACTCCGACGCAAACTCGAGGGCTTCAAAGAAAAGAGAGCTATCGGCGTTGGCGGGATCCAGATTTTGGACATGCGGGCGCGGAACTCGGCGAGATCGAAGAAGTGCGTCTCTTCAGCGATCACCGGAAGCATTAACCCCGATTTTCCATTAAGTTCGGTCTCAGTCATCGCACCCGCTCTTAAATCTAATCCTGGTATGAGCGACTTCAACATTATTTACCGGTTATTCTACCAGATTGACAGGGAAAATTCACCCCCGCAGGGATAATCGCAGGTTTGGCGGGTCGATGAAAAAGTACGTGAATAAATAGTCCATTTCTTTGCTCACCGCTTTTTTCCGGCGCCCAAAAGTGTTTTTGAAGTTATAATGGCGCCGCTGACATCTTCCTGCCGGCTGCTTAACATGTTAAATGAATGAATTTTGGAGGATTATAATGGAGTCTAACGAGTTGGTGGAGATCAAGGAAGTCTTTGTTAAAACCGACCGGACTCAGGGCAATATGGTCATCCTGAAACGCTCGGAAGAGGACAGCTATTACTTTCTCATGTTCGTTGGCGACGCCGAAATCACTGCAATAGCGAAGGAAAAAGGTCTGGTCGAACCAAAGAGGCCGCTCACACACGACATTTACCTGACAATTTTGAAACGCACGGGGGCGGTATTCGAGAAGGTCGAGATCTCGGAGATGCGTGAAAACACCTTTTATGCGAAGATCCACGTTCGCATCAACGGTGAGACGGTGGTCTTCGACGCCCGTCCGAGCGATGCGGTGGCATTGGCCTTGCACGAGAAGTGCCCCATCTGGGTATATAAGAAATTGCTGCGCGTCGAACTGACCCCGGAAGAAGTCCAGGAATTCGAAATGATCGTCAAGACCGTAAAGTTCTGATTCGCCTGGCGCAATAAGGGTTGCAAAACTATCGTTTGACTTGCCACGCCGTTTTGGATAGACACTGACATCCGCTCGGCGGCCGTCCAAAAGGGTCTCTCAAAATTGACCAAGCCGGTGCGGACCGGCTTTCTTTATTGTTTTCGCCAACCTGGAAGAGGACGTCTTATGGCCATCAGTTCTTCATCAGCCACATTTACCCGTTTTTTCGTACCCGATATCGAAGTTGAGGATTTCTGGAGCCTGGTCGATGAAAAGCTCCGGGGGGGAGCTTTTACCGAACCCGACGACTCTCAGAACGAGGCCGCCGGTTTTGCGTCCTGGGAGGATTTTTTCGATCCCAATTTCTCCTACGGCTCATACAGGAAGGCCGAATACGTGGCGTTCAATTTCCGGTTGGACCAGAAAAAGGTCCCCGGCATGGTGCTCAACAAGTTCGTGAGACAGTCGGTGCAAAAATTCCGGGACGAAAATAACGGCAAGTGGCCCAACCGGACTCAAAAACAGCAAATCCAGGAAAGCATGCAGGAGTACCTGCTAAGCCGCGCATTCCCTCAGCCGTGCGCATCCGAGGTGGTTTGGAACCCCGCGCGCAACTGGATGATTCTCGGGACTGCGGGGGGCAAGATGCTGGAGGCGTTCCTGGAGTATTTCGAACGGCGGTTCCATCTCTATCCCGTTGCTCTCTATCATGCTCCATGGGCCCTTAACATGCTTGCGCTCACTGCGGGCCAAAAGGACGTGCTCGGCTCTCTGGTTTCGCCTAAATCGGCTACCGCGCTGAACGACGGGCGGTTTCTGGGCTCGGAGTTTTTGACCTGGGTGTGGTTTTACATCGAGCGGATGGGCGGCTCCATCCAGGCCGGGGATAAAATAGCCAACGTCCACCTCGGGGAGCGCATGGTGCTTGTCCTGCCGGGCGACAGGAAAGAACGGGTCGTATGCACCACGCAGGCGAATTTTCTCCACGAAGCCCGAACCGGGCTGCGCCAGGGCAAGGTGGTCGATGAGGCCCAACTCTTCTTTGAAATCGGCGAAAACGAATACGCTTTGACCCTGGACAGCTCTCTGTGGCCCGTAAAAGGGCTCAAGACCCCCAAGCAGCTCCCCGACCTCGGCCGCGAAGACCCCGATGGCCGATTCCTTGAAAAGATGTACTTTATCGAAGAAGTATTCGGGGCCATGGACGCCCTGTTTACGCGCTTTCTCGCCGAAAGGCTCTCTACGGGGTGGGAGACCGACTCGCTTGTGCAACTTCAAAAGTGGATTGATGAAGGCGCCCCGCTCAGCGCCGGTGGGACCGGTAGCCAAGATTAACGACTGATGAACCAGATCGGCTTGGACACCTTCACCTACGTGCTCCGTGAACATTGGTTGAGCGCTTTTCTCGCGCTTGTCTCGCTGGCCGCCATGTGCGTCGTTCTCGCGCTGCGCTGGTATGTGAGGCGGCGCTTGCGGGAAATGCTCGAAAACCAGTTCGCCGAACAACACGAACTCGACCTTCTGCCGCCGCCCGGCGCCCTGGAACAGCAGGCGCTCGAGGTTATCGCCCGCATGCGGGAGCAGGTTTGGGAGCTTCCCGATAGTGAGCTTCAGCTTGGATTCGAAGCTTTCAACCAGCGCGCCCTTAATATCCTGCGCACGATCGGCGCCCTCTATCACCCCCAGGCAGATCGGCCTGAGTACCAAGCCTCGCTTTCCGATACCCTGGAGATGGTCAAGCGGGTCAGCAGCCGGCTCTCGAAGCTCGCCTCCACCATCCCGATAAAGTATATCGGGGACCGCAAACTGAGCGATTTTCAGCGCTACTACCAGGTTTATCTCAAAATAAACGAAAGCCCGGTCTTGAAGCTTTTCAAGAAAAACCCTCATATCTATAAGGCCGCCAAACTCGCCCTGAGCATGAAAAACATGGCCAACCCCTTCTACTGGGCCGGGCGAGAGCTTACGCGCGAGGGCTATTTCCTCATTCTGAGATGGTTCTACCTGACCTTCACCAGCGAGATCGGTAAAGAAGCAATCAGGCTTTACGGCGGAAAGAGCTTCCAGCAGGAGGAGGACCGTGACGCCGCGCTCGTGTGCTATCGCCTGTTTCACACGATGCGCAAATGGAGCGGCCCCACCCCGGCTGAGTGGGCCGCATTCGTGGGCTTTGTCGCCGGCCATTCGGCCCTTGATTCCGACAGCAAGCTGCATATCCTTGCAAGGTGCTCGGAGGATCGCATTCCCAAGGGCGTCGAAGAGCAGACTATATCTACCAAATCGGGGATAAAATGGTATAAGAAGGGTCTGAAAAAGCTGCTCGACGCCGGCGCAGGCGCCTCCCCGGCAAAAGCAAAGCTGGTCGAAAAGGAAACGGAGGGCCAAAACGTTGCCGGATAGACGGCCGGCCCCGGTTTTGATTGTGTGGGCAAGATAAGGAAAACCCTATGAAACCACCTCATGTGCGGTGCCTCGGTATTCTCGCCCTCTGCCTGGCGTCTGTTTTAGCGTTTGCTTTTCTTGGCTGCGGTTCTCAGGCCGCAAGCCAACCCGAGGACTTCCGCGGCCTCAAGTGGGGAGCAGAAGCCTCTTCTGTATCCGGTCTCAGCCAAATTGCCGGTGAGGGAAATCTCGCCTTGTACGAAAAGAGCGACGATCCGCTTCAAATGGGGGATGTCAAGCTCGAACAGGTCATATACGGCTTCTATAAGGGCCGTTTCTACATGGGGATGGTCTATTTTCCAGCCCTCGGTTTCAAAAGAATGCAGGAAACGTTGACCCGTCAGTTCGGCCAGCCGGCCAAACCCGACAACACTCCTTCCAGACTGATATGGGACGGCGACGATGTCTCTGTGCTGCTCACTGTTGGCGACAGCCCCGACCAGGGCCGCCTGGTCTACATCTATAAGCCGATTCAACTGGAAGTCGAACTGAAAAAATAGCGCCGGCCCGGCCCGTGAATGAGCAGGATATTTAGATGGAATCCGACGATCGGTTTGGCGGCGATATTTCCCTGCTGCACTCGATTCTCAACTCCCTGGTTGTCGGAATCGTCTCGATCGACTGCGAGGGAGCAATCACCGTCTTCAATGAAGCGGCCGCCCGGCTCATGGGTGTTCCAAGGGAACAGGCCCTGGGCAAACATCTTCTTACCGTAATCCCCAACGCCGGCCTGGTGAACGTGCTGCGGACGGGCGAGCCCGAGATGGGCCGCACACAGTTGATCGGGCAGCGCACCGTGCTCACCAACCGCTCCCCGATCGTTCACAACGGGGCGATGATCGGCGCGGTTTCTCTTTTCCAGGACATAACGGAAATGGAGAAAATCTCGCGGGAACTCGATTCCACCAAGACGATCGTGCGCACCCTCGAGGAAATTCTCTCCGGCGCCGGAGAGTGGATGGTGGTCGTTGACGCAAACGGCATTATCACCATGATGGGCGAGGATTACGCAAAGTTCAACGGGACTACCGTCTCCCGGGCCGTGGGACTGCATGTGACCCGGGTCATCGAGAACACCCGCATGCATATCGTTGCGCATACCGGGGTGGCCGAAATGGGGGAAAAACAGACCATCAAAGGCCGGGAGCTGATAGTGAACAGGATCCCGCTGATGGATGGGGACCGGGTGGTGGGGGCCTACGGACGAGTTGTCTTCAAAGACGTCGAGCAACTCTATGAGCTCGCCTCCAAGCTCAAGGTGCTCGAATCGAAGGTGCAGTATTATGAAAAAGAGCTGACTCAGCTTCGTGGAGCACGCTACACCATCGCCAGCATTGTCGGCTCGGGCCAGGCGATCAGCGCCGCCAAACTCGAAGTCCTGCGGGCCAGCCGGACCGATTCAACAGTGCTCGTTCTTGGCGAAACCGGGACGGGCAAAGAACTTTTCGCGCACGCCATCCACGCGGCGAGCCAGCGCCGCAGCGGGCCTTTCATCAAACTCAATTGCGCCGCCGTCCCCGCCGATCTTCTCGAATCGGAGCTTTTCGGCTATGAGGAGGGCGCCTTCACGGGCGCCAAAAGAGGCGGCAAACCCGGAAAATTTGAAATGGCCCAGGGGGGCGCGCTCTTTCTCGATGAGATTGGCGATATGCCCCTGGCTATGCAGGTCAAGCTTCTTCGTGTCCTGCAGGAACGTGAGGTCGAACGGGTCGGGGGCACACTGACCCGTCCGGTTGACATCCGCATTATCGCGGCGACCGGAAGATCGCTCGAAGACCTGGTAAATGAGGGAAGCTTCAGAAAAGACCTCTACTACCGCATTCACGTAATCCCGATTCGAATACCACCCCTCAGGGAAAGGCGCGAAGATATCGAAGCGATAGCCGACAGCTTCCTTGCCCGGCTCTCAAACGACACCGGCGAGTTCAAAAGAACGATTTCACCCCAACTCATGGAAGCGCTCGAGTCCTACAACTGGCCGGGAAATGTGCGCGAATTGCAAAACGTGCTCGAACGGGCCGCCGCCATGACCAGGGGAGATACGCTTCTGCCCGAACACGTTCCCGAGCGCCTCCTGCGCTCAATCCCCAAGCTGCGCGCCGGCCTGGCGCCATGCACCCTCGCGCACGCCAGGGCCGAGGCGGAGCGCAAAACCATTGTCGCGGCCCTTGCGGCTGCGGCCGGAAACAAGACAAAGGCGGCCTCCATTTTGCAAATACATCGCGTTAAGCTCTATGAGAAGATGAAGCGGCACGGGATAGCATATGTACCAAATATGGAACATGTACCAAATTAGCTACTATCCGCCCGGGACCCCCACCTTTGGTCTATTCCTTATATCCGCCGCAACTTCAGCCATTATCGACATGTACCTTTTTAGTTACATACCTGGGCGCCAACCCTTCACTTGACCCGCAAATCCTCTCAGGGAGCCGCTCCAGGAATTTGGCGCCGGAATTGCTGTGTGTTTCGGGGCTCTTATAAAAAAACATAATCAACATACAAAGGAGCGCATTTATGGATGTATTGGGAATTGTGCTTAGCCTGTTTCTTTTGATGTTCATGGCCTATATGGGGTTTTCGGTCATCCTGTTCGCCCCTGTCTTCGCACTCTTGGCGGCCTCTCTCCAGGGGTTGCCGATCATGCCTTCCTACACCGAACTCTTCATGGCCAAGGCCGTTGTCTACGTGAAACTCTTTTTCCCGATATTTCTGCTGGGCGCGGTGTTCGGAAAGGTGATGGAAGACACTCTGCTGGCGAAGGGCATTTCGCATGCGATCATGCGGAAACTTGGACAAAAGCATGCTATCCTCGCCGTAGTCTTGTCCTGCGCGATATTGACTTACGGCGGAGTCAGCCTTTTCGTCGTAGTTTTTGCGGTCTACCCTTTTGCGGCGGCGCTTTTTAAAGAAGCCGGCATCCCAAAGCGCTTGATTCCGGGCAGTATCGCCCTGGGCTCCTTCACCTTCACCATGGACGCTTTTCCGGGTACGCCGCAGATCCAGAATATCATTCCGACCAGCTTCTATGGCACTACCGGCTACGCCGCCCCCTGGTTGGGTTTACTTGGCGGGGTGCTGATCTTCATCTGTGGAATGGTCTGGTTGGAATACCGGCGCAGAAAGGCGGCAGGAAGGGGGGAGGGTTACGGCGCCCATACCTTGAATGAACCGCCGGCCGCCGAAGATACGGCGCTGCCCAAATGGTATATTGGAATGTTGCCCCTGCTGGTGGTCCTTGCTCTCAACTTCATCCTCTCGCGGGTTGTGACATGGGACCCCGAGTCGCTCGCGCCCCTGGCCGGCCTTAAGCTTCCTCTCATTGCGCCCGCAGTGAAAAACGTGATCGGCACGTGGTCGCTGATCATCGCCCTGGTGGCCGGCATCCTCCTCGCCCTGGCGCTGGGTTTCAAGAACATTCCCAAGGGGAGCGGAGGATTGCAGAAAGCCTTGAACGTAGGCGCCATAGGGTCTCTACTCGCCATCATGAATACGGCCTCGGAAGTGGGTTATGGCAATGTCATCGCGGCTTTGCCCGGTTTCAAATCGATCGCAGCCTTTCTTCTGGGGATAAAGATCGGGGCCACGCCGCTTGTGTCCGAAGCCGTGTCAGTCACCACTCTGGCGGGCATAACGGGTTCGGCGTCGGGCGGCATGTCAATCGCGCTTGATCTCATGTCCAAGAATTGGCTGGCGTGGGCGAACTCGGTTGGACTTTCCCCGGAGGTCCTCCACCGGATAGCCTCGATGGCCTCCGGCGGCTGCGACACCATGCCGCACAACGGAGCGGTGATCACTCTGCTTGCAGTATGTGGTCTAACCCACAGGCAATCATACGCGGACATCGGGATGATGACTTTGATCAAAACATCGATGGTGTTTGTGGTCATCCTGTTCTTCGCGCTGACGGGGATTTACTGAAAGGAGTTCATCCATGGCGGAGATGGTCGAAAACAAGGGATTGACCCATCCCATGCTTACGCCGGTCCAGGCGATGCGCATGAAGAAGGGCAAGATCGTTTCGGCGGAGGAAGCCGTCAGTCTTATCAGAGACGGTGATGTCGTGGCGACGGAAGGTTTCGTTGGAGCGGGCTTTCCCGAAGAGATCGTCATTCAGCTCAAAGAACATTTCTTGAGGACCGGAAGGCCCAGGGACCTCACCCTCATTTACGCCGCCGGGCAGGGGGACGGTAAAACCAGAGGTCTTAACCATGTCGGCATCGAAGGGCTGATAGGAAGGGTCATAGGCGGACACATCGGGTTGGCGCCCGAGCTTCAGAAGCTGATCAGGGCGAATGCGATCCTTGCATACAACTTTCCTCAGGGTGTAGTCTCTCATCTTTTCCGAGATATCGCAGGGCACAAACCCGGCCATCTCACCTACGTCGGACTCGGGACTTTCATAGACCCGAGGATTGAAGGCGGCAAACTCAACGAACTCACCAGGACAAAGGGAGAAGACCTGATCGAGTTGGTCCACATCGGCGGGAAAGAATGCCTTCTCTACAAAATCCTGCCCATCGACGTCGCCCTGGTCAGGGGAACCACGGCGGACCTGGACGGCAATATAACCATGGAGAAGGAGGCCCTTACCCTCGAAGCGCTCGCCATGTCGATGGCCGCCAGGAACTCCGGCGGCATTGTCATGGTGCAGGTGGAAAGAATAGCGGATCGTGGGACCCTGAACGCCCGCCAGGTCAAAATCCCGGGGATCCTCGTCGACTGTGTGGTGGTGGCCAGGCCGGAAAATCACTGGCAGACTTTCGTCGAGACCTATAATCCGGCTTACAGTTGTGAAATCCGGATGCCTATGCAGTCAATTCCGCCTATGGAGATGGGCCCGAGGAAGGTAATCGCCAGGCGTGCGGCTTTTGAATTGATGCCTAACAGTATAGTCAATCTTGGGATCGGCATGCCTGAAGGAGTCGCCCAGGTCGCCAACGAAGAGCAGATGATCGACTACCTCACCCTCACTGCCGAACCCGGCGTAATAGGCGGTCTTCCCAATTCGGGGGTAAACTTTGGCACAGGGACCAACATGGTTGCGCTCGTCGACCAGCCTTACCAATTCGATTTTTACGACGGAGGCGGTCTGGACATAGCGTTCCTCGGGGCGGCCGAAGTCGACAGGGAGGGCAATGTCAATGTCAGCAAGTTCGGACCCAGGTTCGTCGGACCAGGCGGGTTCATCAACATAAGCCAGAATTCCAAGAATATTATTTTTGTCGGGACCTTCACCGCCGACGGTCTGAAGGTGGCCGTCGAAGACGGCAAGGTCAGGATCGAGCAGGAAGGAAAAGAACGCAAATTCATCGATCGGGTCGAGCAGAAAACTTTCAGCGGCAGATATGCGGCAATTAACAAGCAACCGGTGCTCTACGTTACGGAGCGCTGCGTCTTCAGGCTCGGGGAAGAGGGAGTCGAACTGATTGAAATAGCTCCGGGAATTGACATGGACAAAGACATCCTGGCCCTTATGGATTTCAAACCGGTCATCAACCGGGCGCCTCAATTGATGGACCCGAGAATTTTTCAGCCTCACCCGATGGGTCTAAAGAACGATTTGCTGAGCCTGCCGATCGAAAAACGCCTGGTCTACCATCCAGAGGAAAATCTTTTCTTTGTCAACTTTGAAAACCTGTATGTCAAGTCGGCCGAGCAGATTCAGAAAATCAAGGCGACTGTTGAGAGCATGCTGGCGCCTCTGGGCGAGAAGGTCAATACGATCGTCAACTATGACAATTTCAACATAGCCCCGGATTTGGTCGATGAGTATTCGGATATGGTGAAGTACGTCATGCGGTTCTACAAGAGCACTACGCGTTATACGACAAGCACCTTCCTCAGGATGAAACTCGGAGATGAACTGGCCAAGCGGGATGTGGCGCCCCACATCTATGATACGAAAGAACGCGCGATGCGCGCCCTGGTGCAAAAAGAGGAATGAACCTCACATGGCGCCGCAGCGCCATAACGGGCCGCCCGACGGCGAAGGGGGGCGCATGTCCCCCCGGCCCCTGCACCTTTGCGGACCGATTATTTTGCGAAACTTTCGTCACACGGTCATGTCGTGAGAACAACTCGAAACCGCGCCTTGCCGCTCATCATGCGCTCGTAGGCCTCGGCGGCGCGATCGAGCGGGAAGACTTCGGTCATGGCCCGCACGCCCGTGAGCACGCTGAAGGAGAGCGTATCCTGCGAATCGATGGACGTGCCGGCTCGGCCACCCATCGATCGACCGGCGTCCCATGATGAGCTGAATTGCATTCACCTCCAGCGGGTCGGCGGCCGCGCCCAGAACGATCAGCTTCCCGTTGACGCCCAGACCCCCCAAGGCCGCACTCATCGCCTTGCCGCTCGTCACGGTTGCGAGAATGACCTTGGCGCCGCCCAACTTGCCCAATTCCGCCGCAGCGTCCTGCGCCTGGCTATCGATGTAACGCCACGCGCCGAGCTTCCCTGGCCAGCGGTTCCTTGTCCCGGCCGCGCGCGATGGCGACGGTCCTGAAACCCATCTTCGCGGCGAACTGAACAGCCAAATGCCCGAGCCCGCCCACGCCGAGCACGGCGACCGTATCGCCGGGCCGGGCGCCGCTGTTGCGAAGCGCATTGAAGGTGGTGATCCCCGCGCACATCATCGGCGCCGCGTCTACGGCTGAAAGCCCTTCCGGGATCAGCGCCAGGGCCGCGGCGGGAGCGATCATGAATTCGGCGTAACCGCCGTCGTACGCTGATGCCGGGTATTTGCTGCGCGATTTGGCAGGTGACGAAGTCACCGCGGCGGCAGGAATCGCAATACCCGCAGTGTCCGCCGTGCCAGCCGACTCCGACCCGCTGGCCCGGCGTCCATTCGGCCACGCCGGCGCCGACCGCGTCGATGATTCCGGCAATCTCATGTCCCGGGACGCGCGGGTACGCCATCCCGGGCCAGCCCCCGTCCTTGGTCAGAGCGTCGCTGTGGCAGATGCCGCAGGCTTGAACTTTAATGCGTACGGACCCGGCGCCGGGCGCCGGGATTTTGCGTTCCACGAGTTTTAAGGCGCCGCCGGGTTCACTGACCTGAACGACACGCATAGTCGACATGATAGTTCCTCCTAGGCGGCTTTGGAAAGTGTTTGAAACGATGGCTTTCTCTCCTGGAGAAAGTCCAGCAGCTCATGGTTGACCTTTTCGGCATGGGTCCAGATGATGCCGTGCGGTCCGCCTTCGACCACCACGAGCCGGCTCCCCCCACAAACTCGGGAATGCGCTTTCCTGAGGCGGCGAAAGGAACGATCCGGTCGGCGTCGCCATGAAGGACCAGGGTAGGCGTGTCGATGCGTTTGAGGTCCTCCCGGAAGTCGGTCAACCACGCCGATACGCAGTCCAGAGTGCCCTTTGGCGAAGCGCTCGCCGCGACGGCCCAGCTTGACTGAACGGCTTGGTCGCTGACCAGTTTGCCGCCTAGCGTGTCAACGTTGTAGAAGTTGGACAAGAACTCGCAGAGAAACGCCGGACGGTCGGCGGCTATAGCTTCCCTGATTCCGTCGAAGACGCTCCCGTCCACGCCCTCGGGGTTGTCAGGCGTTTTGAGCAGAAATGGCGGAATTGCAGAGAGAAATACCGCTTTTTTCACCCTTTCGGACCCGTAGACGCTCAGATAGCGGGCCACCTCGCCCCCTCCCATCGAAAAGCCCGCCAACGCAGCATCCTGCAAGTCGAGCTTCGTTATGACTTTGTGCAGGTCTTGGGCAAGGGTGTCGTAGTCGTAGCCGTAAGCCGGCTTACTCGAGGCGCCGAATCCTCTGCGGTCGTACGTAACGACCCGGTAACCCGCGCTCAGCAGGGCCGGGACCTGCTTCTCCCACGAAGCGCCGCTCAGAGGCCAGCCGTGAATCAGCACGACCGGCCTCCCGGCGCCGTGGTCCTCGTAGTAGAGATCGATGTCGGCGCTGTTTTCTTTACCAACGTTTATGAAGGACATTGAGATTCTCCCTTTGTTTTGCATGTTTTTGCCGATAGGTATTCGGCCGGATCGCATATCACCCGATAAGAAAACGGTAATCATTTCGATCTCACCGGCAAGTGTCCGAAAATAGGCTACATTCACTGAGTTAGTTAAACATGCGGATAGTCGGAAAAGCGACGGCCGGCTCACCGTCACGTATCTTGGGGTTTGGGAGAAACCGGTGGGAACCGCAGATTTTGATTTCCTCGCTCTTTTGTTTTTTGAGCAGGCCTCCCTTCGCATTGCATCTTGCGAAGCGCGGGAGGCCTTATCTTCCGGATAATCCGTTTGAAACCCGCTTGGATTATAACAAGACTCATCCCCCGAAATCGGCCGGAGAGACATTCTGCCAAACCTCTCTCCAGTGTGTTTCCAACTGAGAGAATTTGCCGTCCATCTCAATTTTTTCAGGCTCCCACTGGGTGGGACACTCTTTTTTGAGCCTGTCGCTTCTATCGGAGAGTTCTTCGATGATCATATGGAGCTCATTGACCATAGGCACTACCTTCTCCTTGTCACCACTTGAAACTTTATCCAGTTTCCTCACCACATCGTAAACTTTGGCTTTCCAACCGGTGAGTTCGATGTTCAGACTGTCACAATATGATTCGACTTCCATTTCCGACCTCCTGATAATTGATTTCCGCACCGCCTCATGAATAAACGTAATCATTACGATTTTACCGGCAAGCATCTTAGGCTGGGGAGAACACTTTCACGGGGCGTGATCCTTCCTCGCATGGCAGACCGGTTAACAATAAAAGTTTCGAGTTTTTAGTTTTGGTTCTGAGTTACCAGGGAAGTGGCGCCCGGCAACTAAAAACTCTTCGGTTTGGACCTCGAGAACTCTGAAATTGGAATTGCAGAATCGCGTGATTCGATGGTATACTGAAATCCAAGTTTTATCCTGTCAGGGCCGATATCTGACTGACCATAATTGCTGCGCAAAAAGCGAAGGCGACCGGCGAACCTGCAAACCGTCCCGGTCGCCATCCGTGTGTTGCGCCTTCTCTCCGCGAAACCGCAGAACACAGAGGGTGAATCCAGACATTTTCTATCTGAGCGTTGTGGGTGACAATAGAACGCAGATCCCCCTCGGTTAGGAGACTGATTTCAGTGAAGAAACTCCGTGCAGGAATCGGAATGAGCGGGGCACACGACGCCGCTGCAGCGGGACGAGAGGCCGCCTCGACAGCAGTCGCGGCTCTTGGCGGCGAACCTCCGGCGCTTGTCGTGGTTTTCACCACTCCAAGGTACGACCTCCCGGTGTTGCTTAAGAGCATTCGGTCCGTGACGGGCGGCTCGCACCTGGTTGGCGCTACCGGCTCAGGTGAGATCGTCCGGGGAGAATACCTCGGGTTTGGCGCAGGTCTCGGCGTTCTCGCCCTGTCGGCAGGGCCGTATCGGTTTGGCGTTGCGTCGGCGGGCCACATCCGGGGAGATCTTGACCGGGCGGCCAGGGATATCACCAGAGCAAGTCAGGCCGAGGCGGGAAGTAGTCCGCATGCGGCAGTGCTGCTGCTTGCAGATTCACTTCTCGGGGACCTCCAGCAGCTCGTGCAACGGGGTTTACCGCATCACCGGTCCCAAGGTCACCTTGGTTGGTGGGCGCCGCCGGCGACGAGCAGAAGTTCGTAGCGAACGTTCGTCTTTCACGATGACAGCCGTGGTGGAGGAAGGCGCGGTAGCGCTCTGGATAGCGAGCGAGCAGCCGCTGCACGTTGTAACGCGGCATGGCTGGGAACCGATCGGCGTCCCGATGCTGGTCACCCGTGCGGAGGGCACGGAGATCCTTGAGACTCGGCGGCCGGCCGGCGGCGACAGCTTATGAGGAGATGCTCGGGCTGGCGCCCGGAGCATCTGAGTGCCGACAAGTTCTGGGAAACCTCGATCCACCATCCGTTCGGCCTGCTCCAGCCCGATGGGTCGACTGGTGATTCGGGTAGCCCGGGCGAAGACGGAACAGGGGACATTGAAGATCCAAGGCTGTGTCCCACCCTCGGGCAGTGCTGTTCAGGTGATGAGCGGGGACTCCCGATAAGCTGCTCCGGATAGTGGACGAAATAGCGAGCACCGCCCTCGATGCACATCCCCGGCCTGGAGTACTGCTGGTCTTCAGTTGCGCGGCGCGCGCGGCTATCTTCGGCGAGCGCACGTCCGAAGAGCCGCGCCTGCTGCAAGCGGCGGCCGGAGAGATACCGACCTTTGGAATCTACTGCTGCGGCGAGTTCGCACGTACCGCGGGAGTGCTCGGGACACACAACGCTACTCTGACTGCTCTGGCCTTGTAGTCAGACTACAGCGTAACTGGCGTTTAGACCATGCCGCGGCTTGAACCTGGCAAACACAAAGGCGCGCCGCAGACGAGCGCAGACGATCTTTCCCGCCTGCGCACCGCCCGCGATGCCGCCCTTATGGCCGCACAAACGGCCGTCCTCGACACCACCCGCCTCACCCGTCTGCTCACCATCCTGAGTGAGCCGGCTCCGCTGGCGCTTTTGCTCGATCGCGTGCTTTCCACGCTCTCGGAACTGTTCCTTGCCGATATTGTCGTGCTGCTGGACCCTGCCGGGACGGGGACATTCTCTCCGCTGGCCGCAGTCGGGCTGCCCGAGGAGCATCATTCACCAGCCGATGTCGGACGCCGAGGACGGCTATGTGGTGCCTCGCGATGAATGCCAAGGCGCCTGTCCTGACGACGCAGGCGAGTGCGGACCCCAAGGTTGATCCCCAACTGCGCGAACTGGGTGCGGAGACGGCCGTCTGGCTGCCGGTGATGGATAGCTGTTCGGTGCGAGGCGTTCTGATTCTGGCTCGATGCCGGCCGATCCCGTTTACGCACGCCGAAGCCGGTCTACTGTCGGCCATGGCTTACCGGATCGGCCTGGCCCTTGAACAGGCGCAACGCAAAACGCAACTGGAACAGATCAGTTCGAGCCAGCCGCGAGATCGATCGCCATCTGGACGAATCGGCCGTCGGCGCCGCGGCGGTGCACATGTTCCCCGCGCTCATGGGCGCTGACTCGGCCGTGCTGGTTTTGAACGACCCAAGCGACGGACCTCGATGCATCGCGCAGGTCGGCCTCGATCCCTCCTTGACCTCCGTATTCAGCCATCTGGCCCAACGTTTGATCGCGGACCCGCAGATTGCTGCCGGTGAGCCGTACTCTACTTGCGATCTTCGTGCTGCCGTCGAGCGGTTCTCAGTCGAACTGCCGGACAATTGCCCGGTGCGGGCCGCTGCTGGCGGTCCCCATCCGGCGCGAGGAACGGCCTCGGGGGCTACTGTACGCCATGCGCTTCTCGATCGCATCGTTCAGTCCCGACTCCATGCAAGTGGCCATGCTCTACTGCCGGCCAGATATCGGCAGCCCTGGAGAACGCCAAACTTTACCGGGCTCTGCGTGACGAATTATCCGAACGGGTGCGGGCGGAGCAGCAACGGGCGCTACTGGAAGCCAGGCTCGGGCAGGCTCAAAGGATGGAGGCCATCGGCTCCTTTGCCGGCGGGATTGCCCATGATTTTAATAACCTCCTTGGAGCTATCGTTGGCAATATCGATCTGGCCCGACTGGACCTGGGCGAAAATACCAGGCCGTTCAGAGCGATTAAAGAAGCATCGAAAGCAGCCAGGCAAGCCGCAGACCTGATCCGGAGATTCATTACCTTCTCTGCCGGTGGACATCCGGTCACGGTGATCGCCGCTGCGAGGAATCTGATCACTGACGCCGTTTCGCTTGCCTTGAGCGGATCCAACGTGAAGGTCGAGTACGGCCTCCCCGATGACTTGTGGGATCTGGAGGTCGATGAGACGCAAATCAAGCAGGCCCTTAGCAGCATTGCCCTCAATGCGAAAGAGGCCATGCCGGACGGCGGTAAGATCCGGGTGACTGCCGAAAATGTTGAGCTATATCCTTCAACGGATGCGCCCCTTTCGACCGTCGAAAAAGCGCGATTCGTCAAGGTGACCATCCAAGACCACGGCAAGGGAATTCCCCGTGAAAACCTCACGAAGATTTTCGATCCCTATTTTTCCACCAAACAGAGAGGCAGCGATAAAGGGATGGGGCTCGGCCTTGCCATAGCCCTTTCGATAGTCAACAGGCATCGAGGTTTCATCAGTGTAGAGTCACAGTTGGGTATTGGAACGGCATTCCATATCTGCCTCCCTGCCGCAGCTCGCCTGGCGGTCGGGATGGAAGCAGCGGCGCCCCTCTTCCTGTTGCATGCCCCGGGCCCCCGGTCGTTAAGCCCCGGCTGTTGCTGATGGAAGATGAGGAGGGGTTGGTGAACGTGACCGTTAGTATGCTTCGCCGTCTGGGCTATGAGAATATCGAGCACGCATGGGAAGGGACCCAAGCCCTCGAGCTGTTCGCGCGGGCGCAGGAATCCGGCGTCCCTTTCGACCTTGTCATATTGGATCTAACCGTAAAAGACGGCATGGGAGGCCTGGAGACCGTCAAGCGGCTGATGGAGATCAATCGAAGCATCAGGGCCATCGTTTCCAGCGGTTACTCAGATGACCCGGTCATGTCGCATTACGCAGATTACGGTTTTTGCGGCGCACTTCGCAAACCTTATGGAATGGGGGATTTGAAGGCGGCGATAGAAGCGGCCATGGAGCATTAGCGGGGTCGAGTCAGTGAGAGCTGGAGGCCGTATGTATATAGTAAACGCTCCTTCAGCGCATTCTTTGAAATTATTTCAGTGGAATTGCCTCCAGGTCGCCAATTTATTTAAGTTATAAGACAAACTTGCCGATTCAAAAAAGGGGGTCCTTTTCAAGCGATGCTGTCGAGGAGCAATGTATGGAAACTGACCTTGGCTCGAACCTCGAAAAAGAAGGAACGGCGCCGAGTGTTGAGGTCCTTGAAACTATCCCTCTCCAGTTAGGAGCGCCACTAAGGCTTCGGTCTCTTGCAGACCCGACGCTCAAAGCCGCCACTACGGTTGTAGGCGTAATACCAAAGCTTGTCATAATGGTTGAAAATCCTATTCTTGCCTCAAAAGGCGAACGGATAACCGGGAGAGTCGGCGGTGATATTTTGTGTTCATATTTTCTGGATGGATGCTTGTACAAATTCAAAAGCAGGTTCGGACAGAATCTGATCCACGATGTCGTATGCATTGACTATCCTAAAAAAATTGAAGCACACAAGCTGAGAATGCATCCAAGAATAAAAGTGGAACTGGAGGTTATAGGCTCCATTGGAAAGGAGGGGAAGTTAATCAACGGTACTATAAAAGACATCAGCCGGGACGGCTGCTGCCTTGAGTTGCCGGGCTTAATTCCCCTGACGCCCAGGACGCCTGTCTACGCAACTTTCATGCTCCCGAACGACGAACGGATTGAGGATATGGGTTGCACTATTATGAATCTCAGGCATGTCGTTGCGGAAAAAAGGACTGTCGTTGGACTCAGTTTCACCGACCCGGGTTCCGAGCTATCCAAGGTTATAAAATTTTGTGAGATGTGCATGTATTTCAAAGTATGACCCGTGAGATTCTCCACACTTCAGGCGGGCTGCTCTTGCCAATCTTTCACCCCAACTCACAAAAAAGCCGCCAGATCGTTATAAATGGGTATTCTGAAGAGCCACTGTGAGCAGATTGAACCGTGGAGTAAGACGCAGACCTAACCTAATATTTATCATCACATTTTGAGGACTCATTTTTAGTCCAAACGTAATGCTCCAAACTGACCTGCTGAAGGTGCGGCCATGATTTACAGTGTGGTAATCGAGCGTATGGGGAAGCTCAGTCAGGCACTGAAATATCGCACGTAACAAAGCCTGTTTTTCTGAGTGAAAAGAAGGAGTAGGGAATCGACCATCGCCATCCGAACCAACTCCCGTAGCGCGCATGGTAGACCAGCGCCGGTACTGCTGACGACAACAGGCATCCGACCGTCAGCGCATGCAATGTGGTAAGCGGATTCGCAAACAGATGCAGCAGCAGACCCACTCTCAATGCCTCGCATCATCCCACCATTCCGGCACTGCAGTTTAGAAGTCTATCCTCGGCTCCAATCGGCCAGGAAACCTTGATGGTCGCGCCTTTACCGGGAGTGGACTCGATTGAGAAGCTCCCACCGGTCAGTTCGGCCCTCTCTTCCATGCTGGTAAGGCCAAGACTGGTATCGGCGGCGGTCCGCCCGATCACGTCCAAATCCATGCCCACGCCATCATCTGAGACGACCAGATCTATTCCGCATCCGTTCTTTGAGAGCGAGACGTCAACCCACTCCGCCCTGCTGTGCTTCGCAATATTGTTCAGCGCCTCCTGGACAATTCTAAAAATGCTTATCTTCAGGTGCTCCGCGATTTCTTCTTCAGCAATTCCAACATCGAGCTCAATGTGGCGATCCGGATAGAGCTTCATGCACTCCTGGCGCAGCCACTCAAGTGTAGCCAAAAGCCCTTTGCTGTCCAACATCGAGGGCCGCAGGCACATGTAGATGCTCCTTGTTTCCTCAACTGAACGCTGGAGGATCGGAACAAATTGCTCCAGGTGGTTCAAAGCGCCGTTGCCGTCGCCCTCATCCCTGAGCTTCAGGGCCATCTCCACCCAATACTTGACGGCGGCCAGCGTCTGTCCGATGCTGTCGTGGAGTTCGGAAGCAAGCCTTTTCCTCTCTTCCTCCAGAACCGCTATGAGCTTTGAAGGTATTTGCCGCAGTTGCTCACTGGCCCTGACGAGTTCAGCCGTGCGCTCCCGCACGCGCAATTCAAGTTCATCACGCGATTTGCGAAGCTCTTCTTCCATCTGTTTGCGGCTTGTGACATCCAGGGTGTATACGATAAGTTGAACGAGCTTCCCTTCGTTGTCCAAGACCGGATAGCCATGGACTTCGACATGCCGCTCACTTCCGTCTTCATCATAGTGAACATGTTCGGTGGTGACGGGTTTCCCGGTGTTTTTCACTTTCTCCAGAGGGCACAAATGCTCCGCGCCGCTGCATGGTTCGGACCGCTGGTGCGTCAGAGCATAGCACGTTGCGCCGTGGGGCAGACCGCCCTGAACCGTCGCGGAATTGGCCATGAGGACAGTATGATCATTGGCGTCCAAAACATAGAACGGGTGGGTCAAAGATTCGAATATATGGCGAAGAAACACATTTCGCCCGATGATCTCCTGTTCGGCAAGCCACCTCTTGTTACTCGCTTCCTCGAGTTTACCGAGAGTCTCGGAAAGGTTCGCATTCAATTCATGTTTCTGGTCCAAGGCTTTCCTGACAGCGAACACGGCAAATGCCGCAAAGGAAAATGCGATCCATTGAATCCCCGCATTCCAAGATTCGATAAGCCAGGAGGATGGATGGTGGTTTGAGGGAGTACCGGCGAAGAGCCAGGCGGTAACGGACAACAGGACAAGAAAAAGAGCGGTCCATATACCGGCAAACCAGGCTGCAACGGCTATGGGTATAAAGTAGAAGACGCAAAAGCTCATTTTGGCGCCGGTTCCATAATCGAGCAATCCGGCGAGCAGAGTCAGCATAACGCAAACTGTGATGACGATGAAACTGCGGCCATGAAATTCTTGGAGGAACGTGTGCGGCAGTTTGAAAAAATGACTCATATTCGACCTCCGGTTCCACAAACAATGGATCGACCCAGTCCCGATGAGTTCCTGTTCATTTTGCCGTTTGCAAACAAAACCCTTTGCCCCACTTCCTCGTTTCAGTTCATCATAAGCTCTCTACTGTTTTAGTATATATTGCAGGAATAGAGTATTTGTAAATAAAATTCTTGCCGGGGTCAAGAGAATTCAAAACAGACCGGGATTTGGAGGCCCCCCCTGCTTGACCGTAAAGCATTCGCGCTATTATATGGTGAAATATTTATCCGGTTGATGTTCGTCTCAACCGGGCCGATATCAGACGGTCACGCCAGCTCCGAATGGCACGGAGTACGTGCCTCTGGTGTTCCTTAAGTCCTCCCAATCCTTTTCTGCCGAAATGAAAATTCACTTCAACAAACACCGGCTCCCCCTCGTCCGGGAACATGAGATCAAAGCCGGCAATGTCGATTCCCGCACGCCTGCAAAACGCACAGGACAGCGGAAACGCCCTTCTGCTGCAGCTCGGGCCAGCCCCCATGATCGAGTCTGCCGCCTCGGCAGACGTTGTTGTAAAACTGCCCGCCGCCAACACGAAAATAGCTCACGGCCTGGTCTCCATAGATCACCACACGAAGGTCTTTTCCACCGTGTTCCACCCATTTTTGGATCAAAAGGGGCTTGTCCTTCGGGAGATTCAGAAGATACTTGGGTACATCTTCCCGCCCATAGATCGGAAAGACCGTCTCGCCCCCTCCGCCAAGGTCCCCTTTGAGCACGATCGGATATCCCCAGGGGGATCCGTGTTCGTTTAGGTAGGCTTGCAGGCAAAGAGGAGTCTCAAAGACAAGGCTTTCCGGATGCCGAACTCCCATTCTATGAAAGAGATGAACCTGCCTGGTCTTGCCCTGGAAATTGAACCGGGCCTCCAGGCGCGGAAACCAATCTTTTGCATGTTGAGTAATGCTCCGATATGTCCAGGGAGAGACGTGCGAAGGCAGTAATACGCCGGCAGCCTTCCTGAGAAGGTCTATTGTTCCCGGGTCCTCGATCGCTGGTGAATGGAGGAAGGTTTTCCTCCATTCTGATCTCAGGCCGAAAGGAAACAAAGTATGGGAATTTAGGCACAATCATTTTCTTTCAAGCGGACAGGAGCCGATTAAATACCTTGAGGAGGGTGGATTCCTTAAGCTACCACACTAAGGGTAGCGAGTTCAACACATCCGGGTCATTTCCGTTCCGCCGGGTCGCCCAAGCCGGATTTTCACCTTTGGCGAGGAGTAACAACTTTTCACCGGATTGGCGAACTGGATTTTAAATAAAGGTAATTGGTATAGCCGCCATAAGAGAAAGATCCTCTTGCGTCCAATCCGCTTTCAAACAACGCTAAAGATTTGTTCTAATATTTGTTGAACCGTCAGAATGCTTTTGATCGAAGCAGCCACTTGCCCTGCAGCTAACAGACCGGCCCCGAGGTCACCTGATAGCCATGACTTTTCCATTGCCGTGGGAGTAGACAAATCTTTAGAGTTTATTTCTCCTGTTAAAACTTGCTCTGCTAAGGGGGTCCTCAAGCACCGCAACTGGGCTCCCATCATACTGACCAGGACTGTGCCGGAGTCATTGGCATTTAGAATGGCCTCTTTGTATGCCTGATGAGCTATGCATTCCCGAGATGCAATAAACCGTGTGCCGACCTGAATACCCTCGGCCCCCAGAGCCAACACGGCTTTATAGGTTCGCGCATCCGCAATACCGCCTGCGGCAATCACAGGAACATCCACAGCATTAACTATCATAGGAACCAGAACTAAAGTTGAACATCCATGGAACCCCTGAAATCCACCGGATTCCGATCCTTCCGCGACTACAGCGACCGCGCCCAAATTCACCGCCCCTACCGCAGCTTTGACGGTCGATGTAACGGCTATGTATTTGAGTCCCAAATCTTCCAATATGGGTAATGTGCGGAAAGTTCTGCAAAAGAGAATGATTTAAAAAAATGGTCATGGCATACGGGTTGTTTCACCACAAAACACCCATCCGAAAGGACAATGCCATGACCAAGACTGAGTTTAAGCGCAATTTCTCAGATGTGAAAGCCCTTTTCAGCGAAGAAAAAGACGTTCTCAAAAAGATTTTACGCGAGGTAATGCAGGAAATTCTTGAGCAAGAAATGACCGATACATTGGGAGCTGCCAAGGGTGAGCGTTCACTAGGCAGGCTTGGGTACCGATCGGGCTATTATGAACGCTCTCTGGTCACAAGGGTTGGGAAACTCGAACTCAGGGTTCCGCAGGATCGCCAGGGCCAATTTTCCACCCAGCTTTTTGAGCGCTATCAGAGGTCTGAGAAGGCTCTGGTCTCCGCCATGGCTGAGATGTATATCCAAGGAGTCTCAACCCGTAAAGTGAAAGCGATCACGGAGGAGCTTTGCGGCCATTCCTTTTCGGCCTCGGCGATAAGCGCCGTAAACAAGACTCTAGATGAGAGCCTGGATAAATTTGCAAAGAGGCGTCTGGAGGAATCTTATCCTTATCTGGTTTTGGATGCCCGGTATGAGAAGACCAGGGAAGATGGGGTGATCCGGAGCCGGGCCGTACAGATTGCAATCGGGATCAATGAGGAAGGACGGCGGCAGATTCTCGCGGTTGAGCTGGCAAACCGGGAGTCCGAAGGCAGTTGGCGGGATTTTCTGTTAGGCCTCAAGGAACGCGGACTTTACGGGGTTGAATTCGTGGTCTCAGATGACCATCCGGGGCTTAAGCGCGCAATATGGGAGGTTTTGCCGGAGGCGGTTTGGCAGCGCTGCTATGTTCATTTCTTGCGAAACGCCCTGGATCACCTGCCTCGAAAGGCAAATGACGACTGTCTTCAGGAGCTTCGCTGGATTTATGATCGGCGCGATCTGTCCGAGGCCCAGAAGGACCTGGCCCAATGGCTGGATCGCTGGCAGAAAAAATATCAGAAGTTATGCGCATGGGCCGAGGAAAACATTGGAGAAACGTTTAACTATTACCGTCTTCCTCTCCAGCACCACAAACATATGAAATCAACTAACATGCTTGAACGATTAAACGAGGAGATCAAGCGCAGAACCCACGTGGTACGGATTTTTCCAAACGCGGCAAGCTGCCTCAGGCTGGTTCGGGCTCTTGCAGTGGAAACACACGAGAGTTGGTTGGAAGCGAGCCGTTACCTGAATATGGATCTACTTAAAGAGCATAAGAAGCTCGGATTGGAGATAAGGTCGGCTGCATGAGCCGCTCCGGGCCGCCTCCGACGAGTCTTGGGTGGACCCATTCTCGGCGGCCCTGCGCTCAAATCGATTGGTTGGTTCAGGTTTTAAAAAACAAAAAAAGTGAAACCGCTATGCCTGATCGAATTTGCAGAACTTGACGCACACAACTCCAATATGGGCGCCAAGGACTTTGGGGACCCCCCCGAAACTGTAACTATCCGAATACCCTCATCAGCAAGGATTTTAGCAAATCCAAAGCTCATTTCGTTCTTCATGAACAAGTTGGCGCCGAACGGATGATTCGTAAGTTCCCTGGTTCGATGAATCTGTCTTCGTAGGAATTCCTTATCCGTAGTAAAGGCAGTAGCCAATAAGCCATAACCTCCGGCCTCGGACACGGCAGCAACCATCTCGGGGTTGCAGATAACCCCCATCGCTCCCTGAATGATTGGATACCGCGAACCTAACAGCTCCGTTACTCTTGACATGTTTGTCTCCCTTTTTGTCTCTGTAACAGCTATATTGATATCCTGAAATTTGCCAGTGGTCCATCATGAGTATTCAGTAAGGTCGAATCGGCGATCCGCTCCGAATCGCAAAAACCGGTCTGATTCACGTTTCACTTGCTCATTTTGTGGGTAGACTTTTATGCTATCGGGGCTTCACGGATGCAAAGGAAGTTTTTTCGGGCAAAAATCGGATCTCAACATGCGGTTTGGAGGAATAGCGCAGAGGTTGAGGCATTATTCCGGAACAAATATCACCCGTTTTTGTTTCCAACCATCACCGTTCATCAGGACAGAGGGGGCGCCAGATGCATGATCAAGCCAGGATAAATTCTGAACTGATCGAAGAGAATGCCTTATCGAAACAGAAAATCCAGGATCTGGAGCAATCTGAATTAGAGCGCAAGCGGGTGGAGCAGGCATTGCGAGATAGTATGGAGCAATATCAGTTTGTTGTGGAGAACTTAAAGGAAGTTGTCTTTCGTACTGATGCAGAAGGGCACTGGACATTTCTGAATTCTGCTTGGACTGAGGTAACGGGATTTGCTGTGGAAGAGAGTCTTGGCGCGGTATTTTTGGAATACGTTTATCCTGATGACCGACAACTGAACCTTGAGCTCTTCAGACTATTAATCGAGAGGAAGAAGGACTATTGTCGGCACGAGATTCGGTATATTAATAAAAACGGAGAGTTTCGCTGGATTGAGGTATGGGCGCGGCTAACGCTTGACGAGAAAGGTAATGCTACAGGGACAGCAGGTACGTTAACCGACATTACTGAGCGCAAGCAAGCGGAGGAGGCATTGCGAGATAGTAAGGAGCAATATCAGTTTGTTGTGGAGAACTTAAAGGAAGTTGTCTTTCGTACTGATTCAGAAGGGCACTGGACATTTCTGAATTCTGCTTGGACTGAGGTAACGGGATTTGCTGTGGAAGAGAGTCTTGGCGCGGTATTTTTGGAATACGTTTATCCTGATGACCGACAACTGAACCTTGAGCTCTTCAGACCATTAATCGAGAGGAAGAAGGACTATTGTCGGCACGAAATTCGGTATATGAATAAAAACGGAGAGTTTCGCTGGATTGAGGTATGGGCACGGCTAACGCTTGATGAGAAAGGTAATGCTACAGGGACAGCAGGTACGTTAACCGACATTACTGAGCGCAAGCGGGTGGAAGAAGAGAGGGAGAAGCTTATCCATGAACTTAGTGATGCCATGTCTAAAATCAAAACTTTGAGTGGAATGCTTCCTATTTGTGCTTCCTGTAAAAAAATCCGCGATGATAAGGGTTACTGGAATCAAATTGAATCTTATATAAAGAGTCATTCAGAGGCTGAATTCACCCACAGTATCTGCCCGGAATGTGCAAAAAAATTGTATCCGGAAGTATTATAAAAAATTGTATCCGGATTAGATTTCTCTCCTATATGGCGTTCTGCGATGGCCATCCCGACCCTTCTATCCGTGGATCATGTATGTTTTGGGACGAGGATGGTTGAAAGACCCGGAACCGGTCGCGTCAAGATAGGATGCGAAACGCGTCTTCGGCGGTAACCACGATGAGAAGCCCTGTTTCGTCGGTATATTTCGGCATTTGACGAGGTTGCCCATACCCGGTTTCCGTCCCGCCGGCTCGCCCAAGCAGAATTTTTACCTTTGGCGAGCAACATTAACTGATCTTTCCCGGGCCAAAGAGGCCGGCGGCGATACAGTAGAAACCCCGCTTTCCAATGTGGTTGTAGAAAACTTTTGTCTCAAAATACTATTAACGCCTAATGCGATTGCATCTACGAACTGATAGCGTGCCCCTTCAATTTCTGCCGGCAGGCGCTCATCCCCGATCTGATCATCACTCCAAGCAAGCACCCGGATTGAGCAAGAATTACCCTAAGTGAACTGCTGTTTTGATGTGCATTGAGATTTGGACAGGAACACCGTTGGCCTCAAGTGCTGGAAGTTCGGCGAAAAGCTTACCCGACAAGGCGCCCTTATGTTGCTCCCGGAACATACGAAATGGCGCACAAAAATAATTCAGGGGAAGACTTTAGGCGTATTCATAACTATTTTCCTTTCAGCGATCTGACTGAGATGAACCGACCACTCAGCATTTCCGGAGTCATCGCTTCTCCACAATCAAGATAGTAGATAACGGGCAGGCGCAAAAAAACGTGTAGTCTCTTAGCTTTCCTAACTTGAAAGGACTCCCATGGTGTGGGATCGAACTAACCGTCCTGTATGGCTCCGCTACACATCAGGCGTTCTCGTTGTTCTCGTTGCCGCTGTTATTCGGTTGCAGTTCCTTCAAGTTCTTGAATTCCGTGTCACATTCGTAACCTTCTATCCTGCTGTGGCGTTTGCGGCGTTATATGGTGGATTTGGCCCGGGATTGGCGGCCACAATCGTTTCAGCCGCAATTGCCGACTATTTCTGGATAATGCCTGTTGGCCAATTCGCCATTCCGGAGTTCGCTGACAAGATAAGTTTTGGTGTTTTCCTCTTTAGTGGCGCACTGATCTCTTATCTGGCCGAAGCAACATTTCGCGCACAGGCACAGGCGGCGCATAAAGCGGAAGAACAGCTAAAGCTTGCCGGGGAGCGCGAGAAAGCGGAAGAGGAAAGGAAAAAGTTAACCCAACTGCGCTTGGACCTTATCGACTATGCCGGCGACCACACGATGGGTGCGCTCTTGAGCAAAGCCCTGGATGAGATCGGCGCTTTCGTGGAAAGCCCAATCGGATTTTACCACTTTGTAGAAAGTGACCAAAAAACCCTTTCGTTGCAACAATGGTCCACCCGCACCTTGATGGAGTTCTGTAAGGCTGAACGCAGAGGCCGGCACTACAGCATAGACCTGGCCGGCGTCTGGGTGGACTGTGTACGGGAGAGAAAGCCTGTAATACATAACGATTACAAATCTCTGGAACATAGGAAAGGGATGCCGGAAGGACATGCCGAGGTTGTTCGAGAACTAGTTGTTCCCGTTATGCGGGAAGGCGAGGTCGTCGCTATCCTGGGTGTCGGCAATAAGCCGGTGGATTACACTGAAAAGGATGCCGAGACCGTCGCTTACCTTGCCGATGTGACATGGGAAATCGTAAGGCAGAAGCGAAACGAGGAAGAGCTGCAACAGGCAAAAGAAGAAGCTGAAAGGCGCGCCAGAGAAATCGAAGCTATTATGGAAGCTGCCCCTGCAACGATTTGGATAAGCCGCGACACCGAATGCCTTTCGATGACCGGGAATCAAGCAACCTACGAACTCCTCGGATTACCTGCCGGGAGCAATGTTTCTGAAACAGCTGCCTGTGGCGAACGCCTGACAAGTTTCAGGGCTTTCAGAGACGGCGTTGAAATTCCTCCAAACGAACTCCCTGTTCAGATGGCCGCAAAAGGCAAGGAGATACAGGGCGAAGAACTGGAGTTGATATTTGAAGACGGCAAATCAGTGTTCATCTTCGGAAACGCCACCCCTCTCCATGATCCTGCAGGAGATGTGTACGGCGCAATTGGGGCATTCATTGATATTACCGAGCGCAAAAAGGCCGAGGAGCAACTTCGACAAAATGAAATAACCCTGCGAACAGTACTGGATCAACTGCCTTCAGGCGTCACCGTGAGGGCCGTTCCCACCGGTGCTCTCATTCTTGCTAATTCCAGAGGCAGGGAAATAGCAGGAAATCTGGCCGGCGACATCGCACAGTTTTCGCGCTATCGTGGCTTTTATCCCGACGGCCTCAAATACCGGGTCGAGGATTGGCCGGTCGTTCGATCCATGACAACAGGGGAGCTGGTAGATTCAGAAGAGATCGAGTATGAGAGGATCGATGGCGCTCATTTCATGATCAGAATGAGCTCGGCGCCGATTCGCGACTTACAAGGTCAAATAATTATGAGCGCTTGCGTTTTCGATGACATTACGCGGCGCAAGCGAGCCGAACAAGAACTCCGGGACAGTGAGGCGCTTTTAGCCGAGTCCCAGAAGATAAGCCACCTGGGTAGCTGGAGCCATGATTTGAGGACTGACAGGCTGGTTTGGTCCGATGAGATCTATCGCATTTTCGGGCTTGAGCCGCAGGAGTTTGCTTCAACCTACGAAGCCTTTCTTGAGGCCGTCCACCCGGAGGACCGCGAAGCGGTTGATATTGCTTATTCCAACTCCCTCATGGAAGGACAAAGCTCCTACGATATTGAACACCGCGTTGTATGCAAGCACACCGGAGAAATCCGCTATGTTCAGGAAAAGTGCATCCATCAACGCGATGCCGCGGGCACGGTCTTCCGGTCCGTTGGCATGGTGCTGGACATCACCGACCGCAAAATGGCTGAGGATGCGCTGCGCGAAAGCGAAGAACGACTTCGTCTCTTTATAGAGCACGCCCCCGCGTCACTAGCAATGTTTGATCGTCAAATGCGATACCTGAGTCACAGCCTAAGGTGGATCAGCGACCACAAGTTAGTCGACCGTGATATCAGGGGGCTATCACATTACGAAGTGTTCCCGGAAATCTCTGAACGATGGAAGGAGGTCCATCGCCGATCATTGGCAGGCGAGGTGCTGAAGGCTGATAATGATCGTTTTGAGAGGGCCGATGGTTCAGTACAATGGGTTAGGTGGGAAACACGGCCGTGGTATAATGCTAAAGGGGACGTTGCCGGGATTCTGATTTTTAGCGAGGACATCACAGAGTGGAATCAGATGATGGAGGAGCTTCGCAAATCACATGATGAGCTTGAATTGCGTGTGAAGCAGCGTACGGCAGACTTGGAATTGGCCAATGAGAAACTTCGCCTGGTGCCTTCAATGCTTCTTCAAGCCCAGGAAAATGAGCGACAGAGGCTGGCTATGGAGTTGCACGACAGCATTGGACAGACACTTGCCGGCCTGAAGTACCGCATCGAGTACGTCATCTCTAACGTGGAAAATCAAGGAGTAACTCAAGTACTCCAGCTCCTCCATGATTACGTTCCCATTCTTCAGCGTTCAATTGACGAAACCAGAGCGATTTACATGGGCCTTAAACCGATGGTCCTTGCAGAGCTTGGCATTTTGGCGGCTTTGCAGTGGTATCGCAGGGAAATCCTGGAACTATATCCCAACCAGCATATAGAGCTGGACATTACAGTCAAAGAACAAGACATTCCCGAAGACCTTAAGATTGGAATATTCAGGATAACTCAGGAGGCGCTGAACAATGCTTTCAAGCACGGTAAATCGGAGTGGGTGGATGTTCGCCTTACCATAAACAATGACGCTATCGAGCTTGTAATAAGTGATGATGGGATCGGAATGGACCCGGACTACATCACGGAATCATCGAATGCAAAAAGCCTTGGTATCATAGGAATGAGAGAAAGAGTCGAACTTACTGGCGGGAAATTTGCAATTGAATCGGCTCCGGGTGAGGGAACAACTATCCAGGCGTGCTGGCCGCTTAAGTCGATGGGCAATTTCATAGAGGAAAATCAATAAAACTCTTTATCATCATGAGACACGATGACGGTGTCTCCAGTTTTATCTGTTAATATGTCCGAAGACGGACTTGAGTTGACACATTGCATAAAAAAGGGTGGTCAGGTACCCTCTTGGAGATTGTCGCCAAACAACCCAAGAGAAAGGAACCTTTATGACCACCCAGGAAAAGCTCGTAAAACGTAAGTTAAGTCTACTGGAACTCGCCGAATTCCTCAACAACGTTTCACAGGCCTGCAAGATTAACGGCGTTTCCCGCCAACACTTCTATGACATCAAGAAAGCTTACGATGAAGATGGGTTGGAAGGTTTGGCTGAGAAGACCAAGAAAAAGCCGTGCATGAAGAACAGGGTTTCCCCGGAGGTTGAGGAGGCTGTGCTCACGATGGCCAATGAGTTTCCAGCTTACGGCCAGATGAGAGCTTCAAACGAGCTGAGGAAAGCCGGCACTCTAGTATCCGGTGGCGGTGTAAGAAGCATATGGTTGCGCCACGGGCTGGAGACTTTCAAAAAAAGGCTAAAGGCTCTTGAGGAGCGTGCGGCAGCCGAGGGGATCGTCTACACCGAGGCCCAGCTCTGCGCCCTGGAAGCATCCAAGAGGTCTCGTGAGTCCCATCCCGACGAGATCGAGACACAACATCCGGGATATCTCGTGAGCCAGGATACTTTCTATGTCGGCTACCTCAAAGGCGTGGGCAGGATTTACCAGCAAACAGCCATCGACACCTTTTCTTCGCTGGGTTTTGCAAAGCTTTATACTGCCAAAATCCCGGTGACTGCCGCTGATCTTCTGAACGACCAAGTCCTTCCCTTCTTCGAAAAAGAAGACGTGCCGGTGCTTAGGGTTCTTACCGATAGGGGAACAGAATACTGTGGCGCCCCGGATCGGCACCCTTACCAGCTGTTTTTGCAGCTAAACGACATCGAGCACACCAAAACCAAGGTGAAAAGCCCTCAGACCAATGGTATATGTGAGCGGCTACACCAGACGATGCTAAACGAGTTCTATCGGATTGCTTTCCGCAAGAGAATTTATTCGGACATCGAGACGCTCCAAGAGGACCTCGATCTTTTCATGGATAGATACAACAACCAGAGGACCCATCAGGGAAAACGTTGCCTCGGCCGGACGCCGATAGCAACATTTATCGAAGGCAAGAAATTGTACGATGAAAAGAACTTGAACGAGAGTTTTGGAATGTAGCTGTCATTGACAATCCCAAGGGGGAACCTGGCCCAGTGTCAAATCAAGTTTCGTTTAGG
>CAVSIN010000003.1:0-179879 GCA_963727975.1 uncultured delta proteobacterium | reverse complement strand
GCGCAGGATCTGGGCCTGCAGCTTGCAAAACGACCGCAGGTCCTCCTCGTGGAGCCGCCACTTCAGGTCCGGGGCCCGGCGAAGCGTGCCCGTGCCGGAACACGGGGCATCGATGAAGACGAGGTCAAACGGCGCTTCTTCGAATCGCCCCTTCAGCACGTCGCCGACGCGTTCGCGGATCAGGCGAACGCCGGCACGGTGGGCACGGCGCTTCAGTTCCGCGAGCTTGAGGGATTCCCGCTCCGCCGCGACGATCACCCCGTCGCCCTGCATCAGCATGGCCATCGCCAGCGCCTTGCCGCCAGCGCCCGAACAGGCATCGAGCACGCGCTCGCCGCGCTGCGGATCCGCCAGCAGCACGGCCAGCTGACTCGATTCGTCCTGGATCTCGATCAAGCCGCTTCGGAAGGCGGAGAGCTTCTGCAGGTCGACGCGGCGCGCAAGCCGGATGCCGAAGGGCGAACGCTCCGTGGGCACGGCGTCGATCCCCTCCTGCGCCAGCTGCCGCAACGCCTCGTCGCGCGTGCCTTTCAGGGTGTTCACCCGCAGCACCGGCAGCGCCGACGAGTTCATCGCCTCCGCCAGCGCCGAGGCTTCCGCCACGCCATGCTGGCGCACGAGTTTCTGGAAGAGAAATTCGGGGAACGCATGCCAGGCCGCCGCTCCTCCGGGAAACCGCTCGGGCATGGAACGGGAGAGGAGATCCGGCGCGCTCATGGCGGCGTGCACGCGATCCGCATGGCTGATCTTCTGATGGCCCGCAAGGCGCAGCATCCCGTCGAGGCGCGTCCTGAAGCGCATGACGCTGAAAAGCGCGTCTGCCAAGGTCCGCCGGTCACGGGAATTCAGTTCGCGGTGTTCCGCCAGATACGCAGCGAGAAGCCGGTCCAGCGGCTTGGGCTCGATCTCGAACTGCCGCAGCAGGGCCGCCGCATGATCGAGCGCACTTAAGGCTTTGCTGGGCGGCATGGCGACCAAGGCCTCGCGTTCAGAAGGGGTTTTTCAGGATGACGTTGGCGCACCGCTCCGAGCCCACGGAGATGATGGCGATCCCCACCCCCGTCAGTTCGGCGATGCGCGCCACGTACTCGCGCGCCTGCCGCGGCAGCTCCGCCTCGCTGCGCGCCGACGAGATATCGCCGCTCCATCCGGGCATCTCCTCATACACGGGGACGAGCCCCTCGAAGCCGGAGATCGCGGAGGGGAAATCGTCGATCACCTCGCCCTTCACCTTGTAGCCCGTGCAGATCTTGAGCTTCGGCAGCCCGGAGAGCACATCGAGCTTGGTCAGCGCCAGCATCGTGAGCCCGTTGACGCGCGCGGCGTGCCGCACGACCACCGCGTCGAACCATCCGCAGCGGCGCTTGCGGCCCGTGGTGGAACCGAATTCTTTTCCATGGCTCTGCAGGTGTTCGCCGACGGCGTCGGAGAGCTCCGTGGGAAAAGGGCCGTTGCCCACGCGCGTGGTGTAGGCCTTGGTGATGCCCAGCACCTCGTCGATCATCGTGGGCCCGATGCCCGCGCCGCTGCAGGCAGCGCCCGCGACCGTATTCGAGGAGGTGACGTAGGGATAGGTCCCGTGATCGACATCGAGGGCCGTGCCCTGCGCGCCCTCGAAGAGGATGCGCTTGCCCTGGCGGATCTGCTCGTGCAGGAGCCGTTCCGAATCGACGATGTGTTTCGAAAGCCGGTGCGACCAGTCGCTCGCCTGCTGCAGGATCTCGCTCGCCTGGACCGCCTTGCCGCCGAGCATCTCGATGATGCGGTTCTTCATCGGCAGCACCTCCGCGAGACGCCGCTCGAACGTCGAGAACTCCACGAGGTCGCCCGCCCGGATCCCCACGCGCGCCGCGCGATCTTCATACGCCGGTCCGATGCCGCGGCCGGTGGTGCCGATGCACGAGCCGCCCATGGCCTGCTCGCGGAGCTGGTCGATGACGCGATGGTAGGGCAGCACCAGATGCGCATTCTGACTCAGCGCCAGCCGACGGGCATCCTTCAGATACCCCTGCTCGTGCAGTCCTTCGATCTCGTCGATCAGGACCGTGGGATCGAGCACCACGCCGTTGCCGATGATGCAGAGGCACTGCTCGTGCAAAATCCCCGAAGGGACCAGGTGCAGGATCGTCTTCTGCTCGCCGATCACGACCGTGTGGCCGGCGTTGGCGCCCCCCTGGTAGCGCACCACCACGTCCACGGAGGGCGTGAGCAGATCGATGATCTTGCCCTTGCCCTCGTCCCCCCATTGCGTCCCGACCACCACGACGTTGGCCATCACCGAGGCGAACACCGCCACCAGAATGGCGGGTACCACCGCGATGGCGGAAAACCAGCTGACCAGCCGCACATGCAGCCTTGCGCCGGCGCGGCCGGATTTGCGCTCTGCCCATAGCCGCACCAGCCGCCAGGCGATCAGGGCCGCCAGGGTCAGGCCGAGCGCAAGATTGACCAGGAACAGCGCCGCCAGTCCGGCGCGGCTGGGGGCGTAGGAGGTCAGGCCGAGAAAATCGCATAGGTAACGGAAACCGAGACCGCCGCCAGAAAGCCCACGCCCAAGGCCAGCCGGGACGGGGTCGAAATCGACCAGCTGCCGTCACGCCATTGGCGCATGGAGGTCAAAGTGCTGATGGCCTGATCCTGGGTTGTTAACGCTGTCGGTTTGGCGCGGCAGTTTAGCTACAACACCGCCTGTTGCAAGAATGCAGCGGTGTAATTCTACAACAACGTTACCGACTGAAAAGACAGCATTTTGCCCCAATCCTGCTTCAACAGGCCTGGCCTTGGGCGTGGCCTATGCTGGCGCTAGCGGCCCGTGCGACTGCGGAACTGTTCGTAGGTATCGTCCAACATCGCCGCCCCGCGGGCGATACGGGCCATGTCCTCGCCCTGGCTGGCGCAGATGCCCTCGATGATGTGGCCGATGCCCGAGGTTTCCGGGCGGTCGAATTTCTGGTCCTTGAGATCAAGATTGTGGATGATCTCGGCGATGGCGGCCAGCGCCGCATTAGAGACGCCAGTTCTTTCCAGCAACACCTCAAAAGAGCATTTGTCGCCTTCATGCGTGAACTCGCCATCAGCCATGTCGAAGCGGAACTCTCCGCCCAGTGAAAAACGAATACAACTCGTCGCCTGGTCTACCGAACACCCCATCGCCGAAAGCACGTAGGAAGGCTCCCGCATCGGAGTGACAGGCTGAGCCGGTAGAAACGGCAATTCCCATCAGGTCGAGGTTAATGGCGAGCATCCAACCGTCCACGGCTTCGAAACTCACGTTCAAAGTGTTGGGCAGGCGGTGTTCCGAGCGCCCGTTAATATTGGATCGAGGCAACTCGCTCGACGATGCCTTTTTCCAGCCGGTCCCGCAGTGCCCCGACGCGACGGCGTCCTCCTCATCCGCCGGCCAGCCAGCCGGCATGCCTGCCCGAAGCCGACAATGGCCGCGACATTCTCCGTGCCGGCCCGCCTCCTTCGCTCATGATGGCCGCCGTGGATAAGCACCGGCCCATGAATGCCCGAGTGGACGAAGAGCGCGCCGCATCCCTTGGGACCGTGAAATTTATGAGCAGAGAGGCTCAAAAGGTCCACCCCCAGGCGGCGCACGTCCAAGGCAATTCTGCCCGCAGCCTGAACGGGCGTCGGTGTGGAGTGCCACTCCCCTCGATCTTGCTATTTCCGCCGCTTCCCGAACCGGTTGTATGGCGCCGACCTCATTATTGGCGAGCATTACGGAGATCAAAATGACGTCATCATCGATTGAATCCGCAAGGGCCTGCAAGTCTATCCGGCCGTGCCTGTCCACCGGAAGAACAGGTTACGCGAAATCCATTTTTCTCCAGGTGACGGGCGGAGTTCAATACGGCCTGGTGCTCGACCGCCGTGGTGACCCGGCTGCCCGGCTTTCCGATGAGGCCGGCGATTCCGAGTATCGCCTGGTTGTCAGCTTCGGTTCCCCCACTCGTGAAGACGATTTCATTGGCGGATGCGGCGATAAAGTCCGCAACATGCCCTCGAGCCAGGTCCACGGCCCGCCTCGCCTCCTGGCCAAACCAGTGGACGCTGGACGCATTGCCGTAACTATCACGAAGATAGGGGAGCATCTCCTCCAAGACTTCGGGATGGAGCCGTGTGGTGGCATTGTTGTCAAAATAGATGCGTTTCATGCCTGAACATACCCAGCTTAGCAAGCGTTCACCACAGAGTCGGAGCATGGTCCGGTCAGGGAGAGAACGCAGAGGAAACCAAAATTAAACAAGAGCAACAAAGGTCCCCTCCCGATCCCCCTTTACAAAAGGGGGAAGAAGAAAACGCCCGTATGATTTGTCCGAGCATTTTCGAATTGCGACACAGCCTCACCGCACCGCCCAAGTCTATTATTCGCGCCGGGCATGTGGGCGGGATGCCTTTTCAAAAACTATAACCTAAACCGAGAGATTGGACAAGGTCGGTCGCTTTGGCTTTGGGTGCGCGGTCCAACACGGATTGCGAACTGGTGGCGGCGTGAACGGTGGTCATCGCCGCCGAAAGGATGCGCTCGGCCCCGAAATAATCCAGCAGGGGTTTCACCATGTATGCAAGACAGGTAGTGGTGCACGAGGCGTTTGATACGATCAGGTGCCTCTTGGGATCGTCGTCCGAGTCGTTTATGCCCATAACGGTCGTAACGGCGTCGGGCGGCATTTCCGGCCCTTGTCCTTTATTTTGAACGGCGCCGATACAATGAGCTTCTTTGCGCCCGAAGCAAAATGGCCCCGCGCGGCCCCCTTGGGGTCGTCGGCAGACGCGGTCGGATCGAGAAAAGCGCCGGTGGCGTCCACGACGAGGTCAACCCCGTGTTTGCGCCAGTCTATATGAGCCGGATTCCTGGAGTTGCGCAAAAAAGTCGTCTTTATCCCGTTCACCACAAAACTGCCCGACTTTTCGTCCATATCTTCAATGACTCTGCCGGCCCGGGAGCCGTAGAGGAAATTGCGCAAAGCCCCGTAGCTCGAATCCTTCTCCAGGAAATGGGCAATGTCCTCGAGTCTTGTCCCTACCTCCCGGCCTATGTTGACCACGATCTCCGAGAAGTATTGACGCTCCACATGATGCCAGATCGAGAGTTTGGCGATTCTGCCCAGACCGTTTATGCCCAGTTTCATCGGAACCATTGTCTGTTCGACCCGAAGCCTCTTCTTATCTCTGCAACCCGGCACCGAAGTCCTCCGACGCGTCGCACGAGACTGTCTCAATCACCCGAAGGCTCTTCTTATCTCTGCAACTAATTCTGGAAGAAATAATTGGTCTCCGAAGAGCGTCTCAATCACCCGAAGGCTCTTCTTATCTCTGCTAACGACGCTATCTTGGGGTTCAACCATTACGCCCGGAACAGGAGTGCGTCTCAATCACCCGAAGGCTCTACTTATCTCTGCAACAACAACAGTCGAGGCTGCAAGACCTGCCGGAAGCTATAAAGTGCTCAATCACCCGAAGGCTCTTCTTATCTCTGCAACGTATATCAGCTTTGCTCTCTTTCTCAATAGCCTGGCAATGTCAGTCTCAATCACCCGAAGGCTCTACTTATCTCTGCAACGAAATCACGGCCAATACGGCCAACAACAGACCATACCCTAGTCTCAATCACCCGAAGGCTCTTCTTATCTCTGTAACGTCCCATGACGGTAAGCACACACACGGCCCTTCCTGAAAGAGTCTCAATCGCCCGAAGGCTCTTCTTATCTCTGCAACTATTTTGCTTTCGTCTATGAACTGGGGGTACAATCATCTTCAATCACCCGAAGGCTCTACTTACTGTAACCGAAATTAAGCATCCGGAACTCGAGCTCGCGGGCCCCGCCGGTCTCAATCACCCGAAGGCTCTACTTATCTCTGCAACATCAACTGGACGGGGCTTAATTACATCTCGTTCTATTTTAAGATCTCTAATCACCCGAAGGCTCTACTTATCTCTGTAACGCTTCGACTGAGGAATTTCCCGCACTTTTCGACTTGAGGAATTGTCTCAATCACCCGAAGGCTCTACTTATCTCTGCAACAGCACCCTCCCGGACCTGCTCCCGGCAAAGGCCCGCGGGGCCACAAGCGGTAGCCTCCTTTCAACGGTCTCTATTAAGCCCGAAGTTTCCTGATCACTTCTCCCTGTGACCTTCATAAAAGCATAAATGTCAGACACTTGCACGATAGCGGTAACCTCGCCCTCTTTTCACCAAAAAGAGCTACCCTTCTAAATTATAATGAATTCGGGGTCTTGAGTGACCTTGCCATGGCCGAGTATATCAATCCGGCCCGCGCACCCGGCGCAGAGCGGGTAAATGCGAAGTAAATCCTCTTCAGGGTCCAGGATTGACATGGCCATGCGCTTCAGCCGGTCAAGTTCTTCCCGTTCAAGATTGGCCTCGAAGACCGAATACTGAACCCTGTCTCCAAAGTCCTTTAGCAGCTTTGCAATCTTGAAACGCCGGCGATGGCTATCGCTGATATCATAGCAGATCGAATAAAACATTTCACTTACCAATAGGGCCGGACTGCGTTCCGATCATCGTCTGTAGGCTCTGCGCCGGCGCTCTGGCTAGCCGACATCATAGCACACAAGATTGGCGCACACGATGGGTTATTTCCGCTCCCCCTTTCGCCGCAAAGCTCTACGACGGACACAAGACTTAGTGCTGTGGAGGACCCGTGCCTTTCCCGGTCAGTCCTCAGTCCTCTTGGAGCGTACCAACGAGGGTTTCTCTCACCCGAAGGCTCTATTTTATCTCTGCAACTTCGCAGTGGCACTGACAGCGACGGCCAACCAGGTCCAGGCGAATTCGTCTCAATCACCCGAAGGCTCTACTTATCTCTGCAACAAACTCGATACGGAGAGCTTGACGTTCACTGGCGCTATAGCATCTGATAGCACCCCGAAGGCTCTACTTATCTCTGCAACCGACTGCAAAGGAAGGATTAATGCAGCGGTAGAGGCAGTTGAGTCTCAATCACCCGAAGGCTCTACTTATCTCTGCAACGTTAACGGCGTTTGGTGCGCCATCGAGAGTGGCGGCCAAGTCTCAATCACCCGAAGGCTCTACTTATCTCTGCAACGGCGCCCTCTCGGACGCGCTCCTGGTAAGGCCCCGTGAGACCAAAAGCGGTAGCCTCCTTTCAGCGGTCTCTATTAAGCCCGAAGTTCCCACCGCATTTCTCCCTGTGACCTTCATAAAAGCATAAATGTCAGACACTTGCACGATGGTGACCTCGCCCTCTTTCACCAAAAGAGCTACCCTTCTAAATTATAATGAATTCGGGGTCTTGAGTGACCTTGCCATGGCCGAGTATATCAATCCGGCCCGCGCACCCGGCGCAGAGCGGGCAGATGTTAGGTAGTCTTTCTCTGGGCACATAACGGGCGTGGCACTCCGTTTCAGCCGGTTAAGCAGTAAGCCACTTAGCGTAGGCCTGGACATCTATCATCGGGACAGTCCCGCTGAACTGAAGCTGCGAGATAAGCTTGAACAGAAATGTAGTGGCAGGCTTCCCTTCACTTACAAATTCGTAAGAATCTGTGGCTTTATTCATCCAGAAATGGCCGTGAGCGGCCACACATCCAAGATCAAGGCAGCGGTGTTCATCACCCTTGGTGAGAGCTTTTTGCAGGGGCTGACCAAAAGCAGGATTCCAGTCACTTTCAAAAGTGAGAAGGCCGCCCAAGATCGGAATGAGAGGTTTCGCAGGATATATTCCCTTTGCGTAGGGAATCGGCAGACTGGTGCGGTGTAGCCGGCGGACGCTGGCAACCTTGGCCTCCGCGTATGCAACGTAATCCGCGTTGATAGTTTGTTTAGCCTCAAATACCGCGTACACACTCTCCGCAGGAATGATGGTCTGCCCTTCATAGTGGAATATGAACGGCGAATATTGCCGGTCGAAGACCACGACGTCGATTTGCTCACTAAACGTTCCGAGGCTATCAACCACATGGGCAGTTGAAACCTGGTAGCGTTTCGGAAGATACCTCTCGAGAAGTTCCAGCCAAACTTTTTCGCTCGCATCACCCTTAGCTGCGGGATGACCAAAGCACTTCCGAACGGCCTCTAAACGTTGCTGAATATCGTCATGCAGACTGCCAAGAAGCTGGGGCAAAGACCATGCGACCATATGCTTTCCTCCTGTAGGGTTGGCTCCATTGAGCGCGATCTCGAAAGCGCGCGCAGGATCGAAGGCCGTGATGAATATGCATCCACGGCAGGATCTCCCAAAACATCATTTCTGTAGTTGTAATTTCTGGTTGCCCCTTTATCATCCGCAATGGTTCCATTGCGGCTAATCATAAATGTTCCCCAAATGATAAAGAACCAGCTTCCCACCAGTTTGCCATCTTCCTGCACTGCCCTGTGCAAGAGGCGCAGCGATCCAGGAACCTTGAGGAGAAACCGGTGTTAGTGTGGTGCTAAAATCAAAATCAAGAAGCGGAGGCCAGGGATCATTCCTTAGATGTTGGAAGATGGATTCATCGGAGTGTTCAACCCTGTTCCTGAATCTTCACGATGCAATAGGCGTTACCAATACGTTCCACCTCAACCCCTGCAATGGCCACTTTCTTCCTCACAAACAATTTTTCATAGTAGGCTTCTGGAACCAGGTCTTTCCCCTTAGCAGGTAGCTTTCTTGCCGCCAAAGGAGGCGGAAAGAATCTGGTTGCCTGGGCTCCAGGACAGAGTTGCCGAAGGCCACACCTCACGGGCAGGTCGTTTCACTTGAGAAGAGGAGCCTGATCCTTGCATCTCAGCTCCGGATGTGTTTGGCACTCTCTGAGGCCGCTTTGCGGAAGCTGCGGTCCGGCCAAGTTGATAGTCCTGCTCCATTAGTTCGTATTCATTCAAGGCTTGTTCGGACATACTCTCTGCCGCTCCCCAGCCAAATGCTCTCAGACCTGCATTTGATGAAGGTTTGGCAAAGTCCGAGGCCAGCCAGAGAGTAGTGGCGCTGCTAGCGATCTTTGCTTTTTCACCTCTTGCCTGCATGATCTTGATTGCCCTATGGCCCTCTATTGTGACGCATCCAGCTCCGGAATGCCTGCCGAGACGCAACATGAAAGCACCATCGCGCTTTACAGGACTCAGGGGACTGATTTCTATGCCCGCCAGAACAACGTTCTCCTGACTCATTTCTTTGGTGTAGAAGGATTGGGCGCTTTGTATGACAGCCTCAAGAGTAAGGGGTTTCTTTATGTTGGCGCCTTTTTCGGGTATTAGGACGGAAATGGAGCCTTCGAAAAGCGACCCTGGCTCAATAACCTCAAGAATCTGATGCGGGCCACGCGCCTGGAATTTAGAAGGCTTTTTCTTTTGGTTGATAGCGTAGATGATGCGTGTTCTGACTTCCCCCACAGGCCTGAAATCGGAAACCTTCATGAGTCGAAAGGGGTCAGTTTCGAAATTGTGCGCACCCAGGAGCTTCTCCTCCAGGTCCTTTGCCGCGGATTTTCCAGGCGGGGTATTGATCTTCTGACCCGCAGCACAGATGTTCAGGTAGGCGGTCCGCAAAGTGCCCTTTATCGCCGAGCCGGGAATGTAGGGGCGAGCATCGGAGGAGTTGAAAGCCGTCCGGGAGATGACAAAGTTGGACAGTTCCTGCTGAATCCGTCTGGAATCGTTGGGAGGTATTGACAGTGTCTTCTGATACTGCTCAATGAAACCGGGGCAAACTTCTACCACTTTGCCATCGCAGCGCTTCTTGCGCATGAATACGTAGAGTTCGAGGATGGACGAGACGGTTCCCTTGCTGCATATTTGGAGAAAAGATTGCTTATCCTTGACGGCCAGTGTTTTCATAAATTCCAGTGGGTCGAAAACAGTCAATTGGTTGGCCTTTTCGTCCACCAGGAAGGAGGTAGGTTCATAAACTTCATCACAGCCCACATGGATGGGGGATAGTACGCGGAGGCAGAGTTTCATCGGCGCGTTCATATAAGGCCTCCAATCTGTAACGGCAGGTAAATAGAATAGCCCTGAGCGACCGTATTCTCATCGGCGAGCGAAGTCCGGAGGACGGCTTGCCCGATGTATGGCTTTTGAAAAACATCCGGGTTGTCCGTAACGAAGATCGCTCCTTCATCCGCCATGATTACGGGATTTTTGAAGGGATTTTTGGAGCGGGCGTGCTTGTCGCCATGTTTTCCGAAGCGGATAAAAGGAGAGAAGTAGTGATTGGAAAAGACGCCGGGTTCTGGTACCGTGGGGGCCAGCGTATAGCATGCATTGGCCAAAGGCGACCCAGGGAGGGGAAGTTCCCTAGTTTCATCTACTTTGAAGCGTCCCCGGCCGGTTGAGGCATCTTTGCCGAAGCCAAGTTTCCCAATGCGCTCCAGCGCCGTGCGAACGCACCCATCGCTTGTGGCGGACTCATTTATCAGAACGAAAATCGCTAGCCTCGTACACGGGTGATAAAAGGCAGAGTTTACAGTAAAGGGAGCAAATGGGGCCTCTCCGGTGGTCATCGTGAGTCGGTTGATGCTGTTGTGCGGCTCAGAAAAATTCGAGATAAATGCTCCGTAACGTTTCCAGAAAAAAGACCTAGGGGTAGGGTCCAGGCTGGAAATTGCCAACTCAGCAAGATGTTTTTCTGTGACGTATTCGGCAGAACGCAGGGCAATTGACAAATCCTCGCCCACGAGCATCCAATTTTTAATCATGTCTTTTTTTCGGCGCTCGATCCGCTCCTTTCTGGACTCACCATCGCCAGGTGGGAGAAGGTAGTGGATGGGCATGTCGGGTCTTTTCAATGCGTAGAGAGCTTTCCCTGCCTGAAACTTCGGCCAGGCCGAAGAAAAGACAGCGAACGGATCATCTCTGTACCTATCTATCCATTTAGCCAGGCCCCCTTCGAGCAGAGACGGATCGTAAGCTGCCTGCCAGCAAAAATGGCCGAACAGTGTGTCCCCTTTGAGCGTTGTCCCAAACCCGGAGGTGGGCTGAATCGTGAATTCAAAGAGTTTCACGGCCTTGCGCTCCCATATCAAAAGGATCAACCTGTTTGAACCTGGCGGTTATGTCCGGGTCGTCAAACTTCAACTCAATTTTGCCATACCCGCGACTGCCATTGCCCCCAAGGCTATCCATCTCCAGGATTTTCATGCCCATGAGCAGGTAGTCCAGCAGGCCCTCTTCATCCGGGCTCAAAATCTTCAGGTAAACAGAGAAATCGAAAATGGTGTCTGAAGGCACCCTTTCCGTAAATCTTGGATGCTCCGCAGTGCCCCGAATTCGATCAATACGGTTTTCGGACTTCACTTCGGTCAGACTGAGTCGTTCCTGTTGCGCTCTTTGACGCCATTCCTCGTTCAGGGGGCAATCCGCGAATGAAACTCTGGTGGGGCCAATCTCACCAGCCTCATCCGCCTCGGCCCCGCTCGATCCAAATATCTTTAATATTTTCTCGCACTCTTCCTTCCGCCAGTCTTTCAGTTCGGCAAGCAAGCCGGTCTGCACCGGCTGGCCATTTGTCTTGCCCATCAATCCGCTTCTGAGCTCGAGAAGTGCGCGGACCTTGCCCTTGAGCGATGATCCGGGGATGAAAGGCTCCAGGGTATGCGGATGCTTTATGACGGGGTTGTCGGTACCGCCTATCTGCATTGCCGTATCTCCAGCGCCGATGTGGAGCCCGCTCTTCAACCTTATCTGGCCTCTGATCTCTTTAATATCTATGAGCTGCACGGTCTATCCTCCCTTTTAGTTCGACTGGCGTTCTCTTCTATAAAAGCCCATGAATGCCTCGAAAAGGCTTGCAAAAACGTCCAGATCCTTTCGGGCGGTGATCTGGGTAATAGATTTCCTGATAAACTCGACGAAATCCTTGGTCACGAGCTTGCGGCCCTGAGCGTAGGCTGCTTTGGCGATGAGCATGTTTAAATATGGCAGGATGTTGTCCCAGGCCTCTTCATCTTTGGTTTGCCTGGCCAGTGTGTTGAGACGGACTACCTCATCATAGAACTTCCGAATCTGAGTCCTTTTGTTGACCCGTTCATCCGAACCGGCGAAAGCCTTTGCCAACTCTTCTGCGGTCGTTGAAAAAAGTTCCGGCCTTATGGCCCGTGTTTGCTGATTTTTGTAAAAGGTAACATCCACCATTCTAAGCCCCCTTCCTTTGGTTGTAGATTACGTCCCAGAGTGCGATCTTTAATAAGGAGCCATAGGTCTCGAGCCAACCTGCGGCACGAGAGAACTCATCGATCATCCCCGCTTTCATGCGCGCCCTCTCCTCGAGAGTTCCGGCCTTCAAGTCCTTGCCTATATTTCGATCCGCCATATAGTGGAAAAGCGCTCGCCACTTGAGGCATTGCATCTCCTCAATGTATATCTCCTGCTGTTCGAGGACGAGCTTGGCCTGCTCGGCCATGCGAATGAGTTCGTCCAAACGATAGAGCATTGCATTGTTGATGAGCTTTGATGCTCTCCATTCGAGAAATTTGTCTTTTATCCCCTGTAACAGCACAAACTCATTCCAGTCGGCAGTTTCGTTGAAAAGCGTTATGCGGTCTCTGCCTTCATCTTTGGACTTGCCAAGGGCAGTCTCGGCCTGGCGAGCCAGCTTATCAAGCGGCGTATGGGTCTTATGCAAGGTGATTCCCGCCGAGAAGTGAATTTTTCTATTCTGGCAGACGTAGCGCGCAAAAGTCTCGTGAAGCACACCTGCAAGTTCCACAACCCGATTCCAGGGTCCTATCAGGAAAAGGTCATCTCCACCGGCAAAGACCGTATAAATGTCATTAAATCGGGGAGTAACTTTTAGGAGGTGCGGCAGATACAAAGCGAAATACCAGTTTAACTGTCGACTAAGGGTAAAGAGGCGGGCGGGGATGAAAAGGTTCGGTTCCATCCCGCACGACATGAGTAGACCTAAGTTATCAACATCGGCCTTGAGCACGCCCAGGGCATCGATGCCGCGATACCCATCCTCATCCTGAGAAACGTTGAAAGCCATGGCGGCGATATGCTCAAAGGTTTTTGGCGCTCCGATGCCCTTGGGGTCAAGGATCTCCTCCTTCTTTTTCCTGCTCTTCTTGCCAAAGAGAAGTCTCTCGTCCTGCAAGCTCCCCAGGGTGCATTCCGGAATCGAACCATTGATAAACCTGATGCTCACATCTTTGAAAACGACTCCATCCGGATCAACGGAAACATCCCAATACTTCAGGAGTTGACCAGCCCGAGCCATCTCATTCATTTGCCCATCCGCAAAAGCCACTTGATACTCCCCGAAAATCGGCTCTGCAAGTTTCACCCCATCTCCGCCCCATAACGGAGCATCCTTGGTGGTGATGGCGAACCGTTCCTTTTTAACAAGCTTCGTTCCCAGGAAGATATGATCGCGGCATATCGGGCACGTTGATTTTGCATCACCGATCAGGTTGCAACCTTCGAGATCCTCACTAGATGGTCTCTTGCCGCAGAAGGGGCAGAGCGGGCGATGAAGCCCGGCATTGAAACTTTTGAGATAGGTCTCTACCGTGCCTCCGAAACGGTCCAGATCAATTTTGCTGTATTTCCTCTTGTCCATTTGCCGAGAAAGCTTTTCCCAAAGATTGATGAAATGGCTGCTCGTGAAGTCTTTCGGGGATGCCTGGATTGCATCTATTCCTATCGCCATTTCACCGTAGGAGATCTTCATGAACCAGTCATTGACCTTGGTCTGGACAGTATCAGCAGCTTTTTGGGCCACCTCCGTATTCGGTGCAATGATAATGAATTTGCCTGCGGTATTGAGCACCACGGAAACCGATGGAATGCCGATACTGCGACAGAGCATGTCGGCAGCAAGTTCCGAGAATAGGGAAACTGCAAATGAGCGGCCTCGGAGTATCTTGGACCGATTTTTTTTGGCTTCGCCACTGTCGCTGAAAATGAAGTTCTGGATACCGTAAAAATCGCCTCCGATGACCAGGAACTTTGGTTGAGCGTAGTCTTTGAGAGAAGCTACGCTCTCAGAGTCCAAGGCGCCTGTTGCTCCATGATAGAGGTAAAGGGCTACTGCAAAGGCGGAGGTGAGCTTGAGGTGATCATAAATTGGGATGTCGGCAACAGTGCCGTGCATCGCCGTAGGGGCCTGAGAGGCTAAAGCCATAACCAGGCTTTCGAAGTGCTCGAACCAAAGAGAAAGGTCTTCTTTTTTATGTGCCAGTTTTGCAGCTGCGCTAGTGAATTTCTTGAAGATCTGCATACGCTCAGATTGGCCGGCAGCCGCTCTTGGATGAATCCGATCCGCTTTGACTGGAAAAATGTTCTTGGGTGATACCTCTTTAAGAGGATAATGCCAGGAGTGATTCTTGGTTTCGGTGGCGCTTGCAGAGTTCTCTTGCATCAGGTGTTCAAAAATAGGCCGAAGTCGCAAATCCATGAATTCGCCCGTCTTAATTTCGGGGATACTTTCCGAATCACATTTGTTTTCATCCCACCCATTTGCGAGCCTGCCGGCAAGCGCTACAATCCATTGCAGTGGAGACTGCGGCCTCTGGTGGCCTGCAGCCAAGTCAATGAGGTCACTTCCATCTCCCTGTCGCCCTTGGGTTAATGCCTTTGGAAGAAGGTTCTTTTCTATCATGTGGTCGATAACTGCGGCGGTGTATAAAGGGCCGGGATAGGAAACAGAGCCACGCGAATCTCCATTGAACCTTGCATACTTGTGCAGAAATTCCTCAGTGAGGGGGAAAATGCTCGCATCTGCCAATCTGCCTATGTCGTGCATGAAACCGGCAATTGCCACCTTCAGTGTCATTTCATCCATTTACAACTCCATTCTCCACGGTGGAGTGCCAGGAAATGAGCACCCGTTATCTCTTTCGAGTCCGAGTTGATACTCTATTTAAAGGCGATGCGGTTCATGGATATCCGGATAAGCCGTGTACTAAGTCGTTCCAGCATTGCCGTTTTCCTGCTGCGGGTCGATTTCGGCTGTAATTCAGAGAATACGGTACCTGCCCAGCCCAAACGTTGTGCTCTGGCCCAAATTCACCTGTTGCCCCACCCTTACATAAGGCATGAAAGGCCCCAGGTCCCCCGAGAAGGCTATTGGACCTTTAAGGCCTCCGAATTTCATGGTGTCCTTCTGCCTGGATGAGTATCGCTCCCAATCGTGCCAGTGGAGTTCGTCGTTGGTTACCGAGATGTTTGGTGCAAGGGATAGCAGAGGCTCAAAATGGGGCAGCGGGCCGGAATTGCCGTTGTAGAAGGCATTCAGGAGAGTGAGCCGGTTTACCAGCCGCTCGAGGAAGAGGGGGAATGTGAGTTTCGTCACCAGGTCGCCTTTCACCTTCAAGCGCAAAGGGGTGAGAAAATGCAAGGTGACAGTACTTACCCCGTTTTCTTCCGATTGGGGTTCAATCGGGGCGCCTGGAGGGTATGCGGAAAGCATTTGAGGGCCGCCATCATATATCTGGATTGCCTTTTCGCCTCTGAGCAAGTCGACTTTGACTAGATCGTATTTGCCGCGTCTGCCCCCCAGGCCGCGGCGGCCGAGTTCCGTGAAGGTATAAATGAAGTAGGGCAGGGCTTCGATAGCGGGCCCGATGAGGACCAGCTCAAAGTCAAGATTGTCGCCGGGGTGAAAGGCCTGGAGATTTGTCAGGGGCGGGTTGAGAACATAAGGTGCGGGCGCAGTGCTGAATTTGGCGGCGTCGGGGTAATCGGCGGGGGGCGGAGGTTCGAATATGGAAACATAGAGACATTTCAGGCGCAGCATGCAGGTTGCGCAATCCTGTCTCGGGACGGCGCAGACCACACGCCTGAATGCATTCCCGAATGCTCCCCGAAAGACGGCCCCTTTATAAGGCGGCAGGACCATCAGGCTGGCGACTTTAATGGTAAATCTGAATCTTTCGAAGGTGAAAAGCGTATGCGGTGATTCTACAGGCCGGGACATGTGTTTTATGCCGCCTCCCGAGATTCAATGCAGAGAACTAGATTGGCGCTCCTTTTTGCGTGATTGAACCATCATACTTCCGTATCGAGCGGAGCGCAACCATGAATAACATGATAGAGCGCTATTCATAATCGGGCTGGGCCGAAAGGTCCACCCGCTCGACCTCGAGCATACCCGAGTAGATGGCTCCGCTCCTGCCGTCGATGCTTATCGAGTCGCCCGTTTTGACCGGGTGGCCGTCGATGACGCAAGTTTTTTCCGAGTCGCGGACCCTCATGCGGCTGACGCCGACAACGCAGGTTTTGCCAAGCCGGTGGGCGACGATGGCGGCGTGGGAGGTTGCGCCCCCCTTGGCCGTAAGGACCCCGTCGGCGACCGAAATCTCGTGTATGTCGTCGGGGACCGTGTCGGAGCGGATCAGGATGACCGGTTTTCCGGGATACTCTTTTTTGATGCGCTGGATGGATTCCAGATCGAAGGCGGCCAAGCCCGAGATCGCTCCGCCGCTGACCCCGATGCCGCTTCCCAGGTACCTCGAGTGGAGGTCTGCGATCTTTTTGAAAACCGGATAGGAGCGCTTTGTCCTGGGGGTCATGTTGCGGGACTGCAAGACATAGACGCCTTCTTCTCCCGCTCCCTGGAAGGTGAACTCCACTTCCTGAGGCGCCCAGTGGTTTTCATAGACGAGCTTTTTGGCGATGTCCGACAACTTCTTATAGACGCCGCGGGAAAAGCGCTTCGAGCGAAGTCTCCTTGGGTTCGGCTTCCCTGAGTCTTTGCTTTTCGGAGAGCGGGAGCGTTTTGACAAGACCTCCCACTACGTCTTCGCCCTGGTTTCCCCAGGTGAAGTCGCCGACCGGATCGACCTTGTCCTCGGAGGTGCGCGGATTGTGGGTGAACATGACGCCGGCCCCCGAGTTGATGTCAAGGTTTCCAAACACCATTGCCTGGATGGTAACCGCGGTTCCCCAGTTGTCCGAGAGCATCATGATTTCGCGGTAGGTCTTGGCCTTGTGCGATTCCCACGATTCCACGACCTGCCGAATGGCCGTAAAGAGCTGTTCGGTGGGGGATTCGGAAAATTCGATATTATGAGCCTTCAGTACTTCCCGGTATGCCAGGGCAAGCTCCCTGATTTCAACGGGAGAGAATTCCCGCTTAACGGCCCTGCCGTATTTTTTCTTGTACCTGTTCATGACGACGCTGAATTCGTCGCGCGGGATTCCGAACGACATGCCCCAGGACTGGATGAAACGCCTGTAGTTGTCCCAGGCGAACCATGCTTCTCCGGTCTGGGCAATCAGGCCTTCGACTATTTGCTCGTTGATTCCCACGTTGAGAAAGGTGTTCATCATGCCCGGCATCGAGACCGCCGAGCCGCTCCGGACCGAAAAAAGAAGGGGGTTGTCCGGATTGGCCGAACTTGCGGCCCGTTTCGACCTCGACCTGCTCGACCATTTCGCATCACCCGTTGCACGAAATCCTCCCTGGATTGCCAGAAACTTTCGATCACCGGCCTGCACCGGAAATACTCGGTAGTGATGACGAAGCCGGGCGGGATCTTGATCCCCATCGAGTGCAGATTGGCCAGGATGTGCGCTTTGTTCCCCATGTATATGGAATCGTGAGTCTCGATGTTCGGGCGATAAAGGTGAGAAACGGTCCTGCCGGGGTCGTAGCTCAGCAGCAAGTCCAGGTCGTGGACGCTCAGCTCTTCGCGCTGGGTGGCCAGCGTGGTCAGAATGCTGGTGATAAAATGGTCGAAATACTGGAGCCCGAAGGTCCTGGCGATCAGGTCGCGAAGAAAGCTCTCCGAGACTCTCTGGGTCCTTTCGGCCGCTACATCGCTTTCTCTTTGGTATCTATGCAGTCAGTCTTGTCGGGCCCGAGCTGCTTGATTACAAGTTCGAGGTTTTCATCATGGACCGAATCGTAATGTGTCTGAATGATCTGCTTTATGGCTTCGGAAAAGCCCCTGAAGATGTCCATGTACTGTGAATGCGAGAACCCGGGAACCTCGAGGGCTTTCCTGAAAAGCTCATTCTGGCTTTCGAGCCTGCTGGACGTAATTCCGTCGATCTCCAGCGCTTTCATGAAAAGCGGAATGAAGCGGGCGATCCGGTGAAAAGAGGCCCTGGTGATGAAACAGAGGTTAATTGAGAATATGATCTCCTCAAACATGACATTGGCGAGGTTTTCGAGCCGAAAGGTCAGCCCGAGCGCATCGAAGCGCGGTTCATTATAAGAGCCGTACATCGAGGGAATGTCTACAGCGATATGGCGCTTGTAGTAGATGCTCTCCATTATCTTCAGTTCGCCGGGAGTCAGGATGACTTCCTTTAGCTCGCCGAGATAAGCCAGAATGGCGTTAAGCAAGCGGCACCTGTCGCCACCGCCGTTGTCGAGCGCCTCCAGCAGTTCGCCCGGGTCGGGCAAGCCAATGGTTTTTGCCCGCTCGAGGTTGATACGGATGTCCTTGAAGCTCAGGGCATACTTTTCGTGGAGAAGCTGATAGAACTGGATCATGAGAAAGGCGCGCAAGCGCTCTGTTTCGGGAACGCCGGGGACCTGGTCTATGAGGTCTCTGGCCTCTTTTTCGGTAAAATCGAGCAGGTCCTGAACATGGTTGATCGTCCTGGCGCTGAAAACGTGTTCGAAAATCTTGTGGATGTCTTCAATCAGGGGCCCGGATTCAGGGATATCGCAATAGACCTCGGATGGAATAAGCCCTTCGAGGGGTTTTTTTTCCATTGTGCGCCAGTATTCGATAATCCCCTGTATGAAAGATACGATGATGTTGTTGCTTTCCACGTGGCTTTGCTTTCGCAAAAAGTGGATAAGCTTGTCGCTCCTGCCGGTGATTTCGTCAACGTCGGTGGAGACTGTTCTTAGCAGCCCCTCGGCCCCGATTTGGCTGAAGTAGACGGGAAAGAGCTTGGTGAGCTGCTTTACCAGGTTGTAGACGGGCCGGATGGGAGCGTTGAGCAACTGTGAAACGTCTTTTTGGAAAAGGTCGGTGTCGCGGACGAAAATCCCTCCCAGGGACAGGTTCACTATGAGGGCGGAAAGAAGCGTTCGCGCGCGAAGAGGGTTGGTTTTTATGACATCGAGCCACACTCTCACGTTAGGAAGATGGGCCGGGTTTACGGACATCTGCCAGTGGCTGCTTACCTGGCCGAGCATGGGCGATTGGAATCCCAACCGCAGGATTCGCCTCAAGAAGAAATCGATCAAGGGCCGGTGGTCTGTCGCCACGATTTCCAGGCCCATCGTGCGGATGATCTGGAGCGCGGCCTGCGGATAGTTTTGAAGCGAAATTACCAGGACGCTCAATATGCGATCGAGCAGCGCTTCGAGCCGATCCCTGGATTCCTCCCGAATCCACCTGCCAATCTCGAAGTTTATTTCACGGAGCACATCCTCATGGATGGCCTCAAGCCCCTTTACCTCGAGCATCTTTAGCTGCATGAGCATGCTGATGTGGCCGGCCTGGGAGAACTTGTCTCCTTTATCGGCGATCTTTCCGGGCAAATGCACATAGAGTTGAATGAGATCGTGGAAGTCGGTCATGCCTGTAAGCATTTCGACAGCCTTTCGATGATCGGGCTGCGGAACTACTTGGGTCTCCAGGAGTTGCAGACGTTTGCGTAAAATTTCCTTGCTGAGGGGCAGGCAATTTTCCAGCCAGCACTCGGCCGGGCAGTCTTGCTCTCCCTGTTGATCCATCCACGAACAGGGGTCCTCCCTGTTCAGCCAGAAATCATACGTGTCCCTGAAAAATCTCTCCAGAAAGGCCCTGAGTTCGACGAAGGAGGCGCCTTTGGGCCATATTCCGAGCAGCATGGCCCCGATGCGTTTGGGAGGATAGAAACTTCGCATGAGGAACTCGAAGGGCGCTTCGGGCAGTTCCAGGAGTTCACGGAAAAAGTACCTCGCAATGCCCTGGTGGCAGGAGGCGTCCGTTTGAAAAACCTCCCCTATGCCTTCGGCGCTGACTTCGCCCGGGGCGGGCCTTTCAAATCCTTCGGGCATTTCCTCGAGGAGCTTTATCCAGTAGGCAAGGAGGTGATCGGCGGCCAGGCTTCGGATTTCGAACCGCTCGGACTCTTTCAGGGCATTGAGAAGGATGTTGGACAGCAGATATATCACCTTGCCGTTAAGAGGGCTGCTTCTATAAAGGCGCAGATTTCCGATGGCGTACCTTTGGGCCTCCTGCACTACAAAATGCCAGTTTCTGTACTTGTGGCAGTATTCCAAGAGAAGGTCGCGAGCCTGTTTTTCCTTGCCGGCATATCCTTTAACCGCCTCCTCCAGGGTCTGAAAAGAATTCGGGATGACCACCGAGATATTTGTCAGGTCCAGGTTCCTGGTCAGAGCGTCTGATTGAAACTTGTCAAGGTCCATGCGGAAAGTTCCCTTATCGATGCTTTAGAGGCTTATTTAGTTTCCATCCGGAAAGGGCCCTTTTCCGCCCTGTCGGTGTCAATCTTCGGGGTTTCTTGTGCGGCGTACCGATGTACGCCTCCGCGTAACCCCTTGATTTCCTTGCCAGGCCGAAAAATGCCTCCTTTCCGAATCGGAAACTGCTAGTACCATGTAACATTTACAATTTCGGATAAAGATGTTTCAACTTTATCCGTGCCTCGGTAGTAGAAAATCGCCATTGGATCTTAGCTTGCCGGTTGTTCCTGTCGTTTTCCCATGTGGCGATATGGCTTCGCAGTGTTTCAAGATCGGGAATCCGCCGATCCAGGCACTGTCCATTCAACGCGCTCAGTTCGATCTCCGCCATGTTGAGCCAACTACCATGCTTGGGTGTGTAATGGATCTCAAGGCGTTCTGCCAGGCGCCGAGCCTCTTTAGGTTCAAACGTCTCGTAAAGGGAGGCAACACAGTGTGTGTTCAGGTTGTCCAGGACCAAGCATACTTGGACAGCATTTGGGTAGCGTTCGTCGAGCATACCCTTGATCCACCACGCCCAGTCCTTTCTCGTTCTATGTTGAGCGGCCTCTACGTGGCGTTTGCCGGTCAACGGTTCCACTTCAAGAAAGATCTGGACAACTCCGTTGCGGACGTATTCATGGTCCACCCGTGCCGGTCTTCCTGGCGCGCAAAAGATCGGGTCGTGTACTTCCCCGATTAGTTGTTTACAAGTTTCATCCATACAGACCTGCGGATAGTCGGGATCGTAAGGAAAATGGTAAACATCAATTACATCTTCCATATTGGCTACGAACGCTGCGCTACCTTCCGGCGGGATTTTCCAGTACTTCCGGAGGTGAGGCTTAAATTCGTTTTTTTAAGTGTGCGTTGCACTGTCATATGCGAGACGCTCGGAGCTAACTTCAATTCGACTGCCTTCTCGGCCAGCAGTCGTACGGTCCATCGTCGCCGACCTTCCGGAGTTTCTGAACAGGCCAATGCAATTAGTCGTGCCTCAAAAGCTCCATCGAAAGTCACCTCGCGTGGCGGCTTTTCCGGTTGTTTGCGTTCCAGCGCAGCAGACAGCCCATCTTCCACGAAACGCTGCTTCAGGTGTTCGATTGTGCGAGGCGTAACGCCCATAGCCTCGGCGACGTCTGCTACAGCCCAGGCAGGCCCCTGCGGCCCGGCATCACACAGGAGCAAAGCGCGTGCGTAAAGGAACCGTTTCGCACTGGTCTTACCTGTTTTCAAGGCATCGAGTTCCTGGCGTTCTTGCTCTGTTAACGTCACACGGTATCGCGGTTTCATGGCAAATCCCTCCCCTTTGAAATTTGCATGATTTTACCGCTATTGTACGAAAAAAGCAATGTTACATGGTACTAGTTTCTTATCCGGAGTTTCCGGATGGACACTATTTACGGACAAGCCCTAAGAAATCCCCCCTTCATTAGAAACCCGGCCCGAGCGAATATCAAGTTCCATCAGGATGGCCGATTCCTTCTGCGCTCCGTAGTAGCCAGGTCGCTCCCCTGTGACTTTGAAACCCAAAGATTCATAGAGTTTTCGGGCTGCCAGATTACTCTCTCGCACCTCGAGGGTGACGAGATCGGAGTGCTGATCGAGTCCCCTTCGAATCGCGAGTTCAATCAGCTTTCGAGCCACCCCCCTTCGCCTCGACGCCTTGCGGACGGCGAGGTTGAGGATTTGAATCTCACCTGCCACAGACCAGAAGCAAATATATCCCACGATCTCCGAAAAGGGGGCGCCCCCGGAGTCCCCGGCGGGCAGCCGCGCCACCAGCAGGCTGGAACCAACCCGGTTGATCTCCTCCACAAAGGCATTTTCTGTCCATGGCTCCGGCTGGCTATCGCATTCTATTTCCAGGATTGAGGGTATGTCGGATTTCGCCAGAGGCGAGACAGTAATTTCGAAGTCCAATTCTTATCCACTGAATGCAGGAGTATTTCACCTTTACGGCAAAGGCGCCGTTTTCACCGAGCGGGAAAGCACCTGGCTGGCAAGAGATATGTGACGTTGCCCGTACTCTTTCACCATTGAAGCGGCTTCGCGCAGGCTGCACCCGTTCCGGCACCCGGCAAGCTTGATCAACATCGGAAGATTCATTCCGCAGACAATCTCGACCCCCGGCCCCTGGAAAGACAAGCTGATATTTGCAGGCGTGCCGCCAAAAAGATCGGTGAGGATCAAGACGCCTTTTCCCCGGTCCACCTCTTTTATGGCGTCCCCCATTAATTTGATCAATTCACCAGCCGGCTGATCGGGTTTGAAGCAGATGGCCTTGGAGTTCTGAAGGGGGCCAACGATCATCTCGGCGGCCGCAAGCATCTCTTCAGCCAGCCTGCCGTGGGATGCGACTACAACCCCTATTAGATCTTTTTCGACTTTGCGGCCCAATTGCGTCTTCTCCTAATATTCTCATTGCAGATGAATGTCTCTGTGAAAGACCGTTACATGATAACCGTTGCGCCTCAACTTGTCGGCAATTCCCTCCGCGATGACAACGGAGCGGTGCCTGCCCCCGGTGCATCCGAAAGCCATTGTAAGATACCGTTTCCCTTCCTGGATATAGGCGGGCAGAAGTTTGAGGACCAGGGCGCAATAATCGGACATAAACTCCTGCACGGCGTCCCATTGCATTACCCACGAGCGAACTGCTCCCGAGGCGCCGTCGAGGTCCCGCAGGCTTTCCACGAAGTACGGGTTTGGAAGAAACCTCACGTCCATCATCAGGTCGGCTTCAAGCGGAACGCCGTATTTGTATCCAAATGAGAGTATCTGAACGCTGAGCTGTTCGTTTTCTCCGGTGTAAGAATAGGACCTTGTGATGAGGCGCTTGAGTTCATGGACCGAAAGAGTTCCCGTGTCGATGATCCTGGTGGCGCGGCTGCGCAGGGCGCCCAACTGCTCCCGCTCGACATTGATCGCCTGGAGCAATTGATGCTCGGAGGGCGCCGCAGGGTGGATCCTTCGCGTCTGGCTGTATCTTCGCTGCAATATTTCATTGTCGGCTTCGAGAAAAATGATTTCAAACCTGTACCCCGCATCTTCCAGGGTGGAAAATATTTGGTTGTAGTTCTTGAGGAAATTACGCTCTCTGATGTCTATTCCCAGCGCGATCCGCTTCATGTCCGGCATGTCTTGTTCGCACAGCAGCAGGAAACTGCCCAGAAGCGGCACGGGCAGGTTATCGATGCAAAAATAGTCAATATCCTCAAAAGCCTTGATTGCCGTACTCTTGCCGGATCCGGAAAGTCCGGTGACAACTATAACATGGGGCTTTCTCGCACTCATTTTCAATCCGGTGTTTCAGGATGGACGCCGGGCTAGAAATCCTCGTCTTCCTGCTCGATGATTGAAAAAATGTCCTCCCGGTTATCGACTTTTGCAAGCCTTTTTCGCACTGTACCGTTTTTGAGCAGCCTGGCTATCTTTGCCAGCGCCCTTAGGTGAATTCCCGCACAGGCCTCGGGCGCAACGAGAAGGAAAAAGAGGTGAACGGGCTTTCCGTCCATGGACTCGAAATCAATGCCTTCAATTGAGCGCCCGAATGAGAGAACCAGTTCCTCGATATCTTTTAACTTCCCGTGAGGAATGGCGATTCCGTCCCCGATTCCGGTGCTGCCCAGTCTCTCCCTTTCGAGCAAAACTTTCATGAGCTGATCTCTGTCTATATGGGGCTTATTTCTTTTCACCGCATCGGTCAACTCTTCCAACACCAGCTTCTTGGTCCTCCCTTTAAGCTCGGGAACAATAGAGTCCACAGCAAGAATGTCGAGAATTTTCATTAGGTTTCCTCTAGCGGGGTTGAGCCTGAGGATATCCGGAAGATGTCTTCCCCTCGCCCAATCGAATCAGGCGGGAGACAGTCTCCCGCCCTCGACGAATTTTTGCTTATTGAAAAGGCGACAAAACAAAGGAGCAATTAGCCGATTGCTTCGATCAGGCCGAGGTTGCCGTCTTTCCTTCTATACAGAACATTCACCCGGTTTGTGCTCCTGTTAGTAAACACCATGAACTCGCCGGTCGAAAGGTTCAACTCCATTACCGCTTCGTCAAGATGCATCGGTTTTGCGTAAACCTGCTCAGCCCTGATCACTCGAGGCTCGAGCTTGTCTTGGGTCGCCTGCCCTGCACGTTCAAGCAAGCCGACCGACTCTTTGGCGCTTCCGCCCGATCTGCGCCGGCTGACCTTCGCCTTTCCCTTCCTTGCTGCCTGCGCCTCGAGGCTGTCCACCAGCAGGTCGATGCTTGAATACATACCGTCGGTTTCTTCGGCGCCGTTCAACCGAAAGCCGGAAGCGTCAATGGAGACTTCGGCGATATGCCGGAATTTTTCCACCCTGAGCACGACGTGGGCTTCTATGGGTTCTTCGAGGTATTTCTTCACTCTGGCGAGCTTGTCCTCAACATAAAGCTTCAAGGCGTCCGAGGGCTCGATATTTCGAAAAGACAATTTGATCCGCATCATCATCCTTCTAAGAAAACAGCAATGCCCATGGGTTCTCTCAGGCGCCCCAGGAAGATTTCCTTCTTCTGTTCGAGGGTAAAATCCCCAGCATTTCACGGTACTTGGCCACTGTGCGCCGGGCTATGCTGATATTTTCCCTTTCCGAGTATGTCCACTATTTCCTGGTCGCTGTACGGCTTTGCGCAATCCTCCTCGCGAACAAGCTGCCGTATTCGTTCTTTAACGCTTTCCGAGGCGACCGCTTCGCCCAAGACGCTATTTATCGAACTGTTAAAGAAATATTTCAACTCAAAAATCCCATGCGGCGTGTGCATGTATTTGCTGGCGGTAACCCTGCTGATGGTTGACTCATGCATTCCAACGTCTTCGGCGATGTCTCTGAGCACCATAGGTTTGAGGTGGGCCACACCCTGGTCGAAGAAGTCCCCCTGAAGCTTGACAATGCTCTGCGACACCTTGTAGAGGGTTCGTTGCCTCTGGTGAATGCTCTTGATGAGCCATGCGGCGGAACGCAATTTTGTCTGAATGTAGTCCCTTGTTTCAGTGGGCAGCGAATCACCCTCCCCAAGGGCGTCCTTGTAATAAGAGCTGACCCTTAGTCTGGGCATTCCGTCTTCATTGAGCAGTATCACCCATTCGTCATCAACCTTGAAGACGTAGATGTCGGGACTGATGTATTCGACGGTCTCTTTGTTGAAGGCGCTTCCCGGCCTGGGATCCAGCCCGAGTATTATTTCGACCGCCGCCTTCACATCTTCGGGACTGCGCTTGAGGGCGCGAACGAGTGCGGCGTAATTCTTTGTTTCGAGATAGTTGCAGGTGGTCTTCTATGATACGGACAACAAGCTTGTCCTCGAACTCCATGTTTTTCGCCTGCACCAGCAGACATTCCCTGAGGTCCCTGGCGGCGACGCCGGTTGGATCGAAGTTCTGAATCCTGCCGAGGACTTCTTCAACCTTGGAGGGTTCGGCCCCGGACATTTCAACGATATCTTCAATCGTCGCATCCAGATAGCCGTCATTGTTGAGATTTCCGATTATGCACGCGCCGATTTCGCGCTCCTCGTCCGAGAAGTCGGAGAGTCTAAGCTGCCAGACCAGGTGGTCTTCGAGCGTTGTGGGTTCGGTGAGCCTGCTGTCGAAGCTCGGCCATTCCTGGTTCGGGTCGATTTCGACAAGCACGGGGGTGCTTGTGTTGTATTCTTCCAGATAGCCTTCCCAATCAAAGTCTTCCCGCATTTTCTCGGAAAGCTGCACTTCCTGGAAGGGGGTCTCTTCGGTAGTGAGGGTCTCGAGTTCGGCGTCCTGTTCGGTGGGAAGTTCTTCCTGGCTCTCTTCGAGCAAAGGATTTGTTTCGAGTTCCTGATGAATCGTGTCCAGCAGCTCCAATCGTGAAAGCTGCAACAGTTTGATCGCCTGTTGCAACTGAGGGGTCATTATGAGCTGTTGGCTCAGTCTTAATTGCTGTCTTAGTTCCAATGCCATCAATTACATCCGTCTACAAACTGAACTGGTCCCCGAGATAGGTGCGCCTGGCGAGTTCGCTTTGAGCGATAGCGACCGGGTCGCCCTTCTCCAGGATCCGCCCTTCGTGCATTATATAAGCCCAATCACAGACTTTGAGCGTTTCGCGCACGTTGTGATCGGAAATCATAACGCCTATGCCCTTTGCTTTGAGCGCCCTGATGAGTCCCTGGATTTCCACTACCGCGAGCGGGTCTATTCCCGCAAAGGGCTCATCGAGCAGAATAAAGCTGGGCTGGGTGACAAGGGCCCGGGTGATTTCCACACGCCTTCGCTCGCCCCCGGAGAGCCTGTCGGCCTTATTCTTGGCAAGATGAGATATGCGCAGTTCACCGAGAAGTTCTTTTAGCCTGGCCTGCCTCTCCTCTTTTCCGATCTTCAGGGTTTCGAGAATAGCCATTATATTCTGTTCCACAGTCAGCTTTCGAAAGACCGAAGGTTCCTGAGACAGGTAGGTCACTCCTTTCCTGGCCCTTAAGTACATCGGCTGGCCGACTATATTTTCTCCGTTCAGAAAAACAGCGCCGCTGTCCGGACGGATTATACCCACAATGCTGTAAAAAGTGGTCGATTTCCCGGCGCCGTTTGGCCCAAGCAGCCCCACAATTTGAGCCTCATGCAATTCGAGGCTGACATGATCGACAACGCACCGCCTCTGATAAGATTTTACAAGGTCGGTGACGATCAGCTTTTTATTGTTCTGCTGCACGGTCATTCCTTTTTGGCCGGAAACAAAACGGCCTGCACCGGCGCTCCGCTCCCGCTTTCGACAACGCTACGGCCCTCCTTGAGATAAATCGTAATGAGATTTCCCTCGATCCGGTCCTGCCCCTTGGTGACCACAGGCCGGCCGTGCAGCATTATCTTCTGCTCCTTTTGGTAGAAGATGGCCTTATTAGCCGTTGCAAGTCGGTCTTGCTGAGTGACTTTAACATCTCCTTCAAATTCTATGTAGTCTATTCTCTCTGTCGGAGTGGAGTCGACCGATGCAGGTTTTTTTCCCTTCAGGCAGCAAAGTTACTTTGAGCCGGTTCGAGGTGATCGTCACATCATCCTGGCGAACGACGACATGGCCTTCGAAAAGTATCGTCCTTGCGTCCTGGTTTGCCTCCATTCTGTCGGCGGTGATGTGAATCGGCGATTTGCTATTGACATCAGCTTTTCATTCGGATCCCTGCGGCAGTTGCTTGACCGCACTTTCACCTGCCGCATGGGTGAGGGAGCAGCAGATCAGAAATGAAATGAAAACGGCGGGGAAGAAACCGACCAGCGTTCTCAGGGTTGTGATTTTGCTCATTATAATTCCTCGTGTGACAGACCGGGTTAACAACACCAAGCGATTACTTCGTGAGACCGAAGCGGCCGCGCCTCATCGGCGCGCCTCGCGCAACGCGGAAGGCCGACCGCTAACTCCGGACGCTCTTTGTGAGCCGTCTATGACCAGAGACGGGGCGGGAGCGGGAGGCCTTGGCGCTACGGCAAGGGCCGACGGGGCTATTTTTCGATCCTGAGGTTGTTCACAACCAAAGAGGCTGTGACTTTGCCATCTACCTTGGCGACATGGTCGGCGATCCTGTATTTCCACCTGTCGCCGTCCAGTTCCAGCCCGGGACCCGACAAGTGAACGGGATCATCGGACTCTACGATTCTGTTGCTGTGAGTGTAATGCGCCGTCTGCGTGGTCAACATATATTCCCGTGGCAGCGCCACCCGGATATCACCGCTAAGATCGATATCCTTGGTCCCGGCGTGCAACACCCCTTCACGACTCACCAGATGGATTTCTTCACCGGTTTTTTCCAGATAAAAAGTCAGGCGGACCGCTTGAAGCAGCGTCTTCTGCTGCTCCTGGAAGTACTTGGCCTCAGTGGCGCAAAGAGTCCAGAACCTCTTTCCCTCCTGCATCTCGGTGAATTCCATGTCGGTGAGCTTCATTTCCGCGTCAGCCGGACAAGTCTGCTGCGCATCCTGCTGGACCTGCCGCGATTTTCCCTTCCAGATACCGGCGGCAAGAACCAGACTCAGCGCCACGACGATCATGATGATGAAAAACTGCGCGAGTTTGCCTTTGGAAATCATAGTTCAACCTTGCAGGGGCTTATCCTGCGTTCTCTTTTTCGGAGTTCCCTTAACGCACCCGTTGCAACCCAGCGGGAAGATTTCGAATCCTGCAGCAAAATATCTTCAGCGCAATGGACCGCCAAGCCGTGCAGAATGTCGTTTCGCTTTCCAATTTGGCGTAACGCCCAGTTCACCGCTTTCTTGACAAAATTTCTTCCATCGAGAGAACCTTTCTTGATATACGGAAAAAACGACAAAAATCTGAAATCATCCGCCTCTTTGTCGTGGACCGCCAAGCAGGCCATTAGAGCATAACCCGCTCTTTTGACGAATTCTTCCTCTCGTTGGCTCCACTCGACCGCCTTATCAAAGGCATAGGGAGTTCTGTCGAAAAGATTCATGCAGACCTGATCGCAAACGTCCCATGAATCGAAATCCTTTGCCCAGAACTCCATCTGGTTTTGGCTCACCTGCATCGGATCGCCCACATATGCGGCCAGCAGCCTCGCCTCGTGAATCCCGCTGTCCCAAAGGTTGAGCGAAAGCATTTGATTGCGTCCTGCCGTTTTGGCTATTTTCCTCAGCGCGGGGACGCCGATTCCGAGCGTGTTGTGCGGGTTGATTCCAAACCTCGCCATCCCGTGAACATTGTCCGGATTGGCCATCGATTTCAATTTTACCAAAATTTCTTCACATTTCTTTTGAAATTCCATACCTGCTGATTCCAGCACTGAAATAAAAATGGAAAAAGCAGCATTTGCTGCGAGTCAAAATATCAATCAAATTAGAGGATTACAGTTCAATAAGTACTCTAGCATGGGTAGTATTGACTGTAAAGGTTAATTAAGTAAGGGGTTGGAAACTCGGGGAAAATCAGGGAAGGCGAAAGGGACCGGCAAACAGGCGCCACGAGATCGAGGCTAACCCTGCAAAACCAAAAACTGAGGGTGGGCCGAAAGTCACCGAAGGCCGGCTTCTACCCCTCATGCTTCGGTGGGTCCGCCAGATAGCGCTCCATTACGCTCTCCCACAGACCCTGGACCTGGAGAATCATTTCACAGACCTCTCTTGCCGCCCCGCGCCCACCGCCGGCCCTGGTTATGTAATGAGCGTAGGGAAAAATATGGGGGACGCCGTTTGGGACCGCCACCGAAAACCCCGCCCGGCGCATCACGGGAATGTCTATGAGGTCGTCTCCCATGTAGCCGGTTTGATGTTCCTTGAGGCCCGTATCAGCCAGTATCTGCTCGTATGGTTCTATCTTGACCTTGCGATCCCTGGTGCACCCTGGAGATTCCAAGACCGAGGGCGCGGTGCTCGACGGCCCGGCAGGCCCGCCCGGATATCAGCGCCACCTCGATTCCGGCGCGCTGGAGAAGCTTTATGCCGTGTCCGTCCTGAACGTCGAACTCTTTTATTTCGGAACCGTCGTCCATATAGATGACCCGTCCGTCGGTCAGGACCCCATCGACGTCAAAGATCATCATCCGCAGGGCAAGAATCCGCTCTTTTGAGCTCATCTTGCAGGGCGTCGATATTTTGCGCCAATGTCACCGGTTTTGAATCAGGCATTTTCACCACTTACCAGCTCAAATATGCGCACAAGGCTCTCGATCAGCCCGGCTGCCTGTTCGAGCCGAAGAGAATTGGGGCCGTCGCAAAGGGCCTTGTCGGGTTCAGGGTGGGTTTCGATGAAGATCCCATGCGCTCCGGCCGCCACAGCCGCTCGAGCCAGGGCCGGGACAAAGCGCCTCTCCCCGCCCGATGAGGTCCCCCGAGCGCCCGGAAGCTGAACGCTGTGAGTTGCGTCAAAGACGACCGGATAGCCAAAATCCGCCATGATCCCGATGGAGCGCATATCCACCACCAGATTGTTGTAGCCGAACTGGGCGCCGCGCTCGGTTAGAAGAATCCGCTCGTTTCCGGTCTCCCTGATCTTGTTTATCACCTGTCCCATGTCCCGGGGTGAAAGGAATTGGGCTTTTTTGAGATTTACCGGCTTTCCGGTCCTGCCGGCGGCCATGACAAGGTCGGTCTGGCGCGCGAGAAATGCGGGTATCTGAAGGATATCGGCAACCTGCGAGACCGGCTCGACCTCTGCCGGCGTATGGACGTCGGTGAGAACGGGGACCTGGAGCCTGTCCCGGATACGGGCGAGAATATTGAGGCCCTTCTCAAGGCCGGGCCCCCGATAGGATCGGGCGGAGGTTCGGTTTGCCTTGTCATAGGAGCTTTTGAAGATGAAGGGGATTGCTAATCGAGCGCAGGTATTCTTTAGAAAGCAAGCCACCTCGAAGGCGATTTCCTCGCTTTCGATAACGCACGGGCCGCCGATCAGAAACAGACGGTCCCGCCCGATCTTCTGGCCGAAGACTTCAAAGTCCACGGGCCCGCCTAACATCGTTTGGCGAACGATTCGGGGTTCTTTCGCCGCGCTTCCTCGAGCGCCTTGCCCGTGAAAGCCTTGAAAAGCGGATGTGGCTCCATCGGACGTGACTTGAACTCCGGATGGAACTGACACCCGAGAAACCATGGATGATCGGGAAGCTCGATCACCTCGACGAGATTCTTGTCCGGAGACAGTCCCGTGAAAAGCATTCCGTGCTTGCGCCAGGACTTCCCTGTATTCGTTGTTGAACTCGTAGCGATGACGGTGCCGCTCGGAAATCTCGACCTGCTGATAGGCATCGGCGGCGAAGGTATCGGGTTCAAGAACGCATGGATAGGCGCCCAGACGCATTGTCCCGCCGTAGTCGAAATCTTCGCTGCGTCGAACTGATCGTATTGCTCTTGTAGTCAAACCATTCCCGCATCAGGTATATGACAGGATGGGGGGTGTGCTTGTCGAACTCCATGCTGTGCGCCTTTTCAAGCCCTGCAACATTTCGGGCGAACTCAACCGTGGCAAGCTGCATACCAAGGCAGATGCCCAGAAAAGGGATTTTGTTCTCACGGGCATACCGGATCGCCTTGATCTTTCCCTCGACTCCACGCTGGCCGAAGCCGCCGGGCACCAGTACCCCATCGGCGCCTTCGAGCAGCGCCTCTCCACCATCTTTTTCCACGTTCTCCGAATCCACGTAGTCAAGATCGAGCTTCACGCCGTGAGCCGCAGCCCCGTGTACGAGCGCTTCATTGAGGCTCTTGTAGGACTCCTTAAGGTCGATATATTTACCGACAATAGCAATTCGCAGCGTTGAAGAGCGGGATTTTTGATCGCAGCCACCAGCTTTTGCCAATCATCGAGAATGGGAGCCCGAGTCCAGATATTGAGAAGCTTCACGATCTTTTCATCCAGCCCTTCCTGGTGGAAGAGCAGGGGGACCTCGTAGATGCAGTCGACGTCTTTGGCCGTTATGACGCCGTCAGTATCCACGTTGCAGAAATGTGCGATTTTGCCCTTTATCTCAGCAGAGAGCTGCTTTTCGGTCCTGCAAAGCAGGATGTCGGGTTGAATGCCGATGCTGCGCAGTTCCTTTACGCTGTGCTGAGTGGGTTTGGTCTTGACTTCTCCCGAGGTAGGCAAATACGGTACGAGCGTTACGTGAATGAAAATGGCGTTTTCCCTGCCAACGTCGTTTCGAAACTGGCGGATCGCTTCGAGAAACGGCAGACTCTCAATGTCGCCGACAGTCCCGCCGATTTCAACTATGACCACATCGACGTGATCGGTGGACCCGCGGATGCACGATTTGATCTCGTCGGTAATGTGTGGGATGACCTGCACGGTCCCGCCCAGATACTCTCCGCGCCTCTCCTTCATTATAACCGAATAGTAGATGCCTCCCGAAGTATAGTTGTTCTTCTTGCCGAGCTGGGCATGAGTGAACCGCTCATAGTGGCCCAGGTCCAGGTCCGTTTCAGCCCCATCGTCCGTTACGAAGACTTCGCCGTGCTGAAAAGGATTCATCGTGCCCGGGTCGACGTTGATGTAAGGATCGAGCTTCATCAGCGAAACGCTAAGGCCCCGGCTCTCCATCAAGCGCCCCGATGGAGGCGGCTGCGAGACCCTTGCCAAGCGAGGATAAAACTCCACCTGTGATGAATATAAATTTTGTCTGGCGCAAAGGATTTCCCCTTCTCGAGAAGTCTTCTCAACGGAATTGGATAAGAACCGGCCCCAGCGCAGTATAGCAAATGGAACTCTAAAGTCAATCACGGCTTCTTTTTTTATCCTGCTGAAATTTATACGTTTTAAGGTCATGGGCCTGTTAGGTGGATCAAAATTCGGGACCTTGCCGCCCGAAAAGATTTTGGCGTAGTCCGGGGAAAGTGAAATGCAGTGTAATATAATGTCGTCGGACTGTAACAAATACATGAAACCCGGTATTTACCATGATGTTATTGTGTGCGATCAATGATGACAGATCAGGCGGACCGCGCCTGGATCATATGCCTGGGGGGGCGAAGAGAGGGAGGCGGACATATGTCATCAGTTCTTATCGTGGAAAACAACGATTTTTTCAGACGTTCCTTCAAAGAAATCCTGAAGATGTACATCCCGTCGCTTTCGGTCTACGAATCTGTCGACGGGGCCGATGCTATCGCACAGATCGATCAAACTTCGCCCGACATGGTCTTCATGGACATCCGCCTGCCGGGAAAAAACGGGCTTGAGTTGACGCGCGACATCAAGGGCCATAATCCGAACGTGGTGATAAGCATCTTCACCAGCTACGATCTTCCGGAATACAGAAAAATTGCTGAAGAATACGGGGCGGACCACTTCGTTCTGAAAGACGCTATGACCGGCGCAGAGATTGCGGCAATGGTCAAGGCGGTCATTTCGAAGAAGAAGATGCAGGCCCAAGGAGTAATCCGAAAAAAGGGGGTGTTCGCAGGACAAGGTTCGATAAACTAGATTTACGCTGCGCCCTTGAGGGTTTCGGCCTGGAAATAGGTATTGAGGGGGTCTATCAGCTCGTCGAGCAACCCGGTCAAAATAACGTCCAACTTGTAAATGGTCAGATTTATTCGATGGTCCGACACTCGGTTTTGGGGAAAATTATAGGTGCGGATTCTTTCGCTCCGGTCTCCCGTTCCCACCTGGCTCTTTCGGTCCCGGGCGATTTTGGCTTCCTGTTCCCGCTGCATGGCGTCAAGCAGACGGGCGCGGAGCACCTTTAAGGCCTTGGCCTTGTTTTTGTGCTGAGATTTTTCGTCCTGGCATATCACTACAAGCCCCGTAGGGATGTGAGTTAGACGAACCGCCGAATCGGTGGTGTTGACGCTCTGACCTCCGGGGCCGGAAGAACGAAATACATCCACTCGGATATCACCGGGGTCTACAAAGACGTCGACTTCTTCGGCTTCAGCGAGCACCGCCACAGTGACAGCGGAAGTGTGAATCCTTCCCTGGCTCTCGGTCACGGGGATTCGCTGCACCCGGTGGACGCCGCGCTCGAACTTGAGCCTGCTGAAAGCGCCCTTACCGTTGATGGAGGCAATTATTTCCTTGAACCCTCCGATGCCGGTCGGGTTGGAACCAAGCACCTCGACTTTCCACCTACGCGTTTCCGCATAGCGTGAATACATCCGGAACAGGTCAGCGACGAAAAGCGCCGCTTCCTCACCTCCGGTTCCGGCCCGAATTTCCAGAATGACGTTCCTGTCGTCATTGGGGTCTTTGGGGGCCAGCATGAGCATCAGCTCGTTTTGGGCCGCGTCGAGCCGATCTTTGAGGCCGGCAATTTCATCCCGGATCAGCTCGCGCATCTCCGGATCATCTTCCCTTTCGAAAAGGGCCTGGTTTTCCTGCACCTGCTTTTTGAGTTTCTTATAGTGAGCGTACTTCACCGCAATGGGGGCGAGTTCGGAGCGTTCCTTGGCAACCTGTTGATATTCCTTCTGGTTGCTTAGCACATCCGGATTGCCGAGGGCCTCCTCGAGCTTGTGAAATTTTTGAGCTACGCTTTCCAGCCTGTCGAACATTGTTTCCGCTTGTCTCGAAACCGGTCAGGTGACCGTGAATCGTGACCATCCAGCCAAAAATAAAGAACCGGTATCGAGCCGGTTCGTTTGCGCCCAAACCGCGCGCCGCGCGGAATCGAGGCGGGCGAGCACAGGTCCCCGAGCGGGGGGCGCACGCCGCTCGTCTGGCAAGGGGCAACCCCGGGACTACTTTTTGTCCTCGGGCTTCTGGTATTTTTCATATTTTCGACGGAATCTTTCAATGCGTCCGGCCGAGTCGACCAGTTTCTGCTTGCCTGTGTAGAACGGGTGGCATTTAGAGCATATTTCCACCCGGATTTCCTTCTTGGTTGACCCGGTGGGGATTTGGGTGCCGCATGCGCAATTGATTACCGTCTGGTGATACTGGGGATGAATATTGTCCTTCATCTATTTTCCTTCCCGATTCGGATAAATGCCTAAACAATACATTATACATCAATTCGGGGCTTTTGCAATGGGCGCTATCTATTCATCGAGGCCAGGAACTCAGCATTGTTCTTGGTGCCCTGCATTTTGTCGAGCAGAAACTCCATTGCGTCTATAGGGTTGAGAGGCGACAGGAGCTTTCGTAGAATCCAGATACGGTTCAGGTCGTCGGGCTGGATGAGCAATTCCTCTTTGCGCGTTCCGGACTTGTTTATGTCGATTGCCGGGAAAATGCGCCGGTCGGCCAGCTTGCGGTCGAGGACGATTTCCATGTTGCCGGTACCCTTGAATTCTTCGAATATGACTTCATCCATGCGGCTTCCGGTATCGATCAGCGCGGTGGCGATAATGGTGAGGCTTCCTCCCTGTTCGACGTTTCGCGCCGCCCCGAAGAATCGCTTCGGGCGATGCAGAGCGTTTGAGTCAAGACCGCCGGAGAGGATTTTGCCGCTGGGCGGGACCACGCTGTTGTAGGCGCGGGCAAGCCGGGTAATGCTGTCGAGCAGAATGACGACGTCTTTCTTATGTTCGACGAGGCGCTTGGCTTTCTCGATCACCATTTCGGCAACCTGCACATGCCGCTGGGGAGGCTCGTCGAAGGTCGAGCTCACCACTTCGGCGCGAACGTTTCGCTGCATGTCCGTGACTTCCTCCGGCCGCTCGTCGATCAGCAGCACTATCAGGTATGCGTCCTTATGGTTGGCCGCAGTGGCGTTGGCGATGTTTTGAAGGAGCATCGTCTTGCCGGTCCTGGGCTGGGCCACGATAAGCCCGCGCTGCCCGGAGCCGATGGGCGTCAACAGGTCCATGACCCGCGTGGACAGATTATCGGGGTCCGATTCGAGCTTGATCCTGCGGTCCGGATAAAGAGGAGTCAGGTTGTCGAAAAGGATTTTGTCCCGCGCTATCTCAGGGTCCTCATAATTGACCGACTTCGACCTTGAGCAGGGCGAAGTAGCGTTCGTTGTCCTTCGGTGGCCTGATCTGCCCGGAAATGCTGTCTCCGGTTCGCAGGTTGAACCTGCGGATCTGGGAGGGCGAAACATAGATGTCATCAGGACCGGGCAGGTAGTTATAGTTCTGACTTCTTAGAAAGCCGAAGCCATCGGGAAGAATCTCCAGCACACCTTCGCCGTAGATGAGGCCGCTCATTTCCGCCTGGGCCTGAAGGAGTGCGAATATCAACTCCTGCTTTCGCATCGAGCTTGCCCCGTCGATGTTATAGGCCTTTGCGATGGTCATGAGCTCCCGGATGTTTTTGTTTTTCAGCTCGACCAGGTTCATCTCGTTGCGCCGGTCGCGCGTGGAATCCCTGCTGTTAGTGGTCTCGGCTGAGTGTACTGATGCGTCAGGCATTGGCTGTTCTCCATTAAAGGTATTTAAGAATCTAACGATTTTTCTTTCTTTTTAAGAGACGTTACAGCTATTCCGGGGGACATGGGACACAGGGTATTCGGGAATGGGAATTACCGGTCATCGACTCAAGCTCGGTAACTTTTCTGCTCAATCTTCGCCTGTAACGTTCGGGGGTAAAAAGGCAGGCTCCCAAGCAAACATGCAGGAAAGCAGTCCCGTTTGTCAACAAATTTCACACAAAATCCGGAAGGATTCCAGAGCCCAATTATAGTCGCTGAGCCGAGCCGAAATCAACCGCTGAGTCAAGATTTTTTCAAACTAAAATCCCGTTCGAGTCCAGAAGTCAGGTTTCCTTTCTCCCTTAGCCACTTCCTTGTTGCATTTGACGATCATCTTTTCGACAGTGGGGCCGTATCCAAGATCGGCAACCGCCTCGGGATATTTCTGAACCATGGTGTCCAGCCGCGTCTTTGCGGCAGCATAATATTTGTTTATATAATAATGTTTGGCCACGCTGAACATATGGGAGATGATGCGCTTTTTACACTCCAGTATCTGCTTTTCGGATTTTGCCGCGTATTCCGATTTGGGGAAATTCTGAATCACCTTCTCGAAGGTCTGCATTGCCGTCTTGGTCTCTTCAGGGTCCCGGTCGACGTTGGAGAAAGTGAGAAAATGGCTCATCCCGGCCTGGTAAAGAACATAGGGGATCACTTCGTTGCGTGGATGAAGACGTACGAATTCCTCGTAGCTCATCGCCGCTTCGCTGTACTTTTCGCGCGCCGAAGTAAGCGTCGCCCAGCTTCAAATCGGCAAGGATCGCGAATTTACTGTAAGGATAGTGTTCCTTGATCTTCTTGAACTCCTCTGCGGCTTTTTCGTAATCTTTTTTCTCGAGCTTCGCCATGCCCAAAAGAGCGAGTTGTTCGGCGGTCTTGTCGATGGTCGAGGGTTTCTTCTTCGCGAAGGGGTTGAAGTTTCTTTCAGGCTGGACCGCATCCGTTGGCGGCCGAAAAGGCAATGAGAAGCAAAAGGACGCCCAACAGGCGAAAAACCAGTTTAGAGCGACCGAAGATACAAGCCATAACAACTCCGTAGCTTCATACCGAGCGAAAAAAACAGTGAATTAAAACCGGGGAATCGCGCTCTATTCGCCCGGGACCGAAATCGGAGTCCGGTTTTTAGGGCAAAGACTCCCCATCTCCCGGGGCATCACCCCCTCAACTTTACGGTCCACCTATCTATCACACTACAGAGAATAAATAAAATCTTTTGATCCGTGAAGATCTTATCCGCCATAAATTCGAGAAGACATTTCCGGAGGGAATCTGAACGCATCCATAGGGAGCCAAAGGAGGCCGTCTAACCCATAGCCTTATTGATCGCCGCAGTAATCTGAGATTTAGCGACAGCCCCGGTGATCTGCTCGCTAACATTGCCGCCCTTGAAAATAATGAGAGTGGGGATGGCGCGAATTCCGTATTTTCCGGGCACTTTCGGGTTATCGTCAACGTTGCACTTTACCACCTTGAGCTTTGGCCCGTAATCGGTCGAAAGTTCTTCCACAACGGGGGCGATAGCACGACAGGGACCGCACCAGGGAGCCCAGAAATCCACCAGGACGGGTAAATCGGACTGAAGCACTTCCTGCTCGAAACTGCTGTCTGTAACTTCAATAATATTGCCGGCTCATCAGTTGCTCCTCTCGTGAAATAGGCAGTTACGCCTCTGCTGACTCCAGGAATTTCGCCGGAGTTATGAGCTACTCTTATAAAACATTCCGTTCAGCCTTGTCAATTTGCAATCGAAAACACGTCCAACCGAACAGATCGGACAAAGCAGACAGTGCGCACGAAGCCGCCGGCCCGGCAATCCATCGACGTTGTCTCCGGGGCACGGGCGCGGCCGCAAGGAGCGGAGGTTTCCTTATTTCGCTTGTATTCGGTCGGTTGGTCCGCTAGAATTCCCCAAAAACTCTGAGAGCGCGGAATCTATTGCGGCTGGAACCCCACGCCGGCGGCGCTGCCTGGAACGTTTGCGGAAAAGATGTGAAATCTTGGGTCAACAGGAAATTTTTCTTCCTTTTGTTTCTTGCAGTCTTGACTGCATGTCCTCCCGTTTGCGTTTGCGCACCCAATAAGGCGGAGATTTCAAACATCGAAATCGATAAGAAAGGAAAGGACCTGGAGGCCAGTTTTCGCCTGATCGATTGCTTTAATTCCGACATGGAAGAGGCAATCCTCGACGGGGTCCCCACAACCTTTAAGATCATAGTGTCATTGTTGAGAAGCCCTCTCTGCTTTTACCTTCAAAGATCGCCGATTTTACCCTGCGGCATACAATCAGATACAACCGGTTGAACAATGAATTTCAGGTGGATCTGCCGGAGCATCCGCAAAAAATTCTGGTGACCACGAGCTTCGATGAAGCAAAAAAATGGATGAGCACGGTGGAGAACCTTCCTGTAATCCCGACGTATCTGGCTTAACAAAGGACCAGGAGTATTATCTGAAGGTGAAAGCCGAGCTTTCAAAAGTGGAGCTTCCACTGTTTTTCAGATACATTCTTTTCTGGGTGTCTCTCTGGGATTTTGAGACCGAATGGCACACCGTCGTATTTCTTTACTGAAGCAAGCCCATGAGTGCTTTGGATACCAAATCGGCTGAAAAACGCCGTTTCTGGGAACGAATTCTGGTCTGTGGGGCTTTCATCCTGATCCTGACGATGGGGTTGGTGCAGGGGTGGTTCTTCAAGCCCGCATCGGAGGCGCCCCTGTTCGGCAACATCCTGCTTGTCGTGTTCATCAATCTGAACGTCCTGCTTCTTTTGCTGCTGGCCTATCTAGTGCTGCGCAACTTCGTAAAGCTCATCTTCGAGAGGAAAAGAAACATCCTGGGCTCCAAGCTCAAAACACGGCTGGTCGCAGCCTCGGTCAGCCTCACGCTCATCCCCGCAGTGCCTCTTTTCTGGTTTGCCAGCCAGTTCATCTTCTCAAGTCTGGACCACTGGTTCAGTTCCAGTGTCCAGGAGTCGCTGAAGAATTCGGTTCTACTCGCCAGGCAATATGTCGAGCGGGAAAGGAGCAATCTTGTCTCCGAATGCCGCGCCCTGGTTCCAGAAGCCGCCCGGATGATAACCGAGCAAAAGGAGAATGCCCGTCTGGAGTTGGGAATCGGGTTTCTGTTCGCCGCCAGGATAGACGCCGCATATGTGTTCAACTCTTCCGGAGACCTCAGATGGAGCTTCAGGCAGAATGCCGCCCGGGAGATCGACGCCGCCCTGCTCACGCGCAGTTTTCAGAAGGAAAGCGGCACAGCCTCCAAAATCATCAGTTTCCCGACGGGGGCGCAGAACGCCGTAGCCGCGCGTATCCCTTTGCAGTCCCTGACAGGGGACGGAGTCGGTCCTTATCGTCGTGCGGTTCCTTCCAGAAGAGCTTGCCCTCAAGCTCGCAATCCATTACTGCGGGATACGATAATTATCTGCAGCTCAAGATGCTTCACTCGCCTCTCAAGAGGAGCCATTTCATCACCTTCTCGATCGTTACGATGCTGGCGATATTTTCAGCGGTCTGGTTCGGTTTCTATCTTGCCAGAAACCTTACCGGACCTATCCAGAAGCTTCTTACAGCGACCCAGCAAATAGCAGAGGGAGACCTTGACGTGCGGCTGGACCCCGACAGGCAAGATGAAATCGGGATGCTTATGGCTTCGTTCAACAATATGGTCGAGGACCTGAGCGAGGGCCGCAAGAAGCTGGACGGCGCCTACAACGCGCTTCAGAGCACAAATATCGAACTTGAAGACCGCCGGCGCTACATGGAGGTAGTGCTCAAAAACATAGCAGCCGGAGTGGTGAGCGTGGATGCCGAAGGCAAGATCACCACGATAAACAATTCGGCTGAAGTCCTTTTCGGACTGAGGGCGGAGGAGGCAAAAGGCAAACATTACACTGCCTTTCTCGACCAATCTCAAATGGAGATCGTAAAAGGCTTTATTACCAGTTATAAGGAAGGCCGCCACGCATATCTCGAACAGCCCGCCCAGGTCAAAGTGGCCGGGGTGACCATGTCGCTTTTCATAAAGGTATCGGTCCTGCGCGACGACCAGGACCAATTCATGGGTGTAGTCGCAGTACTGGACGATTTCACCGAACTGGAAAAGGCCCAGCGCATGGAAGCGTGGCGCGAGGTGGCCCGCCGCATCGCCCACGAGATCAAAAATCCTCTGACCCCGATTCAGCTTTCGGCTCAAAGACTGAGGCGCAAATACCCTGAACTGGTCGAGATGGACGGTTCGGTTTTCGACGAATGCACGCGGACAATAATCCAGCAGGTCGATCACATGAAGAGTCTGGTGAACGAGTTCTCCCGGTTTGCTAGGTTGCCCAGGGCGAAGCTTGAGCCATGCAGTCTTTACGAGATAGTCGAGGAGGGGCTTGGCCTGTACAGGCACAACTTCAGCAGCATTTCATTTCGTCTGGAAAAGGATGATGGTATGCCCGCGCTTCGGCTTGACCGGGATCAATTCAGGCAGGTAATCATCAACCTGCTCGAAAACTCCGTGCACGCCATCGGCCAGGAAGGAGGAGAAATCTCGATCCGGCTCTCATACGACTCGGCGCTGAAGATTGCCCGGCTGGAGTGCGCCGATACCGGGCACGGGATTGCGCCTGAAAACAGGCAGAGAGTTTTTGAACCGTACTATTCGACCAAAGAAAAGGGGACCGGTCTGGGGCTTGCCATAGTATCGAGCATTATCGCCGACCATAACGGCTTTATCCGTGTGCGCGGAAACGAGCCGCGCGGGACTGTGTTCACAGTGGAATTGCCCGGCTAGCGGAGAGGCGGATGAAGCAGAAGATACTGATCGTCGATGATGAGGTAAGCATTCTACAGTCCCTTAGCGCAATCCTGGGGGATGAGGGCTATGAAGTCATCCTGGCGGCCTGCGGCGAGGAGGGGCTCGACAAGGCCAGGAAAGACCCGCCGGACCTCATCATCCTGGACGTCTGGATGCCGGGGACCGACGGTATGACTGTGCTTGACGAGATAAAGAAGCTCTATCCGCTCATTCCCGTAATGATCATCTCCGGTCACGGCACCATAGAAACAGCAGTGAAGGCCACCCGGATGGGCGCTTTCGATTTCATAGAGAAGCCGCTTTCCATCGAACGTGTTCTGGTTTCGATTCAAAACGCCATCGAGTTTTCCCGCCTGGAAGAAGAAAACCGCCTGCTCCGCAAGAAATCAGACCGCACGATAATAGGTGAAAGCCCGGCCGTTTCCAATCTTCGCGACCAGATTCGGCGAGCCGCCCCCACCAACGCAACCGTGCTGATTGCGGGAGAAAACGGGACGGGCAAGGAACTGGCGGCCCGGATGATACATCTTCTCAGCCGCCGCAGCACGCGTCCGATGGTGGAGGTAAATTGCGCCGCAATTCCGGAGGAGTTGATCGAAAGCGAGCTTTTCGGCCATGAGAAAGGCGCTTTCACAGGCGCCTATGAAAAGCACAAGGGCAAATTCGACTCGGCAAACGGAGGCACGCTCTTCCTTGATGAGATAGGCGACATGAGCAACCGGACGCAGGCCAAAATCCTTCGAATCATCCAGGAGCAGGTTTTCGAGCGGGTCGGAGGCTCTCACCCGGTGGAAGTGGACGTGAGGATCGTCGCAGCAACCAATAAGGACCTCCAGAAAGAGATAGAGCTGGGCAGGTTCCGGCAGGACCTCTACTACCGGCTCAACGTGATTCCGATCTTTGTCCCGCCTCTCAGGGACCGGCTGGATGACATCCCCTTGCTGGTCGAAAATTTCGCCGATGAGATCGCAAGCGAGAGCGCGCTTGGCAAGAAAAAGATCGATTCGCGCATCTATCCAATTCTACAGGAGTATTCCTGGCCGGGTAACATTCGGGAGCTTAGAAATTTCATCGAAAGACTTATTATCATGACGCCGGGCCATGTAATCGGGCCGGGCGACCTGCCTGCGGATTTCAGAAATGTCGTTCGAGAAAGAAAACGGCGAAACAAGCCTACTTCCAATGCCAGACCCTGGAAGAGGCGCGCTCATGTTTCGAACGCGACTACCTGCTTAGAAAGCTCGAAGAAAGCGGCTGGAACGTGTCTTTGACCGCCGCCAGCGTCGGGCTGGAAAGGACCCATCTTCACAGGAAAATGAAGGCCCTGGGGATTAAGAAGAACGGGGCGTGACACTTTACATGCAAGTGGGCGGAGGCGTGGACTCCACGTCCTCCAAGTCGAGTTCGACGCTTACCGATTTCTTGATTATGTCTATGCTTACGATCAGCCTGCCTTTTTGGGGGTCCACCCTATTGAGGATTCCGATACATCCGACAAGAGGTCCGCGCACAACATGGACCCAGTCGCCATGTCTCAGGTAAGGATGGATTTCAAGAGGTTGGATTGAGTTGATTACTGTCCGAAGGTTTTCGATCTGATAGAAGGGAATTGACAGAGGGCCTTCGGAGTTGTGCAGAAGGCTGAGCGCTCCAGGGGTCTTGACCACAGTGAGGTGCACACAACTATCCAGGAGCGCATGAATGAAAACATAGCCGGGGAACATCGGGAGCTGGATTCTTTTCCTGCGGTCCCGCCTCTTGCTCCATGTTTCCATGAGTGGGAGAAAGCAGCCCACTTCCTTCTGTTCCAGCCTTTTCAGGACTTCTTTTTCGTGGTTCACCTGCACATATAGGGCATACCACTCCTTGGTCGGCGGCGTTTGGCACAGGTTCTGTCCGAGACTATCGTTATGGGTTTCCATTTAGCGCTTTCGGCACAACAGTATGTCGACGTTGCGCTCATGGCCTTTTGCCTTTCGCTCCAAAAGCATCTTTGTCCCGAGCGCACGGTTAATACCAAACATAATCAAACTCGCCTGAAAAGTCACCCCTGAATGGACATCGGGGATCGTTTGAGACTCCATCGGAGTTCATCTGTTTTGTTCGGCGGTTCTTCGACCTTCGGCGAAAACGAGATCGTCTATTTTCCACGGAGTCCCGATCCGCAGCAGGCCGCAGCTCTTATCGCTGTAAACCAGGTATCCCTTCTCCATGCCATGGTAAAAGAGGTCGCGCGTGATGATAACGTCTTCGGTGCAATAGGTTATGAGGTTGTCCCACTCGCCTTGGCGGAACCACCGGACGGCCTGGAGGCCGTCTCCTCCTTTCGGGCGGCCGAGCGTTCTTTCCGCCAGGTGCCCGAGGCTCAGGCGAAAACCCAGCCCTTTTTGAATCGCGCCAAGGATGTCAAAGGTGGGGAGCCTGTCCAGGTTGAACGGCGTGTAGGCTCGCAGGACCCGGTAGTCGAAACGCGAGATGTTGAATCCGACTATGAGGTCGAGCCCTTTCAGGTCCTCGATGAGTTCTTCGACTTCGTGCTCTCGGTAGACCTTGAACGTATCGGCTGGGACCTCATGCAGAACCGCGACCGATACGCGCATCAGGTGCGTATTTTGCCATCCGCCCACCTCTTGCGCCAGCTTCTGGGTTTCGAGGTCGAAGAAGCCTATCCGAAAGTCCCGGCATGGTCGTCCCGCTTTGGCGGGAGCACAGCGGACCTCAGGGGCCGTCTCTTCACATTCGAGGCTTGCGTCCCCGAGGTTCTTTTCTGCGGAAAGGTATCTCAGAAGCTCGATCGCAGCGGCTTTGTCCAGGGGTTTGTTTCCCGAGCCGCACTTGGGCGAGTGGATGCACGCCGGGCATCCTTGCGAGCAGCCGCAGGACGCGATAAGCTCCTTTGTCCTTTCGATCAGGGGCAGGATGATATCATATCCGCGAGCTGCAAGCCCGATTCCCCCGGGGTAGCCGTCGTAGACGAAAATGGCGCCCTTTTCGATCTGCGGGTGCAGAGGAATCGAAATCCCGCCGATGTCGTTGCGGTCGCATACGGCAAAAAGAGGAAACATGCTGATCAGCGCATGCTCGATGGCGTGAATTCCGCCCATGAAATCGAGGCCTGCTTTCCTTATTTTGGTTTCCAGGAGCGGTTCGATTTCGATCCAGAAGCCGACCGTCTCGAAGGTCTGCGGTGGAAGTTCGAGCGGATTTTTCGCAAGAAGAGCATGAGAGAAAAGCCGTCGAACCTCGTAGGCCGTTATATTCTCGGTAACCCGCAGCCGGCCCATCCGGATGATGAAGTTCCCGGCGGGTTTGGAGGCCAGCCTCTCCAGAATTTCGGTTTCCTTGGCGCTGACGGCGCGCGTAAAAAGGGGAACGTTGGCCGGGGCAACGCTTGATCACCTTTTTTTCGAGATCGAGCGATTCGACCGAATAGGTTTCTCCCCGGTGCAGGTAGATGGCCCCTGGATGGCATTCCTTGAGCGCTCGAACGCCTTCGCTTTTCCCAAGCGTGGAGGTCTGGCCGTCGCCGGTCTTGATGATCGTATATGAGGGGCCGACGGAGCGAATGTCTATGAGGCGGTGCGGCCCGGCTGCGACGCATATCCACTGGTCGCCCTCGAGGGTCTGAAGCAGGCGTCCGCATAAGGTAAGCTCGTTTAGCGCTTTTGAGAACTTTTCTTCAAAAAAATCGTCATCGGAGGAAGCATATCGGCAGTTCGGCGGCCGCGCACGGCAGATGAGCCTTGAGGATTTCGGGATTGAACGGGTCTATTACCGCGTTCTCATAGCGGCTCTCGAGGAATCGGTCGGGGTGGTTCACGATGTACTGATCGAGTGCATCCTGGTCCGGGATCAGCACTATGGCCGATTCCCGCCCGCTCCTTCCAACCCGTCCCCCCCGCTGCCAGGTGGTCATGACGGTCCCCGGATAGCCGACAAGAATGCACAGGTCCAGCCCGCCTATATCGATTCCAAGCTCCAGGGCGCTTGTGGATATGACCGCGCAAAGAGTTCCGCCGGCAAGCTTCTGTTCGATTACCCGCCTCTCCTCGGGCAAAAATCCGGCCCTGTAGGAGCTGACCTTGTTGCGGAGCCCGCGGTCCATCTCGATCACGCTCATGTGAACCAGTTCGGTCAACTTCCTGGACTGGGTAAAAGCAATCGTCTTGAGGCCCGCTTTGGCCGCCTGGACTATAAGGCGCGCCGCCGTGCCCGCCGAGTGGCCGATCCTGCTCTCCGCCGGGCGCAGGAAGACGAAGTGCCGCTTTGCCTGGGGCGCTCCACTCACTCCGCTCACAACCGCTATCTCCTCCCGGGGAACTCCCGTAAGACGCCCCGCAAGCTCGTCCGGGTTTCCGATGGTTGCGGAAAGCAAAATGAACCTGGGGCTGCTCCCGTAGTAGCGGCAAATCCTTCGGAGCCTGCGGAAGACCTGGGCGACGTGGCTCCCGAAAATCCCGCGGTAGGTGTGCATTTCGTCAATGATCACGTATCGGAGTCTTTTCCAGAACTCCTCCCATTTATGGTGGAAAGCCAGCAGAGCGTAATGGAGCATATCCGGGTTGGTTAAGAAGAACATGGGGATGGCGCTGCCGGATCTTGGCCCTCTGGTAAGGGGTGGTGTCTCCGTCGTAGATGCACGATGTAAAGGAGCAACCCGCTTCCGGGTCCGGAAGGGCGGCAAAGAATTGCTGCAACGAGTCCAACTGGTCGCGGGCAAGCGCCTTGATCGGGAAAAAGGTAGAGCGCGCGCCGGTCCGGGTCGCTGATCAGCGCCTCGGCAACGGCCAGGTTGTATATGAGCGATTTTCCGCTCGATGTCGGCGTGGACACAACGGTATGCCGGCCCGACCGGATGTGTTCGAGGGCCTGGGCCTGGTGACTGTAAAGAGCCGATATTCCGAGCTTGAGCAGCGCGTCTTCGATGGCCTCGGGGAGCGGAGAGGAAAGTTTCCCGAAAATCGGCGGCTGAGCCGGGAATTCGGCATGATGGGCAATTTCGAAATCCCTTAGTCGATCGTTCAAAAGCCTTTTCAAAAAGCGCTGAATCACTGCAAAATCCGGCTAAAAGTTTCTGGATGCTGAATATTGGATACATCTGGACGCCTCTCACGGCCACATTAACCCAAAAAGCAAACCGGGTGCAAGCCGGAAGTCGGAGGACGGATGATGGAGGTCGGAGGCAGGAGGACGCGAAGACTGCAAAGATGGGACACGGGGAGACAGGGACGCGTGAGCCTGAAACTCCATCTGTTTGTTTTTCTTCGTTGCGCTCTTCACGTGCAAAATTTACACGGTCTGCGAACAATTCACCATCTGGAATTTGGAACTGGACTTCCTATTTTAAGCACAGTCTTTTGCGCAGAGTCTTTACCCGGTTCGAGTTCAAGGTTGCGCAACTGACTGCAAAGCTGCAAAAGGAGGAAAACATGGACCTTAAGGAAGCGGTGAAAAAAATCCACTGGCTTGGCCATGATGCGATCCGCATCGACGGAAGCACGGTTGTTCTGGTCGATCCCTTCCAGATTTCGGTCACAAAACCCGCTGACCTTATCCTGATCAGCCATGACCACTTCGATCACAACTCTCCCGAAGACGTGGCCAAAGTCCAGAAAAAGGATTCCGTCATAGTCACCGATGCGGCTTCGGCCAAGAAACTCAAGGGCGAGATAAAGGTGGTGGCCCCCGGCGACAGGCTGACCGTCAAAGGCGTTGAGATCGAAGTCGGGCCGGCCTACAACACCAACAAGGACTTCCATCCCAAAGCCGCCGGCATGCTCTCTTTTGTCTTCAAACTCGATGGTGTCCGCTATTATCACGCGGGCGACACCGATTTCATTCCGGAGATGAAGCAGCTTGACGTGGATATCGCGTTTCTGCCCGTATCCGGAACTTATGTCATGACCGCTGAGGAAGCCGTGCAGGCGGCAAAGGCGATCAAGCCGAAGATCGCGATCCCGATGCACTACGGCGCGATAGTCGGTTCGGAAGACGATGCCAAAAAATTCAAAAAGGCCCTGGAAGGCCAGATAGAAGTCGTGATTTTGCAGAAGGAGACAGCAGTGAGAACCATGTCTAAGCAATCAGGACTTCGATTTCCTGATCTCCATGCCGATTTTGAAGGCAGGTCCTATGTTTTCGCCGATCCTGAAGTAGGCTTTATTTGCGCCTGTTACGTACATGATCGGGTCGATCTTTGCCGGATCGGGCTGGCCATCCGTCATGCAATCTTCGGATACGTGGACCTCCTCGATCTGGCCTATCACCAGGGAATGCGAGCCAAGGGTAAGAATATGGACGACCTTGCATTCCAGGTTGATCGGGCACTGTTCGATCAGGGGAGCGTTTTTCAGTTTGCCATAGAATATGCTGAAATTGCAGTCTTTTGACCTTGTCCGCTTTCGTTGTCCCCGAGATCATGCCGCAGTAGTCCGTTTCCCTGACCAGTTTCGCGCTCGGTACGTTCACGGAAAATGTCCCGTTTTCCCTTATTCCTTTCAAGGTATACCGGTGATGCTGAAGGGCCACCGTGATCATCGGAGGCGTACTGGCCGCTATCCCGCTCCAGGCGGCAGTCATGAAGTTGGGCTTTTCACCGACGTTGGCGCCGATAAGAAAGGCCGGCATCGGATAAACGAGAGTCTGAGGACCCAAAGTGATCTTTTTCATTTTGCCAACTCCCCGGGTAATGGTTGCGCCACAGTTCCGAAACCTTTCAAATCACGCGGCGCGAATTTGCACTGTGCCTGTTACGCTATTAATATGATCTCATCAATTGTCAAGGCGCGATTGATGAGTGTGTGGGGGTGAAGATAGTTGAATATGGTTGAACAGGGTTGAATCGGTCAGGAAATAGGTGATTGAATGGCCGGATGAGTGGGACTGGATAACGTTCTGCCGCCAATATAGAACGGCCTAATCGGAGGAACTCTGGGGAAAATAGTTTAACGGAAAAGTGCTGTATAAAAAAGGGAAGTTGGGAAAATAGTACAATGTAAATATTTTGACGGCTATCGACCGGGCAATGAAGGTCGGAGTTTGATTATGTTGGTCACAAAGACCAAACACTCAACCGTGCCTCCTAGAAGATTCTGCCCTTCCTGAGTTCCAATGAAATAACCCGCAAACGTAACGTTCGATCCGGCATTTATCGGTTCCGGATCTCCGTTGTAGAGAATTTCAAGCGAAATAAATCCGAGAGGCGTATTCCTGTTGGCAGCGAGAATCAGAATAGCCGACCACTTCCCAGGGGGGAGCGTCGCATTAGGAGGCAATTCTTCGATTTGTTGGACAACTCCGCTGAATTTGCAGAGTTTCCCAAGAGAGGAACATGGGCTTTTTGTGAGTTGCTCTAATGGAACAGATTCGGCATTCCGCCATAAACGACCAGGCGTGCTGGAATTCATTCTCCTAACAGCAATGGGACCATTACCATTTTCCAGAAATGACTTATTGGTCCTATTGAATTCAGATAGCTGTCCGGCATCGGATTTTGATTCTTGCTGTAAATTCTGTGCCAGTAAATCTGCCGAGGCCGGGGGTACAAGAGTGAGCAAATAGCCCACCAACAGAACGATGGCAAGTCTAATAGCCATAAATATCCTCCTTTTGCGCGGATTTTGGCGCTCACTCCTTAGATTTCTCCTGCAATTCCTTAACCATAACGACGAGGCGCTCAAGGGCCTTGCTAGTCAAGTCGTATAACATCTCTCGGCGATTGCTCAGAGGGAAAAGCATTTTAGATATGACGCCAAAAAGTAGAATGAATCTCCATATATCGATTTGAACCTGGCCTCCCAAAGTTAAGGCCGAATGAACATGTTCGACAACCCTGCTAAGAAAATCGATATCATCATCAGATAGTTGACGACGCGTATCTTCCCCAAGCAGTAGCCAGCCAGGATTGACACCGAACTTTTGACAAAGAGATGCCAGAAAAATAGCGTCAGGATTACGTTCATCCCTTTCATACATCGCATAAGTGTTTGTGCTAACGTGCATCTCGGCAGCTAGCTCTTTTTGCGTCTTTCCTGCCCGAACCTCCTTGAGCCGCTCACCAAGAGACATGACAATCTCCACGCCACAAGCCTTTACACTTTCACCGAAGTTCTTAACCCCAAGCGGAACATGAGATTCATTCGTGGTATTGCTTTAACCCACTAAAAATACACGCACCCATAATAATTGTTATTTCCGTACCGAAACATCGCTTTATTGTTGACATGGCAACAAAAGTGGTGATAGTCTCGCTCCGGATACGAACACCTTTGTGGTTCTTGTAAACTAAAGGCCGTTGTCAATGCAAGCGAGAATTTCAGACAAACGACATCAACTCGACCTTTTTGGACCCCGGATAGACGTGGGCTCGAAGTTAAAGGGCACCCTCCGGGAATGTGTTCGAAAATGCCACCTGTCTAGGGAACAAATCGTGGATGAAATGGCGCATTTGGCCAAGCGGGCAGGAATGGACATCGGGCGTGGGAAAACGATCAGTTTGGCAAATCTGGATGCCTGGTTGGCTGCCGGAAAGATCAACCAAATTCCATCGATCATGCTGCCCCTGTTTTGCCATGTAGTAGGCGACCTCGCACCATTTAGAGTTCTAGCCGCCCCGCTTGAGGCGGATGTGATTGGAAGAAGGAAAGTAAAACTTCTCACCTGGGCCGAAATGGAAATTCAGTCGAGAGGCTTAAATCGACGCAAGAACAAGATTTTATTGGAGGTGAAAGATGCAGGCGGGGAAGGGCACGAGTAATGAGAGGCATCGTTTTATAAAGGGATACCTGGCGATGCAGGGAATCAGCTTCAGTGAGATCGCGAAAGAAGCGGAAGTTTCGCGGCAGATGGTTTCCGCCGTTTCCAGAGGCGACAGGCAAAGTGGAAAAGTTGAAGAAATCCTCGTCAAACATGGGATTCCGAGGTCGCTTCTGGACATAAATTGAGGTTATATTTAAATGGACTCGAATGCTCAGCTCAGTTACTCAATTAAACATTTGGCCGGCATGTTGGGGTCTTCCAAGAGCCAGATTGTTCGATCTCTCCGGGGTTGTCATTTCACAAAAATGACCGCTCGCGGCGGCGCGTGTAAGAAGTATGCCTTTGAAGATTTGCCCGCCGAGATACGTTGCGCACTCATAGCAAAAAAAACTTCCATCCCTGAATCGCTGATTGCTCCGGCTGAATTCTCCCTTGAACGCGCAGGAATTTTGTTTGCGAACTGGGAGGCTGCCCCCCAGTGGAGTCGCGACATTGCCATACTGAGAAAAACTATTTTGGACGCTCTTACTGCCTTTGCTGACGCAGATGAGTTGCCCATAACCCAAGCTGAATGGAAATTCGCTGAAGCTTATAATGAACAGTCCGCGTCCGGCGTCCCCGCGACGTGTTACGAGCGCATAAAGAAAACTTCAGCCCCGAATCTCGACCTGTGGCGCAGAAATTTCAAAAAAGACGGCTTGCCCGGCCTACTGAGTAAATTGGGCGCCAAGCTCGGCAGATTCTGGGCGGTCACCCCGGAGATGCGAGTCTTCATTGCCGCTCAATTGGCTCTGAATCCGGATATCCGCGTGCGACGACTCCATGAGATGTTGGCCAAGCAATTTCCGGAGTCAAAGACACCTGACCGCACAACCGTTGCGAACTATCTAAAGGCGGAGTGGCGCGGCAAAGAAGCGCGCAACCGGGAGCTTCACACGCTTCAAAGAGATCCGAGAGAATGGCGGAATCGCTATATGGCCGCGTTCGGCAGCATGTCGGCCGATGTCCCGCATTACGGCCACACATGGGAGCAGGACTCGTCCCCTTGTGACGTGATTTGTAAAGACGGCGTCCGCTATGCGGGGATTTTCACCGTTGATGTCTTTTCCAGGAGATTGAAAATAGTTTGGGCGCCTACCAGTAAATCAACAGTAATCGCGGCCTGTACGAGAGAAGCGCTCTTGGATTGGGGCATACCGAAGCGCGTCAGGATGGACAACGGACAGGATTACGCCAGCGTACACGTTGATATGATTTATACCGCTCTTAGCGTGGACACTCCACCTTTGCCTATACATACCCCTGAGGCCAAACCCTTTGTTGAAAGGGCTATAGGCTCCTTTATGCGATACTTGGCAGAGATTCTGCCCGGTTTTTGCGGCCATTCCGTAGGTGATCGCCAGGCGATCAGAGAGCGCGGTCGATGGATGAAGCGGCTTCTTGCGCCTGGCGAGCCCGTAAGGTTGCCAATCACGGCCGGGCAGCTCAAAGAGATCTCCGATTCGTACATCAAGATGAAGGAGAACCAGCCTCACAGGGGCTTAGGGGGAAAATCTCCACTACAGGTTGCTCACGAAAGCCCACGGCAACCCGAAAAAATCAGGGATGAGCGTGTGGTGGATGTTTTGCTCGCACCGGTGGCGTTCCGAGTGGTTGGGAAAAAAGGCATCGAATTGGACGGCGGCTTCTACACGTCCCCCCGCCTGGTGGACCATATTGGCAAAAAATTCAGGTGAGGCGCGATCTGAATGATGCTGGTGTGATTTACGTTTTTGAAGTCTTTGACCAGGCGCGGAGACAAATGCGTTTCGTCTGCACTGCTTTCGATGAGACTCTATCCGGCGAAAAGTTGGCAGAGTACCACGCGCGCCAGGGGCGACACAGGAAGAAGCCTCCGCGAAAAAAGCCGGGCATTAAATGTGCTCTCGCGCACTACTCCTGAACCCTACACAATCCTACTCGACCAGGGTGAAATAATCGAAGAATCGCCGAAGATTATTCCATTTCAGGCCGAGGCCGATTCCCCCGCGATTCGCGAGGCCCGGAAGGCCGTCTATGACCAAGTGCGGCAAAGTTCAATCCCGCTTATCACCGGCTGCAAGGTGATCGAGTCGGGAAGCCGGTTTAAGCGCGCTGATGAAAATTCCAAGTGGGAGCAATACCCACTGGAGCTTTTGGATAATCCGGTTTTGCTCCTCGATTGGTTTGAGGATAAGCGTCAGGCTGTTGGCCTTTCGGATGACGAAGAGATCATGTCCAGCACTTAAAACGAGAATTTCCACGGCAGTTCGAAGCTTGGCGGGATATGCAAAAAGAGAAAGCGGCATTGGCAGTGCCGCCTTCTCAAATTCCTTAAAATTACGGAGATGAATTCCATGAAAAATGTATTCGTACAGACGCGAAATGTCAAGGTTTTTGTGAATATGGCTACCAGCCTGGTGAACCGGGACGCTAACGTGCCGGGGATTGGCCTGGCGTGGGGAACGCGCGGCTTCGGCAAAACGCGAACTGCGATCTGGCATGCCGCCAAAAATGGAGCCATCTACATTCGCGCAAAGACCCGATGGTGTGATTGCTGGATGGTTCAAGAAATAGCAACCGAAATCGGTCTGAACTTTGGCGTGAGACCTACCTTCAAGGCTCTGTTCGAAGGAGTGGTCGGCGCATTTGAAAGAACGTCCCCGGCTGATTTTGGTCGATGAGATCAATATCCCTGCAATTTCCTGCTTGAATAGCCTGCGGGACTTCACGACCTAAGCGACTAATCCTTTTCTTTTCGTCGGGCATGAAGGTGTTCTCCAACGGCTCAAACCAATCGGCCCTCTTTTCGACCGGCTTCTTTATATTTCAGAATTCAAAGCGTTTAGCGTTGAGGATTTAAAGGATTTCGCCGGTCAGTGCCTCGATGTTCCCGCGAACGACGATGCCCTGGCCAAGGTTGTGAAGTTGACTCAGGGCAATGTCAGAAAAGTCTATTATCGTGCTTAAAGGGGGCGAGAATCGGGCGCGGGCCGCAAGAGCCTCCTGTATTGGACTAGAGCACCTGCCGAGGGAGTAATCGTATGGGAAAGGAAACCGCCACCGGATTAGAGCGCATGTGGTTGGTAATGCGCAAAATGTCATCTTTCAAGGTCGCCGATCTGGAGCAACTTGCCGAGGTCCGGTATTCAACGGCGTACAAGCTTCTCTATATCCTCGAAAAGGCACGGTATCTGAAAAAAGAGATCAGGAAGGGCGGACCGGGTGGTCGACGCGGCGGCGTCAAGTGGCAGCTCGTGAAGGACACGGGGCCGAAAGCCCCGCGCCTGGACCAAATTTTTATAGTAAAGGATTCGAATACTGGAGAAATCACCAAGGTCGGAGATAACCATGAATAGCCAGCCAAAGCAGCCCCGCCTTATAGGACGCGGAGAGAAGGCGATTCTGCATATTGCAAAGGTTCAACTCGGCATGAGTGAGGCAACTTATAGAGACATGCTGCAAAGCGTTGGCTGTGAATCTTCCGTAGAACTCGATTTTGCAAGATTCGACCAACTAATGGAACGCCTCAAAGCTGCCGGTTTTAGGCGGACCCATTCATCCGCGAAAAAATCAGGCATGCACCTGAAATCAGCCGCCCATAAAAGACCGATGCTTTCTAAAATGGAAGCGATACTGGCTGACCTGGGGCTGCCCTGGTCATATGCTGACGGGATAGCAAATCAGATGTTTGGAATCGAGCGGGTCCGCTTTTGTGACACCGAGCAAACCCACAAAGTATTACAGGCCCTAATAATTTATCAGAGAAGGAAGGTGAACGCGGCGTAAAAGAAAATAGGTTTGCACGGCTAGGGTAGCTCCCGAAAGGGCGGGGCCTCGCCCGTCCCTGCCGTGCAAAAACATCGAGGCTGACAGCAGTCGAGGGGCTGTCGATCCGGGGAAGTGGTAGCTTCCCTTCTCGGGTCTTCAGCCCCTCTCTTATCGAGGCAGACACGCAGAGCGCCTCAAGGCCGATCATGGCATGATTCTGGCCTGGTGCAATAGGGAGACAATCAATGGAAAGAATTTACGATCCAAAATTCCATCCATCTGAGGGATTGGATAAATGCGCTAACATTTTGGCTTTTTTGCAAGAGTCTATGGCTGGGCCGATGGAGATAAATCATGAATTTTCAGCGGAGGCCGCCTGTGGCTTGTTCTCGATTCTGAGCATCACCGAAACGGCAATAAGAGAAATCAGTCTGCCGGTCGGCCTTGCCGACATGAAATACTTCGTCGTCGGCACCCATGACGACCAAAAGCAGGAAGCAGAAATTTCGGGAATGGGAGGAAAACGCTTAGGACCATAGGTGACCGGCTCTCAAACGCGGCGCTATGGCGATCAGCGAAATGCCACATTATCAGGGCAATTACTGGAGGGAGAATAGCGAATGGTTGAAAATCACGTTTCGAATGCGGCAGCGCCGGCAGCCTTTAAAAGCCTTGAGTTTCTGAGGGAGGAGAGCGAACGCACCTTCGCCAGGTTTCAGCAAATCAAAAAAATCCCGAGGGTCTACACTGCCATGATGCGGGAAGGCGAACGCACCTTCGCCAGGTTTCAGCAACTCAAAAAAATCCCGAGGGTCTACACTGCCATGATGCGGGAAGGCGAACGCGCGCGGGCGCGGCTTCAATGTCTGGCGGCTACAAGCGGGGCACGCACATTCGAGCTTTTGAAGCGGGACGGCGAAATCGCCCAGGCGCGGATGGCCAGCCTGCTCGACGTTTCGCCTGCTCAGTCTTATTTCCGAGACCTTATAAGGAGAAAATGAAGATGTTCGTTGCATTTCCACTGGGTGCAGAGACTCGGGAGCTGATCTCCGTGATTGTAAGGCTTGACCAGATCGCGGCGTAATTCGCGGCGGCCGCCAAGCGCGCGGAGCGCAGCGCTATGGCCGTCGAGTCAGGCACAAAAACCGCAGAGGGTTAACAGAACAGGACTAAAAAGTCATGGCCGCAGAGAGCCGTAAGAGAATCGAAATTTTCAAGGCCGGCCGCCACACGGACATGAGCGGCACGCAGATCGATTTCAGCGCGGGCGATCTTATCGCAACAGCAGCGGCCTATGATCCGGCCCTCCATGAGGCCCCCCTGGTCATCGGGCATCCGCGCACAGACGATCCGGCTTACGGCTGGGTCTACCGCCTCTTATCTCCGGGCGAAAGCCTTTTCGCTGAGCTCGGCCGGGTCGATCCGGCATTCGTGGATATGGTGAGGGCGGCCCGCTTTAAGAAAATATCCGCCAGCTTCTATATGCCGGGTTCTCCCCAAAACCCGGTCCCCGGCGTCTACTATTTAAGGCATGTGGGCTTTTTGGGCGCACAGCCCCCCGCGATAAAGGGCCTCCAGCCGGTCGCCTTTGCCGCATTTGGAGAAGGCACAATCGAATTCAGTCTCCCTTCCCTCGATGCCAAAGCGCTCCAGGAGGCATGGGAGGAGCAGATTGCCGCCTATGTACAGACACATGGAGTCAGCTATCGTGACGCCTTGCTTGCCGTAGCGGCGGAGCACCCCGGCCATATTACCGATCTCGACGGGATTCATCGCACGGCCGGTGAGATCCAAGGCCTGATAGATCGGGATATTGCGAAATACCAGAAGCTGCATCCGGAGGCCGGTTATGGTGAATGCTTATCTGCGGTCTCCAAGAACGCGCCCGGCCTATTCAACCTTCAAGCTACCGGCCAGGCGGCAAATGTCAGAATCGATGAAAAACGGGAGCAGGCAATAGCTTCTTATATGGAAGCGAATCCTGCGGCCGATTACAGGACAGCTTTCATCGAGATCGGGCGCCGCTTTCCGGAGTACTTCAAACTGTAACAATCGCCCGGCATCGGGTGCTTATGGCGAAAAGCGCAACGCCATATTTTTGAGGAGCAAATAAAGATGGTAAAATTTCCGCTGAGTGCACGAACACAGGAAATATTCGCTGAGCTTATGCGGCTAGGAGAAATTCGCGCGGACTTTGAGGCGAGCGAAGCGGCCTCTAAAGCAGCTCTGGCCCGGTTACAGAAAAAGCGGATCGACGCATTGGTGAGCCCCGGCAATGTCGCCGGCGCTGCGGACATCGAGGGGGCCATAAAAGGTGAACGCGAACGTATTCTGGACGCGCAGAGCACCATTGAAGGATGCTCGGCCAAGAGAAAAGAACTGATCTCGCAAGCCCTTGCCTCGATGAAGCGCGACCAGGCAGCCCGCTTGGAGGAAATCAACTCCGAGCTAAAGGGACTTCGCTCTGAGGAGGAGCGATTATTGCGGAACTGTATTTCCACCTTGGCGTTGGCAGGAGCGGCTCAGATGCGGTTGAAGGGTTTTTGGGCGGGCATGGTTCAAGAAGGTCCGGGCTTGCCTTTGTCGCGTTTGTCTGAGGAGCATCAGGCTTTTTGGCGAAGCGAGCTTAGCCGATGTTGCGATGAAGTTGGTGTGGACGATTCAATGCGCCCGATGGCTGAGACTACCAAAGTTCGCGAGAATTACTACAACGAGCTTCGCGGCGTTCTCTCTACAGCCGATGTGGAGCGCCTGATCGCTGAAAGCAATACGCAACCCATCCAAAACAACTGAAAGGAGATAACCAATGGCTGACAGGCAATTCATCGTCCAGGATAATCGGGATCTTAACCGGCAAGAGTACCTGCCGCGCAAAGGCGACGGCAAGGAATATTTGGCGGGTGATAGGGTTGTCCTTCCCGCAGACGTTGGAGAACAGCATTTAAGATCCGGACTTCTCGGCAGGATTGAGGACGAGAATTAAATCGCTGCGGGGCGCGGGAGCGCTCCGCCCGCATTAACGAAAGGGAAGATATGATTATCGAAGAAGGCATCCTCCCCGTGGGCCTCGAGAAGGACGGCGTATTCCACCGCGACTTCGAACTGCGGCCCGCGCTGATTAAAGATTCGATTGAAGTGGCCAACGAACACGAGCCGGCCAAGCTCACGAACAGATGGTTCGCTAATATATGCCTTACCTGCAAGCAGCTCGTGCGCATAGGCCGGATCAGCCCGGTGCCCCTCGATGAATTTGTGGGCATGTTCGATGCCGATCTTAAAGTAATCCATGAAGCACAGGAGAAATTGGCAGCGCGCCTCGACTCGTTTCACGACGCAGGAGCCGCCGGGCGGACAGAAGCCCCCGCAGACATTCCAGGAGAGGCTGGCCAGCAATCGCAAGACGGTCCTGGCGCTGCTCAAGTTGAGGTTCCCGCTGCGCGCGGCGCTTGATATGACTTTCCGGGAGGGTGCCGGATATCTGGACGCCTGGTCCGATATGACGCAGCCCAAAGGGCAGAAGTTCAAGGTATTGAGAAAAGCGCCGGGGAATAAGGAGTAAACGATGTCAAGCACTGCGATGAAGATCGCCCTCACCTTCACGGCCATTGACGCTGCATCGGCAGGAATCAGCACCCTGGGGCGCCATGTCGCCGGCTTGGGCGCAGCGGGCAAGCGCGCGCAAAAAGACTTCGAGGCGATGGCCACCAACATGCAGGCCGGGCTCAAAGGGCTCACAGCCACTTTTCTCGCCTTCGAGAAAATAAAACCGGCCATTAATATCGCAGCCCAAATGGAAGAATCGATGACCACCCTGGAGATGAGTCTCGCGCGCACGGGACAAAATGCGGCCAAGTTCCACGCGGAGCTCGAAAAAGTGCGGGACGTGGCCGGCAAGCTCCAGGTCCTTTTCCCCTTCGGCCAAAAGGAGATGATTGACGCAGCGACAGTGCTTGCTCAATCCGGGATGAAGGCCAAAGACATCGCATCGCCCACAGGGGCGCTATATTCGGTAGGAGCGCTTGCAAGCATCGGCAAAGTGGACACGAAATACGCCTCCGAGCTTATGGCCACGGGTTCGAACATATTCGGGGTCAAAGGGGATGAATTGGGCAAAATGGCCGACTGGATGCAGAAAATCGGGACCACGTCCATGATGCACATAGCGGACCAGAAGCTTGCGCTCAGCGAAGGCGGCGCGGCGGCAGGCATCCTTAAGATAGGATACAAAGACACTCTGACCGCACTGGCTACGATCTCTCAGATGGAGGGTGGACCTTCGAAGGCGGGCGAGCGGCTCGCAGAGTTCGCGCAACGCTTGATGGGCGCGACCAAGCAGGAAAAAAAGGCCTTAAAGGCGGCGGGGCTCAGTTTTTTCGATAAAAAGGGCGTTCTCAAGCCCTTCCCCGTCATCGTACAAGATCTGCAGAATCTTCAGCACAGCCCAAAGTTCGCCAAGAAGACCCAGCAGCAGCAGTTGCAGATTTGGAAGGATATTTTCCAAGGGCGCGGTGAATATGGCGCCTTTGCCCTCGCTAACACAGGACCCAATTCATTCCAGTCGAGGCAGACGGATGCGGAAAGGTCGTTGGAAATCCACGCGAAGACCGATCTCGCGTTGCGGGACCTCACTCGGAACGTCGATGCCCTCACTGGAACAGTGAAGACCGCTATTTCAGACGCCTTTGCTCCCCTTCTCCCGAGTCTTACGCACCTCGTACAAGGCCTGAACGACGCGGCTATGGCCGCTGACGAGTTTGCAAAGCGCCACCCGAAAGGAATGAAGGTTGCAGAGGAAGCCGGCGCCGGCGCGCTCGGGCTTGGCTTCGTGTGGTCGGCGTTCAAGGTGTTGAAGGGACTGCGGGCCGGAGGAAGGGCCTTGAAGTCACTGGCCGGCTTGGGAGGTATGGGCGTGGATCTGGTGGAAGGCAAAGCTATGGCTGACATTGCCCGGGCGATGCCCGTATTTGTGACAAACTGGCAGGACGCACGCAGGGGGCTTGGGGCGCCAACCGTGCCTGGAGAGAGGGCGGCGGGAGCGGCGGCCGGAACTGCGGTGGCGAAAGCGGCCGGAACAGCGGCGGCTATCGGCGCAGCCTCGACGGCCATGCTGACCGGCCTCATCACGTTGCCCCCATTGTTAATGGCGGCTGCGGAGTACTTCAACCAGACCAGCAGTCACCCTTCACCCCCGTTCGATCCTACCGCCATGACCGTCGAGCTGATGGAGCGCTACGCGGACCGCGACTCGGAGCGCGTGGCCAACGCGGTAAAAAATGTACAGGTGAAGCCGGAAATCAAGAACCAGGTCAATCTGAGCGTGCATGTCGACCAGAACGGCCGCGCCACCTCATCTTCAAACGATCTGAACACGAGCGCTCAGGTAGACCTCAAGCGGGGCGATTTCGACTTCGGGATCGGCTGGTAGGCCTTCGGACGGGCACGATCCGCGCGCGGGCAGCGCCCCATCATCATCGGCGATGATCGGCCCCGGACCCTATCATCACAAATGGCGAGTGCGAATCTGATCCGGCAGCATGATGTTTGGCGATACGAGTAACTCCAGCATAGTGCTTAACCTTTTTAGACAGGGAGCAACCCGATGAGAGAGAGAAATGAAAGCCGGGAGGCTTTTGTGAAACGCCTGATTGCAAGCGGGAGGATTCTTGCGACCGAAAGGGACCTGGCGAATGCGTTGCTCCAGCACTTCGAGCAGCACACGGAGCTGCTTCACCTGGAGGATGGCCGGATTCTTACCGCTTTGGAGTGTTTGGAAAGTTTGCTTGATACAAAAGCCGTCCGTAGCGCCGAGGATCGATTGAACGCCCTGGCCGAAGAGAAATCGAGGAAGGAAGGGATCTCCTATAGTGAGGCCTTCCATAACATTTGCTCTGAAAATCCTAGTCTGGCTTACGATTATGCAAGCTTGGCCTCGATGCCGGTCTCGGCAGCATATGCCTCTGAAAGCCCGATGCATCGGCTCAATGAAATCGCTGAAAGCAAAGTCCGAACTGGCGGGCTATCTTTTTCTGAAGCCTTCCACCAGGCACAGGTCGAAAATCCATCTTTGGCCCGTGAGTATGTGAATTGTTTTGTATCCTAGAATATTGCTGCTCGGGGCGTGAGAGCGTCGGAGCCGGGTTCACGCAGGCCACCTTTCGAGCCGCGGTCCGCTCGGCTATCTCAATAGTTCGGGGGACCTGTGGTGGGAAGGGGAGCCCTCACCCTCCGCACAGGGCGCGGCACCCGGCCCGGCTATCGGGATGCGGCCCCGCCGAAGCCATCTGCTTTGATGATAGCGACATCCGGGAGCAATGACAAGAGGCCTTTCATGTTGATGCGGCTCCAACAGATCAGGCCAAAGGTATGGAAAGTGGGATTTTGGACTGTCGCCGGCAGCGCGATCCTCGCGCTTGGAGGGCCGTGGAGGGCGTTTGAGCATCCCCTCCCTGTAAGATGATGGATCATAAGGGGAAGGCCCGGAAAGCCGGAAAGAAAGGCAAAATTTCAATCGGCCTTAAATAAGAAAGCCGCCAGGTCAGGGGCGGCTTCTCGGAAATAAATAGAAACGCAGCGCGCGCAAATAATAGTCAGCACGGATGGGGGATGTCAATAAATGAATCCGATCTCGGCGCGCGCGGTGGAAGAACCCGGAAGGGTAAACAGAAATGTATTGTGCGAACACTATGAAGACTGTCTGGACGTGACCCTTTCTCGGGATTGGCCGGGCTTCTCTTGTGAAAGCTGCGGCAGCTTCAGCCCGGCGCAAAAGTCTCCTCTTGCCTGGTATGAAGATGCTCAGAGCTGCGCTGACCTGATCGAGGTTGTATTTGGCTGGTGGATTGTGCCCTGAGTGGGTTTCTTGGGAACTTTAGGGAGCGCCGAAAGTGGATCAGGGAAACACTCGGAAGAGAATGGTGCGTAATTGTGTCGCTTTAGCCAGGCTGCTCTCATCCAAAGACCGTATCTCCATTGCAGAGATAGCTGCCAGCCTGGGAATGAGCACTCGAACAGCCAGGAGATGGATCGGCAGCTTCAGCATGGTGACGGATCTTCGGATCGAGAAGGGTGTAGTTATTATCGAAAGGTATTGAGGACAGTTGGAGGAGGTTCCCGTGAACCATCGAGAACTCATTTCGAGCTCTATTAAGAAGCAGCGCTTCTCTTTCATGGCTCTGCCCCATGAGCTGCAAGACCAACTCATGGAGGAACTGGAGAGCAACCGCCTATCATGCGCCGGGGCCTCGGTGCTATTGCGTGGAAAGGGTTACAAAATATCTCACGCGGCAATCGCAGGCTATATGCATGCGGTGAGGCGGGCAAGACGTACATATGCCAAATCGCCGGGACCAATCAAACAGCAGGGTGAGCAGGAGGGGAGAACCGATCCGTATTAACGGCGAACCGGCCATAGAGAAATCTTAAGGCAATTCTAAATTGAATTGTCATCATCAACTCCGCGCTCTCCAGCTAGTTGCCATTGGGCTCGTTGAATCGCCACCCTATTGGTGCATCTCCGTCATTCCTATGAATATCGCCAACCTATGAATACATTGGGCTATTTTCCCTTATTACATTAAACTATTCTCGCTCTTACAGAGTGCAAGGACTGCATTTGCCCGGGACGGAACAGAGATTATATTGACATGGAAGGAGGGAGAGTGTTACTAAGCACGGTCTGATGATAGGCATAGGGGCCGTTAACTCAGGAGGTAGAGTATCTGCCTTTTAAGCAGAGAGTCGCCGGTTCGAATCCAGCACGGCCCATAGAAGAATCAACTCGCAGCGGTTGCCCGGTTTATCAAATTTCCCTTTTTCCCGGCCCGGATCGAATACGGGCCTGATCATGTCTGTTTTCCCATATTCTCGCGCAGGACATTTGAAGCGGTTGATGGGCGCCAGGGAGGCCAACAGCCATGAATAAACCGCGTGTGGCGGTCGTCAAATACGAACGGCCGGTCGAATCGGTGAGAAAAGCCATTGAATTGTCCCATGGCCTGGAGCATCTGCACGCGGACTCCAAGGTCTTCATCAAACCCAACATCGTGACCTGGAGCAAGAATGTTGCAATCCCCAAGTTCGGGGTAATCACCACATCGCGGGTTGTCGAAGACGTCGTTGTTTACCTGAAGGAACATGGAATCGATGACATCGCCATTGGAGAAGGAACCGTTTCAGACCCGAAGGAAAAGGGCCTTCAGGAGCACGCCTTCGAAACGCTTGGCTATGGCGTGCTCGCAAAACGCTACGGAGTGAAGACCGTCAGCATTCTTGAGGGGCCGTTTCAAAAAGTGGACCTTGGCGACGGTCTGACGCTGAATTTCAGCGCGGAGGTCCTCAACAGTGATTTTCTTGTGAACCTGCCCGTTTTGAAAACACATGCGCAAACGGTTGTCAGCCTGGGAATGAAGAATTTGAAGGGGACTATCGACATAGAGTCCCGCAAGAAATGTCATAATGCGGATACACGTAAAGACCTGCACTACATGATTGCAAGAATCGCGGACCCCATGCCGCCCATGTTCACCCTGATCGACGGCATATTCAGTCTCGAGTATGGCCCGGGCTATGACGGAAGGGCCAGGCGAAGCAACATCCTGGCAGCCTCATCGGACCTGCTCTCGGCCGATCTGGCAGGGGCCAGGCTTTTGGGCTACGAGGCGCTCATGGCGCCGCATCTGCTACATGCGGTAAAAAGGGGCAACCGCGCCCCGGACCTTTCCGATATCGATCTGCAAGGAGAGAGGTTGGAAGATATCGGCGCCCATCATGAATACGACATCAAATACGCCGAGGACGGGAAACTGTCAGCTTTCCTTGCGAAGGCCGGAATCAAAGGTCTTAGCTACCCCAAGTTTGATTCGACCATGTGTACTTACTGTTCCGGGATCAATGGTCCGATTTACGCTGCGCTGGCCGGCGCCTGGGACAACACGCCATGGGATGAGGTCGAAGTGCTCACGGGTAAGATGATGAAACCTACGCCGGGCAAGAAGAGAACCATCCTGCTTGGGAAATGTATTTATAATGCGAACAAGCACAACCCGGACATATTTGAGATGATTCCGGTGAAAGGATGCCCTCCCTCACCCAAAGCCATTGTCAACGCCTTTCACAAAGCCGGGATACCAATAGCTTACGACGCTTTTGAGTCTTACCGGGACAGATTCATCCCTTACTTCAGAAAACGATACGAGGGTAAAGCCGAATTTGATGAATCTTTTTATACGATCGTCTGAAAGCGCACATTTTATTCGCCTGCTTGCAGCTTCTATGTTGTGCGCAGTCAGCGGCTTGACAGCAGACCGATCGAGTGCTAGAAGTAGCGCTCCGGAACTTGATGCTCCGGGCGCCAGCCATCCGGCAGGGTCCATAATCCCGGAGGCTGTGTCAGGTAGGCCCCGGCTTTTCAATGTCCCCATCGTCTAGTCCGGTCCAGGACACCGGCCTTTCACGCCGGCGACGCCGGTTCAAATCCGGCTGGGGACGCTCAACGATTCTAATGGCTCGCGTTTGGCGGACCATCGACAACTTAACGGGCGGACAACCCGGGTGAGCAAGTTTGAAGCCTCTGAAGAAGCTCCTCAGAGGCTTTTTCTTTATATCTTGCAACGTACTTGCGAAAGGCCCGGCCCGGCAAATCTACATGGAGTCATTGCCAGGCCGGTTTCACACGATCAGGGCAAGTTCACTTGGAGTATAGCGGTGGCGCTGTTAGTCGGGGTAAGCTGAGTCCATGCCGATCCGTCGAATGCATAGAGGCCGTTGCTGGAGAAGTTGGCTATCAGCGAGGTACCCAGCGATCCCATGAGGTTCGGAGTGAGCGGGGTGATCTGAGTCCAGCCGGCGTTATATTGATAGACGCCAGAACTCCCGAAATTAACGTAAAGAGCGGCCGAGGTCCCGATCAGGCCTTGCGCAGCGATTGAGGTGAGCTGTGTCCAGGAAGAGCCGTTCCAACTGTATAGGCCGAAGCCTGTAAACTTTGCCGCCAGTGTGTTTGTTCCGTATATCGCCATCATGGCGGTATTGAGGGAAGTAAGGCCGGTCCATGTGCCGCCGCTATATGCGTAAAGACCTGCGGAAGGAAAATCGACATAAGCCGTCGTAGCGTCGGCGACCATGCTATCGGCTGAACTAAGGGGGGTGAGCTGCGTCCACGATGAGCCGTTAAACTGGTAGAGTCCGGCCCCCGGGAAGTTCGCAAGGAGGTTATTGCCAAACGCCGTCATCATGTTGGGGTTGAGCGCCGTGATCCGGGTCCACGCGCCGTTGTACTGCCAAAGCCCGGCGCCGGTAAAATCCACGTAGACCCTGTCCGGCATCCCGACCATCATATCGATGCTGGTGAGCCCGGTTAGCTGGGTCCAGGCGGAGCCGTTATACTGGTATAGACCGGCGCCTTGAAAAATAGCGACCATGTCGGTGGAATAAGCAGCCATCATGCCTGGCGAAAGCGAGGTAATCTCGCTCCATGCCCCATTTCGGTAAAACCAAAGGCCGGACGAGCCAAAGTTTGCAGCAAGTCCACCGGGAGCTGAGGTAAGAATCTCCCACATGCTTCGGCCGTGGGTTGCAGCGCCAAGAATATGGAGCGTGCTGTTCAACTCGATCTGGACTGCCTGTGCATGGGGAAGGCCGGCGCCGAAGCGGGCCCATGTAGTCCCGCCGTTTGTTGTTGCATAAACGCCGTCGTCGGCCCCGACGTAGAGGGTCCCTGCTGCGGAAGGATCGATCTGGAGCGACCAGACCGGCTCAACCGGCAGGTTGCCGCTTATGTTGGTCCAGACCCCTCCGCCGTTGACCGTTTTGAAGACATGGCCGCTGAGGCCGTTTAATGAGTTGACGACCGCGTAAGCTATCTGGGCGTTAGTTGGATCGACCTGAATGTCGTTCACCCGGCCGGAAACCCCGAGGTCGTGCTCAGTCCATGACGAGCCATGAGTTGTAGTGACAAAAATCTGGCTGGTCGTCGCAAACTCGCCGCCCGTAGACGCATAGAGGGTATTGGCGTCTGAACGCGCCAGGCCTATGGCGTCGACGTTATTGGAGGAATTGTTGAAGCCGGCCGTTCCCGCAGCGCCGATGAGGTTCCATGAGTCGCCAGCGGTTGTCGTTTCCCAAACCTGGAATGTGCCAAATAGCACATGGTCTCCGTTGCCGGGGTCGACGACGAAGGGCGCATAGAAGTTCTGAGAACTTCCATCTGCATCCGGGCCCGTGGTCTTGGTGACCCACGTATTTCCCCCATCGTCGGAGCGCCGGAAGAAATTAGTTCCGAAGCTTAGATAAGGAATCTGGTGATAAGCGCGGAGGCCATTGGTTTGGCTGAACTTTGCAAAGCCGCCGTCGCCTCCGTCCGTTTCAGTCCACAGGAGGGCGCCGTTATAGACTTCGGTACCGTTGTCCTGGCTGCCTCCAATGGCAATGGAGGGGTTCGTGGGGTGAAGACCGATGCCCGTGAACTGGATGGTCTCCAGATTACCATTGAGGTCGGTCCAGCCGGGACTGGCCGGATCGTAGCGATAAATGCCGCCGTCGTTGCCGATCAGCATCCTGTTGCTGGAGTCAAACGCCATGGCGTGACTGTCAGTATGCGGCATAGAACCGTTTATCACGGAAATATCGGTCCAGCTTGCGCCACTGGTTGTCGACCGCAAAACAAGGTTTTGATTGTCCCCTACAGAGTAATTTTGCACTCCGGAGGCATAAACTATGGCCGCATTTGAAGGATCGACCCCTATGACAATATCATACCAGCCCTGTCCGTCGAGAAAATCGGGAGTTGCCGAGGTGTGGTCGGTAAAAGCAGGGGTTGCGGCGTCAGCGTTGTTCGAGACCCCGAAAAAGTTCACTCCCGAGGATGGACTGTCTACCGCCACGTAGAGCACGTGGTTGCCTGAACTATTGGCGGAAGGGGCGACAGCCAGCGCTATCCTCCCTCGGCTGGCGCCGTTGGGCGCGTTGGCGAGCAGGCCCCAGGTCGAGCCGCTATTGGTCGATCTATACACTCCGTTTGTGCTGAAGCCGTTGGAGTTTCCAACGGCGGCATAGACGATCGACGGGCTATTCGGATCGACGACCACGGCTGTCCACGAGTTATTGTTATCTTTACTGTTGGCCGCAGTCACGTTAGTCCAGGTCCCGCCGCCGTCCGTGGTCTTGTAGATGCCCGTGCCACTACCGCCTGCACCGTTATGACCGGCCTGCGACACTGCGGCGTAAGCCGTGTTCGCGTTGGTCGGATCGACGGAAATCTGAGCGATGGTGAACCCTGCGGTATTTAAAATGCCGCTGGGACCCGTGGAAAGCGACCACGTACTCCCGCCGTTGCTCGAGACCAGGATGCCGCGGCCATAATTGGAATCTAGTGAGTTGTTGGCCTCGCCCGTTCCGGCATAAACCTTGAGGGGATTGTTCGGCGCAAGGGCAATCGCTCCCATCGACAGAGTCACCTGGCTATCGGTGAGAGGGGTCCAATTGGTCCCACCGTCTGCGGTTAGCCAGACCCCGCCGCCGGCAGGCGCTACGTAGATATTGTTGGAATTTGTCGGGTCTACGGCAATCCCGGCGATGCGCCCGCTGACATTTCCGTTGTTGCTTTGGCTCGAGAGTGGGGCCGGACCTATGTGTGTCCATGTTGTTTGGCTGAGCGTGGTGGAAACGCCCGGAAGGGCAGATTCAGGCAAGGGCGCCGCCGGCCCTTCGAAAGGCGCGACCCTGGGCGTCCATGGGTGGACAGGGACCCTCGCGCCGCCCGATGCGGTCCCGGCGCCGTTATCGGAATTCAGGGCGTCGGTATAAGCGATAAAAGAGAGCGGCAATACAAACACGATTAAAATCACAAGAATTCCCGGTAACGTAAACGACCTCATCGCCTTTCTCATTGCATCACCTCCGTTTGATTGCGTCTGTTGTTACTGACGGGGCCGACCTGAAGGATTGCAGGTCATCTCGATGACTGTATAGCGTTCTTTTAACCCGTTAAGTTCGTCCCGCTGCCTTTGCATAATATTCTGATATCCGGCAGGCGGATTCCCCCAGCAGCCGGTCAAATGATAAAAATAGATTTCCCTGCCGCCGCCATCGACAAGTATTTCTCCCCTGCAGCTCGCCTTTAGATCTTTCAATTTTTGTCCAACAGTTACTTTCTCTGCAACGGGAGCACGACCATCGTTATGTAACGCAACAATTCCCGTGCTCACGACATCACTGAGTTTGATGCTCGCAGGAAGGCACCGAGACACGGCAGGCCCTGAAAATGATTCTTCGTCCGATCCACCTGCTCGAACATTCCCGCAAAAAAGCAGTGAGATGCAGGCAGCAATCAATACCAATTTTTTATTGATATCATAAAGTGAGATGCGAGTCACTCGTAATTCCTTCCTTATATCGGTTTATCAAAGGCCCGGTAAATCGCCGCGGAGTCATTGCCGGGCCGGTTTCACACGATCGGGGCAAGTTTACTTGGAGCGTAGCGGTGGCGCCGCTAAGCGGGGTAAGCCGGCTCCATGCCGATCCGTCGAATGAATAGAGTCCCCCTCTCGAAAAGTTGGCGATCAGCGAGGAGCCCAGCGATCCCATGAGTGCGGGAAGGCGCGTCCCGCAGGCGCGAGATCTTCGCCGTAGCCCCAGGCTTCCAGCCGCAGCCCCCAACTAAGCTTGCCAGCCTGAACGGCCAGGCCTTCCTCACTCCATGCAGCTTTGAGGTGCTGCGCAGGGTTCACTCTACGGCAGTTCTCGCTCGCCCGCTCCACATGATACGAGCGGTCGTCCTGCCCGATAGCGCCGGATACGGCGTTCTGCAACACTTCGGGCAGTTCCCGCAGGCCGGATTGGCTGGCTTGCACAGCGGCCGCCAAGGCCAACACGCCCAGCGCAAAACAAACCGCAAGAGTCAATCGTGTAAAAAATTCTCAGCAGGCCGGAAGACCCTTTAGAACAAGCATTCCAAAACACTCCCGCCTCCTTTGAAGATCATTGTAGTCACACAGTCGAAACGGGGGAAATGAAACCTCGAGAATGGGTCGGGCCGTTAACCCTGAATAATGTGCAAACTCGATCGCCGGAAGGTCCCGAGGGGCCTTCCGAAATCAGATTCCCCAGGAGAAATCTCTTGGGACGCACTGAGACTGCAAATCGTGCGATGTGAAAACGACAATAGCTAAGTGGTAAGGCTTATCAGGTTAAATGTCCAGAAGGCTGGAGGGAGGATGTCGCATCCAAAAATTCCTTAGCAACATCGGCGCATGTCTGCGAAGTCACCGGGAGTGGCGGCGGTGACCCATTCGCCTCTTTTGCCTCCTTTCGAGAAACAAGATCGGCGGCGCGCGTAGCGACATCGTTTAATAGTATTTTTAATATTATAAAAGTGAAAATAATGATTAAGACTTGTTTGAAATAATTTTATATTTTATTATTGACATTAATATGTTTTAATATTTAAAATGCGTTCCACGGAGGCTTGACGAAAGGGATACGCGCATGCCGATAAATCTTAGGAAAATCGATCCGGACCTGGTCTATCCCCTGAAAGAGGTCGCGCAGATTCTCGGGCTCTCGTACGGCACCGTTCTGAGGCTTAAAAAGGATGGCAAGCTGAAGTGGCTTAAGATAGGAGGGAAATACTACGTAGGTGGGAAGTATGTATTGGAATATATTGGGAAAGGAGGGGATCAAGGCGAAGGGGCGGAGAGGAACGACGGCTGATCGGGAGGTGATTTGACGGGCTGGCTCGCGCCGCAAATCGTGTGCGATGCGAACCGATCCTCATGAAAGGGGGATCTTCCCCCATTCGGTGTTAGAACGGCATGCACTCTTGCAGCCGGACTTACGGCATCCCCGATCGCCAAAGAAGGGTTCAGTTTTCTTAACCAAAGGACTCTGTAGAACAGAAAGGCGCCGGAGACCGCGCATCTTGAGCTTAAGGGGGGTAAATCCGCCCTGGTTATGGCGGATCAAGTGCAGTGAGCGATGAGGAATTTGGAGGAAAGGGGATAGGGATGAGAAAAATTTTATGCGCGAGCGGGATTCTAATCGTTTTTTGTGTTGCGCTCTTCATCGAAGACGCGCAAGCCATTCCTGTATTTGCCAGAAAGTACAAGACGACATGCGCGACGTGTCACGCCCCGTTTCCAAAGCTGTCGGCATTTGGAGAAGCGTTCAGGTTAAACGGTTACAAGATCCCCGGGGGGACGGACGAGCTTTACGTCAAGCAGGAACCTGTCAGCCTTGGTGCAGAGGCATACAAGAAGACTTTTCCGAACTCGATTTGGCCGTCTTCTTTGCCGGGAATACCGCCTATTTCTTTCAATGTCATAGGCGACGTGCTGGTGGATCCCACAGGCACCCATAAGAACAGCACGACATTCAATTTCTTGAATGAGATCGATATTCATGCGGCTGGCAATTTTACAGATCACTTATCATTCTGGACTGAAGTGGTATTTACCCCCGTCGCGCCGGACAACTCCGAGGTCTCGAGCGTATCGACCAACGGCGCCTGGTTGATGTACCAGGACATCTGTCCCGAGTGGTTCGGCACGAATCATTTCAACCTCAAGGCGGGCGATCTGGGCCATTTGGAAATCTCCCTGCCCAATATCAGGTGGGACAATACATTCCAGGCAACCAACTTTTTGTACGCCACCGAACTTAATCTAACGACCGAGCCCGGCTTTGAAATAAACGGGTTCGGCAGGAGTTGGAGATATGCTATTGGCATCACCAAAAGTGACTTCAACAATAGCGAAAGGGACTACCACGCCCAACTCAATTTCAAAATCGGCGGGCTGGGTTTTGATGGTTCGGGCGGGCAGACGCAGGAAGGGGGGCTGACGGTCTCCCCGGCAGGCTATTGGCGAGACGATTCCATCATGTTCGGGGCCTTCGGGTACAGGACCTACGATACTTACACCACCACCAATCTCACGAATGCTTTCGATCGTTTCGGGGGTGATGTCCGTTGGAGTTGCGGGGATTTTTCCCTGGCTGGTGGATTTACGAGGGGTTTGAACAACGACTTCATCATACCATCGTTATTTTCCGGCTCCTTTCCTGCGCTCGCGTCTCCTGTGGGTATCCCTGTTCCTCCTGCCATTCATGCTTTGTTCCCCACGCTGCTAGTCAACGAAAACATCTGGACTGTCGAGGCGCAGTATTTCCTTTATCCCTGGCTGGTGCCGTTCGCACGATATGAGTTGGTCGACGTCACCAATGCCGAAGGACTGAACAAAAATCGAATGGTCCTGGGCGTGAGCGCATTGGTTCTGGCGAATGTCAAGCTGAATCTCGAGGGAATTTTCTATTTTCAAAATCAGCCTCTGAACCTGCCGGGTGTAGACCCGACGACTCTCCAATCAAACCAGGTGGATATAAGGTTTCAGTGGGCGTTCTGAAAAGCGTGGAAGCGCGAAGGGCTTATTGGGGGATGAAAACATCGAGCGACGGTTGACGCCGAGCGTGGCGCCCATTAGGTTTAGCTTTGCAGAGGAGGTGGACCTATGAATGATATCCTGAAGAAACTGTTGTTTGCGGTCTGCGCAGTTGTATTTGGGTTTTTTGCGGCGGGCGCTCGAAGAGGCAGGGGCTCAACAGAGCGGAGGGTGATAAAGGGTGTGGTCAAGTCGCCATGGGTCGCACGCTACGAGGCTCTTGTATACGTAGATCAAGTCCAGGGGCAATTTGCCCCCCCGAAGGAGAACCCTCACATAAGCCAAAAAGGTCTTGTCTTCGCCCCCCACGTTCTAGCAGTCGTGCGGGGAACCACGGTCGATTTCACCAATGACGACACTGTCGCACATAACGTCTCGTCCCCTCCGGGCTCAGCCACGGTCTTCAATCTCGGGTTGTACGGAGTAGGGATTACCAAGACCCAAAAGTTTGACAATCTTGGCGAGGTCCCCCTGCTTTGCAGCGTTCATCCCGAGATGGCCGCATTTGTGATCGTTTTGCAGAACCCTTACTTTGTCATCGCCGATAAAGCGGGGAACTTCGAGATCAAAAATGTGCCGCCCGGGACCTACCAGTTGAAGGTGTGGGACGAGAAACTCCAGGGCGCAGCGCAGAGCGTTGTGGTCGAACCGGGGAAGACGGTCAGCGTAGAGTTTAAAGACCTGAAGAAACGATAAGCGTCCTTTATGGGCCCAGCAGGCATTCTGTTTTGCGCAAATGTCCGCCGGCGATTCTAAAATCATATTTGGGCTTTAGCGGGCCGTTGGTCCATACTACTTACACACAGAAAACATCCGATATGCGAATAACGGAGGCTCTGTCGCCTTATGGCTGCAAAGAAGCGAATAAATATATGGCTGTTGGCCGCGTCGATCGCTGTATCATCCTACTCGATGTGCGCAGCGGACGAGGTCATTTTTAAGAATCAAGGGCTCAAAACAGACCGGCACAGTTGTGGAGGAAAACGACCAGGGAGTGACGATCACTTTTTCCCAAGGAGTCCATCAAGTCCATCACCCGCAAAGAGGGGGGGCCGAGACCTTCTCAGAGCGGGGTCATCATGGAGGATAACGGCGCATACATCACGGTGAAGATACCACGTCAGAAGATCGAGGCTGCTTCATCCGGGACACTGGCCGTCCCCGAGCCGGCCGGGAAGGCGTCTTCGTCTTCCGACTCTCAACTGGCGGAGAAAGTGGAACGGCTCGAAAAGAAGCTTGAGAGCATGGAAAAGACGGGGGCTTCGCAACCCGGCATCGCCCCAGCCACGGGGGCGACTCATGAAGCGATGCTCCAGGAGGAGATGGGCAGTGTGGAAGGCGTCATTTTGTGGAATGGAAAACCGCTCAAGGACGCCAAGGTAAAGATCGTCTTGGAGAAGTACACCGGATTTTCCGTGACCACCGTGAAGAAGATGTTCGGCGGCGCCGTCAACGAGCAGACTTCCGGGATCGAGGGTGTCGCGCTCGATACCCAAACCGACTCCATGGGACACTATTCCTTTTCGCAAGTGCCCCCCGGCTTCTACACCCTATTTTGGCAACCTGACGCAAAAACCGGCTGGGTTCGGCGTCTTCGGGAGAACGCCGATTTTGAAATCGTGCCCGGAAAACTCATAGTTCTGAATATTCCTGAAAAGAAAAAGCAGATGTAGGATTTCTCATATGGCTGAGGATCAGGAAGAGTACAGTTTCATCAAAGAGATGCTGATCGCTTTCATCGGCGGGGGGTCTCTGGGGCTGTTCGTGCTTGTCGCCGCAATAGCCGTGGTTGAGTTTCTGAAAAGATGACCCGGAGCATACGCCGCAACATAAGCGGCCGATGGGGCGACAGTGGCTTTCAGGACTGAGGGCTTGCTGAAGAGGAGGAATTTCGATTGGCTGCCGATCTGTTCACAAGACGAAACTTTCTCAGCCGCGTGGGTTGGCTTGCCGCCTTTGGAACGGTTGGCGGACTGACGGCGGCTTCCGGCCGGTATTTGTTTCCCAACGTCCTCTATGAGCCGCCCGGGGAGTTTAAGATCGCGCCCCCCGAAGAATATCCCGAGGGCGTGACTTTCGTTTCCGCCAAACGAATTTTTGTGGTCAGGCAGCAAAGCCTCATAAGGGTTGTGTCCGGCGTGTGCACCCACATCGGGTGCACGATACGCTGGGTCGAGGAGCACAATCGGTTTGAATGCCCCTGTCATGGAAGCTATTTTCAATGATGAAGGGGTCGTCACGGCAGGGCCTGCTCCCAAGCCGCTGCCCTGGTATGAGGTTAGTGTGGCCGCCGACGGCAGACTACTTGTGAACGAGCATCAGATTGTTCCATTCCGGCAGGCGCTCACCGTTTGAGTACGATGCGACAGATGGTCTCTTCGAGGAAACTGACATGGCGGTAAATACGACGCGGAACGCATTGCTTGAGAACCGTTTCTGGAAATCGGCCATAAGAGGAACTCCTGCGGTCAGCGAATGGCTCAGAGACAAAATCTTCGGGCTTGGCCTGATCAACATTTCACTGTTCGTCATCCTGAACGTGACCGGAATCCTCCTGATGTTCTACTACGTTCCTTCATACCGACAAGGCCTATCACGTTATCAAGGACCTCCAGTTTGTGGTGAGCTTCGGGGCTATCTTCCGCAACATGCACCGGTGGTCCGCTTATGCAATGATAGTATTGGTGTTTCTGCACATGTCCCGGGTCTTTTATATGGCGGAGTATCGAGAGCCCAGAGAATTCAACTGGGTGATCGGCATGGTCCTTTTCCTCTGCACTCTGGTCGGCGGCTTTGACCGGTTATCTCCTGCCGTGGGACCAGAAAGCCTATTGGGGAATGACCATCATGTCCAACGTGATGGCTTCGGCGCCGGTTATCGGAGAGAAGCTCAAGTATGTAGTGCTGGGCGGCAACGAAATCGGCCAGAACGCCTTGAGCCGGGCCTACGATATACATGTCAAAGTGATGCCTCTGATCATGGGTTTGCTTATAGCTGTGCATGTTATCAGGAACCGCACAGACGATTTGCTCGCCGGCTCCCGGGCGCATGGCGAGGTCAAATCGGCGGCCGCCGAAGCAGATAATGACTCCAATGCAGCAAGCAACTCCTGGTCAGCCATTATCGAACGGGAATCGGCGAAGTTTCTAATGATCCTGATAATAATCATGGGGGCGTCGATTCTTTTCGGCGCTCCGCTCGAAGAAGAGGCCAATCCTTCGGTGACCCCTGTGCCTGCAAAGGCGCCCTGGTTTTTTCTGGGCCTTCAAGAGCTGCTGTCCTGGGGAGCCCCCTTCTGGTTTGCGATCGTTATTCCAAACGCAGTGCTTCTTTTACGCTTTTCTCGTCCCTTACATTGAACGCGGCAAAACCGGCAGCGGCGTATGGTTTCACCCCAGCCGGCGGCTTCAAAATATCCTGTTCACCGCCTTTGTCACTGTGGCCATTGGTCTCATCATCCTGGGGGCGTTCCTTCGAGGGCCGGGCTGGCGATTTTATTGGCCGTGGCAACCTTGGCCCCTCCACTGAGTCGCACCCTTATCGAAGGGATTAGAGGGTTAAATGAACGGCTTTTTCCAGAGAATATTTCCGTTTCTCGCCCTGCTGAGCTGTTCTCTTATTCATAGGGGTGGTGTGGAAAGATTACGACCGTCCCTACCTTGAATATCAGCGAAAATTCAAGGCGCTCCTCGATCAGAAAGCCGCCGGCGCATCCAAGCCCGCTGAATTTCGATTTGGATATCGGCAGCGATGGAGCAAGGAACTTGGCATCGCAGACCGTTGCGAAACCTGCCACCTGGGTCTTGAAGACCCAAGATTCAAAGATGCGCCGCAGCCTTTTACAACTCATCCGGCAATAGCCGAACACTCCTATGAAAAGTTTGGCTGCACGGTCTGCCACGGCGGCCAGGGTATGGCAACGACTTTGGAAGATGCTCATGGACCAACCGAGAACTGGAACAGAGCCATCTACCACGACAATTTCATGGAAAATTCATGCTCCCTTTGCCATGGCGAGTTCATTCAAGATCAGGCCCCGGTCCTTTTCAGAGGACAAGCGCATGTTTTATGAGTATGGATGCCGGGGCTGCCACAAGGTCGATGGAAAAGTCCGAACCCAGACCGGGCCGCCGCTCGATGAGATGGGCAAAAGGGTCAAGACCGACTGGTTGTATAGATGTTCTGAAGAGCCCCAAAAGTTATCTTCCGCTGACAAAGATGCCCGACCCCAAATTCTCTGCACAGGAAGCCGCAGACGTTGCAGCGTTTCTACTGCAGGGACCAGGAGCGGAAGGTCCGGCCATCTCCGGCAGATCCCGAGCGCGGAAAGACAACTCTACTGGAATCACGCTGCGTGAGCTGCCATACGATTGAGGGCAAGGGAGGCAAGACCGGGCCCGAGCTTTCCAGGGTCTCATCCAAGGCCTATCCGGAAAGGCTCTTCAAGGTCATCGAGGACCCACATGCATTGTGGTCTGAAAGCAAGATGCCGATCTTTGGCTTCGCCGATCAGGACATCCGGAACATGGTGACTTTTATGGCGATGGAATACACCGACCTGGATCTGGACGAGGAAGCGGTCGCCGGGCAGGTCAGTCTTGTCAATAGCGCAAGCAAGGAGCGGGGCCAGGAATTGGTCGTAAAACAGGGTTGCATCGGATGCCATTCAAAAATCAAGGGAGTCAAGGAACTCGGCGAACTCGGCCCCGACCTTACAACATTTGGCGTTGTTCATATCAGCTTCCTCGAATTCGGCGATATAAAAGTCCCGCTCAAGGATCGCACCGTACCCAACTGGATCTACAACAAGATGAAATCGCCGAGGCTCTTCAAAGAGGGATTGAAGATGCCGGATTACTATTTCAACGAAGAGCAGGCAACGGCCATAACAACCTACACTGCTGAGTCTGAAAGGAAAAGAGGTCCCTGCATGCTTATACTCTTCCCCTTGGCGAGCGGCCCTCGGATTATGCCCCGCAGGGAGCATTCGGTAAAATACTGGACAAATACCGGTGCCTGGTTTGCCATAAAATCAACGGGAAGGGAGGTGAGGTTGCAAATGACCTTTCCCAGGAGGGCAGCCGGGTTCGGGAAGCCTGGATTTTAAAATTCATGAAAGCGCCCGACACCATTCGTCCGATGCTCGAAGAAAGGATGCCGCCGTTCAAAATCCTCGACCCTGAAGATGACGCCGTCTACGCATATTGCCGAACCACGCTGGTGACGGACAAAGTCGAGGACCTGACCGAACTTGCGAGCAAGACGTCCCCGGGAGCGCCTGAGCTTATCCGTGAAGGCGAAAAACTCTACTATGAAAAATATGCCTGCAACGCCTGCCACCAAATCTACGGCAAGGGCGGTCTTATCGGGCCAGATTTGACCCGGGCGGAAGAAAGGCTCAGGCCCGAATGGGTTGTTTACTATCTCCATGACCCGAAGGCATTTGTGAAACGCTCTGTTGAACCAGTCTACGAACTTGCGGATAAAGAGATCGAAGCCCTGGCGGCTTTTGTGGTCAATCCCAAAAAGGCGCCCTCTGACCCGCAATAGCTAAGGAAGCCTTCATGGATAGATTCAGGGTGATGCTCATATTCGCAGCCGCACTGTCGTTTTCGCTTTTGACTTCGACAGGCGGGGGTGGTGGGGCGGCCGATGTTCCTTCGGCAGGGGAATCGAAGCAAACGGGATTCGAACTTCCCCAAAGACACAGGAGCCCTTTGGCGCCCGCTGCGCAGAGCGGCAGTGACTTGTACGCATACTATTGCGCCCCTTGCCACGGGAAAACTGGCGAGGGAGATGGAATCAATTCCTTTCAATTGGCTACGCCCCCAGCGAAACATGCCGATGCAACGCTCATGAACGCCCTATCGGATGCAGACATGGAAAAGGCGATCAAAGGAGGAGGGCCCGCTCTTGGCCTGTCACCTATGATGCCGCCTTGGGGGCGTGTCCTTACCGACCATGAGGTCGCTGATCTGGCCGCCTTCATCAGGACGTTATCGAAGAAGTAAGCTCTTTCGAGATGCAGGTCCGTCTGCCTGGTCCTGATTTCCACGGGCTTATACGGATTAAGGTTTCCGCCGCTTCTTTAAGGTTGCAATTCTCAAATTTTGCCCGCGCAATCGGTCTTAGGCTTCGGGAGATCGCCTGCCGCTTTTGGCCAGGTCTTTTATATTTCTTGTAATCAGTGCGGTCCATCCGGTCTGGTGGCTCGCCCCGAGGCCACGTCCTGTGTCGCCGTGAAAATACTCATAAAAGAGTATGAGATCACGCCAGTGCGGGTCTTCGGCAAACTTGCCAAGGTCTCCTTGCCAGGGACGGCGGCCCTGTTTGCCTGGCAGGAAAATACTGACAAGCCGTCTTGTAAGTTCTTTGGCCGCCTCATCCAGGTTCACCCATTCCCCGGAACCTGTAGGAAACTCAACGCGCAGGTTGTCGCCATAGAAATGATGATAGCGCTCGAGCGCCTCTATTATCAGGTAATTGATCGGGAACCAGACCGGACCCCGCCAGTTTGAATTTCCGCCGAAAAGATTCGAGTTGGATTCTCCGGGGACGTAGCCGACTTCAAGTGAAGCGTCCCGCAACTTGAACTCGAAAGGATTTTCCTGGTAGACCTTGGACAGGGATCGGATTCCGTAGGGAGAGAGGAATTCATTTTCGTCGAACAGGTGCTCGAAGGGATCGAACAAGTCTTTGGCGCGAGGGGATGGAGATCAGTCGATAGCGATGACCCAGCTCCGCTTCCTGTCTTGCCATGCATGCCGATATCCCGGCAAGGTCTTTTCGGTTTTCCAGAAACCAGTTCATGCGCTTCAAAAAGCCCGGCAGTTTCTGAACCACCCGATCTTCGATCACCTCGACGGCGATCAGCGGGATGAGCCCTACCAAGGACCGGATTCGCAGAGGGACGAATTCGCCGTCGTGATGAAGATGGTCATAATAGAACCCATCCTGCTCATCCCAAAGCCCGGTCCCTCCGAAATTGTTTATAGAGTCCGCGATATCGATGAAGTGTTCGAAGAACTTGGACGCCATGTCCTCGTAAGCGGGGTCCCATTGCGCGAGTTCAAGCGCCATCGACAGCATGGTTGCGCAATAGAAGGCCATCCAGGCCGTCGCATCGGCCTGTTCCAGATGTCCCCCGGTGGGCAGCGGGCGCGAGCGGTCGAAAACCCCTATATTGTCAAGCCCCAGAAATCCCCCGGTAAAAAGGTTTTTGCCGTCAAGGTCCTTGCGGTTCACCCACCAGGTGAAATTTAGCAGGAGCTTGTTGAAAACCCGGGCAAGAAAATGCCGGTCGCGCTCGCCGCCGTGGGCGCCGTGATCTTGTAGACCCGCCAGGCGGCCCAGGCGAATACGGGAGGGTTTACGTCGTTGAAGTCCCACTCGTAGGCAGGCAACTGTCCATTTGGATGCATGTACCACTCGCGCAGAAACAGCACGAGCTGGTCCTTTGCAAAATAACGATCCAGTTCGGCAAACGGGAGCATCTGAAACGCCAGAGTCCCATATGGCGTACCACGGGTACTCCCATTTGTCGGGCATCGAGAGAACGTCCCGGTTGTAGAGATGAATCCAGTCACTGTTGCGGCCGGACTTCCTGCTTTCAGGCGGGAGCGGCGCGGCAGGGTCTCCGTCGAGCCAATCCTTCACGCTGTAATGATAGAACTGCTTGGACCACAAAAGACCGGAATAGGCCTGCCGCAGGATTTTGCGTTCTTCTTCCCCTAGGTCTCTTTGGATCAATTGAATTGTAGAATTCATCGGTTTCTTCGATTCGCTCCCGGAAAGCATGCTCGAATTCCTCTCCGAATATTTTCTTCGGGGGCCTGCTCTCTTCGAACAGCCGAAGCTTTATGACCTGTTCCGAGCCGTGCCGGAATCTCGAGGACATAATAAGCCGCCGCCTTGGTCCCGGTCTTTGCCGGATTTACCGCTTCCTCGCGCCCGTGAACCACCAATTCATGGAATGCGTCCTTGACGTACGGACCTGGATTGTCGATCCCATAGAGTCTTTTCAGGTTTGTTTCGTTTTCCGTGAAGATGAACCTCGGAAGTTTTCCATCGGGTCCCGGCGCGGCGGCCAGGCAGAACCGGCCGAGCGAGGCATGCTCGCTCAGGAGCAGGTCCGCTCCTGCCTCGCATATGTTCGGTTTGGGCCAGTAGGCCTCCCCGGTGCGCCCCCATGACCAGGTATTGCGAAACCAAAGGGTCGGCAGGATGTGGAGTACGGCTGTTTCGGGTCCTCGGTTGGCCGCCGTGAGCCGGATCAGAATATCATCGGGGGCTTCCTTGCAATACTCTGCGAAGATGTCGAAATAGCGGTTTTCTTCAAAAATGCCTGGTGTCCATCAGTTCGAATTCCGGCTCATCCCGGCTTCGTTTGCGGTTTTCGGCAACAAGCTGCGCGTAAGGAAATTCCTTCTGAGGATACTTGTAGAGGGCTTTGCAATAGGAATGAATCGGGGTCGAATCCAGGTAGAAATAGTATTCCTTTACATCCTCGCCATGATTGCCCTCCTTGTTGGTCACTCCGAAGAGCCGTTCCTTGAGGATAGGATCGCGGCCGTTCCAAAGCGCCACCGCAAAGCAAAGCCGCCCTTCGCGGTCCGTTATTCCAAGCAGGCCGTCTTCTCCCCAACGGTAAGCACGGCTCCTGGCATGGTCGTGCGGAAAGTACTCCCAGGCATCGCCGTCTGCAGAATAGTCTTCCCGCACGGTACCCCATTGCCGCTCGGATAGATATGGTCCCCACCTCTTCCAGTTCTTCTCGCGACGGAAGTCTTCAGCCAACCGCGCTTCCACAGGGTTCATTCGCTCCACTCGGAGATGGACGGCAGTTGCAGCCTGTATTTTCCCTGACAGTATGAATTCGTGTATTCGCGAAACATTCTCATGATTCTCCGGGTCTGCTCGCCAACGCGGCCATTTCCAATTTGGAGATTGTCCGCCTTCACAATCGGCATCACTTCCTTGTTGGAAGCGCTTATAAACACCTCATCCATATCGTGCAATTCGGACCTGACGATATCCCTGGTTTCCACCTCCCAGGAGTCTTTTGCAAGCTCGATTATGACGCGGCGGGTTATGCCGGGCAATATGTCCCGATAAGGAGTGAGGAGTCTATTTTTTTTAAAAAAGAAAATATTAGTAGTGGCGCCTTCAAGAATACGGTTATTGCGATCCACGTACACCGCCTCGACGGCCTCCTGCTTCTTGGCTTGCCGGATTGCGCACACAGCCGACACATAGCATGTGCTCTTGGCGGCGGGTAAGAATCTTTCCACGTCGACGGTGATTATCTTGGCGCCGTTTGCATACCAGCTCGGCGGCAGCTCGTGCTTGGGCGTAACCATGACCATCAGAATGCTGCGGCCTTCATGGCTAAGGCCGTCGGAACTGATTCCGCCGGTATATACGATACGGATGCCCGATTCTATATGATGGGGGTTTCTTTTGACCGTCTCGTGGACGATCTCACAGATTTCAGAGTTCGAGTGGTTGATTTCAAGGCCGATGTATCTTGCCGAATTTTCGAGCCTCTCTACGTGTTGTTCCAAATGAAAGGGCAATTTGTCGTAGGTGATCAGAAAGTCGAATACCCCGAAACCTCGCAGCACAACAATGTCTTTTACGCTGATGAACGCCCTGTCATCGCTGACGAATTTCCCGTCAATGTAATAAGTATCCATGCCGGCATGATATCCCAATATCGAGTTTTTTTGTCAGATAACGAATTTGCAGCCCCCTCGTCCATTATAAAGATATCATGTGAGGGTAATCATTACCATACTCAATACATTCCATTTTCGAGCAAAATACAGCAAACTACTACTGATGTGTCCTTGAGAAATCCATTATTATTCATGCCATGGCTTGGAACCCGCGATCGGCAGCCGGAGGTTGTCATCGTAAATCGGGCGGTCGATTCTTTTCGCGAAAACCTCAGCCTTTTTGGAAGCGCGGCGCTTCTTCGCCACGAAGGAAGGATCGCAGATATGGCCAGGATTCTGATAGTCGACGACGATAAAGGTCTGCTGTTAATTATCAGCGAATATTTGAGCGCCTATGGTTTTGAATTGGAGCTCGCACACAGTGCGGCTCAGGCCCGACATTTCCTGGAACGCTCGGAATGCGATGCGATTCTGTCCGATTTCAACATGCCAGGCGAGTCCGGGCTCGATCTGCTGGGCCATGTTTCGTCCCGATATCCGGGAGTGCCCTTCATCATGATGACCGGGTGCGGTACGCCTACGCTGGAAGATAAAGCCATGCAAATGGGCGGCAGCGGATACCTCGAAAAGCCGTTTCGGCTCAAGGATCTGGTCGGGACCATCGAGCAGGTCCTGGGTTTTGCAAATCAGGGTGTTCAAACGCTGGCCTCAACGGCATAGCCGCCAAAGCGGGAAACTAAACCAAACCGGCGTATGAAAAGAGTCTCCAGGCCAGTCTGTAAGGGTTCCCACTCAAAAAGGCCCCGTCAACTTCAACTTCCCTTCGGGCGCGTGCGGTTTCGGTTTGCGCCAAGCCTTCATCCCTCCGTCCACTGAATAGACTACATAGTTCGGTATAATTTTGTTTTGCTATCTTGTAACCTTTCCAGCGTCATTTTCGTCTTGCCGGTGATTGCGGCGAAATAACCGTATAATTCTTTTAGAAGGAGACGGCATCATGGACGGAAAAACCGAACTCTTGATATGCCTTGGCGCAGCCGCCGCAGCAAACTGTATCCACTGCTTCGACTACTATTTCAAAAAAGCTTCAGCAGAAGGAATTCCCGCCAAAGAGGTTCGAATGGCCGTCGAACTGGCTTGCAAAATAAAGACCGGCGCCGGTATCGTTATGAAGAACAGCGTCAGGGATATAACCGGGCAGGATTGGGATGGCGAACAGGCAGACGGCGGGAAGTCAGATCATCCCTGCTGCAAATGATTCAAACAGGATGGCGGCGATGGAATTCTTCGAAATCTACGACCAGCACCACAAAAGGGTGAGAAATTTCATTCTCGCCTCGGTCAGGGACGAGTGGGCTGCAGATGATCTTACCGAGGAAACTTTCATCCGAGTACAGAAGAACCTCAATACTCTGAAAGATTCATCAAAACTGGCTTCCTGGATCTTTCGAATTGCGCACAACCTTTGCCAGGATCATTTTCGCCTGAAAGGCGCCTCATCCAACAAATACGAACTTAATGAAGGAAAAGACGTATTCAAAGAGGCCATGATTCAAAAGAGGCTCGAACAGCGCGAGATGAGTTCGTGCGTCCAGGACGTGGTCAGTCTTCTTCCCGAATCCTTTCGGAGCGTCATCACATTGTTTGACATTGCGGAACTCAGCCACCGGGAGATCGCTGAGATATTGGAGATAAGCATCGCGAACGTAAAGGTGAGACTTTATCGCGCCAGGAAGGAATTGCGGGCGCTGCTCGAAAAAAGATGCGCCTTCGAAATTGATGAAAGGGGCGTGCTCGTGTGCGAGCCGGCAGATAAGAACAAGACATGATATCGTATCGCTTCCAATAAAGTATACAACGTCCAGACGGCCCTTGACAGGGCCGTCCTCATTTTTCTCTTCCGGGTCTGTAACCTTCCCCTCCTCTTTTGCGTCTTGATAACGAATCACGAAGCCCTGACACACAAACGGGCGATGAAATCCGAAAAGAACCGGAGGAGGTGATTTCCATGGCAGACCAAAATACCGACCGAAGGAAAATGTTTTCCGACTGCTTTGCCTGGATGCCGAAGATGATGCGGAACATGGCGTTGAAAAAAGGCGGCTCCTGCTGTTCCTGCGTGGAAACTATGGCTGAAATGACGCCGGAGCGCTGTCGGGTCGAAACTCGGAAGGAACATCCGGCGGAAGAGCAGGGCCAGGATGCCCCGAAATGACTGATAGAAAATTGAGCCGGACAAGGCTCGCTCTCGAAAGGAGAAGGACAATGGCTAAAACAATCGACATCCAACTGGCCGAGCATTCTTGTGCAGCAGGGCTCCGCTATGCGCAAAAACATTCCTCCTGGCCGCCGAAGGATGCGGTGATATGTTGTGAGGGTATGTGCCTCAAAGGCGAGACCGCAAGGCGGGCGGCGAACCTGATCGCCCACAAGCTGCTCCCTGATAAAGCAGTGCGTATTTGCCACGGCGGTTTGCTCGAGGAGGCCGGAGGCATGAGGAATTTGGCTCAAAGAGCAAACAGGGTGCTGATTTTAGACGGGTGCGGAATGGCGTGCGGCACGAGGCTGACCAAAGCGGCCTTCCCGGACCTCGAACCCGAAGTGGTGTTTACTGACAGGCTTTTCGAATACGACCAGGACCTTTTCGGAGTGGATGAAATGTCCGATTCTCAGATCAGCGCCAACGCCAGGAAAGTGGCGGAGCAGGTAGCCGAAACATACTTTTAACGGGGTGGTTTTTAAGTTTCATTTGCGCATTGTGAGCTTGACAAATTGTAAGTATATGCTGATAATACAGTTGAAACCTATATTTCAGGATAATCAACATATACTGATACGCCCAGGAGGATAGCGGATGGCTCAGAAGAACAAAGATGAATCCTGTTGTGTCTCAGAGACCAAGGAGACCTGCTGTAAAGTCGAATCCCTCATTACTGTCGATGAACGTGGACAGATGGTGCTGCCCAAGGAGTTGCGCGAAAGGGCGAAAATCCGCGCAGGAGACAAGCTGGCCCTTATCAGTTGGCAAAAAGATGGAGAGGTTTGCTGTTTCACGATGATTAAAGCGGACGCCCTGGCTGAGCGGGTAAAGGAATTTCTTGGTCCCGTACTGAAAAGCATCAGCTTGGAATGAGCAGAGGGCAAGTTCCTCGATCTTCACAAAGAAGGCCTCCATCTCGAGCTTCGTCTCTGCTCATAGAAGGCGCCCGCTCAGCGCCCCGTCTCGCGGAGCGTCGAGAATGAGGGGCGCTTTGCGCGCTACGCGGGGGATGCTGCAGAAGCGCCGCCGCTTCAGTTTCACGAAGTAATCGTTCAGGGTTGTTAACCGGTCTATCATGCGAGGAGAAAACCATGATGCCGAAGCAGGTGAATCAAAGTTTCGCCGATTTTCGCAATGCGGTCGTAGACAATGGAATCCTGGATCCCAAGACGACTTTCATGATCCAACTGGGAGCGGCAATGGCCGTCGGGTGCTATCCCTGAATGGAGAAGCTCTCCGGGGTCGCCAGGGGACAAGGAGTATCGGACGAGGAACTTGGGGCCATTCAGTCCATAGTCATGCTCGTTTCGGCCGGAAGAGTCTTTGCACAGTATCGGGAGGTCTGCGAGAGGGTTGGGTCCGAAACCAAAGCCAAGGCTTGCTGTGGATAAGTTCTGAATGAGTCTCATTCCTGGATACGAACAGGAGATAATGAGAGATGAAAGCCGACAAGATCAAAGAGATCGTTAAATCCCGCTACGCTAAGGTCGCCCTGCGTAAGGCGTCGTGCTGCGGGACGAAGAAGTCCTGCTGCGGAGGCTCGGATACGGCGGACATAAGCAAAAGGGTGGGCTACAACGACAAGGACTTGAAATCGGCGCCCGAGGGGGCAAATCTGGGGCTTGGATGCGGCAACCCGGTGGCGCTCGTTTCGCTGAAGGAAGGCGACGTCGTGCTCGACCTTGGCTCCGGAGCCGGGTTCGATGCTTTTCTGGCCGCCGCCGGGGTCGGTTCATCCGGAAGAGTCATCGGGGTGGACATGACTCCCGAGATGATAGAGAAAGCAAACGCAAACGCGGTGAAGGGCGGCTTCCAAAACGTCGAGTTCAGGTTGGGCGAGATTGAGAACCTTCCAGTTTCGAGCAGCGAAGTGGATGTCATCATTTCAAACTGCGTCATCAATCTTTCCCCTGAAAAAGAAAAGGTCTTCAAAGAAGCCTTTAGAGTGCTGAAACCGGGAGGACGACTGATGGTTTCCGATCTCGTATTGCTGGAACCGCTTCCCGAAATCGTCAGGCAGTCGGTTGAAGCATATGTCGGATGCATTGCGGGGGCCGTGATGAAGGATGAGTATCTTGCAGCCATAGCGGCTGCGGGTTTCCGTGATTTGGAAGTGGCCGGTGAAGATGTCTACCCTGTCGAACCGGCCGTAAACGATCCGGTAGTCAAATCAATCCATTCTGATGCCGGCATTCTTTCAGATCACGCGAAAGAGATATCCAGATCGGTCGCCAGTATCAAGATAAGCGCGCTGAAGCCGATTTGATTGAAGCGGGGAGCGGAAAGCGGGAAGAAAAGCAAAGGTCCTTTTAGAATCCCTGCTTCCTGCTCCACGCCTGAGCGCTCATTTGAATCGGGTCCCACGGACTACTCAATGGCGGCGTGTAGCTCAAATCAAGATCATTCAACTCATCGATGCGCATGCGGTTGTATATGGCCGAGGCAAAGACATCAATCCGCTTTGACACCTCCGCATGCTTATGCCCCAGCATCTGAGCCCCCAACAACTCTTTACCGGCGCGGTCGCCGGTGAGTCGAATGTACAGCTTCTTCGGCGCCCGGATAGTAAACTTTATGGTCCCAGGTCTCAAACTCGATTGTAAACGGGTCAAACCCGGCTGCAACCGCTTCCGAGTCGCGCAGACCTGTCCGTGCAACAACCAGGTCGAATATCTTTCACCGCTTGGGTCCCCAGAGATCCTTGAAACTTGCGGTTGCCTCCCACCGCATTTTCCCCCGCTGCTCGACCCTGCTTGTGGGCCGTTGTGCCCAGCGGCATATAGGTGTATGAGTTCAGCAATCTATGCCAGGTTTCCACGCAATCTCCGGCGGCAAAGATATCGGGCGCATTGGTCCGCATGAACCGATCCACCTTGATGGCCCCCTTAAGTCCGATTTCAACGCCCGCAGAAAGGGAGAGTTTGCTGTTAGGGCCGGCGCCGACGGCCACAAGAACCATATCCCCGGCAGCGGAAAAATTGTTGGAGCCTGAGACGGTTAGTTTACGCTCTGACTGCGCGATCCCTGTGACTGCAACGCCGGTAGCAATCCTCACGCCGTGAGCTTCAAGCTCCTTTTGGACTATTGCGCCGAATTCCCGATCGACCGTGGTCAAAACCGAACCGAAGAATTCCACTACCGTCACGTCGATTCCCCGATAGGTAAGCGCATCGGCCATCTCCATTCCGATATATCCGCCTCCAACGATAATCGCAGAGCGAGGCTGCCGCTCACTAATGAACTGCCGCATGGCAAAGGCCTGGTCCATCCATCGCAGCAGGAAAACGCCCGGCAGATCGATTCCGTCCACCAGTGGCCGAACCGATTCGGCGCCGGTTGCGATGATTAGCCGATCATAGGCCAGGTTCCGAACCTCTCCCTCAGCGTTCCCGACCGACACCTCTTTTTGAATCGGATCGACAGACGCTGCCGTATGGTCGAGGAGCAGATGAACACCCTCATTTTCTATTTCCGAAACAGTCCTATGGGCAAGCGTGCGCCAGTCGCCAATCTCACCGCTCAGATAGAACGGCAGGCCGCAGATGCTGAAATTCGGATACCGGTCAGCGACCACGATGGTTACTTCGCTTGCAGGATCCAGTTCTCTGGCGCGCATGGCTGCGCTAATCCCTGCATCACTGCCTCCGATGATGAGAATGCGGGACATGAAATTCTCCTTTGGCGCACAAATGCACCTATCGCATGCAAGCCTTTTATGTCGGGTTGAGTTATTTAGTAATACTAAGTTAAGTTTGTATTGACATTTCATTTTCATGGGTCCACAGTAGACTCATGAAAAAACAACAACTAAAATCTTTGGACCGAAGGCTGAGCCTGTTCCTCCGGGAGCTTCTTGAACCTATGGGCCGGAGTGAGCGGCGGCATTGGGCGCGCGTATACTTGCAAGGGCTGCTGCTGGATGGAGACCGAAAATCTATCGGACCGATTGCGGAGCGAATCCCTGGCGCCGATGTCCAAGCTTTGCGTCAGTTTGTTGGACAAAGTCCCTGGGCGGTCCATGATATCCAGCGCCGCTTGGCTAGGAAAATCGTTGATCTTTTCTCCAATGCCGAAGTCTGGATTGTTGACGAAACTTCTTTCCCTAAAGCGGGCAAACACTCCGTGGGTGTAGCTCGGCAGTATTGCGGGACTTTGGGTAAGGTCGCCAATTGCCAAGTTGCTGTAACCCTTCACTGGAGCAGCGATCAATTCAGCTGCCCTATCGGTTGGAAATTGTATATTCCGAAAAGATGGTTTGAAGACCCTGATAGGGCGGCCAAATCCAAAATTCCGCCCGAAACTACATTCAGGACAAAATCTGAACTGGCCATGGAACTTATAGACCAAGCGGCCGATTGGGAGTTGCCTGCGCGGCCCGTGGTTGCAGATTCCCATTATGGTGATGATTTTCATTTTAGGCAGCAATTGCGCGGTCACAGCCTTTCTTATGCCGTGCAGGTAGAGCCCGCCACAGTTGTGTGGCGGCAAGATCCCAATGCTATCGCGCCGCCGCCTCAAAGGATTGGACGGCCCAGAAAATATCCTCCTTTGGCAACGCTGCCTAAACCCAAAGATCTGACTTCCGTGGCAGTGGAGTTGCCTGAGGATTTTTGGCATCAGATAGAATGGAGAGATGGCGCCAAGGGGCCTCGAAAATCGCGGTTTGCGCTGGTGCGGGTATGGGCTGCGCATGGGTGGGACAAGCCTGGGCATGGAGAAAGAGTTCCCGAACTGCTCTTGATAGAATGGCCCGAGGGAAAGAAGACCCCGACCAAATACTGGCTGGCTTGGTTCGGGACCAAAAGTATGGATATTCTCGATGTCGTACGAATTGCGAAAGCGCGATGGCGTATCGAACTCGACTACCGGGAAATGAAAGAGGAGCTTGGGCTTGATCATTATGAAGGTCGGCATTGGCTTGGGTGGCATCATCATGTAACTCTTGTGACCATTGCTTATGCGTTTTTGCAGGCTGAGCAAGCCCGCTTTAAAAAAAACTTCTGGTGTGACCTTGCCCCAAATGAGGAGGTCACTACAAAGGGCACTGATTAGGCTTGCCGGGTTCTGTCCCTGGTGTTGTACGCGGTTCCCGGCATTATTTGATTCGTCCTGAGTACTTAACTTAGTATTATTAGTTTCCATCCGGAAAGGGCCCTTTTCCGCCCTGGTGGCGTCAATCTTCGGGGTGCGCCCTCACAGAGGATCGGGCGCTGAGCTTGAAGCGTTTTGCGTTAGCTCAAATTCTTAGCGCGAGCCCGAACGAAGAGAAGGCTCCCTGTGCGGCGTACCGAACACTCACTGCGCTCATGTTCGCGCTCGACACTCTAGACCGCGCTTAGATGCTCATAGTTCGCGTCCGATTTTTTGTGAGGGCGCATGTACGCCTCCGCGTAACCCTTTGATTTCCTTGCCAGGCCGAAAAATGCCTCCTTTCCGAATCGGAAACTGCTACTTTCTTATCCGGAGTTTCCGGATGGACACTATTTATTCTTCAGAGATGCCCTTTTCCTGGATCCAGAGCTTGATGCGTTTCTCAATTTGATCCCGCACTTCACGAAATTTTTGCAACTTTTCTTCCTCTGATCCTTCGACTGCCGCCGGGTCGTCAAAAGCCCAGGACAAGCGTTGGCCGATTCCGGGAAATGTGGTAGGGCAATTTGCTTCCGCTACGGCGCAAACCGTGATCAAATAGGTGAAACCTATCCTGCCGAGGTACTCCTTAACGCTTTTTGAGCGTTGGCCTGAAAGATCGATTCCGATCTCTCTCATTACGCGTTCGGTATAAGGATTTATAGCGCCGGGCGTAAGTCCCGCACTATAAGCCCCCAAATGACTTCCGGCATATTTTCTCAGGAAGGCCTCCGCCATCTGGCTTCGAGCGGTATTGCCAGTACAGAGGAAAAGGACGCGTTCATTCTCCATAGCCTGCTCCTATTGAAGAATCCTGTAGCGATTAGACGTAGAATAAGCACTTTTCCAGGGCAGGCCAGACGAAGGCTCGCTATCGTAGTTGACCAGGCGACCCGGTTGGATATAATGAATTTTATGCGTTGACTCCGCCGATTCATCGAGAGGTTTCTGCAATTTAAGAAAGAGGAAAATAGAATGCGCTCAATGGATTATTTGACGCCGTTTGTAGAGGTTGGCCGCATACTCTGTGACGGCGCTGACAGCAATTGCGTGATGAGCCTTATTGCCGGGAAGATCACAAAGACCCTTGATCTCAAAGGCTGCTTCATCAAAATGAAAAGTCACCGAGGCTGACCACATAGAGTTGCTTGCGAGCTGCGGTCTGAGCGAGCACTTCCTGTTCAGCAAGTCCGACGATACACCCGATTGCGTATGCTCACATCTGCCGGGAAAAACCATCTGCGTCCCAAGTCTTCAAAACGGTGAGATCACTGGTGAAGAGAACTCATGATGATCGAAGGCATTCAAGCCTTCGCCGTGCTGCCTATCGAAGTAGAGCAGGAAGTCATTGCCATGGTGGCGCTCTTTGCCGGCGCTCCGCGCGAATTCACCGAGACGGAGCTTGGCTTTGCCAAGACCCTGGTCGGCCACGGCATCCTGTCCATTGTGTGGAAACGCCGCGTGGACACGCTCATCGAGCATGAACGAGAGTATTTACGGAGCTTTCAGGAAATCAGCAGCACCATCAGCGCAAGCCTCAATATCGGTAAAGTTCTGGAACTGGTTGTCACGAAGATTACCGAGGTCCTGGGCGTGAAGGGCTGCGTGGTCCGCCTGCTCGACCCCAAAACCCAAAACCTTTACGTGGCGCGAAGCCATGGCCTGAGCCAGGAATTCCTTAACAAGGGACCGGTGGATGCTCAGAGAAGCATCGCGGAAAATATGGCCGGACAGGTGGTCGTGATCGATGATGTCTTCACCGACCCGCGTCTCCAATACCCGGCCGAGCTACGCCGAAGAAGGCGTTCGTAAGCTTTTGTCCATTCCGTTGATGGTCCGGGGCAAGGTCATAGGCGTACTGCGTATTTTTACCGGAGAGCGGCCCCCGTTCACTAAGCGCGAAATTAACCTCGCCACAGCCATAGCGCAACAGTGCGCCTTCGCCATCGAAAACGCCCGTATCTATCAGCGGCTGCATTACGAATATCAGCAGTTGCTCATCGACTTCGGCTACGAAGGAAGCAGCCACTGAGCAATTATCCAAGTGATCGAACCTCCATGTGAGTGAGATAGAGGGAAAATGGAGCGAATCAATACCCTGTCAATTCAGCAATCCTGTGATGTCGATTTTATCAGGCAGGTGGAAGAAGCCAGCGAACAAAAGGTGAGCAAATGTTATCAGTGCGGCAACTGCATCGCCAGTTGCGCCTACACCTTCGTGTACGACTACCCGGTGAATCAGATCATGCGCTTTATCCAACTGGGGCAGAAGGATATTGTCCTTAAGTCCCGCTCGATCTGGCTTTGCGCAAACTGCCAGGCGTGCACCACCCGCTGCCCCAACAATCTCGACGTTGCGCGCATCATGGAGACCCTGCGCATCATGTCCCGCCGGGAAGGGACGGTATCGGAGCCCGATATCCGGATTTTCTACGATGAGTTCCTTCGATCCGTGAAGACCTTCGGGCGTGTCTTCGAAACCGGACTGCTCCCGGTTTACAACTTCAGGGCGAGGAGACCATTCACCGATCTGGACCTGGCTCCACGGCTCCTGATGAAAGGAAAGCTCACCTTTATACCCTCCAGGATAAAGGGGCGAAAAAGAATCGCCGAAATTTTTGAACGCCTTAAAATTCACCGCAATAACGGATCTTTTTGCAAAGGCGAAAAGCCCGCCCCCACAGCAGCGTGCCGTTGACTGCTCAAACCGACATTTAGAAAAGAGAAACCTGGTGAGACGCGTAGCCTACTATAAAGGATGTTCCCTCGAAGGGCTGGCCAGCTGAATATGACCTTTCGACCCGTGCCTTGTGCGAGGCGCTGGGCATCGAACTGGTCGAAATACCCGACTGGAACTGTTGCGGTTCCACGCCTGCCCATTCTTATGACCCACTTCTTTCGGCGGCCCTTGCCGGCCGCAACCTGGCCATCGCAGCCCAGCAGGGATGCGAGGTGGTCATGACCCCCTGTCCCGGATGCCTCAAATCGCTAAAGGGGGCACAGGAAATCTACGAGCATCCGAAACAGCGCGAGGCTTTTCTGGAATTGGTCGGCATGGAGATCGACGGGTGCATGAAGGCCGTCTCTCTGCTGCAGCTCCTCTATGAAGAAGTCGGAGTTGAAGCGTTGCAGAAGGCCGTTCGGCGCCCATTGACCGGGCACGTCATTGTTCCCTACTACGGCTGCCTGCTCACAAGGCCTGCACAGATCGCCCGGTTCGACGATCCCGAAAATCCGATCTCCATGGACCGGCTCATCGAGGCCACAGGCGCCACGGTTCCGGACTTTCCTTACAAAACAGAGTGCTGCGGGGCCACCTACGGAGTTACCCGCAACGATATCGTCGGCAAGTTGAGCGGGCGAATTCTGGATATGGCCGCTCGCCTGGGCGCCGAAGCCATTGTCGTGGCCTGTCCCCTGTGCCAACAGAACCTCGATCTGCGCCAGGATCAGGTAAATCGCTACTGTAAGCGCACTTTCAATCTTTCGGTCCTCTACATTTCGCAGGTGATCGGGCTTGCGCTGGGAATCGATCCGAAAGCGCTGGGCATGGATAAACTATTCGTAAACCCCGACTGCCTGCTTCAGGATCTTGAAGGAGCGGGGAACCAGGAGCCCTCATTAGTCAGTCGTCTTAAAATCCGCCGGAACAGATCGGGCAAATCTCTCACCGCAATGATGCAGAGTACGCTCAGGGAGACAAGGCCGCTGAATAATGCTTCTGCGTCTTTGCGGTGGATTTTGCAGGACCGGTGCGGATATGCCGGATTCAGGATAGGAGACATATGCGTATTGGCGTGTTTGTGTGTCAGTGTGGAACCAATATAGCGGGGACGGTGGATACGGAAGCAGTGGCCGCGCGAGGCGCTGAGCTTTGCGGATGTCGTCTATGCCACAAGCTACATGTACACGTGCTCCGAGCCGGGCCAGCAGGAGATCCAGCGGGCCGTCCGCGAGTACAATCTGCAGGGCGTGGTCGTTGCCGCATGCTCGCCCAGAATGCATGAACCCACATTCCGGCGCGCTGTGGAAAAGGCGGGTCTGAACCGGTATATGTTCGAGATGGCCAATATCCGCGAGCATGTGTCGTGGATCGGAAATGACCGCGCGGCCAACACTCGCAAAGCCGTGGACCTGGTCCGCATGGCCGTGGCCAAGCTGCGTTTCAATCAGCCGCTCTTTTCATCCAAGGTGCCGGTCAACAAGCGGGTACTGGTTATCGGAGGCGGAGTGGCCGGCATCCAGGCGGCCCTGGACTGCGCCGAAGGCGGCCTGGACGTCGTGATGGTCGAACGGCGGCCATCCATAGGCGGCAAGATGGCCAAGCTCGATAAGACCTTTCCCACCATCGACTGCTCGTCCTGTATCCTGGGTCCTAAAATGGTGGACGTTTCACAAAAGGAAAACATCACCCTGTACGCTGCCAGTGAGATCGAATCCATCAGTGGATATGTAGGCAATTTCACCGTCCAGATCAGAAAGAAGGCAACCTATGTAGATTGGGAAGCCTGCACCGGCTGTGGCCTTTGCATGGAGAAATGCCCGTCTGCGACAGGTGCCTGACGTTTTCAACGAAGGTCTTGGCGCGACCAAAGCCATCAACATCCCTTTTCCTCAGGCCATCCCGAGGAAAGCCATCATCGACCCCTTGCACTGTCGCCATTTCACCCGGGGCAAGTGCGGAGTCTGCTCGAAGATGTGCCCCGTGAAGGCCATCGACTTCGATATGCAGGATACAATCGTGACCGAGGAGGTGGGGGCCATCATCGTGGCGACGGGCTACGATCTTTTCGACCACTCGGCTTATGGAGAGTACGGCGCAGGCCGCTATCCGGACGTTATTTCCGGCCTCCAGTACGAGCGCATCCTGAGTGCTTCGGGGCCGTTCGGGGGGCACATCCGCCGCCCATCGGACGGCAGGGAGCCCAAAGACATCGTCTTTATCGCCTGCGTGGGCTCGCGCGACCCTTCGGTGGGGCGCCCTTACTGTTCAGGAGTCTGCTGCATGTACATCGCCAAGCAGGCCATTCTGACACGCGACCACCTGCCGGAATCCAACTCTTACGTTTTCTACATGGATATCCGGGCCCCGGGCAAGAACTACGATGAGTTCGTGCGCCGGGCCCAGGAAGAATACGGAGTGCAATACATTCGCGGCCGGGTGGGCAAGATCTATCCGCGTGGGGATCGCATGGTGGTGCAGGGGGCCGATACGCTGCTCGGGGTTCAGGTGGAGGTGGAGGCCGACCTGGTGGTGCTGGCCACGGGAGTCGAGGCTTCCGCAGGTGCGAGTGATCTGGCCGAGAAACTTCGCATCTCCTACGACCAGTACGGCTTCTACATGGAAAGCCATCCCAAGCTGCGCCCCGTCGAGACCAACACCGCCGGGGTTTACCTCGCCGGTGCGTGCCAGGGGCCCAAAGATATTCCCTCTTCAGTAGCACAGGGGAGCGCTGCGGCCTCCAAGGTGCAGGCCCTTTTTGCGCGCGACACCATCGAAACTAACCCGCAAGTGGCTTTGGTCAACGAACGAGCCTGCATTGCCTGCGGAAAGTGCATTCAGGTTTGTCCGTTCGGCGCCATCAAGTGGAAGGAACTAAGGGGCGATATCCTGCAAGGCCGAAGTGCTGCCCACCGTCTGCCAGGGCTGCGGCCTGTGCAACGCCACCTGCCCGCCAAAGGCGATCCAGTTGCAGCACTCGACGGACAACCAGATCCTTGCTGCAGTAAATGAGCTCTGTGCCTGACGCAGAGTGAATTTGTCCCAGCGCAAAGTTGCGTGAGGCTCCAATTTGAAAAGGAAACAAGCGATGACAGACTCCAATCCATCCTCCATCGCAGCTTCCGCTGAAGCTGCTGAACAGGGGATGAAAATAGTAGGCTTTCTGTGTAACTGGTGCTCTTACGGAGGCGCGGATACGGCGGGCGTGTGCCGCTTCAAGCAGCCTACGGACCTGCGAATCGTGCGCATCCCCTGCACGGGGCGCATGGACCCTCTGTTTGTCGCCAAATCGCTTATCTATGGCGTGGACGGCGTGCTGGTCTCCGGCTGCCACCCCAAGGATTGTCACTATGCCGTCGGCAATCTGTACGCGCGCCGCCGTCTCGAGGTGCTGAAGGGTTTCCTGCCTTTCATGGGCATCGATGCGCGCAGGTTCCACTATACCTGGGTATCGGCATCCGAAGGCCAGCGCTGGCAGCAGGTTGTGACCGAGTTTTCCGAACAGATTCATCAGTTGGGTCCCAATCCCGGAGTGCGGAAGCAACCCGGCGAAATCTTGGAACCATCGACAGGCATAAGCAGATGAGTGCGCCGTCAGGCGCAGAAAAGCGTTGGACGACAGTCAGACCGGTAGATCGACAGACTGGAAAAAGCAGTGATAGAAACCGATACAATACAATTACACAAGTTGGTGGAAGAAGCTCTGCCTGAACTGGACACAATGATCGGCTGGGCGGCAGGCTACGACCCGCTCCGCACGACGCCCATCTTCATTCGTGACGCCAAATCCATACCGAGGCTTATCTGGAGTCCGTTTTGCGCTCAGAACCTGACCGGTTACCTGGTGAAACCTCCCGCTCTGCAACCTGCGGACAAAGATAAGCAAATCGGCATCTGCGTCAAAGGCTGTGACAGCCGATCGCTGGTGGCGCTCATTCAGGAAAAGTTCCTGACCCGCGACAGACTTCGCATCTTCGGCATTCCCTGCCGTGGAACGGTGGACTGGCGCAAGGTCATGCGGCAAGTGCCGCTCTCGCATGTCAGATCAGCCAGGGTGGAAGATAACCGCCTGATCGTTGACGATGCACGGAGGAACTCATGAACTCAACCTGGAAGACGTTCTTGCCCGCAAGTGCCTTCGATGCCGCTATCCCAATCCGGTCGTCTACGACGTGCTGGTCGGTGAGCCGGCTGAATCCCGCATAAGCGCCGGAGGACAGCTACCGGGACGTGGACGCATTGGAGAAAAGGCCCCTGGAAGAAAGGCTGGCTTTCTGGCAGTCGGAGCTCGACCGGTGCATGCGCTGCTATGCCTGCCGAAACGCCTGTCCTCTCTGCGTTTGCCAGGATCGGTGCATCGCGGAAACTCGAGATCCGAAGTGGCTGACACAGCGCATGGGAATTCCGGAAAAATTCCTGTTCCATTTCATTCATGCCATGCATCTGGCCGGCAGATGCACTGAGTGCGGAGAATGCGAACGCGTCTGCCCCATGGAAATCCCCGTGACCTTGATGAAGGAAAAGCTCAACAAAATCATGGAGGAGATGTTGGGCTATGTGGCAGGTCTCGATCCGAACGCCATTCCGCCGCTGCTCACTTTCAACCCGGGCGAGACAGGCATTTAGCGGTCCCGTGGCTTCACCGAAGGGGCTTGGGATATATAGCTCCGAATGCAAAAGAGGTAACCTGATGGCTGGGAAAATATTCATTGCGATGGACCGTTTGACGTCGACCCTCGAGAAGCTCTCTGCGAAGATCGATCTGTGGGTACCTGCGTCGTCACAAAGTGACAAAAGAGAGCCAACCGGATTTGTAGCCGTACCATGCGGGTATGGTCCCCGTACTGGACCGGCAGACCACTCTGCCGCTGAAGAAGATTCTCCTTCCGCAAGTGGAAACACTGTTACGTTTCGAGTACCGAAAAGATCCGCAGAATCCGATCGAAAGTCACCGTCAGCCTGGACGATAAGACGGAGGTCCGCCCTGCCCTTGTCTTCGGCGCACGCCCCTGCGACGTCAAAGCTTTTCTGACTCTCGACCGGGTCTTCACCAACGGCCCTTATGTGGACCCGTACTATCTTGAGCGCCGCCGAGAACACTCTTTTTGCCACACTGGTATGCCGGCGAGGCAGACGGGGCGTGCTTTTGTTCTTCGGTGGGCAGCGGACCTGCGGACATGGAGGGAAGCGATTTCAGGATAATTCCAGTTGATGGCGGCTACGTAGTGGATGCATTAACTGAAAAAGCTCCAGTCCCTCTTTGACTCCCTGGGAGATGCTCCAACGCAGGATCAGGAAGCGCAGGCAAGGCAGGTTGTTGAGGAAGCCTCACAGCACCGGGTCGGAGATCTTGACCTGCGAGGGAAGCGCAGAGGCTTTCCGGAAACGTTTCGACGAAGATGAGCTACTGGCAGAAAATGGCCGCCCAGTGCCTCAGTTGCGGCATCTGCACCTATGTATGCCCCACGTGCTATTGCTTTACCATAACCGACGAGATTGAGAACCTGCGGGGAGAGCGCTTGCGTTCCTGGGATTCGTGCATGTTTTATCACTATACGTTGGAAGCCAGCGGCCACAATCCGCGCCCTTCCAAACTGAACCGTTACCGCAACCGCGTGGGACACAAGTTCAGCTACATCCCCGAAAAATACGATGGGCTTATCGGATGCTGCGGTTGTGGCCGATGTATTCGAAGCTGCCCGGTGTCCATAGACATTCGCCAGGTCGTGGGCAGCCTTGAAGGAGAACGCCTGTGAGTGTGAATAAATTTCCAAATAACCCCTATCTGCCCGAATTGGCGACCGTTCAGGAAATCATCGAGGAAACCGCCAACATTCGCACCCTGAGAGTCACTCTGGACGATAAGGAAAAGATGCGTCAGATTCACTTTCCGCCCCGGCCAGGTCGGCCAGCTTTCCGTATTCGGCACCGGCGAGTCCACCTTCGTCATCAATTCTCCCCCCACGCGCAAGGATTATCTGCAGTTCAGCGTCATGAGGGTCGGCGAAGTCACCCAGCGCATCCACCAGTTGAACGCCGGAGATCAAATCGGCCTGCGCGCTCCGCTCGGCAACGGCTTCCGGTACGAAGATATGAAGGGCCGTGACATACTCTTCATTGGAGGCGGCATCGGGATGGCGCCGCTTCGCACCCTGCTTCTCTACATGATCGACAACCGCAGTGACTACGGGGACATCACGGTCATCTACGGCGCCCGCTCGCCCAAGGACCTTTGCTACACTTATGAATTTCGAAGAATGGAAAGCCGGCGGCGTCAACCTGGTCCTGACGGTCGATAGCGAATTTCCGGGTTGGAAAGAGCGTGTAGGGTTCGTTCCCACCGTTCTCAGCGAAGAATCCCCATCCCCGCACAACCGCATCGCAATCGTGTGCGGCCCTCCGATCATGATCAAGTTCGTTTTGTTCGGACTCAAGGAACTGGGGTTCGAAGACCACCAGATCATCACCACCCTGGAAAAACGCATGAAGTGCGGCATAGGCATTTGCGGGCGTTGCAACACGGGGTCCAAGTATGTGTGCCTGGATGGACCGGTTTTCAGCTACGAGCAAATCAGAGGGATGGGCCAGGAATTGTAGAGGAGATGTCCATTCATACTCTATCTTCGCCTTCTCCGATAAACAGGACCTTTTGCGCGAGTAATTTCGAACTGTTGAAGGCCGCTCAAAAATTTTTCCCGCTGTCGAGCAGCAAGGTCACCGGCCCGTCGTTTTGCAGAAAGACTCGCATCATTTCCTGAAAGCGTCCCGTGCATACTTTGGGAGTAAATTTGAGAAGCTCTTTCACGTAGGATTCATAGAGGCCCCGGGCGATATCGGGCCGGGCGGCGGAGGCGTAGGAAGGTCTGGCGCCTTTGCGGCAGTCGCCAAAAAGAGTGAACTGCGATACGACGAGGATCTCCCCCCCTACGTCCAGGACCGAGAGATTCATTTTGTCCGCCTCATCGGGAAATATTCGAAGGGAGACGGTCTTTCCGGCAAGATAGCGCACGTCCTCCTGCGAGTCTGCGCTCCCGATCCCCAGCAAGACCAGCGCGCCCCTGCCGATCCGCGCAATTTCCACACCCCCTGTTTCGACGCTCGCCTCAAGGACGCGCTGGATTACCGCTCTCATCTACTCGAGCTCCGGCCCCGGAGCGGCGGCCGCATCGACGCCGTCTCCCAGCGAGGCGCCAGGCTGCCGGTAGTAATTAAACAGCGCCGAGAAGTTGATGCCGCCCGATCCCTGATTACCGAACTCCCGGTATATTTTCACTCTGCCGTCCACAAGGTGCTGGGAACGGATGCCGCAATCGATTGAGAGCGAGGCTTCGATAAAGGCTGCGAGCTTGTCGCAGGTCCGGATCACTTCGCCGTCAATCGCAGAGAAGCGTTCCTGGTTGTAGCGCTCCATCTGTGGTCCGGGAATATCTTTCCTGACCGTATCGCCCTCCATTATCCTGTTTGAGAATTCGTCCTGAATAAAGTAGAGGACTTCGTTTCGAATAGAGGAAGGAAGAAGCGGCAGGATTCGCTCCTCGAACTGCGTTTTTTCATAATCTTTTATTATTTCGTCCAGGCCCTCGACCGAAGTTTTCACAGGCGAGACTATGTCCCGGGTCAGCACCTCGGGCAGATCGTGGAAAAGTCCGCTGAAAAAATTGTTGTAGGCGCGTTTAGGGCAGGCGCCCATTTCCACCGAACAAAAGTAGGACATCATGGCCACTATCAGCATGTGTCCGAGGACCGAGGTTTTGGGCACGCGCGGCGAATGGGCCCACCTCTGTTGAAACCGAAGCTGTGCGCAAAGGTCTATAAAGCCGAAGGATTTCTTTCGCAGCGATATCTTCTGCACGCCGATAAGGTCATAGTGGTCTTCTATCTGGTTTTCGATTTCCTCTTTGGTTTTATCGATTCCATAGACGAATGGGGCTGTGTTGTAAATTATTTGAAATTCCCAGTTGGTCGCAAGATAATGAGCGGCTTTGAGTATCCTTTTTTCAAACCGGGCGTAATTACTATCAAAAAGATATTTTCTGAAATTGTCTGCAAAGTCTCCCCCGAGGCCTTTGATATCTTCATCTATTTTCTGGAGCACCAGGGTGTTGATCTCCCGGCCTTTTTTGCTCATCAGCTTGTGGAAGACCGGGGCCTTGATGTCGGTCAGGATGACCCGGGGGAAGAATTCGAATATCCCGCCTTCGATCAGTTTAATCCAGTCGATCTGGGCCTGCCCTTCGGATTCTTCGAGCTTTCCGAGCACGTAGGCGAGAATCATTTTGTGCGCCTGTTTGTCCAGTTCGGTGAACTCGACCGGACGAACGTGATCGTTCCACCTCTGGATGCTGGCCGCCTCATAAATCCTGTCAAGCAGACCTTTTGTTATCATAAGCTTCCCCTTTGCCGCCCACTTATATCACCGAAAGGAAAACTTTGAAACCCGTTCGCCGCAAAGGACGGGGCATAGTCCGGTCAGAGAGGACGCAGCGCCTCAAGTTTTAAATTTTTCACGCGAAGACGCCCCTCACGGGTCGGGGTAAACTCAGAAGGCGCGAACAAATAGAGGCGGTGGACGGGCGCCTTGTTTCGTACTTCCATCTTTTATGACGAAGCCTTAAATTTCCGATATACTGAATAGCCATGGCCAGACATAATCTCGACCCGATCGCAGGAGCGCAGGATTGAAATCTCGAAGAAGCGGCATTCTATTGCATGTTACCTCACTGCCTTCCGAATTCGGCATAGGAGACCTGGGAAAGGGGGCGTACAATTTCGCCGATTTTCTTGCAGATTCCAGCCAGACCCTGTGGCAGGTGCTTCCTTTCAATCCCTCTTCCGCCGTCTGCGGAAGCTCTCCATACTGCAGTTATTCGGCCTTTGCGGGAAACCCGCTTCTGATTGCTCCCGACCTGCTTGTAAAAGACGGATATATTTCATGGAACGACCTTAGCTGGGCCCCTTCTTTCGATTCGGGCAAAGTCGATTACGAGAAGGCGGCCGGGTTTAAAAACAGGGTCCTGGGGATAGCGTATGAAAAATTCATAACAATGCCGGATGAAGGATGCCGGTATGAGAATTTCGTAAACGCCAACGCACACTGGCTCGACGATTACGCCCTTTTCATCAGCCTCAAGGAGCGCTTCTCGGGCGTTCCCTGGAACGAATGGCCGGTGCAGATAAGGGATAGGACACACCCCGCGCTCGATGAATGGACCGAAAGACTTGCAGACGGGATCAAGCTGGAAAAATTCAAGCAATTCATTTTCTTTAGCCAATGGTTGGCCCTTAAGAGCTACTGCAACCAAAAGCAAATCCAGGTGATAGGCGACATCCCGATTTACGTGAGCTACGACAGTTCGGACGTTTGGACACATTCTGAGTACTTTAAGCTCGACAGCGACAAAAGGCCTGCGTTCGTCGCCGGAGTGCCTCCCGACTACTTCAGTGAGACCGGGCAGTTGTGGGGCAACCCGGTTTATTGTTGGGAAAAGCACAGAGAAACCTCCTACGCGTGGTGGATCAGCCGAATGGAGCACAATCTGAAATATTTCGACATTGTTCGGCTCGATCACTTCCGGGGGTTCGTGGCCTACTGGGAAGTGCCGGCGACGGAAAAAACAGCCATAAACGGAAAATGGGTGAAAACCCCGGCTGGGGATTTCTTCCGTATGCTGCTGAGGCGATTCCCCTCGATTCCAATAATTGCCGAAGACCTGGGCGTTATCACTCCTGAGGTCAGGGAAATCATGAGCGAATTCGAACTCCCCGGGATGAAGGTCCTTCTGTTCGCCTTCGGAGGCAATCCATCGACAAACCCCTACGTTCCCCATAATCATGTGCGGAACTGCTTCGTTTACACAGGCACGCACGACAACAACACGGTAAAAGGGTGGTTTGAACACGACGCCACTGAAAGCGAAAAGGAGAACCTCATAGCATACTTCGGCCGCGAACTCGACCAGGATACTGTCGCCTGGCAACTGGTGCGGGCCGCCATGATGTCGGTCGCCTCGACCGCGATAATCCCGATGCAGGACTTTCTCGAGCTTGGGGCTGAGGCCCGCATGAACACTCCATCGATTACACACGGCAACTGGGAATGGAGAGTCGCCGCCGGGCAGTTGACCCCCGATCTTGCCGTGAAGATTTCGAATTTGACCAAGATTTACGGGAGGGCGTAAGGAGCCGGAGGAAGCCCGAGCAATCTACCGATTTCACAGGCAGATCGGCAGCTTCATTGTAAATACAGGCCAAATACAGTGGCGTCCGGCTCAACTAGTTGATTTCATTGGCAGTCGGGATTTCATGTTCTATGAAAACAGCGGAAAATGCCGAGGACTTAGAACCACGGATGGAGGAGCGCAGCGCGGTGGATGGGCGTAATAAAAGGCTATATTCGGTTTTCAAAGAACGAGTGAGCAGGGAGCGGGGACGCGGGGACGGAAGATAACCACGGATGGACTCGGATGGACACAGATAATAACTCCTCTTGGTTCTATCGCTTCGCGGCAGCGGTTAAAGCCCTCCATTCCACAATCCCTCAGTTGCTCAATTGCTTAATACACGAATGGATTTGTATCTGCAAAACGGCAACGGCTTCGCAGCCCTTCGCAAGCTCAGGGTAAATTCGCAGTGAACAGTGGGAAACTGAGAAACCAGGCGCCAAAATCAGCCAACTTCTCCTATCCGTTGTAATCGGCGATATCGTATCATGAGGGAGGTTGGCCCTGCAAAACGGCAACGAGAAGCGGCAATAGAAGCGGCAATAGAAACGGCAATAGAAGCGGCAAAAAGAAAAAAGCAGGTGAATGGGAGAATGGGTGAATAGTCTAGAGCAATCGGGGCATTGAGAGATTGTAAAAAGAGGGGCGGGAAGCGGGGGGAATGCAAGGGGTAAAGAAAGTTCTCCTTCCAAGCCCGGTCCTGAGTGAGAAACACTTTTGATTCCTGGTGCTTCGAGATCGCCTCACTTCATCCCAGGAGCAAGAGGATGTAAATATACATGCGAACCTGTGCATCGTTGTTCGGAGGAGTCGGATATGCAGGATGAAGCCAAAAGTAAAGAGCAACTCATCACAGAATTGCGTGCATTACGTCAGAGGCTTGCTGAATCGGAGAAGGACATCACCGAGCGCAAGCGGGCAGAGCAGGCGCTACAGGATTCCCATTCACTGTTGGCCGCTACGCTTGAGTCAACGGCGGATGGCATTCTGGTCGTGGATAGCGCCGGCAAGGTGGTCAGTTTTAACCGGAATTTTCTGGAACTGTGGCGGATTCCCGAGACCCTAATCACGACTCGAGATGACGAGCAGTTGCTCCAGTTTGTGCTTGTTCAGCTCTTGAATCCCTATGGGTTTCTGGAAAAGGTCCAGGCGCTTTACCAGACGCCTGATGTAAGTTCCATGGACGAACTTGTCTTCAAGGACGGTCGTATATTCGAACGCTATTCCCAGCCTCAGCGCATTGACGATACCATCGTGGGGCGTGTGTGGAGTTTTCGTGACATCACCGAGCGCAGAAACGCGGAGAAGGCGCTGCATGAGAGTGAACTTCGCCTTAGAACCATTTTACAAACGGCAAATGAAGGATTCTGGCTGATAGATAACGACACTGTAACCATGGACCTCAACCCAAGAATGTGCGCGATTCTGGGCAGAAATCGGGAAGAGGTCTTCGGGAGGAAGATTTTTGATTTTGTAGATAGTGAAAATAAGGTCATCTTCGAGCAGCAGATCAGATCAAGGACACAGGGAGAAGTGGGCGCCTATGAGATCGCCCTCTCTCGTCCTGATGGGTCAAATGTCTTCTGCCTGTTCAATTCAACGCCGCTTTTTGACGGGTCCGGGAGCAAGGTCGGCTCGTTTGCAATGGTCACCGATATCACCGAGCGCAAGCGGGCAGAGGATGCACTGCGGGAGAGCGAGGAGGCGTTATCTTCTAATCACCGGGAGTTACAGGAGACAGCCCATCAGCTTGAGCGATCCAGAAACATGCTACAACTGATTATCGAATCGATACCCGTCAGGGTTTTCTGGAAGGACAGGAATCTGCGTTATTTGGGTTGCAATACGCTTTTTGCTCGTGATGCAGGTTTGAGCCGACCGGAGGAGCTTCTGGGCCTGGACGACTTTGCCTTAGGCTGGAGGGAACAAGCTGAGATCTACCGGGCGGATGACCGCCAGGTCATGGAGTCTTGCATCCCGAAGATGGACATTGTCGAACCGCAAACCACCCCAGCCGGCTCCACGATCTGGCTGAATACCAGCAAAGTCCCTTTGCATAGGCCCGACGGTGAGGTCTTTGGGGTCCTTGGCGTATACGAAGACATCACCCACCGCAAGCGGTCTGAGGAGGCATTGCAACAAAGTGAGCGGAACTACAGGGAAATATTCAACACCGCCAACGACGCAATTTTCATTCATGACGCGGACACCGGAGCCATCCTCGACGTGAACGACTCCATGCTGCATCTCTATGGATTTAGTCGTGAAGAAGCCTTGCGGCTGTCTCCCAATGATTGCAGTCTGGGCGCCACCCCTTACTCTGCGGCAGAGGTTTCACAGTGGATGGCAAAAGCCATCGCAGAAGGCCCGCAGGTTTTTGAATGGAATGCCCGAAAGAAGAGCGGCGAACTTTTCTGGGTGGAAGTGGCCTTGAAGAGCGCCAACATTAGCGGTCAGAACCGCATGCTCGCAATAGTTCGCGACATCACCGAGCGCAAGCGGGCGGAAGAAGCACTAAGCCAGCGAGGGTCCTACCTTACAGCGATAATAGAAAATCAGCCCGGACTGGTCTGGCTCAAAGATAAAGAGGGCCGCTTTCTCGCTGTAAACCAAGCCTTTGCTCGGTCATGCGGCATGGACAAACCGGAAGAGGTTCTGGGAAAGACCGATCCAGACATCTGGCCGGAAGAACTCGCGGCAAAATACATGGCCGACGATAAGGCGGTCATAACGACAGGCGCTCCCATTGCTGTGGAAGAGGCCATCAGTGACCGGGGGGAGATGAAATGGTTCGAGACATTTAAAACACCCGTGCTTAACAAAGACGGCCAGATCCTTGGCACTAGTGGTTATGCCCGCGACATCACTGAGCGCAAGCGCGCGGAGAGGGCCTTGGAAGAGAGCGAGGCCAAGTTTCGCTCCTACATCGAATCGGCTCCATTGGCCATTTTCGTAGCGGATCGACAAGGCCGATTGATGGATTTCAATCCTGCCGCCACAGACCTTCTAGTGTCCTGAGTCATTAATTATTTGAATAAATAAACCATTTCCTGTAAGCTCCTGCCAACTCAATCAGGAGGGCATCATGCGTACAGGACGACCAAAGAAAAAGCTTGAATTGAGCACGGACGAAAGAACAGAACTTGAGCGACTGACTCGCCGATCTACAACAGCCCAGGCGCTTGCTCTAAGGTCTCGAATGATTCTCGCTTGCGCCGATGGGCTTTGCAATAGCGAGGTGGCTGATCAGCTTGGAATAACCGGCGCTACTGTGTGCAAATGGCGCAAGCGCTTTGTGGAGCATCGAGTAAACGGCCTATTGGATGACCCAAGGCCGGGCATCCCGCGCAAGATCACCGACAAAGATGTGGAGCGCGTTGTGACACTCACTTTAGAGTCAACTCCAAGAAATGCCACTCACTGGAGTACCCGGTCAATGGCTAAAAAGACGGGTATGAGCCAGTCGGCAATTAGTCGGATTTGGCGCGCATTTGCGCTGCAACCCCATCGAACCGAAACCTTCAAACTCTCTTCGGACCCTTTCTTCATTGAAAAAGTTCGGGATGTTGTTGGCCTGTACCTCAACCCTCCTGAAAAAGCAGTGGTGTTGTGCGTTGATGAAAAAAGCCAAATACAGGCGCTCGACCGTACACAGCCACTCTTGCCGCTACGGCCAGGGCAGGCCGAACGACGCACTCATGATTACAGACGATACGGTACCCTCTCTCTTTTTGCAGCTTTCAACACGGCCACTGCCGAAGTGATCGGCAAATGTCACAGGCGCCATCGCAGCGTTGAATTCCGCAAGTTCCTCGATCTCATTGAGGACAGGGTCCCAAGCGGTCAGGATATCCATATTATCCTCGACAACTACGGGACTCATAAGACTGCCATGATCCAGCGGTGGTTGGTCAAAAGGCCGCGCTTCCATCTGCACTTCACTCCGACCAGTTCCTCATGGATTAATCTTGTCGAGAGGTGGTTTGCCGAACTAACTGAAAAACAAATTCGTCGCGGCAGCCATCGAAGCGTAAATCAACTTGAGTGCGCTATTCAGAAATACATTGCCATCTGCAACGAGGATCCAGAACCATTTGTGTGGGTCAAAACCGCCGATGAGATCCTCAAAAACGTCCGGAGATTTTGTGAACGGATTAATGACTCAGGACACTAGGCTATGACGCCGCTATTTTGAGGGGCATGAACAGCCTGGACCTCCATCCGGAGGAGGATCGTGAGGAGATTCGGAACGATATAGCCACCCTTCTACAAGTGGGGCATATGGAAAGCGAGCGCCGGATGAAGAAGTCGAACGGGCAACTCATCTGGGTTTCGTTGCGAGTCGTCATGATTTCGAATCAACTTGCGTTTGGCTACTGTCAAGATATTTCCGAACGCAAGCAAATGGAAGAAGATCGATCACGTGTCGATGCCCAGTTACGGCAGGCTCAAAAGATGGAATCGGTGGGAAGACTGGCGGGCGGCGTGGCGCACGATTTCAACAATATGCTGGGGGTTATCCTCGGCCGTGCGGAGATGGCCCTGGACCGGGTGGAACCGGCCCATCCGCTCTTTGCCGACCTGCAGGAGATCCGGAAAGCCGCTGAGCGTTCCGCCGACCTTACCCGGCAACTGTTGGCCTTTGCCCGCAAGCAGACCGTCACCCCCAAGGTGCTCGACCTGAACGAAACCGTAGAAGGGATGCTCAAGATGCTGCGGCGCTTGATCGGCGAGGACATTGATCTCGACCTGGCTGCCCGGGCAGGGAGTCTGTGGCCGGTCAAGGTGGACCCGTCCCAGATCGATCAGATCCTGGCCAACCTGTGCGTCAACGCCCGAGACGCCATTGCGGGTGTGGGCAAACTCACCATCGAAACGGCAAACACTGACCTTGGATGAGACCTACTGCGCGGACACACGCCGGGTATGTCCCGGGCGAGTACGTGTTGCTGGCCGTTAGCGACAACGGCTGCGGTATGGACAAGGAAACTCTAGATAGGCTTTTCGAGCCTTTTTTCACCACCAAGGAGGTTGGCAAAGGCACCGGCCTGGGGCTGGCCACAGTCTACGGCATCGTCAAGCAGAACAACGGTTTTATCAACGTCTACAGCGAGCTGGGCCTGGGGACGACCTTCCAGATCTATCTTCCCAGGCACAAAGGCAAGGCGGAGCAGATGGTAAAGGAAGGCTCGCTGGAACAGGCCGGCAGGGGCCACGAGACTATCCTGCTGGTGGAAGACGAGCCTGCAATCCTTAGCATGACCACGATGATGCTAGAGCGCCAAGGTTACACCGTGCTGGCCGCGGGCACGCCTGGTGGGGCCATCCGGTTGGCCGAGGCGTATCCCGGTGAAATCCATCTGCTTATGACCGATGTGGTAATGCCCGAGATGAATGGCCGGGACCTGGCCAAAAACCTCTTGACCCTCTACCCTAACATCAGGCGCCTGTTCATGTCGGGATATACGGCCGACGTCATCGCTCACCACGGGGTGCTGGACGCCGGCGTCAATTTCATCCAGAAGCCGTTCTCGATGCAGAACCTGGTAGCTAAAGTACGTGAGGCTCTGGTAGGAGATGATGAGTGACGAGCGCCTGGTAAAAAACAGCAAAGAAAGGGGTCAAACCTACATTCTTGACATAACGACAGCGGTTTCTTTCCTGCCCGTGCCCGGAGCCGACAACGGTCCGCCATGAGGCCCGAATAAGTCAAGAATGTAGGTGTGACCCCCTTTCTCTACTTTCTCTACTTTCTCTACTCAACCAGGCCGTTCACCGTAACGGCGTTGCGCGGAGGGCTTGCCCCGGGTTTGACGGAACCGGAGATGCGGCAGGTGGTGCTCGCGCTCTCCAGGCGTGATTTTTACAAAGCTATGACCACGAACGTGGACCCTCAAGTGTGGCAGGATGTCTACCATGGAACGACCTCGGGCGGCATTGCCGTTTATATTAAAATCACTGGATTTACCGATGGGCGACCGCCGGTCATCCAGTTCAAGGAAAAGTGAGGTGGAGCGATGAAATGTCCCACATGCGGTTACCCGGAAATGGTGGTGAAAACGCTCGATGAAACTCTCTCCTACGGTGGGAGTTCGCTGACCCTGAAAGCGATGCGCGGGGAGTTTTGTTCGAACTGCGGGGAGGGCGTCTGGGACGAAGCAAGCTACGGGCGCTATATAGAGGCTCAGGCGGATCTGCTGCGTGCGGCAAAAGGAGACATGAGCATTGACATTCGGCGCATCCGGAAAAACCTAAAGCTCACTCAGGCGGAAGCCGGTAAGGCCTTCGGTATCGGGAAGGTGGCGTTCTCCCGCTACGAACGGGGTAAAACCCGGCCTCCTGCTCCTCTTGTTAAGCTCCTAAAACTGGTGCAACGGCATCCCGATCTGTTGAGTGAAATACGAGAAGGTAACGCGGGGCATCGATTGTGAAAAGATGGGGTCAGCCCTTGCGTGCATATATCTTTTAAAGAGACACGGCCGCCTCAAACCTAGAGATCGGAGAAATATTCGGAAAGCTGACATATTCAGCGATCTGCAAAATAAACCAAAGTTTTTCAAAACGAATGAAGGATGATAAGGAATTGAGGAAAAAAGTGGACAGTATCCAGGCAGAGTGTTTGGGGGGGGCCGTATTTGATTGTAAATTGACCTCGAATTTTCCTCTTTCAAAGGCTGACCCCCTTTCTTTCACGTGGGTTTGTGGAGACGGTCATGCTTGAAGTAACCGTAAATGCATTAGTGTATGCTCTGACAACTACTGCGCTGGGTGCAGTGGTTATTTTTTTGGCGCGCAACTTAATACTGGAGAGATTAAAGAACTCAGTAAAGCACGAATATGACAAAAGACTCAAAGAGTTTGAATTAAACTTAAATCGTAGTTTGCAGAGGGAAATGGCTGAATTTAATAGCCAATTGGCACTCAAGACCGACTCCATAAAATCTAAAACTAACTTATACTCTACAAAGCAGATCGATATCTACATTGCCCTTTGGGAATCTCTTCACGACCTGAAGTACTCGATGTTAAAGCTCTGGGTACAGGCTGCAAAGAAAGAGTTTGATGATTTCGCCAAGAAACTGGAAAAAACTACCATGTTAGTCGAGAGATCAGCGTTAGTTATTGAAGAGCATCATTACATCGAGTTGATAGAGATCCTGAATGATTTTTCCAGATTCGAAGACGGAAAACGTACCCTAATAGATTACAGAGAAAGCAATCGCTTAATGCCTTATAACGATCATGCGGTGAGAAGGCTGATAGATGAAAACAGAGAAACGAAAAACCAGTTGCTAAGTTATTTGCCTCAGATGAGAGATTGCTTGCGAAAGCAGATAAATGGAAAGCCTGTTGATGACGAACATCCTGCTATAACCAAAGAATGAATTAAACAGACTGAGTTCATAATAGCCCGGACCTTTTGCAGATCAAAGTAGTCTTTAAGGTTACATTAATGACTCATCTTGTCGCTATGATATCACTCAGGGCATCATGCTCACTTTCGAATTGTTAAATGGGTCACTCACTGCAAGGATAAGTTGACATGAGTTTGCAACGGCAGGCTTCAAAATAAATCTCTTCAAAATGTCCCTGCTGAGATCCGCCGGCGGAAAGGTGTTCGGCGCAGATCTGTCTCACATCGTGATCAGTCAACTTACCATTGAAGTATAGCCAACCCAGCAATTGTGGGATGGTTTGCACGATTCCTGGATTGGATAATTCGCTTTTTGCGAATCTGAAGGCTTTCCTGTCATCTGTGGTCAAACCGATGCCAATTTTTTTCGCCAACGCAATCGAGGATAACTCTCCCTTGCCTAGCTTTCTTCTTTCCTCCAATCGGGCAATTTCCTGTAAGTCGTCAATTGACATCTCAATGGTCTGAAAGGAGCCCGATGCCCTATCTTCATTCAACCTTTGCACGAGTTCGTCGTGTTCTTTTGTGGGATGCTTTCTGGGTTTATCGAAACATTTCGTATTCCACGTATCGTGACATTACAAAATTGCATGACTGCTGGGCCGCTGCTCTGTTTAGTGTCCGGCTCGAAATCAAGTGCCAGATAGCACACGTATCAATTGCACTGTAAAGATGAAAATGATCAACAACACAACAAACTAATTGCATCATAGTTTGGTCCCAAAGGTATCGGCGACAAAGTCAATCTCATCTAGCTCGATGAGAAGCAATTCTGCTAATTTTCCAATGGATATTTCTCCTTGGTAAAAAGCATCAAAACAAAGCTGGACATATGACGAGGAAAGTCCCATTTCCAGTAGTTCTCGTTTCCTCTCTTTTGATCTGAAGGCCAAACTGTCAGGAATCTCGGGATCGGTTTTTAGATTTTTGGGCACATGAAAAGACTCGATCAGATGCTTAGTTCTTGGATCAATCAGTTTTTCATTTTCAAGGGCAATTGCCAGAGTCTTGGTATTCACCTGCAGGCGACAGGCAAAATCCATTACCTTGCTTTCATTCCAATTTGTCACATCTGGTATTTCCTTCAGCATCTCAGGGTGGCACAAGAAACTTGCAGCAAAGGTATCAGATCGAATTTCTCTTAATTTATCTATGGTCCACTTGCCTGCAGGACCAGATACGACGATTTCCAGATCTCTATCAAATAGGGCATGGCCTAGTTCGTGGATCGCAGAAAACCTTTGCCGGAAAATGTCATCCTCATAATTTATTAATATACAATCGCCGATTATTGGGTGTTTAATAAACATTCCGGAGACGTTTGAGCTTAAAAGCTTTCTTCGAAATAAGTGAACACCGAGAGAGCGAATTAATCCAAAAACGTCAGGTACAATAGCCAAATCCGACATATTGCAGGTTTTTCTGAGAAATAATGCAGCTCTCTTACCATGGTCCTTGAAGAATTTTCCCTTAATGACATAATGAGGAAGGGTCGGCAACTCTCCGGCTTTTCTGCTCAGCAAGGGACGTAGAGATGCTTCAGTTTCACACAAGAAGAAGAACTCACTTATGGCCAACCTATCGTCGGCAGAAAGCTCATCCTCAAGTAGGCGGAAGAGTTGCTCCGCCTTTTCAAGTGAGCTCATCCTCTCATTTGAGATAAAATATCTGAAATCGCATTTGAAAAGATCAGCGAGAATCAGGATTTCATCGCCAGAAGGTTCGAGTGCCGCCTTTTCGATTTGAGCAAGCCTATCCAGAGATATGCCTGTCCTTAGAGACACATCATTCACGGACAACTGGTGCTGTTCACGAATTCTTGAGACCTTTCCAGCCAGCAATTCAAGATCTAGAGCCAACTCAGCTATCCTTATGATTCAAAAAAGTGATGGCCTGCCTAATTCTGGGCAGGTTGCCGTCATTGTCGACCAGCATCCCCTGATCGTGCGGTCTTTCCACGTCTTTATTATGGATATTACCCCATTTCCGCCCAACCTGCAAAGTGGAGCAGATTTGGTTACCGAAAGATGTCCAGATAAGTTACCATATGAGTGAAGAATTCATTATCGCAGAATAATGCGGTACCGATGTTACCTGAGATATTGGATACTTGCGGGGCGGGCCATTGTGTGTAGAATTTATATTCGAAGCGGCGCGATATCCGACTTTTCACGGTCCACGATTTCACGGCCTCTTTGCACCGCCACGCTGACGGTCGGCAAGGAAATCCCCAGCCTGTCGGCAATAACAGTCAACGGCATACCCAGTCCGTTTGCCGCCAGAAAACATAAAATGCTGCGCGCCCTTACGGTTTGCCTTTGTTTTCCCGGCCCCGCCATCGCCGGCAGCGCAATCGCCGTCAACTTCGACACCCATTGCGCCAGTTGCTCAAACCCGATACCTTTGGAGGCCAATACATATTTTCGGTGAAGCCTTTCTTTAGCCCTCAACAGTACATCCTCGACAAAATCTCTATCGCCCAACATCCGCTCATCGCTCTTTTGATGGATACCGGCCTTCCGTAATGCTCCAACTGCCCGCCATCCACCCGCACTGCGAAGGAGCCCGCCCCCGATGAGATCCGGACGCCTGCCTTGCTCGGGTTTTTGCGGGGTAGGCAAACACAATCATAAAATGGCCATAAATCTAGTGACTTACATAGGGTGGCCAAATTTGTCGTGTGCCTACGCGTGAGAGGGTGCCGATTGAATATCCATGACGGCCTTAGGCATTGGAATCTCTAGGGATTTAAGTGTTCGGACAAGCTCGGATGATGGCTCGTTGCGTTGAAAGAATTGATTTTTTCGGGTGTGAAACTCGGTCGCCTGGAGCGTGGAAAGTGTCCTCCGGATGTTCGGCCAGGACTGCTTGCATCTGAGTTCGGCGACTCTTTCGATGAGAAGCGAGAAGACACAAAGCTTCACGTGAGCTTCGATGCGTTTGGGCAGCCAGTGGCACATCGGCTCCATCTTGATCCGCGTGCTCTTAAGGGTCCTGAAGGCCCGCTCGATCACAAGGAGTCCCTTATAACCGGCGGCTGCATCTTCTACGGTTATGGTGTCATCATTGGTCTGGAGCACCCATTTGCCGTCATACTTTGACACCTGCTGGATTGTTTCACGGTCCAGTCGGATACGGCCCTGCTTATCGACCTTCAGGTAACGTTTGTACCTGCCGGATGCCAGAAGATCGATTGCCCATCTGGCAGTGGCATGATGATCCGGATGGCCTTTTAGTTCTTCGTCAAGCTCTTTGACAACTTGCTCCCTATGCTTTCGCTCCCTTTCAGCCTCGCGGGGATTGTGGCACAGGATATAACGGCGCCGGAGTTCTCCATCTCCTACGACTACTTCCTTTGCCTGGAGATTTTCGGCAATCGTTTTAAAACGGCCCGGCTTGGTGACTACCTCTTCCTTAATCTCTGAAACGCTGGCCATACGGGTAGCCAGAAGGTATTTTCCGCAGGCTCTGGCCAGTTCATCGCGGTTTGTGGCGGAGTTCATCCCGGAGTCGGCAACGAAGAGCGCCCGCCCAAGCTTCCATCCCCGGAGGTCTTCACGGACCTTCTTGACTGTATCAACATCGGAGGTGTTGCCGGGGAATACCCAACTCCTTACCGGCAGGCCTTCCCTGGTTACGGCTAGAGCGACCACGATCTGCGGACTCCATGTGCCGTTTTTGGAATGGCCGAACTTTCGAAAGCCCGATCCCGCTTCGGTGTCCTCGTCCTCTTCGTCAATAGAGAAGGAGGCGGTCGTTGTGTCATAGAAAATGACATCCACCACGAGGTTGAAAAGGTTCGCCACATGGAAAAAGACCGCATTCTCGACTTCGGCCACGTTCCAGTGCAGCAGGTCCATCGCCTCATACATCTGGTAGAGCTTTACCGTACCGCAAGAGGGCATGTATACCGAATGTAGCCAGCGATCCCATACGCCGAGTTTGGAGTCGGGCTCGCAGAGCCGGTTTGCAACCATGGCAAGAAGGGCTCTTTCGTGTAAAGGAGTGCCTCCGGATTCTTCCATAACTTTGCGCAATGCGGGGCCGATCTTCAGTCGCTCCCAAAGCGCCTCGACCACAAGAGGAACACCGAAATCAAAGGTCTGAATCAGCCGCACCTTTTCAGGGAGCGCGGGTGATTGCTCGCGGATGGGACCTGTAGCGGTTTCAGCAGAATCCAAAGGGTCATGAACCTCAACACCGCAGACCCTGGCAATCGAGCGGCAGAGCCTGACCAGATCGTCCCGGTCGAGTTCATCCGCTCGCCCGAAATTGTGGATGATCTCGGCGACCGGATTTCCCGTTTCGGAATGCCGGACGTTGTGGGCAAGCTGGTAGTACTCGACCACCGATCCATCTCTGTTTTTGCGTTTTGTAGTTCGTAGATACATGCCTACTCGATTAGCATGTACTACCCGATGGTGTCAAGAATAAAAATTGACCTCGTGTGCCTACACTTTTTGAACTTTTTCGAGGTTTGCGGGGCTGTAAACCCGCATGGAATCTAGGGCGCACTAGTAAAATCAGTGTCATATGTGCCCATCTGGCAAAAACCCGAGCCTTGCTCCATCCCCTTTTCAACAAATGCGCGATAGGTTCGCCTGGCAAATCCGGGGCGTTTACCAAAAAGCTTCAGGACGGATTGATTTTCCTGCCAACTTCGATCTCCCGAGTAAATATAAAATATAAAGGGCGTCCCCTTTTTCCACACAGCATTTTCCATTTTGTCACCCTTCGGAATGGTCTGCGGTGTTATCGATTGTCATTGGTTTATCTTTTTTTCCCAGAGAGTAGAGTCTTGCCTGGATTCATCTGTTGTTCTCCCTCATCCTCAAATATTTCCCCTTCATGAATGATCCAACTATCGGATGTCATGTTGGATACACTTTGGCGAATACGGGGCGCGATTGGAGCAGATGCCGGAATATTTGAATATGCAAAAGGGTTGGCCTTAACCTCATTCACAAGGCTAGATGTATATTTTGCAAGTACATCTCGTTCAGCTTCTGACAGAGAGTTCCAATCTTTGATAGGTATCATAATTTCGACAAGAGGATCAGACTTGATTACGTAACCCGGACCTATTTCTAACCATAGAAATGGTTGGCGATACAATGCTCCAAGTTTGGGATATCTATCAATAATTTGTATATACAGCTTCTTGCCTTTTTCAGCTTCATCATTTGAAAATGACAAGGATGTAGTAGATAGTAGTTGGAAGACACATACTAGCAACACAATGCATCCTCTGCTTGTAATGCTCACTTTTGCCATAAAGCTCATCTCCTTAGACAAGTTCTAATGCATATCGCTACTAGCGCTCGTAGGTAGCTTCCTATGCTTCCCTCTTTAAAGGTGGTTTAGAGCTGGTAACCTCCCGAATGTTTTTGCATATTCCCACAGAAGCCGTCTTTCTGTGAAATACAGAAAAGCCCTCTTCACCCTTCCAAGCTCGGACGTCCAGCCCAGCAGCGTCGACCAATCCTCCGAATAGTAGATCGAATAATAGAGAAACTCGCACTCTGGGTCCTTGCAAAACCGCCTGTACTTGTCACGGACTTTTTCATGTCTGTTGCCTTCCAGCCTGGCCGTGATTCTCGTTGACATACCGATATATACCACATCAGAATTTAAGTGGAGAGACGACGTGTATGGCCCATTTTTGTCTGGAGTATTTGGGAGGTGAGCAAGCAAATAGACGCCACCCAGATCATAATCTTTAGGGGTAGCCCAAAGACTGTTATCAGAAGTTGACGGGCGTGTGTTCCACGAGCGCCAATGTGGAAACGTTACTTGCGGTTCATCGATCATACACGTTCACCTCCTCACGAGTGGCCTTTGAGGATGTCTGTGAACAACCTTCCTTTTACTAACTGGACAATTTACAACACTGTACGTAACGGTGGCGTGTTTTTCTAGTGACGATAGTGAGTTAGCGAGAGTCTGCTTCTAACTTTTGGCTTCTTTGTATCTATCTGATTTTCCATCCCTGCAGGCCCTCTGATCTTTTGTTCGCGGTCAGTATATCTGATCCGAATCTTTCCGTGCCAGAGTTATTTTAACCATCCCCAAAATTCGGGGTTGCCGGTGGAGGTTGAAACGGAGAGAGCCCGTAGGGCGACCGGAGCTTCAGCATCCTGCCGCTTTAGACAGGGCTCAGTCCTTTTAGCTACCGGCCAGCGTTCCCTATTGTATTCACACATGATATAGTGTAAGTAAGTGTGTAAAGAATGAAGGCCTCCCGTACAGTACCCAACGCGGATGATAGACACCCCGATCGGCCGGCCTTCCGCGCTCCGCGATGTACATCGCTAAGTGATGCCCGCGAGGGCGTTTCACCAAATGATCGTTTAGTGTCGTTAACAAGTCTGTCATACGAGGAGGCGCTTTATGGCGACAAATCTGGCTATTGACGACAATCTTCTTGAACAGGCCCGTATCATTGGCAAACACAGGACTAAGAAAGGGGTGGTTACTGAAGCGCTTCAGGAATATATCCAGCGCCGAAAACAGATCGAGGTCCTCAATCTGTTTCATTCCGTCGAATACGATTCCGCCTACGATTACAAAGAACAGCGAAGAAAATCGTGAGAGTCCTGGTCGATACGTGTATCTGGTCCTTGTCGTTGCGGAGGAGCGAGGCTGTTGACAGTCCGGAGGCATCCGAACTGATGGAGTTGGTCAGGGAGCTGCGAGTGCAGATCATCGGGCCGATACGGCAAGAGCTGCTCGAAGGAATCAAAAGCCGTTCCCAGTTCACCCGCCTCCGCGATCATCTTCGGGCATTCCCCGATCTGGAGCTTACAAACCGGGATTACGAATCCGCAGCGGAGTATCACAACCTTTGCCGGAGCAAGGGAGTCCAGGGTTCAAACACCGACTATTTCATCTGCGCCGTAGCGGCGCGCCACAAAATGCCGATCTTCACTACAGACGCAGACTTTACTCTTTTTCAGCAACACCTGCCCATCCTTCTCCACCGGCCCCGTTCCACGGAGTGACAAGACAGGACTGAGGACTGAGGACTGAGGACTGAGGCCTGGCTAACAGGACTGAGGGCTGAGGACTGAGGACTGAGGACTGAGGACTGATGACTGAGGACTGAGGACTGAGTGCTGAGTGCTGAGTGCTGAGTGCTGAGGGCTGAGGGCTGAGGACTGAGGACTGAGTGCTGAGGGCTGAGGACTGAGGGCTGAGGACTGAGGACTGAGGGCTGGGGGCTGAGGACTGAGGACTGAGGACTGAGGACTGAGGACTGAGGGCTGAGGACTGAGGACTGGCTAACAGGACTGAGGACTGAGGACGGCGGACAAAGCCCAAGCCAAACCTCGGCGTTACGAGAAGTACCGCTGACCTGTGTCCCATTTGGCTCTGACATCTCGCACAAGCCAGAAAATCAATATTGCCCAAACATTACCGAGGAACCCAAAGAGTCCCCATTCGACTTTCTTAGATTGGGCTCTTCTGTAGAGATAGATGGAGCTAAGCGTATTACGTATTAATGATGGCGATCGGAGTGAGGCCGACAAATATGGAATAATCTTGATCCCTTTGCCAGGAATCCACGGCAACGATAACACCTCCGCTCCAAGATACGACGATCATTGTAATAAGCGGATATCTCATTTGCCCTTTTCTCCGTGAAAGCTAATGTTAGGCGGTCTGTGTTAACGGGACAAAATGCTTCAAAGCGCTCAGTCTTCGGAACATTATCCAGTTCTTTATCTTTCCGCCACTTCTTTCTCAGTCCTCAGTCCTCAGTCCTATTTCACGGGCCGGCGCGTCATCGTAGTGTAAAATGGCGCCGTTGTACCCCACGGCGAAGACATCCGTCCCCGAGCTTCCCCAGACGGAGTAGAGCCACTGAGTTGCGCCGCCCGGCATCGGGGACCAGCTCTTTCCATCGTAGTGGAAAATGGCTCCGTCGCTGCCTACGGCGAAGATATCCGACCCGGAGCTTCCCCAGAGCGAGGCGAAAGAGAGAGTTGTGCCGCTTGGCATAATGGACCAGCTCTTTCCATCGTAGTGGAAAATGCCCCCGCTTTGCCCGACGGCAAAGACGTCCGACCCCGAGTTTCCCCAGATTGAGGTGACGTCCGGCGCTTTTTCCATGGCGGACCAGGCCGTTCCATCGTAGTGAACAATGGCGTGGTTATATCCTACGGCAAAGATATCCGATGCCGAGCTTCCCCAGACGGAAAAGAGCCAATGCGTTGTGCCGCTTGACATGGCGGACCAGCTCTTTCCATCGTAGTGGACCATTGCGCCGCCTTGCCCCACGGCGAATACATCCGACCCCGAGCTTCCCCATAGGGAGTAGAGGTGGCGCGTTTCGCCGCTTGACATGGGGGACCAGCTCTTTCCATCGTAGTGGACAATGGCGCCGCCGTCCCCCGCGGCGAATACATCGGACCCCGAGCTTCCCCAGAGGGAGTGGAGGCGCTGCCTTGTGCCGCTTGACATGGGGGACCAGCTCTTCCCGTCGTAGTGGAAAATTGCGCCGCCTCTCCCGGCGGCAAAGACATCGGACCCCGAGCTTCCCCAGACGGAGTAGAGTTCCTGCGTTGCGCCGCTTGACACGGTAGACCAGCTCTTTCCATCGTAGTGGAGAATGGCGCCGCCGATTCCTACGGCAAAGACATCCGTCCCCGAGCTTCCCCAGGCGGAGTAGATATCCTGCCTTCCCCAGACAGAGTAGAATTTGCGCGTTATGCCGCTTCTAATGGTGGACCAGCTCTTTCCATCGTAGTGAACAATGGCGCCGCCTTCCCCCATGGCGAAGACATCCAAGGCCGAGCTTCCCCAGACGGAGTAGAGGCGCTGTTTTGTGCCGCTTGACACGGCAGCCCAGCTCTTTCCATCGTAGTGGACAATGGCGCCGTAATCTCCCACGGCATAGACATCCGATCCCGAGCTACCCCAGACGGAGTAGAACCACTGTTTTGCGCCGCTTGGCATCGGGGACCAGCTCTTTCCATCGTAGTGGAGAATTGTGCCGGTCCATCCCACGGCGAAGACATCGGACCCCGAGCTTCCCCATACGGAGTCGAGTTCAAGCCTTGTGCCGCTTGCCATCGGGGACCAGCTCTTCCCATCGTAGTGGAGGACGGCGCCCTCATGTCCCACGGCGAATACATCGGACCCCGAGCTTCCCCAGACGGACAAGAGATTCTGCGTTGCGCCGCTTGACATCGGAGACCAGCTCTTCCCGTCGTAGTGGAGGACGGCGCCCTCATGCCCCACGGCGAATACATCGGACCCCGAGCTTCCCCAGACAGAGTTGAGGCGCCGCGTTGTGCCGCTCGACACGACGGACCAGTTCTTTCCATCATAGTGGACAATGGCGCCGAAGGCCCCAACGGCGAATACATCGGACCCCGAGCTTCCCCAAACCGAGGAATACGAATTCCCCGTGGGAAACGGGTTCTGCCAGGTCCACCGGCCCGCCTCGGCGTTGATTCCACCAGTTGCCAGAACCACGCAGGCGCCAAACAGCAGGCCGGCAAGACAACCGCTAATTTTTCTCCCTCGCATGGGACGCAACCTTCCTTCCGATCTGCGCTCAGGCAAAACAGAGGCAATGTACCGAAAGTTCTGCAAATAAATCATCCGGAAAAGCGTGGGGAGCAGCGCCCCCCACCCCCCCTCGCCGCTACGCGGCTCAGTTTGGCGCTGGCGGCGGCGGCCTCCGGCCAACCGCCGCCAGCGCCGAGCGCTTGGCCGTGCGCGCAGACGCGCCCGGCCAAATCTTGCGGGGCCCGGGGTATCTATACAGTGAAAAAGCATTCCCCCGCTCTTTTGAACTTTCGCAATTTGCGGAATTTTGCGCACGCAATCCAAACAGACAAAGTTTCGCGCTACCCGGCTCCAAGCGCAGGGATACGATTCATCGGCCCTGGATAAGGGCGCCGGCGGCGGCCCGGGCGAGTTGAATCAGCCAGTAAGGGAAAAAACCCGCCGCCACAATCGCCGCCGTGGACGCCCCCGCAAGCACCTTCATGGGGACCGACACGACAAGGGGCGGAAGCGGTTGGGCGGGTTCGAGCACGTAGGCGGCCCTGATCACCAGCAGGTAATAGTAAAGCGATACGACCACGTTTATCATTGCGATGATAACCAGAGCGATATAGCCCTTTTCAATGGCCGCCACAAAAACGAGGAATTTTCCCGCAAATCCTATTGTCGGGGGAATGCCCGCAAGGCTGAAAAGGGAGACCATAAGGGCCAGGGCCAAGATAGGAGACCTCCTGTGAAGGCCCGCCAGCTCTTCTATCTGCAGGTTTCGGCCGTCGGAAGCAATTTCCACGATCACCATGAATGCGGTGAATTTCATTAACAGGAGCGCAAGCGCGTAGAAGATGGCGCTCGAGTATCCCGCCGGGCTTAAAACCAGTATCCCGATGAGCACGTAGCCCGAATGGGCGATTGTCGAGAAGGCCAGGAGCCTCTTGAGGTCTTTTTGCACGATGGCCGCAAGGTTGCCCAGGGTCATCGAGACAACGGACAGGACCACCAGGGTGTGAATGAGGTAGACGCTGCCCTGCCCGGCAAAAGCCATCACCCGCAGAATAACGGCGATGGCGGCGACCTTGGAGGCCGTAGCGATGTAGGCCGCGACCTGGTTTGCGGCGCCCTGGTAGGTATCGGGCGCCCAGAAATGAAAAGGAAATACCGCCAGTTTGAAAAAGAAGCCGCCAAGTGTGAACAGCAAACCGATAACTACGGCCGGCCGGTTGATTATCCCCGGCAGCGCCCCGGCCATATCTGCAAGGTAGGTCGTGCCGGAGGTGGAATATAGAAGCGCCATTCCGAAAAGCATCACTGCCGAGGCGAAGGTCCCAACCAGGAAATATTTTATTCCGGCTTCGAGCCCGAAACTCCGGTTTTTCCTCAGCGCGACCAGGATGTAGAGGGAGTAGCTGGAGACCTCGAGCGATATGTAAATGGAGAGCAAATGAACGGAGCTGACCAGAAGCATCAGCGCCAGCGTGCAGGTAAACAGCAGGAAATAGAACTCGTGGTGGCGGCGTTCGCTGATATCGGTTATGTCGCCGCATATGCAGACAATCAGAAAAAGCCCCAGCGAGATCAGCGTCTTGAAGACCTGCGAAAAAATATCGACCCTGTAGGCCCTGATGAAAAGATGGCCCTCCATGCCTACCGAAAGCAGGCAAACCAATATTCCCACAGAGGCCAGGAAAAGAGCCGTCAGATGCTGGCGGCGGCGAGCCGCAGCAGCCGGATTCGGCATCCCCTCCGCCAGTCCGGCCTCGGGCGGCGCCTTTCGGGGCTCGGGACCGTCTCCGATAAATGTCGCAAGCAGGAACCACAACCCTACGGCAAAGTAGAAGATTTCAGGGCCGGCGATTATCCAATTCATCCTGGCAACCCACTCATGAAAGGAACCGATGCGGTCCGTATTACGTCGAAAAGAAAAGAGGGGTAAAGACCCAGGATCAGCAGGACCGCAGCCAGTATTATCCGGGGAATCCCCAGCGACAGAGACACATCCGGCAACTGAGCGTAGCGCTCGTTTGCCGGGCCGTAAAAGGTCTTTTGCACGACGCGCAGCATGAAAAGAGCGGTTACAACCAGCGCGAGCACGGCAATAACGCCGAGGGCCGGATAAACTCTGAAAGCCGCAACAAAGACCACGAGTTCACCCCAGAAATTAGCCAATCCGGGAACGCCCATACCCGCTAAGGCCGCTATTATGAAAAACGCCGAGGCCACCGGCATGATCCGGCTGAGGCCGCCAAGTTCAGGGATAAGTTTCGTATGGGTCCGGTCGTAGATATAGCCGACAGACGAAAAGAGCAGGGCGGTCATAACGCCATGAGCGAACATTTGAAACACCGCGCCGTTCAGACCTTCGGCGGTGACCGTCGACAGGCCGAGGCCGACCACGCCCATGTGAGATACGCTGGAGTAGCCGATCACGTACTTAAGATCGGTCTGCCTCAAACCGACGAGCGCCCCGTAGATTATCCCCGTTGCGGCAAGCACGGCCATGAGCTTCGCCCAGTAAATCCAACCCAGGGGGCAGAGCATAATGGCCACCCGAAGCACCCCGAAAGCGCCGATTTTCATCAGAACGCCGGCGTGCACCATGCTGACTCCAGTGTGGAGCGGCCACATGTCCGACCGGCGACCAGGTATGCAAAGGCCAAACGCCCGCCAGAATCCCGAATCCCAAAAAAAGCAGCAGAAAGGCGAATTTCTGCGCTTGCGGACTGAACAGTCCCGGCTGCATGAGCGCAACGAAGGAAAACGTGTTGAGGCCCGACTTCGCCCACAGAAAAATAATGGCAGGCAGAATCAGGGCGCTCCCCGCCAGAAGATAGAGGGTCAGCTTCATGGCCCCGTATTCCTTTGCGGGTCGTGCCCCAGACCGCTATCAGCAGGTACATGGGGAAAAGAGAGACATCATACCAGACGAATATGAAGAAGAGGTCCATGCTCATGAAAAGCCCGAACACCCCGGTCACCAGCAGGAAGTAGAGGGCAAAGTACTCTTTTACCCTTGTCTCCAGTTCCCACATCGTGAGCACGCCGGTAAAGAAGACGATGCCCGTGAGCAGCAGATTGGGCAGGCTGAATCCGTCAACTGCATTGAAATAGCTGATGCCCAGAGAAGGAATCCACTGAACGTTTTCCACGAACTGGAGACCGCCAAGGCCCTTGTCATAGGCAAAAAAAAGGTAGAGAGTCAAAAGGAGCGTAATCCCGGAGAAAAAGGCGCTCACCTGCTTCATCAGGAGTTTTCGCTCCTTCGGGATCAGCATGATTGTCAGCATGCCGACGACGCAGCTCAGCAGAATGGCGGAAAGATAAGGGAATTTGGCGGGCGCCATGTGCATCTGCAAATTTCCTCAAATTGGCTGGAAAAAGAAGTAAATAGAAAGCAGGACCATGACAGCGAATATGACCAACAGTCTGTACTGAATCATTCCCGACTGCAAAAAGGCGACTATCCGGCCGCTCTCGACCGTTCCTTCACACAGTTCATCGATGCCGGCGTCAATCACCTTATTGTCATTCTGATAGCAGAGGTAGGATATGCCCCTGTCAACGACCAGGTTCACGAGAAGCGCTGTAAAAATGATCGATGTACCATCGCTCGGCGAACAATCTGTACAGAGGCGGAATCCTCTCCACAAAACCGATTTGCTTTGCGCCGCTGCGGCCGAATTCCAGCCACGCCAGGACCGCTCCAGCGAGCGCAAGACCCAGCGCCGCTCCATGAGACCAGGCGAAATGTTCCCCTCCGGCCGCGCCGCCGGCCGTAATCCCGGCTTCGAGAAAATCTTTCAGTGGATTTGCGAAAAAACCCAGAACGATAGTGACGGCCGCCAGGATAATCAGAGGCCAGGCCATTACCCGGTAGTGAGATTCATGGGCGGCGGCGGCCGCCGGCCGGGTTGCCCGCTGCCGGAGGCAGCGGGCCGAACTCCTCGGAGCTCTGAGCCGGCACGTGGCAGCAGCAGGATAAAAATCACGCGGAACGAATAATAGGCGGTAAGAAAAACCCCTGCCAGACCGGCCGATCAGCCAGGCGGGGTTGGGTAATCGGGCAAGCGAGGCCATTATGGCCTCCTTGCTGATAGTACCCCGAGAGCGGCGGAAAACCGGAAAGCGCCGCCGCCGCCAGAATTATCGAAACGGTCGGGACCATCATCCGCCTGGACCCAAGACGGCCCAGTTCATAGACGTCGTTAGTCCCGTACCTGTGAATGAAAACCCCGGAGCAAAGAAAGAGCAGCGCCTTGAATCCGGCGTGCGCCGTGAGATGAAAGACCCCGGCAAAATAGCCTCCCGCGCCGAGCGCCATTATCATGAATCCAAGCTGACTGATGGTGGAATAGGCCCACACTTTCTTTATGTCCCGGCTGACCATGGCCATCGTGGAGGCCAGGAGCATGCTGATCGTGCCGATTGCCAGAAAGACATCCATCGCCGTCGGCGACATGCTGAAAAAGGGAAAAAGCCGTGCGAAAAGATACACTCCGGCCGCAACCATCGTCGCCGAATGCAGAAGAGCGCTGACCGGGGTGGGGCCTTCCATTGCGTCGGGCAGCCAGGTAAGCAACGGAAACTGCGCGCTCTTGCCAACTATTCCACCAAAGATCAGGAGGGCCGAGAGGGTAAGAAACGAGGGCGACAGGGCCGCCGATACCGCCCGGCTGTTCAGGTCCAGGATACTGAGATTGCCCGTGTGCAAAAAGAGGAGCAAAATTCCGATAAAAAAGGCCACATCCCCCGCGCGGGTCATTACGAACGCCTTCTTGCCCGCCTGGGTGGCGCTGAACTTTTCGTACCAGAAGCCGATGAGCAGATAGGACGAAAGCCCGACCAATTCCCAGAAGACATAAAGCTGGAGTATGGTCGGCGACAGGGTCAGGTTCATCATCGCCCAGGCGAAAAGCGACATGAACGAGTAATAGCGTGAAAAGCCGGGATCGCCCGCCATGTACCCCAGCGAATAGACCTGCACCAGAAAGCAGATCGCGGACACGACCACTATCATCAGAAGGTTGAGCTGATCGAGCAGAAAGCCGAACGGAATATCCAAACCGCTCGAAGCCAGCAGACTCACCGAATACTGAATCGGTCCCGTCATTTTCAGATTCAGCCCCAGCAGCGCGAGAGAACATACCAGCGAGACCGCAACGACCCGATCGAGATCCCGGCGGAAAGCCGGGGGCGGCCCCGCGTGAAGACAAATATCAGCAGGAAGGCCGCAAGCGGCAGCATTGTCGCCGGAATCAGGGCGGTCAGGGCGGCGGCGTCGGCCGGGGAGCCAACCATTTGCTTTACCTCAGAAGGTTAAAGTTGCTCGGATCGAATGAACCTGTCCGCCTGAAGGCGTAAACGATTATCGCCAGGCCCACCGAAACCTCGGTTGCGGCCACCGCCAGGATGAAGAGCACGAAAGTCTGGCCATCGAGGTTGTTCCAGCGCAACGCAGCCCCGACAAAAGCAATGGATACCGCGTTCAGCATAATCTCGATTCCGAGCACTATCATGATCAGGTTCCGCCGGACCACGGCGCAAAATACCCCCAGTGCGAATACAATCCCGGCAACCAGCAGAACATGGCCAAAGGGCACGATCATATTTCTTCCTCAACGATAGCGGAGGCCGCCTCGCCGGGCGTCGAGACCGATCCTGCCCGCCCGCCCCTGAGGGGCGCTTTGCCGATCCCGAGAGGCAGCGCCCCGATCAGTGCAAGCAGAAGCAAGATCGAGATGACCTCGATTGAAAACCAGTGATGCTCGAAAACATACAGAGCGAATTGTCTTGGCGTTGCGGTCAGCATGCTCAGAGAGATCTCCGTGCCCGGTGTTTCGACTATCATCGCTACTGCGGCAACCAGGTAGATCAATCCGAAAACGGCCGCCGGGAGCCACTGGCTCAGGGGAAACATTACCTCCTCGGACGACTCTATCCTGATCATCATGACCACGAACAGGAACAGCACCATTATCGCGCCCGCGTAAATGATGATTTCCAGGGCGGCCAGAAGAGGCGCCCCGAAAAGGTAGAAAAGCATGGCGGTCCCGAAATAGGAGACTATCAGGTAAACCACCGCGTGCACCAGGTTGCGGCGGGTGATCGCGATAGCGGTAGCCCCGATCACCACCACCGATATCAGATAAAAGAAAAATCCATAAAGCGTCATAAATCAGGCTCCGGTCGTCAGGAAAAGCCACCTAAAGTGATGTTTAGATTGCGGATTGCAGATCGCAGACTGCTATCAAAAATGACTTCTGAGCCGCGTGGTCATGGCATATTGCTTTTGACATCGACCGGCTTTTGCTCGCCGATGTGTTCGCCTTTATCGCCATAGCTGGTAGCTACACCGGCGTATCTGTAAAAGTTGTAATCCTTGTCCTTTCCCTGGTGATCGACCAGGAGGTCCTCCTTTTCGTAAACAAAAGAGAGGATGTCTTTTTTGCAGAATTCGTAATCGGTAGTGAGCTGAATTGCGGAGGTCGGGCAGGCCTCCTCGCAGAACCCGCAGAGGATGCAGCGGGCGAAGTTGATTCGAAACCATGCCGCGTAGCGCCGTCCATCCGGCCTTTCCGCGCCTTCCATCGAAATGCAGTTTACCGGGCAGACCGCCGAACACAGATAGCAGGCGACACAGCGCTCCCCGCCATCGGGGTCCCGCGTCAGGATTATTCTTCCACGCGCCCTGACGGGCAGGGGCCGTTTGTATTCAGGATACTGCTCGGTTATCGGTTTTCGAAAAAGATGAATAAATATTGTCGCAAAACCCGAAAACAGTGCTTTTACAGCTTCCCAGGCCGATTCCATTTTGTAATTTTCCCTCCGGCTCACGGAGTTGCACAAGTTTCGGTCAAGTGGCCGGTCCTGAATGAACCCGGCAAACAGCCTCAAGGAGACACCAGGAACAACCCTACCGCGCCCGTAACCAGGATATTTATAAGGGCCAGGGGGATCAGGACCTTCCATCCCAGGGCCATGAGCTGATCGTACCTGAGCCGTGGAAGCGTGCCCCGCACCCAGATCATGAACAAGGCAACCAGCAATATCTTTATGAGGAGCCAGACGAACGGAGGCAAAAACGGCCCGCGCCATCCGCCCAGGAAAAGGACTGCCAGAATGCCTCCGAAGACCATTATGTGAACGTACTCGCCAAGAAAAAAGAGGCCGAAGCGCATGCCGCTGTATTCGGTGTGGTATCCCGCCACCAGTTCGTTTTCGGCCTCCGGCAGATCGAAAGGAATTCGCTTGCTCTCCGCCATGGCGCTTATGACGAAAATCAGGAAGGCCAGCGGTTGAAAAAGGATAAACGGATATCTTTGCTGCGACTGGACTATATCCACCATGCTGAATGAGCGCGCCATCATGACCACGGGGATGAGCGAAAGCCCCAGCGAAAGCTCGTAGCTGATCATCTGGGCCGCACCCCGTATGCCCCCAAGAAGAGCGTACTTGGAGTTCGACGCCCAGCCGCCCAGCGCCACTCCATAGACGCCAAGAGACGACATGGCGAAAACGAAAAGAAGGCCGATGTTCAAATCGGTCACAACGAGCGGGATTCTATGCCCCCACAAGGTCATGTCCCCGCCGAACGGGACCACTGAGAACATTAGAAATGGCAGTGGTGGCCACTACGGCCGGAGCGATCAGAAAAAGCGCCCTGTCCGCCCCATCGGGCACAGTATCCTCTTTGGTTATCATCTTGACTATATCGGCCACCGGCTGGAGCAGGCCGAAGGTCCCAGCCCGATTAGGCCCGTAGCGGATCTGAAGCCGAGCCAGGAATTTGCGCTCCACCCACACCAGGTAGGCGGCGATAAAGAGCACGACAAACAGCACGATCGTGAGCTTTACGATCAGGATGAAAAATCCCGCAATCCAGATCAGCATTAGTCCCTCCGGGACAGTGAACATACAGGACTGAGTGCTGAGGACTGAGGACTGAGCGGAAAAACACCGTCCTGCTTTCTAAGTCCTCAGTCCTATTCACTACCGGTCGATGTCCGGCAAAATGATGTCTATGGACCCGATGATCGAGATGAGGTCCGCAATGCTCTCTCCGGCAGCCAGTATCGGCAGTGTCTGTACATTGGCGAAGCCCGGTCCTCGTACGCGCATACGGTACGCATAGCCCAGGCCGTCGCTGACCACGTAATAGCCATGCTCTCCGCGTGGTACTTCCGTGGCCCCGTAGGCCTCCCCGCTGGGGATTTTCATGCCTCTTGTCACATTGATGAAATGATGGATAAGGGTTTCGATGTCTCTTAGCATCTCGTTGCGCTTTGGTATCGCGTAGCGGTAGTCCTCGGTTACATAGCGGCCGGAAGGCATGTTTGCTGCGACCTGCTCGATAATCCCGATGCTCTGGCGCATTTCCTCGACCCTGACCAGGTAGCGCGCATAGCAGTCGCCCTCAGTCGGCCGTGGGGACCTCGAACTCATAATTGTCATAGCCCGAGTAGGGAAACTTCTTCCGAAGGTCCCACTCAAGTCCGCACGCCCGCAGATTTGGCCCGCTGACCCCCCAGTCCATGGCCTGTTCCAAGGAGATGCGCCCGATCCCTTTTGTTCTGGCCAAAAAGATGGGGTTTTTCCCGAGCAGCTTTTCGTACTCCCGGAGGCGGCGGGGGAATATTGCGACAAGGGCGTCAACGGCTTGTTTCCAGCCTTCGGGCAGATCGGCGGCGACACCTCCAATCCTTAAGTATTCGGGATGCAGCCTTCCGCCGGTGATAAGCTCGATTATGTCCAGGATCATCTCCCGTTCGGCGAAGGTATAAAAATTCGGCGTCATTGCTCCCAGATCGTGCGCGAAAGTGGCAAACCAGACGAGATGATTGCTAAGACGGTACAGTTCGGCCAGCATGACCCGAATCGCCTGCGCCCGCTCCGGGACCTTGATGTCTGCAAGCGTCTCGACCGCCGTTACGTAGGAAAACTCATTGCAACTGCCCGCCAGGTAGTCATTGCGGTCCGTGTACGGGATGTACTGATGCCAGCTCTGCCGCTCGCCCAGCTTTTTCAGCCGCCCGGTGATGATAGCCGATCTCCAGGTCAAGCTCCCTGATCTCCTCTCCCTCAAGAGCGGCAATACAGCGCAAAAGGCCGTGAGTGCTCACGTGGTGCGGCCCGATATTCAGGAAGAACTCGCGGCCTGCCGGTGGGCGCTTTATTGTCGAGAGCCGCAACTTCCCCTGCGTCCATAGGCTGGCGCATTCGGGCGTCGGCAAAGGTGTACGGGGCCATCTCCGTTGCCCGGCCCGGGTAGTCTTTCCTTAGCGGATGGCCTTCCCACCAGTCGGGCATCAGGATTCTGCTGAGATTCGGATGACCGTCGAAGCGGATGCCGAACATGTCGAATACTTCGCGCTCGTACCAGTTGGCCGAAGGCCAGATATCGGTGACCGACCCGGTGGCCGGATATTCGCCGTTCAGTCCGGATTTTATCCTCACGCGGCCGGCCGTATCGAAGGAGAGCAGTTGATAGACCATGCGTAAAATCGGGATAGGGCTGCTTCACTTTCTGCGCAGTAGAACTCGGCGGCCCCTGCGTCGGTAACCGCTTCCGCGAAACTTTTATCCCAGATTCGGTCTCTTCTGGCGGATTCGTCGATTGCGGTGAGGTCATCGAGCCGTTTGTATTTCGGTTTCGATTCGTATTTGAGGAAACGCAGGACATCCTTTACACTCTGCCGGTCAACCTGGAAGGTAAGCATATCCGATGTATGAGGTTCCTGGCGCACTCGGTCCCCAAACCGCTCCCGCAGTTCTGCGGCAAGCGACCGGTCACCATTCGAGAGCTGGATGCGGCGGGCGGGAGGCGTCCACATTATGTCGGATCTGCTGCCCCAATGCTGCGGGCGCCCCGGCAGCACCGAAGTGCCCCTGATCGATACGCCCTCATATCCGGGACCGCGCGAGTCCCTGGATTTGGTCACCCCGCCTTCGAGGACCGGCCTGTCCGTCCCCTGGGTCCCGCCTCCCAAATGAAATATTTTCCGGCTCGGCTTCTCGGTGGAGACGATCTTTTCCTGCAAAATGACAAGTCCTTCGAGAAGGGCCTCGGGACGCGGAGGACACCCCGGAACGTACACATCGACCGGAATGATCTGGTCAACCCCCTGCACTACGCTGTATACGTCATACATTCCGCCCGAATTCGAGCACGAACCCATGGAGATCACCCACTTGGGCTCAGGCATCTGTTCGTAGAGGCGCAGCACGACGGGGGCAATTTTTTTGAAGACGGTCCCCGATACGATAAGAAGGTCGGCCTGCCGGGGGGAAGGCCGCAGCACCTCGGCGCCGAACCGGGCCAGGTCGTATCGGGAAGTAAAGGCGGCCGCTTCCTCGACAAAGCAGCAGGAGAGCCCGAAGAACATGGGCCAGAGGCTGTATTTGCGCGACCAGTTGACCAACCTGTCCGATAGGCTCAGGAACCGGCCTGCTCGTTTCCTTGTACGCCTCTCTCCAATCGAGTCCTCCCTGTTTCCAGATATAGAACAGTCCGACAAGCAGCAGGATGATGAAAAACGACATCTGGACATACCCGGCCAGGCCCACCTCCTCATAAACCACGGCCCAGGTGAAGATGTATGCGCCTTCCACATCAAAGATCAAAAAGAAGATAGCGACCAGGTAGAAAGGGACCGGATAGCGGAAACGGGCCGACCCGGTCGGAATGATGCCGCATTCGTACGGCCGCGATTTTTCCACGCTCTTTTTCTTTTCCCCCACCCAGGCAGCCAGGAAAAGCTGTGAAGCTATGAAAGCAACCACCAGGATCGTGTAGACGACCAGGCTGAAAACTCCCGGTTCCCAGGGCGACATAGCTCCTTCAGCTATCGGCTGCATGAGACCTCCTAAGGAGAAGTCCGCCTCACGGCAAAAAGCGGCGGTGAATGCCAATCTAATAATTGTGCAGGCGGCGGTAAATGGCCGAGTTCCAATTTGCTGCGTTTTAAAAGACTTCGGGGCGGTGCTGAAAATGGGTTTTGTCCTCCATCGTCAACCGCATCTATTTAGTTTCCATTCGGAAAGTGTCCTTTTCCGCCCTGGCGACGTCAATCTTCGGGGTGCGCCCTCACAGAGGATCGGGCGCTGAGCTTGAAGCGTTTTGCGTTAGCTCAAATTCTTAGCGCGAGCCCGAACGAAGAGAGGGCTCCCTGTGCGGCGTACCGAACACTCACTGCGCTCATGTTCGCGCTCGACACTCTAGACCGCGCTTAGATGCTTATAGTTCGCGTCCGATCTTTTGTGAGGGCGCAGTACGCCTCCGCGTAACCCCTTGATTTCCTTGCCAAGACGAAAAATGCCTCCTTTCCGAATTGAAAACTGCCAGTGTCTTATCCGAGGTTTCCAGATGGACACTATTTAAACGGATATGATGAATGAATATCGTATTAGATAAGGCGTTTAGAAGTCTGTGATACGAGGAGCGAGACATGATAGGATTGGACGAGGCCAAAGCGATTATCCATGGCGCCGATCCGGACCTTGATTCCGAACAGTACTCCGAAATCGATGCTGCAGCCGTTTTTGAAAGCGGCTGGCGCCATCTAGGAGGCGATTTCTTCTATAATCAGAGCAAAAGACAGCTCGCGGGGCCGAGCGGCGGCAGTCCGACAAGGATTCTGGTAAATCTGAGCGAAGGAGAATGCAGCGGCAGAATGGATATCGACTTGTCCTTCGATATTTGTAATGGAATGGGAAAGGAAGCCTGGCGTCAGGGCATCATCGGATTTTGAATGCAGGAGAGCCCTCATGCTTTTTGCCTCCGTTGGTTTTATGATTCCGGCGTCATTAGGGGTTCAGGACGGGGGCGCTATTCCGGTCTACCACCCGTAAAGAGCCTGAGGCCTACTATAGAATTCCTGGTCCCAGTGCCCATGTTCAGGGGGACCCAGACCGGAAGCTTTCCAGCCGATGAAAGGCATCGCAGGGTCGGCGCCGACAGTGGGCTGGTTCAGTTTGATCATTCCGCACTTGGCCAGGTGCTGGAACTTCTGCTGCAAAACGGGATCATGTGTGTATAGGCTTGCCACGAGGCCCTGTCTAACGTCATTGAGAAGCGAGATGGCCTCATCCCAGTTCCTGGCGCTCTGCACCACTGCAACAGGCCCGAAGATTTCTTCCCGGACCACACCCAGGTCCGGAAAGGGGGCAAAGAGCAGCGTGGGTTCAAACCAAAAACCAGGCCCCGGACCGACGGGGATGCCCCCGCCGCAGAGGCATTCAGCACCCATGCCGAGCGCCTGGGAGACAACCGCCTTGAGTTCCTGTTGTTTCTGCAAGCTTATAATCGGTCCGATGTCGGTATCACGAAGAAACGGATCGCCTATACGTAGCGCCAGTGTGGCGGCCACCAAGGCTTCCTCGAACTCTTGGACGATATCCTGGTGAACTATGAACCGCTGGGTAGCAGTGCAACGCTGACCACAGAAACCGAACGCCGATCGGGCCAGTTGGCCGGCTATTTTTCCCGGGTCTGCATCCGGCATGATGACGACGCCATTATTCCCCCCAGTTCAGCCTGGAGAGGTTTGGGACCCGAGGCGCAGAGCCGGGCGATCTCAACACCTGCGCTGCATGAACCGGTAAAAGATAGCGCGTCTATGTCATGGTGAACGGCTAGACCAGTCGAGGTCCCGGTGGCGCCGAAAAGAACTGAAAAGACAGAGTCTGGGATACCGGAGCGCTGGAGAGTTTCCACCAAGATTCTTGTTGTCAGCGCGGCTAGGGGAGAGGGTTTCCACACAACTCCGTTGCCGAAACCGAGTGCAGGAGCGATCTTCCCCACAGGAATCAGGACTGGGTTGTTCCAGGGCGTGATGATGGCCACGACACCCAAGGCCCGTCGGCATTCGGCCATCTGTCCGGCAACGGGCGTAAGCGGCCGGTGGCCGAGAACGGCTGGAACAACCACCGACCTGAGCATCCTAACCGTAAAGGCTACCTCCTCCTCACCCGAAACAATGGGCTTGCCCAGTTCAAGCGCCATGGCCCGGGCCAATTCATCACGGCTCTTTTCCAGTTGGAGAGCCCAGAGTTCAAGCAGTTCTGACCGTTCCCTGTACGTCACGCCCTGCCAGAGCCTGTCTGCTTCCCTGACGGATTTGACGGCCTCGTCGATATTCCGGCCCGAGGCATGGGGCACCCGGCTCAGCACCTGCTCGGGGTTTGAAGGGTTCACATGGGTTTCCACTGGATTTCCCTGCGCCGGAACCCAATGCCCGAGGATGTATCCAACGGGCATAGAGGCCTTCGCGTTACAACGGCCGGGGTCAGGAATTGTTTCCAGGCGCCCAAGGATCTCCCCGGAGGACATGAAGAGCGCAGCCCGGCGGGAAAGGTATTGGCGTGTGACATCGGCATGCACAGGATCATCGTCGCCGGTGGCGTCGTCCGGGACCCAGACATGAAAACCCCGCTCGTAGGCGTCCAGGACCGATGACCGGATGCACCCGTGGAGGAAGATTCCCGCAACGATGACCGGCGACGCGTTGATATCACTAAGCGCTTTTTCTAGATAGCCGTCCCGGAAGGCGCTGAAAAACTGTTTTTCGAACACCTGCTCGCCATTTAGGGGCAGCAGTGGCTCCGGTGGGCTGCAGCCCGGAGTCCCCCTGACACACTCCCGGATACCCAACAGGTTCCAGTGAGGCATGGCATCGGATGCGTCAGGGCTGATTACCGTATGAACGTGGAAGACCGGTATGCCGAGATTTCTGCACTGGCCGAGCAGAAATGCGGCCCGGTCTACAAGTTCAATGGGTGAGGGTTGTATCCCGGACCGTGCTAGGAAGTCAATCTGCATGTCCACCAGAACCAAGGCTGGTATCATTTCATCTCCTCAGGAGTCGAGTTGTTCGACTTTTGAAGCGATCCTCCGGCCCAGTTCCCTGGTCCCCACGACTTTGGAACCCGGAGCGGCGATGTCAGGCGTCCGCCATCCTTCAGCCAGGACTTGCTGTATCCCGGTTTCGATTCTCCCGGCCAATGCGTAAAGGCCGAACCGTGTCCTAAGCATCATGGTCAGGCTGTGTACCTGGGCAACTGGGTTTGCCGTGTCAAACCCGGCAATATCGTGGGCTGCGCCGTGGCCTGTCTGGAAGATGGCTTTTCCCCCCGTCCCGAAGTTTCCGGAAAAGCACATGCCACGTGATCCGAGGAGAAGACCGCCGCAGTCGGACAGGATATCCCCGAAAAGGTTGCCCGTCACAACCACATCAAATCTGCGGGGCGTCTGGATCAGCTGGAAGGCGGCGTTGTCCACCTCGAGGATTTCAACGGTTACATGGTTCCTTTCCGGTGCAAGCTCTTCCAGCGCCGTTATCCAGACACGGCTGATTGATGGCAGCCCGCCCTGCTTCAGCACAAGGGTTAATCTCCGCCGCCTTCTGGATGCCAGTTTAAAGGCGACACGGAGTATCCTCAGCACCTGCGCCTTGCTGTAGTGGAACGAATGGGCGCCCACCAGGTCATCACCCACGGTCGTTTCACTCCACCGGCCCATGTAAACGCCACCCGAGTTTTCCCTCACAACAAGAATATCGACCCCTTCCAGCACCTCAGTCCGGATCACGCCGGCATCGCGCAGCGCCCCGGCAGGGCAAAGGGGCGTTATCTTGCAGAACAGGTCAAAGTGGGATCTCAGATTGTACACGCCTCTTCCGCCTATGGGGCCTGCAAGGACAGATCCACCCCGGGAGAAGATGGTATCACAGAAAGCTATCACGTCACCGTTTTCAGTTTGCCCGGGTTCGGGCTGACCCACTACGGTGTCGTCCGGGAAAAGAATCGTGAACTTGTGCCGGGTTCCCCTGGCGGTCGTGCGAAGGATATCAAGGGCGACGGTAATGACCTCGGGACCGATCCCCTGGCCAGGATAGACTCCGATCAGGAATCCGGTCTCCCTGTCAAGGGGGACCGGGCGCCCTGTAAATGCGAACTGTATATCATCAAAGGTAATCATGGATGTATCCTAGCCGGTGCGGTTCATCACCTTCAGCGCTGGAACCTGGTTTGCCGGTCCGGAGCGGTCTACACCTATCCCGGTTTAGAATACACACCGGTTTCGCCATCCAAACACCAGCCATCCCGCTTTGAATGGCCTCCATTCCAACCTTGACTTTGATGATTTCATTTTGCCTTTCGGCACACACTCCAAGCCCGCAGCTAAAAAGGAAGATCAGGACCGAAAGAACGGCAACCGATCGATGAAATAACATCCAATGCCATTGTTCTTCACGGTTGGCGAAGTTCAAGCACAAAAATAATGGTGCACAATGATGGCCAACGTACCAAAAAGAAGGACCCATTTCAACCAAAACCACCGATGGACGCCTTTCCGGACAATACCGTGACTATCATTTTGATAGTCAGCATCGGGGCTTCGGAAGGAACAGGGAACACTTGCTGCCTGATTGGTATAAGACCTGATTGGCATTGACCGGCCATACAGTTTTCGCAAAAATAATCAAATTCTCCGCAAAGGCGAAAAGCTGGAACATGTTACTGAAAGACTTAGCGCAGCGACCTTTCCGAGCAAAGGGTGGCGCACGGACAGTGCGGGTTACCGGCACGAAGAGCTTTTGAGGGAGTGGATGATTCATCGGCTCTTGCCAAGACGAAAAATGCCTACTTTCCGAATTGAAAACTGCCAGTGTCTTATCCGAGGTTTCCGGATGGAGACTAGCTAGAGGACTGCAAGGCATGCTTAATCAAATTGCTTTCTCCTCATTTTCTGAGTAACGTGGAGCCGTCGAAATCCGTCTGACATTTCTTTGATACCGTTATAAAAAGTCGGGAAAATGAATGCAATCTACTATTACGCGGGGAGACAAGGGTAGCACTTGGATCAAAGCAAATCGTTATCCAAAACACTAAAGGGCTATATCGGTAAATTCTCGCGCTCCACCCGGCCATGCTCAGAGTTAGATGCTTTCGGGAGTCCTGACTTCATTGAATGGGCTAAAGACGATGTGGAACAGTCCATCCCGGCTCGCTTCGAAGAGCAGGTGATTCGACATGGCGCACGACAGGCAGTGTGCAGCGACAGCGGTATCTTGACTTATGATGAGTTGAATCGTCAAGCCAACAGCATCGCCCGAGCAATCCTCAACTTATCAGTCGATGAAGCAAACGGCATAGCTCTGTACCTGGATCACGATATAATGATTCCGGCTGTCGCACTCGGCGTGCTAAAGGCCGGTCGTTTTTATGTCCCTCTGTCACCAGGCCACCCGGAAGACCGGAACGCATTCGTTTTGGAGGATTCGGGAGCCGGGATCCTGATGACCGACAAACATAACGTCTCTGCGGCTCTGTCACTTGCCGCGCGTGTCAATCAGAGGGTACATGTATTAGGTGTGGAAAACACGAATTCCTTTTCGGCGGACAATCTTAATATTGAGGTATCTCCGCATGACCTCTGCTTTGTACTGTACACGTCAGGTTCAACAGGCAGGCCGAAAGGCGTGTGCCAGTTGCACCGGAACGTGTTGCATGCCGTGGCGTGTTATACCAACTTGGCGAGAATCGGTCCTCATGATCGTATGTCGCTCCTCCATTCTTTCAGTTCTGCCGCCTGCGCTACCACCCTCTACACAGGGATCCTGAACGGAGCGCCTGTTTTACCATTCAATGTGCGAGAGGCGGGGCTTGACGGACTTGCCGGCTGGCTCGATCGCACAAGGATTTCGTGTGTTCATACTGTGCCCACGCTCTTTCGCCACTTATGCCGCCATCTCGGGCGGAGGCGGCGCCTCGATAGCGTTCGGCTGGTTCGACTGGGAGGCGAGGCAACCACTTCCACTGAATGGCAAATGTGGCGAAAGCACTTTCCTAAGCATTGCAGAATGCACCTCTGTCTTACGTCGACAGAGACGTTCGTCTATCGGCACGTGTTGTACGATATGCAAACCGAAGTGGTGGACGATGTGCTTGCGACTGGTGATCCCGTTCCAGGCAAGGAGATGCTGCTCGTCGATAAGAGAGGCGGATCGGCAGATGCTGAAGGGGCGGGAGAGATCGTAGTCAAGAGCGAATATATCTTTCCTGGTTATTGGAGGCGGCCTGATTTGACTGAACGTGTGCTTTCCGCCGATCCAGACAATAGCAACTGCCGGGTTTTTCGCACTGGTGACATTGGCCGCTTTGCAGCCGACGGGAGGTTCTTCCATGCCGGGCGTGCAGACTTTCAGGTGAAAATAGACGGCAACCGTGTCGAAACTGCCGAGGTGGAGCAGGCTCTGAGGCGCTTTCCACAGATCCATGACGCTGCAGTGATTCCAGTCGTGACGAGTTCAAATTCCGTGCGGTTGGTCGCCTTTGCAGCGATTGGTAGCGACGGGGCTCCAAACCGCCGCAAGCTTCATACCTTTCTCAAGGGAATACTTCCGGAGTTTATGATGCCTTCCGCATTAATTTTCACAGCAGAGCTTCCACTTTTACCGGAAGGCAAAGTTGATCGTCCCACACTCATCAAAAGAGCAGCAATGAACTTCGAAGCGATGGAATTCGTCGAACCCCGTAACGAAGTCGAACAAACCATGGTCGAGATCTGGCAGCGGAATTTAGGTGTTACTCGGATTGGCATTCACGACAATTTATTTCTTGATCTCGGCGGCGACTCACTTGCTGTTGTCGGGATCCTCACCGAAGTCCACGAAATTTTCCAGCGAGAACTCCCGTTCAATGTCCTGTATGAAGCAAACACCGTGGCCCGGTTTTGTGAGCGTCTGATTGAGTCGGGCCGGCAGTTGCCGGAATCCCTCTATCTGTTACCGGTGCGTGAAACCAGTAAGGGACGGCCGATCTTCTTCGTTCCGGGTGGGGATGGAGACGTGCTGGCGATGGGCGTTTATTCAAAACTGTCGGATTATGTGCCGGACCGGCCATTCTTAGGCCTGCGCGCGAAGCGAGCTATCACCCGGCTGTTGCAACCCACCGTGGAGGATCTGGCCTCGAAGTTGATCGCCGAGATAAAGACGATTCAGCCGGAAGGGCCGTATGACCTTGCCGGTGGCTGTATCGGCGGCATTGTAGCCTTCGAAATGGCTCGCCAGCTTGCCGCCGGCGGTGACGAGGTCCGCCGGGTGGTATTGCTGGATACCGACTTCCCCACCGCACGTCTGCACGAATGTGCGCTGATTCGCGAAAAATGGTCACGCATACGCTTGCATCTCACACGGTCTCTGTCATTCAAGCATGGCATACCGCGTCGGCTGGGCAGGCTCATTTTTAAATTAATTTCTTCGCTCCTTCCGTATAAAAAGAGGGCTACGGCCGCCATGAATCAAGACATTAAATTAACCATAATGACGATGAGTTACCTCCCCAAGCCTTATTCCGGCAAGCTTCATTTGATACTGTCCCAACAATACGAGAACCGCGGGCTGAGAGCGGCCTGGGGTACGAAAGTGCCTGCACAAGTAATTGAGACTACCGTCGTACCCGGTGACCATGACTCATATATTAGAGATCACATCAGCACTGCCGGTATGGCTTTCCAACAGGCTTTGGAAAAATGACAAACTGCTGCCGGATCTGATGATGATGTACGTTCGGGGTTGTACGTTCGGTTGTACGTTCGGGGCCCAGACCCCGCTGCGCTTCCGGCGCCATGCCCGCGATGAACTTTTCTACGCAGAGGCGCTGGGGACGCGGAGAAAACCAAAATTCAATAAGATCAACAGGGGTCTTGGTACTTAGAAATGGCCAAGAATTAAGGAATTACGAATTGAAGAATTCCGAATTCGGGGATTCAGGAATTAATTCGTCAATCCCTAAATCCCTGAATCCCTGAATTTCCTCATGGGCGTCCCCTTGCGTCACTTGGCGCTCTCGCTTTCTCACAGCTCCTTGTGTTCGAGGAGCGGCCGGGCCTTCTCCATTACCAGGTCGTACTGGGTTTTGGTGAAATCGTTCCAGACCGCATCGTTTGACGACTGAATCTTTTTGACTTCCTCCACCATGTTCGGATCGACGAAATCCATCCGGCCGAGGGCCACGGCCCGTTCGGTCATAACCGTCATGCCGTAGGCGCACATCTTTATGGTTTCATTCATCGTCTGGCTAAGAGAGGCGAGAAGCGCTGCGCCTTTGAGTCCGCCCGCCTGGGAGTTTATGATGACGATGGCCCGCTGCTCGATGGGCCGCGTGACTTTTAGAAACGCGTCCAGCATAATGCTGATTGCGTTTATAGCTTTATATGTTACGGCCAGTTCGCCGATCTGGACTTCAGTCAGTTTATAGCCGTCCTTGGCAGCCCGGAATTCCTGAGTGGTCGTCTGCAGGCCCACTTCTCTTTGGTCATCGGTGGACATGAGTTCGGTGCGCCTCTGCATGAGTTTCGAGTATTCCTCGGAAGCGAGCGTGGATTTTCCTTCAGGAAGAGGTTGGCCTTCCTCGATGAGTTTTTCAAGCTCTTCGTTTTCCTTGAGTTTCTGTTCGATCTCAGCCAGTTCTTTGCGGCAAGCATCGAATTGTTCTCTTGCCTTTTGAGCTTCATCCCGATATCGAATGATATCGTCTCCGAGCTGCCGGAAATGTTGGTCGGCTTCTTCTTTGGACTCGGCCAGCAAAGTTTTCTGGACCTGTATCCGGTCAGCCGACTTCTGGGTGACATCCCACTGCTGACGCAAAAGATCTGGCAGGATTTCAAGAATGTTCACTTCAATTTCATGCTCGATCGATTTTTGCGCCCGGTCGCTAAAGAAGGGAATGTGAGCCGAAGCCAGCTTTTGTTTGAAGTCGGCCGCACCGCCGGTCTGGCGCGTGGCCAGAGCGCCCAGGACTTGCGTCCATTTTTTCTGGAGATCGTCATTTTCCGCCAGAAGTTCGTGAATAGCGACTCCCAAGCCCCTGGATACTTTCAAATAGTTCTGACTGGCCTCGGTCATTTGCGCCGAGGTTTTGCGCGCTTCAACGTCAGTAGCGCTATCCTGACGGAAAACAGACTTGATTTCATCCACCGACATGTCTTTGGCTTTTTCCATCTGGCCGATGGAAAGCGGGACAAGAGTCAATGCTTTGCTTTCCGCCGGTTGGGTTTGCTGTTCCATACCTGAAAACCTCCATTGATCCGAGCCGGATCAGCCCTGTTTGATTGTCTGGTCGTTGCTGCTCACCGCCACCAATGTCTTCTCGATGGCTGTCGCCGTAGACGATAGAGTGAGCTGAATTTGATCCATGATTTCCTTCTGCCTCCCGGGATCGGCTTCGGCTTCTGCAATGGAAGCATCCAGCGATTCGATAGTCGCCTGGATGGTCTCTATGCCGTTGCGGATTACGGGTTGATTGCCCACCATTCCTTCAAGCCGATGCAGGGTGGACTTTTTTTCGGCCAGCATTTTCTCCAGCCCTTTTTCGCCGTCTGCTACGCGTTTTTCCAGAGTCCGGACCTCCATCGCCAGGGAATTGGGGTCCTTGGTTTTAATGAAGGCCTTGGCCCGGCGGTATTTTTTGGCGAAATCGGCGGCCCCTTCCAGGTAATCCCGTACAAACCCGCTGTAGGCTTTGAGAATCTCAGCCACCACGGGACTGTTTGCGGCATCATAATGGACAAGCCGGTCGCCGGTATCCAAAATGGAGCGCAACTGCATCGTCAATTCATCGGCCATGCCGGTCTCGGTCCTCAGGTTTTTGAGCGGCTCTTCTTGAGCCGCTTCGGCCGCTGCTCTGGTTTCATCCGCCGCCTTGGCCTCTTTTCCCGTTCTATTTTTAAGACCAGTGCTCGCCACCCAAAAAGCTAACGCTGCTCCAGCGATCAGAACGATTATGCTTAATGCCGGCCGCTCTAAATCGATGGCTATGATCACCGCCGCAACCATGATAACGACAGGCATCACATAAATCTCTTTCGAGATTTTCTTGAATTCCATTATCCTGCCTCCCTCACTCAGATTCTGGAAAGAAGAATTTGCCGCAAGGCGTCGAGCGATTCCTGTATGCCTTGGTCGTTCCAGTTTCTGCGGCGCATCGTTTCGAAATACTCTGCGCTAAGGTCTGGAGACATAATGACGGCCTTGAAGTCGTCCCGGCGGGTTGCGTCCCTGCCGAACCAGTTGCCGAGAGCACTCTGCCCCTTGCGAGACAGTTCATCGAACGACGATCCGATGTTTCCCAGAAGGTCCTGGAATTTCTTTCCGGCATCGGCTGCATGCAGTTTTACTTTCTCCACGACATCTTCCATCCTGACATCTTCCATGCCCTGGAGAAGTTCGATGACTTTTTCTCTAAGCTCATCGATCTCACTGCACAGCGTTTCGGCCTGCTCGCCGGATTCCAGCCGGGCTATCACGCGGTCCACGATCTCCCGGAGTTTCCTGGCCTCTTCCAGTAAAATGGATTTTTTTCCGTTCGGCTCCGACATTTCCTTCTCCTCTTAATTGAGTTGAAAAAAATGTAAAATGCGGCGTCATCTCAGGCTGCAAAGGCTACATGGAATTGGCGATGAAAATCGCCACACTGATTTCTATGCAAGCCACGAAAATAGCTACGGCCTCATTGCGCTGCTTGTCCATTTCATCCGCATAAGAAACCCTTGGCATGAATATCTTTCGGGCCAGGGCCTTAAAGACAAAGAGCGCCAGGAGGCCCAAGCCCAGATAAACGCCAAATTCCTGAAGTCCCGGTATCCATCCGGTAAAAGGCCCGATAATACTGGCCCTCAAAATAATAGAGATGGCGATCAAGATTCCGGCGACATCGACTCCTTCGGCGATGTTGCCCTTGATTTCGATCTCTTCCTGAATGTTGCGTCTTGAAATGGCCGCTTCCAAATAGAAGGCGATAACCAGAGCTATTTGACCGAGGGCGAAAAAGACGCCCGCCGCCAAAAGCCCCCCGCCCTCTCCGCTGAAGGCGCCGTTCATTATTATGCCGGCGCCGACGAAAACAGAGAATTCGACGGCGCCCACGGCCACATTCCCATTGGCTATCGCCTCGTCGTTATTGACTTTGAGGAGGATTATCCTTTTGTTGATCTCAAAAGTTACGAAAAGAAGAATAACGATCATTACAGCGCCTTGCAAAAAATTCCACAAATCCACGAAGATCTTTGGCGATTTGCCGGAAAGAATACCGGCAAGAGCCAGAAACACACCCAGGCATATCCCTGACTTTCTAAGCCCCACGGCCAGATTGCTTTCCAGGAGCATCGCCTTGTCCTCATCAAAAGGCGCGCGCTTGTCGTCGACCAGTTTGACGAACCACACCACCAGCATGCCCAATAATGGATAAACAGCCATCTGAAGCACTATGTTCAAGAAACCCACTCCGATCTCCTTTCGTTCGTAGGTGTTGGCTATTCGAATCTGTGCGGCACAAACGGGCTCAGGTTATTGGTTACAATAGTCTGCGATTCCCGGACGCCCATGCCGGCGCTATTGCCGCCGATCACCCAACAGCCAAGTATCGGATAATTCCCGTCGAAAGCGGGAATAGGGGCAAGGGCCTGGAAAATGTAGCCTTCTTCCCCGTATGTGCCGGAGGTATGAAAGCCTTCTTTGCCTTCATGGTAGACGGTAACGTTGGCGCCTTCCCTGGAGAGCAGGGGTTTTCTCACGAATTCCTTCATCCCCCTCGGCCCATCGAAATAGGCCTCGACAAGATTGGGGTGGCCCGGATTAAGCTCCCAGAGAACAGGCAGAATCCCTTTGCTTGAAAGAATGAGCTTCCATATCGGTTCGATCCAGTTCATCTTGTCGAATGTTTGCGCCAGGTATTCTCCGTACTTGTCGGCCAGGAGCCACTCCCAGGGATAGAGTTTGAAAATGTTTTCAATAGTGATGTCTTCCAAAGTGGTGAATCGAGTGAACGGTTCGAGCCCCAGGCCGATATCGCCGATGAAAATCAACTCGGCCTTGATTCCGGCCTCGATGGCCGCATCCATGAGATAGGTGACGGTTACCAGGTCCTCCAAACTGTCAGCGACACAAGTCAGGTAGAGCTTACTGCCCTCTTCCCATCGCCGAAATATTTTCGGCCAGCTTTCCAGGAGTTTTTCATGGATGGAATTAAATTGGTCCGATCCGTCGCCGAAGACTTCCTGAAGCCAGAACCACTGAATAACACTTGCTTCAAGCAAGGCTGTCGGGGTGTCGGCGTTGTATTCCAACATTTTTGGGGGATTTACCCCATCATAAGCCAGGTCGAACCGGCCATAGAGCGTGGGTTCTTTTTTCGTCCAGGATTTCTTTATAAGAGGAACGGCTTCTTCGGCAATGCCAAGCTGGGCGAAACGGTCATTGTCAATGACATACTGGACAGCTTTCATGGCCAGTTTATGCAGATCGTTGGCCGCATCGTCGAGAACATCGATTTGTTGAGAATTGAACAGGTAATAGGCGCTTTCGTTCCAGTAAACGCCGTCAGGATTATGATGATAAAGCAATCCCGAGGCTTCTACCTTGGTTTGCCAGTTTTCGCGAGGTTGGATTGTTATTCTCTTCATATTTTTCTTCTTACCCCCCGATCCCGCCACCACCATGAGCGCCGGAGCTGCCGCCAAACCCACCTCTGCTCGCCGACCCGCCATGAGAGCCCGCGCCGCCGGAAGCGCTTCCGCCAGAGGAGGACCCGGTTCCGGGCGAAGTCGAAAAGCGGCCGCCCCCGGAGCTTCCATAACCAGAGGGCGCGGTATAGCTGCCGCCTCTGGCCACGCTTCCCGGAGTGAACCCTCCGCCGCCGTAGTACCAGAAAAACATACCGGGACCGCCTCCGCCATAATGTCGTCTGGCTTCATCGTTGAGGCATTTTTCTTCACTAACCACCTTCCCGGTGTTGTCTACACACCGTTTCCTCTGGGCGGAATCGCCACAACCGGTCATGGTCGCCACAAGGCTCAACATAGCCACGCCCAGCACGATTTCACGTGACTTTGTTATTTTTCTCCTTCTTTTCCGGGTCACTGTCGACCTCCCCTTACAGGAATGAAATAAGCCTGCCGCCTATCTGTAACCTTTTCAAAGGACTGGTTTTATTGATTATTTTCAGCAAGACACAATATTCTGCCCGCACAGGTTTGTCAAACAATTTTCCATTTGCAGTTTATTCGTATATGCATAAATGCCAGGAAACGCCTTCAGGACCGCTAAGGATTCCGGTTTTTATAACGGCGCATGTATGTAATGTTTTAGCGCAAATAGATTTGAACTTATACTGCAGGACCGAATGGAGGCTAAGATGGCTTCACCCGCACTCTGGGCCCAACATGGAACCTATCCGCCGCGACAGGGCAATGAGATTCAGGATTCTCATTGACGGACAGACCGCCTACGGCGAGATCGCCGCAGCTTTTCACGGCGCAAAACAATTTATCTACTTGACGCTTTCCTATGCCAGCCAGGATTTCCTATTGGTTCCGGAAAGCAACGAAACGATGTTCGACATCCTGATGTCTCGTCGAAAGGAGGGGGTTGATGTCCGTATGGTCGTTTGGCAGCCAGCATCCGACACGCCGGACACGATTCCGGACCCTTCCCCGGCCGCGATCGCAGGCGTAAATGAGGGACAGGGAAGCATTCAAGCGCGCTGGGATAAAGCGAAGGGTTATAGCGGCTGGTATCGGTCGCCCGATGGTCATTTCGAGCCTTTCTACCTGGATTTTCCCGCGCAATTGGGATGCCATCATCAAAAGACCTACATCATGGACGACGGCGCAGGCGGCGTCGTGGCGTTCGTTGGCGGCATCAATCCGGTTCAGGCTTACTGGGATACTCCGGCACACGACTCGTCTGGATGTTCGACGCGTGGCGCGAGGCAAAGACCCGCTCAAAGGGACTTGAGGAGACGCCCCCGCTCCATGACATTTTTTACAGGATCAAGGGCCCGGCAGTTGGCGATGTTCTTGCTAATTTCGTCGAACGTTATAATGGCGCGAGCATTCCCCATAAAGACGTGACATCCGATGTGGCGTCCCCGGTCACCGCAGACCGGATTCCGCAAATGGCCGACGGGATAGAGGTTCAGGTGCTGCGGACGATCGCCCCGCGCACTTACCCGGCGATACCGGACGGAGACAGGGGTATCAGGGAACTATATCTGAACGTGTTGGGCGCCGCCGGACAGGGAAGTTTGGTTTATATCGAAAACCAATACTTTTTCGACCACGGGATTATTTCACGAGATTCATGAGGCTGCCGAGCGAGGGGCCAAAATTATTGTAATTCTGACCTCGAAACCCGACGAAGGAATGCTGCAGGGACAAGTGGAAAGCGTGCTTGAGAAGATCGCCGGTTATCGGGAGGCGTTCTCGCTGGTTGCCGGGCACAGCAATGTGGCGCTGCTCACCTTGGGCAACAGCAGGCCCGATCCCCGAACACCCGGAAAAATCATCAACAGTGAAACCTATATTCACTCGAAGAACATGGCTGTCTTCGGTCCGGATTGGGCGGTAATGACGGGCGGATCGGCAAACATCGCCTTCACGAGCATGTGGTTCCACTCGGAAATGAATATCGCCTTTATGGACACCGCCCTGATAAAGAATTGGGTGGCGCAGCTTTGGTCCGAACACCTCCAGGTTTCGGTCGAACGAACAATGGAACTGATCGAAAAGCCGGCGGACGCCCTCGGATTCTTCAAAGATCAAGCAGTCCGAAACCGGACGGCGTTGGAAGATGGGCAAATGGCTGAGGGGCGTGTGTACGATTGGGGCGTCGAATTTCCGGCGCGGGATTTGGATGGCATTGACTTAGATCGAGTCGCGTTCAAATGATGACGAATAACCTCGAATTGAGCGTGGGAAGTTTTTCCCGGTCTAACATTCTTACTCTATTTTTCTTCCCATGCCTTCTTTATGGCGTCATCGACTTTTTTATCCTGTTTCTCCTTCTCCTTTACCGGGTCGTACTTTGCCCCCCCTTCCGCTTTTTTCTCCTTGGCGCCGGAATCCGGAACCGAATCAATCGGAATTTTCACCAACGGGACAGCAAAGAGAATGGTTTTGCCGGGATCCAGAGTGTCGTCGGTTGCTTGCGACACAACCGGGCCACTCAGAAGAACTGAAAGCAAAACAGCAACGATCCATCTCTTCATGGGGAACTCCACCGCAGGACGTTATCACCCTCTCTTCTTTGTATCATTTACCCATACTTCTCGCAATGGCAATCGAAAGATCGCCGCTATGGACACTAGACCGGAAACCTGACGAGACCGCTTCAAAACTGAAGAAAAAGTATTTTACCGCAACAAAACGGAAATACTGTCCGTATATTAGACGGATAGCGCAGATAAAGCAATGAGTTTACAAGAAGAATCCGAGAGCTCGATGATTATTTTTCCGCTCCGTGTTCTTTTCTTCTCAACAGAGTTTGCCGCCTGTAAATACAATCGGAAATGCATCGGGATTTCGACCACTGATGGACATGGATAGAGGAGCGTAGCGGGCTGGATGGACATGTGGAGAACCTTTATCTGGTTTTCAAAGAACCATTGAAAAGGGAGCGGGGAGCAGCCAAATCCCTTGTATGTTTAAAACATGATACAAAAGTATGGACCGGCCGAGCGGATCGAGTGGCTAAGGGGGGCGCCTGCGGCGCTATGTCTTTCTTATTCAGTGTTGTATATAAGTCTGTTACATACGGGGATGTAGAAATCTTGATCCGCCCTTGTAACGAAAACATGGGATCCGGGCAGATTTCCGACTTCGAGGCGCCTGAGATAAAACAATGGTTGTTTACTGCCCATCCTGTTCTATCAGGACCAGCAACTGTTGATCTCCCAGCGAAAACGCTTCTTTTACCAGCCCGCGCACTTTGATCTCCGAACCCTTTTTGGGCAACGGTTTATCGGTTACGACGGCAATGCTGCCCGTCTTGTCTTCAACAATGAAATACTTGATAAAAACCACACCGAATATTTCCGTTACCTTACCGGAAACGACCACCGTTTTGTCTGCGTAGTCACGAGGTTTTTCAAGAATATTCCTTATGAGAGTCGTCCCGAAGGTCTCACACGCTCCCACCAGTAGGACAAGCAGCGTCAAAATCAATAAGGCTTTGCGCTTATCTTTCTCGGGTTTTTGCCAGATAGGCACATATGACACTGATTTTACTAGTGCGCCCTAGATTCCATGCGGGTTTACAGCCCCGCAAACCTCGAAAAAGTTCAAAAAGTGTAGGCACACGAGGTCAATTTTTATTCTTGACACCATCGGGTAGTACATGCTAATCGAGTAGGCATGTATCTACGAACTACAAAACGCAAAAACAGAGATGGATCGGTGGTCGAGTACTACCAGCTTGCCCACAACGTCCGGCATTCCGAAACGGGAAATCCGGTCGCCGAGATCATCCACAATTTCGGGCGAGCGGATGAACTCGACCGGGACGATCTGGTCAGGCTCTGCCGCTCGATTGCCAGGGTCTGCGGTGTTGAGGTTCATGACCCTTTGGATTCTGCTGAAACCGCTACAGGTCCCATCCGCGAGCAATCACCCGCGCTCCCTGAAAAGGTGCGGCTGATTCAGACCTTTGATTTCGGTGTTCCTCTTGTGGTCGAGGCGCTTTGGGAGCGACTGAAGATCGGCCCCGCATTGCGCAAAGTTATGGAAGAATCCGGAGGCACTCCTTTACACGAAAGAGCCCTTCTTGCCATGGTTGCAAACCGGCTCTGCGAGCCCGACTCCAAACTCGGCGTATGGGATCGCTGGCTACATTCGGTATACATGCCCTCTTGCGGTACGGTAAAGCTCTACCAGATGTATGAGGCGATGGACCTGCTGCACTGGAACGTGGCCGAAGTCGAGAATGCGGTCTTTTTCCATGTGGCGAACCTTTTCAACCTCGTGGTGGATGTCATTTTCTATGACACAACGACCGCCTCCTTCTCTATTGACGAAGAGGACGAGGACACCGAAGCGGGATCGGGCTTTCGAAAGTTCGGCCATTCCAAAAACGGCACATGGAGTCCGCAGATCGTGGTCGCTCTAGCCGTAACCAGGGAAGGCCTGCCGGTAAGGAGTTGGGTATTCCCCGGCAACACCTCCGATGTTGATACAGTCAAGAAGGTCCGTGAAGACCTCCGGGGATGGAAGCTTGGGCGGGCGCTCTTCGTTGCCGACTCCGGGATGAACTCCGCCACAAACCGCGATGAACTGGCCAGAGCCTGCGGAAAATACCTTCTGGCTACCCGTATGGCCAGCGTTTCAGAGATTAAGGAAGAGGTAGTCACCAAGCCGGGCCGTTTTAAAACGATTGCCGAAAATCTCCAGGCAAAGGAAGTAGTCGTAGGAGATGGAGAACTCCGGCGCCGTTATATCCTGTGCCACAATCCCCGCGAGGCTGAAAGGGAGCGAAAGCATAGGGAGCAAGTTGTCAAAGAGCTTGACGAAGAACTAAAAGGCCATCCGGATCATCATGCCACTGCCAGATGGGCAATCGATCTTCTGGCATCCGGCAGGTACAAACGTTACCTGAAGGTCGATAAGCAGGGCCGTATCCGACTGGACCGTGAAACAATCCAGCAGGTGTCAAAGTATGACGGCAAATGGGTGCTCCAGACCAATGATGACACCATAACCGTAGAAGATGCAGCCGCCGGTTATAAGGGACTCCTTGTGATCGAGCGGGCCTTCAGGACCCTTAAGAGCACGCGGATCAAGATGGAGCCGATGTACCACTGGCTGCCCAAACGCATCGAAGCTCACGTGAAGCTTTGTGTCTTCTCGCTTCTCATCGAAAGAGTCGCCGAACTCAGATGCAAGCAGTCCTGGCCGAACATCCGGAGGACACTTTCCACGCTCCAGGCGACCGAGTTTCACACCCGAAAAAATCAATTCTTTCAACGCAACGAGCCATCATCCGAGCTTGTCCGAACACTTAAATCCCTAGAGATTCCAATGCCTAAGGCCGTCATGGATATTCAATCGGCACCCTCTCACGCGTAGGCACACGACAAATTTGGCCACCCTATGTAAGTCACTAGATTTATGGCCATTTTATGATTGTGTTTGCCTACCCCGCAAAAACCCGAGTCTTTCAAAATCCGTTCTTCCTTCGATCTAAGGTCAGCTCCATTTTTGCCACGCGAGGACGTAAGACAGGATTCTACCACAGAGACACAGAGGCCGCAGAGAAAAACATGATTCGACAAGATGAAGGAGAAGGGAGCAAGGAGCAAGGAGCAAGGAGCAAGAAGCAGGGAGCAGGGAGCAGGGAGCAGGGAGCGAGGAGCAGGGAGCAGGGAGCAGGGAGCGAGGAGCAGGGAGCAGGGACGCCTGCTTTGGCCGGTGTGCCCCTGTTTTTCAACGGGGCAAGTCATTCCGGCGAAAGCTGGAACATCCCAGCCAAAGGCGGGAAGGGAGCAAGGGATTTTGGCTCACGCACTCGTCCTCGATTCGTGAGTAGACCTTTACGCATGGGTTTGTTAAAAAAAGTTTATCTTTTCATGCCTTTTTGGACACGGGGGACGCCATGGAGCAGGAAATCTACAAGAGACTGGCCAAACATTTGGACAACCTTCCGGGCGGCTTTCCACCCACTGAGAGCGGAGCGGAAATGCGCATCCTAAAGAGGCTCTTTACCCCGGAGGAAGCAACGCTTGCCCCTTATCTCACCCTGCTGCCCGAAGAACCACGGGTCGTAGCGCGGAGGGCCGGGATACCGGCGGATGAGGCCGCCACGCGCCTTGAGGAGATGGCGAAGAAGGGACTCATTTTGAGGCAAAAACGGGGGAGAGGTCCCGTAAGATACCTGGCGGCCCAATATGTCGTAGGGATCTGGGAATATCACGTCAACGACCTGGACAAAGAGTTGATACGGGACATGAATGAATACTTGCCGACCCTTTCCGAACAGGTCTGGAAGTTCCCTCAAATGCGCATCATCCCTGTAGGCCGCAGTGTGACTCCGGAACTTAAAGCGCTGCCGTACGAGACGGCCGAGGAACTGGTTCGTGCCCAGAAGAAATTTTCGGTCGGCCCCTGCATCTGCCGCCGTGAGCACAGCATGGTGGGTAAAGGGTGCGGCAAACCGGAGGAGAGTTGTTTAGGATTCGGCGGGGCGGTGGATTATCTGAAACGCAATGGCATGGGGCGGGAGATTGGCCTGAAGGAGACACTGGATATTCTCAAAGCGGCCGATGAAGCCGGTCTCGTCCTGCAGCCAGCCAACGCCAAAGATGCTCTCTGGATGTGTCTTTGCTGCGGCTGCTGTTGTCAGGTCCTGAAAGCTTTCAAACGCCAGGCCAAGCCGGCGGCAATGGCGGCGAGCCCTTTTTTTGCAGCTCATAACCCTGAAAACTGTCAAGCTTGCGGTATCTGCGTGGATCGCTGCCAGATGGAGGCCCTGAAGTTCGAGAACGGCGAGGTGCGGTTCGACGTCGATCGCTGCATCGGCTGCGGACTCTGCGTTTCCACCTGCCCGGCCGATGCGCTTACTTTGGTTCGAAAACCTCCATCCGAACAACCGAAAACGCCAAAGGATATTATCGACGCCTCGATCCGGCTGGGAAAAGCCCGCGGAAAAATCACCATGCCGGGATTGGCGAAGATGATTTTCAAATCCAAGCTGGATAGAATCATTTCATGAGAACGAACCTCAGTCCCGGGCCACAATCGTAGTGAACCCCATGCCGCCGCCGACACACAGCGTAGCCAGTCCTGCTTCGACGTCCCGGCGCGCCATTTCATGGATGAGGCTGACAACGATTCGCAATCCGGTACATCCCACGGGGTGCCCCAAGCCGATGCCGCTCCCGTTTACATTTGTCCTGGAGCGGTCAAGGCCCAGACCTCGTTCACACGCGATGAACTGGGCGGCGAACGCCTCATTCAGTTCTATCAGCCCTATGTCCTGGAGCGTCATCCTCGCCTTGCTCAATGCTTTTCTGGTGGAAGGCACCGGGCCGTAGCCCATAAGATGCGGCTCCACACCGGTCGCCGCATAGGACACAACTCTTGCAAGCGGGGTGAGGCCGAGTTCACCGGCCTTCTTTCTGGTCATCAGGATAGCCGCGGCCGCCCCGTCATTCAGGCCGGAGGAGTTGCCCGCCGTAACGGTCCCATCCTCTTTAAACGCCGGCCTGAGCTTCGCCAGGTCGGCCATGCTCAGTCCGAACCGCGGGTGCTCGTCCTGGTCGAATATCGTCTTTTGCCCTTTCGGGCCGGGAATTTCGAAAGGGACGATTTCATCTTTAAACCTGCCGGCTGTAATGGCTGTTTCCGCCTTGTTATGGCTTCGCAATGCGAGTTCGTCCTGATCCAGGCGTGAAATCGAGTATTTTTCAGCCAGGTTTTCCGCTGTGATTCCCATGAGCATAGGTTTGCCCAGCAGTCGGCTCCCGGAATAAAGCATTTCCCAGATTGCATCGGTTATCTCGTGATTCATCAGCCGCATGCCCCACCGGGCGTTGGAAAGATAATAAGGGGCGGAACTCATGGATTCTACTCCCGCCGCCAACACGATTTCCGAATCTCCGCAACGGATTTGCTGCACCCCGGAGACCAGGGCCTGCATGGACGAGGAACACTGCCTCTGCACCGTAAAAGCCGGCGTCTGTACGGGCAGGCCGGCCAGCAGGGCAGCGGTTCGCGCAGTGTTGGCTTCATCCCAGCATTGAATGCAGTCACCCATGACGATATCGTCAATGAGAGCGGCATCCAGGTCATTTGCCCGCCTGAGCGCTTCCTGCATGACGTGTGCAGCCAGCCTGGAGGCTCTTACCTCTTTTAATGCGCCACCGAATTTTCCAATAGCGGTGCGCGCCGCCGATACGATGACTACATCCGTTTGTTTGCCCATACCCATAAACTCCTCGGCCTGGTTTTGTGTCGGCGCAGCAAATAACTGCGTCACGCTACAGGGTCTTTGCTATGACCATACGTTGAATCTCATTGGTCCCCTCGTAAATTTGGGTGATTTTGGCGTCGCGCATCATCCTCTCAACCGGGAATTCCCTGATGTACCCATAGCCGCCCAGCACCTGCACCGCCTCGGTAGTCACCATCATGGCCACGTCGGAGCATACGCACTTGGCCATGGAACTCATGCGGACAAGTTCTGCGCTGAGCCGGCTCAGGTCCTTGGGTTGTTCCTGGAACAGGGCGCAGGTTTTGTAGAGTAACTGCCTGGCCGCTTCCGTGCGCATCGCCATATCGGCCAGCTTGAACGCTACGCCCTGATGATCGATAATCGGTTTCCCGAACGACTGACGCTCTTTCGCATACGCCACCGCATATTCAAGCGCCCCGGCGGCAATGCCCAGGGCTTGAGCACCCACAGCAGGTCTGGAAAAATCCAGCGTCTTCATCATAATCTGGAACCCCAGCCCTTCTCCTGCAAGAAGGTTTTCCGCCGGCACCCGGCACTCATCGAAAATCAGCTCGACCGTGTTCGACCATCGGATACCCATTTTCTTTTCTTTTCGGCCAATCGAAAAACCAGGGGTCCCTTTTTCCACAATAAAGACCCCGGCGTTCTTATAGGGGGGTTTCTCCGGATCGATCACCGCATAAACAGTTATTATGTCAGCCACTCCGCCATTGGTGATGAAGTTTTTGTTTCCCGTTGATCACATAGGAATCGCCATCTTTTTTTGCGCGGCAGCGTAACTGAGCCACATCAGAGCCAGCGCTGGGTTCGGTCAGGCCGAAAGCCGCAAGATGCTCGCCCGCGGCCAGTTGCGGCAGATACCTTTGTTTTTGCGACTCGTTTGCCGCAAGAAGGATCGGCAGGGAGCCGAGTTCCTGATCGGCAAGGAGCAGGCCGCAGGAGGCGTCTGCTTTTGACAGTTCTTCTATCGCCAGGCAAAGAGCCAGCATTCCTGCCTCGGAGCCTCCGTGGATCTCAGGGAAATCTGTTCCAAAGAGGCCATTTTCGCGAAGAAGTTCCACCATAGCCCAGTCGAATTCTTCTGATTCATCGCGGCCGGCGGCCCCCGGGCTGACTTTCTCCTTTGCAAGTCGTCTCACTGTTGTCTGCAGCCACACCTGTTCTTCTGTAAGCTCATACTGCATTGTCCCCTCCTATCGTTCTTATGGGTTCTTCCCTGGCGGCGCCGCTAGAGCACAGGCGCTTGAATACTTTCTCAAGCCTTTTCCGGAAGATGAGGGCAAGCGCCCCGGATACGAGCCCGACGGCAGCGAGGACCCAAAACATCCAGTAATGTTCGTCCTTGAGAGAACTGCCTTCCAGGGAGAGTAGAATTGTCCCCATAAGCCTGCCGACGGTTGAGATCACCAGATAGTCCCTCGTGGAAATGGCGCTCAATCCGAAAATATAGCAGAAATAATCCTTGGGAAACCCTGGAATCAGGAAAAGCAAAAAAACAAGAAAAAGACCCTTGTTTTCCAAAAGATAATCAAACCGTTTCATAACCCCCTGAGGGACGATTTTTTCTGCAAGGGGTTTTCCGAACACCCTGGCCAGGAGGAAAGCCACATACGATCCTATGGTCAATCCAATGGTGGACAGTATCGTTCCGCTGACCGGGCCGTATAAATATCCGCCGAGTATTCCCGTGATCTCCCCGGGGATAGGAGCAATAATGACCTGTATGGCCTGGAGCGCCATGAAACCGGCAGATCGCCATGCGCCCAGCGAATTGAGGAATTCAAGCATCTTTTGTTTGCACACAAAAAGAGAGACGAAGTCGAGTTTGTAGAGGAAAAAGGAAAGCCCCCCTATTATCAGGACAAGCGCACTCAGCCTTAACCAGACAAGGCGACTTGTTGAAACTTTGGTTCCAGCCATTTCGATCCTTGAGGGAGAAGTTGCGCCGATTTGGGGGCGCCACAAAGAGGCTGAGCCGTAAACGCAATTTTTCCCGTATTTTCCCCCTTTTCAAAAGGGGGAAACAAAGCTTGGCCCCGTCTGATTTGCACCAGCATTTCTCAATTGCGGCACAGCCGCAACGGCGATTAGACCGGTCTGTTTCAGGATGTCTCTATAACCACCACCGCCGCTGCGTACTGCCCGTCGTCGGTGAGGCTGAGGTGCCAGGAGCGGATGCCTTTGTCCGCGGCAATATTGGAGGGCGCGCGGGGTCGAGAGAAATCTCGGGTTTGTCCGAGCGTGTTAGGCCTGATTTCGATATCCTGCCAGAGCACCGGCTTTCTCATCCCCAGTCCGAGGGCTTTTACGAAAGCCTCTTTTGCGGCAAACCGCAATGCCAGGCAAGCGGTGCGGTTTTTTCTTCCGGAACAGAATTGCCTTTCGAATTCGGTGAACACTCGCGTCTCAAACCGCTCGCCCCAGCGCTCAATGCAGCTTTTCGAGCCGCTCCACCCGCACCAGGTCTATACCGACCCCGTAAATCGGCATCCGGTCAGCCCATCAGTTGGAGCATTTCGCGAACGGCCCGGTCCATGCCCACCAGGACAGCCCGCGCGATTATCGAGTGGCCGATGCTGAATTCCTCTATTTCCGTTATGTTCCTGAGCCAGAGAATATTCTGGTAATCGACCCCGTGTCCGGCATGCACTCCTATCTCGAGTTTTTTTGCCAGCCTTGCCGCGGTAATGAGCCGTTCGTACTGCTCCTGGCGGTTCGCAAAAGACCTGGCTTCCGCAAAAGCTCCGGTATGGAGTTCGATGTAATCGGCTTCAAGCCTTTGGGCGGCTTTGATGTGTTTGGCGTCCGGGTCTATGAAAAGGCTGACCGCAATGCCGCTGCCGTGAAGCGTTTCTATCACGCCCGCCAGAGGGGTTTCGAAAAGGACGACGTCGAGGCCCCCTTCGGTCGTCAATTCCTGGCGCTTTTCGGGGACCAGGGTCACGACGTCGGGTTTTATCTTCTGGGCGATTTCGACCATCTCCTTTGTTGCCGCCATCTCCAGGTTCATTTTAGTCTTGATGGTCTTGCGCAGGACGGCGACGTCCCTGTCCTGGATATGGCGGCGGTCTTCCCTGAGGTGAACCACTATCCCGTGCGCTCCCGCAAGCTCGGCGAACATTGCGGCGGCAACCGGGTCCGGCTCGGAGGCGAGACGGGCCTGCCGAACTGTGGCTACATGGTCGACATTGATGGCGAGTCTTGCCAATTTTGCTCCTCAAGCAGGAAATCTACTGTTGATTATCATAGGTGGCGTCTCGACGCTCCGCGTGGGTAAAAGCCCATCGATTCATTCATCCGCATCGAAGAACCACTCGAATTCTCCGCCGCAATGGCCGAGCATCGAAAGGAGTTCTTCGGTTTTGAGTTTCATCTCCCTGGCTTCGGCCGGTCCCGCCTCATGGTCAAGGCCGAGCAGGTGCAAAATGCCATGAACGAGCAGAAGGTCCAGCACCGATTCGAGCGCCGCTCCGGTCTCATCGCTCATGGCTTTGGCGGTCTCGGCTGAAATGACCACGTCTCCCAGCATTTCCGGGGCGATCGCCGCCGAATTCGCCCTCGAGCATCGGAAAGGAAAGCACGTCGGTAGTATGGTCGATCTGGCGGTATTGCCGGTTGAGTCCGGCCATTTCGCCGTCATCGACGATCAGGACGCTCAGTTCCGACTTCAGTGTATCCCAAGGCGTTTAAGATCCGTTTTGCCGCGTTCTCTATTGGCCCCGGATTTATCTTTATCCTGCTTTGGTTCGCGACCTGGATCAGGGGCATCCGTTTTTGCCTTTCCGTTTGCAACCGGATATTCAATCCGCTTGTGATGTATCGTCGCCAGGATCTGGTTGAAGTGCTTGGCTATCTGGTGGATGTCCTTGAGGGTAAGTTCGCATTCGTCGAGCTGCCCGTCACTGAATATGCCGTTTATCAGCCTGTTTACAAGACCCTGAATCCTGGCGGGAGTAGGTTCTGTAAGGGAGCGGCAGGCCGCTTCCACGACGTCGGCCAGCATTACCAGTCCGGCTTCTTTGGTCTGGGGTTTGGGACCGGGATAGCGGTAGTCGTCGGCGTTGATCGGCAGGAAGCGGTGAAGCCTTCGCGCTCTGGGCTTTTTCGCGCGCTTCCACCGCCTTGTTGTAGAAAAAGGAAATGAAGCTCTTTCCGTGGTGCTGGCTGATAATGTTTATGATTTCCTTGCCCAGATGGTGCTGCTTGGCAAGTTCTATCCCGTCCTTCACGTGAGAGATGAGAATGAGGCTGCTCATGGACGGGGCCAGCTTCTCATGCCGGTTTTCGCACTCGAACTGGTTCTCGATGAAGTAGAGAGGCTTCTTTATCTTGCCGATGTCGTGGTAGTAGGCCGCCACTTTGGCCAGAAGGGAATTTGCCCCGATCGACTTTGCCGCCGCCTCGACCATGTTGCCCACTATGACGCTGTGATGGTAAGTCCCCGGGGCTTCCACCATAAGCTCCCGCAGGAGCGGCTGGTCCATTGTGGCGAGTTCGAGCAGCTTGATGTCGGTCGTGTAGCCGAAAAGCATCTCGGCAAGGGGGGTCAGACCGGTTGCGAGAATTCCGGCGAAAATACCCCCGGACAGTCCGAAAAATGAGTCGCTGAGGACCTTCAAGAATACCCACTGGTCCTGGAGAAAGGCGCTCAGCACGATCAGAATGACGTTTGTAGAGCCCACCAGCAGCCCGGTCTTTATGGGGACCATCCGGTTTCTGCACTGCGAAACGCCATGAGCGGCAACGAAGGCGCCGATCATAAAATAAAAGAACATTGCGAACTCTTTGCCGAAAATCATTCCGGCAAAGAGCGTGACCACCAGCGAGAAAATGAGCGAAACCGTAACCCCGAAAAAGATGCAGGCTATCATCGCGCCGGCGCTCAGGGGAACGGCATAGATGAAAGGTCTTTGTGGAAATTATCCCGGAGCTGTCGCCTATGCTGTCTCCGACCCAAAGCCCCGCCCTGGACAGCACCAGCAGGAAAACCAGAAGAATGCCCAGAAACAGGTAGTCGTGCATGTCCATTCGTATATGGGGAAGGCTCTTTTTTGCAACATGCAGCACAACACCGATGGAGACCATGCTGAATGTGAAAATCGCCAGGAAGATAAAAAGCCAGGACTTGTCCGATGAGTTCCTGAGATGGTACCTGAGCTTGAGCATCTCCTCGCGGCCGATGCTTTGCCCCTCCCGCACCAGCATTTCGTTTCGAGCAATTTTAATAAAAACAGGTTTAACCGAAGCGTATGCTTCCTCACGTTTTTTTTCGGTGGCTTCCAGGTTGAACGTAAGATTCGGCTGCAGAAGGGAGGATACAACCGAAGATATCAGCATCAGTTCTCTTACGTCCCGGCCTGGTTCCAGCGCCTTCATGACGATCATCTTGCGGGCTTCATCGATATCCGGATAAGGAAAGGGCGGTGGGACCAGGATCTCTTCACCGGTCTCCAATTTGCGGATCAGAAGGTTTCTGCTTTGCTCGTCGTGACCCCATGCCTTGCTGGCAACAATGCCGCGGTCCATTGTAGTCTTTACGAGATTTTGAATCTTTTCCTGAACTTCCAGGCTAAACTGCTGCTCGACCAGGCACTTGAAAATGTCGCCGTTGAGCGAGCAGCCAAGAAACTCTTCGAAATCCTTTTTCTTGCCCTGGAACCGGTCCACCTCATTGGGGACAAGGGAGGAACCCTTACCCGGATCCGTCAGGGATTTGCCGGGTTGCTGATCTGTTAGTGGTTTAAGTGGTTGCTGGCCTGAAGCAGCGGGGAGGGATTCCGATTCGAGGCCGGCCTGAGCCTCACGCATCGCCTTGAACGATCCTTCGAGTTTGTCGATAAGATTCCTGGTGATCTTCTCGTCAAAATCATAGACAATAGGCGACTGGCGGATCGCCTCTTCACGTTTCTTTGCTGTCGCCTCTTCATCTTCTATCAAAAAATCATGTTTCGCCTTTATATTGCGATCCGCAATTTCGCCCAGCCGGTAGCGAGGATTCTCGACTATGAATGAAGGACTCACCAGGAGTGGCTATGACAAGACTCAAGCCCGCCAGCAGCAGCCACTTCCGGCAATAAAGGTTTTGAAGATCACAGGGAATCAGCCTAGCCGGAAGTTTGCGCCTGGATTTGCTCCTGCCCTTTTCGGGTTCCCGCTTCTCCCTGTCCATGTTCAGCTTCTCTCGGCGTCCCTCGGGTGGTCGGGCCTTTTCTTTTCTCGGCTTTCTCGTAGGCGTCGATTATGTCCTGTACGAGTTTGTGCCTGACCACGTCTCGTTTTGTGAAATAGACCATTCGAATTCCCTTAACCCCCTCGAGCAGTTCGATTGCTTCCACCAGCCCCGAAGGTTTGTTCTCGGGCAGATCTATCTGGGTTATATCGCCGGTTATGACCGCCTTGGAACCCAGACCCAGCCGCGTCAGAAACATTTTCATCTGCTCGGCGGTCGTATTCTGCGCTTCGTCCAGAATGACGAAAGAATCGTTTAACGTGCGGCCCCGCATGAAGGCAAGAGGCGCCACCTCGATCACCCCTCTTTGGATCAAATTACTTGCGCGCTCGAAATCCATCATGTCGTGCAGGGCGTCATAGAGCGGCCGCAGGTAAGGGTTCACTTTCTCGGCAAGATCCCCCGGAAGAAACCCCAGTTTTTCGCCGGCTTCAACAGCCGGGCGGACAAGCACTATGCGCCGGACAATATCCTTTGACATTGCGGCAACCGCCATCGCCATCGCAAGGTATGTCTTTCCGGTCCCGGCCGGCCCGACCCCGAACACAATATCGTAGCTGCGAATAGCTTCTATGTATTCTTTCTGCTTGATGCTCTTCGGGCTGATAGTCCTTTTATTGGAAGCTATAAAAACCTGGTCGAGAAAAATATCTCTCAGACGGCGGTTGATATTATCACTGAGAATCTGAATCGCAAACAGGATATCGCTTTCGTAGAGCGGATAGCCGCCTCGGATCAGGTCCGCCAGTTCATGGAGAAGGCGCTCGCCAACTTCCACATCGGCTCGGGCCCCGGAAACGGTAAGCTGATTGCCGCGCAGGTGAACCTGGACATCAAGCTGTCTTTCGATTATCTTGAGATGGGCGTTTTGTTCTCCTGCAAGCAACTGAAGCAATTTGTTATCGTCAAAAACAACCTGTATAGAGGTTCTCTGAGGTTCGATTTCTGCGGTTGTGGACTGCCTGAGCCAAAATTATTTTACCTCTGGAAAAGGATATGCACGTTACCGCGATTAAACGGAACCAGCATTATTATCACGCAATTTTTGCTCTGACAACAGCCACTTTATAATAATGGGCATTTGCTCTTGCAACCGTCGCAAGAATGCTGCCAGGATAGAAGGGGCTGGACAGCAAGAGACGAGGAGCGCAAAGAGGGGATAGACCAGCAGGAAGGGTGCTCCAAACCCTGCTCTCTGTTTCTTGCGTTCCGCTATGTGGCGGCCTTTACTTCCTCCAGATGGTGGCCGACTATGAACATACTCGACTGGGTCCTGATCTGTGTAGGGGCTTTCTGGGTGCTCAGAGGCCTTATGCGCGGCGCCGTCTCTCAGATAATTCGGAGTCGCCGGCATTTTAGCGGGTTTCCTTGTAGCCTCTCACCAGTATCAGTCAGTAGGCTCTTATATAACCAGGCAATTTCCTTCCATTTCCGGTAGCTGCCGCCGGCCCTCTCAGCTTCATACTGCTGTTTCTGTTAACCTGGTTCAGTATTGCGGTGGCGGGTTTCTGGGTTGTAAGAGTCATGCGCAGCGCCGGTCTGGGGTTTATTGACCGGCTATGGGGCGCGATGATCGGATTTTGTAAAGCACTGCTTTTCGCGATTGTGGCGATCTCTTGTTTGACGTTGTTTTCCTCCGGCGGCAGCCTCGCCGCTCATCGCGCAGTCAAAGCTTGCGCCCAGAGTCAGAGAGGCCTCGCAATTCCTCTTTAAATTGGCGCCTGTAAAGGTGCAGGAGGAGCTTTCCAGAAAGCAGAAGGAAATGCAAAAGCTGGTGTCCGAACGAACATCGACTCTGCTGGACTCCTTCTTTGGACACGGCGCAGATTCAAAGGGAAAAAGGTGAAAGAAACAAGAACTGAGCGCTGTGAACGCAATAGAGCAAATCCTGCGGATAATCGAGCGCCTACGAAGTGAAACCGGTTGCCCCTGGGACCGAAAGCAGACCCCTGAAACAATCCAGACCTACCTTGTTGAAGAATCCCACGAAGCCGCTGCGGCAGTGCGGGCGGGAAAAGTGGAAGAGGCGGCCGAAGAACTCGGTGACGTCCTCTTTATGGTGTTTTTCCTCGTTTATTTATACGAGCAGCGGGGAGATTTCAGCCTGGAAGAAGTTTGCCGCAGAATCAGTGAAAAAATGATCCGCAGACATCCGCACGTTTTCGGTGAAACGAGCGTCAGTTCGGCCGAGGAGGTTAAAGATAACTGGGAAAAGATAAAAGCCGGGGAGAAGCGAGCAAGCGGCAGAACTCGAACCGAACCTGTCCCCGACTCCCTTCCGGCCCTTATGCGAGCGCATAGAATCCTTTCACGCCTCTCGCAAAAAGAAGATGGAAATTGGAACGATCTGCGGAAACAGGGGCGTGAATTCGCCAGGGAAAGCAGCGAACTGGCGGGTAAGATCGAATGCGGCCGGATCGACTCTGCGGACGATCTGGGCCGTCTGCTTGCTCGACTGGTTAATATCGCTCGCCTCAAGGGTTATCGCGCCGAGGATGTGCTCCATAATTTTCTGCGAAAACTCGAATAGCCGGTTTGCGGGTCAAATACCCAAGCGGCGAGTCAAAGTACTGACAGGAATTGAGGAAGTTAAACGCCGGGCCGGGCGAGTAGAGCATCGCAGCCCCTGGCGCTCTCCGTCACAGATGCTCACGCGGCATCCTCCGCTCTTTGCCGTACCCTCTCTTTCCCGCGCCGGCTGGACGCCAGCTTGACGCTCTTCTTCAAAAGCTCCATCATGTCCACAACTTTTCCGGTCTCTTCCTTTCCTTCCACTTCGCCCAGGGGTGTAGGCAACGCGCCTTTCGCCTGAGCTTTTTTCTCTATCCAAGCCATAATGGCTTCACGGTAATCGTCGTGGTAGCGAGTCGGGTCCCATTCGCTCGCCATACTTTGCACCAGCATCTCGGCGATCTCGAGTTCCTTTTCTGAAATCTTGTATTGCTCGATGCCTGCGGACGGGAATTTGAATTCGGAGGGATCACGAAGTTCGTCATTAAAGCGCAAGATGGCCAGGACCAGCCCGTCTGCTTCGGCCATCAAGGGCTGAGAGGTACTGGCGGGACCGTATCACGACTTTGGATATGGCCGCCTTGCCGGTGCGTTTGAGCACCTCCCGCAGGAGCACATATCCTTTCTCGGCCTTTCTTTCGGGAATGATATAATAGGGTTTTTCGAAAAAGATGTATGCAATGGAACTCAGGGGAACGAAATCAGTAATTTCTATCGTCTGTGTGGCTTCGACCGCCGCCGCCTTGAAGTCCTCATCCGTGAGGATGATGTAATCCCCTCCGTGGTATTTATATCCTTTGACCACCTGGTCCGAAGGCACCGGCTGTCCCGTTTCGGCGTTTATCCGCTCGTAGCGGATTTCTGATTTCGTGCGTTTATCCAGCAGCTTGAAATGCATTTCGCTCTTGTTTTCAGCCGAGTAGAGCGAAATGGGTATATTCACCAGTCCAAAAGTAATGCTTCCTTTCCATATTGGCCGAGCCATTTACCGTCCGCCTCCGATTTTTTTAAAAGCGTCTCAACAGCGGCGACCCATGTGCGGTAGGGCTGCCCTGAAGCCATTTGCGTGAGATGCGCAGGCCGTCCTGAGGATAATATAACTCTGCGCCCGGTCTTGCGCTACGAGGCGGAGTTTGGGTTCATGCAATTTATCTTGACAAAGCGCCCGCAATGAAGTCATTTTGTGCCGGGTAGGAGTGGATATGCTAATCGGATTTTATTATTATAATTACTTTTGCCCCACTGAAGGGGATGCTTCGGGTATGCTCGGGTCCTGAGAATTCGAATTGTTTGTTTTGAAGCCGTGAGCGTCCTGAGCGCTCACGGCTTTTTTTGTATGTTATTGTTCAAAAACTGAAATGAAATACGGGGGGAAATCATCATGATTATTGTAATGCGGCCGGATCACCGGGAAGAAGACCTGCTCAGAATAGTCCGGCGCCTCGAGGAATCGAGTCTGCGGGTGCATATCTCCAAGGGCGAGCACAGGACGATTGTTGGCGCGATTGGAGACGAACGTGTCATAGCGGAGCTCCCTATCGAGTCCTTTCCCGGGGTGGAGAAGGCATTCCCTATCTTGAAACCGTACAAGCTGGTCAGCAGGGAATTCAAGCCTGAAAATACCGTGGTGAACATAGACGGCCTCGAGATCGGCGGCGCTCAAATCCAGCTCATTGCCGGACCCTGTGCGGTCGAAAGCCGGGAAGTTCTCGAGGAAATCGCCGAGGCGATCAAGCCTGCGGGGGTTCATTTTTTGCGTGGCGGCGCCTTTAAGCCGCGCACTTCTCCCTACGCTTTTCAGGGCTGGGGCGAAAAGGGGTTGAAATTCCTTGCGGGAGTGCGTGAAAAAACCGGTATGAAGGTAGTCACCGAACTCATGGACCCAAGAGACGCCGAACTGATTTGCGAGTATGCGGACATCGTTCAGATCGGCACCCGCAATATGGCGAATTTCAGGCTGCTGACAGAAGTTGGCGCCATCGATAAACCGGTCATACTGAAGCGAGGCTTCTGCGCGACCATAAAGGAATTCCTCATGTCGGCCGAATACATCATGGCGCAGGGCAACGAGAACATAATTTTGTGTGAAAGAGGAATCCGCACCTTCGAAACCGAAACCCGAAACACCCTCGATATCAGCGCCGTGCCGCTTCTAAAGCTGCTTACACATCTTCCGGTGATCGTTGATCCGAGTCACGCGGTGGGCAGGGCGGACCTTGTGCCCGCTGTATCGAAGGCGGCCGTTGCGGCCGGCGCCGACGGGCTCCTGGTTGAAGTGCACGTGCGTCCTGAGGAAGCAATGAGCGACGGTCCTCAATCTCTTATTCCGGAGGTTTTTCTTTCCATGGTCGAGGAGTGCCGCCGGGTCGCCGAAGCGGTAGGAAGGTCCATCTGACCTGTATCAAACGAGGCCTCCCGTAACTACCCCGTCTCGCGAAGCGTCGAGAGTTAGCGGTCGGCCTCCCCCGCTACGCGCTCATACATCGCGAAGGGAGGCCAAGGCAAGCGCACTACATCTTATGAAGTGCTGCGCAGCCCGCGAAGCGATGATTCGATGTCGTTGTGCTTCGATTCTTGATACGGCCGCGACACCGGTTATGCAGTGGTCTGAGCCACGGGCTGCGCATATCGTGTCAAATGGCTTTGCGTACGGCATAGAATATTTCCTCGCCCTCGGCCAAGCCATGAAATGGGAACGTTTTGGCTTGCCCTATGCTGTATTATCATTTGGTGCGGCGCAGAAGAAAAGGCAAATTCCATTCGGAAGGCGCTACATAAGTCTATCATACGAGGAACAAAGTATGGATGCCCCTCAGTTTCGTAGGCCAACCAACTCAAGCCGCCGGTGGAGTAAACGTTCCGTAATCGGAATAATCGGCGGGCAGGGTGAAATGGGCCGGCTTTTTTCGAAGTTTTTCAGTGCGCATGGATTTCACGTCAATATAGCCGGCTCACGTACGGCGCTCACGCCCGAGCAAGCGGTAAGCGAGTCGGACATAGTCATTTTTTCCGTGCCGCTTCACAAGACCGTCGAGATAATCAGAAGCCTCGTTCCGCATACCCGACGGGATCAACTCCTGATGGACCTGACCAGCCTCAAGAGCGCCCCCATTAGAGAGATGCTTCAGTCCCCCGCCTGCGTCGTCGGGCTTCACCCGATGTTTGGAGGCAGAATATCGAGCTTTAACGGCCAGACCCTGGCCGCCTGTCCCGTTCGCATCGGCCGGGCGCAGTGGCGGTGGCTGCGCGGGCTTTTTACCTCAAGCGGCATCAGGGTTAAGGAATGCAGTCCGGAAGAACACGACAGGATGATGAGCATCATCCAGGTGCTTTTCCACGTTACGACCATGCTGATCGGAAGGACCTTGAGAAAGCTCGATGTAGACATAGACGAAACCATGAATTACACCAGTCCGAGCTACCGCATCGAAATGAACCTGGTCGGAAGGATTTTCGCGCAAAGTCCGGAACTCTATGCGGCCATCACGCAGATGAATCCCAATACCGAAGAGATTCTTTCCGCTTTGAAGGAGGGATTGGAGGTCTATGAACAATTCTACGGTTCGAGAAACCTCGATGGGTTTATGGAGGATTTCGAGCGAAGCGCCAGGCACCTCGGGGATTTCTGCTCGGGGGCATACCTCGAAAGTTCGCAAATCCTGGACTTTTCGGTTGAACTTGCCAATCATAAAAGGAATTCCACCAAGGATGCGGGGACGCAGGGACTAAATGACGCTGAGACGCAGAGGACCCCAAGGAAAGCATAGGCCGGTTTTATAGGATCGGCGGGATTTGCTCCGATAGAGAAGAACGAGGAGGCTTACCACAATGTACAGCGTAGCATACGAAAACGACGACATGATCATTCGCTTCAATAAAGATCTCGCAGAAGGAGACGCTCTCTCAAGGTTTCTTGGCCATATCAATCTCCAATCCATCCTCAAGAAAAGTACGAGTGGCGATGCAAAGGAAAGAATGAAGCTTCAGAGCCGTCTGAGGGATTTTCCCACTGGACTTGCATTGCTCCGGGATCCCGCGCTGAACAAGGGGACTGCATTCACCGAGGAAGAACGGGACGCTTTGGGCCTTCGCGGGCTCCTGCCTCCTCATGTCCATACCATGGACGAGCAGCTTATGCGGGTTCTCAGGAATCTGCGGGCGAAGCCAACGGACCTGGAAAAATACATTTTCCTGGTCAGCCTCCAGGATCGAAACAAGACCTTATTCTACAGAGTGCTTCTGGAGAACATCGAGGAACTGATGCCGATCGTTTACACCCCGACGGTAGGACAGGCTTGCCTGGAGTACGGCCATATTTTTCGCAGACCTCGAGGCATATTTATTACGGCTAACGACAAAGGCCGGGTGGCCGATCTTCTGGAGAATTGGCCCGACAAAAACATACGCATCATTGTTGTCACCGATGGGGAGCGCATTCTCGGACTTGGAGACCTCGGCGCCGACGGTATGGGCATTCCCATAGGAAAGCTTGCTCTCTATACCGCCTGTGCCGGTATTCATCCTTCTGTAAGTCTTCCCGTAACCATTGACGTTGGAACGGAAAACGAGAAGTTGCTGAACGATCCTCTCTATATCGGCTTAAGACAGCGGCGTCTTCGAGGAGAAGCGTACGACGAATTGATCGAGGAGTTCATTGTGGCGGTGCAGGAGGTCTTTCCGGCAGCGCTCATCCAATTTGAAGATTTCGGCAATATCAATGCATTTCGCCTGTTGCGCAAGTATCGCAATGAGGTTTGCACCTTCAATGATGACATCCAGGGAACGGCGGCAGTGACTCTGGCGTGTCTCTATTCAGCCTTGCGCATAACCGGCGGAAAGCTCAAGGATCAAAAGAGTCCTGTTTCTTGGGGGCGGGGGAAGCCGGAATGGGCACCGGCGATCTGATCGTTTCCGCGATGGTCGATGAAGGTTTATCCGAAGAAGAAGCACGCCTGCGATGCTGGTTTGTGGATTCCAAGGGGCTGGTTGTAAAAAGCCGGACCGATTTGACCGGGGACAAACTTCTCTATGCGCATGACCACGAATTCCTTTCGGACTTCCTTGCCGCTGTTGAAGCGCTCAAGCCCACTGCGATCATCGGGGTTTCCGGAAAGCCCGGAATGTTCACTCAACCCGTGCTTGAAGCCATGGCAAGGATCAACGAAAGGCCGATTGTCTTCTCCCTCTCAAATCCCACTTCCAACACGGAATGTACCGCCGAAGAGGCGTATACCTGGACTGAGGGACGCGCCGTTTTTGCAAGCGGCAGCCCGTTTGATCCCGTTACGGTCCATGGGAAGACATTTGTTCCGGCTCAGGGGAATAACGTTTACATTTTCCCCGGTGTGGGTTTGGGCATCATCGCAAGCTGGGCCGGACATGTGCCCGATGAAATGTTTCTCGTTGCAGCAAGGGCCCTGGCGCAGACTGGTGTCGGAAGCCGATCTTGAAAAGGGACGAATTCTTCCCCCGTTGACTCGCATCAGAGAAGTCTCTGCAGTCATTGCCGCCGCTGTAGCCGAGGTGGCGTACAAACGGGGCTTCGCGACCAACTTGAAGCCCGAAGACCTGCCGGAATATATCAGGTCCCTGATGTACGAGCCCGAATACCACAGTTACATCTGAGGGCGCCGGCAATTATATCTTCTGTGCTAACCTTAGATGACTGCGATGGGAGACTGAGATGAAAGTTAAATTGGCATTATTCGCCGGCATACTGCTTGTCTTCATGCTCGGGCGTTCTTTTCCGAGCTTCGCCGCCGAGCCTGCCTCCATTCAGCTTCCCGCTCCTCAAAAGGATGGCGGAAAGCCCCTGATGGCGGCGTTAAATGAAAGGACTTCGGCGCGCACGTTCAGCGGGGAAAAACTCCCGATGCAAACCCTATCGAACCTTCTGTGGGCCGCTTTCGGAATAAACCGCCCGGACGGCAGGCGAACCGCTCCTTCGGCAAAAAACTGGCAGGAAACAGACATTTACGTGGCGACCGCTGACGGCGTCTATCTCTACGATGCGAAGAAAAACGCCCTCGAAACTATTGCGGCGAGGGACATCAGGGCGATGACGGGCACACAGGCATACGTAAAAGAGGCGCCGGTCGTACTTATCTATGTGTCGGATTCCTCGAAGGTCAGCGAGGGAGGGAATGACAAGCAGGTCCTGCTGGGCGCCGACACCGGGGCGATCAGTGAAAATGTCTATCTGTTCTGCGCCTCGGAAGGCTTGGCGACAGTCGTTCGAGCGGCCATAGACAGAGATGCGCTCGCCAAAGAACTGAAGCTGAGACCCGATCAAAAGATCATCCTCGACCAGTGTGTGGGATATCCCAAAAAGCAGTGAGCAGCCCTTCGCAAGCTCAGGGTAAATTCACAGTGAACAGCCCTTCGCAAGCTCAGGGTAAATTCACAATGAGCAGTGCGGAAAAGCCTTTTCGAAGTAGCGCCTCATGTCCCATCGTGCTGCCATGAAACCGTGAAAAGAACCGTAGGGGGGACTAAGCGGAGCGCGGCCGGCCAAGTCTTTGCGTAGGAGCGGGCCATGCCCGCGATGAAACTGTTAGAGACAGGAAAGCGCCCTTATTGAATCAAAAATCCACCCCGGGCTGAGGTTCTATGCCCTTGCGGTAGGCGTGAGCGATCTCCCGGACCTCGCTTACGGTATCGGCCAGCGATACGACCTCCGGGGCCGCGTCGCGACCTGTCAGAACGAGGTGCAGAAGAGGGGGCTTGCTGCGAATCAGTTCGATCGCTTGTTCCAGGTCCACCAGCTTGAGTTGAACGGCGTTGTTGATCTCGTCGAGGACGATCAGGCCGTATTTTCCTGAAGCGATCCGTTCTTTTGCCATCTGCAGGGCGCGTTGGGCGGCTTCGCGGTGTTGGGCGCGCGAATAGGGGTTTCCCTGAATCCCGCAAAACCCCATACCCGTGGCGACTATTTCCACATCGCAGTCCATTTTCTTTACCGCTTCCCATTCTCCGGTGAAAATGTCGCCCTTCATGAACTGAAGCATGCAGACCTTCATGCCATGGCCGCAGGCGCGGAGGACCATGCCCAGGGCCGAGGAAGTCTTGCCTTTTCCATACCCGGTGAGAACGACCACCAAGCCGACTCTTTTCGCAGGTTCAAGAGTGGCGATTGCGAGCTGAGGATGCAACCGGGTCAGTTTGCCTTCATCATGAGCCATTTGGTTTGTCCTTGTTTTAATATATGCTCATGCGGGGACAAAATAAACGTCGGGATGAGATCATATCAGGCGGCGGCGAAACATCCACACGGCGATTGACAGGGAACAGGCGGCTATCAGGGCGAGCGGCCACAGGTCCGAGGCTATCACCCGGAAAGAGGCGGCCTCCAGGAACACCCGATGGATAATCGATATGACGTAGCGCAACGGGTTTATCAACGTAACATATTGTACTTCGCGCGGCATGTTGCTGATAGGCGTGTTCAAGCCTGAGAGCATGGCGAAGGGCATGATGGTGAGAAAGCTGCCCAGCAGGGCCTGCTGCATCGTGGCCGCCGCCGAGGAGACCATCAGTCCGATTCCCACCGCCGCGATGAGGAAAAGAAGGACCCCGAAATAGAGGGTGAACAGCGACCCCTGGAACGGTATTTTAAACCAGAAAAGGGCCAGCGCCAGGACCATTGTCACCTGTACCAGGCCGATGAGAATGCTTGGGACGGATTTACCGATCATGATCTCGATGGGCCGGAACGGAGTCACCAGCAGTTGGTCGAAAGTCCCCTGTTCCCGTTCACGAGCCACGGACATGGCGGTTATGATGACCATTTGAACCATTGTCAGCATTCCGATCATACCCGGGATCATGAACCACCGGGTTTCCAGGTTCGGATTGTACCATGCCCTCGGCACGGCTTGCACTGGCGGCGGAGGACCGCCGTAAGTCTGTTGCCACCATGCGTTGAAGCTGTCGGCAATGGTGCCGATATAGTTCAGCGCGGTCCCTGCCGTGTTGGAATTGCGCCCATCGGCTATGACCTGCACATCGGCCGGTTGACCTAAAAGCAAACGCCGCTCGAAATCCTGTCCGATCTGCACCACGATGAGAACTCTTTTGCTGTCGATCAACGGCTCCGATCTCCCTTTGGTCCCGCAGGTTGGCCACGCGCCTGAAGGTGCCGGAGCCGTCCATGTCGGCCAGAAACTGCCGCGAAGCTTCGCTGCGGTCCTGGTCGTAAACCGCGTAGCGAACCTGGTTCAGATCGTATGTGGCCGCGTAGCCGAAAATCAGGGCCTGAAGTATGGGGGGGCCGAGTACGGTAAATCGGCTCCTGGGGTCCTTCAAAATGGCCAGAAGCTCTTTTCGGATCAGCGCCAGAATCCTTCGCAGCGATTCCATCGTTTAGTTCAGCCTCTTTTTGGTCTTGCGCAAAGTGAGCGCAAAAAGGATAAGGAACATCACCATCATGGCGGCAGCGTCCGGGATGTATGACGCTCCATACGTTTCCTGCCAGAAAGATGGTTTGCAGAAACGACACGTAGTACCTTGCCGGGAGCAGATAGCTGACGAATTGAACCGCCCTGGGAACGCTTGTAAGATCGAAGATGAAGCCGGAGAGGAAAACCGCAGGCAGAAACGTCGCGATTAACGTAATCTGGCCGGCGACGAACTGATTGCGCGTTGCCGAAGATATGAGCAGGCCGAATCCCAGGGCCACCAGCAGGTAAAGCGCGGAGACCGCCGCCAAAATGACTGTCGATCCCCTGAGCGGGACGTGGAATAAGAAGCGTCCGGCCGATGCCGTCAGCAGCAGACCGGCCATGCCCAGCAGGAAATAGGGCAGGGTCTTGCCGATCAGAATCTCGCCCGACCCGGACCGGTGTGACAAAAAGCGCCTCCAGGGTCCCCTGTTCCCATTCGCGCGCCATTACGAGGGCGGTGAGCAGCGCTCCGGTGAGCGTCATAATGAGTACGACCAATCCCGGCACCAGAAAATAATGGCTGTCCACGGCCTCATTGAACCACATGCGGGTTTGGAGCCGGGCCGATCCTACGGATGGGGCGGCCTCACTGATCGCTCTTTGATTTGTCCACTGTCGCCAGGGCGCCCTGGGCATAGCCCTGGATGAAGCGGGCGCGGTTGGCGTCTACGCCCCGGACGATCAACTGGACGGAGGCGCCGCCCGAAGCCAGTTGCCGGTCGAAGTCCTGCGATAAGCGCACGATGCCGTCCACCTTCTGGTCCCGGATCAGTCTGTCCGCCTCCTGCATGGAAGTAACCTCGGTCACCTTGAAGTAGTCGGACAGCCTGAAGGCTCCGGCCAGACCGGCCGACATCCGGGGTTGGGTTCTCCAGGACCACAGCCACGGGGACCTCCCTTGACGTCCAGTGACAAACCATATCCGAAAAGCAGGATGAGAAACACGGGCAAGACGAGAGCGATAGCGATGCTGCTGGGATCGCGGATGATCTGGACGAATTCCTTGCGGAGGAGCGAGCGGATGCGGCGTGGGTTTATCCTCGCGGAATCAGTCCCGGGTTTTTGCCGGCAATACGTGTTTTCATCCTCAATCGCTGCCGCGAAGTTGAGTAGAAAAAACGGTTCACGGTTCACTGTTCACTGCTCACTGCCCTCATCCGGTAGTCTTCGACAATGGCGACAAACGCGTCTTCCATGGTCGGTTCCTTGACCTCCGGGGTCCGTGCGCGCCCGCGAATATCAGCCGGCGTTCCCTTGGCCAGGACCTGGCCGTCCACCATGATCACCATACGGTCGCAATACTCGGCCTCCTCCATGAAGTGGGTCGTGACGATCACCGTGACTCCCTGATCGGCCAGCGCGCTGATCCGGCGCCAGAACTCACGGCGCGCCAACGGGTCGACCCCCGAGGTGGGTTCGTCAAGGAAGAGGATTTCGGGCTGGTGCATCAGCGCGCAGGCCATCGCCAGGCGCTGCTTGTAGCCTTCCGGAAGTCCGCCGCAGGTCAGATCGGCTATCGAGCGCAAGTCAAACTGATCGAGCGCCCAATCCATTCGTTCCCGTTTGCGCGGGCCCCGAAGGCCGTAAGCGCCGGCGAAAAATTTGAGGTTTTCCATTACGGTGAGTTGCCCGTAAAGGGAAAACTTCTGGGCGACATAGCCGATCCGCTGCCTTGCCGATGCGCGGGCGTAGCGCAGATCCATCCCGGCGACGCTCAGGGTCCCGCTGCTCGCCGGAAGCAGACCGCAGAGCATGCGGAAAGTGGTGCTCTTTCCCGCGCCATTCGGGCCGAGCAGTCCGAATATTTCTCCCCTGCGGACCTGGAACGTGACGTTGTTGACAGCAGTGAAGTCTCCGAATTTCCTGGTCAGATCGTGCACCTCGACAACGAGTTCTTCGTTCGGGGGACCTTCGGGCGGCGCCTCGGAGATGCGAACGGCATCAAAGGGCGCCTCATGGCCTGGCCTTGCGGCGCGGCGCACCAGGGTCATGAACCCGTCTTCGAACCGTGGGGCGACCGGGCTGACGCTCAGACCCTCAAAGAGCGGGCTCTCAGGCCCTTCATCGCCCGATGTGACCACCCGGACGCGCCTGCCCTCCAGGGTGGTGTCAACGATACCGCCCGCGCTCGCCAGGGCGGCTTGCAACTGGCGGGGTTTCAAGGGATTCGGGAGTTTCGATTCTGAAAGACCTGCCGCTGGCTATGGAGCTGATCTGCGAAGGGGGCCCCGACGCCAGGACTTTCCCTCGCAGGAGCAGCACCGCCATATCGCACCGCTCGGCCTCCTCGAGGTAGGAGGTGCTGAGCAGCACCGTCACGCCCTGCTCCCTCACCAGCCGATAGACTATTTCCCATAGTTCCCGCCGTGACAAGGGGTCCACCCCCACCGTCGGTTCGTCGAGGAGAAGCAGCTCGGGGGTGCTCACCAGTGTGCAGGCCAGGCCAAGCTTCTGCTTCATCCCGCCGGAAAGTCGCCTCGCCAGGCGGCGCTTGAAGGGGCCGAGGCCGGTCATCTGCATTAAGCCGGGATAGCGCTCGGACCTGGTTTGCGTGCGTAATGCCGTGCAGGTCCGCATACAGGTTCAGGTTCTCCTCGACTGTCAGGTCTTCGTAAAGCCCGAATCTCTGCGGCATGTAGCCGACCCTTGACTGTACGGCCTGGGGATCGGCGGCGACATCGATGCCCATCACGCGTATAGAGCCCGCCTCGGGGAGGAAAAGACCCGTTGCAAGGCGAATCAGGGTCGTCTTGCCCGCGCCGTCGGGGCCGATCAGACCCGTAACGGCGCCACGGGCAACACGGAGCGTCACGCCGTCAAGGGCTTTGATCTTCTTCTTCGGACCGCGCATGAACTCCTTGGTCAAACCCTCACAGCTCAGTATGTCCGATCCGGGCGAATGGTCCCGCCATCAGCCGCCCCTGCTTGCCGTCGAGCCTCCGGCATTATTAGAATCCGCCCCGTTCAGCGGAATTCGCACCGTGGCGGGCATCCCCAACCGCAGCTCGTCTGCCGGGTCCTTTACGAAGATGCGGACTTCGTACACGAGCGACGTGCGCAGATCGGTCGTTTCGACCGTCTTGGGAGTAAAAGAGGCGACGGGGGAGATGAATCCCACCCAGCCATCGTATTGTTTGCCGGGGAAACTGTCCGTGGTCACCGTGGCTTTCATTCCCATGCGGATTTTTCCAAGGTCCGGTTCCGCGGCATAAACGCGGACCCACTTGGGATCGGTGATGGCGATGGTCAGCACCGCTCTTTGCGGCGACGCCATTTCTCCGGGTTCCAGTATCCGGTTCTGGACCACCCCGTTTGTGGGGCTGACAAGAGTGGCGTAGGCAAGGTTTCTGCTTCGACACCGCAAGTTCGGCTTCGTTGGCCAGAAGCGTTGCGCGCGCTTCGGCAATGTCCTCCTTCCTCGGACCGATCACCGCAAGATCCAGCGCTTTCTGATTTACGCGAAGCCTGGCTTCGGCGACCTCCAAAGCCGCCTTGGCGGTATCCAGGTCCTGCTGGCTCGTGGCGCCGCCGCCGGCAGATTTTTTCAGCCTCTCATAGTTGCGGCGGGTGTTCGTGAGGTCGGCCTTAGCGGCGTTCACATTCGCACGGGCCTGATCGATCTCCTCGGGCCGCGACCCGTTTTCCAGGCGCTCGAGCACATGCCTCTGCGCCTCGACCTTGGCTTCGGCCTGCGCCTCAGTGGCCTTGAGCCTCTCCATTTCCAGGGTCGCCCACGACCTGCCCCTTCTCCACCCGGTCCCCTTCCCGCACCAGGACGGTCTCTATCCTTTCGTTCCCGTTGAACGCGAGGTTGACCTGACGAAGGTCCAGGTTCCCGTACAATTGGAGTTCGTTAGGCGAGGTCCCGAGCGGAGTGATGGACCCACCAGTAGATTGCGGCGCCAGCGATCGCCAGCAGCAAGCCCTATGAATATCATGGCCTTTTTCATTTTCGATTTCCTCCGGCCAACCAATATAGAGGCATGGGGTGAGGTGTGTCAAATTAAAATTTAAACTTTAAATTTGATATTTGACAACACCTTTTCCCGGTGCTATATGCTTGCCGCCATGAAAGAGAATGACCCGGACCTGACAAATATCGAGATTTTCAAGACCGCGATCATCGGACCCGCAGCCGCCTTCTCGAGGCTGCCGGCATCGTATTCTCCGAAAAGGGTTTCGAACGTGCGACGGCGCGGGAGATTTGCGACCTTGCCCGGGTCAACCCCGCCGCAGTCAATTACTACTTTGGCGGGAAGAAACATCTCTACGTGGAAGTATTGCGCGAGGCCCACCGCCGTCTGGTGAACTTCGGCGCACTCAAGGCCGTGGCCGAAGACATCCATGCCCCGAAAAGAGAGGTTGGAGGGGTTTTTCACCGGCCTTCTTCATTCGATGCTCGATCCATCGCCGGCCGGATGGGTCGTCAGGGTGATTATGCGCGAGATGGCGTCCCACACCGAGGCGCTCGCTGAACTGGTTGAGCTTCAGATCCGTCCTACAGCGAGGCTGTTTCGCACTGTCATCGCGAGGGTGATGGACCTGCCGGCGGACCACGAGGCCGTAGTCCGGGGGACTTTGAGCACGGTTGCTCAATTCGTATTCATCTTCCAGAACAGAGACGTCATCGAACTGATCAATCCAGACCTCGATCTGAGAGGCGAAGGCATTGACAGGATGGCGCGGCATATCTGGCGTTTTACCGTTGCGGGGCTCCGGGCCGTGGCGCGCGATATCAAGCAGGGAGGCGGCGCATGAGAGATCCGTTGGCGCGCATTGCCGAGTTCAGTTTGGCCGCTGATTATAGCTGTGCTGATTCAGGGCTGCACGGTCGGACCGGATTACGCTCGTCCGCCTGTCCCGCAGCAGAACGGCTGGCAGGCGGCAAAAGGCGCTGCGCGCTGCAGCCGGAGGATGTTCGCTGGTGGCGGGACCTCAAGGATCCGCAGCTCGTAAACTACATCGAGAAGGCAATATCCGGGAATCAGAACATAAAGGAGGCGTGAGGCGCGCGTGCGTGAAGCGAGGGCGCTCCGTGGGGTTGCTGCGGCGAGTCTGCTGCCGCAGGTGGACAGCAGCGCCCTCTACAACCGATCGCGGACAAGCAGCACCGCAGGCATCATCAGCCAGTTACCCAAGAATTTGACTAAGTAAGATAAACTTTGAGCAGGACCTTTTTCAGGCGGGTTTTGACGCCAGTTGGGAAATAGACATATTCGGCGGAAGGCGGCGGGAAGTGCAGGCCGCTTCGGCTCGCGCCCAGTCGAGCATCGAGAACTATCGCGATGTAATGATCTCGGTAATCGCCGAAATTGCCCGAAATTACGTGGAACTGCGGGGCGCTCAGCGCCAATTGGGCATAGCGGAAAAAAACATCGGCATTCAGGAGAAAACGCTCTCTCTTGTAAAGATCAGGCAGGACGCCAAAATAGTCTCCGAACTCGAGGTGGAACAGGCCAAAGCGCAGCTCGAGCGAACACGGGGGAGCATTCCGCCCCTGCGGGCCTCGATTCGTGGAAGCGCCTACCGACTTGGCGGTCCTCACGGGGCAACCCCCCGATTCGCTCCTGGACGATCTGCTGGCGACGTCGCCCATCCCCAATCCCCCTGACATCGTGCCCGTGGGGCTGCCTTCGGACCTCCTGCTGCGAAGGCCGGACCTCAGGCGGGCGGAAAACGATCTGCGCGCCGCCACTGCAGACATCGGCGCATCGACGGCCGACCTCTACCCTCGCTTCTATCTAACAGGCGCATGCAAATCCGCAAACCGGTACATTCGTCGGATCTTTTTCGCGCCAACAGCTTTGCCTGGTCTATCGGGCCGACAATCTCATGGCCGGTCTTTCAAGGGGGCAGGATACGGTCCAACATCGCCGCCACGGAAGCCAGGCGGGATGAAGCGCTGGCGCGGTACCGGCAAGCGGTGCTGACGGCTATGCAAGAGGTTGAGACCTCACTTGTGGGCTATGCCGAACATCAGGTAGAAAGGGAACGGCTAGCACTGTCGGCCGAGTCGCAGTCGAGGGCGGTGGAATTGGCCAGGGAGCGGTTCGAAAGGGGCATCAAGGATTTTCTGACCGTTCTCGATGCCGAAAGGCAACTGAGGGATGTCGAAAACAGCCTTGCCCTGAGCGAAACTCAAGTGATGGTGAACCTGATCGGCCTCTACAAGGCTTTAGGCGGAGGCTGGCGAGAAACAGAGCTTGCCGCGCATCCCGGTGACGATAGATCGCAGGGACTTTCCGAGCGTTCACCGCAATAATCATAATTTTAAATAGTTTCCATCCGGAAAGGGTCCTTTTCCGCCCTGGGGCGGTGGGACCGCCTGCCGATTTGGCCACTGCCTTCGGCGGTGGCACGGGCAGGATCTCGACGCTCCGCGAGGGGGTACGAACACTCACTGCGTTCATGTTCGCGCTTGACACTATAGACCGCGCTTAGATGCTGAATCCTCACTTCGTTCGAATTCGAGCTGTCCGGACAAACCCGCGTCCGATGCTGGACCCTCACTGCGCTCAGGTCCGGGCTTAACATTGCGAACATGGTTAAACGCTTCAAGTCCGGGCACGATCTTTTGTGAGTGCGCTTTGTGAGGGCGCATGTACGCCTCCGCGTAACCCCTTGATGTTCTTGCCAAGACGGAAAATGCCTCCTTTCCGGCTTGGAAACTGCCAGTGTCTTATCCGAGCTTTCCGGATGGACACTAAATAGGGCAGGGGGCATTTTTTTGTTGAAAAGTTATGAGCAAATGCTCATAATGCCTGAGGAGGTTAGAGCGGATGTCCCGGCCCAAATGTTGCCGCAGAATCCATGGAGAGCCGTGCTGCAAGATATTCAAGCCTGCCGGAGCACCCGCTTCATCGCTTGAAGAAGTCGTTTTATCCATTGATGAGTTCGAGGCGATCCGGTTGGCCGATCTGGAGCAACTCTATCACGAACAGGCTGCAGAAAAGATGATGGTTTCGCGCCAGACCTTCGGAAGGGTCCTCGAAGCTGCGAGAAGTAAAGTGGCGAAGGTTTTGGTTGGGGGTCTCGCACTGCGTATCGAAGGAGGCGAAGTTGAGATGGCTGAAAAACGGACTTTCGAGTGTCAGCAGTGTCGCCATACATGGGATCTATCTTATGGAACGGGACGGCCGGCGCAATGCCCCGCCTGCAAAAGCCCCGACCTGTCGCGTTCCGGGGAACAGTGCGGGACTGGAAAAGCTGGTGGGAGGCGCCGGAGGTTTTCACGGACGGGGGATTCCGGGGTGGAGACCGGTTAGGTGTTTAGATCTCGCCGAGTTTGCGGCTGAGGTCGGGATCAAATAGAAATACTTGGAGTGATCCTTTACTGTGGACGGATAAGGAGATGAAGCATGAAAATCTGTTTTCCCGTTGAAACGATGAAGGGACTTGAGAGCAGAGTTTACGAACATTTCGGATCGGCTCCGGGCTTTGTTATAGTGGATACGGATACAAACACCGTTGAAGAGATCAAGAACGGAGACCTTCACCACGCTCATGGCATGTGCCAGCCCCTGATGGCCCTGGGCGGCCGCCAAGTCGACGCGATTGCCGTTGGAGGCATAGGAATGGGGGCTTTGATGAAACTGCAGGCCCAGGGTCTCAGGGTATTCCGTGTGACACTGGGCACCGTTGGACAAAATATCAAGAGCGTTCTGGAAGAAAGTCTTCCGGAATTCGACGCCAGTTTCACCTGCGCAGGGCACGCCGGCGGCGGGTGCGCTCATTGAGAGGCAGGGGCTGAGAAGCAAAAAACCGGGAGCGAGCAGCAAGGAGCGGGGAGCAGGCGCCAAGAGGAAGGCTCACCGGGATACCGGGAGTTTATTTGCCGGCGCCGGAACAACAGGAGACGAAACAATGGAATGCAAAATCACGGTTCTTTGTGAGAACACGGTCCAGGGTCTGGGCTTCCTTGGAGAGCACGGCTTCTCCGCATTTATTGAAACCCCCGGCCAAAGCATTCTGTTCGATGCCGGCCAGGGCTTCAGCCTCATTCAGAACTCCCTGCGGCTTAAAAAAGATCTGAGACAAGTTTCAAAAGTCGTATTGAGTCACGGCCATCTGGATCATACAGGAGGACTTATGGCCTTTCTGGGAGTGAAGGGCGCCTGCCCTGTCGCCGCTCATCCCGATGTTTTCAATGAAAGGTTCTGGCTCATGCCGGTTGCAGGCGGAGAGGAAAAACCCGTATCTATCGGCATGCCGTGGCCTCAGGCTTATCTTACGACCCGGGGCGCGCAGTTCGAATGGCGCCGGGATTTCACGGAAGTCGCGCCGGGCGTTTTCCTCACAGGCGAAGTACCAAGGAAAACGCTTTTCGAACTGGGGTCTCCCAAATTTGTAGTTGCACGAGACGGCGGCTGGATTCCGGACCCCTTTCTCGATGATTTTTCGATGGTTTTGAAGACCTCGCGGGGGTTGGTGATCGTGCTGGGGTGTGCGCACGCCGGAATCGTGAACATTCTCAACCATGCGATAGACCGGACAGGAGAAAACCGCATTTACGCAGTTCTTGGCGGCACCCATCTTGGTCTTTCTCCCGAGCCGCAGTTCGACCCGACCATTCGGGCGCTCAAAGAGTTCGACATCCGGATGCTTGCGGTCAGCCATTGCACCGGCCAGGGCCCGGTGGCGCGACTGGCGTCCGAATTCGGCGACAGGTTCGCTTTCGGGCGCGTGGGTTTCGTACTCGAGGTTTAATTGGTTTCCATACGGAAAGGGTCCTTTTCCGCCCTAGCGGCGTCAATCTTCGGGGTGCCCCCTCACAGAGGATCGGGCGCTGAGCTTGAAGCGTTTTGCGTTAGCTCAAATTCTTAGCGCGAGCCCGAACGAAGCGAGGGCTCCCTGTGCGGCGTACCGGCGTACGCCTCCGCGTAACCCCTTGATTTCCTTGCCAGGACGAAAAATGTCTCCTTTCCGAATTGGAAACTGCCAGCGCCTTATCCGAGGTTTCCGGATGGACAACTAGCTAAGGGGCGCCTCCTGCGGCGCTATGTCTTTCTGATTTAGTATTGGATATAAGTCTGTCATACAGGATGGACCAGGTGTGAAGGAAAGTCGAAAACCATCTTCGGGGGTCCGGTTATGAAAGAGTATACAATCTGCCCTTTGACCGTCGGCGCAAACGAGACCGACCAGGGGATAATGACTTACCTGCATGGATACGGGAAGCGCATCTGGATTCCCATATACGTGTTTCTCATCAAGGGGGGAGATCGGAACATCCTGGTCGATACGGGCCTTGAGCAATTTGTCGTGCCGGACCATGTGGGACGCGAGTACGGGCTTGAAATAATGGAATTCGAGGAGGCCCTCGAGTCTCACCATCTGTCGCCAGGGGATATCGACCTCATTATCCACACCCATCTGCACAACGACCATTGCGAAAATGACTTCAAGTGCACAAAAGCCAGGATCGTAGTCCAAAGAGCGGAATATGATTTTTTCCTCAACCCGCACCCGCTCGATCACCGCTATTATCCCGACCTTCTGGACGGTCTCAAGGTGGAGCTTGTCGAAGGCGACACAAATCTAATGGACGGAATCGACCTGATATTTTCACCCGGTCATACGCCCGGAGGCCAGTCCGTAGCGGTCCGGACCTCCGCCGGACGCGCAATCATAACCGGATTTTGCTGCAACGCCTTGAACTTTCCAGGGCATGGCCCTGCGATTGCGCCAGGCGTTCACACGAATGCCATCGCCGCTTATGACAGCGCCAATAAGATTCGGGAAATGGCCGATATCCTGATCCCTTTGCACGACCTGTCAATCGGAAGACAAAAGCGCATTCCTGCTTAAAAACTTATACTCACGGGGGAAAAATCATAATGCCTATATTCGAGTTTCTTTGTGCGTCATGCGGCAATGTGTTTGAAAAGCTCGTATACGGAAGCAGCGAGGAGGCAGCCTGCCTGAAATGCGGGAGCTCTGAATTGACAAAACTGCCGTCCAGGTCTTCAAGCCTCTCAGGAGCTAAGCAGGAGGGCAAACTCCCCGGAATCGGGGATACCGGATGTTGCGGGTCTGCTCCTTCATCCCGTGTGTGTGCTCCCGGAGGTTGCTGTGGAAAAGCAAACTTTTGAATGAACTCGGCGCTATCAAGCGGTCTTTCAGTTGCGGCGCAGTAGTGTTTTGAATCTTCCAGCCGGGGCGTCCCCTCCACAGCGCTGAAATACCGTTCAATACGCAATAGTTGCATTCAGGATGTAATATTCATGTCCCTCAAAGCGCGGGGGAATGTTTCTCCAGTTTAAAGATACCCCGCACCCGCCGGGATTTCGGCCTTCCGCCGTTTCTCAGTTAACGTTCTATAAGCAAATCATACGTTGACCGCAAAATTTACCTGTTGGCAAGCCTTCTTGAATTTTGCTCCCTTTCGGACAGACGAGAAGCGAACTGCAATCTCCAAGGATGGAGGTGCGTCTTCAAATCGCAAAAACTCGTCTGATCCATTTCCCTCTTGCGTCTACGATGTGAAAACCGTATTGTTTTTGATCGCAGCAAAAGTTTTTCGGACAAAAATCCAATCCAAACAAGCAGTTGGGAGGCATAGTGCAGAACTTGATGCATTATTCCGGTTCTAATGCTCCGAAGTTTTGCGGGCAAGAATGAATGGACGGGATGAGCGAAGCCTCCGATTAAATGGGAATTTTTCATCGGGCGAGTGTCCCTCTATTATTTTGGGAAATGCTCTTTTCCGATGCCGTTTTCATGTTTCACCGGTGGAGATGGATCTGTTGGATTTTCAGACATTTCCGTCGCTGCCCTCCAATCGTTGAAGCCGGAGGCGGCGGCAAAGGAAATAAATAAATGTGCCGCCTGTCCATTATGACGGTGATAACCTGCTGATACGAGGACTTGTGAAAGGAGTAAAGACGATGAGCAACAAACGGGGTCGTAGTGTTAGGAAAGTCGGCGCTTTTCTGCTCTTGATCTTCGGTGCGGCCTTTGCTGTTGCGCTTCCCATCCCCAGTTCCGCGCAATCGCTGAATCCAAAAGCGCCCACCCCGATGGTGGCGGGTGAGAACCGCGGGACGCTCGATTGCATGGTGGGGCCGCAATACTGGTCTTTCAAATACAAGAAAGGCCGGGGCAATATCAACGTTACGTTTACTTCCATGGGTCTGTTCGGCAATCCCCAGACAACGACGATGGAGGTGATTCTTCACGCAAGCAACGGACAGGTCGTACAGTCACGCTCGGTGACCTCCAAGGGAACGGTCGCTCAGCTCGAGATGCCGGGAAGCTTCCCCGGCCCCGGATCTGCCTACATAGAGCTTCGCACCAACGGGACATGCCTGGTGCGCGCCGGGGGCGACTACACCATCGCCGTAAGCGGTGACGCGATCGATTTTGGCGGCACTGCTGCGGGACTTCGTTCGGACCCCATTGTCGGCGCCTATACCGTGATGATCTGCGGTTCAGCATCCGACTCCCTTCAGTGCGGCGCCTCCCTAAGCTTTGCGGCCAAAGGAACCGTGCGGGCCTCGGACGGTCACAGCGGAACCTGGAAGGCCTTCGATCCGAACGCCATGATCTATTCGGTTGCCATAGGGCGCGAACGCTGGAGCCTAAAGCTGGTTCCAGGGCGGGGCTTATGTAACACAACCGATCGTGCGATTGTGTTCCAGGCGGTTCGCTGATCCGGAACCGCGATAAGGTTTTCCGGTCGATTTTTACAATGGAAAAGGCAGGTATTCCCCTGGATCATGCGTGAGAACGCCCGGGAATAATGCCTCATCTCATATGATGCTTTCCCTATGGCGAATTTGCTAAAATGGCGAGAGGACTTTGGTCGTGTGGAAGGTGGAGATTGTTGTTCAGAAATTAGGACAAATATTATGATATGACAAATGTCATTGAATTATCAGGCACATAGGAAACACTTAAATACCTTGTGTAATGTCCATCAAAAACGAAAGGACAGTATGACTATTGTCATAATATTATCAATAATATAGGAACTATAACCGCCCGTTTTGCATCAAGTGGCGGAAGCGTCGTTCCACCCGCTCGGGGCTTTATCGAGCACACCATCTTCCCGAGCATGACATTCTCCAGTACCAGCACTGATGCTTAAGCCTTAGAGAGAAGAGATCGAGTCGACGACTTCATTTGTGGTCACAATGGCACTGGCGTAGTTTGGGATATTGATGTCGAGAGCGGCGTGCATCTCCTCATCCGAGTAATCCGCGGTCGCGTCTTTTACCATTGTGACCTCGTAGCCAAGTTCAGCGGCATAACGAACAGTTGCCTCCACACACGTATGTGCTATGAGCCCCATGATGATGAGCTGATGGATGCCGTGTTTCTTGAGCTGCAAATCCAAATCCGTGTTGGCGAAACCACTGGAACACCAATGCTCCTGGGCAACGATTTCGCCCGGTTGAGGCTCGAACTCGCGGCGGATCTCGCCGCCCCACGTGCCGTATTCGAACGCCTTGTGCAACCAAGCTGCCTTCTGGACGGGCGCAATGTACTTCCAGGTCTCGTAGTCGCCTGGACGGTATCGACGATGCAGGGCATAGAAGACGCGAAGCTCCGCCTTCCGCGCAGCATTCAGGACTTGCAACATATGAGGAATGCAATCATTTGCTTCTGCAACAGTCTTCAAGCGATCCCATACTTTGCCTCCCTCGGAAATGAAATCGTTGTACGGATCGATGACGAGAAGTGCAGTGATCTCTTTGTCATACTTGAGATCCGCCATGTTCTTTCCTCCCCTGCGCTCACATAAATCGAAAGTCAGATTTGTTGCATGCGAGCGTCAACCAGCCAAATCACTTGTCCCCTAAGGCGTGACGTTCGATACTCTTTGCGAAACCGGGCGTCTCCTGCCGGTTGTGAGCCTCTGAAATAGGTTTACAAGAGGCTTGGAAGACCTCCCACGGAATTCCCTGTTTGCCCAGGAAGTCCATCATGTGGACCAAGCGTGAGGCCGACTGATATCTGCCCGGAGTCGAAACAGGAGAGCCTCTATCATCGAAGCTCTCCTGCCGCTTGACGAGCAGTTAGGCAGCATTCGCCATAATCACATCACGAAAGAACATCGAGCGCAGTGGTCTGAAGCCGGCGCGAACCTCTTCTGAAAAGAGTTGCGGCTGTTCCCAGGCCGCAAAGTGTCCGCCTTTCTCAACCTTGTTGTAATAAATGAGTTTGGGATACGCCCGCTCCGTCCAACTCCGCGGGGCTGGATAGAGTTCGTCAGGGAAGACGCTCACGGCAACCGGGATGGAGACGCCTTTGGCACTGAAATACCCGAGTTTGCCCCAATTCTCCCAATAGAGACGGGCGCCGGAAAGCGCCGTGTTCGTCAACCAGGTGATCGTGATGTTGTCGAGGATGTCGTCGCGCGTGAGGCCGGCGGATTCTCCCGCAAAGACGCGTGAGATCAGTTCGTAGCTGCGCGCGTCGTGATCGAGGAAATAAGCCGCCAAGCCGACGGGTGAATCCACGATTCCGTACAACGTCTGCGGTCGGAGCCCCATCTGGTACCCGTAGGCGATTCCCTTTTGATATACGAACTGCAAACGCTCGTAGGCGACCTTCTCATCGGCTGAGAGACCCGATGGCGCCGGCGCTCCGGAAAAAGCCGCCATGTCAATGTCGACTGGAAAGACGCCAGGCATGTTGGTGTGAATGCCGAGCAATTCCGGAGCCGCCTGCAGGCCCATTAGTTCGGTGATGACCGCGCCCCAATCGCCGCCTTGCGCCACGAATTTCGTGTATTCCAGGCGCTTCATCAGCACGACCCAGGCACGCGCGATGTGGGCGACAATCCCACCCAGTGACGGTCGGTTTGCCTGAATAGCCGTAGCCCGGCATTGACGGGATCACCAGGTGGAACGCATCGGATGCACTTCGGCCGTGTGCGGTGGGATTGGTCAGCGGATCGATGATCTTCATCTGTTCGATGATCGAGCCGGGCCATCCGTGCGTAACGATGAGCGGCAACGCGTTTTCGTGTTTTGAACGGACGTGAATGAAATGAATGTCCAGTCCATCGATCTCGGTCATGA
>CAVSIN010000002.1:0-151794 GCA_963727975.1 uncultured delta proteobacterium | reverse complement strand
AGGTGCAGCAATGAGTGAACCCAAAGAGATCGCGGAGCAGGTCGAGGAGGTCGTCGACGGCATCTACCACTGGCGCATCCACAACAGCGCCATCGGAGGCGCGATCTCGAGCTCTCATGCGGTGATCGCCCGTGAGGGCAGCGTGCTCGTCGATCCGGTACGACTCGCGGATCGCTCCCTGGCGACGCTGCCGCGGCCGTCGGCGATCGTGTTGACCGCGCGCTGTCACCAGCGCGGCGCCTGGCGGTACCGCGCCGAGTTCGGCATAGAGGTCTGGCTGCCGGAGGACGCATCCGCCGCGGCCGAGGAGCCGGACCGGCGGTACGCCGAAGGCGACGTGCTGCCGGGCGGACTGCTCGCCGTGCGTACGCCGGCCCGGAATGGCCGCACTACTCGTTTCTGCTGGAATCCGGGCCAGGCGTGCTCTTCTGCTCCGATCTGATCTCCAACGACGGCGGCAGACAGTTGCGCTTTGTGCCGCCTGAGTATCACGACGACCCGGCCGAGACGCGGCGCAGCGTGGAGAAGTTGCTCCGCCTGTCGTTCTCTGTGCTCTGTTTCGACCACGGCGCGCCGATCGTCGACCGGCCGCAAGAAGCGCTCCAGGAGCTGCTCGAGCGCACGGGCTGACGGACTGACAGCGCATGCATGCGACCCCAATGGATGCGCGATCTGATGTGATCGGCAGTCTGCTGCGCCCGCCGCAGCTGCTGGAGGCGCGGCAGAGTCGCGCGCGCGAGGAGCTCACTGAGAGCGAGTTCGGTCAGATCGAAGATGCGGCGGTCGACTGGGCCCTGCGGCTACAAGAAGACGCCGGCCTCGACGTGGTCACCGACGGCGAGATGCGCCGGCTCTCCTTTCAGAGCCAGCTCACCGAGGCCGTCGAAGGTTTCGGTGAGTGGGACCTCGATGCGTTTCTCTGGGGCGACTGGCAGAGCGACGAGCTCGCGGCCGCCACGTCGAGCGGCCGCCGATCGGTGTCGTCGCCAAGCTTCGCCGCCGCCGCTTTCTGTCCGCCGACGAGTACGTATACGCGCGCGGCCGCACCGATCGGATCCTCAAGGTGACCTTGCCGAGCCCCAGCCTGTTCGCCAACTTCTGGGACCCGCAGCTCTCGAGTGGCGCCTACACCCATCTCGAGGACTTCCTCGGCGACGTCGCCGAGATACTTCGCCAGGAGGTCGACGAGCTCGTGCGCCTTGGTTGTACGTACATCCAGATCGACGCTCCGCACTATCCGCTTGCTCTGTCGACCCGACGTATCGGGACTTCTACGCGAGTCGCGGCTGGCCGGCCGAGCGCTGGCTCGAGATGGGCGTCGAGCTCGACAACCTGGTCATCGGCCGACCACCAGGCACGACCTTCGGCTTTCACCTGTGCCGCGGCAACCAGATGAGCCGCTGGCTGGTCGCCGGCGGCTACGACTGGCTGGCTGCGCGGCTGTTCTCGCGGATCCGCGCGCAGCGGCTGCTGCTCGAGTACGACGACGAGCGCTCCGGCGGCTTCGAGCCGCTGCGCGAGGTGCCCGAAGACAAGACGGTCGTGCTCGGCCTGGTGACGACCAAGTCGGGGCGCGTGGAGACGGCGGAGGGGCTGGAAGCGCGCATCCGCGAAGCGGCGCGCTTCCAGCCCCTCCGCCGTCTCGCCCTTTCGCCGCAGTGCGGTTTTGCCACGTCGATCGTCGGCAACGACCTGACGATCGACGAGGAGAAGGCAAAACTGCGCGTCATTGCCGAGACTGCACGACGCGTGTGGAATCGATGAACTAAGACTCGACTTTGACGCCGTGCCAGAAGGCAACATAACCGGCGATCTGGGCGGCCGCTTCTTTGGGTGAGGGATAGTACCAGGCCGCCGCCGCGTTCGTCTGGCCGTCGACGACCACGTCGTAGTAGCTCGCATCCCCTTCCAGCCGCAGACCGTGTGCTCGTCGCTGTCGCGCAGGTACTCGCGGTGTACCACGTCCGGCGGGAAGTAGTGGTTGCCCTCGACGACGATCGTCGAGTCGCTCTCCGCCAGCACGGTGTCGTTCCATTCAGCTCTCATGTCGATCACCTCTCACCCGGTTGTTCCACAGGCGAAACATGGTCAGTCGACGCTCGCACAACGGCCGACCCTTGCCAGCCTCACGTGCGCACATAGAATGGATGCGGCTCCGGCGATGCGAGTCGAATGACGGAGCGCGGAACCCAACCGTCTACTGGGGGCTCAGATGATCGAGGACACGCCGTTTCAGCAAGAGTACGCCGACCACCTGTGCCAGGAGGTCCTCAAAGGGCACATGACTCGCCGCCAGCTGCTCGTACGGGCCAGCGTCGCCGGCCTGTCGGTGACTGCTGTCGCGAGGATCCTGGCGGCGTGCGGGAGCAAGTCGACCAGCACAACGACGCCGGGCGCGACCAGCCGAAGATGGGCGGCACGTTGCGTGTGACGATGGTGTCGCCGACCGTCACCCTTGAGCCGACGACGATGTACGACACCGGCTCCATCGCCGTCGTCCAGCAGGTCGCCGAGTACCTCGCGTGGGTCGAGAACGACCTCACGCTGCGCCCCGTGCTCGCCGAGAGCTGGTCGCCGAGCGCCGACGTCAAGACCTGGACGTTCAAGCTGCGCAAGGGCGTGACCTTCCAGGACGGCAAGCCGTTCGGCGCCGACGACGTCGTCGCCACGATGAGTACTCCTGCTCGACCCCAAGACGGTGTCGGCAGCGGCCGCGAGCTTCGACGGCATCCTCTCGCAGGGCGGCGTAGTCAAAGTCGACGACTCCACGGTCGAGTTCCACCTCGATGCGCCGAACGCCGACTTCCCGTACCTGGTCGCCTCGACCAACTACGACTGCCTCATCCTGCCGTCGACCTACAAGATGGGCACGTGGCAGAAGACCCCGGTCGGCACCGGCCCGTACATGTTGACCGACTACACGGCCAAGCAGAGCGCCACCTTCAAGAAGAACCCCAAGTACTGGCAGTCCGGGCTGCCCTATCTCGACGGCGTGCGAAGTCACTTCAACGAGCAGACTCAGGCGCAGGGCCTCGCCCTTCAGGCGGGCAGCGTCGACATGATGCTGTACACGCCGGTCCAGGGCTCCCAGGCCCTCTTCACGGACCCCAACGTCAAGGTCATCGCCACGCCGTCGACCATGCACCGCGAGCTGGCCATGCGTGTCGATACGGCGCCGTTCACCGACAAGCGCGTGCGCCAAGCCCTCGCCTACACCCTCGACCGGCCGGCGCTCATCCAGGCGCTGTTCAACGGCAAGGCGGAGGTCGCCGACGACAACATCTTCTTCAAGCAGTACCCGCTCTCGCCGCAGGATCTGCCCCCGAGGACCCAGGACATCGCCAAGGCGAAGGCGCTCCTGACCGCCGCCGGCATGCCCAACGGCGTCAACGCCACTCTCTTCGTCGAGGAATACGAGGAGATCCAGCAGTACGCCACCCTCTTGCAGGCGATGGCCAAGCCAGCGGGCATCAACCTCAAGCTCAATCAGGTGACGGTGACCTATTGGTACGGGTCGGGCGCGAACCAGCCGTGGCTCCAGGCCCCGATGGGCATCACCGACTGGACCTTCCGCGGCGTACCCGACCAGTACTTCGCTGCCTTCACGACCAACGGCGTCTGGAACTCGTCCAAGTTCAGCGACCCCGCGTTTGACGCGGCGGTCAAGGGCTACCTGACGACCGTGGACGAGACTCAACGGCGTGCTTACGCGAGGACGGGGGCGACGATCCTGATGGACGCGACTCCGGCGATCATCCCCTACACGATCAGCGTCAACCGGGCGATGCGGCCAGAACGTCCAGGGCGTGACTTCCGATCCGGCAGAGTTCCTCGACCTGACCAAGGCGTATCTGGCATAGACGATCGCGCGACAGCCCGTGTGTGGTAGGCGGCCGGTCGATCGGCACATCGGGCGGCGGACGATGAGGCGCTGATGCTGCGCCTCATCGTCCGCCGCCTGCTCTTCATCGTGCCGACGCTGTGGCTCGTGTCGATCCTCGTCTTCGTCATGCTCCAGGTCGTGCCCGGCGATCCCGGCCGCGTCAAGCTCGGGCCGTACGCCTCAGCCGAGCCGGTCGCCCGGGTCGACCACCAGCTCGGCGTCGACCGTCCTCTGGTCGGCCGCTACGTCCGCTGGTTGGGCGGCTTTCTCACGCTCCGTTGGAGCGATTCGTGGAACCTTCGGCGTGCCTGTGTTCTCACTCACCATGCAGCGGCTCTGGAACTCGGCGCAGCTCGCCGCACTGGCCCTGGTGATCATCGTTCCGCTGTCGATCCTGCTGGGAGTGATCGCCGCGCTCCGACGAGACGGCATCGTCGACCGCGTCATCAGCATCGCCAGCCTGTCGTTGACGGTGATCCCCGAGTTCGTCAGCGGCGTGGTGCTCATCGTCCTCTTCACCGTCACGTTCAAGCTCCTGCCGTTCTCGCCGATCTCGCCGCCCGGGTCGGGCCCGCTGACGCGCATCTACCACCTGATCCTGCCGGCGATCCCGCTCATGTTCGTCGAGCTCGGATACATCGCCCGCATGGCCCGGGCGGGCATGATCGAGGCGCTCGACACGGCATACGTGCGCACGGCGACGCTCAAAGGGCTGCCGCGACGCCGGGTCGTCGTCACGCACGCCCTGCGCAACGCGATGGCGCCGACCGTGGCCGTCATCGGCACGCAGATCGGCTGGCTCGTCGGCGGCCTCGTCGTGGTCGAGACGCTGTTCAACTACCCCGGCATCGGCAAGCTCATGGCCGACTCCGCGACGTTCAAGGACATGCCGGTGCTCGAGGCGACGGTCGTGGTCGTCGCCGGCATCTACATGCTCTCCAACCTCACCGCCGACGTGATCGTCGCCCTGCTCAACCCGCGCGTGCGGCTGCGGGCGGTGAGGTGACGTGAGCTTCTGTCGTCCCTGCCGATCCGGGGCCATTCAGCGGACTCTCCGCGGAGGCGGCGGAGCCCTCGGAAGGCACGCTCCGCCGCCGCTACGTTGTCCATCGCCTGCTGCGCAGCCCGACGTTCCTCATCGGCGGCGGCATCGTCCTGTTCTGGGTGTTCATGGCACTCTTCTCGACTCACATCACCAGGTTCGGGCCGCTCGATATCGACCCATATCACACGCTCAGGGGACTGAGCCGCCTGCACTGGTTCGGCACCGACGAGAACGGCCGCGACGTGCTCTCGCGCACGTTGGCCGGGGCGCGCAGCGTGCTCGTCGTCGCACCCCTGGCAGCGCTCTTCTGCCTTGCCGCCGGCGGCGTCGATTGACTTCGCGTGCTAAATGGGACCCTCGGGAACGCAGGGCGTCGACCGCTTGCCGATCCGAGGCACTCAGTTGTACAGGTATACGTCGCATAGCGACACCATTATACGTAACGCAACTTGCGTGTCAACGTACTAGGGAGGGACTCCGGAGAGGTAACGGTGGGAAGAGCAGCTTGGCTAGCTAGGCACAGCTATTCCACCGAAAGTAGCGAGGAACCAGAAAACGAGATCAAGCAAGTCAGCGGCGCCCAATGGCCCCGGAAGCCTCAGTGGAAGGCTGAACCGGAAATTCGCCGTTCATGGTGTCTTTTTCGCTAATCAGCTTCCAGGTGACTGCAGGCATTTCTTTCGGTAACCGGCCATAAACTTCCCTGTCAAAATCCTCAAAAATTTCCTGCCTGCGTCTTTCCCATTGTTTGGCTGAGTTTACATGGGTACCGTTGTTGAATATCAGCGGGTCAGGCAAGCTTGTATACTGGATGGCTTTCGATTCATCGGTATTTGCATAATTAGGGTCCTGCGGGTTTCCTGATGGACCCGGACGGAGTTCCGTAATGCTTAAACGTTTCATCATTAACTGATGATCCTGCTCTGTGAGGCGGTTAATGCTATCTCTGGCTTGTTGCGACATCTGACCATTCATCAGGCCGGCCATAAAGATGAGAACGGAAAGGATAAGGGCTAACTTTTTCATAGAATTTTGTTTAAGGTTGACTGGAGTATTTTGGTTTGCTCATGTGCATGCTTAGGGTGGCATTTTTGTGGAACACAGCTATACCTGATGAAAATTAAGGAAAATAGCAGATTTGCACAACCTATTTCATGGATTATCGACGAAAACGCAAAATTGCAGGACGAAACCACTTTTACAAAAATGAGCTTCAAATTTGCTTTGTCGCAAACTGGTATTATTTTTGTACCGTCTTGGAGCACTTACATAATAATAGGTTATGCAGAGAAGAGCATTTATCAAAAGAAGCTTTGGCTTAATTGCACTTGGAGGTTTATCTGCCGCAGCTATTGCCGTAGCATCAAATGATAAGGTTAAAAGATATGAAGTAATTGCAGGACGTTGCGAAGGTTGTGGCCGTTGTTTGAAAGCCTGTCATGAGCATGCTTTATCCAGTAACAAAGCCGGAAAAGCTGTTATTGATCCAAAAAAATGCAAGGGATGCGGTGATTGCGCCCGTTACTGCAAAAACATGGCCATAGTTGAAAAATTCCGCTAATCGATAAACCGTTGCAAAATCATGCATCCATTGCCGTCAACTTAAGAAAAGCTTACGCCCCTTCAGGGCTTATATTCAATTTGTTGACAATTACACAGGGCGATGCCCTGTGCTATTGATGATGCCCCTTCAGGGCGCATTCCCCTATTTCTACTTGAGCCCTGAAAATAAAGCAATATGGCTAAACAAGTAAAATTGCATATTTTTTTGAGTAGATAAATTAAGTTTAAATAGCAACATTAAGTTCTTTGACATATTGATTTATAATGTTTACATATTGAGCAATCAAGTTTAAAGATAGTTTTGTGACAAGATGTATGTAATTTTCATCTTTATCATCAAGGTATAAGGTCTTTACGCGATTAAAATCTTTGAGATAACGGTCAACAGCCATTATAGTATGATTAGTCTCTTTTGCGGCAGTTATAGGGTCTTTTTTTTCGACTACACACTTATAGATGATTTGATATTTGTGCGTGATACATGATCCCATATCCTGTAAATTTCCAGGATGTGGTAAATGTACATTGTGTTTTTTCTCATACTTTTTTCTATTAATTGTAGCGCAAGAATCGTTAATGGAAAGCAGTAAACTGACATCTCTCATAGAAAGCAGTGCATTTTGAGAATAAGCTTCTTCCAACATTCTTGACCTTCAAGTCCGGGGGGCTCGATGGAGCTCGTTCATCATACCCGTACTCAATCAGAATCGTTTTGCACCCGGCGCTGCTCCCTGCATCGATATCCCTCCACCGGTCTCCAACCATGAAGCTGGCGGACAGATCGACGCCATGTTTTTCCGCCGCTGCGATCAACAGTCCCGGCAGGGGCTTGCGGCAACGACATGCGTCTTCATCATCATGGAGGCAAACCATTGTATCATCCAACTCCAACACTGCCGTAAGGAAGGCGTTGATCTCCTTCACAGCCTCGAGGGTCTGGGTCCGGCGCGCCACATCGGGCTGATTGGTGGCCATAATGGTCATAAATCCGGCTTCTTTCAACTTCTGCAACGCCTCGCCAACCCCGGGCAGTATTTCGACTTCCGATACCGATGCGGGTGGGTACGGTTTCCCCTCTCTTATCACGGAACGGTTAAGGACCCCGTCGCGGTCCAGGAAAACGGCGCGCACAGACGTCCTTTTCATTTTACCGATTCCCACTTGGTCTGAGCGTACTTCAGCAAGGGATGAGACACAAGCAGATGCCAGATTACAGCCTGGAACGCTTCGGTGTGAGGAGTGATCCGCGCCGGATCGACAGTCGGGATGAGTACGCAGGCATCGGCAACTTGCGCAGTGTACCCTCCATCCCTGCCGACAACGCCGCAAACCTTTGCTCCGACCTGTTTGGCGTGCTGAAGCGCCGAAACGAGGTTGGGACTCACGTTTTTCTCAACATTGCCACCCCCGACGGAAAACACAAAAATCAGGTCGTTTTCCCTCAGGTGGCTCGTTTTGAGCCATTCGACGAAGACGCTCGCCCAGCCTTCGTCATTGGTGCGGGCTGTAAGTTCTGAGACGTTATCGGTAGGCGCATACGCCTCGATGCCGACCAATTTGCGGAAATCGTTGACGGCATGGGATGCATTAGCCGCGCCGCCGCCCACTCCGAGAATGAAGAGACGTCCATGCCTTTTCCTGGCGTCCGCGATCAAGACGGCCACGCGCTCCACGGCCTCCTTATCGATGCGCTCGATTACCTGCTGCGCCTCAAGCAAAAATTGATCTGCAAAACTCATGTCTTCTCCCGTATTCCAAGGTTGACGGTGTCCGGTTATTGATCCTTTCCCATTGCTTGCGTGGACTGTTCGTTCATTGCTGGCATAGCCCGCTGTTGCGCCCGAGGTAGCCGCTCAGTTCCTCGATCCCGTCAAGCGAGCCGACCTCATAGAACCGTTCTCCAACTTCAAAGGCGGCAAGCTCTCCCTTCGACAGGAGTTGCTTGTAGAGTTCGTACAGATCGTAGGGAACCCCATCCGGGATCGGTTCGAAAGCCGAAGCCATGAAAACCCCCAGACCATAATCAATGTGCCGCATACGAGGAGTGAGCTTCTTTTTGTCGTAGTCCACTATCTTACCGTCTCTGAACTCTACATTGCTCGTATCCCATTGGCCATCGTTGAAAAACACCGTCATCAACGCCTGCCTGGCGCTCTGCCGGAATGAGGCCTGAACCGCTGCGTAATCGCATGTGAGGTAAGAATCCCCATAAAGCACAAAAAATGAGTCGCCCAGATGCGGCAAGGCCTTCCTGACAGCCCCTCCCGTCCCCAGAAGACGGTCTCCGTCGAAGGCAAACTCCACATCGAGCCCGAAACCATCGCCGTTGCCGACAAAATCCCGGATCATTTCCCCGAGATAGCCCGCACAGATAACTACGCGCTCGATCCCTCTAAGTTTGAGGAGCCGTAATTGATGAGAAACAAACGGTTCACCCCGCACCTCCACAAGGGCCTTGGGAATAGTCTCGGTGAGAGGCCGCAGCCTAGTCGCCAGGCCTCCGGAGAGTATTGCTGCCGGAAGCAACTTCTCTTTCATGACTGGGCAACCACCTTCGTTCCTTCAAAATCGATGCGGAAACGAACTTCGGGCAAACCGACCTCTCTCATGGCTCTTCGCAGTTTAGCCTTGTCCCGCGCATAGAACATCAAAAAGCCTCCGCCCCCCGCGCCTACGAGCTTCCCGCCCAGCGCCCCGTTTGCGCGGGCCGCCTCATACCATTCATTTATCGAATCGTTGCTCATATTGCCTGAGCGGCTCTTCTTATGTTCCCAGTGAACATGCATGAGTTCGGCGAATCGGTCCAGATCGCCTGATTCCAGCGCATCCTGACTTTCTTTGCCAAGGTCCTTCATAAAATGCAGATTGGAGATCATTTCCTTGTCGCTCTTCTTGCTCTTATCATCCTGCTCCTTGAGAATAGAAGAAGCCGAACGCGCATAGCCGGTAAAAAACAGAAGAAGGTTGTCCTCGAGGCTGTAGAGCGTATCCTGGTCGATCTTGAGGGGCCAGGCTTCAACCTGCCCATTGGGCAAAAACCTAAAGCAGGTGATCCCGCCGAAGGCTGCTATATACTGATCTTGTTTGCCTATGGGCTCCCCGAGAAGATCTATTTCGATATGGCATGCCTGTTCGGCCAACTCGCGAGGATGAACGAGATTTTTTTTCAACGTATGTAACGCCTTGAGCAGAGCTGTAGTAAAGCTTCCGGACGACCCTAGCCCGGTGCCCGCCGGAATATCCGCCATGCTCGTTATTTCGAGTTGCGGTTTGTCCAAATCGACAAGCCGCAGACACTCGCGGATGATGGGATGTTGCACGTCCTCGATGGATTTGACCCGCTCCATCTTCGAATACTTGATGATAAGTTCCTGTGCGAAGGTCTGATGAAGAGTGATATAGACATATTTGTCGATAGCGGCCGCTATCAGGAATCCACTATGGTCCCGGTAATAAGAGGGGAGGTCGGTGCCTCCGCCGCCAAGAGAGATTCTGAGCGGGCTGCGCGTGATAATCATATGCCTGACTCCCTGTAAATTTTCTCGACAATCTCCAATGCTGCCCGCGCATCTTTTAAACCCGCTGCCGGCTGCCGCCCGAGCCGTATGTCTTCGATGAACTCTGCGAACTCAATCGCCCAGGAACTATCCGGCAGGGGATATTCCCAAATCACCGTTTCGGGTGGCCCCATTCGGGGCAGCATCTTATAACAGGCCAGCCGCTCGACTCCGTAGCTCCCTCCCAGCCCCGAGATGTCCAGTTTCGCATTACGGCCGTATATCTCGAAGGAAAACGTGTTCTTCCACTCGGTCCAACTCGCGTGCAGCAAAGCCACCTGCTTCTTGGGCGTTTTGAGCAGCATGAAACCGTTATCTTCGACAGGCATGTCCCAGTAGTAAGTATGCGCAAACCCCTGGACCTCGCTGAAGTCGCCCAGAAAAGTCCGCGCCAGATCTATGAGGTGAACGCCCTGATCGATAAGCTCCCCTCCGCCCGAGAGTTCCTTAACGGCGCGCCATTCTTTGTCGTAGCCGATGCGGCCGCCATGGCCGTAGCGAGCGCGAACGAACATGAGTTCTCCCAACTCGCCTGACGCAGTGATTTCCCGGGCTTTGATAAAGGAGGGATGGCAGCGGTGATTGAAGCCGACCCTGACCAGGACCTGGCTTTCTTCGGCAGCTTTCAATACGGGATCGAGTTCGGCGACGTTTCGCGCGGCGGGTTTTTCCACCAGCACATGCTTGCCTGCCTTTACCGCCGCAAGCGTAACTTGAGCAAGAGCGTCATGGGTAGTAGCAACTATTACTATGTCAACATCCGGCCGTTCTACCGCCGTCTGCCAATCCGGGGCTGCGTCCACGCCCTGCCTCCTGCGAGCAAAATCTGCGGCGCGTTCCTGAACGGCGTCGGCGCAGGCTACCAAGCGGCATTGCCCGAGAAATCCAGCCCGCTTGTCCCCGATAAATCCGCATCCAATAATTGCGACGTTCATTCTATCCCCAGTTTTTGCCCCGATCCTTGGGAACGATCCGTCTTAACGTATAAATGTCCGTCTCCGCCAGGTCGGGCATTTTCAACGGCAATTCTTCCCAAGGGTCCCAAACAGCGCTGATGAGTTTTCCTGTGATGGCGCCGCTCGCACTGGAGGCAAGAAACACGCACAGTTCCGCAGGCCGGCTCGGATCGGCTCCGCCTGCGGCGGCCTGCTTCAGGGCCTGAGCGTATTCCCTTTGCCCCGCTTTCTCCTGTCCCGCTTTCAGGACGGTTTGCAACATATCGGTATTCAAGGCGCCCGGGGCAATGCTGTTCACCTGGATGTTCATCTGCCTGACTTCATGGGCCAGAATTTCCGTAAACCGGACAATGCCCGTTTTTGCCACAGCATAAGCGGAGAAGTAGGGGCGCGGTCCGGTGGCGCCGCCACCGGAGAGGTTGATTATCTTGCCGCCTCCCCCATCTTTCATCCAAGGCACACTGGCGCGGCACAAGGCCACCGGCGCCAGTAGATTCACACGGATCGCTTCCTGCCACTCTTCCCAGTCGTTCTCCCAAGCGCAGCCGATCGGTCCTTGAACCCCGGCATTATTGATAAGCACATCCAGCTTCTTCCAAACCTTTAGCGCCTCGCCCATCGTGATGTCAATCGCTCCGGCGGACTTAAGGTCCACGGTCACGATGTGGATTTGCTGGCTGGGCGTCGAACTTTCGTGAAGCTCTTTGGCCAGGGATTCCAACGCATTTCTAGAACGTGCAACCAGAAGAAGGTTCGCCCCGTTTCTCCACATGGCCCGCGCTATATGCGACCCGAGCCCCCGCGAGGCGCCGGTGAGTATAACGTTTTTTTCGGTAAGAATGCCCATTAAAATGTTCAATCCGTATCTCGACGTCTATGCCCAAGCGATGGGATGGGCGCTGACGCCATATTTCATGTCGGCCAGCCGGGATACTATGCTCCATGGGAGGAACCCTTCGGCGGCCGACCGCGTTTTCCGGCGCAGATTCTTCAAGATTTTGAATCGGATGATGTCTACGTATCCGGGCATGAATCCCTTGAATTCCGGCTTGAATCCGCACTTCTGCAGCGCATAGTCCAGCGTTTTAGGCTCGAAAAAACTGATGTGCACCTCAGGAGTAATGTAATTCCACCCGAGCAATCGGTCTCGAACAGGCTCGGCGTTCCCCGTAGTATAGAAAAACAACCCGCCCGGCTTGAGAATGGCCTTGATCGCGCATAAGGTCTCGATGGGATTTTCGAGATGCTCCAATACTTCAATTGCGCTTATGATGTCAAACGATCCCCGCTGTTTCTCGAGATCGTTCCAGTCGATATAGGGTATGCCGCGCGAAGCGGCCATATCCTTCACACTGCCCTCTTCGAACCCGACCGCCTTGCACTTGGCATGCTGATTCACATATCGCACCAATCCCCCGGCGCCACATCCGTAATCGAGCCAGCGAGTTCGGGAGTCTATTTGTTTTAAGGACCCGATAACATTCAGAATTCCTCGCCACTCATATAGGCGTATGGTTTTTTCTGGATGTTCCAGTTCGAATACATAATCCGCTAAAGGATCGGCGCCCTTGCCGCAGTAATAGTCGGATGAATAAATCTTGTCGTATTCGGTCCAAGGATTGGATATAAACGAAAACAAGCAAGCGGGACATCGGTGCAAATAGAAATCCTGCTGCTTTAGCTTGCCAAAAACGGCGCCGATCCTCTTGGTTTCAGCCCCGCAAATCCGGCAGGAAACGGCGGACGCTTCCATTATCGCTTCTCCAGCAACCAACCATTGTGTATAAGATATTCGAGCGTCTTGATAACGCCATCTCTTATGGCGAACTTCGGACGCCACCCCAGCTTCCTGATGCGGGAGCAGTCGAGAAATATGAATGGGCTGTCCCCGACCCATCCCCGCTCACCCCCCGTGTAATCGAGCTCCGGTTTGACCCCCAGATGATCGCAAATCCAGCCGATCGAATCATCCACCCGGCAGTATTCGTCCACTCCCAGGTTGAAAATATTGACCTTGCCTTCGGGTTTCCCAATGGCGACGAGCATGGCGTCTATACAGTCCCCGATGTAGAGATATGACTTACGCTGCTTGCCGTCGCCAAGCACGCGCAACCGCCGTGGGTCCGCCAGAAGGCTCTTGTAGAAATCAAAAACATGCCCGTGTGAATACCTCTCGCCCAGGATGGAAACGAAGCGGAAGATCCATCCCCTAAACCCGAAGCCCTCGCAGTATGCCTGGATCAGGCCCTCGCCGGCTAATTTGGACGCGCCGTAAAGAGAAGTCTGCACTGGAAAGGGAGCGTCCTCGGGGGTTGGAAATACCTCGGGCTCGCCATAGACCGATCCTGTCGATGAAAAGGCTATATCCCTGATGCCGTTTGCCCTCATGGCCTCCAACACATTGAAGGTGGCGATGGTGTTTTGCTCGAGGTCCTTTCGGGGATGCTCGGTCCCGAAGCGCACATCCGCATTGGCGGCGAGATGGAATACGAAATCGCACCCGGCCATGGCCCTGGTGAGGACGGGCGCATCCAGAACATCGCCCTGAAAGACCTTGAAGCCGGCGCGCTGCCTGGCCTCATCGAGGTTTTCCGGAAAACCGGTCGAAAAATTGTCGTAGCCGGTTACTGCGAAGCCCTTTTCAAGCAGAGAGTCCGCCAGGTTGCTGCCGATAAACCCTGCACAGCCGCTTATGAACACCCGCAACTGAAACTCCTATCCTAAGAATGAATCCCTCTTGTCTTTGAATACCCAAATCTTAAATATCACAAAGCTGGCGACTATAGTGAATCCGGCCGTAAAGGTGACTGCCAGCATGTGCGGGATCGACAGAAAATCTACGCAAAAAATAATGATTGAAATTGATAGAAAATAATTAAATGCGACCATAGTGATATATTTTGGCAACTGTAAGATAATCCTTCCATTGCTCGCGAATGTGCATTTACGGTTGGCAAGGAAATGGAAAACCGACGCCAGCATGAAAGAGATGGTCACCGATACTCTGTAATCAATTTTGAACAGCTTGAAGAAAAGGCTGAACAGCCCTATGTAGAGCAGTGTATTTGATGCGCCCACGGCAAGGTAAACCAGGATAGGGCGTTTTTCTTCCTGTAGGCGCTGCAAAACAGATTGTAACATCTACCCACCTATTTATATGCTATGAATCTATATACGTCGATAGGAACGAACTTAGCCGGGTACTTGAAACCGAGAAGCAAAATCCACCTCCCCTTGGGTACGCGAACCATTTCCAGTTTTCTGGGGCCAAGATTCTCGATTAACTTGGCCAGGACTTCCGCCGGATATTGCAAAGTCGCAGGATGCGATATCACCGCTTCGATTAGTCTGGACGCCAGCGGGAACGCCATTTTTTCAAACGAATAAAACAACGGAGGAACGCAGGACTCGAGTACGATCATCTTCCCTCCGGGCTCGAGGACCCTGAATGCCTCTTTCAGTGCGACAACGATGTTCATGAACGATTCGCCGGCAGTTTTGCCGGTAAGGTGATGCAGCAGCATCGATAGCAACACGCCGTCGAACGATCCGTCGGGTTCGGGAATATCGAGCGCGCTGCCCTTTCTTAATGAAACATTATCAGGATACGAAACAGACGGGTCGAGGGCATCGAGGAAAAGGTCCAGCGCAATGATGTCGCCAACTACCGTCGCATCGTAGTCGAATACGCCGCCGTTGCCGATATCGAGTAGTCGATTCGTACCCCGCAGGGCTTCGGTTACATATCTGCGAATCACTGCGTACGTATCCATTTTGCTGATATTCTTATCGTAATAGCTCAGGTTATCCTTGAAAAAGGATGTATTTCTCTCGATGCTTTTGGCGCTCTGAGTAGGTCCTGCTCGATCGGACATCGCCCCGACGCTCCTTCTTCAATCTTCGTATGACAGACTATGTACTACGCTAATGATATAAAACAGCGCCCTCTTGCAGACAGGCGCACAGCATGATATGCGCGCATATTCAGATGCCGTGGCTCCACAGGTGAAGCCATTCGGCGGGAGCTGTGACGGCGGCGCCCGTTTGAAGGCAAGCCCGGGAACAGGCGCATCGGGACATGAAGCAAAATCGGCGTGCAGGCCTCGCTTCGCGCGCCTCGCGACGCTTCAAAAACCAAAGCGCCGCAGGCGAGGCCCCCCTTAGCAACTCCCTTCGCGTAGCGCGAGAGGTCCCCCGCCGCCAGTCTCTGTCAACCGCGTTGGGACAGCCGCGGGGGACCTTCTTGACCCATTGAGTTAGAATGCTTGTTTTGCGCACGTCACCAGGCAGCGAATGCCGAACGGGAACGAAATCCACCGGCCGAGATTCAGCTCCAGTCTCATTACCGCCCTCAGTAGACTGCTGCTCATGGTTTTCCGGATGCTTGCCTCCACCGATCTCCGCTGAGTATCCAGGTCTTCTGAAAGCAGTTGCATGTTTTTATGTTTAACGAACTGAAACCCTGGATATAAAAAGAAACCGAGATGAGACCTCTCAACAACTTGCAGATTCGCCTCTCTCACCTTACGCAGCAGAACTGAAAGCGCATAGCGCCTGAAATGCCGAAGCGACTTGTCATAAACATCGTAAAGGTGGGGCCCGGCAGGCGCCTCTATCACGGCGACGCCGCCGGGCTTCAATATTCTGTAGACCTGCCGCAGCGCCGCGTCGTCATCCTCAATATGTTCCAAAACATTGAGCAGCACAACAGCATCGACGCAACTGTCAGGAAATGGGCACCTGACAAGGTCGAATTGAAAGAGCGGAAAATGTGGGCAGGTCGACGCCAATTTCTCAAGGGGGCCTCGAACGACATCGGATCCAATGGCCATGGCATTTTCGAGGTTCTCAGCAATCTGGCAAAGAAGAAAACCCGAAGAACAGCCCACCTCCAGAATTACCGCATTGTTCATCTGAACATGTCTTCTCAACTGATCGAGCGCATGCCGGCGCGAAGCCTCATCTATGAAATGACCCGAACCTGCCGTATTCTCATGGAACCACGTGAGGTCGTCGCTCCAGCCTTCCTCATTGGAGCTGTACGCCAGAACGCGGCAGAAATTGCTTCCGACCTGAAAACCGTTCCCCACCCATTGAGGCGCCGGTTTACCGGGTCCCTGCGGAGGCAATGCAAAAGGAAAACTCATAAGTTCACTTTCCGATCGACAATGTACATGGGCCGCCGCTTCACCTCATCATAGATTCGCCCGAACGTATTCGCCCATGACGCCGAGTGAGAGAAGCTGTACCCCGGAGAAAAAAGTGACGACAAGGACTGTGGTGGACAGACCGGGCGTAAGTTCCACGCCAATAAGCTTTTGTAAAACATACCATGCGCCGATCAAAAAACTGCACCCGGAGAGAATGAGGCCGGCAAGCGACATAAGCTGCAATGGCCTGCTGCCGAAGCTGATAAGGCCGTTTAGCCCTATTTTCAGAGACCCGGTGAACCGGTTATAATTGCCTCGGCCATGGGCGCGCTCATCCCGGTCGTATTCAACGAATGCCTGGCTGAAACCAACGTAGGCAACCAGCCCGCGTAAAAATCCGTGGCACTCCCGCAGCCTACGCAGTTCTTCGATAACCCTGCGGGTCATGATTCTGAAATCCCCCGTATCGCGAGGAATCTGCACGTCACTGAGCTTGTTGATTGCGTAATAGCCAAGTTTGGAGACGATTCTCTTCGGCAATGTTTCGCCCCTGCGCGAGCGGCGTTTGGCGAAGACGACCCCGTATCCCTCTCTTAGCTTCGCATACAGTTCGGCGATCAGTTCAGGAGGATCTTGCAGGTCTACGTCTATAACCACACAAGACCGCCCGGTGCACGCCAGGATTCCCGCCATTGTCGCTGCCGGTTGACCGAAGCGCCTCGAGAAAACAAGCATCTTGATATTCTGATTTCTGTTGATTTCTTGCAGAATCACTTCTTCTGTGCGGTCCGGAGAAGGATCGAGGCAAAAAAGGACCTCGTATGTAATGTCCATGGACTCAAGAACGCCCTCCACTCTGGAGAGAAAGGGCCGTATGCTGGATTCTTCCTTATATACAGGAACTACAACGGATAATTCGGGACTCTTTGCTTCCGGTTCGTTGCTCATCATTCGCACTCATCTCTTTCAATGGACAGAAACTCTAAGAGAGCGTTCCTCTCCATCCTTTTCTATCTGATACAGGCTAGTGTGTCCAGCTTCATTCGCAACAACAATTCTGCCGATTCGAGCCCTGCGGCCTACCGGAACCAAAATGCAAAGTCCCGATACGAAGCGTCCACATCGTCGCGGGGAAATGAAGACCGATTCGATTGTTCCTATATGCGTGTTGCGCCGGTTTTCTTGATATCCTACACTATTCGCATGAGGACCTCAAGCGGTAGAGGCGGGATTGAGACCATCCACCATGAGGGGGATGGGGGGTTGTGCCCTGAGATTGCAAAACCCGTCTCCTTGACTTTTGACTTGAATGTTCAACTGCAAAACTATATGCTCTAATAAGGTCTCGAGGCCTTTTCTTAAGTCTTTTCGCGCTGGACCCTGCCTCAAAATGCGGTTCGGATGCATAGCGTGCAACTTGATGGATTATTCCGGATAAAGGGGATTTGAGTGGGCGGCAATTCTTTTGTGAAAGAGAACACAAAACTCAACCTTGAAGAAATAAGAGCGGCTAAAACCAATTTGGAGTCTAAGCCGGTTCTATTCAATATCGATCTTACCGGACGCTGTAATATCCATCCTCCCTGTGTATTCTGCGCCGAGAAGGATGCTGGATACCAATATAACGCCATAGATATTTCCGCCGTTGACAAGTATTTGCCCTTTCTGAGCCGGTGCGAACGCGTGACGGATTGCAGCTTTGGTGAACCGCTTACACATCCGGATTTCCTGAAATTAGTTCAAAACGTAGCTGAAAATGGACAGATTTTCACTTTTTCAACCAATGGATTACTTCTCACTAAAAAACGGGCGGACATCCTTGCAGAGGCTGGAGAAAACATCGGTTTTGCTGTATCAATCAATGCAGCCACATCTGCAACCTATTATAAGCTGATGGGGCAAAACTTTGATAAAATAATCGCAAACATCAGGTACTTCATTAAAAAATATAGGGATAAATGGGGTCACAACCCGCCGCTTGCTATGAGTTTTATCGTAATGAGGGTCAATTGCGAAGAGGTGCTTGATTTCCTCAAATTGGCTCATCATTTGGGAATTAATAATATTAATCTTCGGCATTTATTCAGTGTGCCGGACGGAGTACGGCCACGTAACGATTTTGGTTATCCATTTATCTATAAGTACGAAATGTTAAGCCCGGAAGAATATAGTTGCATCAGCACAAGTTCAAAAGTGTTAGCCAACGAGCTTGGACTCAATCTGATAATCCACTGGGAAGCGGCAGGCTCGGAGATTAACAGTCTTTCCGTGCCCGGAGTTGATATACCTTGTCTTTTCCCTTGGAAATTCTCCTTTGTTCAAGAACATAGTAAAAATGTATACATGTGCTGTTATTCGAATGCGGTGCTGGGAAGCGTCAATACACATTCTCTGGAACAGATATGGAATGGTGATTTAATAACACAGGTAAGAAAAGAGCTTGTTAGCGGTAAGGTTCCTGAGTTCTGTAAGATACATGGGTTATCTTGTCCTTTGGTTCTCGCTGATGAGCGTATTCTGAAAGAATCGGAAACAAACGGCGTCGCCCGCCACAAACAGGTCCGAAAGCTCGATAAACGGTTGCGTCAATCCGATAAAGACCCGGGGGCGCCGTCCGAGCAGATTCAAAAGCTCACAAAACTCCTTTATGAATCGGAAGCGGATCGCGCCGCCCGTCGGAAGCAGCTCCAACAGCTCTCAAAACTTCTTCATGAATCGGAAGCGGATCGCGCCGCCCGCCTTAAGCAGGTCCAAAAGCTCACAAAACTTCTTCATAAATCGGAAGCCGACCGCGCCGCCCGCTTGGAGCAGAACGAGGAAATAGGCAAGCATCTGAGCGAATCCGAGAAGGACCGTCGGGCGCGGTTCGAGAGTAACCAGCAGCTCACGGAACTTCTTTATGAATCGGAAGCCGACCGCGCCGCCCGGTGGGAAACAATCCTCAAATTAGAAGAAAGGCTAACCCGATCGGAAGCGGATCGTGCCGCGCTCCAATCCTCTTTGGAACAAATGCAGGCGACGCTTGCATTCAGGGTATTGCGTAAAATGGGGTACTGGGACGCTCAAAAAGAGAAAACGGGAACGAACTCCGGAAAATAGTGCGCGCGCGATTCCTATCTGCAAATCACGCTCATTTCTGCTCGACTCCCGCTTCGTCCGCTGTCAGCATCTTGATCGATGTCGGCGCTCTGATCGTCAGCTCACGGGTATCCTCATTGACGCCAATCAACTTCGGGACAAAATAAGTGTCAAAGGTAAGGCGCACTTCCACGGGATCTTGGCTCGATCTCAAGGCCGAACGTCCATCAATTGATATCCGGTAACGGCTGCCTTCGCTCTTCAAGGTAACCGGAAGGTGCTCTACTACTTGTTGGTCATCCCCGAGAAGCGCCGCTTCAGCCTTCGGTTGACGGGGAAGCAGTCCGAATTCTGTGTTTCCTTCCAGCATAAATATCGGAGCGCGCCTCAAAAAGGCCGCATTGGTCCTTATTGTGGCGCCGGAGCTTAAAATCCATTCACCGGACGTGTCGGATATTGCGGCCAACGGCCGAACGAATACATAGACCTTTTTAAAGCAGGGGAGCCGGAAAACCTTGCCCAAAATCCGATGGCTGTTAGACCATGCCCATAGGTCATTCCAGTAATTACGCATTGACTCATTGGCGGGATAAGCCCATGCATTGGGCAAATCGAAATCGGTTAAAATGATTATGTCGCTTTCCTCAAGTTGTTTGAGAGCAGTGTCGCGATCGATCCGGACAATGCCGGCGCCTAATTTCTGCTGAAAATCGGTTATCTTGCCGAAGCGTTCATATGCAGCAACGTTCATTGTGCCGGCATTAAGCGCCTCACCCACGTGATCCACCGCCAAAGCAGGATTCAAAAAATTATTGTCTATGGCATAGGACGCCGCAAAATCCTCAACTTCATTGAAAAGCCTGAGGTCATCTTTTGGGTAACTGAAGGCGGGCTGCCCGTTCAGACGGATTATGAAGGTCGCCGTCGCAACTATCAGAAGAAGCGCCATTGTGAGCGTCTGTGTTATCGACCGTAAGAAGGAGCGCGCCGCCGGGTCGGAGCGTTGGCGGGGGGGCCAGGCGTCGAGCGGTGCGGAACAGACCAGAACGGCCAGCAGGAGGATGGGTACGCAAACAATACTGCCGACAATCGGCGATTTGGATATGACGGCAGTCAGAACGCCTATCGGGACCAGGATGGCTGTCAGCACAGTGACCAGGTTATGAAGCTGAGGGCGCAACCTTTTCGCCCCGCCAGACCTGGCGATGATGGTCAAAAGAAAAGTCGCGGCGAACAAAATAGATATCGCCAGCAGGAACTTGCCGCCCAGGTGTTGAATCATGATCGATTTGGGATAAAAGGTCAGCGCATCCGCAGTGCTCTTGATGCCGAACTCCAATGCACGGATGTACTTTTCCGGCCCGGTCACCGTTCCCACGAAATAGTACGTATAAATTGCGCTTCGATGGAACCATAACAGAGGCAAAACCAGCAAAGCGGGAATTCCAGCCGCTATGAAAAAGTTATAAATGCGCAGGCGGTACGCAGCCTTGCGAAAGAAGCTCTTTGAGCGGCCGTATCGAATAATAAGAAAGAAAAAGATGACCGCCATAATCGGCGCAAAATATGCCCCGGTTATGAACCGCATTGACATAAGCCATGCAGTGGTAAATCCGACGGCCGCCGACCAGCGCCGGTTTTTGAACAGGTCGGAGCGGAGCACGAAACAAGTCCAGATGCCAAACGTGCAGTACGCTGCAAAGTCGATACGGTAATCAAAAATTCCGCCGGCCATGTACGGCAGTGTAGACTGGCAGAGGAGCAGCGCAATGGCTACAAAAGCCAGCCGTGAGTTCCCCGTCTTCCATCGCACCGTCTGAAACAAGACAACCTGCAGGGCGGCAAAATAAATAAAATTCAGTGACAGCAGCGATACGCGGCCTGCGCCCAGAAGGAGCGAAAGCAGCGCGCCCTGTATCGGAAAACTTACGCCGTTTGGGGCCCCCGAACCGACGATAAAATCGACAATGGGCCTGAAATTGCCGATCCGCATGGCTTCAAAGAGGCGATAACTTACCGTGAGATAAGCGGTCTGATCGAAGGCGCTTGGATAGGACATCGCAACCTGAGTGCTGATACGCCAGAACAGAAGAGCTTCCAGAACGATAATCAGCCAAAGCCAGCGTGATGTGTGGTCTACATTGCTATCGAATAGCCTATGGCGGTTGACGAGCATGTTTAATTTCGATCTGTGAACAGCAACATTGGGTTTTTCCTGCATATTTTGTCGCCCTTGTTTATTGATGACCCGTCATGACCCGAGTCTCGGCGATGACGTTCTAACACTACTACGTTAAGTTATCATGGAGATCGTGATAAACGGTCATGATTTATTTTTCTACGGCAGATCGGGCATGTTCCCGACCAACAAGCTATCAGGCGTTGCATCTCCCGTCTCACTTTCGGGAGGGTCAACCCAGAAGTTTTTTTTACTGCGTAAGGTTTCACGCAGGAGAAACCCATATGCCAACATGGTCATTGTGACATGGTGATGCCATCCCAAATAGCCCCTGCCTTCATAGTGATCGAGCCCCAACTCCTCTTTGAGTTGTTGGTAGCTTTGCTCGATCCGCCATCTCACCTTGGCAAAAAAGACGAGGCGGCTAAGCCCTGCATGCGAGTCCAAGTTGGAAAACCAATATTTCGTGGGCGCCGGCTCCCCCTTGGGCCATTCGATAAGCAACCACTGCCTGGGAGGGCGCTTTTTGACCTGAGCCGGCCGGTGAGCCGGAACTACTCGGACAGCGGCAAAACGAGAAACGAGCCTACCCTTGGTTCCCTGGCGCCATTTAATCGTCTTCCACATGTAGGCAGGGAGTTTGAGAGCAAAGTCTTTAACCGTAAAAATACTCACTTTGTCAGTCAGGTTATCGGGAGCCGGGTCGCCTACTCGGCGCCTTGTTTTCCGGGGTTCATAAAAGACAATGGTCTTGGCTTCGATTTCGGCTACATAAGAAAGCTCCCGATCAATGAGGCCCTGCCGAAAGGGGTTGCCGTTCCCGTAAGCGCAGTCACAGACCACGACACCTTTGGGGATGTCCCAGGAATGCGCCTGGTCAATCAGATCCAAAGCAATCTGCCATTTGGACCTAAAGGAGAATCTGTCTGGCACTCCCGCTCGCTTCAACCTTCCTGGATCGTCTGCCCAAGCTTTCGGAAGGTAGATCTCGAAATTGATGGGCATGCAGACCTCGTCTGTGGCCAAATTGAGCGATACCGCAATTTGGCAGTTTCCAACTTTGCCCAGAGTACCCGAATACTGACGGGCAACACCGACAGAATGTTTTCCTTGTTTGGGGAACCCGGTATCATCAACAATCCAGGCAACCGCAGAGACCATTGCGTCGATCATCCGTTCGGCAAGCTTTTTTCGAACAGGGTTGTGGTCCCAAGGACTTTGACCCACAAACTGCTGCATCGCCTGAACATTGGCGTCTGGCAACCGAGCAGCCATAGGCTCAATGGACTTTCGTTCGCCATCCAGCAGCAACCCGCGAACGTAAGCGTTACCCCATCTGCGCCTTTCCGGACGCCCCAGAGGCTCAAGAAGCTCCGCAAGGAATGCTTCGAGCCTGCTCCGACACGATTGTAGTTCCTTGCTGTCCATAGGTATCCCTCCCGGTACCTCTATAGGACAACAAGAAGAAAATGTCAACTATTTAACGTAGTAGTGTTAATTGGCCGCGCTCACGGTAAGGTCCCGTACCCCTATGACAAAGGGGCGATTATCCCCCTTGCTTACTTGTATGGTTGGTTCGTCCAGAGCGCGAAGGGCGATCCGGTTGGGTCCCGCTGAAACAGCGACCGTAATCCGGCACCAACCGTTTTTCGGGAGCACGAGTTGCCTTTCACGGCTGTTCGGGGAGCAGAGGAGAATCCGACGCCTGGGATTGCCCGGAATACTTGGGCCCGCCGAAAAGTAGGCCGTGATGACCACATTTCCATCTTTTGGCGAGCTAATCCAGATTTCAGTTTCCGCCTTGCCGCCCATCCAGAAGAATGGCTTATCTTTCGTGCCCTCCAATCCGAGGGGATTGACGATTCTTGGTGAACTCGATCCGGTTGTCTTCCAAGGCTGAAATACTATATCGCCCTTGAAGCCTTCCTTTAAGACATAATCCGAATTCGGTATCGTAAATTCTACGTCGTAGTAGGAGGGGTCCGCCACCCCCGGGGCCGAAGGGGTCAGCGAAAAGCGGCTCACCGTGGCCTCGAAAGTGCGTTTCGCAACGGATTCCATTGTAACCTCGGCCTTGTCGCCCTGGTGAACGTTGACAATGTCGCTCTCATGGATCCATGCATGGATCGCCATGGGATCCATAACGCCGATTATGAATGCGGGCGCTCCGGGCCCGAGTTCCAATCCTTCGCAGATATCTGATTGGATTGACACGACCTGCCCTGCGATAGGGGCCCTTAAGTACGCATCTTGAGAGCCGGACAGGGGATCGAGAGACCCTCCCAGCAAATCTTTCAGATATGCCTTGAACTCAACCAGCAATTGGCGTTCCAGCCTCAACCGCTCTTCAGCAGCCTTGCGGTTTTGTTCTTGAAACTGGATTTCCTGTTCGATCTGAACCAGGCCCTGTGATGGGGCGATATTCTCCTTCACAAGGCTTTCGGTTTCAGCCCGCTTAGCTTCGGCGGGGATAAGGGACAGATCCAGGTTCGCCAATGCATATTCCATCTCCTTGATCTGGGGCGCTGCGACTTGTCTTTGCAGTGACTGAACGACGTCGGCCGCCAGCTTATAGTGCGCCAGGACCTGGCCCTTCTTTACGGTTTGGCCGGGCAGGACGTTCAAACCGGTTATGACTCCTTTAAAGGGCATAACAACTTGCCGCCTGAGGGAGCACTGGAGCTTCCCCTGAAGAACGATATCCGGAAAAGGCTCCAGGACTTCCGGGGCGGCCGCTCCGGCCTGAGTCTCCGAATCATTCGATTGAGCACGGACAGGAGCGTGCTTTGCCGGCAAAAATAAACAAAGAGCAATCAATACAGCGAATAACAACCCGGTTTTCGTCACCGCCGGCTTAATTGTTGTCCTCATGCTTTTTCGACATTCGAAAATGTCATTTAAAAAGGACTTGCTCATGGTTTCACCCTCAGTATAGACCCCTCTTCCCCTAGGGAACCGGGTAATCGGCGAGTGCAAGTCCGATAGCACTCGAGAATAGTGCGTGCGGCGCTCTCCCAGGTGAATCTTTTTGCCTGCCGCATCCCCCGTTCAATCATGGTCGCCCGCAGCCCGTTATTCTCCGACATCATCAGCATTGCGTTGAATATGTCCTCCTCAGCCGAAGGCTCCACAAGAATGCCGGCATCGCCCGCAATCTCCGGGATAGAGGTGACGTTGGAACTGATGACCGGGGCGCCCAGGCTCATCGCCTCCAGCACAGGCAGCCCGAACCCTTTCGAACAGGGACGGGTAGACCATTGCATAACAGTTTTGATAAAGCCATTGCAAGGCAGGGTCGTCGAGGTAGCCCGGCATAATCAGATCTTCCGAAAGACCAAGATCGGCGACTGTTCTGTGGAGGTCGTCCATCAACCAGCCCCGGCCGCCGGCCATAACCATTGGGAAAGTCCTCGGAAGACTTGATTTGAGTCGAGTGTAAGCCCGCAGCAGCCGAAGCTGGTTTTTCCTCGGCTCCAGCGTGCCTACCGTCAGCCAAAACTCCCCGGGCTTAAGAGATGAAAGGCAGGCAGGTCGGGCCAGGTCCGGTTTTCGGGAAAAACGGCTGGCCAGATGGGCGACGACAATTCTTTCCGGAGGAAAATGTGGGAATATTTCCAGAAAATGCCTGCGGCTGTGCTCCGAAACGGCTACTATCATGTCGGCATACAGACAGGCGTTAAAGACTCCTTCGAAACATCCCTGCCTGTTCTCCCTGGTGTGCCACTCCGGGTGCTCTAAAAATGAAAGATCATGCAGCGTATAAACCAGCAGGGCGCTCTTCAACCCATGCGGGCAAAAGAAATTATTTGAATGAATGATATCCGGCTTGCCCAGGCTGGTTTCCAAATCTTCAGCCGGGTTGGACCAGAAAGCCCGGCCCTTGTCGAGACTCGTATGTCCCTCGGCGCGGCGAAACTTCGGCCGATCGATCCTGCGGGTGAAAGATTTCCATTCAGGGTCCCAGAAAAAATCCCCGAACGTAGGATAAAGAATATATTCGTTTTCCGGATCGATCCGGGCAAGCTGTTGGATTATGCTGTCCGCAAAATATCCACATCCAGCCTTGCCGCTGCCGGTTTGGCTGATATCAAAGCCAATTCTCATAAAACTTCCTGTCTCTCCTTCAACACCAAGGCGGCGCCCTCCACGCCTTCACATAATGATCTAAAACCTGCTCTCACCACCCTCTTTAGCGCCAAGAAGCCAGGCCCCCTCTAATCCATGTCCAGAGAATCCCGGCCATGTCCGCCGTCACTCCTTTGTTCCAGCGAAAAGCGGCATAGAGTGAATAGACGATCAGCGTGGATATAAAACTGAACGGCCGGCTGCGATCGTACCCCTTCGCCTCGGCGATCGCATGAGCATAATTGAACAGCCACCTGTCCGGCGTCCTCGAAAGGTGTTTCCGCGTGAAACCATTGACTTCCTTATGTCCGGCCACCCGCCCTGCTACCGTAAAGGCTTCCTTGTGCAAACGTGTTGCAGCCAATATTCGAGAAAGGTGTGCGAAGCGGACCCCGTTCTTTCCCAGCCGCAGCCAGTATTCATAATCCATGCAGCGAACGCCTACCTCGAGAGGCCCGTATTGGTCAAAGACCCTCCTGCGAAAAAATGCAGCAGGCTGGCTGATGAAACATCTCTCGTGAAGACGAGTCCAGTTCCAATCTTCGGTCGGGTATTTTTCAATTACCTCGTCGTTCTCATCGATGTGATACGTGTCGCCGTACAGTACATCCACATCGGGATTTTTATCGAAGAACTCCAAAACGGTTTTCAAGGCGCCGGGGTAATAAATGTCATCGGAGTTCAGCCAGCCAAGCACAGGACCTCCGGATCGGCGAAATCCCTTATTGATCGCATCGGAGGGACCCTTATCTGGTTCGGAAATCCAGGAGAGTCTCTCCTCGTATCGTTTCAGAATCCATATGGTTTCATCGGCGCTTCCGCCGTCGATGACCTCATACTCCAGATCCTGGACCTCCTGGGATAGAACGCTCCGGATGGTCCTCTCGATGTATTTGCCCTGGTTGTATGACGGAGTGACTATGCTGATCCGGGCGGCAATCTCCATGGGCCTTGCCAATCCCTCCCGATGGGAAATCGTCTTACTCACTGGACTCTTTCTTCCCGATATTGGCGGAAACCGGTTCATCCCTGGTAATTATAAATGTATTGGAAATGAACTGCTCAGGGGCGCCAGTCCAGTTATCCTCTCTGACTTCAAGCAATCTACACTTCTCTTCAACTACAATATTGAAAATATGCTGCTGAGGAAGACAGTGCATCTGCATCTCTAAAGGATGGTCGGTCTGCAGCCATTCAGCCGTTTTGAAACGGTAGCCCTTTCGGTAGGTCGGCGCCTGAAAGACTGCGATGCCGCCGGATTTTAGCGCGCGGAGGGCGTTTCTTATCAGCCTTGAAATCACCGGAGGAGGGTTGTGCTGCAGGACGATCATCGAGTAAAAAACATCGCATTCATGCAGCGCATCGAGGAATGTCTCCGAACACAGATGGAGAGATACGTTTTCGATCGCTTCCTCTTTGGCGCGCTTCTCAGCATGAGACAAGTGTCCCGGCGAAATATCATAACCGTGAACCATTGCAAACTTGCGCGCCAGCGACATAGTGACCCGGCCTACTCCGCACCCGTACTCGACACAGGTCTTTGCCCCAAGAGGGAAACAATCATGACGGGCAAGAATGCGTTCGAGACTTTCGGCTTCCAGTTTACCGGACTCCCAAAATTCGCCGATGGAGCCGCTCAGATTTTCAGGAAGGAACCGTCGGTCGGTAATTACCGAAAAATGCGCTCTGTTAATTCCCAGATGTGCCCAAACCTCCTTAATTTTCTTAATGAGTGCGCTGAGCTGGGCATCGCTTGCCTCCGTGTCCACCTCGATCTCGGCAACATCGACCGGCATAAGAGGAAAAATAGATGTCTGAGTACTCGACAGGATGTTGGAAAACTCCGATGAGCGCATGAAGGATTCTCTTAGCGCCTCAATGTTTTCGTGTTGCGTGTGAAGTTGAATAGCTAACTCGGATTCCGGATGTCGTCCCAAAAACAGTTGATACGCCAAAATCACTTGATCTTTTGTAACCGGCATAGCTGCACCCTCGTATTACAGATTTATATACAACACTGCTAAATCAGAAAGACATAGCGCCGCAGGCAGCCTCCCTTAGCTGCTCGCTCCGCCTAGCGCGCGGAAGGCGCCCCGCTCATTCTCGACGCTTCGCGAGACGGGGCGCCCAGCGGGGGGCCTTCATTACATGTGAGCTTCACAACTGGATGTAACCTCGAAACCGCTTCGCCTGCACACATTTTCGCGCGCAGCCTCGTGCAGGTCAAAAGCTATCATTTCCTTTACGAGTTCGTCAAAGGTGATTTCAGCCCTCCAGCCCAGTTTTGCTTGGGCTTTGGCCGGGTCGCCCAACAACCTGTCGACTTCCGCAGGCCGAAAATAACGCGGATCCACCAAAACTACGGGCTTGCCGGTTTTGACCGAGTGGAGGCTGCCGTGCCCGGAGTACTGGGACAAAAGAGCCGAGGGATTGAGTGCGGCAATGATTCCCTGCTCGCACAGGCCTTCCCCTTTCCACTCCAATTCGATTCCCAGCTCCGCAAAAGCCCGCTGGCAGAACTCCCTTACCGAATGCTGCTCGCCGGTGGCGATCACGTAATCCTCAGGGATATCCTGCTGGAGAATGAGCCATTGCGCCTTTACATAGTCCTTCGCGTGGCCCCAGTCGCGGAGTGAGCTCAAATTGCCTAGATAGAGGCAATCCTGAGTCCCCAGAGCAATTCGCGCGGCGGCCCGTGTGATCTTTCTGGTTACGAACGTCTCTCCGCGCATGGGAGACTCGTGATTGAACAAAATGCCGTTGCAGGCGAAAATTCCATAGGACTCCCGGTAATTGACCGTTATCCAGTGCGCGTAAAGTTTGGCGCAGGCGTAAGGTGACCGGGGATAAAACGGAGTGCGTTCCGTTTGAGGGATTTCCTGCACCTTCCCATAGAGCTCCGAAGTGGAAGCCTGGTAGAAACGGGTTTTTTCTTTCAAACCAAGCATGCGGACAGCCTCCAGCATGCGCAGGGTCCCAACGGCATCCGCTTCGGCCGTGTATTCCGGTGCCTGAAACGATACGCCCACGTGGCTCTGCGCCGCCAGATTGTAAATCTCGTCGGGCTGAACTTCCTGGACGATGCTGATGAGACTGGTCGAATCCATCAGATCGCCGTAGTGCAGAATAAACCGCCGGTCGGCCTTGTGCGGGTCTTCATACAGGTGGTCGACCCGCTGTGTGTTAAAGAGCGAACCCCGCCTCTTTATGCCATGAACAATATAGCCTTTATCGAGAAGAAACTCCGCCAGATAGGCGCCGTCCTGACCGGTAATCCCCGTCAAAAGGGCGGTTTTTTGAGACTCGCAACTCATTGAATTACCTTTCTACCACCGAGGCGCACAAGGGGTAAAGAACGACGGGGGAAGGGAGAGGTTTTGTCTCCGCGCCCCCGCGTCTTCCTGTCAGTCTTTTTATCTCCCTGCGCTCTCTGCGTGATCGTGCTCATCTTTCGCGCCTTCTGAGTTTACACCGACCCCGGAGGGGCGCCTTCGCGTCAAAAAACTTCTTGTTCAAAGCAGGCTGTCCCGCCCTGTTTCATTAGCGATCCAGCACTCCCGGCAAATACAGCTCAGTGTGCGTTCATCAAAATCATTCAACCCGAACGCTTTAGGCTGAAACACGGGTTCGATCCGAAATTGCAAAATCGATCCGCAATTCAAAAGATCGAAACTAATTGCAGAAGTCTCGCCTTTTTTGATCACATGTGTCTCCAAGCGCCCGCTGTGATCCGAAATCACTATTGACGATTTTCGGTAAGGCGCCCACGGGGGGTAATGAAAAACAAACTCCGCACGTCTCGCTCCGGATGATTTTCCGTAAGAAAGGGTGACCGTCTCGCCGGCCCAGCCGTCCGCATAGACCCCGTGCAATATGTGAGCGGGCGTAACCGGTTTTCGCATCACGTCCACAAAGACCTCAAGATAGTCGCAAGCCATTTTTTCCGGACCGCCTGACTCGGCCAGCCGGTGACGGCCCAGATCGATAAGCCTTTCTCTCAGTTCCTCATCCGTCGCTACACGCTCGATGGCGTTGGCGATCTCCCGTGGTTTTCCCGGGTCGACGTAAAGAGCTGCATCTCCGGCTACCTCAGGGAGGCTGCACACATTGCTGCAAATAACCGGTTTTTCCAGGGCCATGGCTTCCAGGAGCGGCATCCCGAAGCCCTCATACAGGGAGGGGAAAACGAGAGCGAGGCATGAGGCGAAAATTGCGGCGAACTCTTCTTCGGTAAGAAATCCCGGCAGAATGATCCAGTCTTTCAGCCCCATGCGGCATACGGCTTCCTGTAAAACCCTCTTTTCATTCTCGAGCGCCCCCGTGCACACCAGGCGCAGGCTGGACTCAGGATGGCGCGCCCGATACATCCCGAACGCGGTAATGAGCATTTTATGATTCTTATGGGCCCAGAAATTGGCGGGATATAGGATAAACGCGTTTCCCTCGAGGCCAAAGCGTTGCAGCGTGGAATCGACATCCCTGTCCGGTTGCTTTTTCAGGCGATGAAACAACTGATGCGGTATGGTTATCGCCCTGTCCGGCTCAAGGTTCGAGCTCTCGAGCACGGTTTTCCGCACATACTCCGAGACACAGATCAATGTGTTTGCCAGGCGGATGGTTTCTCTGAAATTCCTCTCCCGGCAGCAGCGATCCTCTTCGCTGAAGAACTCGGGATAGTAGCGATATTGCAGGTCGTGAACAATTGACGCCACCGGAACTGATGGATCGTAGCAAAATGGAGCCGTGAAAGGGCAAAATAACAGATCGGCGCCTATTTCCCTTAGAACGGTCCCCCGATGCATATGGCGGGCGACTCTGGTAAGCGCATCATCCAATTTCGTCCTCATCGCGCGCGGTAGGATCGTCCTCAGTGCGCCGTACATACGGCCTCTCATTCGGGCAATCCAGGCCGGTCCGGAATTTGCCGCATCATTTTGTGAGACGCAAAGGCGGCGCACATTTCGGGATTCGAGGAAAGCGAGTTCATCGTGGCTTTTCTCGGAGGTGAGAAGGACGAACTGCCAGTTCGAAGCAATCCGGCTCATGTTCCTCACCAGCTCCAATGACAATAGTTTGGCCCCTCCGTTGTCGCCGCCGGGAAGAAGAGGTACAAGGTCCACCCCGATACATGCCGGGTCGTTCAAACTAATCGCGCACATGTACTATTCTCCGGAGTTCGTTCCTGTTTGCTCTTCTTGAGCGTCCCAGTATCCCATTTTACGCAACACCCTGTATGCGCGCCTCGCCTGCATTTTTTCAACAGATGCTTGGAGCGCTGCAAATTTAGAGCCGAGCGATTCCAACCTTCTTTGCCGCTCTTCGGCCAATCCTTTTACCTCGCCTAATTCGCCGCCGAGTCGCTCAATGTATTCCGCCTGGGCGGCACGGTCCACTTCCGATTGGCGAAAAAGTTTTGTGATCTCTTGGACTTGCGCCAGCCGGGCGGCCCGGTCCGCTTCCGATTCATGAAGAAGCTCTGTGAGCTGTTGAACCTGCTCGAACCGAGCCTCACGGTCCGCTTCCGATTCATGAAGAAGTTCGGTGAGCTGCTGAATCTGCTCGAACCGTGCCTCACGGTCCTTGTCTGATTCGCTTAGACGCTTGCTCAGTTCCTCGATCTCCTCCAGCCGCGCGGCACGGTCCGCTTCCGATTCATGAAAAAGTTTTGTGAGCTGTTGGATCTGATCGAACCGCGCCCTACTGTCTTTATCGGATTGACGCAACTGTTTGTCGAGTTTTTGGACCTGTTTCAGGCGGGCGGCACGGTCCGCTTCCGATTCTTTCAAAAGTCGTGTGAGTTGCCGTATCTGGTCGAGACGCGCGTTGCGGTCGGTTTCGGACTCATGAAACAGGCCGGTCAGCTCGGCGTTTTGTTCCGACAGTTGAAGGCACTGGTTCTGTAATTCTTCACTACTTTTCCGGAAATCCTCACGTTGATTTTCCAGGTCAAGGAAAGCCTGCGCCATACGCCCGTTCGAATTTGCGCACAGCATGTTCTGAATTGATTCGGAACCGACGACTTTTAACGGCTCGCGGCCTGCCAGCAGGAACATGTCATAGTGGGCGAAAATCGCCGGCTCGAATCGGATGTGTTCGAAGCCGAGTTGCGCGAGAAGTCTACGGATCGAGGTCTCGCTGAACAGGTAGAGGTGTCCCCCTTTTCTGGTCAATTGCACGATGAAAGGACTACTTTTCTCAACGAGATCGTCATAGGCGACAAATTCTGGATATCGCGGCGTCTGAAGCACAATCACTCCATCAGGCCTGAGCAACTCCAGGCAGCGCCTCAATGTCGCGACCGGATCGGAAAAATGTTCCAGTACGTCCATCATTGCTATGACGTCCAGGGAGCACGGCTCCATCTTCTGGTCCTCCACCGGACCGAGCAGGACAGGGACGCCGAAGGTATTGCGGGCATAGTCCACCACCCAAGGGCTGATCTCGAGGCCCGTAGCCTTGAAGCCCGCCATGCGAAGCATAGCGGTGAATCCGCCATGGGAGCAGCCAAGCTCCAGAACGTCGCCGGGAGGCAGCTTATACTTTAGCAGGGTTCGAAGCCAATAGAGGCAACGTTCGGGGAGGTCGGCTCGTGCACGGAGTGTGATGTTGACATATCCAAGATCGTTTTCCATGCGGGAAAACCAGTATTCCCGCCCATAGAAATCGTTTTCATCGTCCCTGACCCGGGCGATGTCCGGCTGCGGCATCTGCCGCGCGACCAATGTTTCACAGGCCGCGCACTTCAGATAATCTTCCGAATATGCGTCCAGGTTCGCGTTGCCGCACCAACACTTTTGAGGGTCTATCATAGGTTTTTCCTGCAACACTTGAAAACGGAGCCTGAGCCCGCCGAATAGTCGCTATCCATTTGCAGCAAGCCGCTCAGTACCTGACGAAAAGCCGCACTGAAACCAGGTATTTCCGACAGGTATCGGTGCAACTTGCCCCCCAGTTCGCCACCCGGTCCTTCAACGTGCCAGAGATGATCCACAAAGAGAAATAAACGGCCGGTCATTTCCGGCACTATGGGAATGAACTCCTCCACCGTGAAGGATGCCTTTTCCAGCGCCTCTATCCAAACCTCGATTGGCAGCACGGTTACAAGGTGATGATATGCTTCGTATTGTTTCTTAAGACTTTCAGCAAGTTGCGGCTTCCCTATCTGTTCTGCCAGTACAGGAAGCGTAACCCATTCAGTGAATTTATCCGTAACCACACTCAGCAGAAACGAACCTCCCGGCCGCAGACTGTCGTGAATGCTGCGGAGTACGCCGGCCAGGTTGTCCATGTGTTCCAGAGAACAGTTGGCGAAAGCGGAGGCGAAAGTTTCCGGAGGGAAGGGCAACCGGTCCGCGCTGGCGTTATGGACTGCGCGGTATACGCCGGTTTGCCTCGCCGCATTCGCCGCTTCGGGGTCCATGTCTACACCGGTGACATCCTCGACCGTCGGCCAAACCAACCGGAAAAAACGTCCGTCTCCGCATCCGATATCCAGGACGGGTTCGGGCAGAGCATAGCGCCGGTAAGCCGCATATTCCCATGCACGCCATATGCACATCGACGGGACATAAGGATAGATTTGACTGATGGCGTCATAGCCGCTCAGAACCTCTTGAGTAGACAAAATACATCGGTTCATTTAAGATTTTGCACTTTCACCAGTTCAAGTCTTTTTCATAGCCCAGCCGAACCATCGATTCCCCGGCTATCTCTTTAAATGCTTTCTTCTGAGTTGTATCAAGATAATTCACCCAATCGCCCGAAGTCGCTGTCCGTACGAAAGTGTTGAACTTAAAAGTCATATCGAGGGCGGCCTTGAGCCTCTCCTTCGTATTGTTCTCAACTGCGTGGGATATCTTTGAGTCCGGGACAACAATGCCGAGTGTATCCAGAATCCTCTTCAAACATTCGAACGGGGCATGTAAAAAGTCCTCATATTTGTGGTAAACTGGCGTAGCATCCAACCATGATGTAACATATGTATGCCATTCTTCAGCGACTTTAGTTAAATATTTGTCAAATGGAACATTGAATTGGTCATATATCCCATTGCTAACGCAAAAATCTCTTTCATAAACATATTTCGATACGATAACATCTCTGCCGTCTCTTACTAAATGAATAAATCTTGCCGGAAAACTCACTAGCGGTGATTCGGGTAATTCATGGCTCTTGATTACACAGGATTCCGTCAACCCGAGTCTTGTTTCACCTGCATACCACGGATGCATGCGTATATTGAAAAGCTTGTAGTTATCACTTATATAAATATCTCGTTTCGGCAGTGACAGGGCATCCCCTAACATGCTGGCGACCCAGGTTCCGCCCGACTTGGGATACTCAGTCACAACAATACGAAGCATGGTTTCGAATCTCCAGATCGGTTGGAAAATGATTTTGTGCGTCCCTACGGCGCCCTTTTGAGGCTTATGAGCACCCGGCGGACTTGATGCCTGGAAGCGCAATTGCCTGGCATCGCCCGGGAAGATTGGCCACTCCATGGTGAAGCAATTGCACTGGCCCCCCGCCAACGCGAAAGACCACCGCGAGCTGGAAGACGTTCGGCAAATGGCACAATCTTGTGCAATGTGAGCTCAAGTCCTGATGTGAATAGAGGGACCGGCGCTCATAATGGAAACTCCCTATCGTCGCAAGTCCGACACTAAAGGTGTATTCCCCTACTGCGATTTCTAACGACACATCTTGCCGGAATCGCAATCGGCTGCCCTTGGACACAGTAATGGGCACCTCGGATCCGTACTCGAGAGTGCTGTTGCCGTGAACTATAACTCCCTTGTCATTCTGAATCACAACTCCGCCGATCGGAACTTCGATGTCCCTCAGCACCTCAAACTCATAGAAGAAACTGGCGGTCTCTCCCTGCTGGAAAACACGGCTGGGGTCGCCGTCCTTGTCACAAACAGCCAGCCCTGTGCATCTTGCCCAGCCGTTTGCAATCTGATCTACCCCTGAAATATCCACGAAAGCATCTTCGGGCGGCCAGAACATCTCGTTTCCCGCAGAAAAAGACCGTGATGCCGGCGGCGCCTGGTTGGGCGCCGGCGCAATCGAATTCAGACGATCTTCCTGTTCGATCAGGTAATACCGTTTGACCGCCTGAGAGGCCGGACCTCGGAAAACCATTTCGCCCCGCCGCAATACAAGCGCATTTTTACAAAACTGTTCCACGTCGCCCATCGCATGGGATACCAGAACGATTGATACTCCTGAGTCGAGCAGCTTTTGGAGCCTCTTGTAACACTTCTGGCGAAAAAAAACGTCTCCAACGGCCAAAGCTTCGTCAACGAGAAGCACGTCGGGATCGAGATTGGTGCTCACTGCAAAGGCCAGCCTCACAAACATTCCCGACGAGTAGGTCTTTACGGGCCGGTCAATGAATTCGCCTATGTCCGCAAATGAAGCTACTTCGTCAAACCGCTCCTCCATTTCTTTTCGCGAAAAGCCGGAGATCGCCCCGTTCATAAAAACATTATCGCGGCCGGTATATTCCGGGTTGAAACCGCCTCCCAGCTCGAGCAACGCTGCAACACGGCCTTTTATATCAGCATGGCCGGCGCTGGGCTTGAGTATGCCGGCCAGAATCTGCAAAAGCGTGCTTTTCCCCGAGCCGTTGCGGCCGACGACGCCAAACATCTCGCCTGCCTTGACCTCGAAGGAAACGTCCCTCAGCGCCCAGAATTCCTTTCCGTAACTTTTTCCGGACTTTCCAAAAAGCTGCTGTTTGAGTAAATCGGCCGGGCGATCGAAGAGACGATACATTTTGGCGACGTGACGGACTAAAACCCTGGCGCCGCCCTCCAGGCCGGCTTTCACCTCCCGAACCGCCTCACTCGTTGCAACAGATTTCCCTTCAGCCATCATTTCCATCAAATTCATTGCCCGCCCGGTCATCCGGAAAGAAAACTCCTTATCCAGCTTGGTCCCGCGTCCCTGGACCTCACATGATATCTGTAAATCCATCCTTGGTTCTCATGAACCAGAGATATCCCAGTAACGCCAAAAGAAGGGTAATGGCGGTCCATATTCCCCAAAGGGTCCAGTCCGGGTATTCGTTCCAAAGAAGCACCCTTCTGAAATTATCCAGAATCGAAGTGAGCGGATTGATTCCAATCATAATGCGAAGATGTTCCGGGACCATGCTGGCCGGATAAAAAACGGGGCTCAAAAACATGAGCATTTGCACCAGGATTTCAACACCGTTCCTTATGTCCCTGGCGTAAACGCCAAGCGAGGCGATAAACCAGCTCAACCCGAGGCACAGAAAAATCAAGGGAATATAAACGAGGGGAAGCAGGAAAATAGTGTAAGAAGCGGCGCCCGTGAGCACATAAGCCAGCACAATCAAAATACCGATGCTGAACAGTGAGTGCGCCAGCACTCCCCCGACGACCACTATCGGCAGTATCTCCAAAGGAAATATAACCTTTTTCACATAGTTGGGTACGCCAAGGATTATAGTGGGCGCTCGATTGATGCTTTCTGAAAACACCACGAATGGGATGAGACCCGCGTAAAGGGTTACAGCGAACTGAGCCATGCCCTGCCCCGGGTGGATTTGATCGCTCCATCTGGCCTGAAAAATGACCGAGAAAACGAACGTGTAAATCAAAAGCATGAGCAACGGAGTGATAAAGGACCAGATTACGCCCAGATAGGTCCCCCGGTACCTCTGAGAAATTTCGCGTAAGGTAAGCTGAAAAATGAGATCGCGGTATCTCAACCATTTCCTGATTGCCGCCACTGGTCCGCTAAAGATTGAGACTGCGTTTAGAACCGCTCTAGCTTGCATCTACGAGCGCGCCTTTCCTGAATCGATGTTCAGCCATCGCCGCCAATTATCCTTATAGGGAACTTTTCTATATAGCATAAGCCAAGGTCCAAAAGAACCTTATGTTGACAAAACATCCGTGGAGCGCAATGGCCACCTCGTATGCTGAGTCACCAATTCAAATCATGCTCATAGCCCGATTCTACCAACAGGCCGCCGTAGCGCGCCTTGAAGGCTTTTTTTATCCGCTCGGAAAAGTAGTTGCGCCAATCGCCTGAGATACCTTTCCTCGCGTGTGCGCTTACGTCCTCCTGGCCACGTTGCCGTCCGCCGGCGACCTGGTCGAAGCGGTTGCTCAACACCACCTCTTCGAACCGGCCGCGAGAGACCGGCAGTTGACAATAATCCAGTAATATAGGTTCCAGTATCTCCAGATCGTGCTCCAGCAAGTCTTCATAACGGATCAGTTTCTCGCCGGCCTCAAGCCACGAGATTTGGATGAGCGCCCAATGTGGCAGGATTTCATCCATCATGAACCTCAGGCCATCTTCAAAATCAAGCTCGTTCAATTCCCTGCGTACATGGGCATGATGAGGAATAACAATCGGATGGCTGACTTTGAAACTGAAATATGCTGATATGAGTGTGTCCCTGAGATCGCGAATGACAACAAAACGCCTGGAGTTCACAGGCAGGCGTACGCTGTCGAATTGTTGCTTGGTTACGTAAACGGTCGGGTAGACCCTGCCGGGCGACAACGGCCAGCCTAAAAATTGCCGCTCCCCGATTTGCGGGGCGACGAGAAGATCGGGAACGCACTGCTCCAGAATTTTGTGAATCCATTGCGAACCGGCCTTCCAATGAGTCACGTGAAAGATGGTTGGCGCATCGTTATTATGGCAGCTTGCCGCGAGCGAAGGCTGCTGTTCTGTTTGCTCGCCTTCCACCACTTTCACTTCGCAGTCGCCCGGCAAATCGGCGATCCCGTGATGCGGCAACTTGCCGTCCTCGGCAGGTCCCACTTGAAACGATCCCACATCAGTCAGGCGGCAATGCTCTCTTATTGCTCTATCGAAAATGCTCGTTGGGCAATGAACCCTGCTGGTGCGCCAAATAGGAAGAATGGTTTGTCGAAGCCAGCCCCACAGTAAAAAAATATATGCCGGGGCTGATTTGCAGCCGGATTTTCTGGTGGAAGCGCAACCTTGAACCGGACCGGACCGAGGTGGGCACAGAACTTCCATACTGAAACGTATTCTTGCCATGAACAATGTGGCCTGCAGCATCGTGAAACTCGAGTCCGCCACTCGGGACTTCGATTTTTTCGACGACATCGAACTCGAAATAAAAATGGGCATATTGCCCCTGGTGAAATCTGGCCGTTGGCCGACCCTCGGCATCACACACCGCAACGGAAATGCAACGCGCCCTGCCGTCTGATAATGAATTTTTGCCGGTAAGGTCCAAACATGAATCCGGAGACGGCCAGAAATTATCATCTATCATTGATCGAGGCTCCTCACTGAATCTGTATCCGGTTCGTCTTTTGCCTTTCAGACTGTAACGAGGCGTTCTGATCGGACTTGCATGATGGTTGAGCTTTGATTCGCGGTTTAATAGCAGTATTGGCTGCTTAGTTCAAGCTGAATAATCATAACCGTTCACCATGCTTGGGTAATCGCGTCCTACAGGTCAAAATGATCCATATCTCCATAAATAAGTTGGAAAAAAAGAAAACTTGTCGTACCTTGGCGTCACCGTGCGCCTCGTATGACAGGTTTATGGACAACACTAAATCAGAAATACATGGCGTCGCTGGCAGCCCCCCTTGGCTACTAACTCCGCGTGGCGCGCCAGGCGCCACAAGAGTCCATCAGACGCTTTGAGCGCGGTGCGGGGGGCCTGGACTGGATTATATACTATGTCTCACAAAGACCGGTTTTACCCGTATCGCCTCTTCACATATCCCTGCCGCTTTCGGGCCGCAAATCCCCCTCGACCTCTTCCCGGCGCGAAATGTCCATGGACCGTCTGAGAAGCGCAAAACCGATGTTTCACCTTTTTCAGCAGCATATCTCAAGGGCGTTCGCCTCTGCATTCTCCCGCAGACCCCTTGAAGGCGAAATAGAGGAGGACGGGGACCACTGCGGCAATCCCTCATCTCACGGGGTCCTTAGAAAATTCGCTTACCTCCTGAGCGCTCACTGGGTCAGAGAAGGGTTGGCGGCCATCTTTATGATTTCGCTCGCCAGGCGCAACGCGGCAACCTACGGCGAATTCATGCTGGCCCTGAGCGTGGGGCAGATTATTTTGTTCGCGGCCGAAATCGGGTTGAACCAGCACCTGGTGGGGCTTTTGGTGAGTAAAGAAAATGAACGGGGCGCCATTCTGGTTCAAGTGAGCATCCTCAAAGGCATGCTTTTAGCCTGTGGATGCCTCTGCATGCTTCTTTTCGTTCACTGGCAGGGCTATTCGCACGGCCTGAAGATGCTGGTTTTTGTGCTCGGGATCGGGGTCGGCATGGAGGCCCTGGCGAGTTCCTTCTTCGTCGCCTTCCAGGTCGAGGGCCATCAGGACCGGGAAGGAAAGATCAAGGCCGTGGGCGCAACCATGGGGTTCGGCTACGGTCTGTCACTGCTTTTCCTGGGGGCGGCCCCTTTGGTCGTAGCATTTTACAAGATCGTCGAAACCGCCGCAAACCTGGGCGGAGCGCTGTTCACCTCTGCAAAAAGGCCCGGCCTGCGTTTTCGCCTGCCTCGAATCAGCCATATTTGGGCAACGGGGCGGGGCGGCATCGCTTTCACCCTTATGGCGATTGCGGCCATTTTGTACAATAAGGCGAACATATTCTTTCTCCAGCGCTACGGCGGTCCAACCCTTGTCGCCCAGTACAGCGCAACCTGGGAAATAGTAGACGGTATTTCGGTTCTGACGGCGACCTTGCTGCTGAAAAACATCCTTTTCCCACTATTCGTAAAACTTTGGGAAACCGACCGCGTTGAAGTGGCCCGACTCGTTCGCAGTTCGACGGAATGGCTGCTCGCCGCCGCATTGCCGATCATGTTCGTCCTGTTCGTAGAAAGCGACAGGCTTATCGGTCTGATATACGGCCCAGCCTACGGCGACGCGGTCTGGATGCAGAAATGCCTCGCGCCCGCCATCGCCATCGGGTTCCTGCACAACCTTGCCGCCTATCTCATGATCAGCATGAAGCAAGAATTATTGCTGTTGTCTTTTTACCTGGGCGGGCTTGTTTTCAACATTATATGCTGCACGGTGCTCATCCCTGCAAATCCGCTGATGGGAAGCGTTCTTGCAATAGTTTTGACCAAAGCGGTCGTCGCCATAGCCACTGTTTCCACCTGTCAGTTCCGTTTCGGGTTGATTTCGAAAACGGCCCTGTTCCGCCTTATCTCCACAGCCGCACTGGGCGGAATCCTCTATCTTCTTTCACGAAGTTTCCTGTTCAGAGAGGCTTCGGAAATCCTGGCCCTGCTTCCCGTACTGACTCTGGTATGTTACAGGTGGCGTGAGTTCAACAAATCGCGAAGCGCCCACCTCCGCCGCTCACATTTGCTATAATGTCCGCAGTCGCAGGTGGGTTTGGTTTTAGCAAACATAGGACGGGATTCGATTGGAAATCTTCTTTTTGCTCTTGCTTGCGTTGGGGCTTCTGCTGCCTTACGGAATCTACTTTCTCGGTAAGGCCTACGTGCGCGGGGGGGTTGCCGGGCATGACCCTGGCGACGACGACGCCATTCGCAACCCGTCTCACAGCGCCCCCCGTGTCGGAGTGATTATTCCGCTGACCGGCGATGCTCCTGTAATGGAAGCCTGCTTGGAATCGCTCCTCGATCAGTCCTATCCCGATTATGAGGCGATTTTTGTCACCTGCGACAGTAATGACCCTGCCGTGCAGATTCTAAACCGGGTGATTCAAACAAGAAAAAATGCGCGGCACATTGTGAGCGGGGTTGCGTGCCGGTGCGGCCAAAAAAATCATAACCTGCTGGCAGGCCTGGCCGATCTGGATTCCTCAATTGAAATACTGGTCTTTTGCGACAGCGCGCACTGGGCCCCGCAGCGCTTTCTTGCGGACCTCGTAGGCCCGATTGTCTCGGGAAAAGCGGTTATGACCACGGGATATCACCGCGTCGTTCCCCTGGATTGCCGATTGCCTACCCTGGGGGTGCTCGTCTCGGTTATGGCCCTTCATCTGATGCAGGGAATAGAATCCATCGCCCAGCCCTGGGGAGGGGCTACGGCCATAAGCAGGCGAACTTTCCAGGAAAACGGGATAAGCGCTCTTTGGAGTGAAAATGTGGTGGATGACATCTCGGTGTGCGCACTCCTGGCCAAAGCCCGAATCAGGGTCCGGCCCGTTTCTTCGGCCTGCCTGCTAACGCCGGTTGCAGGGGTGAGCTTTCGAGCCTGGCATGGATGGCTCAAAAGACAGCTCTTTTTCCTGAAGGTCTGCCAGCCGGCTGCATGGGCCGCCGGCGCTATTGCAGCCATCCTTCTTTGCGCGCCTTTTCTTGCGGGTCTCGCTTGCGTAGCCGGAGTTATGGGGTTCGCCCCCAAGTACATGACCGTTGCCGGATGCGCATTCCTGGCAGGCTATTTGGCGATCGGCATGAAATGGCGGACCCTGGTTCATGAAGATATTCCGATATGGAGATGGGTCCCGGTTGTCTTGGCCGCCGGTTCCATGGCCACCCTGTGCTATGTCGGCACATGGTTTGGCGGTTTGCTTTCCTGGCAGGGCATCTCATACCGGGTGACATGGGGCGGGAAGGTGAAGGAAATCATTCGAAAGAGTTAGCGTCGGGGCGACTGCGGGGATGGATGTGCATCCTGAGATTCCAAACGGAAACGATTTTCTGAGCGAGCTTCTCTATAAAGCGATGTCTATTGTCCCAAGACGGTTCGGGGACGCAAGAGATGTATTTTCATATTCACTTGGCATAGTCAAATATCTAACCGCATCCAAGGTTGCCAACTTCTTGACCCGAGAGCGCGAAAGACTGAAAAAAGTCAGCCGGCCAAGAGGATTCCCCTTCCATGCAGTAGTAGATGTCAGCAACGCCTGTAACCTGGAATGTCCCTATTGCCCTACCGGCCGGCGGCAAACCAGTGGACGCGCGGAACGCCTAATCGACATTGATTTGGTCAAAACATTCCTCGACCGTTACGGAAAATACCTCATTGCGGCTGACCTGTTCAATTGGGGCGAATCATTATTACACCCGAAAATATTCGACATTGTGCGCTTGTTTCATGAAAGGCGCATATTCCATCAAATTTCCTCAAACTTGAATATAAAAAACAGGTCCGTTCTCGAAAAGATATGCGATGCTGGTTTGGATGTGCTTATTGTAAGTATATCCGGTACAACACAGGATATTTATGAGCGATACCACAGGAAAGGAGACATCTCCTTAGTCATAGAGAACCTAAAACATCTTATCGAATACAGAAAAAACATGCGCCGTTTTAGCCCGATTATAGAGTTGAAGTACTTGACATTTAAGTACAATGTTCATCAGGTTCCAGAAGCGTTTCGTCTAGCCAATGAAATAGGCGTTGATATATTCAGGTCCCATATCGCAGGCGGACCGGAGGAAGCAATTATTCAAAAGGATGAAGAGAAAACAAACCTTCTGTATCATGGCTCCGGCGGATTGTGTTATCAATTATGGAGAACAATCGTATTGAACTCTGATGGTGGGATTGCCCCATGTTGTCTTCTATACTTTAAAGAAGACGATTTCGCCCATATTTCATCCGCTGAAAAAACAAGCCGGAGGTATATTGAAGCCAGAAATATGTTCAACAGACTGGCGGCGGATGAGTTGGACCCTAACTTGCAGCATCCTTGTCTAAAGTGCAGTATCGTCCACAGGCAGAAACACCTGGCGGAGCGCCTCGCTGCAAACCCGTATGCGAAAAGAGGGCATCGAACCGGCGGACCGTGACGATTCAAGACATCTACACCTGCTTCGAAAAGTTTCATCGCGGGCATGGCCCGCTCCTGCACCGGTTGTGTTCTGTAGGGTTGAGACCCCGCTTCGCTCCCGGCGCCATGCGCGCGATAGATTTTATACATTGTAGTCAAGTTGACGCGTTATTCAGGTTGATGTATTATTCCGGTTTAGAACAAAGGCAGTTGGACTAAAACATGATACTAAATAATGTATGTCCATGAAACAGAGGATTTTCCAAGCTATGGTTAGGGAAAAAAAGCAATCATATCCCCGCGAGCAACTTAATAAGTGGCTGCAAGATATAGTTGTTCTTGCTGACGCGGTTGCTGACGTGGGCGGCAGGGAATTGCCCATCAAAGATAGAGTAAAGGTCTGGCAGGTGCAACGGTATGATATACTGGATTTGCCGGAACATGATTTAAACCTGGTATGGAACCTGACGGAACTTTACGATGCTGTCTTTTGCACAGAGGTTTTCGAATATATCTACAATCCAGTCCAAGCCTTGACAAACCTACAAATGTTGCTTAGAAAAGGAGGAGTTTTATATGCCTCTTTTCATTTTATTTACCCGCATCATGGACCCAAAGGTATGGATTACTTGAGATACACCCGCTGGGGAGTGGAGAGACTCCTGCATGTAGCCGGTTTCTCAACATGGGAGATACACGCACGGAAATTCAAAAGGGCGTGGGCTGCTTCCGCTCTCTACATGAGGAATGGCATGAAAGGACTTTATAAGAATATTGGGCTAATGCATACAGAACAGGGTTATCTAGTAAGAGCTGTCAAATAATATCTTCCAATCATATAATTACTATAACCATCTTGATAGCTACGATTTTACCTTTATTAGGACTGACCCAGCGTATGGCCGGGCGTTGTCGGTATCGGCTAAGCAGGCGTCGGTATTGACGCCGGCTGGAGGGCTTTTTGATTTGGCCAGGATTATTGTCGGAGTAATGGGTGACGCCTACGGGCACTTGAGCCAGGCTTTAGCCCTAACGGAGCAGGCCCCTCAACACGATTATCTTTTCCTGGGCGCCGGGACGGTCCGCGAAGTTGTTAAAATGGGATTCCCGTTTCTGGAAGTCCCTGTCCCTGCAACTTTTTATGCTGATAACAAAGTTGACATTGCCCTCACTATCAGGAACGGATCCAAAGTCCTGCTTCGAAAAAACTCTTCTCTCAAGCGCGTTATGAGACAAATCGAGCGGTTTTCACCGTGCCTGGCCCTGACCGCCTACGAATACTTTACCTCCATTATCGCCAAAGAGATGGGCATAATGTGCATCAGCCTCGATAATCATCATTTTCTGACCAAACTTCGGTTCGAAATTCCAAGGGGGCAGATGCTCAGCCGGCTTCTTTATGCACTGCCCCTGAAACTGATGTTCAGCAAGGCCGATCATTATTTCATAAGCTCATTTTATGGGTTCCCGCCTAAAAACCCTGCGACTACGGACGTTTTTCCACCGGTCTTGCGAAAAGACCTTCGAGATGTCAGGCCTGCGGACGGAGAGCATGTTTTCGTCTACCAGACATCGCCGACTTTCGGTAAACTGGTCCCTGAACTGGGAAAAACGGGAAATCGTTACACTGTCTACGGATATGGAGAAAAGCCCCGCGCAGGGAACATCGTTTTCAGGCCGCCATCCAGAATCGGCCTTTTGAGAGACCTTGCAACCTGTCGTTATGTTATATGCAATGGAGGCCATAACCTTATCTCAGAAGCCCTTTTTCTCGGAAAACCGATTTTTTCTTATCCGATTCACATGGCCTATGAGCAGTTCTTCAATGCTCACATGGTAAGGAGGCTTAATTACGGCGACTATTCTCTGGATGCTGTTCCTAAGATTTCATGCTTGGCTCGTTTTGAAGAAAAGCTCGCTGAATACCGGGCCGAGATCGCCAGGAGGGATTTCTACGGAAATGAAAGTATTGCTGCAAAATTGAAGGAAAAGCTTGGAGAAGCCCAAATCAAGTCCAAAATCGAGGCCCGCCGGATTTGAAACTGCCCAAAGTAGCCTACATTCTGCTATGGTTTCCCAAGCCTTCGGAAACCTTTATCTTCCGGGAAGTCGTCAATTTGCGGAGGCTTGGCCTGCCCATCGAAGTCTTCACCATCTATGGACAATTGAGCAGCAAACTATCTTCGGAGATGGAGGCCTGCGGGAACGTCAAGCGCTTGGGACTCGCCGCGCTGAAGCGGCTGCCGGGCGATATCGCCTACTGGCGCCGGAAAAAGCCGGAACTGGTATGGGAACTGTTCAGGACGGTCCCGATCCGGAAATGGAAATCGCTGGAATTCGGAGGCGAAAACATCTTCGCCTTCCTGTGCGCCTTTTCTCTTGCCAGGATGTTCGAAAAGCAGGATTTCGATCACATTCATGCTCCATGGGCCATGGGACCTGCAACGGCCGCCTGGATAGCATCCAGGCTCACAGGCATACCTTTCAGCTTTACGGGCAGGGCCGGCGACATCTATCCACCCGATGGCGCTCTCAAGGAAAAAATCAGGGACAGCCTTTTCGTGACCTCCGATAACATGACCAATGTCCCCTATCTGAATGGCTTTGTCCCTCAGGCTGGCTCGAAGATTTACGGGATTTATAACGGTGTTGCTTCCGGGCCTTTCAAAGATGCCCCGGTGGCTATGAAGCCGCCCTACCAACTGCTCGCTCTCGGACGTTTCGATAGAATAAAGGCCTTTGAGGTCCTTCTTCACGCGTGCGCGATGCTCAAAGAATCCGGCCTCGATTTTCACCTAACCCTTGCCGGAGATGGCTCAAGAAAGCTTCAACTGCAATATTGGACGTATCGTTTAGGCCTGAAACACCATATAACTTATCCGGGGTTTATTCCCCACGACAGGGTCTCGGAGCTTTTTTGCTCGGCCAATGTTTTCGTTGTGTCCAGCGCCGTTCATAGGTCCGGCGACAGAGACGGGCTGCCCACCGTAATAATGGAGGCCTTGATGCATCGTTTGCCCGTGGTTTCAACCAATGTATGCGGCATACCCGAGGTCATTATAAATAATGAAACCGGTCTGCTGGTGCGTGAAAAGGACCCTACGGCCCTGGCCGGGGCCATCCGGCAGGTGATAAGCGACAGGTCTGCTGCCTTGGAGATGGCTGCCAGGGGCAGAGAACTGGTTATCAGCAAATTCGATCCGGCAGCCAATTACGGCAGGATTTTCGATCTGTTCCTGGAAAAATCCGGCGGACTGCATAATCCATGACCTTGGCGAAATCCTTTCCGATAAAGACGGTCTTACTCGTTCAGGACCTGGAGTTCGGCGGCTCCCAACGCTATGCGTTGCATCTTCTTGAACATCTCGATAGAGAATTGTTCGACCTGGAGCTATGGGTGCTGCGAAACGGCGATGATATGGCCCCGATGGCCATGGCCACGGGTCAAAGTGTCGTCTATCTCACCAGAGACTCCCGGGTGACTCCAAGGGCCCTGAGCCGGCTTTACTTCAGACTAAAGAAGGCAAGGCCGGGAATCCTGTACACGATCACTCCGGTTCCGAACATCTGGGGACGGCTCCTTGGTTCTATAATCGGAATCCCCGTCATCGCATCGAGCTGGCGGGGGTACAACGATAGGCAATACGAGGCTCTGCTCTGGTCCTTGAGCGATCTCATCATAGCAAACGCTGAAGCCCTGAAGGAATCCATCGTTAATATGCACGGCGCGGACCCCGAACGTATCGCAGTCATTCCGAACGGTGTGGATGATGACTATTATGCTCCTGACGCCCGGCCGGAGGACCCGTTCCCGACAATAGTCTATGTAGGCCGTCTCGTTAAGGAGAAAGACCCCCTGAACCTTCTTCGCGCTTTTAAACTGGTGCTCGAAAAGATTCCCGATGCCCGCTTGATTGTGGTCGGAGACGGTTATTTGAGGGGCAGGCTCGATCGCTTCATCGAATCTAATTCGCTCGGTGAACGCATCACCCATATTCCCGGGACTCGGGATGTGAGGCCTTATTTGAGTAAGGCTTGGGTTTTCGCGCTCCCTTCAAGGTCGGAAGGATTTCCCAATGCAGCGCTCGAAGCGATGTCGATGGGGCTGCCTGTTGTCGTCACCAGGGCCGGAGGCGCTCCGGAAATGGTCGAGGACGGGATTGCCGGCCTCGTTGTCCCCACCTGCGATCACCTGGCGCTCGCCCAAGCACTGCTCAGAATACTGTGCGATTCTCAACTGAGGAATGAAATGGCCGCCAGAGCGCGCGAGCGCATCGTCCGGCATTATTCTCTGAGACAAATCGTCAAACTTACTGAAAACGCGCTCTTGAAAACGGCGGGTAAGTGTCCGGACCTCGATTGAAGTTCGTAATCAGCGTCTTTTTCCCATTGATTTCATACTGAGTTACCTACAAAATGGCCCTGTTTTGGTGCTTCGCGGGTGATGAGAGCATCATGAAAAATTGCGTTCAAGAAGGAGATGAGCTTGATCCCGTTCGTGCTGAGGTATCGAAGCATGAACCGGGGTATCCGCCCTTCGATGCCTCAGGGCTAACGCTTGTCTTGAACCCAACTTGATTTCAGTATCCCATCAGCCCGCAGCATCGTGAACAAACAGGCATCAGGCCTTCAGTGGAAATGCTTTGCCTGAATCTGAGGTAGGCCGGAGAATTCCACAGATCGCTAAGAGAGGACCTCTTGATGTTTCCCACTACATAATCGTGGAAGTCCCTGCATGGCGAGAGGTCCCCGTTGCTGTTGACTTCTGCCGAATTGTAGATCGAAATGCACCGCTCAAAGCCGAACCGGAACGAATGGTCGGTGTAATAGCGCCGCAGGTTTTCCTCGCCCGAAATATTCGGAACCAGGATCACAGGAGGAAAACTCATGGGGCGGGACCGGGCCCGCAGCTCTCGCAACTGCCGATCCAGTGCCCCGTAATCTATCGGTTTCCAATCCCCTATCCAGCTCCGGTGCAATGTGGGTGCAAAGCCGAACCGTCGCGAGAAATCCCTCTCATGGGCCTCGGCATGCTCCGGATCGATCCACCAGGACAGATAGAAGACGAAAAGGTCGACCTGCTCTCGAAAGGCTTCATAAATATCCGCAAGGTTATTCAGATTAGCCCTGGAAATCGTCGTGAGCGAGGCAATCAGGGGCAGGTTATTTTTCTGGAGCGTCGCTCACTGTTTACCTCGGCCAGACCTGCTTTAATTTCCGCAAAGCTGTTGCTCCGTCCCGCTCCCTTGCGAATGCTATTGTGCAATTCCTCCGTCGGTCCGTCGATAGATACCTGAAGAAGGAAAAGAGGGGCGCTTGCCAGACGAGCAGCGGATGAAGCGACGCGGGTGCCGTTCGTTGCGATCGAAACCGGCAACCCCATCGCGGTCGCCGATTCGATCAGCTCCAGAACGCCGTCGTAGAGCATCGGCTCACCACCCCACAGGTATAAGAAAGGAGCGTGGCCGTGATGGACCAGATCGGCTATTTGCTCCAGATACAGGCCAAGAGGCGCCTCCTGCTTCCTGAGTTCTTTGAGGTCCTTGTCTCGCAGGAACCCCCCTTCGCCCCATTGGCCGCAAGTGGTGCAGCGCAGGTTACATAAGTCGGTAAGTCGGAGACTGAGTTGCCGGATTCTTCCCCCGTAGCCCTGACGATAGCCGCTTGAAAGCTGGTTGAAGAATATCTTTTGCGCCTGCAAAGCTACCAGCTTGGCCGCGATCCGGGGATGGCGGCCAAACCGCCACAGGTTCCTGAACACCGCGCCACGGCCAACGCTGCTATATCTGTCTTTCACTCGGCTTCTCTCTTTATAAGGTCCTGTCTTGCCTCTGACTGCGGATCGAGCAGGCGCCTTGACATCCCCCGGCCTCTCGTGGCATAAGGGCTTGAATTGATTTCAACTATGAGTTCTGTTGCGCTCAGCAGGCGGGCATTATACTCTGATCGAGCTTGATTTCAACATTTCTCGTTGAAATCCTGGAAAGTCGGGCGTGACATTTCCCGAAGGTCCCCGAAAATCGAATAGATGACCATGAAAGCACTCGTCTACAAACGTTCAGTCCCGCTCTATCTCCTGGACCGAATGCTCGGCAGAATCCAGCCGCGGCGATTCTTTCCCCGCTTGGCCCCGTTTCGGGCTCATCGAAATTCCTCCGCCTGAAAACCAAAGAGGTTGGGTCCTGCTCAAAAACAGCCTTTGCGGTATCTGCGGCTCGGACCTTGGGCTCCTTCGCGGAATCGAGTCCTTTCTCCTGGAGCCCTACGCCTCTTTTCCCGCTGTGCTGGGCCATGAAATAGCGGCGGAGGTAGTTGAGGCGCCAAAGGATTCGCAATGGAATGCGGGTGATCGGGTGGTGGTTGAGCCTCTGCTCTCGTGCGCAGAACGAGGTATGCCTCCATGCCGTTTTTGCAGCCAGGGTTCATATAACCTTTGCGAGTCATTCACAGCCGGAAACCTGGCTGCTGGACCGGTCATAGGGTACAACAGCAAGCCTTGGGGGCGGAATGGCCGAGTTAATGCTCGCATCTCCCCGAAGGCTGATCCGCATTCCCGATTCGCTCACCGATGACAAGGCCGTACTGGCGGACTCGCTCGCATCGGCCCTACAGCCCATCCTGGACCATTTCCCCCGCGATGACCAGACAGTGGTCGTTTTCGGAGCAGGGATCCTCGGACAGCACGCCATCCGAATCCTCAGGGCGCTTGGATCCAAGGCCCGGCTTGCGGTCGTTGCACGCTACCCTTTTCAGCAGGAACTGGCGCGAAATGGGGGCGCAGACCTCGTCCTTGGTTCACCCGGCCGGGCCGAACTGGGCAAAGCGGTTGGCGCGAAATTCATCCCGACCACCTTGGGTGGCGGAAATCTGGAAGGAGGGGCTGACCTGGTTTTCGACTTTGTTGCGAACAGGCGCTCTTTTCAGGAAGCGCTTCTCGCCTTGCGGGCCCGCGGTGAATACGTAATGGTCGGAACAGCCGGGAGTATCGGCCGTCTGGATTTTTCCAGCCTGTGGTTTCGAGAACTCAGGGTTACGGGCTCATCGTGCTATGCTTTCGGAAATCATGAGGGCCAACGGGTGCGGACCTACCAGATGGCTGTCGATCTGTTGGCGAAAGGATACCCCACTGAGGGACTGCTCACCCACACCTACTCGTTGAATGCATTTGCCGGCGCGTTCAAGACCGCCTTCAACAAATCCGGGTACAAAGAGCGTCAAGGTGGCCATAGACTTGAGAAAAATCGCCAAGAACGATAGCGCATCCATGACGGCCTCTCAATCCGATGAAGGTGCCTCTTGAGACTTGTAATCAGCATTGACGTGGAGGAGGAAGGCCTTTTTTCGGGCAGATATCCACGTACGCCTCCGGGGGTCGAGAACGTAAGGGAACTGCGCCGCCTGGAGTTCATCACCTCTGAATTCGGCTTTCCTCTTACACTCCTGACCACATACAGGGTGGCCGTTTCCCCTCCTTGCCAGGAAATTCTCCAATATTTTCGCGACTCCTTCCGGGCGGAAATCGGGGCGCATCTGCACCACTGGAGCACGCCGCCGTTTCGAGGTCCTTCCGTATTCCGAACCGTCCGTTCAGACCTGCTTCCGCTCCGCTTTGCTCGAGGCGAAATTCGAAACACTTCTCGGCTTCGTTGCGAGACAACCTGGGAGTTGTTCCACAGGCCTTCAGGATGGGGAGATTCGACATCGGGAAAATGGTTTTCAAACTGCTGCCCGAAATTCGGGCTAAATGTGGACAGCAGTGTGGCGCCCCTGCAAAGAATTTCCGGAGGCCCGGATCACTTTCTTGCGCCGGCAGACCCGTTCATGTGTCTTCCGGACCCATCCCGGCCCGACAATTCGATACTCGAAGTCCCGTTGACCAGTAGTTGCTCTCCTACGCACCTCACCTCAACTGATTTACCGACTCGCCTCAAATATCTCTGAGCGAAACAGAAACGCTTTTTACACGGGATTCCGATATATCGCTTCGGCCGGCATACACCCGGCGTGGTTCCCCCTGCAGTCGATGAAGTTAGCTGCCCGACTGCACCGCTCGCGTGGCGGGAAAGTCCTCAATATGTTTCTGCATTCATCCGAACTCAAACCGGGAGCGAGTCCCTCATTTCCCACTGAAAAAACGGTGAACTCGCTGGTTGACAGAATCCGTAAATTCTTAAGCTGGCTTGTCAGGACCGGACCGGTGGAAGGCGTTACTCTCTCGCCAACTCTACGCCTCGGGAATCGTGGGGTAAGAGCAATTTTTGCGATGAATTCAAAAAGACGTTCAGATATCGGCTAATGACCGTTATTGCCGTTTGTCCTTTCCAGAATTCGGTTTACCAGGAGTTCAAAAATTCCCATGGCGGTGAATTGCAGGCCCGCCAGAACACACAGCGATCCCATAGACACAACACCCCAGTGATAGTTGACATGCCGTGTCATCAGGTATTCGGCCAGACCGCCGATGTTGCTGAAAACCCCGAATAAAATCAACACGGACCCGGCCACCAGCATTTTTCTGGTCGAACAGAGCCGCGAGGACCAACCGCCCCAAGGCGGAGTGGCGGCGATTATTGCCGTTGAGTGCGGCCGCCACACGCTCTGCTACCACTCCGATAGATAACGTCAGCAACCCGGCAAGAAAGAAAGTATTGATTACTATTTGGCGGTAGATGAGGTTTCCCCCGATAACATGCTGAATCACATATTCCCATACCGGATCGATGCTGTAGCACAGAGCAACCAGCAAAAGCAGAGTGGATGTGGAGCCGAAGAATTTCAAAGGACAATAGCACAGGGCAATCTCAATGATAGCAAAGAAAAAACGCAGCCCGTCCCGCAGGATGCTCAGCTTGGATCGCCCGGTTCTTTCATGGTATGGAACCGGCAACTCACGGATGAGCAGATCGGAAACCAGCGCCCGGAACGTCATGGCAGGCGTGAAGTGAAGTCCGGTAGGCAAAGGAAAGAGTTTGGGGAGGGCATCTTTCCTGATGACGCGCATCCCCGTAGCCGTATCGACTATTTTTTTCCCGGACAGGTAGGAAGCCATTGCGGCAAACATTCGGTTGCCAAACCAGCGAAGCCCGGGCATCTTGCTCTCTTTATGCATCCGTGTGCCAAGCACCAGATCGGCAGAATCGTCAATAGCCGCGTTACACAAATCGACGAAATATTCCGGATCGCAGGTCCCATCGGCATCCAAAAAGCATAGAAGATCGCTCGATGCCTTTGAGAACCCGTGTTTGATGGCGGCCCCATAGCCCAGGTTCGTTTTGTAAGCGATTACATCCACAGACTTGTAGGAAAGAGCGATCTCAGCGGTACGATCCGTGCTTCCGTCACTCACTACTATGATCGTGACCTCTTCGATGGGTGTATTCGTAAGGATAGTTTCCCTGGCAGCCTGACATCGCTCTATCGTATCCCCGATAGCATCCTCTTCATTAAATGCCGGAATCACAATAGTCAGACTTTTGGGAACAGAACGTTCCTCCATCTCACCCGGACGGGAACTCGAACTCAAAATGCGCCCATTAGGAATTGCCATCAAAAAATTACCCGGATTATCCATGTTCCCCACAAGTTGTTCGCTTCACCGGCCGGTACCAGTAGCCCGTAAAGAAGCCCCAGTTCCAGTTGGTCAATACGATCAGAAAGAATAGGACAAATTGAATAGTTCTGCCAGGACTGCCAGTCTTGAGGAAGAACCACAAACTCAGAATCGGCCAGGGGAGCAGGAACAAGAACCATGCAACGGGATAGACAACAACCAGGGCAAAAAGAGCAACCAGGCCGGCAGCCACTACAACGGGTTCGAAATCAGGCAGCCTGAAGAAGCCGTGCTTCCTCACAAGATGCCATTCTCCGGCCCCGTACCTTCTCATCATTCGGCAGAATTCCCGGTATGTCCCGGGACGGTAGTGACCTACGACCGCCGCCGGGTTGTAAATCAGCCTGTATCCTTTCCGCAAAATCTTGAGGTCCAGTTCCAGGTCTTCCCCGGGAAACTGAGTCTCGTCAAATCCTCCTATTTCCTCAAAAACGATCTTCCGGTAGGCCGAATTGCAGCTCGCATTGTGCGTGGTTTCACCGAGAACGGCCTCTGTTTGGATATATCTGGTTACGAAGCCGCTGATCTTAAGAAACTCCTGAATCCTTTTTCCCACTTCCGATTCATCAGCCGGACTTACCTGATCTCCCCCCACTCCGGCAATATCCGGGCCGATAAAACCCTTCTCCAGTTCCTTCAGCCAGTGGCTATCAACAAAACAATCGCTGTCGGTAAACGCGATCAACTTCCCCCTGGCCTTCTTTACACCCGTGTTCCTGGCCCGTGAGGGTCCTCCCCTGTCCAGCCTGATCACTTCTACGCCGCTGAATTTCTCGCAGAGTTCTGCTGTCCCATCGGTTGATCCGTCGTCTACGACAATGACCTCAAAGCTGGGATGATCCAGGCTGCTCAGGGATTCAAGGCACTTTGAGATCGTGTCCCGGCAATTGTATGCTGCAACGATAACCGATATAAGAGGCCCCGAGTCGTTCACTTTCCGTGGCGCTCCGTGCATAAATACGAAAAGAAAATTCGTGGCCCCTCGCATCTTGCGATAAAGATCGGCTACGCTTCGAGTCGCAAGCAGAAACCTTATCATGTAGGCCGGACGCAAATAGAAGCTCTTGAGCCCCCTGTCGACCGCATCGGCTACTGCCCCTTTGCTCAGCCCGGGGTATTCGACTACCGGCGCCTGCTCGCCATTATCGAGCCACTTGTCCCAGCTCAATTCTTTCAAAAGTCCAGCTTCACTGCACTGATCAAAATAGGCGGTCCCGGGGAAAGGAACGGCGGCGGAAAACTGGACCGTATGCAACCCAAGCCCGAGAGCGAACCGTATGGTCCTCTCCATACTCTCACGCGTTTCTCCGGGAAGTCCCAGGACAAAGCACCCATGCACATTCAGCCTCGACTTTTTTGCAAGTTCCATGAATCGCAGGCTGTCATCGAGGCCCTTCCTTTTGTTCATGCTAACAAGCATCTCATGATCGCCGGATTCGAATCCCACTAGCAGTTGTCTGCAACCCGCTCTTTTCAAAAGCCGGAAGAGTTCTTCATCCGCCGTATCGGCTCGTGCATTAACGGAAAATGTGATCTTCAAATTCCGCCGCAGCACCTCTTCGCAAATCTCCATTGCATTGGCTTTGAGCAGCGTAAAGGTATCGTCCTCGAAAAAGAATTCGCCACCGCGAATTACTTGGGGACACAGACGGATATCGTACTCGATTTCGTCTACAACGTTTCGCGCTGAACGCAACCTTACCTTGTGTCCGTGCATAACCTGGGGCCAGAGGCAAAAAATGCACTTGTGCGGGCAACCCCGGCCGGAAAATATATCGATATAGGGGTATAACTTCGACCCGTCGAAATACTTCATCAGATCGAGTTGACGCCATGCCGGAAAAGGCAGAGAATCGAGATCGTCTATGAGGGGACGGGGCTGCGTTCTCCTGGGCCGGCCCTCTTCGAGGCTGCATATGCCCTTTACTTCTCTTACGTCCGGATAATTGGAAACGACGTCCAAAACCGTATGGTCATATTCCCCGATACATATCACATCCACTGCCCCATCCGAGATATCGATCGTTTCTTCGGGAAGCGCCGAAGCGTGGGGGCCGACCATGATCACCTTCGCCCGGCTCTCTTCCTTGCAGATGCGGGCACATTCTATATCCGAAAAAATAGACGGAGTGGTGGAATCAAGCACCACGAAATCAGGGGTTTCATTCCTTACGAGGCGCCTTAGATCGTTCTTGTCCAAACCTTCAGCCGGGAAATCGTACAGTTTTGCGTCAATTCCGGCCCTCTCAAGAACAGCGGTAGCATACGCCAGCCAGTCGGGCGCTCTGAGCACGCGGCCGCGCGTCCGCCCCGCCCAGCGCTGGGTCCTGTTGAAACCTTTTATGTAGGGCTCGTTGATTACTAAGACTTTCATGAATCCCAATCATTTGCCAATACTCGGAGGGCTGTTGTCAATCATGGCAAACCTCCGGCCTGCCGGACGACTCCAGGGGTTTCACACCACCGAAAATAGATATGTCTTCCACTCTCCTACATTCACTGCTTCGCCGAGCAAATGCGCACTATGCTAGACATTTAAGGCCGGATTGTCAAATGAAAAAGACGTGTTGGACACATCCTCTTATATCGCTTCTAAGCGGATTAAAACACAACCATAAAAATGAAAATGCGAAACTAAGTGGTTCTCAAGCGATCCCCTTTGAGTTATATAGGCCGAAACCGGGGCCTGTCCGGGTCCGCTCATGAGGCTGCCCCGGAAAGACTATAACCACAAGTCCCGAAATCCTTTTCCAGCATGGAAATCAGCAAAAGGCGGCAGAAAACCCAACAATCTGCCGGTGAAGTGAACAACGTAGCGGAGGCGATTTTTTGAGTCGTGGCGGGAACCGTTTTACTTGCGTTTTGATATCAAACTCGGCAAAATACTTCAAAGGCGCTGCTCACACTTTCGGTGCTTCCCGAAGCCATTGTGGTCGATGGCATCGCTGGTTAGGTATATAAAGAAAGGATAATCTAACACATGTTAGATTATTTATACAAATTATCAAGGAAGAAACTCAATAAACATATTTATCAAATGCTAAATCATAGCCCATTTGGTTTAGCTAAGAGCTGGGAGACTATAGAGAATTATAGTCATATATTTTCCAAATATAATACAGGATACAACTTTGAAAATAAAACAATACTCGAGGTTGGATCAGGTAAGCATATTTTTACTGGCCTGTTTTTCATATCACATGGGGCCAAGAAAGTACTCCTGGTCGATCCTAATATCCGCATTTCAGATGAAATAATAGCATCAAGCGTAAAGAAATGGAATGCATTCTGTTTACGCAGTAAATCGGAACTTCCCATTTCTGAAACTCATCTAATGGACTCATTATTTACTTTCGCTGACATGAATGATATCCCACATGAATATAATTTATCCATTCACAACTCTTTTTCACATTTCGCATTAGAACATTTTCCAGATTTATATACTTTTTATCACCACACATCACGATTGCTGACTAATAATGGTGTCTCTGATAATATAGTCGACTTGGGAGATCATACCTATCATATTGTTTATAAATACAATACACTACGACGATTTTCAGTAGGAAAGGACTTATATCATTTAAGATACTCCGATAAAACATTTGATACTATAAATGATAGGAAATGCTATATGAATAGAATGCTCCTTCCTGTATATATTGATATGGCAACACAATATAATCTTGAGCCAGAAATCGTGAGTAAATCAATGTTTATGAAAACAGAGATTCATGATGATGTCTTATCACGATTCCAAAGTCGAAATCCTGATGACATCTATATAACCTCTTTTCGAATCTTACTGAAGAAAACGAAACCCATTCCAGATTGTGGAACACAAGCAACTTAAAAACATGAGCAGCTCGGCCCACTCCCAGTCCTGTTCGGTTAATTTTCGAGCGTTCAAATCGGCCAGCCGCAGTTCCCGTTCAGCGGGAAGCAACGCTGCGACGGTAATAGGTCCGGGGGGGGCGATATTGCCCTGGCGCCGTGAAGTCTACACGTCTGCTCCAACGTCCGGAAACAAAGGGGATGCACAGGTGCGCCAATAATGCTCTCATGATTTCCCCCATGCCACGATGAGAAATTAAGTAATTCACAAGCAAGCTGCTTTGATTTATATATGCCGCAACGAGAAAGCAATAACATAACGCCGCTCCAGTTGGAATAATACCCATGCAGAACAGCGCCAGGATCAGCATCGTCACCCCTTCTTACAACCAGGGAAAGTACATCGAGAGAACCATTCAGAGCGTTCTCTCCCAGAATATCGAAGGTCTGTGGTTCATGGTCATCGATGGTGGGAGTTCGGATGAGACCCTGGATGTCTTAAGACGATACGGGGATCGGGTCCCCTGGGTCTCCGAGCCGGACAGAGGTCCTTCGGATGCAATCAACAAAGGATTTTGTCGCTCGTCCGGGGATATACTCGGGTGGCTGAACTCCGACGATATTTACTATCCCGGGGCCTTGCAAACCGTACTCGATTTCTTTGAGAAAAACCAGGATGTGGATGTGATGTACGGCGACGCCAACCACATCGACGAAAACGATCGGCTCCTGGGGAAATATCCAACTGAAGACTGGGACTGGGAGCGCCTCAAGAAGACCTGCTTCATCAGCCAACCGGCCGCGTTCTTTCGCAGAAGGGTCTTCGATAGCTATGGCCCGATAGAGGTAGGCGTACGTTGCATGGATTATGAGTACTGGTTGAGATTGGGAAAGAACAAGGTCCGCTTCGCGCGCCTTCCGCAGTTGCTGGCTGCGACGCGTCTGCACAAAGAGGCCTTCAGTATTGCCGGGCGGGTGGCCTGTCACACGGAGATCAACACTTTCACCAGGAAGCATTTCTCAAAGACGCCGGATCAGTGGTTATTCAATTATGCCCATGCCGTCGCCGTGTCCAAGGGCCTCAATAGACATCAGCCGGTTCGTTTTATGGCGACGTTGATATATTATTCAATCTACGCAGCGCTTCACTGGAACCAACACGTTTCCAAAGGCATGATCGGGGTATTCTGCGAATGGATTCGGGCGCACCCGGTCTTGGCTCGCAAACGCACTTAGTGATGCGGTTCCCTGATCTGCAATTTGAATATGCGAAATCAATTCAGCTACCCGTTTTCCCGGCGACCCTCTTGAAAATCTCGAGCGTCTCGGATGCCGTCTTTTTCCAGGAAAACAACTGCGCCCTTTGGAGCCCGGAGGTGATGAGCCGGTTTCTCAGATCGGAATCATGCAGTACTTTCTCCAATGAATGAGCGAGCGCTTCCGGATCATGCGGATCGACCTGGATGGCGGCGCCCCCGGCAACTTCAGGCAGGCTGGCGCAATTGCTGCAAATCACGGGACAGCCGCAGGCCATGGCCTCAAGGACCGGGAGCCCGAAACCTTTGTAGAAGCTCGGGTACACGAATGTCGATGCGCCGCCGTACAGGCAAGCCAGGGTAGGCTCATCAACATAGCCCGTCAGGATGATCCGCTTCTCCAGCCCTGTCCTCCTTATCTCATCCCACCAGTCTCTATTGCCCCAACCCGACCAGCCGGTAAGAAGCAGCGGGATGTCAGACCGCAGCAGGGGCAGGCTCTTGACCAGCAGTTGCAGGTTCTTTCGGGGCTCCAGGGTCCCTACGAACAGAATATACTCTTCGGGCCATGCGCGGCGCGCAAGCATCGAACGGATTTCAGATTGGGGCCGAGGGTGGAAGACCGCCCGCTGCGCATGATGCACGGTGGTCACCTTATGCGGCGCCACCCCCAGATCTTCTATCACTTCGCGCCTGGTAAAATCGGAAACCGTTATAACGTGGGCCGCTCGCGGCAGCCTGCGCTTGAAGAAAATATCCGAAAACCATACCCTTTCGCGCGGGTGTTTTTCCCGGTGCTTGATTAACGAAAGATCGTGGATGGTATAGACTGTCGGGATGCGGTCGAGCACCGGCGGGAAAAATGCCGGTTCGTGATAGACATCATACGGAATCTTGCTCTTCAGCTTGCGCAGGCGCCGCTCGAAGTTCAATCTGTCCAGAATCCTGCCGCCAACTATCACGGGATCGGGGAATTTATGAATGAAGTCTATTCTTTTGGACCAGGCGCCTGGATGGGCTTCCATCGGCATTTCGGCGCTGTGCCCGAATCTTCCGAAATACAAAACCGAAACGTCGGGAAAAGACGCCAGTTCGGTATAGAGGCACCGTACGTAGCGTTGAATGCCCGTGGTCAGTTCAGTTAATGGAATTGCATCCAACACTATTCTCATCTAACGACTCGATCGTTTGCTAAAGTTGAAATTGACAGTTGAGGGAAGTACTTTCTCAAGAAACGGCATACGGCCAAGAGAGTAGAAATAGACCGTTTCGAATGGTCCTCTTCTTAGCAATGTCTCTTCAAACAGTCCACGGGAACAGCAGATATCGCGAAACATCAGAGAAAACAGAATATCGGAGCATAGTGGCGTGTAAGACCCCGGATTCATATCTCCCGCTCAAAAATCCGAAAAGTCTTGTAGCGCTCGGCGCCGTATCTTTGCAGTGAGCGCAGAAAATACGACAGTTGCTCGCAAATCAGCGAACAGTCGCATACCTCGATATCGGGCAAGCGCGAGCCGCGGATAATGGTGCTCAGGATCAGCGCATGGTGGAGTTGCCTGCGCTGGTAGGATTTTCTTACTCCGAGCAGGAGTGTGCGTATCTTGCGGGCCGGCTTGAACCTGGCCTCATAGAAAAGCCTCAGTTTGCTCCAGACCGGGAGACGACCGTTGAGCTTCTGTATGGAAGGGTTTATATCCGGAATATTGATAATAAAAGCCGCTATCCTGTCTCCGTCCATTATGAGATCGATCAATTCGGGGCGAAGCAGCGGCTTCAGTTCCTTGAATACGTCCTGAAACTGTCGCTTTGTCAAGGGTATATGGCCCCAGTTGTCATCCCACGATTCGTTGAATATTTCGAGCACCTCTTCGGCGCGTCCGACAAGCTCACTCGTCTTGGGGGAAGTCAAAACCAGGCCCTGTCCATCCATGATATCATCGAGCCGGCGCTTCATTGTGCTAAGATCGGCATTAGGGTCGTACCTTACACGCATCGCATACCAGTCTATTGCTTTGCGAAATCCCCACGAGGTGACAAGGTCCTCGTAATAAGCTGGATTGTGTGATTGCAGAAAGGCGGGCAGAGAGTCAAAACCTTCCACCAGGAGGCCCACCTCATCGTAGATGGTGAAACTAAGCGGGCCTTGAATCCGCGTTTTTCCTTTTTCTCTAAGCCATGCAGCCGCCGCGTCGAAAAGCGCGGTCGAAACACGCCGGTCATCCACGCATTCAAAAAATCCGAAAAAACCGGTCTCCCCGTCATGGCGCGCTTCGTAGCGCCTGCTGACGTGCGCCGATATCCTCCCGGCCGGTTGGCCCTGGTGAAATGCAAGAAAATACTGCGCTTCGCCGAACTCGAAAAAAGGTCCCTTTCGAAGGTCTAGGACTTTCTTTTGCTCTGAGAGGATCGGCGGCACCCAACAGGGATCGTTTCTCTGTGTCATCCAAGGCAGGTTCAAAAAATCAGCCTTGTCCCTTTCTGAATTGACAGGAACAACGATAACATCCTGAACGGAACTCATGCCGCTCCACTCCTCATGGCGGAACCGGGAGCAATAAGTGAACTCGATCCGGCTGTCTTCGAAGCCTTGAATACGATCTCGCCCTTGAAGCCTTCCTTTAAGACATTATCGGAATTGGGTATCGCAAATTCTATGTCGTAGTAGGAAGGGTCCGCTAGCCCGGGGGCTAGAGGAGTCAGCGAAAAGCGGCTCACCGTGGCCTCGAAAGTGCGGTTCGGAACCGATTCCATTGTAACCTTGGCCTTGTCGCCCAGATGAACGTTGACAATCTCGCTCTCATGAATTTGTGCGCGGATCACCATCGGGTCCATAACTCCGATGATGAATGCGGGCGCTCCAGCCACAAGTTCCAATCCTTCGCGCAGGTCCGACTGAATCGATACGATCTGCCCTGAGATCGGGGCCGTTATGAGCGCATCCCCGGAACCGGTCAGGGGTTTGAGCGATCCTCCGAGCAAATCCTTCACATAGGCTTTGAACTCAACCAGTAATTGGCGCTCTAACTGCAATCGCTCTCCAGCAACGTTGCGGCTTTGTTTTCGATACCGGATTTCCTTTTCGATCTGAGCCAGGCTCCGGGACGTGGCCATATTATCCTTCACCAGGCTTTCCGTCTCGGCACGCTTTTGTTCGAGCAAAATCAGCGCCTTATCAAGGTTAGCCAAGGCTGCTTCCATATCTTTGATCCCCGCGCCCTCCGCCTGCCTTTTCAGTGTCTGAATGGTATCGGCCGCTGGCTTATAGCGCGCAAGGACTTGTCCCTTCCTCACGGTTTGACCGGACCGGAGGTTAAAGCCGGTTATGACTCCTTTAATGGGCATAACGACTTGCCGCCTGAGAGAGCACTGGAGCTTCCCCTGAAGCACGATATCGCCGGCGGACTCCGCCGCTTCCCTGCCGGACGCCGCGGCCTGCGCCTGCGGATCATTCGGTTGGCCACGGACCGGGGTGCGCGCTGCCGGTAATAATAGACAAATGGTAATCAACGCAACACATGCGCTCTCAATCAGTCTTTTCATAAGAACCCAAACTTATAAAGTGATTGCTAAGGTCTCCTGAAAGGGCGCGCAGCCCCAGAACGGCTTTTTCGTATTCGAGCTTCTTCGCCGCTGTGTTTTTCTGTGCATCCAATCGCGCTCTTTTTCCCGCCAGATAAGCCGGAAGCTGCTGAGTGCCCGCGCTGTAGCTGATTTCAACCTGACGCTCCTTCGTAGCCGCAAGTCTTTCCTGCGCCTCAGCTATCTTTAGATCGACGGACGAATCTTTAAGTTTTTGCTCCGCATCACGCCACTTGGTGGTCAAATCGTTTTCTTTGATCTCACCCTCGGCAATATTTTGCTTTAGAACGTCCTTTTGACGGGAAATGTCGTGGTATCGTTTCATTCCGTCCCAAATGGGCATCTGGAGCCCCACAGTGAAGAAAAGGCCGGTCAGGTCTCTTCCCGTGAGGGGGTCGGCCGTTTGCACTCCCCATACTAATTTGGGAAGATACCTCAAGTAAGTCAGGGTGATATTTTTTTCCTGGAGCTTTTTCCTGGCGGCCAGACTCTTGAGTTCGTATGAACTTGACTTGGCCTGCTCCAGGGTGGCGTCCGCCGGGTTGAAGTTATTCAATACCTGGCGTCCTGCGTTCTTCAGGTCGAGTTCCATAGGGGGGTCTGTGGGCTTGAGCCCTATCATGTTCCTTATCCCCTCCAGTATGGTGGCTCGTGAGGCGGCCAGTTTCTCCCTTTCGGCACGAGCGACTGTGAGTTGCTGCTCGGCGATATCGACATCCACCAAAGCCGCGCTCCCCATTGACAGGCGTTTCTTGGCAAAAGCGAGGTCTTGTTCGGCTACAGGAACTATTTCGTCCTGATATTGGGCCACCTCGTCCAAAGATTCCAATTGAAGGAACCCCAGGGCCAAACGCTGGAGGTAATCGGCAATGAGCTGGAGATGGGCGTAAACCGCCACCCGCATCAGATCTTCTCGCGCTCGCACATTGAAATAAATTTCTATTGGATTGTAGGGTTCCGTAATAAACGAGATCACATAAGGATTGAAAGTGAAGCCGGGGATCGGAGGAGGTTGGTTTATATAATACATGGTCTGTAAAGTAAAAGAAGGAATATAGCTGTACTTGGCGTCGGATAAATCAAGGCGTTTCACGTCGATTTCCAGCGAACTGCTGGTAAGGTAGGGAGATTGTTGAAGGGCCAGCCCGACACAGCGTGCAAAGTCCACCACCCCTTCGATTGGCGGGTCCTCCTTTACCGGCATCCCGGCGTCGATCTGCGCTGATGAAAGATGCGCCGTAAACAGGATATGCGCTGCCAGAAAAAGGATCACAATAACTACGGAATGCTTCATCATCGGACGCCGGTTCCCGTTGGGGGTCATCGATCAAAAGAACTCTGGGCTTCAAATTACTATAACGAATCAGTTTGGTTGACCTGTTGAGGCATACTTCAAACCAGTCAAAATGTCAATTCGACTTGAGTCTGCCGTCTTCGAGCAAGCAGACCCTGGTGCATCGGGAGGCCACGTGAGGATCGTGGGTAACTACCAGTACAGCCTTGTCTCCATCCGACAGGATCTGATCGAAGTGGTCCATTACCAGTTCGCCGTGCATGCGGTCCAATTGGCCCGTCGGTTCGTCTGCGAGCACAATCAGAGGGTTGTTGACAAGCGCGCGCGCAATGGCTGCCCGCTGCTGTTCTCCACCCGAGAGCTGATTCGCCCTGTGATGAAGACGCTGTGTCATGTTCACTCTTGCCAGGGCGTCCTGAATTCTTGCAGAACGCTCGCGTCGCTTCACTCCGGCATATATCAGGGGAAATTCCAGATTCTCATACACGGAGCACGTATCGACCAGATTGCACTTCTGGAAAACAAATCCAACGTAGGTGCGGCGAAATGATGCCTGGGTGGAGCGGTCGAATCTGAGAACATCCCGGCCCAGAACCGTGTAGATGCCTGTGGTCGGAACCATGAGAAGTCCGAGAATCGACAGAAGCGTAGACTTTCCAGATCCGGAGGGACCCATTATGGCCACCATCTCCCCCCTTTGGATCTCAAGGTGAATCTCCCGCAAAACTGCGATAGGTCCTGTGCCGTTATCGTATGTATGGCTCAGCCCCATGACATGGATGAGAGAAATATTTTCCTCCTCGTGCGATGATATATTATTCGTCGCGGATCGCATTCACAACTTCCATGTGGCTGGCGCGAAGGGATGGATAAAAACCGGCGCCTGCCCCCAACGCCAAAGAAAACAGAAGGGCCAGGCCGGCGCAGACAAAAAAGAGCGAATCATGAGGGCGGCTTTTTAAAAGGTAACTTCCGGCTTCTATGGCTCCGCGGCCTATAATGGCCCCCAGCAGGGCGGATGTGACGCTGAGACATACGGCCTCAACCAGGAATTGAGCTAGAATGTCCCTGTCCTCCGCCCCGATCGCCTTCTTGAGGCCGATCTCAGCTTTCCGGGTCTTGACCGTCGCCATCATTCCGTTCCAGATACCGAAACCTCCCAGGATTAAAGTCGCCACGGTGGAAAAATAGACAAAAAGCTCGACCCACCAGGCCATGTTTTGCACCCGCTTAAGTACATCCCATTTGACTTCGACGCGAAGGCTGTCCGTGAGCTGGCGCTGGTGAACCACACCCGGAATCGCGTCGGCGACTTTTTTGACGTCATCCCAGCTTTTGCAGCGGATATAGATTTTCTGAGGAGGAGGCGAGACCCCCGGGATGTATTCTTTTGACGTTGTAATCGGGATAAACATATATTCAACCAGGTCACCGGTGCCAACGCCTCCCAGCACGCCTGTCACCAGATACTGCTCGTTTTCGATCCAGCACATTCGACCAACCGGGTCGTTGTTACCGAAAAACCTCTGAGCCAGGGTCGTCCCCAAAACGCAGACCCGACGCTTCAGGGAAACGTCTTCGGCATTGAACAAAGACCCTTTGACTGCTGTGAAACCGTTAGCGTCCCAAAAGGAACCGTCCGCTCCGATAAGAGGGAAACCAATCCGGCCCTTTTGGACTGAAGAAAATACCGCAGACCTGGACTCGATTGCGCTCACTGCCTGGATTTCGGGTAGAGCACGCAACGCCTCAATCGTCCCGGGCTCAAAATGTTGTATTTTAGAGTACTTGTGCCCGGCATCAAGGTAGGCCTTGATCAAAGTGGCCCCGCCCAGCAGATCCAGGTCCCGGTTAAGAGTTTTTTTGACGTCCCTCCCCATAGTGATGATCGCAATGAGACCGGCAGTGCCAAGGGCGACGGCCAGTATCACTCCCATATAGCGCCTGCGTTGCGCTATTACCTGGTGGACGCTGATGCGCAGGATATCGAGAAATATGTGTTTTCGGGGCATGTGCCTATCCCCCCTCCGATCAAGTGTGCCTTCTCCCCTCCAATCATCAAAAGTAAATGACTGAATTGGCCTGAGTGCTAACCGGTTTTCAGCGAGATGACAAGGGGATTATTATTGAGACTTCAAGTTGCGCTCAAAGGTTCCATGCTGTGCGATTCTTTTGTCAGACCGTGTTTCTTCAACAATCGACGCAGCGTCTCCAGGACAAAATCAATGTGGCGATCTTCATGCGTGGCCATGAATGCGGTGCGGATTACCGCCCGCCCTTCTGGAACGGCCGGATAGATGGCCGGGAGGGCAAAAACACCATGCTCTAAGAGATCCTTGGCAAGAAAAAAGGCCTTTATTTCCGAACCCACAGGTATTGGGATGATAGGAGTCTGGCCATCCAGAATCGGAAGCCCGATTTCACGGTATCCCGCGCGCGCTCGCTCTGCGTTCCTGTGGAGCCTTTCCAGCCGCTCCGGTTCCTGATTTAGAATTTCAAGGCTTGCCAACGCGGCCGCCGCGTTGCCCACCGGCAGGGCGGCTGAGAAAATCAAGGTCCTGGACTGGTGTTTCAAACACTCGAGCGTATCTTCGTCGTCAGAAGCGATAAAACCGCCGGTCGAGGCCAAGGCCTTGCTGAAAGTTCCCATTATAAAGTCAATTTCGGAAGTCACCCTGAAGTGGGCGTGCGTTCCTCGCCCCTGGCTATGCATCACCCCCAGGCCGTGGGCGTCGTCGAGATAGATGAGCAGCTTGGGAAATTCTTTTTTCAGCTCCACCAACTGCGGTAAGATCGCCAGGTCGCCCGACATGCTGAAAACGCCTTCGGTGACCAGAAAGACTCGAGCTTCAGGATGCTTCGAGTAAACCTTCGCCAGCCTCTCAGCAGCGTTCTCGACGCTATTGTGCTCGAATGGAATAACGCGAGCCTGTGAGGCCCGGCATCCCTCAAAAATGCTGGCGTGATTCTCCTTGTCACAGACAATAAAGTTCCCCGAAGACGGCAGACAGCCGAGGGACCCGAGATTTGCGCCAAAACCTGTCGTGTGGACAATGGCCTTTTTCTTGCCGACAAAGGCCGCCAGGCGCTCTTCAAGAGCTTCGTGCAGGGTGGTGTTTCCGCACAGGAACCTTGACCCTCCGGGGCCCGTTCCCCATTGACGCATGGCTCCAATTGACGCTTCAACCACCCGAGGGTCGCGGCTCAGCCCGAGATAGTCGTTTGAGGCCAACATGATCAACCGTTTGCCGTCGGCCTCCATTTCCGGGCCAAAGGACTGGGAGATGGGGAGGAAGTAAGGATAGAGTCCCATCTTTTTACCGCTGCGGATGTAGTCCAGAAAATCTCTTGGTGGCGACGTCAATGATGTTGTACCGTGCTTTCCACAAAACCCGTTATCTTGTAAAATTACTACTTTGCCGATCGCGTGCGATTTTTTTATATTGCCGCAACCCTAAAGTCAATCTGAAACATTTCAAAATTCATGATCGCCGCAGTCAGTAAGAAATCGAAAGATATACGCACGCTCAAATCGCCGCCGTCTTGATCGCTTACTTCCGAGGCGCGATGGAATAGCAGTCATTGTATTTTCGTTGACTCTCAATTTTACCTCCTTTATGATCCATCGCCTTCCAAACCTGCTTGCCTGCCTCGTTGAGAGTGGGCTTCGGGTGTGGCAAGACAATCTTTCCTCATGGCGGGTTTGCAGCTTGTTTGACATTTTAGAGGCCATCAAGATTTCTCCCAAATTCAGGTCCGCCCTCGCCTGGCTTCCCCTAATCCTGGGATTGCTGATTTGGACAGTCGCCCAAAGTTATCTCACCTCAACTCCACTCCGGAATCGCAGTCTGCTTCCCGAGGTCGATGACAGCCTTGCCTACCTCGTAAGAACCCAGGAAATCGAAAGCTGCTTCTTTCAAGACTGTCCCGCTTTGCAGGACCTGCGCAAGCAAGTTTACGCGGCATCGCTCAACCCGGATGCGGCAAAACAGCGCGAATTCGCCGGATTTCCTTTCCCGTTCTATCACCCCGGTTTTTCTCTGGTTCTTCTGGGCGTCAAAAAGCTCGGGGTAGACCTCACTGCGGCCTACAAAATACTGTGGGGCGTCAGTCCCCTTCTTTTTGGCGCCGCCTTTGCCTGTCTTCTTACTGCCCTTTGGGGCAAGCAGGCTGCCGGCGTGACGATGGGCCTGCTTGCTTTCAAGGTCTTCCCGGATACCGGCCTGCAGTATCTGACCCCGTCGAATTTTGCCATGGCTGTTGCCCTGCTGGTATGGGCGCGCGTTATATCCAGGCGGGGCGACGCCCCATGGACTCTCATATTTGGTTCGATTGTACTTTTTACCATTCATCCAATTGGAGAACTCTATGCGATAATGGCGGCCCTCCTGGCTCTGCTCATGCCCGGAGCCAACAGAAAGAGGACCTGTTTGGCCGTCTCATCCGTCGCTTTGATTGCCTTGCTGGCCTTTATCATAGTATCGACGGTCAAAAAGCCGCCTCTGGTCAATGTCTTTGCCGAATTGATCGCTTCTTTCGGCCTCATGACTACGGCTAAAACCTTCCTGACCAATATTCTCGGGGCGTTTGTCCAAATAGTGAGGCTGAAGAACGGCCTGTTTGGTTTTCTCGGGCTGTTTCTTTTTTCGGTGGCGTTCGGTTTCTTCAGCGCCTCGAGGCTGTCTCGAACGGTAGTAATCCGCCTGCTGGGGGTCAACATGTTATTCGTCTTGGGCAGCCTGATTCTTACAAGCGCCGAAAGCCCTCCAGCGGATTTGTTTTTCCGGCTGTGGATTCCGTCGGTTGTTATCCTCTTCGGGGCTGTTGGAAGTGGTATCTGCTATGCTTTCCAGCAGGGGTTGGCTATGGCGGGAGAATGGCGAAAGAATCCCGGCGGTGGCGAAGGCTTCAGCTCACAGAGGCTCTGGCCTGTATTGGTGCTTGCTCTGCTGCTCGGGTATTCGCTGGATTCGGCCATTTCCGGCGCCGAGCAGATTCAGGCTACTGTTGAGTATATGACCGAACGCCAATCACTCGACTTCGATTCCCGGCAGGCCGGTTTGTTGATGTCACTCTCACAACCGGGCGACAGGGTCCTCTACACCAGCACTATGGCCATGTCCTTCTATTTTCTCCACGGCGCCATGAGCCTCGGCGCCGTTTACTACCACCCCGACTTGGCGAATGACGAGTCAACCGTCAACTGGTTGCGCAGGCCGGACCTGAAGTTCATGGTGGCCTACAATCCCACCGTATATCATCCGAGTCTTAGCGGGTTGGACGAAAAAGATCGGTGTATCACGACTCCCGAATACGTCCACTCACCCTTGAGCCATCCCAGAAAACACGGTCCCATTAATCGTGAAGGATATATTCATGCTTCCGATTTCAACTGGATTCAGTTCGACATGCAAAGAAACCATGCTCCAAAGAGCATAGGCTTCTTTATAAAAAACACGGGTGAAGCTTTGGATTTGAAGCTGGTTCCAATTGACCGGGGAGGCCATCCGACCCTGGAGCTCTGCGTCACCAGGACCGTTCAGGCCGGCTGGACCGGCAACATCAGGTTCGATGCAGGCGGCGCGGACCGGACGAGCGGATACAGACTTCTGCTTCCGGAGAGAAGTTCCCCGATGCTGATCTACGGCATGAACCTCGACGAGAGTACTCTACATTGGCCGTGGCGGCAAAAATCCCAAGTCACGTTTTCTGCCAAAGACCCCGAGACGGGGATGTTTACAGTGAGTTTCGATCCTGCCGACCTGCTGCCCTCGCCGATCAAAGATTCTAAAGTGTGGGTCCTGGATGATAGTGGGTCCTCAGTGCTCTGCATGGTTGGCGAGTAGCCCGTGTCCATCATCGGTTAAGACTGATTCGGGATCCTTGACAGGTAATCGCCATAGGCCAATCGGATGCCCTGGTCGTGCAGGGTGCAGGGCAGCCAGCCCATGACATTTATCTTGTTACTGTCTAGAAGCTTCCGGGGGGAGCCGTCTGGCTTTGTGGCGTCCCAATCCATAGGACCGTCAAACCCGACAATGCCGGCCACCTTTTCTGCAAGCTCGCAGATGGTCGCATCCTCGCCATAGCCGATATTGACGAGGTGGTTCGATGCGGTGAACTCACGAGGCGCAGGCGCCCCGAAGAACTGATCCAGCTTTTCCATGAGTAGAACGCATGCATCGGCCAGATCGTCGGAATAGAGAAATTCGCGTCTTGGAAATCCCGTTCCCCAAAGCTTTATCGCTGGATTCGGCCCGACGCCCTCAACTCCTGTTGTAAAGCTTTGAGGAATGTTATGTCCGTTGAATTTGGAAATTGCCACGAGGTTGGCGGTGAAATCGACGGGAATTGGCCCATATGCGGCCGCGTTTCGAACTATGGCTCCCCAATCGCCCTGAGCGGCGCTTTTGGCCAGATGGAATTTTCGTATGAATGCCGGAAGCACGTGAGAGTTTTGCAGATCGTAGCTGTCATTCGGGCCGTATAGGTTCGTTGGCATCACGCTTAAGAATCTGGCGCCGTACTGCCGGTTGTATGCTTCACAAAGCTCGATTCCGGTTATTTTTGCAATCGCATAAGGTTCATTGGTCGGCTCAAGCGACCCTGTGAGAAGACATTCTTCCTTCATGGGTTGATGGGCGAGTTTGGGATAAATGCAGGAGCTGCCCAAAAACAAGAGCCCCTTTACGCCATAGCGCCACGAGGCTTCGATTACGTTTGTCTCGATCTTGATGTTTCTGAGCAGAAAGTCTACTGGATAGGTGCTGTTGGCGTGAATTCCGCCAACTTTGGCTGCGGCGAGGAAAACAAATTCCGGATTCTCTGCGGCAAAGAATTCCCGGACCTGAAACGGGTCTTCCAAATCGAGTTCAAAATGCGTCCGAATCATGATATTCGAGTAGCCTTTGGCGTTAAGGCGGCGCACTAAGGCAGACCCGACAAGACCTCGATGTCCCGCCACATAGATTTTGCGGTTATTGACCATTGGATGAAGCTCTCAAGCGGAAACTTATGAATAACTCAATGGAGCCCGGGCGAAAAATAAAACAACCTGAAAGGTCCGAATTGGGGGACCACGGCCTTTTTATATACCTGAATCCGTGAACGAACAATTGTAATTTCTCTGCCCTGCGGCGCAGAGGGATTCCACCGGTCTCCCATCGTTCAAGCCATATAAGGTCATTTGGATATTACTAAAAATGATCTTGAGGCCCTCGAGGTCGAGTATGTCTGATCGGTTCTTGAAGATATCTTTGGAGCAGCATCGACTGTCGCCGGCCGCACACTCGGCCTTGTTCCTTACGGGGATTGCCGCATTCCTCGGCCTTTACGCTACTCAGCCGCTGTTGCCTGAGTTTCGGCAAATTTTCGGGGCGTCCGAACTGATGGTAAGTTTTACCGTGAGCGCTCCAGTTCTGGCAGTGGCTCTTGCGGCCCCATTTTTGGGTTTGCTTGCCGATACCGTGGGACGCAGGAGAGTAATAGTCACCGCCATGCTGGGTCTGTCTATCGTGGCTGCATTGACTGCAACGTCGGCCGATTTGAGTCAGCTTATCTTCTGGCGTTTTTCGCAGGGCTTCTTTGTCCCTGGAATCATAGCTGCTTCCATGGCCTACATCAGCGAGGAATCCCCCAGCCGCTATGTCGGTTCGACCATGTCCATCTATTTAACAGGCGCAATTGTCGGCGGATTTACTGGACGTTTCATGACCGGTCTGATCGCCCACCATTGGGGCTGGCGTGTCCCCTTTGTTGTTCTTGGAGCAATCACTCTGGTCGAGGCTCCGCTCATATGGCGGCTTCTGCCTCGGCCCGTTAAATTCGTTCGTCAGAATAGCGCCGCCTCCTCCCTTCGATCCATGACCATGCATCTGCGTAATCCTCAGCTCCTGGCTACATATGCGGTGGGATTCAATGTGCTCTTCTGCATGGTGGCGGCCTTCACCTACGTCAACTTTTATCTGGCCGATAAACCCTTCTGCATGGGGCCTGCCGCCCTGGGAATGATTTTTGCCGTTTACCTGGTCGGCGCTGCCGTAACCCCGGTTGCCGGGACTATCCTGGACCGTATCGGTTACCGCCTGGCATTGATGGGAGCTGCCGGTACGGTCGCAATCGGCATGTTGCTGACTCTATCTCACTATATTCCCGTCATCATCAGCGGACTTGCGATTGCGGCCTCTGGCGTGTTCGTTTGCCAGGCGGCGGCATCCAGCAATGTTGGTAAAGCTGCCTCCTCGGCCCGATCTTCCGCCTCCGGTCTCTACGTCGCGCTCTATTATCTCGGAGGGTGCGCCGGATCGGTTCTTCCCGGCCTCTTTTGGAAGCAAACCGGATGGTCTGGCTCTGTGGCCATTATCGTCTGCATGCAGATAATTACTTCCCTTATCGCCTATTATCTTTGGAAAGATTGAGGGTTGTCCGTAGGCCGGGCGCCATCGGCAACCATGCGCCGGCTCAAATGAATGCTATGGCCAAGCCGAAGATAGCGTTCGAAAAGCCCAAAACTACGGGCAGGAGAGGTATGAACGTTCTGCAGCGTCGAAGTGGTGACGCATTGTAAGCTAATGACTTAACTGTAGATTGCAGTAGTGCCGAAGGCCGGACTCGAACCGGCACGGGTCTCCCCACCACCCCCTCAAGATGGCGTGTCTACCAAGTTCCACCACTTCGGCAGTATCGGCTATTATAGAGAAGCAGCACGGCTTTGGCAACCTCCTTGTTGAAGAATCGCGGCGCCGCCAATTCTGTTTGGTTGCTATTCTGCTGTTTTGGTTCTATATTTTGTTGTATACTAATAAATGAGAGGAGAAAAATAGAGAGCCGGATGTCGAATTTCGATTACTATGAAACGCTGAGCGTCTCACCGGACGCCTCGGCTGAAGAGATCAAGAAGGCATACCGCAAACTCGCCCTGGAGACTCACCCGGACAGAAATCCCGGCGATGTGCGGGCCGAAGAGCGCTTCAAGAAAATCAATGAAGCATACGGAGTGCTTTCCGATCCCGGCAAGCGAGCTCAGTATGACCAGTACCGCCGCGTTGGATATCAGCCCGGAAGGACCCGGGGAAGCGGGTTCGGTTATTCGCAGGATGAAATATTCAGGGATTTTTTCACGAGCAGCGCATGCCCAGGACATCTTTCAGGAAATGGAAAAAGAGTTTGCGCGCATGGGGATGAGGTTCGATCCGGCGTTTATTAATAATCTCTTTTTCGGCGGAAGAAACATTTTCTTTCAGGGCTTTGTTTTCGGTCCGGGGAGGATTCGGGTGGTCCGCTACGGCAAACCGTTCGGGCGGCCGCAGCGTGCCGGCCGCCCTGCGGCTGACGCCTGCCCCGGAGGCGTTGAAACCCGGCAAGTTGCTTCAGTCGGGATTTTCTTTGCTTGGAAGAGCAGGGAAAAAGGCCGGAGAATATCTTCCTGAAGAAGGTTTTCGGCGTCCAGCCCGAACACCGGCAGGCGGAAAGGCTGGCAGGGAAAGCCTCTGAGCCGGACCTGACGTACAATCTTCAGATTACGCAAGGACAGGCGCAGCTTGGCGATATCGTGCAAATCAACCTGCCCCATCTCGGAAACGGCAAGTTGATTTCGGTGCGAATTCCGCCCGGAGTAAAAACGGGGACCCGGCTGCGGCTCAAAGACATGGGGAACCTTCTTCCCGGCGATCACCTTCGCAGAGGTGACGTGTACATCGTTTTGCAAGTCGCCTGATTCCTGGATATCTCCCTCTTCTGCCGATTTGCAGATCCCCGCTTGCTGCGAGTTTTGCTCCTGGGCGAGGGACAACCGGTACCCATTTATGATCGCTTTCAGGAGTGACTTTTTGAGGGGTAAAGCATGAAAACTGTAAAAATCAAAGGAATGTCGTGCCAGCATTGCGTGAAGGCGGTGAAAAAGGCCCTCGAGGAAATTGACGGAATCAGCTGACGTCGCCGTGGACCTTGCAACCGGGGAAGCTACTTTCGAGGAGACCCGTCCCGTGGACGGCGATCTTATGAGGGAGAAGATCAAGAAAGCCGGTTATGAGCTTGGCTAGGCAAACTGTCCATATTGAGGGGATGAGCTGCGCGGCATGCGTGACAGGTTGAAGAAGGGTTAAAATCCCTCCGGGGGGTTGCGAACGCCTCCGTCAATTTCGCAACCTCCAAGGCGCTTGTCGAATATGACCCGGCGGCTTTGGACGAGGCATCAATCCGGAGCAGGATAGAAGAACTCGGCTACGGCGCGCAACTGGAGGCCCCGGCCGAAAAGTCCCTCAGGAAGACGACCGTTCTCGTGGGAGGAATGACCTGCGCGGCATGCGTCCGGCGAGTGGAAAATGCCCTCAACTCGGTCCAGGGTGTTGAACAGGCGGCGGTAAATCTTGCCACATCCAGGGCGACTATAGTCTATTCTCCCCGGCTTGCGGACTGGTCGGCGATAAGGGGGGCAATCGAGCAGGCGGGATACGAATACCTCGGGGTCTATCAGGAGGAGGCGGACGACCCGGTTGAGGCGGCACGGCGCAGAGAAATCGCCGATCTGAAACGCAAAGTGGCGGCCGGCGCAGTGCTTAGCGTCCTGATAATGGCCGGGACGATGCAGCATTCTTTTCCGATTCTGCACGCCGTTCCCCGCCAGGTAATGCTCTATATTCTTCTGGTCCTCACCACGCCTGCCGTTTTCTGGGTGGGGGACCGTTTTCTTAAGGGAGCGCTCAAAGCCACCCGCCAGAAGACGGCCGACATGAACACCCTGGTCGCCATCGGCTCTCTTTCCGCATACATCTACTCCGCTCTTGCGACCATTTTCCCGCATTTTTTTACCGTTTCCGGCCGCGAGCCGCCCGTCTATTTCGATGGGGCGGCCATGATCGTAACGCTTGTCCTGCTCGGCAGGCTTCTTGAGCTCAAGGCCAGGGGCAGGACTTCGGAAGCGATAAAAAAGCTGATGAAGCTCACGCCGAAAACGGCGCGCGTAATCCGGGACGGCGCCGAGATGGACATCCCCGTCGAGGAAGTGCTTCGCGGGCGATCTTATCGTGGTTCGGCCCGGCGGCCGAATACCCACTGACGGAACCGTTGTGTCCGGGGAATCTTCCGTAAATGAATCCATGCTCACCGGCGAGAGTATGCCGGTTTCCAAGAAGCCCGGCGATGAGGTGTTTGCCGGGACCATCAACCAGAGCGGGAGTTTCATTTTCAAAGCCACCAGGGTCGGGGCTGAAACCGCCCTTGCCCAGATAATCCGCCTTGTCGAGGAAGCTCAGGGGTCCAAGGCCCCCATACAGCGTTTCGCCGACAAAGTAGCCTCCATTTTTGTCGCCGGCGGTTATCGTGATCGCGGTAGTTACTTTCATCATCTGGTATTTCGCCGTGCCGGGGCATATCCTTAGCCGCGCCCTTCTGAATTTCGTCTCGGTGCTGATAATCTCATGCCCGTGCGCAATGGGGCTGGCCACGCCCACGGCCGTGATGGTCGGCACCGGCCTTGGGGCGGAAAACGGAATACTCATAAAGGGCGGCGAAAGCCTCGAGCGCGCGCACCACCTGGACACGATAGTATTCGACAAGACCGGCACCATAACGAGGGGGGAACCGGACGTAACCGATATCGTCGCGGCGCCCGGGTTTTCCGAGGCCGATCTTCTGAGCCTGGCCGCCTCCGTCGAGAGCTTGTCCGAACATCCCCTGGCAAAGGCGATAGTGAAGATGGCGCTCGACAAAAAAGCCGCTGGGGACGAGCATCGATGCCGCCCTCGATTTCGAATCCGTTTCCGGATTGGGCTCGCGCGCCAGGGTGGGCGAGAGCAAAATCATTATCGGCAGCCGGAAATTTATCGAATCCGAGGGGATAAACACGGACACGCTGGACCAAAGCGCCGCAATGCTTGAAAAATCCGGCAAAACATGCGTATTTGTGGCAAAAGATGGAAAGCTGGCCGGAATCATCGCGCTTGCCGATACGATCAGGCCTTCGGCGCCGGAGGCCGTATCCCTTCTCAAGAAAATGGGCCTGGAAGTCGTGATGCTCACCGGCGACAGGCGGCAGACGGCGGAGGCAATCGCCCGCCAGGCCGGAATTGAGCGGGTCCTCTCCGAGGTCCTGCCGGGGGACAAGGCCGGCGAAATTCGACGGCTCCAGTCGGAGGGAAGGGTCACGGCCATGGTGGGAGACGGCATAAATGACGCTCCCGCCCTTGCGGCGGCAGACGTTGGAATTGCAATCGGGGCAGGTGCGGACATAGCCATCGAGGCAAGCGACATCACTCTCATACGGGACGATCTCCTGCTGGTTGCTTCCGCTATAGAGCTTTCTTCGCTGACCATGCGGATCATCAAGCAGAACCTTTTCTGGGCCTTCTTCTACAATTCGGTCGGCATTCCGATCGCCGCCGGGGCGCTCTATCCCTTTTTCGGCATTCTGCTCAATCCGATGTTCGCTGCCGCCGCAATGGCCATGAGCTCCGTTTCGGTCGTGTCCAACGCACTGCGTCTGAGGCGAATCTGGAGGAAGCGCTCTTCGATCGAGCGCGCCGGAAAACTCCAAGCTGAATTCCATTGCGAAAAATATACAATCGCACCCAAATCCCCACAAGATGCCTTCGCCTCCGATTGCATTCCTTCAAATGACTTTTATATTATGCCCCTGCTTGTTTTCCATTAATGACAAATACCCATACTTACGAGGAGGAGAGAATGGATCGATACGTATGTACGGTCTGCGGCTACGTCTATGATCCGGCGACGGGCGATCCGGACAATGGAGTACGCTGCGGGAACCAAATTCGAAGACCTGCCCGATGACTGGGTTTGCCCGGTCTGCGGCGCGCCCAAGGAAGATTTCGAAAAGGAGAAATAATCGGAACCTCTGTCAAATCGAGTAGAAAGGGGAATTTCCAGATGAGTTACGGCTTCAATGCGGGAGAGGTTTTCAAAGTCGCCATTCAGATCGAGGAAAATGGCAGGAAGTTCTACGAAGAAAGTCGGAAAAACATAGAAAGCCCAGAAATCAGGGCGCTCTTTGCCGACCTTGCGCTGCAGGAAATCGAGCACAAAAGTAAGTTCGAAGCCCTCCGGGCGCAGCTTCCCCCTGAATCGACGGCCTCCCACGGTGTGGGACCCGGAAAACGAAATCGATCAGTACATCAAGATGATGGCCGACGATCATGTTTTCGTATCCGAGCGCCGGTGTCAAAGACCGGGTCGACCGGATCAGGGACGCCGCAGACGCCCTCAAGCTGGCCATAGAATTCGAAAAGGACTCGGTGCTTTTCTTCCTTGGCCTCGAGGATGCCGTGAGCAGGCAAAAAGGACCAGGGAACTCATAAAAAGTCTCGTAAAGGAGGAGCAGGAACACCTGAGACGGCTTACATTAGAATTGAGGAAATTATCCGACAAGTAGGTTGTGTCGATAAGAAGTCGATTCGCCGCTCAGAGTTGAGACGGCCTGATCGGTAGGCTGTCAGTTAGCGGCCGTGGAGTTGATGGTATGGCGGTCGGAATCCGAATCTATTCCACTCCCGGATGTGGTCTTTGCGATCAGGCAAAGAAATTCCTGTCCGGAAGGGGAGTCGATGTTGACCTGGTGGACGTGACCAGGGACAGCGAAGCGCTCAGGGAGATGAAAAGGCTCACGGGAGGCGTCCGGACTGCTCCCGTGATCTCCGTTTGCGGCAAAGTGCTCGTGGGGTTCAATAAGAAGGAGCTCGAGGAAGCCGCAAGCTGCATCCACTGAATTTCTCGCACTTTCCCGCAAGTAAGGGTGTTCTAACCCTTCAATCTTGCGCACCCTCCGTTTTCCGCATTTGCGATTGACCCCGTTTCAGTTGTGTGCTAAGTTCGCCGCTGTCTTAGGGATGAGGCGCCCCGTAGGAACATTCGAGTTGCGGAGCAAAGCGTCTCAAATCAGGTGAAGGCGGCTCGCATCATTGTAGTGGCGCGGGTAAATCTCATCTCTGTTTCTTCGAACGAGGGTTTTTCGGATGAGTTATCCGGACCTTCGTTTTTTTGTCTTCTCTCCCGAATCCGTCGCGGCTAAAGACTTCATCGGCTGCATGAATCGCACCTCGCCCCCCGGCGGGGACGTCGATTGAAACATCGAGTAAGAAGTCATGATTCAAAAGATTTTTAGAGAATACGACATACGAGGGATTGCCGGGTCCGAGATTACGGATTTGGATGTATCGACGCTCGGCAGAGCGTTCGGAACATACATGGCCCGGCAGGGCAAAAGACGGATCGTAGTGGGAAGAGACTGCCGTCTCACCTCGGACCGTTATCGCGACCTTCTCGTCGGGGGGCTGCTCCAATCCGGCATGGACGTTGTCGACATCGGGGTCTGCCCGACCCCGCTCTTATACTTCGCCATAAGGCGCCTGGATCGTGAAGGCGGAATTATGATCACCGCCAGCCATAATCCTCCGGAGTATAACGGTTTTAAAGTATGCAACGGGTTCGACACCATAGCCGGCGCTGAGATTCAGAAGCTGGCTCACATCGCTTTCTCCGGAGACTTTACCTCAGCGGAGGGAAGGCTCGATCACTTCGACATTATCCCCCCATACGTTGATTTTGTTACTGAAAATATCCGGCTCGAAGGCAGTCTGAGGGTCGGGATCGACGGCGGCAATGCAACGGGCGGCCCGGTCGCCACGGCTGTTTTAAAAAAGCTGGGCTGCGAAATCTACCCGATCTACTGCGAGATGGACGGCGCCTTTCCGAATCACGAACCGGATCCTACGGTCATGGAAAATCTGGAGGATCTGCGGAACCTGGTTCTCCGGGAGCGGCTCGACGTCGGCGTCGCCTACGACGGGGACGGCGACAGGCTCGGGGTCGTAGATCACCGGGGCGAAGTCGTCTTTGGCGACAAACTCCTTATCATTTTCGCCAGGGAGATTCTATCCAGGAAGCCCGGGTCGGTCATCATCTCCGAGGTTAAGTGCTCGAAGACGCTTTATGAGGACATCGAGCGGCACGGGGGCGTCGCGGTCATGTGGAAAGCCGGCCATTCACTGATAAAGGCGAAAATGAGAGAAGTTGACGCACAACTCGCTGGAGAGATGAGCGGCCATATCTTCTTTAAGGACCGGTATTTCGGGTTTGACGATGCGATATACGCGTCGTGCAGACTCCTCGAGGTGCTCTCCAGAACTGGCCAAAGGATACCCGAACTTCTCCATGGGGTCCCTGCCATGCATGCGACGCCCGAAATACGGATCGAGTGCCCGGACGAGATTAAGTTCGAAGTCGTCGACAGAGCGAAGCGCGTGTTCAAAGAAAAAAACCTGAACGTAATCGATATCGACGGCGCCCGCGTCACTTTCCCTGATGGCTGGGGCCTGGTCCGGGCATCCAATACTCAACCCGTCCTCGTCTTGCGCTTTGAAGCCGAAACCAGTGAGCGGCTGGATGAGATGCGCGATTTGATCGAGTCTGTGATCGAGCGGATAAAGGGCGATTTCTAACGCCAAACCGCTGGCGCAAGATTGTGTAATCGCTTAGTGTCGTCAACTGGTCCATCATACGAGGGGGGCGCCGATATGATGCTGGTCCATTCCGGGCAGGATATGAAAGACGAGGATAGAAAAAAGTTCGAAGATGAACTGCTCAACGCCAAGAAGCTCGAGGCGATTGGGGTTCTGGCGGGCGGGATCGCTCATGATTTCAACAACATGCTGTTTGTAATCATGGGCAATATCAACCTGGCGCAACTGAAGATCGAGGAAGGCCACCCGGCGCAGGAGGCATCTTATTGAAGCTGAAAAGGCCTGTCTGCGCGCCAAAGACCTCACCCAGAAGTTCATAACATTTTCCTCGGGCGGAGGTTCGGTCAAACGCTGCGTCTCGATGCGCGAACTGGTGTCCAGTGTTGCCGCCCTGGTGCTGAGCGGCTCGATCACAAGCACCGAGATCAAAGCGCCTGAGGACCTGTGGGAAGTGGAGGTGGATGAGAACCAGATGCGTCAGGTCTTCACCAGCCTGCTGGAAAACGCCGGGGAAGCCATGTCCAGGGGCGGAGTAATCTCGATATGCGCCGAAAATGTCGAAATCGGCGAAATCGGCGTCGAAGGGATAGACCCTGATGTGGGACGTTACGTAAAGGTGGTCATCTCGGACGAAGGGATCGGCATCCCGGAAGAAAACATGCCGAACATATTCGATCCCTATTTTTCCACGAAATATCGCGGCAGCCGGAAAGGAATGGGGTTCGGACTCACAATCGCCCATTCCGTCATAAAGAAGCACAACGGCCACATCAAAGTAGAGTCGATCCCCGGTAAAGGAACAATCGTTTCCGTACTGATTCCCGCAGCGTCGAAAGAGGGTGTGGCGCTTCCGGCAAGCCGGCCCCATCTCCGTGCGCCCAGGAAACGGATACTGGTGATGGAGGACGAAGAGATGCTGCGAGACCTGATTCAAACAATGCTCGAGCACCTGGGCTATGAGGTGGATTCCGCTCTGGATGGCGAAGGCGTAATCCAGCTTTACTCCGAAGCGCTCGAAGAGGGCCGGGAATATGATGCGGTCATTCTCGACCTGACGGTAAAGGTCGGAATGGACGGAAGAGAAGCCATCCGCAAGCTCCTTTACCTCAATTCGCAAGTCGGGCGATCGTATCGAGCGGGACCGCCAGCGATCCGATAATGAAGGATTACACCGATTACGGCTTTTGCGACGTATTGAAAAAACCCTATGATCTTAAAGATCTCCAGGCTGCGCTGGGACAGGGTCTTGGGGCGATAAAACGAGCCGCTCGGCAGCCGGCGCCCTTATTTTTGCGCTAATTCATTCCGGTTCGAAAATCGCACGCAAGTAGTTAGTGTTAATCTGGAAACTCCGGATAAGACACTGCAGTTTCCAATTCGGAAAGTAGGCATTTTTCGTCTTGGCAAGGAAAGAACTTGCCCTGAGCCTGTCGAAGGGGCGGAGCGTCGAGATCCTGCCTGCGCCGCCGCCGAAGGTTTGAGTGGCGAATCTGGCTGGCGGTCCCACCGCCCGCCAGAGCCCGCCCCGGACCTGATCCGGGGGCGGAAAAGGACCCTTTCCGGCTCGGAAACTGGCTAGATCAGGCTGTTTCTGCTCGAGCCGGCCAGTCTTTTCATCAGCATCTCTGCGACGTTGTCAGGCACCAGGCCCTGATACGTTTCCGCCGGACCGCACCACTTCCTTGATGATCCTGGAGCTAATATAAATCCAGCGCATTCCCGTCATTATGAAGGCGGTTTCGATATCCGCGTTCAGTTTGCGGTTCATAAGCGCCATCTGAAATTCGTATTCGAAGTCGCTGACTGCCCGAAGGCCTCTTACTATGGTTCTGGCAGGAATCGATTGCACATAGTCGACGAGCAGTCCATGGAAAAGGTCCACCTTCACCCGGTCTTTCAAGGGATGGTCCGCCAGGGAATCCTTTATCATCTCGAGGCGCTCCTCGGGAGAAAACAGGGGCTCCTTCCCGGGATTTGCGGCGACAGCGATGATGACCTTATCGAAGATCTTGAGGGCGCGCTCCAGCAGGTCGATGTGTCCGTTGGTAATAGGGTCGAATGAGCCCGGGTATACCGCAATGCTGTGCATCTTTCCTCCTGTCGGGTTACTGGGGGATCATAGACCTCGAGTAGACCGAGATCAAAGTGTCGCCGTATCTGTCGCTCGCGGTCTTCTTGCCATATTGCCGGAACCATCGGCGGCTTATCTTTTACGTGAGTGCTCGGCGATGACCAGCGCATCGTTGCGGGCGACCTGCGCCAACAATTTCGAGGGTTTTCTCGATGTATCCTTTCCCGTATGGAGGGTCCATAAAGATGAGGTCGAACAGCTCGTTTTCCGATCCCAGGCGACGGATTGCCGAGGCGACCGGCCCCTGAATTATGCGCGACCTGTCCTGCGCCGCGCACAACTCGACATTTTCGCCGTATGAGACGCACAGCTTCGGCGCTATTGTCCACAAAGAAACAAAAACTGCGCCCCTCGGCTCAGTGCTTCCAGACCCATGGCGCCGGTCCCGGCAAACAGATCGAGCACCCTGGCCTCCGGGACTTCCGCGGCAATCATGCTAAAGACCGCTTCCCGAACCCTGTCGATAGTCGGGCGAATCCTGTAGCTCCTTCGGGGCATGCAGCCGCCGTCCCCTGAAAAGCGCCGGCAATGATTCGCATATTCAGCTACAGCCTGCCGCGGCTCAGCAGGATCTCCGCAATTTGAACGGCGTTGGTGGCGGCGCCTTTGCGGATATTGTCCGCAACCACCCACATGGCCAGACCGTTTTCAACCGAAGGGTCCGTGCGAATTCTGCCGACAAGGGTATCGTCTGTGCCCGCAGCGTTCAAGGGGACCGGATAGCCTGCGTTGGAGGGATCGTCTATCACCTTGACTCCCGGGGCGGCCTCGAGCAGCCTGCGCGCTTCTTCGGCGGAAATAGGCTTTTCCGTTTCTATGTTTATCGACTCGGAATGGCCGTAGATAACCGGAATCCGAACGGTGGTCGCGCAAACCCTGATTTTGGCGTCGTCGAACATTTTCCGGGTCTCGTTCGACCATCTTCATCTCTTCTTCGCTGAAACCGTTTTCCAGAAAAGGGCCGATATGCGGAAAGCAGTTGAAGGCGATCTGATGAGGATATATCTGCCGAACCGCCTCACGCCCGTGCCATGATATCCGAAACCTGGGCGCGCAGTTCCTCGATCGCCCTTTTCCCCGTACCGGAAACCGCCTGAAAAGTGGTTACCACGATTCGCCTGATCCCCACCGCATCGTATATGGGCTTAAGCGCCACAACCATCTGGATCGTGGAACAGTTCGGGTTGGCGATGATGCCCGAATGCGACAACGCGGCCTCGGGGTTCACTTCGGGCACCACCAGAGGGACCTTCGGGTCCATGCGCCAGGCGTTCGAGTTGTCGATGACGACTGCGCCGGCGCTGGCCGCTATCGGCGCAAATTTCTTGCTGATGCTGCCTCCAGCGGAAAAAAGGGCCAACTGGATGCCCTCGAATGAATCTTCCACAAGCTCTTCAACAGCGATTTGCCTGCCGTGAAAACCGAGCGTTTTCCCCACGGAACGCGCCGAGGCCAGAAGTTTAAGCTCGCTTACCGGAAAAGCCCTTTCCTCCAGGACCTTGACCATCAGGTTGCCAACTGCTCCGGTCGCCCCAACGACCGCCACTTTCAATCCATTCTGTTCCATTTCCCGGCGCCTCGTTTATCTAAAAGATTTAAATCCAGCACAAATCCTCAACTCACTGCATCTAACGCGATATATACTTGACCACCAGGTCGCCCACCTCTGTTGTCGAATAACCCATGTGGCCCGCTGAAAGGCTCTTTGAGATCGCTTGACACCACCTTTTTTATGGCGTTCTCGATAAGCCCGGCGGCGCCGGTCTCGCCAAGGTGCTCCAGCATCATCTGGGCCGCCGCGATGGCCGCAATCGGATTGATGATGTTGAGGCCGGTGTATTTCGGGGCCGATCCGCCTATCGGCTCGAACATGGAAACCCCCTTCGGGTTTATGTTGCCCCCGGCGGCGATTCCCATTCCGCCCTGAATCATCGCGCCGAGATCGGTTATGATATCCCCGAACATATTGTCGGTTACGATGACGTCGAACCATTCGGGGTTTTTGACCATCCACATGCAGATGGCGTCAACATGGGCGTAGTCGGTCTGCACGTCCGGATATTCTTTGGCCACCTCGTTGAATGCGCGCTGCCAGAGGTCGAAGGCATAGGTGAGCACGTTGGTCTTGCCGCACAGGGTGAGTTTCTTGCGGTAATTGCGTTTGCGGCAGAAGTCGAAGGCGAACCGGATGCAGCGCTCTGCGCCAAACCGGGTGTTGATCGATTCCTGAACGGCCACCTCGTAGGGGGTGCCCTTGCGCAGAAACCCGCCCGCTCCCGCGTAAAGGCCCTCGGTATTTTCCCGGACGACAACGAAATTTATGTCATCGGGCCCCTTGTCCTTGAGCGGCGTTTCCACTCCCGGGTAAAGTATGACGGGCCTGAGATTGATGTACTGGTCGAGTTTGAAGCGCAGTTCGCAGCAAGAGGCCCTTTTCAAGTATTCCCGGCTTTACATCCGGGTGCCCTATAGCTCCAAGAAGGATGGCGTCAAACTTGCCCAGGTCCTCGATCGTCCCTTCGGGCAAAATCTCCCCGGTCCGCAGGTAGCGTTCGCCCCCAAGATCGAAGTGGACCTTTTCGGTTGAAAACCCTGCTTTTTGCGATGCGGCGTCCAGCGCCTTGAGGGCTTCCCGTATCACCTCGGGGCCCGTCCCATCTCCTGGAATAACCGCTATGCGGTAATGTTTTGGCCATTTGACGCCTGCTCTCGTTTCAGTTCTCGGCGTTTTAAGAATATTCAATACCGATCGTCTCTTATTCCAGCCCGGGCATCTGCTCCCGCACGTATTCGATAAGGCCCCCGGCCTTGATCAGCTTCTGCATGAAAGGCGGGATGGCCTGCGCCCGGTATGTTTCCTTCCTGGTATGATTCTCGATAACGCCGGAATCGAGGTCGATTTCCAGTTCATCCCCCGTTTGGATGCGCTCGGCGCCTTCGGGGCACTCCAGGATCGGCAGACCCATATTGAAGGCATTGCGATAGAAGATCCGAGCAAAGCTGTGCGCGACAACGCAACTGACCCCGGCGGCCTTTATGGCTATCGGGGCGTGTTCCCTCGATGAGCCGCAGCCGAAATTTTTTCCGGCCGCGATAATATCTCCCGGCTTGACCCTGGAGGCGAACTCCGGGTCTGCGTCTTCCATGCAGTGGGCGGCAAGCTCTTTTGCGATCGGTCGTGTTCAGGTAGCGCGCCGGTATGATGGCGTCGGTATCGACGTCATTTCCGAACTTCCATGTTTTTCCCTTGATTTTCATCAGCTCAACACCTCTTCAGGATGCGCGATACGCCCGAGAATGGCGGAAGCGGCGGCAACTGCCGGATTGCTCAGATAGACCTTGCTTTCCACGTGCCCCATTCGGCCCGACGAAGTTGCGGTTAGTGGTCGCCACAGCCGATTCGCCCGGCGCCAGAATTCCCATGTGCCCGCCGAGGCAGGGACCGCAGGTCGGAGTGCTTACGGCCGCTTCGGCCTCTATGAAGATTTCGAGCAGCCCCTCTTCCATCGCTTCCAGGTATATCTGCTGGGTTGCGGGGATCACGATGCAGCGGACCCCCCGCGCAACCTTTCTGCCCTTCATTACCTGCGCGGCCAGCCGCAAATCCTCCAGGCGGCCGTTGGTGCACGAGCCTATCACCACCTGGTCGATGGGAGTTTGCGGTATTTCGGTGACCTGCTTCACGTTCTGAGGCGAATGAGGCAGGGCCACGATCGGCTCGAGGTTCGAGAGGTCCCATTCGTATACGGCCTCGTAAGCCGCATCCGGGTCGCTGCGGTAGAATTTGTAGGGCCGTTTTGCGCGGGCGCTTACATACTCTTCGGTGATTGAGTCGGGCGTTATGATTCCGACCTTGGCGCCGGCTTCGATAGCCATATTGCACATCGAAAACCGATCGGACATGGGAAGAGAATCGATCAACCTCGCCCGTGAACTCCATTGCCCGGTACCTGGCGCCGTCCACGCCGATCTGTCCGATAGTGTAGAGGATCAGGTCTTTTCCTCCAACCCAGGGCCGGAGTTTTCCACTGAAGATAAACTTCATGGACTGGCGGCACCTTGAACCAGATTCGGCCGGTTATCATGGCCGCCGCCAGATCGGTGCTTCCCACCCCGGTTGCGAAGGCGCCAAGCGCGCCGTAGGTGCAGGTGTGGCTGTCGGCCCCGATTACGACATCTCCGGGCAGAACGAGTCCCTGCTCGGGCAAAAGTGCGTGTTCGACCCCCATGCGCCCGACTTCGAAATAGTAGGGCAGGTCGAACTCTTTTGCAAATTCGCGCAGCATCCGGGCCTGGATGGCCGAAGCGATATCCTTGTTCGGGACGAAGTGGTCGGGAACCAGGCTGATGCGCTCGCGGTCGAATACCTTTTTGGCCCCCGCGCGCCTGAAGGCTTCAATGGCGAGCGGGGCCGTTATATCGTTTCCAAGCGCGAAATCGATCCTTACTTCCACGAGTTCTTCCGGGAAAACCTCGGGCTTTCCGGCGTGATCGGCCAAAATCTTTTCACTGATAGTCTTGGGCATTGAATTCCACCTTCAATTCTGGATATTTTCGCCCGGCTTGTCGAGTTGCGAAGGCTGCTGCTCTTCCGCCGAGATGCTCTCCGGTGCGGGCGTTGCTGCCTGCTGGGCGGTCAGGCCTTCCTGAAACCCTTTTTTCCCCTGGATCTTCCAGGCGGCCCATCTTACGGGACCCGAAGCAGTGTAGAGCGCCAGGAGGAAAAAGAGCATAAACGCGGGAGTCACCGCGACTACACTGACCAAAACTATTACTCCGAACACGACGAAGGAGGGCCTGGCCTTTATGAATTCGACTTCCTTGAAACTGTTGAAGGGCATCGTGCTGATCATGAAAAACCCCAGCACGAAGGTCATCACGAGCAGGACAGGCGCCTATGAACGAACCGTGGACGGCAATGTTCCAATGGCTCATAAAAAGGACCGTCGTGGCTATCATGCTCGCTCCGCCCGGAATCGGCAGACCCACGAAATACTTCTTGCTGGTCGTTTCGACCTGTACATTGAAGCGCGCAAGCCGCAGGGCGCCGCAGGCCATGAATACGAAGGCGGCCAGCCAGCCGAGCCGCCCGTAAGGTTTGAGGGCCATCAGGTAGATCAACAAACCCGGCCCCACCCCGAATGCCACCAGGTCGGCCAGCGAATCGTATTCCACCCCGAAACGGCTCGTCCCTCCGGTCAGCCTGGCGATCTTGCCGTCCAGGATGTCGAAAACGCAGGAAGCAAGGACGGCGATGGCCGCCAGCTCGAAATTGCCGTTGATGGAATTGACGATCCCGAAAAAACCGCTGAAAAGATTTGCCGTGGTAAAGAGATTGGGCCAGATATATGTCCCGCGGCGCACTTCGCCTTCCCTGCGCCACCTTTTCCGGCGCGAGCGCCGCTTCTTTACGGGTTCAATCTGCATAAAACGGTTTCTCCCGCATAGACATGCTTGCCCTGGGACACCAGGATTTCGCTGTTTTCCGGCACATAAACGTCCATTCGGGACCCGAACCGGATCATTCCGAATCGCTCCGCCTGAACCACCCGGTCTCCGATTTCGGGCCAGCAAACAATCCGGCGGGCGATCAGGCCGGCCACCTGGGTAATAACGATGTCCGCGCCGGAATCGGACCTTATCCAGAGCCAGTTCTGCTCGTTTTCCTCGCTCGCCTGGACAAGGTTGGCGGCCATGAACCGGCCTTTCCTGTAGTGAATGCCCTCGATCGTGCCCGAGATGGGTATCCGGTTAACGTGCACGTCGAAAACCGACATGAAGATGCTGATCTTCATGGCCGGCTTGTCCGTAAACCGTGCCGACCGGACACTCTTTACAGCGATTACGCGGCCGTCCGCCGGAGATACGATATCACTTTCGCCCGCAGTCGAAATCCGTTCCGGGTCCCGGAAAAAATGACCGATCAGCAGGGTGACAGCCAGCAGCAGGAGAGTAACAATCGCCCAGCCAAGCACCGCCGTAATCAGGGTGGCAAACATTGCGGCGAGGATGTAAGGAATTCCCTCCCTGGCGATGGGGATATGCGCCTGTTTTTTCCTGAAATCCCTGGCTGACAACAGAATGCTCCTTTGTCAAAAACGGGTTCTGTTCGGGATGTCAAATCATCTTTACCGCGTCGAGAAAAGGCATCATGGCGCGCAGCTTTGCGCCGATCTGCTCGACGAGCAGCGTCTTTTCCCGGTTTCTGACGGCCTGGAACATGGGCCGCCCGGCCTGGTTTTCCAGAATCCACTCGCGTGCGAACTCCCCGGACTGGATCTCTTCGAGCATCTTTTTCATCTCGGCTCGGGTTTGCTCATTAATGATCCGTTTGCCGCGCGACAGATCGCCATATTCGGCCGTGTCGCTAATCGAGTACCTCATATAGGCAAGTCCGCCCCGGTAAATGAGATCGACGATCAGCTTCAGTTCGTGCATGCACTCGAAAAAAGCGATTTCCGGCTGGTAGCCTGCCTCGACAAGCGTGTCGAACCCTGCCTTTATCAGTTCCGATACCCCGCCGCAAAGCACGGCCTGCTCGCCGAAAAGGTCCGTTTCGGTTTCTTCCTTGAAGGTGGTTTCCATAACGCCGGCCCGTGTTGCGCCGATCCCCGAGGCATACGCCAGGGCTGTCTGAAGGGCCTGACCCGATGCGTCCTGATGAATGGCGACAAGAGCCGGCACGCCCGCTCCGCGCACGTATTCGCTCCTGACCAGGTGTCCCGGGCCCTTTGGGGGCGATCATCACGACGTCCACCTCTTTGGGCGGAATGATCTGGCCGTAGTGAATATTGAAACCGTGAGAGAAAAGAAGCGTCTTGCCGGCTTTCATCGACGGGGCGATGTCCTTTCGATAAAGAGCGGCCTGAGCGTGATCCGGGGTAAGAATTTGGATGACATCGGACTTCTCGGCGGCTTCGCGAGCCGAAACCGGAGTGAATCCGTCTTCGACCGCCTTTTCGTAATTGGGCGAGCCCGGCCGGTCGGCCACTGTCACCTGAAGACCTGAATCGCGCAGGTTTTGAGCCTGTGCATGTCCCTGGCTCCCATAGCCGATGATGCCAATTTTCTTGCCGCGCAAAAAATCCAGACTGGCATCCGTGTCATAAAAAATTCGCATCAATTACCTCCTCGTATTTGGATCGGTTTCAGTGTTTCTTGCTGCGCGCCAGAGCCGCTTTGCCGGTACGGGCAATCTCCACTATTCCGATCTGGTCCAAAAGTTCCATTATGGCCGTAATCTTCCCCTCGTTTCCGGTAACCTCGAGCGTGTAAAAATGAGGGCTTACGTCCACCACCTTGGCCCGGAAGATATCGACAATTCGAAGCACCTCGGCCCGCGTCGGCTGCTCGGCCCGGACCTTGATAAGGGCCATTTCGCGGTCCACGAACTCGGTCTCCGCAAAATCGTACACCTTGATTATGTTAACGAGCTTGTTCAACTGCTTGACTATCTGAGAGAGCACCCGCTCGTCGCCCGTGGTAACGAGCGTAATCCGCGTCAGTCCCTTCTCGTTGGTTTCCGCCGCCGTAACCGTTTCGATGTTGTACCCTCGGCCGCTGAAAAGTCCCACTATTCTCGCCAGGACACCCGGAACATTCTGGACCAGAATGCCTATCGTATACCGTTTATCGCTGGTGACTATCATCGAAAGAATCTCCTCTCTAAATCTGCCGCATCAGAGGAGAATTCAGAGCTACGCAAGAAGCATCTCGGTAATGCTCTTTCCGGGCGGGACAATCGGATAGACGTTTTCTTCCGAAACCACCTGGAAATCCATAAAAACCGGGCTTTTTATCGAAAAAGCTTTCCGCAGGACCGGTTCGACCTCCTCGGGCCGCACAGCCCTCAGTCCGACAGCCCCGTAGGCTTCGGCCAGCTTGACGAAATCGGGAGACCCTTCCAGGCAGGACCCCGTATAGTTCTTTTCATAGAAAAGCTCCTGCCATTGGCGCGGCAGACCGAGATACGTGTTGTTGATAATGGCCACTTTCACCGGAATATTGTTACAGACCGCCGTGCACAGTTCCTGGATGTTCATCTGGATGCTGCCGTCACCCGCGATATCTATCACCAGCCTGTCCGGAAAGGCTACCTGGGCGCCTATGGCCGCCGGAAAACCGTAGCCCATCGTGCCGAGGCCGCCCGAGGTCAACAGTGTGCGCGGGCGGTCGAACTTGAAGAACTGGGCGGTCCACATCTGGTGCTGGCCCACCTCGGTAGTGATTATGGCGTCGCCGCCTGAAATCTCATAGATTTTTTCGATAACGTACTGCGGCTTTATTACATCGCCTTCCGCACAGTAGGTAAGCGGGTGCTCTTTCTCCCACTGGCGTATCTGGTCAAACCATGGAGCGCGCGCCTCGGCAAGGCCCTCGATCGGCTCGTTTTCGGCAAGTTGTATCATCTGCTGGAGCGCATTCTTGCAGTCGCCCACGATGGGAACATCGACCTCCACGTTCTTGCTGATACTGGTCGGGTCAACGTCGACGTGAACGATCCTGGCTTTGGGGGCAAATGTGCTGATCTTTCCGGTTACTCGATCGTCAAAACGCACGCCGACTGCAAAGATAACGTCCGCATGAGATATAGCCATGTTGGCCTGGTAGGTGCCGTGCATCCCGAGCATTCCCAGCCAGAGCGGGTTAGGCCCGCCTGACGGCCTTCGCTGTCAACGGTGGTTGCCGGAAAGCAGCCAAGTCCCATCAGGGAGCAGGTCACCGGCGCCTGGATGAGCTTAGCCAGCCTGGCGAGTTCCTCCGAGGACTCCGAGATAATAATTCCCCCGCCGGCGAAAATGACCGGCGACTTGGCCTTCCTGATAAGCTGGTAAGCCTTCTTGACCTGCCCGGCATGCGCCTCCACTGTCGGCCGGTAACCCGGCAGGTCCACTTTCTTGGGATATTTGAAATCGGCATACGCCTGAACTACGTCTTTGGGCAGATCCACAACCACGGGTCCGGGGCGGCCCGTACGCGCCAGGTAAAAAGCTTCCTTTATTACCGTGGCCAGATCGTTAACGTCCCGCACCAGGTAACTGTGCTTGGTGCAGGGCCGGGTGATGCCGATAATATCGACCTCCTGAAAAGCGTCATCCCCGATGAGCGGCGTCGGCACCTGACCCGTGAATACAACCATCGGGACAGAATCCATATTGGCGGTGGCTATACCCGTTACGGTGTTTGTCGCCCCGGGGCCGGAAGTCACCAGACAGACCCCCACCCGGCCGGATGCCCTTGCGTATCCGTCGGCCATGTGTGTGGCGCCCTGCTCGTGGCGAACCAGAATGTGCCTTATGTTGTGTCTGGCCATCTCGTGGTAGATGTCCAGAACGGCGCCGCCCGGAAACCCGAATATGACCTCCACGCCCTCTTTTTTCAAACACTCGAAAAATATCTGCGCACCTGTCAGTTTCATAAAAACCCTCGTATGACAGACCGGTTAACAACTAAACGATTGCTTCGTAAAACTCGAGCGAGCCTCCACTGGAGATGCGCCCCGCATAGCGCCGAAGGCCTTCATTCGCCCGCTTTGACGTCGAAGTGCATATAATAGCTCCACGCGAGCCGCAATTCGAGCCTCGTTCAGCCTGTTCTTCATGTCTGGCCCGTGCAGTGAACTTAAAATTTTAACAGCAAGCGAACTAAACTGTCAATCGGATTGCAGAATCGGGTAGTGGGTCATTTTCAATTCCGAGGAAAAATCCGAAAATGGACACCGTAAAAAGGGTAAAGCTTGACCGTGTAAGAAAAACATGGTTTTGTTTTTCGTTATGGGAAAGATCAAACAAAAGCTGGAAAAAATCGAAAAGTGGATTGGGAGATACCGCAATCTTAGTTGGGTACTTAACTGGGTTGTCGGTGCCAAAGGGGGGATTGTGCTAATATCCATCCTTGGTGCCTTCTCCAGCTTCGTGTGTGGGTGGATTAGCCATCTTGGAATAACTGACCTCATCCAACTCACGATTGTCACATTTGCAGGGTTTTTCGTATTCCTCGCTGCTACGATATGGCTATGCGATAGATTTAAAATCCGAGGGCAAAAAATGATAGCGGGCGGGATAATCTTTCTTGTTGTAAGCTTTTTATTTGCCTTGGTCGGTGGCTTTCTAATTTATACGGGGAACAAAGATAAACCACAAGCCACCCCGCAGCCACAAACAGAAAAACAGCGGCCATCGGCACAAGCAGGATCAGCAGGCAGTAGTACCGCTCCGACAATAAATCCTGCTGAAAGCGAGCCGCTCAAAAAACTTACTGATGAAATGGAAGCTGTAAAGTTAAAAAACCAAGAGCTTGAACGCCGGGTAATGGCATTGGAGGCCAAAAAGAGACAAGAGCTAATGTCCGAATATCACTCCGGGTATAAAGTTTTTGGAATCACTAAGGGGAACACAATAATCGGCTCATCCTCTCCAGAGTTAACGCCATTTATACGTTGGGGAACGATGTCCGTTAGAAGTCTTGACGACAAAATTGTAATCACACTTCCAGACGTTGTTCGTGGTGGTCTGACCTTTGCTAAAAACACATTGACGGTTCCCAAGGTGGTGGGTCCGATTAGCCGGTTTGCGGCGCTCAACGATTTGGTTTTTTATGCCCAAATCATAAAAATTGAGGGGGATTTCATTATCGCCGTGCTTGGGATCAAGACCTCTTAGCCAGCCAACCTTGCAATATCCTCCAAAGTCCAAAGCCGATCCGTAATTCCCGCCTGCATCGCAGGGGGAGCCCGCAAGCTCTGATGAATCCGAACGAAATTATAGTACATGAAATGCAGTGAAACCGCGCAGGCTAAATTCTCAGCCTTCTTTGAAAATCCATTGGTGAGGAGGCTAAAACGGCGCATTCCCATGATAGTTGAGGCAAGCTCGTGCCCCTCAACAATTGTCGTGCGCTTCTATGGATTGGCTTAGCACAACTTTCGTGCTATTTTATCTATGGCATTTCAGCACTGCATGGAGTCCGGGATGGCTAACCTTACTTTGAAAATCGATGATGACCTTCTGAAGAAGGCCCGCCGGCTTGCTTCGAAGCGGAAGACCTCTGTAAATGCCATTGTCAAGGCAGGGCTGGAGCAATTTGTTTCCACTGATCTGGCAAGGGAAGCTACTTTAAGAGGACTCGATGAGTTCTATGCGCATAGCAAGGCAAAAGTCGGCAAAAAGACCTGGAGTCGAGAAGACATCCACCAAAGATAAGGTCTTTTTCGATACTAACATTTTTATTTACTCAATTGATTCCACACTTGAGTTGGGCCGCAAGAGGGAAATAGCCCGGGAGCTTGTGAAAGTATGAGGCCGTCGTTATTCGCACGGGCGCATCGAGCCGCCGCAAGAGGGAAATAGCCCGGGAGCTTGTGAAAGAGCATGTCGAAAATGAATCAGGGGTGATAAGCGTCCAGGTTTTGCAAGAGTTTTACCAGGTGGCTACCCTAAAGATCGAAAAACCCATCCCTGTCGAAGATGCTCTCCGGTTCATGCAATTCATGTCCAATATGGATGTCGTTGTCGCCGATTTCGACATGGTCGTGGCCGCCGTCCATCTCCATCGTAAATATAATATTTCTTTCTGGGATGCCCTCATCGTGCAGGCTGCAAAATCCGCTAACTGCTCGCTGGTCCTTTCTGAAGAGCTTCAGAACGCGTTCCGGTTTGACGGCCTGGTTGTAAAGAATCCCTTTTTGATGTGAGTGGTCTTTTGCATAGTTACGTTGGTGTCTCCGGTAATTGCCGGTGACCGAAGATACGATATCTTGCGGTTTCTGCAGGATAGCAATAGCATCATAGCATTGGGTCCATGCCCCACCGCCGTCCACTTAAATCATGTGCGAGGTTGAGTGAAGGATGATATATTCTTAGCGGTTGATGCACATTTTCCTGCAGGAGGTACGGGAATGATTCTTGCCGAAGAAATTGTTGAGCGTGTTCAACGGCTTCCAGAACCATTGCAGGCCGAAGTTCTGGATTTTGTGGAGTTCCTTCTTGCTAAGACTTCAGGGGAGTCCGGGAAAGAAGAAAACCGACTATGGATGGGGTTTTCACTGCAATCTGCCTTTCGAGACATGGAAGATGAGCCGGAATTGTATACAGACGGGGATTTAAAGGAGCGATTTCAATGAGGCGGCCGGGGCAGATCGTACTTTTCAGGTTTCCTCATGCAAGCTTGGAAGAGGGGAAGACCCGGCCTGCTCTGCTCTTGGCAAAAGTGCCCAACGACTTTGACGATTGGCTGCTTTGCATGATTTCCTCCCGACTGCATCAAGAATTGTCGGGACTGGATGAAATCATCAGTGACGCCGATACCGATTTTCTTCTATCTGGACTAAAAATGACCAGCCTGGTCCGTGTCACGCGATTGGCTGTTGTGAGCGGCGATATTTTGCTCGGCTCAATAGGGGAGGTTGATCAAAAGAGGCTACTCCGCATCAAGAATGGTTTGGCCCGTTGGATCGAGGAAATGTGATCGTCTTCTGCGGTTGCTCGTCGCTCAACCGGCAGTTTGATTGCCAATCCGGATACAATCTTCTGTTTAGTTCAGTTGAACCACTATAGCTTTTCGCCCTCATGGTTTCTGAAGGATCGCGACTTGCTCCTGTATCTGCCGCCTGAGTTCAAGAGGGTTGGATATGTTGTGGAATGGGTCCCTTGTGCCGCCGGTTCCGCTTACAGTAATCGATCCATAACCGAGAAGCCTGCCTGAAATATCTTGATTCACTTGAATTGCTTCGATCTTACCTAGCAAAACTTCAAGCGAGTTCCTGCGTATGAAACCTACTTTCGCAATGACTCGCTGGTTTGTCACGGCAAATTCGGAAGTCGAATAGTAATACTAAGTTAAGTACTCAGGACGAATCAAATAATGCCGGGAACCGCGTACAACACCAGGGACAGAACCCGGCAAGCCTAATCAGTGCCCTTTGTAGTGACCTCCTCATTTGGGGCAAGGTCACACCAGAAGTTTTTTTTAAAGCGGGCTTGCTCAGCCTGCAAAAACGCATAAGCAATGGTCACAAGAGTTACATGATGATGCCACCCAAGCCAATGCCGACCTTCATAATGATCAAGCCCAAGCTCCTCTTTCATTTCCCGGTAGTCGAGTTCGATACGCCATCGCGCTTTCGCAATTCGTACGACATCGAGAATATCCATACTTTTGGTCCCGAACCAAGCCAGCCAGTATTTGGTCGGGGTCTTCTTTCCCTCGGGCCATTCTATCAAGAGCAGTTCGGGAACTCTTTCTCCATGCCCAGGCTTGTCCCACCCATGCGCAGCCCATACCCGCACCAGCGCAAACCGCGATTTTCGAGGCCCCTTGGCGCCATCTCTCCATTCTATCTGATGCCAAAAATCCTCAGGCAACTCCACTGCCACGGAAGTCAGATCTTTGGGTTTAGGCAGCGTTGCCAAAGGAGGATATTTTCTGGGCCGTCCAATCCTTTGAGGCGGCGGCGCGATAGCATTGGGATCTTGCCGCCACACAACTGTGGCGGGCTCTACCTGCACGGCATAAGAAAGGCTGTGACCGCGCAATTGCTGCCTAAAATGAAAATCATCACCATAATGGGAATCTGCAACCACGGGCCGCGCAGGCAACTCCCAATCGGCCGCTTGGTCTATAAGTTCCATGGCCAGTTCAGATTTTGTCCTGAATGTAGTTTCGGGCGGAATTTTGGATTTGGCCGCCCTATCAGGGTCTTCAAACCATCTTTTCGGAATATACAATTTCCAACCGATAGGGCAGCTGAATTGATCGCTGCTCCAGTGAAGGGTTACAGCAACTTGGCAATTGGCGACCTTACCCAAAGTCCCGCAATACTGCCGAGCTACACCCACGGAGTGTTTGCCCGCTTTAGGGAAAGAAGTTTCGTCAACAATCCAGACTTCGGCATTGGAGAAAAGATCAACGATTTTCCTAGCCAAGCGGCGCTGGATATCATGGACCGCCCAGGGACTTTGTCCAACAAACTGACGCAAAGCTTGGACATCGGCGCCAGGGATTCGCTCCGCAATCGGTCCGATAGATTTTCGGTCTCCATCCAGCAGCAGCCCTTGCAAGTATACGCGCGCCCAATGCCGCCGCTCACTCCGGCCCATAGGTTCAAGAAGCTCCCGGAGGAACAGGCTCAGCCTTCGGTCCAAAGATTTTAGTTGTTGTTTTTTCATGAGTCTACTGTGGACCCATGAAAATGAAATGTCAATACAAACTTAACTTAGTATTAATAGTTAATGAATGAGGAAATCGCCTTCAATATAGCGATAAGGAAGAATAAACGGCCGAGCATAACGGCGGTGTGACCGCCATGGTTGGAAACCACGATTGCGGCGACAGTCCAGATTACGGGCCATATGAACACCACCCAGTGCAACCTGGCCCGGTAAAGTATGTTTTCGCCATTCATCAGGTTGTTTTCGATATAACCCATCTTGCCCCCTCCCGCCGTAGTTTTGGTGTCGCTTCTCCCGCATCCCCACATTAACAGCATATCATTGACGAACGCATTTCCGCAGAGAATTTGCGCCTTCATATCAGATGACTTGAAAACTATGTCGCCGTGTCCACGTCGGCCGCCCATGGGCTCTGTAGGTTTTTTCCTGCACTGCTGTATGGATTGGGGGCCTCCCGGCCCGCATGTTCGCGCGGCATGGGGATACGGAAAGACCTCGCTGCGAGGACCCATCTCCACTGGACTCGTCTCCATCCGGAAACATCGGATAAGAGACTGGCAGTTTCCAAGCCGAAAAGGAGGCATTTTTCGTCTTGGCAAGGAAATCAAGGGGTTACGCGGAGGCGTACATGCGCCCTCACAAAAGATCGGACGCGAATTATGACCATCTAAGCGCGGTCTGGAGTGTCGAGCGCGAACATGAGCGCAGTGAGTGTTCGTACGCCGCACAGGGAGCCCTCTCTTCGTTCGGGCTCGCGCTAAGAATTTGAGCTAACGCAAAACGCTTCAAGCTCAGCGCCCGATCCTCTGTGAGGGCGCACCCGGAAGATTGACGCTGCCAGGGCGGAAAAGGACCCTTTCCGGATGGAAACTGGACTCGAGCTTCCCGGAGCGGATAACCAGCCCGTTACTCCGATTCCCTTCTCGTAATAGCCCGCATGCTCATCCTATGCATAGTTTTGCTCCCGTAGCTTTCTGCCGCAATCCCCTCGGGTTTCCGCCCATAAGCGCTCAAATAAGCCCGTCTTCCCCCCCTTTTCTAAAGGGGGAAGGGGGGATTTTTTTATTGGCCTTTATGGCGCACATATTGCACAGCATCGGGTCCGTAAACCATTTGTCTGCTCATGCCGCGACAGAGATCCTTTTTCTTGAAAGCCGGGGAGGGGTGAATGAAAAGGGCAGGATCTGTATGGGTTTTCTTTTGCCTGGCTCTATGGCCGCTGATCCCTGCCGCAGAATCCCCCGGGCAAACCTGCGGGGTCTTTCCCGCCGATAACGTCTGGAATGCGCCGGTTGACACACTGCCGCTGGACCGGCATTCGGCGGCCTACATTACTGCGATCGGGTCCAAAGGGACGGTTCACCCCGATTTTGGCTCAGGCGACTGGCCGCCCGGTTCCGGTTCTCCTATCGGCATTCCCTATATAACCGTGCCCGGAACGCAGCCCAAGGTTGAGGTAAGCTTCGACTATTTCGATGAAAGCGATCCAGGCCCCTACCCCATCCCTGCCGATGCGCCCATAGAGGGCGGCCCGCAAAGCAGCGGCGACAGGCATGTCCTGGTTATAGATATCGATGACTGTATCCTCTACGAGCTTTACAGCGCCTATCCCCAAACCGACGGCGCATGGCAGGCGGGAAGCGGCGCGATTTTCGATCTGAAAGCCGACGCGCTCCGGCCGGCCGGATGGACTTCGGCCGATGCCGCCGGCCTTCCTATTTTTCCCGGCCTGGCGCGCTACGACGAAGTTGCATCGGGGGAGATTCGACACGCGCTGCGCTTTACCGCCCCGCAGACCCGCAAGGCTTACGTCTGGCCGGCCCGCCATTATGCCTCCAGCCTTACCGGCGCGCAGTACCCTCCAATGGGCCAGCGGTTCCGGCTAAAAGCAGGGTTTGATATTTCCGGGTTTTCGCCGCAGAACCAGGTCATACTGACGGCGTTGAAACGATACGGCATGATGCTGGCCGACAACGGCTCGGCCTGGTACATTTCCGGCGTCCCGGACCCGCGCTGGGACAATGACGATCTCCACCAACTGGACGGCGTCAAGGGGTCCGATTTTGAATCCGTCGACATGTCTTCGCTTATGATAAGCCCGGATTCGGCGGCGGTGAAATCCAGGCCGGTAATCTCGGTAAGCGCGCCAAACCCGTCTGCTTCCGAGCAGGGACCGGTCAATGGGACATTCAGGTTCACCAGGACGGGGGATTTAACCGTCGCGCTGAAGGTATTTTATAAAATCGGAGGTACGGCTAAAAACGGGGTCGATTACAAGCGGCTGTCCGGCGCCGTGGTGATTCCGGCGGGCGCGGCGGTCAGCGACGTGTCCGTTAAGCCTGTCGATGATAAGCGCAGGGAAGGAACCCTGACCGTAATAGTCAACATAATCGACAACCAGTCCTACACGGCAGGTTCGCCATCTTCTGCAACAGTCGCCATAACGGACGATGTCTGATGCTGACGCCGGCCAAGAAGCGCGTAGCGGCAAGAGGCAAGCTCCCCGCTTCCCGCTTCGCTCTCGGAATGGTCCAGGGAGGAATTCCGAATGCCAAGAACGCTATACGGAATCGTTAAAGCGATCGGCATGCTGGCGGCGCTTGCCTCCGCCATTTTGCCCTGTGCCGCTTCGACTTCCACACCGGACCTGATCGTATGGGAGAATGTTCTCAATTCCGGGTGGGTCAATTGGTCCTGGGGCGCAACGGTCGCTACTGTCGCCTCTCCCGTGCGCAGCGGAACGAATTCCCTGGCCGTTACCTACACCTCGGCCTGGGGCGGACTCTACCTGGCGGCCAACCAGGCATTCGCCCCCGCTCCGTACGACACGTTGCAGTTTTGGGTCCACGGGGGCGCCAGGGGCGCTCAGAAGGTCCGCGTGGTGCTGGCGGACGCCAGCTACAACCTCCTTTCCAATTATGCTGTCGCCATAACAGTTACGGCCGGCGTCTGGACGCAGGTGAAAATCCTGCTGAGCGATCTGGGCGATCCGGGGCAGATCGGAGGGGTCGTATGGCAGGATGCCGGCGGCGGCGCTCAACCCACGTATTATCTGGACGCAATCTGTTTTACCAATCAGGGAATCCCCCCTCCGCCGCCGGGGCCGGGACCCGATCTTTCTGTTGACGCGGCAGCCGGCCGGCACGCCATCAGCGATAAAATCTACGGGATGAACTTCGCCGACGAAAGCCTGGCGGCCGCTCTCAGGATTCCTGTGCGGCGATGGGGTGCGCCCTCACAAAAGATCGGGCTCGAATTGGGCGCTCACAAAAGATCGTGCCCGGACTTGAAGCGTTTAACCATGTTCGCAATGTTAAGCCCGGACCTGAGCGCAGTGAGGGTCCAGCATCGGACGCGGGTTTGTCCAGACAGCTCGAATTCGAACGAAGTGAGGATTCAGCGTCGAGCGTCGGTCCGATGTGTAAGCGCGAACCCGAACGAATGAGGGTTCGGGGGGGAACCCTCCCCGAGCTTCTCAGCTTCTTTTGGCGCCCACTTGAAAGTAACTTTGTATTAGCTGCTCGCTCCGCGTAGCGCCGCAGGCACCCCGCTCGTTCTCGACGCTCCGCGAGACGGGGCGCGGTGCGAGGGGCATGATATCACAGCTCCGGGGCGGCAAACGAATCCACCTCGGCATATCGTTTCGGAACGCTCAGTTGGCCGCTTTTGAGAAGCTTTCTTCGCCTTTTCTATGCGTTGGAGATCGGCCGGGTCGAAAAGCTGCCTCGTATACTTCATCTCGGTTATGTCTATCGCGCCGTCTGAGGCGCCCAGCCAGCGATGCCCGCCCTGGAGACGGCCTTCAACCGCGTCCCGGATCGCGCCGTAGACCGCGACGTCCATCCTCTTGAGGGCGCTGGCAAGCACCCGGCCGGGAATTTCCGCGTCCTGGTCGAGGTCTTCGGCGACCATGTAAACGTCCGCCGGTCGCTTTCACCGCCTCGGTAACCCCGATTCCCGTATTTCCTGCGGCCCGAAAGATCACATCGGCTCCCCTGTCGATCATGGCCGTTGCAGAGATTTCCCCTTGACCGGATCGTTAAAGGACCCCGCCGTGGCGACAATTGCCTCGATCTTTTGCCCCCGCGCTTTTTGCGCCGTTTTCACCCCGGCCCGAAACCCGCTGACGTAGGCCTCAACGGGAGGTATATCCATTCCCGCCACAACTCCAACCATCATCTTCCTGCGTGAAAAGCCCGGCTGTCGAGCCCGGCGAGAAATCCGCCTTCCTCGGACCTGAAATCGAAGCTTGCCACGTTCTCAGCCGGGATATCGCCTTCGATATGTATGAACCGGGTTTTCGGAAAATGAGCGGCAAACCTCCTTGAGCGAGTCCGCAAACAGGTATCCGAGAGTGACGACAATATCTGCCCTGCCGGCGGCCAGAGTTATATTGGAGGCGTAGTCGGCCTGTTCCCTGGACTGGAGGAACTGTGCGTCGATGCCCGAAATCCTTTTTAGCCCTCAGCACTCCTTGCCAGCAGACGTCGTTGAAGCCTTTGTCCCCCAGACCGGCGGCGTCCGTAAGGACGATCACCTTTAAAGCATTCGCTTCCGAAAAACCGTTCACAGTGGAAACGGGGCATAGCGCCGTCAGGCAAAGGACGCAGGGAATGGCGATCCTGCAAAACCTCAAGGCCGGAAACAAATGCTTCAATGCTCTGCGACCTCTCAATGACCACTCCATGACAGGCCTCCGCGGTGAAAAAGGGTTTCTTGCGGAAGAAGAAAATGCTGGTAAACAGACCTCGATTCGAGATAAAAGCTAACTCTAGGCTCGGCGGGGTGTGCCGTTTTCCGCCTGAATAATCCGGCATTTCCGCTCTGAATTCAACGACTTTTGCATTCGCGTCTGGCGCAGGCGGAGCTTTTGTGGGGCTTGCCAATGTGCAAGATGACAGGTCGAATCTTTAGCGCCCGGTCTCGGGAGCTGCCAGGAAGGTTTTCGGGGAGAGGAGAGAGCAATGTCTGTCCAGTTCGTCAAAAGCTCGGTTTCCGCGTTCGGGTTGGCGCCTGCTGACGAAAATCGCGCATTGCGGCTTGTCGAGCTATGCGGAAGAACGGCCTACAAGTCCGAAGAAAAGATAACGGAGGATTCCGCCAAAAAATTTGTGCTGATGCTCAAATCGCACGGCCATCTTTCCGTGCTCGAACACAGCAACATTGTGCTGAAAGTGGAAAAAGACCCGGCCGCGCAGATTCCGGGCGGACCGGATCCGATCACCTTTGCCGACAGTCTTTGATGCGCTGCCCGACAGGCTTGGCTTTCACCGCATTTTCCCGCGTCGATTCGGGATCGGGGTTTATCATGGCAGGAAATTTCCGGGCCTGGATCGAAACGCTGGATCGCCTGAAGAGGATGGAACGCATACATGGTTTTCTTGCTCCGAAGCCTGAACCGGTTTTTCCCTGCCCTCTTCCCCGCAGAACGGGCAGGCGGAGGACAATACCCTCGCGGGCATCGCTCGTGGGAGAAGAAGAGCAACTGGAGTTGCTCAAAACCGACCCGTATTTCGATCTTCCGGTTTTCGTCTTCAGGTTCGTATGCGACCGAGGCATAACGCACGAGGTGGTGCGGCACCGGGTGTTTTCCTTTACCCAGGAAAGCACGCGCTACGTGAACTACGAGAACAAAGGCATGGTTCTCATTCTGCCCGAAGAGCTATTCAATTCATACGATGAGGCCACAGGCGAGCTTGGCGCCTGACGACCTTCTGGCGGGTGAATGGCGAAAGCGCGCGGAGCTCCTTTTCCACTGGTACAGGGAAGACCTTGCCAGGGGCCTGAGGCCGGAGATCGCGAGGGACATTCTGCCCAACCTGCTGAAGAGCGAGATTTTCGTCAGCGGCCGATGGAGCGGCTGGAAGCATTTCATTCTGCTCAGAGATTCCAGTCAGGCGCACCCGCGGATTCGCTTTCTCGCAAAAGAGGTCAGAAAGTATTTTGAAGGGCTGGGGCTCGAGTGCTGATGCTTTGATGAGGGCGTTTTGAGCTTGTCTCCAGCCGAAGGACGCTGAAACGCTGAGGGGATGACGTGGAACTGGAAGGGATGCGGGAAATATTCTCGCTGCAATGGGAACTCAATATCCAGACCCTGGCAAATGCAGGCAAGGATTTCGAGACGACCATGAACGATCCGGAACAAAAACTCGTCTGGATCGAAAACTACCGCAAGGCGCTTTCGGCCGAACTTGCCGAACTGATCCGGGAGGTGCGGGACCACGGTCTCGGAACTCGGAACGGCAAGGTCGAAATTGTCGATATGCTCCATTTCCTGGTGAGCCTTTCCCAAATTGTGGGTGTCGGGCCTGAAGATATTCCGTCTTTCAGCGCCCCGGAAAACGGGGCCTCGTTTGAGACCTGCGCCATCTCGGCGTTTCTTGGCATCGACGAACTTCAAAACAGCCTCAAGTGGAAGTGGTGGGCGAAAGGCGGCGGGTTTAAACCGGAGAGGGCAAGAAGCGCCATTCTCGACCTCTGGAACGCGCTTGCCTGCACCTGCGCTGTTTTTAACCTCGGCTTTCCCGAGCTCAAAAGAATCTACGTTGCCAAAAACAGGATCAACTTCGAGCGGCAACGGCAAAATTACAACGAGGACACAAAGACCGAAGCCGACAATCTTTCCATCCAGGTGTAAACGCGACCATTCGATGAGAGGATTTGCGTGACCAGATCCAGGCAGGATAAGCCCAAACACCACCGGCTTTCATTCCCGGCAAAGTTCATCAGTTTCGAGGGGATTGACGGGTGCGGGAAAAGCACCCTCATGGACCAGTTGGCGAACTGGCTCACAAGGGCGGGAATCCCCTTCGTCAGGACTCGCGAGCCGGGCGGAACGCACAATCGGCGAAAAAATCCGCGAAATCCTGCTCGATCCGGCTTCGTCCGAAATGAGCAGCCGCGCCGAAGTGCTTCTCTACAGCGCCAGCAGGGCGCAACTGACGGATCAGGTCATCGTCTCCGCCATGAAGAAAGGCTCGTGGGTCCTGACCGACCGGTTCGTTGACGCCACCTTCGCCTACCAGGGATTCGGGCGCGGTTTCGACCTCGATCGCCTGAGGATAATCCAGGAATGGACGACAAAAGACCTGTGGCCGGACAAGACCATTCTGCTCGACTGCGATATAGATACGGCCATGTCCAGGCTTGGGTCGCGGGATGGAGCAGACCGCGACCGGATCGAACAGGAGGATCGCATCATTCCACCAGAAGGTCCGCAACGGCTACCTGGCGCTCGCCGAAAAAGAACCGGAGAGGTTTCTCGTCCTGGACGCCTCCAAGCCGCTTGAAGAGGTAATCGAGGAATTCTACGAAAGGTTCTGGCTGGTTGAAGTCGCACGCTGACTTCTTATCATCGGACGATAGGCATTGAGGGCCCATGAGCCTCTACGTTGGAACCAGCGGCTATTCTTACAAGGAATGGAAAGGCGCGTTTTACCCCACGGATTTGCCGGCAAACCGGATGCTCAGCTATTACAGCGAGCGTTTTGGAACGGTCGAGATCAACAACACCTTCTATCGCATGCCGAAGGCGTCGGTCCTTGAAGCCTGGGCCGGGGCAGTTCCCGCAGGCTTCAAGTTCGCGCTCAAAGCGCCGAGGCTCATCACGCACGTGCAGCGGCTCAAGGACGCAGCCGATTCGGTATCACATCTGATCGAAGTCGCAGGGGTCCTGAATGAGAGCTTGGGGCCGCTGCTGTTCCAACTGCCGCCGAATTTGAAAAAGGATGCGCCGCGGCTTCGCGACTTTCTTGCGCTTTTGCCGCCGAAGCGTAGACTTGCGTTTGAATTCCGCCATCAGTCGTGGTTTGATGGGGAGGTCTTCGGACTGCTGAGCGATAATCAGGCGGCGCTTTGCATCGCCGAGGCGGAGGGAGATCTCGAGGTCCCTTTCGCGGCCACGGCGCACTGGGGCTATCTGCGGCTGCGACGTCCCGACTATGGCGACGCAGAGCTGGAGAAATGGGTGAAGCTCGTGCGGGAACAAGACTGGCGTGATGTCTTCGTGTTTTTTAAGCATGAGGGTGAAGGAAAGGCCCCACAGACGGCTAACAGGTTTATCGAGTTGGCTCGATAGTCTTGAGTCATCGGGGAAAACTTCATCTGATCGACGATCCGTCGCCGTTCCACTTTCTAACCTAGTCTCCATCCGGAAACCTCGGATAAGAGACTGGCAGTTTCCGAGCCGGGGAGGAGGCATTTTTCGTCTTGGCAAGGAAATCAAGGGGTTACGCGGAGGCGTACAGTGCGCCCTCACAAAAGATCGGGCGCGAACTGTAAGCGTCTAAGCGCGGTCTGGAGTGTCAAGCGCGAACATGAGCGCAGTGAGTGTTCGTACGCCGCACAGGGAGCCCTCTCTTCGTTCGGGCTCGCGCTAAGAATTTGAGCTAACGCAAAACGCTTCAAGCTCAGCGCCCGATCCTCTGTGAGGGCGCACCCCGAAGATTGACGCCGCCAGGGCGGAAAAGGACCCTTTCCGGATGGAAACTAACCTAGGAGCCGCTCATGTCCAGAACCCTCTTGTGTTCTTTCCTCTTTATCATTTTGGCCGCCTCCGGCGTAGCCTATGCCGGCGTCTTCGATATCGGGGAGATCAGGGTCGCCCCCTCGCCGGCGCAGGAGAGGTATCTCCAGCTAAAGCATACGGAAAAGGTCCTCGATTTTGACGTGGCCAAAGACGGCCCGCAGACCGCAATATTGATGGAGAATCAAACCGGGGGCGCCAAAGTTGTCTTCTGGGACCCGGGGCGCCCCTCGGAAATCATGGAAGAGTGGCCTGTGCCCAAAGGGTTCACACCGCGCGCGCTGGCATGGCGCCCGGCGGCGAAGGGCTTTTTTCTCGCCGGAAAACAGGGCAGCGAATACGTAATTTTGCGGGTAGACAGGGGGACTGGCGGATGGGCGTCGAAGCCTGTTTACAGGAGCGCCCGCGAAATTCGGCGGTTGGTCCCCGCGCCCAGGCCGTTTGAGATAGAAGCCGATTACAGCGGCGATAAACCTCGAATCACAAACGCCTACCGGATTTTTTTCGGCCTCAAAAATCCTGATGGAACTTACTCGATAAAATCTGTCACTGAAGACGGAAAGCGCGAATATCAGGCGGTTGGCCCTGCAAAGGGGTTTACAACCTTTAAGGACGCGCCCGAGCAGCCGAGCCGCATCGAAGCCCCTTCGGCCCTGCCGCTGGCGTTTCACCCGGCGGGACATGTCCTGCTGTGGGAGGATGAAAACCGCGGCTTCCAGTATGCCCTCTATGAAATCGACCATTGGGGAAAAAGCGTAAAACTGTCCTACCCTCAGGTTTCAGGGGGAACATTGACGCCAACCCCAAACGGCCTCGCGCTCATCCATTGGAGCCCCGGGTTCGGAGGCGTAACATTAGTCAGCATGCGCGGTAAAAAAAGGGAGCTGCTTGCTTCACAATACAACTTCCTTTCCACCCCCTCATCGGTCCCGGACGGCAGAGGGATCGTTGGTTTGATCAATACCAGCAAAGGCCCGGTTCTTGTCTACCTGCCGCTTTCGATTCCACTTGCCGACGTCGCCAACGCCTGGATGTTTGCCGAACAACGCGAAGATCAGCAACTGTATAGCAAGAGTGGAGGACTCCTGAGGGACCTTCCCGATGACCAGCTCTACTCCGTTTACGAATCGGAAGCCTACAATTGCGGAGCATACGATAGATCGACTCCCACGAGGCCCTATCTCGTTACTACGGACCTTTTCTGGGAACTTTTTGCGGCCGCTTACGAAGGCGTATTCATCATAGAGGAAAGACGCCTGGCCATCCCTGCTTTCTGGGAATTCGTCCGGGAGGCCGAAAGCTATTTCCGGCGGGCGAAGCCCGACTCCCCCTGGACCCTGGTCTTCTCGACCCTGGCGAATATGGGGAAAGCGCCCGGCGAAAATGAGAATGTGGCCGCTGAACTGCAACTGATTCAAAAAGCCGGAGGCAGGGAATTTTCACCCGTTTTGGGAAAACCAGTGGACTATGGCGAGTTAAAGCCCAGGGGGCATTACAATTCAAGTGAAGCTATGAAAACCTACTTCAAGGCCTTCAAATACCTGACCTCGTTGGCTGGAGAGGCGCTGCCGCTGGACGACCCGGAAAATATGCCCCCTGAACTGAAAGCTATGGCGCACTCCTGGGTGGCGGCCTACAATTTTTTCATCGCCCCTCCACGATCTCCCGTGTTCTGTGAAGACACGTTTGAGCCGCCCCCCTTCGCAAGACACCCGCTGCAGCAGGTGCGGCTCTTTCCACTTTCATGGGGAGTCGACAATGAGGTGCTTCTCTCGACGGTATTCCATGAGGACTGGCCCGTGGCCGAACAGGTAAAGGGCCCTTCGGGGCCGAGACTGCTGCCCTCGGGTTTGGATATCGCCTCGGCGCTTGGCAGCGGCTTGGCCACCGCGCTCCTTTCCTCGGAAATTGAAAAGTATCCTCCCTTGCGCAAAACCCTCGAAAATCTCCGGGTGCGACTGGCTAAGGCCGGAAAGGGCGCCGGGGATGAGGCGAACTTATATAACCGCTGGATCGCCGCCCTCGCCCTTCAATGGGCCGATGATGTGGCGCCCCCGGGCGCAAGCCCGGACCAGGAACTGTGGCGCGCCAAAAGATTGCAGACGGGCCTCGCGTCGTGGGCGACTTTGCGCCACGCAACGGTTCTGGTTAATGAAAGGACCTCCGCCGAGTGCGGGGAAGCGGGTTTTGAGCCTATCCTCTTGACGCCGCCCAGAGGTTATGTCGAGCCGGACCCGAGAACGTTCGATGCGATTGGGGCGCTTTTCCGCTCAATGGAGCAACGGGTGAAATCGTGGGCGCCTTCTCCAAAAGATACAATCCGGGGCGCTGACGATGAGCAGGGGGAAGCTCTCAGGGAAGGCGTTATTCGAAGGCTGTCTGAAACGGCGGCCAAAGCCGGGCTCTTTAAGACTGTCGCCGAAAAGGAGATCAAAGGGAAACCGCTTTCCAACCGGGAATATGAGGAGATCCTGCTCATCGGCCGGATAGCCGAACATCATTTTCTCATCTTCAAGAGCCTGGCCAGTGAGCAACTCGCTTTATCAAATCCCGATCCTATGCCCAAAATTGCAGATGTGGCGGGCGGCGGACCGTTAAACCTCCCGTTCCTGATGGCGGCGGTTGGCAGGCCGATGGAATGGGACCACATTGTGCCCTATTTCGGACGAAAACAGATCGTTAAAGGCGCAGTCTATTCGTACTATGAATTTAGCTCGGAGCGGCTCATGAACGATCGGGAGTGGCTGGAGTCGCTTGCGTCCCGGCAACATCCCGAATGGATTTCCGCTTTCGTCTCCGGGAGTTCGCCTGCATGTCCTCCACGAAATCCTTACTGATTCTCCTCGTATGACAGACTTATATACAACACTAAATCAGAAAGACATAGCGCCGCAGACAGCCCCCCTTAGCTACTCACTCCGCGTAGCGCGGAAGGCGCCCCGCGTTGGGTTTGTCATCCGCGTTGGGCGCCTGGCGGGGGTCCTTCTGATCGCCCTGGCCGCCTCGCTTTTGTCCGTCGCTTTTACTCACGGGGCTCTTCGCGAAGATGAAAATCCGCAAATCGAGGTGCGGTTGTTATTTGCAGGAGACATACTTCTGTCGCGCGGAGTCGAACGCCAACTGATTCTTGATCCACGGTCTCTGAGCCGGGCGCTGCAATCCACTCTGTCGGGCGCCTGCTGGACGATCGGAAACCTCGAAGGGGCCGTAGGCCCGCCTGATGGTTGCCCGGCGCCCGAAGAGCAAAGGCCCTGCTTTCCCATTCGCGATGAGTTTATCCCTTTGCTTCGCCAGGCCGGATTCAAGGCGATCGGCCTGGCGAACAACCACAGCTCGGATCTCGGGCAAACCGGGATGGAAGCTACACGCCGGCTTCTGGCGCAAAATGGCGTTTCGGCCCTCACCTATGAGCAATCTCCTCATTTTATCGGCGCCGGCGGCCTCACTATCGGCCTCGTCAGCCTCTCGATGATTCCGGGCAGAGACCAACGGGCCGTAGATCTCCCCGGCATCCGTCTGCGGCAGAAACTCCGTCTTGCTAAAAGCCTCTCGAACCTGGTGGTCGTCTATATTCACTGGGGAAGTGAATTCCTCGACTGGCCTGATAAAAAACAACGCCAGGCCGCCGATTGGCTGGTTAATAACGGTGCTGATATCATAGTGGGCCATCATCCTCATCTGGTCCAAAAACCCGAATGTCTTCGCGGCAAACCTGTCTTTTATTCGCTCGGCAACCTTGTTTTCGATCAAAAATATCCGTCCGCAAAGGAAGGCCTGCTGGCGGACTGCCGCATCCGGGACGGGACTGTCTCGTGCGCCGGCATTAAAACTCTGATTCCCGCAGGTTCTACAATGCCGGTCATAGCCGGCGCGGACGGCGATGCTGAAAATGTCCTCTCCGGGTGCGCCGTCAGGCTTTCAACCCCCCTGGTGGTGAGCGGCTTCATCCTTAGACCTGAAAACAGCTCGAAAGGGCGCGATCCATCCGGGCTTTTGCTCGAGGCCGTTCGTGAAGGGAAGGTCCTTTGGAAGACCGGTCCTGCAAAAATTGTTTCCATTGAACCAATGAAAGTGAGCGGTCCGCAGCCGGCCGAACGCCTGTTTACGCTCGAACGGCATTTTTCGTCGATGGACGGCGAGGAAGGTCTGCGTCCATGCGTCTATGAAGCGGGTCCGCAGGGTCTTGTCCCCAAATGGAGAGGGACCGCTCTTGCCTGGCCGCTCCTCGACGCCGCCTTCCTGCCCGGTTCCGATGGGATTCTATGCGCCGAGCACCGAGGGGATTCTTTCATCGCGCTCCAGCCCGGATCGAACAAAACGCGCATCGCCGCTTACCGTTGGAAGGGATTCGGTTTCTCAGGGATCGACGATCGGGAGGTCCTCAGGAGCTGCCGGGACTTTTTCCGGTAAACCGAAGCGGATTATGCCGGGCTGCGCTCGCCGAAGCGGCAAGTGATTGGATTTGATATTAGAGACTATGGGGTGATTAATGATGCCAAATGCCACTGGCGCAAAACTTGTGGGATTGATTATCTCGGTTATGGCGGCCATGGCCGGCGCTGTGATCGGGGGAGTCATGTTCGATCGGCTGGTATTGGCGGGCTTTGTTCCCTCGAAGAATACGCCGGAGGCGGCTGGACCTGGTTTCGGACTCATCTCCGAAGCATGGAGCATAATTTCGAAGAACTATGTCGATCACCGCGCAGTACAATCTCAAAAACTTACTTATGGAGCGATTTCCGGAATGGTGACTGCTCTGGGCGATACCGGACACAGCACTTTTTTGAGCCCTGAGATGCTGAGTATCGAGTCTCATTTCCTGGAGGGCAATTTCAGCGGCATCGGGGCGCAAATTAAAATCAAGGACGGCCATATAGTGATCGTGGCGCCGCTGGACGGTTCTCCGGCTCAACGCGCGGGTCTCCAATCCGGTGACATCATTTTGAGAGTGAACGGAGAGGATATCGCCGGCCTTCCAGTGGAGCAGGCCGTGAGCAGAATTGCCGGAAAGCCCGGCGCTCCGGTCACTTTAACCATCTTGAACCCCAGGTCGGGACAATCCCGTCAAATCACGATCGTAAGGGCTGAATTCACTGTTCAAAATGTCAGGTGGGGGCGCCTGTCCGGCTCCAAAGTGGCGCACCTGCGAATCGCCGGCTTCAGTAAAGGGGTTGCAAAAGAGGTCCGCAAAGCCTTAAAGGAGGTCGGGAATCAGGGTTTAACGGGGATTATCCTGGATTTGCGCGATAACCCCGGAGGCGTCCTAGATGAAGCTGTTGGCGCCGCCAGTCAGTTTCTCAGACGCGGCAATGTCGTTCTTGAAAAGAATGGCCGCGGTGACCTCAAACCGGTTCAGGTTCGACCCGGGGGCCTGGCGCCTGATATTCCTTTGGTTGTGCTTGTCAACGGTGGTTCGGCCAGCGGTTCGGAAATTGTCGCCGGGGCGCTCAAAGACGCACATCGGGCTAAATTGGTCGGGGAAAAGACTTTCGGCGCCGGGACGCTGCTGCAGGAATTCGGCCTTTCAGACGGCTCAGCCATGCTCCTTGCCGTGGCGGAATGGATCACTCCCGATGGACATTCAATCTGGCGCAAAGGAATAACGCCCGACGTGGAAGTTAGCTTGCCGGCTGACGCCGTTCCCCTCTACCCCGACAGGGAGAAGGGTATGAGCCCCGCTCAATTGCATGCAAGCGAGGATGCCCAGTTGCTCAGAGCTTTCAACCTGCTGCATCGTCCGCAAAGCCTATAATGGACTCAAGCCCTCCACTGCGCCCAATGAGCATGACGGACCCCTCCGGCGGTCGGCCTTCCGCGATCCGCGGCATACCGTGCGAAAGGAAGGCCTGCTTGCGGCGCAATGTCTTTCTGATTTTGCTTTGCATGTAAGTCTGTCATGCAAGGTAGTGTCATCGGATTTCCACAGAACTGTCACACGCCTGTAACATTCCTTGTCTATTTTGCTCCCCCGGTACGTTGAAGACTCACAGCCGAAACCAAGAAGACCTGTCCGCAGTTCTGCGGCCCGGCCAACCATTACAGGAGAGCCAAGATGAAAGTGTGTTCTGCGCGCAGTTTCTTCGCCTCAACAGCCTTGCTGCTTTGCCTTTTCGTGGCGACGGCGGCCTTTGCAGCCGACATTACCGGAGCGGGGGCGACTTTTCCTTATCCTCTCTACGCCAAATGGGCCGAGGCCTACAAGGCAAAGACGGGAGTGGGCCTGAATTATCAGTCCATTGGTTCGGGCGGCGGCATCAAGCAGATAAAGGCCAAAACCGTCGATTTCGGCGCATCCGACATGCCGCTGAAATTCGATGAACTTGAAAAGGACGGTCTTCGTTCAGTTTCCGACGGTGATGGGGGGAGTGGTGCCCGCCATCAATATCCAGGGAATTGAGGCCGGGAAGCTGAAGCTGAACGGCAAGGTCCTGGCGGAGATCTACCTCGGCAGACATCAAGAAGTGGAACGATCCGGCCATTGCCAAGCTAAATCCGGGCTTAAAGCTCCCCGACGAAGAGATTACCGTCGTCCACAGGTCTGACGGGTCCGGCACGACTTTCATCTTTACGAACTACCTTTCCAAGGTGAGCAGCGCATGGAAGGAAAAGGTCGGCAACGACGCCTCGGTCTCCTGGCCTGTCGGGGTTGGCGGCAAAGGCAATGAAGGTGTTGCGAGCTATGTTCAGCAGGTGAAAAACTCCATCGGCTACGTCGAGTATGCTTACGCTCTGGAGAATAAAATGCCCTACGCTCTGATGCAGAACCAAGAGGGTCGAGTTCGTAAAGCCCAATATCGAAACCTTCCAGGCCGCCGCCGCCGGTGCAAATTGGGAACAGGCCCCCGGTTTCTATGATGATACTGACCGATGAGCCGGGAAAAAGAGCTGGCCGATCACCGGCGCCACCTTCATCCTGATGCACAAAGAGCAGGAAAATCCCGGCCGAGGCGCGGGAAGTTTTGAAATTTTTCAGCTGGGCTTACGCCAATGGCGGCAAAATGGCGCAGGATCTCGTTTATGTGCCGATGCCGCCAGAGCGTCGTGAAACTGATCGAGGCTTCGTGGAGCACAGATAAAGACGACAAGCGGAGCTCCTGTCTGGAACGGGCGCTCAAGACCGCAAGCAAGTAAGGCAGTGATTCTCTCGTATCCGTGTTTATTATCTGCTTTGGGATAGAATTGGCATCTTACCCGGCAAGGGGGCAGTGGTCCTCCTTTGCCTTTTCATTGGAAGCATTCAGCCATGGCCAATGGAAGCGAGGTCTTGACGAGAGGAGCAGCGCATGCCAAGGCAGATTTCCGACGTGCACCTCAATGTGCATTTCTTGGCGGATCTGCTCTTCAAGAATATCACCAGGTTTTTTGCATTTCTGGTTCTTCTTCTTCTGGCGGGCATAATCGTTTCGCTGTTCATCGGGAGTCTGCCCGCCATAAGGAAGTTCGGCTTCGGTTTCATCGTCAGCGCTGCGTGGAATCCCGTAACCGAAGAGTTTGGCGGGCTGGTCCCAATCTTCGGGACTATCGTGACATCCGCCATTGCGCTCCTGATCGCGGTGCCCGTAAGTTTCGGCATCGCCCTGTTTCTTACGGAAATGTGTCCCCCATGGCTCAGAAGACCCCTGGGCACAGCCATTGAACTTCTCGCGGGCATTCCGAGCATCATCTACGGCATGTGGGGCCTGTTTGTCTTCGCGCCCATGTTTCGTGACTACGCAGAACCCTGGATAAATTCCCACCTGGGCGTCCTGCCTCTGGTCGGATCTCTTTTTCACGGGCCGCCCATGGGCATAGGGATGCTGACCGCCGGACTGATCCTGTCGATCATGGTGATTCCATTCATCGCCTCGGTCATGCGGGATGTGTTCGAGGTGGTCCCGCCCCTGTTGAAAGAGTCCGCTTACGGGCTTGGCGCCACTACCTGGGAAGTGGTCTGGAACATCGTTTTGCCCTACACGAAAATCGGCGTGGTGGGCGGCATCATGCTCGGCCTGGGGCGGGCGCTCGGCGAGACGATGGCCGTAACCTTCGTGATCGGCAACGCCCATGAACTGCACGCCTCGCTTCTCATGCCGGGAAACAGCATCGCCTCGACTCTGGCCAACGAGTTCACCGAGGCGATCGGGGAGCTTTATACCTCCTCACTGATCGAACTGGGGCTGATCCTTTTCGGCATCACCTTCATCGTGCTCGCGCTCGCCAAACTCCTGCTGATCCGGCTCTCGAGACTCGAGGGCAAACTGTCTTGAGCGGAGGAGAATGGATAATGATTTCACTCCATACCCGACGGCGTCTGATCAATCTTCTGAGTCAGATAGGCTCGATGCTCACCGTTTGCTTCGGCCTGTTCTGGCTGGGTTGGATTCTGCTGACGCTGTTGCAGTATGGAATTCCGGGAATGAGCCTTAGCGTCTTTACCCAAATGACCCCTCCTCCGGGGAGCCGGGGGGGATTGCTCAATGCAATCGCCGGGAGCTTTTTCATGGTAATGCTGTCCACGCTGATCGGGACCCCGATCGGAATTCTTGCCGGGACTTACATGGCCGAGTACGGACAAACGGGCTGGCTGTCGCCTGTCACCCGGTTTATAAACGACATCCTGCTCAGCGCGCCTTCCATAGTGATCGGGCTGTTCGTCTATGAAGCCTACGTCGTCCATGCCGGGCATTTTTCGGGGCTTGCCGGCTCCTTCGCGCTGGGGCTTCTGGTGATACCCGTGGTTGTCCGAACGACGGAGAACATGCTCAAACTCGTGCCCAACCGCTTTCGCGAAGCGGCCGCCGCGCTCGGCACGCCCCAGTGGAAAATAATCACCATGATTACACTCAGGGCGTCGCGCGCCGGAATCATCACGGGAATTCTGCTTGCGGTCGCCCGAATCAGCGGAGAGACCGCGCCGCTGTTGTTTACCGCACTCAACAATCAGTTTTGGAGCAACAATATCAACCGGCCCATGGCGAATCTTCCCGTAACCATCTTCCAGTATGCGATGAGTCCCTACAAGGACTGGCACAACCTCGCATGGGCCGGGGCCTTGCTGATTACCCTCGGTGTTCTCGGTTTGAACATCGTGGCCCGAACGTTTTTCAGGCAGAGAAGGCCCGGCGACTGAATCGTTCTCGATAGCAAACGTGAGGATATGAGAACCAAACCTCACAAAACCAAAGATCATTGTCCGCAACCTGAATTTTTATTACGGGGAAACCCGTGCGCTCAAGGATATCAGCATTGAAATTCCGGAGTATCGCGTGACGGCTTTCATCGGCCCGTCCGGCTGCGGCAAATCCACTCTGCTTCGCACCTTTAACCAGATATACAAGCTCTACCCGAATCAAAGGGCGACGGGTGAAATTCTTCTGGACGGCGTGGACATCCTCCAGAACGTGAGCGATTTAAACAGGCTGCGAGCCCGAGTGGGCATGGTTTTCCAGCAGCCTACGCCTTTTCCCATGTCCATCTATGACAACATCGCCTTCGGCGTAAAACTCTATGAGAATCTGAAAAGCGTCGAGATGGATGAAAGAGTGGAATGGGCGCTGCACAAGGCCGCATTGTGGGACGAAGTCAAGGACATTCTTCACCGAAGCGGCAACAGCCTCTCCGGCGGCCAGCAACAGCGGCTGTGCATAGCGCGGGCCATAGCCGTAAAACCCGAGGTGCTGCTGCTCGATGAGCCGGCTTCGGCTCTTGACCCCATTTCCACGGCGCGCATCGAAAACCTGGTCACCGAGCTGAAAAAAGACTACACGATCGTCATCGTGACCCACAACATGCAACAGGCGGCGCGGATTTCAGACTTCACGGCCTACATGTATCTTGGGGAGTTGATCGAATTCGCCGGAACGGAGCTCATTTTCACGCGGCCCGCCAGAAAGGAAACAGAAGATTACATCACGGGCAAGTTCGGCTAGCCGTTCAAAAACTGTGTCGCAGTTCGGGAATTAAAAATGCCTCAACCCGGACAATTTTCGCGGCAATTTGTCATTGCCACCCTTGTTTTTCTGTGAAAGAATCACCGGCGCTGAAACTGGCCGGGCTTAAAAAGAAAACTGTCGTTCATACATCCCTATCCGGCCCTGTATTCCAGGCGCCTTCGGCTGCCCGGTCCAGGGCCTTGGATAGCTTGAAATTACTCGGAAAAAATCGACAGCAGTACAAAAACGATGGGAAACTCGAGGTCAACATGGGGTGACTCTCATTTTTGGCGCCCGCTTTCTTCAAAACCTTTCCTCGCCATTGACGCCATTATCCTCGACGCCCCCCTTTCGTGCGCCCCTGCCTCTCCTTTGCAACTCACCTCTATGGCTGCATGCATGCTTAACTAGGGACTGACAATGAAAGGACTCCATAGACCACTCGAGACGTCGGAGCAAAAATCCGAGTCCGGGGAAAAAACACTGAAACAGATGAATGACTACCTCGAAAATGTCCTCGCAAATTCACCTGACGGCATTGGCATCGTAGATGCTCATGGAAACTTTATTAAATGGAATAAAATGGCGGCCGAGCTGTTTGGGTACAGCTTTGAAGAGCTTAGAGGAAGGTCCGTCTTTGATTTGTATGCTGATAAAAAATCGCTCGACAGGATGATGACCGAACTGCGGCGCGATGGAGTCGTAAAGAAATATGCGATCGATTTGAGAAAGAAGGACGGGACAATTGCTTCTTTTGAACTCTCGATAAGCTTGCTCAGGGACGATGCAAATACAGTTATCGGTAGTGTTTGTGTGGGAAGGGATTTGAGTGACGTCATAAAGTTAATGAGGGAACTCAAAGCGTCTTACGAAGCCTTGAATAAGGAAATATGCGAACGCAAGCGGGCTGAAGAAGCGCGTGCTCGCCTGTCAACGGCTATAGAACAATCGGCGGAAGCTATATTTATAACTGACGCGGATTGGACGATCGATTATGTGAACCCGGCCTTGCAGCGTTTGAGCGGCTATGACGGAAGCGAGCTTTGCGGTCGGCATATCTGCGTCCTGAAAGGCGAAGAGGTTGACAACTCGATTTATCAGCAGGTGCGGGATGCCCTTACCCTGGGCAAGGTCTGGTCAGGTCGCCTGATTAGCAAAAAAAAGCATGGCGCTTTTTACGAAACCGAGGCCAGGATCTCGGCCGTTCGGGACGAATCCGGGGCCATCATCAATTATGTGGGTATCTACCGGGACGTCACTAATGAGGTGAGATTTGAAAGGGAACTCCGCCAGTCGCAGAAGGCGCAAGCCATCGGCACGCTCGCAGGCGGCATCGCGCATGATTTCAACAACCTGCTCACCGCTATCATTGGCTTTTCCGAAATCTCCCTCTTGAAAGTTCCCGACGAGTCGCCTCTTCGCAACTACCTGGATCAGATACTCAAGGCAGGCGCCCGTGCAAAGGATTTGGTAAAACAGCTTCTTACAGCCAGCCGCAAATCTAAACAGGAGTGCAGACCTGTTCAGGTTGCCCCTGTCGTCCAGGAGGCGCTCAAGTTCCTTCGCGCCTCCCTGCCATCGACAATCGAAATTCGCCGGAGCTTCGAAGTGAAGCCCTTGGATGGAGTCATCTGTTCTGAGCCCCTGCAGATCCATCAGGTTGTGATGAGCCTTTGCGCCAATGCGGCCTATGCCATGCGGGACAAGGGCGGTATTTTGAGCGTGAGCCTTTCTGTTGTTGAGGCGGATGCCGCGCTCATCTCTGAATGTCCCGACATACAACCGGGCTCTTATGTGAAGCTCTCGATCAGCGATACGGGGTGCGGCATGGATGCGGAGGTCCTCGAACGGATATTCGATCCATACTTCACCACAAAGGGGCCGGGCGAGGGAACCGGGATGGGTCTTGCCCTGGTTCAGGGCATAGTCAATAATTGCGGCGGAGCTCGAACAGTTTACAGCGAACCTGGTGTGGGAACCACCTTTAACATCTATTTCCCGATGATCGAAGAAAATACCCCGCTTGCAATTGAAGAAGTTGAAGGCGCCCCTACTGGCGCTGAGAGAATACTTTTTGTCGACGATCAGATGGCCCTGGCCGAACTGGGGAAGGAAATGCTGGAAACCCTTGGTTACAATGTCACTGCTGAAACCAGCGGCTTGGAAGCCCTGGAGACTTTCCGCGCCCAACCGGACGCTTTTGACCTCGTCATCACCGACATGACTATGCCTGGTCTTACAGGCAGGGAACTCGCCGAACAAATCCTCAGAGTTCGAGAGGATATTCCAATTATACTCGCTGATGGCTTCATTTCTCCGATCGTTGAAGAGCAGGCCGGCCAGGCTGGGATTCGCGGGTTTATAAGGAAACCCTATGTGATCTCCACAGTCGCCAAAACCGTTCGCGAGGTGTTGGACAAGAGATGATATCGGTTTTGAACTCATCCCGCCAATGAATGTCACTCAATTGTAACATCCTATGTACCAAACCGTCACTCGTGAATGATTAATAGAAATGAGATCTTCAGTATTTTTGGGGCCGATACGGCGGACGAAGAGCCATGGGCTTCTCTTACAGACGGCCACTTCGGTTTGGCGATTGAGTCTTATAAAATGGGGTAATTATGAAAATCAGAAAGATGTTGTGTTTCAGTCTGGTGTCGTTGGTCCTGGGATTCGGCTTGTTTTGCTCAACAGCAGGCGCCGCTGAAGACTTCGTGAAACTGATCGGAGCGGGAGCAAGCTTCCCGGCCCCGCTCTACAACAAATGGTTCAAGGACTACCACGGCCTTCACCCGAACGTTCAGGTCGACTATCAGTCAGTCGGCAGCGGCAGCGGCGTCAAGAACTTCATCAATAAGACCGTTGACTTTGGCGCCAGCGATGCGGGCATGAAACCTGAGGAGATAGCCCAGGTCGACGTCGGGGTGCAGTTGCTGCCGATGACTGCGGGCGCCATTGTGCTGAGCCTACAACCTCGAGGGCGTCCCGGAACTGAAGCTCTCGCGTGAAGCCTACGTCGGGATCTTTCTCGGGAAGGTCACCAAATGGAATGATCCCTTGATCGCCAAGGCCAATCCGGACGCGAAGCTGCCCGACAGCCCGATCAATGTCGTCGTCCGGGCCGACAGCAGCGGCACCACGTTCGTTTTCTCGCAGCATCTGGCCGCGATCAGCCCGGAATTCGCCAAAAGCCCCGGTGTGAACACGATGCCGAACTGGCCCGTAGGCACCCGGTCCAAGGGCAACGAAGGCGTAACCGCGAGCATCCGCACCACACCCGGATCGATCGGCTACATCGAATACGGCTATGCCAAGGGACAGGGCCTGGCCATGGCCATCTCTGGAGAACAAGGCGGGCAAATTCGTCAAGGCCTCCACGCCCTCCGCCCAGGCGTCTCTTGCCGCCGTGGAAATGCCCGCCGACCTGATGGCATGGTTGCCCGACCCCGCCGGGGACGCTTCCTATCCCATCGTCACCTACACCTGGCTGCTTTGTTACAAGCGCTACGACGATGCAAACAAACTGAAAGCGTTAAAAGGCGTGATCGAATACGGCCTGACGGAAGGACAAAAGAGCAGCGAGCAGCTCGGCTACGTGCCTCTGCCTGCCCCGGTCGTAGCGAAGGTTAAAGACGCCTTGAACAACATTCAGGGCAAATAGCTTTGAGGGAAGTCTAATCATCGTGCCTGCAGTCAGCCAGAGCAACGTTGGTGCGGCGACATCCATCGCGCGCGCGCCCACGTTCATTGAGAAGTACGGCAACATCGTCTTCCGGTGGGCTACCTACCTGTTCGCCTGGCTGACCGTCTTCCTGGTGCTCTACATCGTGTACACCATCTCGAGGCAGGCCTTGCCGGCCATGAGCAAGTACGGCTGGGGCTTCATCACGGGCACCACGTGGGACCCCAACACCAGGGAGTATGGCGTGCTGCCTGAGATCTGGGGCACGCTGTACAGCTCGACTGCTGGCCCTGTTTATTGGCAGCTCTGTTCGGTCTGGCGGTGGCCGTATTCCTCAGCGAACACTACCTTGCCGCGTTTGTGTTCTCCATGTTGAAGACGGTCGGGCTCCAGTTTCACCCGGTCTGGGGCAAACTGCCCGATCAGCTCGAGCACCTGCTCAAGAACCTCATCGAACTCCTTGCCGCCATTCCGAGCGTGGTCTACGGGTTGTGGGGGATCTTCTTCATCATCCCCCTGATTCGTCCTTTCTGCCACGCATGGCAGGCAAAGTTGGGCTGGATTCCGCTCTTCAGCACGACGTTGAGCGGCCCCGGCATGCTGCCCGCCGCCATCGTGCTCTCCATCATGATTCTGCCGACCATTTCGGCGATAAGCCTCAATGCCCTGCTGGCGGTGCCGCCCAAGCTGCGCGAAGCGGCCTACGGCCTGGGCGCCACGCGCTGGGAAAGCATCCTGGCCATCCTCCTTCCGACGGCGTCGAAGGGGATCTTCGGGGCGATCATCCTGGCCTTCGGCCGCGCCCTCGGCGAGACCATGGCCCTGGCCATGCTCGTCGGCAACTCCAACGTGATCAGTTGGTCCCTCTTTTCACCGGCCAACACTCTGGCCGCCCTGCTGGCAAACAACTTCGCCGAAGCCGGCCCCAGGGAAATCCCGGTGTTCTCATGTTCGCGGCTCTCGATCCTCCTTGGCATTACCTCCTCGTCAATATGGTGGGCGCCTTCGTTTTGCAGCAGGGCCTCCGTGGGCCGGGAAGGCGATGAGCGATGAGTGAGACGCTTACCCACGAGTCTCCTGTGCGCACCGCCCGGACCTCCTGCTCCCGGGGTCGACCTCGGTCAGTTGGAGAAGTCTCTGCGTCGTCCTCGGACGGCCTTCAACTTTGTCATGAGCGGGCTGACCTCCCTCATGACCATCATGGCCCTGGTTCCGCTCTTTTCAGTGGTGCTGATGCTGCTGGTAAGAGGCGGCAAGCGGCTGAGTCTCAGCCTCTTTACGGAATTGCCGCCCACTGCCTTCGAACAGGGAGGCGGGTTTGGCAACGCCATCGTCGGCACCCTCGTCATGGTCGGTCTCGCCGCCTTGATCAGTGTGCCCTTCGGTGTTCTCGGGGCGGTGTTCCTGGCCGAAGTGGGGCCGGAGACCAGGCTGGCCAAAGTTGTGCGCATGTGCGCCAAAGTTCTGACCGGTTTTCCCTCCATCCTCGCCGGCGTGTTCGCCTACGGGGCCGTGGTCCTGGTCACCGGCGGCTTTTCCGCCGTGGCCGGGGGAATCGCCCTGTCGATCCTGATGCTGCCAACGATAATGCTGACCGCCGAAGAAGCGATCCGCATGGTGCCTTCGAAAATGCGCGAAGCCGCCATCGGCATGGGCGCCACCCAGACCCAGACGGTCTGGATGGTGCTGCTGCCCACCGCTTTTCCCGGGAATCCTCACCGGAATCATGCTGGCCGTGGCCCGGGCGGCAGGCGAGACCGCGCCGCTTTTGTTCACCGCGCTTTTCAGCAATTACTGGCTCACATCCGGCGGGCGCCTTGACTTCATGCAGCCGACGGCCTCGCTGGCAGTGCTGATCTACAACTTTTCGGCCATGCCCTTTGAAAACCAGGTTGAACTGGCCTGGGCCGCGGCCCTGGTGCTGGTCTTGCTGGTGCTCACGGTGAACTTGATTGGACAGAGCCTGTCGAGAAAGACCACGGAATAAGGGGCTTGAATATAATTCAAGGAGATATTTGTCATGGATCAAACTGCCGAAAAGCTCCCGATCGCAACCAATAGCGGCAATGGCGTCGTCATCGACTGCAACATCAAGGAACTGTTCTACGGCAAGTTCAAAGCCGTACGAGACACCAGGATCCCGATCGAGCGAGGCAAGATCACGGCCTTCATCGGACCGTCCGGATGCGGCAAGAGCACGGTGCTGCGCTGCCTGAACCGGATGAACGACCTGGTGCGAGGCTTCCGCTTTGAAGGACACGTGCACTTTCAGGGCGGAGATATATACGAGCCCAAAATCGATCCTGTGGCCGTCCGCCGCCATATCGGCATGGTGTTTCAGCAGCCCAACCCTTTTGCCATGAGCATTTTCCGCAACGTGGCCTTCGGCCTGAGGCTCAACGGCTACAAGGGAAACAGGGAAGAGCGCGTCGAGCAGGCCCTTCGAAAGGCCGCCCTGTGGGACGAAGTCAAAGACAAGCTGCACAACAGCGGTCTGTCTCTTTCCGGCGGGCAACAACAGCGCCTGTGCATCGCCCGCGCCATCGCCACCGAACCTCAGGTGCTGCTGATGGACGAGCCCTGTTCGGCCCTCGATCCCATCGCCACGCGCAGGATCGAGGAGTTGATGCTGGAGCTGAAGCAGAGTTACACCATCGCCATCGTCACCCACAATCTCCAGCAGGCCCAGCGGGTGGCCGACAAGACCGGCTTCCTCTACGTTGACACCACTCAGGGGGGGCGCACCGGTTACCTGGTCGAATATGGCGATACCCGGCAAATCTTCGATGACCCCAAAGAAAAACACACACAGGAATACATCAGCGGCAAATTCAGTTGATCGCCTGTTTGCCCGCCCATCGCGCGGCGAGTAAGGAACCGCCTATGAGCACGCGAAAAACCCTGTTGATCCTTACGGCTCTTGTCCTTGCCCTGGCGGGACCCTCCCTTTCGGCTCAGGGGCAACCCACCCCCGAAGCTCCTCCCGGGGCTCTCCTGATAAAGGGGGCGGGGGCGACCTTCCCATCGTTGCTCTATAAAGAGTGGTTTCAACAATACCATAAGCTGCGCCCCAACGTCGTGGTGCATTACGACTCAGTGGGCAGCGGCGCGGGAATCGAACGATTTATTGGCGTTGGCGTCGAAGAGGCCAAGCTCGTCGACTTCGGGGCGAGCGACGCCGCCATGAGCGACGAGGAAATAGCCAAGGTTCAGCGCGGGGTGCGGCTCATTCCCATGACCGCCGGCGGCGTCGCCCTGGCTTACAATCTGCCCGGCATCAAGAGTAAGCTCAGATTGAGCCGCGAGGCGTATGCCGGCATCTTCCTCGGGAAGATCAGGAACTGGAACGACCCCGTAATCAGGCAGTGCAATCCCGGCCTTCAGCTCCCGAAGCTGACGATAGCAGCGGTGGCGCGCAGCGACAGCAGCGGAACCACTTACGCCTTCACTAAACACCTTGACGCAGTCAGCCCTGAATGGAGCTGCAGATATGGCGCGCAAAAAGTGGTTGACTGGCCGGGAGGCCCCATGAGGGCCAGGGGCAATGAGGGGGTCGCCACACTCATCAAGCACTCCGAAGGATCGATCGGCTACGTGGAGCTTGGCTTTGCGCAAAAGTTGGGCCTCGAGGCGGCAGCCTTGGAGAACAAGGCCGGCAACTACATCGTCCCGTCGTTCGAGAGCGCAATGACGGCCATGGCGGCTGCCGAATTGCCCGACAACCTGCGGCTCTTTCTGCCGGACCCGGAGGGCGCTCAATCCTACCCCATCGTCACCCTCACCTGGGTCCTGCTCTACAGGGACTACGCCGATTCGAAGAAAGCCCAAGTCATCAGAGACCTGTTTCAATGGTGCCTGGACCAGGGACAACGCTTTAGCGGCGATCTCGGCTATATCCCGCTTCCCCCCAAGATCGTCGCTCAGGCCTCCACCGCCCTTGCAACCTTATCCCCATAGGATTGTCTGCCCAAAATCCTGTAAATTTCAAAAGCTCGAAAGAGCAGAGGAATGATTCCCGCATCCCGCCCTATGCTTCCGTCCGTAGCCGTTCTCTTCTTGGCTTTATCCGGCCGCCGTTATATTCTATGAAAAACAGGAGTGAGAAATGAAACGGGTCGCCTTCGTGAAAACTGCCGACAGACAGCGGGGTGTGACGGCCTCGATTGCGGGCTTGGGCGTCAATCCGGTCAAAGGCAAAAACGTCTTGATCAAGCCCAACTTCAACACATCGGACCCATGTCCGGGATCGACTCACAACGACACCCTGGCGGCCTTGGTCGATGAGCTTTGGGTAATGGGCGCAAAGTCCGTCAGCTTGGGGGAGCGGAGCTATCCGCCAACCATCCGGGTCCTGACGGAAAAGAACATCATTCCCCTCATGCGCAAAAAAGATGTCCGGATCGTCAACTTCGATGACCTCGAAAAAACGGACTGGATTGAGTTTAAGCCAAAAGATTCCCACTGGTCGAATGGGTTCCGGATTGCCCGCCCCATCCTCGAAACCGAGTGCCTGGTTTCCACGTGCTGTTTGAAAACTCACCAGTATGGCGGCATATTCACCATGTCTTTAAAATTGCATGTAGGGGTCGTTCCGGCTTCCCGGCATGGATTTGATTATATGAGCGAGCTCCACGGCTCCCCGCATCAGCGCAAAATGATCGCTGAGATCAATGCGCCGTTTCAGCCCGACCTCGTTGTCCTGGACGGGATAGATGCTTTCGTGGACGGTGGGCCCATGAGCGGAAAACGAGCCGAAGGAAACGTGTTTCTGGCCTCTACCGACCGGGTGGCCGTTGACGCTGTGGGGGTCGCGATGCTCAAGCTGCTTGGCGCCAATGCTGCGATCATGAACCGCAGGATATTCGACCAGGAGCAGATTTCTCGGGCCGTCGAACTTGGCATTGGCGCCGCGTCGGCTTCGCAAATCGATCTGTTCCCGGTTGACGAGGAAAGCCGCCAATACTGTGCAATTGTTCTAAAGATGCTTCACGAGAATTGAGGCCCTATGAAAGCATGGAAGAAACTCTCTGCGGCCTCGGGGGCGCAGATCGGCGATAATGTGGAAATTGCCCTTATTTGCGTGGCTTTGCTCTGGGGAGTTTATCTTCTTAACCTGATCCTGCCCTTCGATCTGCGCAATTATGGCGTCAGGCCGCGAAGCATCTCAGGTTTGCCTGGTCTTCTGTTTGCGCCTTTCCTGCATACCGGCGCCGGACACTTGATTTCAAATTCCCTGGCCCTGGCGCCCTTGCTCTTTTTTTCACTGGCGTACAGCAGAAAACTCACTTTAGAGGCCGTCATATTCATAGCCCTGATCGGTGGAGGGGGCGTCTGGCTGTTTGGAAAGAGCCATACGGTCCACATAGGGGCAAGCGGCGTAATTTTCGGTTTGATAGGCTACCTGATGGCTGTAGGCCTTTTCCGGCGAGAACTCTTGGCCCTGCTCGTCTCCATAGTGGTGGCCTCTTATTATGGCTGGGCTCTGTTTTCTTTGTTCGCAGTTTCGCCCGGACTGAGTTGGACCGGGCATTTCTTCGGGTTCGCGGCGGGCGTATTAGCCGCCTGGTTGACCAGAACTTCGTAGAAGCGGGCCTTGCCCGCGATCTGTCGAGCGTCCGCCCTGCCTCCCGATCTCCACGCACCTGGTGTCCAAATCGCTTCCATGTTATACCGAGTTACCTTGAAAATAGCCCTATTTTCATGCTTCGCGGGCGACGCGAGCATCATGAAGAATTGCGTTCAAGATTGAAGTTGTCGAAAAGAGCGGGGAAGTGACGCGTCCTCACAAAAGATCGTGCCCGGACTAGAAGCGTTTGACCATGTTCGCAATGTTAAGCCCGGACCTGAGCGCAGTGAGGGTCCAGCATCGGACATGTGCTCGTACGTTCAACGCGAACCTAAACGTAGTGAGGGTTCACCCGCACTCCGCAAGATTTGGCCGCGCGCGCAGACGCGCGAGGCCAAGCGCTCGGCGCCGGCGGCGGTTGCCCAGCACCTGCAGGGCCGCCGCCGCAGCGCCATATGAGCCGCGCAGCGGCGATGGGGGCTTGGGGGGCAAAGCTCCCCGAGCTTTTCAGCTTCTTTTGGCGCTCACTTGAACGCAACTTCGTATTACAATGTATATTTCCCGGACGGCGGAATCACCCACCCTTATAACCCGAACTTCCCCGGATCGGGTCAAAGTCAGCCGGATTCAGCAACCAAGCGCTTCCTTCAGCCATTCCTTTAATTCCTCGGTAATGGCGTAAACTCCAACTCCGGGCTTGCGCCCGGCCTCCTCAACCGCTCTGCGGACCATCTCGGCCGGCACGGGAATCTTCGCGATCTCGTTGGCTTCTTTCATCGTTCTGCGGATCAGGGTAACCCGAGCAGGCTTTTCCCAGTCATAGATTACAAAATAGAGGGCTTCCTGACCGGGATACCGGACGAAATCATCCTTGCGGGTCCATCCGGTCCCCCATTCGAGATAGGTTTCAACTGCCTTATCGGGCGTCATTTCCCAATCCAGGCGGTCGACTATTTCCCTGTGGATTTTTAGTTCTTCCAATCCCCACATGCGCTTGCCCCTGTGCAAAAACTATCGGCCGCAAGCCGAACCTGAGTTCGCCCGGCCTTATGATTTATCCTGTTCCGCCATCAGTTTCAAGAACGTGGCGGGGTTCACAATAGGAATCCCACGGAAGGTCTTCAGGTCACTGAGGTGGTGGTCGCCTGAAACAATGAAGTCGGCGCCGCCTTCCTCGGCGCACGCAAGGTAGATGTTGTCGGAGGGGTCTTCCATGATGACTGAAACGCTCAGTATCCCGGACGTCATGACTGCAACTTTCTCCAACGTCCGGAAAAATCGTTCTATTTCTTCAGCGGTGCGGCGGTGGAGCTTTTTGATCTTGGGGTAGACCAGCACCCGATGCAGCTCATCCAGAATGGCAGGGGAAAGAAGCAAAGTGAGGCCGCCTTCGTAGACCAGCCGAACAATTTTAGCGGGGTTGGAACGCGGCTTTAAAAGCGCGCTAACGTATTGGTTCGCATCGAGGACAACTCTTGTCATTCGCCTTACCGGACCTTAAGTCTTTCAGCGGTCGCTTTCTTGGCTGCTAAAACAGCCTCCTGTATTGCCCCGTCCATCTCTTTGGGGTCCACGTCCTCGACGCGCAGCTGAAAGCTTTCTACTGCTTCCCGAAATTCGTCCAAGTGGCTTTGCAGCTTCCGGTATTTTTCCATGGAAATGATGGCCGCCAAAGGCTTGCCGGCGCGTTCCACCACGTAGTCGTCGCCCCGCAGGGCAACTTCGTTCATCACTTGCCCCAGATTCTGCCGAACCTTCATGGCCGAGATTTTCTTAATCATTTTCATATCCTCCTCTGATAGACTTTGAAAGAGCCTAAAGTATAATCGTCGTGACCTTTTCGCCGGCCCGGCGCGACTCGCTTCATTTTATAAAGCGGTCTTGCCGGGCCTGCCTTATCGATGTATGAGCGCGTAGCGGGGAGGCCGGCCGCCCATTCTCGACGCCTCGCGAGACGGGGCGGCAGCGGGAGGCCTCGTATGACATACCAGTTAACAGGACCGGTATAACCTATATGACCATTACGACCATTATAGTTGATATAATTATTCTGTCAAGGTCCTCTCGTTTTGCTTTGCCAACGTAACCGGCCGGAATTTCATAGGAAGGAAGAAAAGAAGAACCGGCGGATAATTATTATAGACTTCAGTGTTGTTCGCCTCGAAGGTTCCTGTCAAGATTAGCTTTTGCCCGAATCACCATCTGGCGTTTCAAAACACCGCCCTTCAAATTTTAATGGACTTTTCCACAAACTATCTGATATCGTTTATAAAAGTGACCTCGATTGGAATGCCGCATTGAGGTCTCCCTTATCACCTTATAGGATGGCGCTACATTGCCCGTACTGAAATCTTCGAGTTATTCGCCACCGCCTTTTTTCTCCAATGGGCATTTTCAAACCATTTTCGCCAACCTCCGTCGAGTGCCCGATCTCAACTACCGGCGCGAGCGGCTCATAACTTCAGACGACGACTTTGTCGATATCGACTCCTGCATCGTTGGATCTGACCGTACTGCGATCCTCACGTGCGGGTTGGAGGGAAATTCCCGTCGCCCCTACGCTTTGGGCATGGCGAGGGCGTTGGTTCGCAATGGCTGGAACGCCGTGGTTTGGAACTTTCGCGGGTGCAGCGGAGAACCCAACAGGAAGCTCCGTTCTTATCACTGCGGCGATACGGAAGATTTGAACGCTGTCCTCGAGTTTGTTCTCAAAAGAGCCAATAGCCGCAAAATCGCCATGATAGGGTTCAGCGCTGGCGGGAACATGCTGATGAAATTTCTTGGCGAACAGGGCGCCGGGGTGGCCCCGTATGTTTCAGCAGCCGTCGGGATTTCCGTGCCCTGTGATTTGGCGGGCGCCGTGCAGAAAATGGGAATGCGTTCGAATCGCATTTACACGATGCGTTTTTTGCTAATGCTTCGTGGAAAGCTGCGTATTAAAAAGCTATTATTCCCCGGTTTACTTCCCAATCACATTAAAAGAATTAAGACTTTGATCGATTTCGATTCTGCTTATACCGCCCCGGCGCACGGGTTTAAGGATGCTTATGATTACTATCGTAAGAGCAGTTGTCTTCCATATTTGGCGAACATAAAAATACCCGCGCTGCTGTTGAACGCCCTTGACGATCCGTTGCTGTCTCGTTCCTGCTTTCCTTTTTCCCTGGCTCAATCGGCGCCGCTGTTCCACCTGGAAACCCCGCCTGCAGGCGGGCACGTTGGCTTCGTTTCCTTCAACGGTCGAAATGAGTATTGGTCGGAAACGCGGACCTTGGAGTTTATAAACGACCATGCCGTGTGAGCGTTAAAGACGAAAAGAGATTCGCAGCACAGCGCGCAGAGAAAACCGAAAGTTAACGAAATTAACAGTGATATGGAATTTCACCTTATTCTCAGGGGATAGAAGTAGCAATTTCCGTCAAAAAGGTTAAATAGTTCTGCGTTCCCGTAAATTTATCTTACAAAGCTTTTCTCCGCGATCTCTGCATGACCTGTCTATGACCAGTCCTCTGCGGTGAATCGCTTTTCGTCTTTTCGCTTAAGGAGGCGTCCCATGTTGCTCAACAGCTACACCAGCGAATTCGTTCGCCTCTCGTGCGGGTCCCAAGCCCAGCAACTGGACATGATAGCCCATCTAAATCAGGACATCAGCGAGGTGATTCCCTATCTGAATGCCGTGCTCGGGGGCTTTAAGTACACAAAAGAGCCTCGTTCGGTTTCCATCATGCTGCATGGGAAACTGGTCGTGATTCATCCGAGGCAAATCTGCGTAAATGCCCCCGGTGACCAATCGGAGGGAGAGAAAATCATCGAATGGCTGCGAGACAAAATCAACGAAACCTGGGAGCGCCGGGGGGAAATTCAGCCCCGTTTCGAAAGCGCTCCAAAGCCTACGATGCTCGAAATCCTGAGACTGCTCCCACAAACCAACTGTGGTGAATGCGGCGAGCCAACGTGTATGGTCTTCGCTTCCCATGTCGCGCAGGGAGACAAAGGCGCAGATGATTGCCCGCCGCTCGATGGCGAGCGAAAGAAAAAACTTGCAGGGTATCTCGATCGATTCGAAGTCGAACCATAGCGGCGGCTTTTCACGTCCCTTAGGGGCGATTTTGAATCATTGCCACGTAATTTTACCTGGTTGTCCCGTTTAGTTGGGAACGCACCAAAGTATTATCCGGATTGGTTTTCCTCGTACTGCTATCAGAGTTTCGTTCATTTTGAGCATGAGGTTTTTCTCTTCGTGTTCTGGTTTATTGCTGTCAAGAGTTTTTGTGAAAGATCGGCAGCCAGGGGCCAAGGGCGCGTTCGGCTGGAGCCCCCATACAGCTCAAAGCCGGACGCGCCCGGCAGGGTATCAAATGGCCTTTCCCTGGCTATGGCTTTAAACTTATCCCTTTCCCGTCTGCGGTGAGTGTCGCCTTGCCCAACTCTGGTATTCGTGAGTCTCAAAAGAGCTCGCTTCTTGCTTAATTGGGACTAAGAAGACGACGGGGAGTCATGAAAGCTTCGTGAGGAGGTCGTTGTCATCCGCCTCAATGACACGAATGATAATCTCCCCGTCTTCACCTAAGCGGCTAGTTTAGAGCCGAACCTATGCTGATGATTACTTACATACACGCTATTATCCCGAACAATCGCAAAGGTTATGCGCAAGGCCTTCCTGCACATGGCAATCAATGCCTTTATCTTGGGCATGCCTCTGCCCACCATTTGCTGATAATGAGCGTGCAAAATCCCTTCGTTCTTCACCATGTTGATTGCCGCAAAAAACAAAATCTTTCTGAGATAAGAACGACCCCGCTTGGAGATACGCCTTTGTCCCTTTTTGCGCCCCGAGCTTATTTCATAAAGATCAAGACCTGCCAACTTCATCATCTCGGAGACCGTGCTGAACTTTCGGAAGTCGCCCACCTCGCCTATCAATCCCGCGGCCATCACCTCCCCGATCCCCTTGATGGAAAGAATGCTGTGGCTGTAAGGGACCTTTTCAAGATGATGTTTCATCTCTTTTTCCAAGCTCTCTATAAAACGATCTTCATTGCGTATGTTCAACACAAGATGATTGACTTCCAGCGCGATGCTCTCTTTGCCTTCGTCGATTCCTACCGATTTTTGCGCAGCTTCAAAAATTTGCCTTGCTCGGTCCTGTCCCAGTCTTCCTCTGCTCACTTTTCTGATGATTGCGCAAAAAGCCTCGAAGCCCATCCCAAGGATGCTCTCCGGCGTGGGAAAGTTTTCTACCAGGTGGAGGACGGTTTTGGATTTCATATCCTTCATCGTCCAGGACAGCTCAGGAAAAATAACGAAGAGCAAATGTTGCAATTGATTGCTCATCGATGTTCGACTCTTTATAGCCCGCTCTCTGGCCTGGCTGAGTCTGCGCAGCTCGGCTGCCGGCCCCACCGGAATAATCAATGTCAGGGCGTGTCCAAGCGCAATCACGTCAGCTATCACCCTTGGGTCCTTTTCGTCCGTCTTGTTTGGCGAATTACCCGTGAGTTCTTTCAGCCTTTTGGTATGCATCGGATTGGTTTGAACCAGTTTAACTTTCTTATCGCTCAGAAAGTGAAGCAGGGGCTCCGCGTAAGGTCCCGTAGATTCAAGGCCGACTACGATCTCTTCCAAATTGTGACCTCTCTTAAACTCAACGAGCCTGGTCCAAAACATCTCGAATCCATCTCGCAGATTGTAGAATGCAAATGGCTTTATGTCCTGACCGTCTGGCGCTCTGAAATAGCCGTAATTCATCTTTTTCCCGATGTCGATGGCTGCGATCAGCGTATTCCCGTTGATCTTTCCGAGCTTCTTTGTTTTATTCGCTCTCACGGCTATGCTCCTCCTCTGGTTTGTGTAAACCAACTTGCCATTGGCTCAAACCAAAGCGAGTATAGCCGTTTTCAATTAAGTGCAAGGCCTACTGCAATATAGCAAGCTTCGTGATCTAGCCCTGTCTGATCTAGAGGTGATTTGGGAGCTTCAATGAGACTTCGATATATCCAGCGGCTGTCAATCCTGTCAATCATGTTAATACTGTCTACGGCTTCTTCAGCCTTAGCGCAGAAATGGTCTTTCGCAGCTTTTTCAGACAACCGCAACTATGAAATAGCCTACCGGAACGTCCTCGAGGATATCAATTCCAGCGGACCTGCCGATCCCGGGTTTCCGAGGCCGGATTTTGTAGTCGCCGTAGGCGATATCGACCCCGTTAAGAGGACTTTTCAGATCTTCAAGGAAACAATCTTGCCCCCGATGCCCTTCATCCCCGTACGCGGCAATCACGAAGCTCCCGAAGATGTCCGGTTCATCCTGCATGACATACTGCCCTCCGAACAACCGCCGGCCGTAGTTTACGACAGGGAAAGCGTGACGTTTTACTACGACTGGAAAAATGTCCGGCTCATCGTCATAGATCAGTATGCGCCCTACGCAAAAGGCCTGAGCGACAAAACATTTCTTGATTGGCTGGAAAAGGCCATCCTTTCAGCGAAGAATGCCGACCACGTATTTATCACGTTCCACGAACCGCGCCTTCCGGCTGATGTCGGCTCCGATCCGTTCTGGGGCCTGCTGCTCAAGCACTCGGGCAAGGTCAGGGCTGTGCTCTGGTCACACACCCACTCATATGGCAGGCGGTATGTTTCCGGTTCGCATGGCGGCATCGAGTTGATAAATACGGGGGCCGCCGGCCATACCGGCCACTCCGATGGTAAGAATACGTTTGTCCAGATTGGCGTTGACGGCAAAGACGCAGCCTTCCGGGCGGTTCAGGCGCCCGATAAGACGAAGGATTTCAAAGTTACCGACAACTGGAAAGCCAAAGCCTCCGAAAACTGATAAGCGTTCAGCACAGAGGCTCGGAGAACACGGAGCGAAGAAAGGGTCACCGAATTCACCGGCGTATGCCGGCCTTTAATGCCGTGACGTCTCGTGAAGCGTCGAGATCCCTCATTCCATCCGCCAACCTTGAGATCGGTAAGAAGCTGCGCTTCGTGAACAGGCAGCCGCACTTCGACTGCCTTGATCTCTACGACCACTGGGTTCGATACGAGTAAATCCAAGCGGTAACCGCAATCGAGCTTTACTTCTTTAAACACAATCGGCAATGCTTTCTGTCGTTCAACATCCAGCGCCCTCAGCCCCGATTTATGACAGAGACACACCTCATAAGCGGATTCCAAAAGACCCACCTCGCGGAGCGTTGGGTCCAGACCTCAATCGCAGCCCCAATGACTTCTTTTGTCAGTTCATTGCTCAGTATGCCACGCTCCGCGAGGCGCTCTGCGCCTGCGGTGAACGCTTACGTATCATCGGGTCTTAGAACTTGGGAATAGCCATTCCTCTTAATCCTCTTAATGATGTCTCACAAAGCTTTTCTCTGCGCCCTCTGCGGTGAACGCTTTTAGTCTTTTGGTTGCAGCCAAGGCTGCTCTGTGCTCTATTCTTGTCCGGACTATTCCCCGTCTCCATGGCGCATTGGCGCAATACGACGGAAACTAACCGGCCGCTTGCTGACTGTCCTTAGGAAGGTTATGTTCCAGGCCATAGTGACAAGAGGCGATGCAAACTCCTCCCGGCGCCTCTTCCGATCGGGTTGGGGCGCTGTGCAATAAGATTTTATGAATGTCGAAATAAAAAGTGGTTGCTTCTTTTCGCCTGTGACTTCCGGTCATGAGTTGTGTGCGTCAAGTTCTGCAAATTCGATCAGGGCATACGGCGCCTAGTTTTTTGTTTTCCTTACTGCTTCAACCGACGAAGCGAGCCCTGGAGGGCCGCCGAGAATGGGTCCAACAGTGACTCGTCGGAGGCGGCCCTCCAGGGCGGCCTCTCAGGCAGCGATACCTAGTCGCAGCTTCTTTTGTTCTTGGAGTAGATCCATATTGATGTAACGGCTTGCTTCCAGCCAGTCCTCGTGGGTCTCCACCGCCAAGGCACGGACAAGCCGCAGACAGCTCTCCCGGTTGGGAAAGATCCGCACTACGTGAGTTCTTCTCTTGATCTCCTCGTTTAGCCGTTCGAGCATGTTTGTGGATTTCATGTGCTTATGGTGTTGAAGCGGGAGACGGTAGAAGGCGAGGGTTTCCCCGATATTCTCTTCCACCCATTCGCACAGCTTCGGATACTTCTTGCTCCAGCGCTCAAGCCACTGCGCCAGGTCCTTTTGAGCCTCGGCAAGGTCCCTTCTGTCATATATCCACCGCAATTCCTGCAAGCAGTCGTCTACCGCTTTCCTCGGGAGGTGATCCAGGGCGTTTCTTAGGAAGTGTACGTAACAGCGCTGCCAGACGGCTTCGGGAAGTACCTCGGCGATGGCCCGTTTGAGTCCGGGATGATCGTCCGATACTACGAACTCTACGCCCCGTAAGCCGCGCCTTTTCAGTTCCACCAGGAAATCCTTCCAACTTGTCGCACTTTCACGGTTGGCCAGTTCCACGGCCAGGATCTGCCGTCTGCCCTCTGCGTTGATGCCGATGGCGATCTGCACAGCCTGGCTGCGGATAACCCCGTCATCTCTGACTTTTTCGTAGCGGGCGTCCAAGATCATGTAAGGATAGCTCTCTTCGAGGGGTCGCTTGGCAAACCGCTCCAGGCTCTCGTCCAAAGTCTTGTTGACCTCGCTGATCGAGGAGGCCGAAAACGAGTGGCCGCACAGCTCCTCGGTGATGGCTTTCACTTTTCTCGTGGACACGCCCTGGACGTACATCTCGGCCAGCGCGGAAACCAAAGCTTTCTCCGATCTTTGATATCTCTCGAAGAGTTGAGTGGAAAAATGCCCTTGCCGGTCCTGTGGCACTCGGAGTTCGAGCTTGCCCACGCGTGTTATCAAAGACCGGCCGTAGTAGCCTGAACGGTATCCAACGCGCCCGTCGCTCCTTTCCCCTTTCTCGGCTCCTACCGCCTCTGTCATCTCCTGCTCCAACACTTCCTGGAGCACCTCACGAAGTAATGTCTTGAGGCCGTCCTTCTCCTCGCTGAAAATCTCTTGGAGGTTGATCCATTTGCGCTTACATTTGTTCTCGGTCATGGCATATTCTCCGTCTGTTCGGGTGGGTGATTCGTTACAGTGAAACACCCGTATGCCATGACCATCTTCTGCAAGTCATTCTTTTTTGCAGAACTTTCTGCACATTACCCGGTCATGGTCGGGGGACCGAAGAGGATAAGCGATGCGAAAGTCGGATGTTTTTTTCATCTGGATGGGCGTCAATCTGTTGCTTACCGGTTTCGTGCTGCTGCATTCCCATACTGCAAAAACCTCCGCCATCGAAGATGTCCGCACACAGGCGCGGATAGTCAAAGAACTTGACCTGACCGACTTGTGCCTTTTTACAGAGGCTCGCTACACAAGACATCCTTCTCTGGCCGACCTTTACAGCCCTTTTCAGGATCACCCGATGTGCCTGGAGCATTTCCCGTCCGGCTCTTTGATGGGCCCTCCCCCCGTGTTGCGAGGCGATTGAAATGAGCCGCATCGGGAGACAGAGAAACATTATCGACTTTGCGCTCTCATCTTTGCTGCGGCACAAAGGTAAGAATATTTCCCTGGTCATCGTCTACATTCTTATAGTTTTTACCCTGGGGTCTGTGATCTTTTTTACGCAGGCGATGAAAAAGGAAGCATCCCTTATCCTTGAGGATGCTCCCGAAATGGTGGTCCAGAAAATGATTGCAGGGCGGCAGGCCCTTTTCCCCATGAACTACATCGATAAAATCAGCGCCATAAAGGGCGTAGCTTCAGCCAGAGGGCGTCTGTGGGGATACTATTTCGATCCGAGGACACGCGCAAACTTCACTTTCCTCGTGCCTCGGAACTGCGGATTCAAGCCGGGGGAAATGGCGGTAGGCAGAGGGATTTCGAGGAGTCTCGGGGCATTCGAGGACGATTTGCTCTCATTCAGGGCCTATGACGGTGCGCGGGCCACCTTTCGGGTAAAAGAGGTCCTCGATCCCAAGTCCGAACTGGTTGCCTCCGATTTGATCCTGCTTTGCGAAGACGATTTCAGAAGGCTTTTCGGCGTCCCGGAAGGCTTTTCGACCGATGTGGCGCTCGAGGTCAAAAACAGGAAGGAACTGGGCGTTATCGCCTTCAAGATCACCCAGGTCCTGCCCGACGCCAGGCCGATTCGGCGCGATCAGATACTCGGGACTTATGAGGCCGTGTTCGACTGGCGCGGCGGGATGGCGATCGTCGTTTTGTCCGTGGCGGTATTCGCATTCATAATTTTAGCCTGGGACAAGGCCACCGGACTAAGCGCTGAGGAGAAAAGAGAAATTGGCATACTCAAGGCCGTCGGGTGGGACGTCTCCGATGTGCTTCTCATGAAATCCTGGGAAAGCGCCATAATTTCTATCTCATCGTTTTTTGCCGGGATACTGCTCGCCTATGTGCATGTTTTTCTTGCCTCATCATCCCTGTTCGCACCCGTGCTTAAAGGCTGGTCCGTCCTCTACCCGGATTTTAAACCGGCGCCTTTTATCGACTTTTATGATGTTATAGTCCTATTTTTCATAACCGTAATTCCCTACTTGGCGGCGACGCTCGTTCCGTCCTGGAAAGCCGCTACGCTCGACCCCGACGAAGTGATCAAATGATGGCGTTCCACCCAACCTGTCAGCAGCGCCGGGAGACTTTTAAAACACGGACAAACGAAGGGAGATTCATGAGATACACGGCGCTTCTTATCATTTTGGCGTTGAGTTTAACTTCCCCGTGCCTGGCGGCGGGACCTGTGAATCCTTCCGACCGTGACAAGTGCCCGGTCTGCGGGATGTTTACGGCGAAATACCCGAATTTTATGGCCGAAATAGTCTTTAAAGACGGCTCTTACGCCACTTTCGACGGTCCGAAGGATATGTTCAAGTACTACATGAATCTCTCCAGGTACAATGCCTCCAAGAAACAGGGGGATGTCGAAGCTGTTTATGTAACCGACTACTACGCGCTGGGGTGGATCGACGGATTGAAAGCCCTCTACGTTGCCGGAAGCGATGTAATTGGCCCCATGGGAAGGGAGTTGATCCCCTTCGGAAAACAGGAAGATGCGGACGAGTTTATGGCCGACCATGCCGGAAAGACGCGGCTTACGTTCAACGAAGTAACCGCCGATGTGCTAAAAAGTTTGGATTGATTTCAAGGGTCTATGGCGGTCTGCAGGGATGAGGCGAGTGATAGAGCTCAACCAGGTCGGAAAAGTATTCAACGCCGGCAAGCCCAATGAGTTTGTAGCTCTCGAAGGGGTGACCCTGTCGATCTCTGATCTCGGGCTGACAGTGCTCAAAGGCCCGAGCGGTTCGGGAAAGACGACCCTGCTTAGCATCCTGGGATGTATGGCAAGGCCCACCTCTGGCAGGATCACGATCGGGGGCCGGGAAATTACGAGCCTCCCGGAAAGATTTCTCACTGAAATCAGGCGCAAAACCTTCGGTTTCATCTTCCAGCACTCAAACCTCATAAGGGGCGTTACGGTGCTGGAAAACGTCATGCTGCCGTCTTATCCGGACGGCGCCGGATTTTCCTCCCTCAAGGCGCGGGCTTTGGGTCTGCTCAATCTGTTGGGTATGACCGCAAAGACAAAATCCAACGTGGAAAGGTTGTCCGGAGGAGAGATTCAGCGAGTGGCTATTGCCAGGGCTCTCATAAATGATCCCGAGATCGTAATCGCCGACGAACCTACAGCGCACCTTGACTCGAAGTTGTCTCTCGAATTCATGGAAATCATGAGAGGTCTGAAAGAAAACGGAAAAACGATCGTCATGGCCAGTCACGACCCGATCGTCTATGAATCCGGCATGGTTGACTTTGTAGTTGAAATGAGAGACGGGAAAGTTACCCGATGATTCTTGACCCTTCCGTGCTCGCCCTGCTTTCAGGCTCCTTTCTGGTCGTTGCGGCGCTTCTGTATGCAAGCTGTTATGGAATCCGAATATTGAGGCGCTGGGACATCCGAAGCGGCAGTGAGCTTCAACTCAGCCTGGAAAGGCGAACATATCTCGTATCTACCATTATGGCCTATGCGCTGGGTTTCCAACTCCTCTCCCTTTTCCTTTTTGTCTATACTGCGGACCATATGTCTGCGCTTTTTTCCGGCGCAATGTGCGCTGTCGGCGTCCTGAATGTAAACCGGTGGGGTTATCCGACCCTGATCCTTAAAATAGTGAATTTTCTTGCGGCCGGCGTATGGCTGATTATCAACTCGACTGATAACAGCGCTTGCGACTATCCGTTGATAAAGAAGAAGTATCTGCTGTTACTGCCCATTACCGCGCTGATATGTCTTGAAGCTGCCTTTCAGACCTCGTATTTCCTCTTGCTGAACCCCGATGTCATAACATCCTGCTGCGGGATACTGTTTTCCACCGCCTCAGAGGGAGCGGCGGGAATTATCGTGCTGCCTTGGAAGCCGGTGGCGGTCTCGTTTTATTTCACCATGGGCTTGACCGTGGCGTCCGGCCTGTTTTCGTACCTCAGGGGGAAAGGGGCATATCTGTTCAGCCTTTTCAGTTCAATACTGTTCGGGGTCTCCATCGTTGCCCTGATCGACTATGTTTGCCCCTATTTCTATGAGTTGCCCACCCATCACTGTCCCTTTTGTATCCTGCATGGAGAGTATAACTTTATCGGGTATCCGATTTATCTGGCGCTTCTCACAGCAGGAGTAACAGGGTTGGGAATCGGCGCAATCTCACCTTTTGGCGGTCTGAAAAGCCTGGAACTTGTCGTTCAACGAATTCGAAGAGAGCTTACCCTGATTTGTCTTTCTTCCTGGTTTGTCCTGCTCGCCATCAGCGTGTGGGGGATTTTATCCTCAAATCTTAGACTGGATTGAATAAGCGTCTCCGCGTTCCTGCTTTACTCATACGAAGTCGCGTTCAAGTTGGCGCCAAAAGAAGCTGAGAAGCTCGGGGAGCTGCGTCCTCACAAAGCGCCCTCACAAAGAATCGGGCGCGAACTGGGCACTCACAAAAGATCGTGCCCGGACTTGAAGCGTTTAACCATGTTCGCAATGTTAAGCCCGGACCTGAGCGCAGTGAGGGTCCAGCGTCAAACGCGGTTTCGTACGTTCAACGCGAACCTAAACGTAGTGAGGGTTCCCCCCCAAGCCCCCTTCGCCGCTACGCGGCTCGTTATGGCGCTGGCGGCGGCTGAGGGGTATCTTTTAAACTGAAAAAACATTCCCCCGCTCTACTGGTCCCCGCTTCCCATTTCCTGCTCCACGTTCCATCAGTCCCTCAAATTATTCAGTTCTTCTAATTAGTCTCCATCCGGAAACCTCGGATAAGAGACTGGCAGTTTCCGAGCCGGAAAGGAGGCATTTTTCGTCTTGGCAAGGAAAGCAAGGGATTACGCGGAGGCGTACAGTGGTACGCCGCACAGGGAGCCCTCTCTTCGTTCGGGCTCGCGCTAAGAATTTGAGCTAACCCAAAACGCTTCAAGCTCAGCGCCCGATCCTCTGTGAGGGCGCACCCCGAAGATTGACGCCGCCAGGGCGGAAAAGGACCCTTTCCGGCTCGGAAACTAATTACATGACTTACACATTCAATTACAGACGTGTGATTCAGGGAAGGTGAATCATCAATGGCCGCACGGTTGTGCATTAGATAAGTCATTGAAAATAAACATGAAGTGACGAGAGTCGAACAAAACGCCAAATTGGCGCAATACTTGCCTTAAGTACTCGAAAGCATGCGGGGCGATTAAGACCGAGTAGCGTTCAAGATTGAAGTAATCGAAAAGAGCGGGGAACTGACTTCCCCGCACCCCGCAAGATTTGGCCTCGCGCGCTTGCGCGCGCGGCCAAGCGCTCGGCGCTGCGGAGGTTGCCCAGCACTTGCTGGGCGGCCGCCGCAGCGCCATATGAGCCGCGCAGCGGCGAGGGGGTTTGGGGGCAAATGCCCCCGAGCTTTTCAGCTTCTTTTGGCGCCCGCTTGAACGCAACTTCGTATAAGGGGCATTACTGTGAAATCGCGATCTTGTGCAGCGGCGTTCCTGTTCATATGCATACTTTTGGCGGGCGCCCCGGCCCATTCATCGGACATCGTTCTTCGGCAGAAGACGGTTTTGTTGAATGCTGCTGAGTTTTCGAACCGGCAAAATATGGAATCTCTCGAGATTCAATTGTTTGGCGACGCCCCGGTGATTGCTTCGCCCGTAAAGATGCGAAGGATCCGGAACGGTTCTGTGCTATGGACCGGCAAAATCGTTGGCGTAGAGAATAGTCGAATCGTTCTGGTCGTCCAGAACCGTGATATTTTCGCCTCGATTTATCTTCCCGGTTCGATCTTTCAGATTCGCCCTGCGAGATCGGCAATTGGTCGAAAAGAGGCGGGGGAAGGTTTAAGGGCCGATGCCGGCGGGGCGCAGCAGCTGCACATCGTTCGCGAGCTTAAATGCGGATGGAAGGCGGACGGGCAGTTGGGGCCGGCGTCTCGTGACGGCGGTCTTTTGAATCGGGTCCCCCCCGGGCTGGTTTTGCAGGCTGAGGAAAGGAGAATAATCGAACTGGTGAACCTTGAAAGAGCGGCGGAAGGGGCGCCGATGCTTCAATACAGCGACAGACTCGCCGCAGTAGCGCAAGATCATGCTCGGGAAATGGCCCTGCACGACTATATGAGTCATGACCGGCGTGATGGGCGCGAGTTTTGGCGGAGTGTCTTCGACAGCGGATACCCGGTCTCGAAGTGCGCGGAGAATGTCGCGGCCGGGCAGGGGACCCCTGAGGAGGCATTTGAATCTCTCATGAGCAGTCCCCGGCATCGGGCCAACATCATGGATTCAGACTTCAATCAAATAGGGGTGGGCCACGCCGTCAACCCGAACAGCTCATTTCACTACTTCTGGGCGCAGGAATTCGGCGCCGGCCTGGGTAAAGGTAAACTGTCTTCGCGCAGGGACGCCGAACATCTACCCATTGGATTATTCGCTGGAAAATAACTCCCCGTATGATAGACCGGTTAGCAGGGCTGCTAATACTAAAGTTGCGTTCATGAGGTACGCGTTAGCCGGATGAACCGTATTTGCTCGTGTCTATATCCCTAAGACTGATCTCCTTCCATACCCCTGAGCGCTTCCTCGTGCGCTTTGCGCACAGCCGCCCCCTCAAGAAGCTCTTCATACTTTCTCGTAATGAAATTCGCCGCAAAGCCGGGTTTGTTGAGGTATTCGAGACTTGTGCGAATGAAATCGTCCTTCATCTCCACTAAAGTCTTTTCGACCTCATCGAGAGCGATGAAGCTCCGTTTTTTAATGGTCACGAACTCAGCGGGACCGGGACCGGCAAGCGAAATGAACTGTTGCAGCGCCCCTGAAGGGGCAGGGTAGCTGCTGAAATGGTCCTCGACCGGTTCCACAGGCGCCCGGATCACCAACCGGACCTTACAGCGCCCGGCAACCGGTGGACTTGACATGTCGATGAAATGGACAATAAGGCCGTTTTCCAGATGCAGACGGTCCAAAGTACGCTCCTGAGACTCAATTGGTTCAAGCTCCTGATATTCCGGCATCCCCGACCCCTTTCTAAAGTACCAAAAAGAGGCAGGGGCTTTTGAAGGCTAACCTTCTGGATTTACTCTAAAAGCCCCGAAATCCCCTTTTTGAGGAATGTTGCATGCGAAAGAGAGGTTGAGATGGTTTAAAAACAGAGAAAGAAAAAGGAATGCTCATCTCTATGTTGAATGATCCGGCAAGGCAACACGAACAAAGATGGCCTACTCGCCGGATTCAAAGTTCTTCAGAAATTGCGATATTTGAATTCCCAGATAGATGCAATGAACCCCCTCGAAACAGGCGTCAGCATCTTTCCTCTCAAGGTGAGTTGTCAGTTCGTGTTTTCCTTTCGCCAACTTGACGATCCAAGCATCTTTCTCACGGTCAAAACTTAAAGATAGTGAAAGATCGTGCGTTACGATCTCAGGGTACATCTCGCGAAGTTTGGAATCCAAGGCTCTTTGATCTACACTCATGGACATTTTCTCCTTTTTACTTAGAAAATGACGTTTTCATGCTTTGCGGGCGACGCGAGCATCATGGAAAATTAGCAAGATAAGACATCATTGCATATTGAACTAAGCCTTCGGCAGGGCATCACACGCCCACGCCATTTCCCACCGTAATTTATCCAAAACCCTATGGGTCAATAGTATACCTCCTCACAGGATAAGGTGTCCCGTTAAATTCTCTTTCCTTTAAAGGAGGTATGCCGTGACTTACTTACGGAAACGCATGATCGAAGACCTTCAATTGCACGGATTGGGCGCTCTTACTCAGCAGAGGTATATCCGCGCGGTGCGGCTGCTGGCGGAGCATTACAAAAAATCCCCAGATCGGATCACCGAAGACGAACTCCGCGATTATTTCCTCCACGTCAAAAACGTTAAGAAGTGGTCCCGGAGCACCAGTACGATCGCTTTATGCGGCATCAAGTTTTTTTTTGAAAATACAATCAAACGGGACTGGCCCATTCTCCATTTCATTCGGGCCGAACGAGAGAAGAAACTCCCCGTGATTCTAAGCACCGACGAGGTGCGCCGCGTCCTCGCCAATGTGGGTGTGCCGCGATACCGCGTCTGTCTTAGCACGATCTATTCCTGCGGCCTGAGACTTCAGGAAGGAACTCATCTTCAGATTCACGACATTGACAGCGCCAGGGGGTTAATCCACTTACACAGGGGTAAAGGAAACAAAGACCGCTATGTTCCACTGCCCGAGAGGACCCTCCACCTGATACGCCAACAGTGGAAAGCTCATCGCGATCCAAAATGGATATTTCCCGCATTCGAAAGAAAACACAAAAATTCTAAGGAAACCGAGAGAGAAACCATACCAAGATCAACTGTATGGGTCGTTTTTAAAAACGCATTAGAGAAAAGCAAGATCAACAAAAAGGCCTGTGTTCATACACTCAGGCACAGCTACGCCACTCATCTGCTGGAGGCGGGGGTAAATCTGAGGCTTATACAGGCTTACCTCGGCCACAGCACTCCAACTACAACCTCCATCTACACTCACCTCACGGCCAAGACCGAGGATGGGGCCTTCCAGTCGATTAACGAGCTCATGAACGATCTTTGATCGACCGGGGGAACCCCTATGCCGGAGTTGGCGGACATCTTTCGCCGCTATGGCCAGGAATACCGCTCCAATTTCGCTGATCGTATGCCCCTCTCGCACCTCAAGGCCATGGAGGACATCGAAAACTGCCGCACCGAATCCATGGGCGGCCATGTCTACCTTTGCGACCAGTGCGGGGAGACCCGCTACAGCTACCACTCCTGCAAGAACCGTCACTGCCCTAAGTGTGGAAACGACAGCACCGATCTCTGGCTCAAAACCCAGATGGACCTGCTGCTCCCCGAAACCTACTTCCTCACAACCTTCACCCTACCCGCGGGACTTCGATGCCTGGCGCGGTTCAATCCAAAACCCGTCTATGATCTGCTCTTCAGGGCTTCTGCAGAGGCTATAAAAAAACTCGCCCTGGACCCGAAGTTTTTGGGAGGGCGCGTCGCCATGGTCGGCGTTCTGCACACATGGGGGCGTGATCTCTCCTATCACCCCCATGTCCATTACATCATCCCTGGCGGCTGCCTCTCTCCGGACAACCGATGGCTCCCATCAAACAAGAAGTTCTTCGTCCCGGTAAAGGCCCTTTCCGTCATTTTTCGAGCCAAGATTCGAGACGGAATGGAAAAGCTTGACCTCACCAACTCAGTCGATCAAAAAGTCTGGAAAAAACCGTGGGTTGTCCACTCTAAACCTGTCGGCACAGGAGAGGCGGCCCTAAAGTATCTCGCTCCCTATGTCTATCGTGTCGCCCTCTCCAATAAGCGCATTGAAAACGTCGGGGACACATCGGTTACCTTCGGTTACCGGGAATCCGATACCGGAGTCTCCCGCCTGATGACCCTCACCACGATGGAGTTCATCCGAAGATTCCTCCAGCATGTACTCCCGGACGGCTTTCATAAGGTTAGGTATTCCGGTCTGCTCAGTCCCTCCAACCGAAAAACGTTCAAACTCCTTCAACATATTCTGGCCACAGGCTCTGTCCTGGAAGCCATCTTGAAACCGATTGAAGCGGAAAAACCCTCAGCATCCCAAAGCCCCGAAGCCCTGCTTTGTCCACATTGCGGTACTCCCCTGAGATTGCTCATAGCGATCAGACGTGCTCCCTCCAGAGATCCGCCGTGAGCAAAACAACAATGCTTCCACACTCGTTTCGGACACCGGCGCAAAGACCTGATTCTCCGTCAACGCTATCCTGCGCTCCCAACCCAACCGATCATCTTCCGCAGCGCGACAGCAGCTTGGAAGATATCGCCTTCGCCAGATCGAAAATGATGATTCCCCCTGTCTTTAGATTTCTCAACCGATGCAGTCCCACTCTGACCAAGCGCAATTGACCCTCGCGCCAAGGCCGTAAGCATTCAATTTCCAAACGCTAAACGGCTTAGTTCAACTTGAATTGTGCGGCGGCTCCGCAAGGCTCCGCGCCACACTAATTCTTAATCTTTTTTGTATTGTCGCTGATCTGGCTAACTGAAAAAGCTGGGAAGACCTGATGCCGATCGCTCACACATGATGAAATCATAGTTGAGGCAAAGGCGGCCCCCCCCGGCCCCAGAGTCGAGGAGGAAGGACTTGGGCGGAGTTTCGCTTTTAGCACGGTTTAGCCTCTCTCATGAAGACTTTACGGCTATTTTTCTCGGCTTCGCAGCCTCAGCCTTTGGCATCACCAGCTTAAGCACGCCGTCTTTAATTGACGCCTGAATCTTCTCGCGGTCGATGTCGCTGGAGAGAGTAAACTGTCTGTAGTAGTCGCCAGCCGTATACTCCTTGAAAATCGCCTTGCCCTTGTCCTCCTGCTGGGGCAATGTTCCCCTGATTGTAAGCTGGTCGGAATCCATGTCTATGTCGATGCTCTCCAGCGGTACGCCAGGCATGTCGGCAACCATGGTCAGGGCATTTTCTGATTCATATATGTCTACGGCAGGGATAAAAACCGGCATATTGCGGATGCTTTCCCCGGTTGCCTGCGCCTCCATTTTGTCCTCGATCCGCCAGTCTGTGTCAGCCATAATACAACCTCCTCTTCCAACCTTTGCTATTCGCCTTTGACGGCTATCTTATGAAGTTTAACATGCTCGGCCTTGGGCAGAACGAACTTCAGCACGCCATTTTTGCATTCGGCCTGGATAGCTTCAGGATTCACGTCATCCGGCAGAGTGAGCGCCTTTCGGAAACTCCCCCACTTGCGTTCCCTGCGGTGGTAACAGACGTCCTGCGTCTCTTCTTGCTTGCGTTCGCCCGTCAACGTAAGGGTCCTGCCAACAACCGAGATGTCCAAGTCTTCAGCTTTGATTCCCGGGATTTCAGCTTCAACGGAAATCGTTTCCCCATCCTCAGTTACGATAAGCGGCGGAAATACGCCTGAAGATGTTGGATTGGAAACTCCACCGGTGAAAACTGAAAAAAGCCTGTCAATTTGCCTGCGAGCTTTCTCAAAGTCTTCGAGTGCGCCCGGGATTTCCGGGCATCGCCAGTTTGGGCGCCTAAAGATTGACATATTCAATCTCCTTTTGCATTCTTAAGTCGTACGCGACATTCCGGGCATGCTCTGCTCCAAGTCAAACACCCTTGGATGCATGTTATACGCCTTCCGAAAGGACGAGGCCGCTGCTCGTCATTTCCTGCAATTCTTCCTCGGCAAGCTCCGAACCCGAGTGTCTTTCCCACGCCGGGGGGAGTCTGTCCGTATAGATATCTCCACCACCGCCCAGAAAGTCCGCATAGTCGTCTGTGTCCATATCGCTCATCCACAAGGGTCTTCGCTGTTTTCTAAGTTCTGTGATACTGAGTTCCATGATTATGGATCCTTTCTTTGTGAATATATGTTCAGTCTTTTTGACTGCTTGCATTATAACCGATAACTATTATCCGACATAGTCAGAAGATAAGCATTCGTTTCGGATTGTCCAACAATAAGATTATGCTGGTTCAGCGGTATGGCCACGCATGTCCTTTCTTCCTTCGCCGATATGTAACGCCACCTGGGAACCGAGTGAATATGTTTTATTATATGAAGGGAGGCAATGATTTAGAAAGTATGTCGGAACAGCAATATGGATTTTGTGGTTCGACTTTTAACCTGAATTATGAGTGAAGATACATATCAATTATGCTGCATTCATATCACAAATCTGATGTTGTGGAGTAAGCTAACTGGATAAAAGGTGGTTGTCAGCGGATGTCTAATTATATTGGAGTCATATTCCACCTTAAAAAGTTTTTGTGCCCACGAAATCCATGGAATCATACAATATCGCTATTTACGTAAGCAAGTGCCAAGTCCGAATGTTTTTCGACCATTAGTTGCTCTTTTCAAAGAAGGACACTGCACTGTACGCTAACCCCATTTTGAATGTACACCTCATTCTGAGCCACTCAATCACGATGGAATACTATTTTACAAACTTTCCCGATCGTGCAGGTGATCAATAGGGACAAATATAGCCCCCCCACTGATACCGAGTTGCGTTCAAGATTGAAGTAATCGAAAAGAGCGGGGAAGTGGCGCGTCCTCACAAAGCGCCCTCACAAAGAATCGGGCGCGAACTGGGCACTCACAAAAGATCGTGCCCGGACTGGGCACTCACAAAAGATCGTGCTCGGACTTGAAGCGTTTAGCAATACTAAGAATGCTGAGCCCGGGCCTGAGCGAAGCGAGGGTCCAGCGTTTAACCATGTTCGCAATGTTAAGCCCGGACCTGAGCGCAGTGAGGATTCAGCGTCGAGCGTCGGTCCGATGTGTAAGCGCGAACCCGAACGGAGTGAGGGTTCGGGCGGCAAAGCTCCCCGAGCTTTTCAGCTTCTTTTGGTACTCATTTGAACCCAACTTCGTATGAAAATTTGGCTCAAGGATCTGCCCGCTTCATCGCGATGACGGACGGACCCGTTTCTCCCGGTGACCCTCCTCAAGAATCTCGCGCATTTTTTGCGGTAGACTGTAATTCTCACTTTAAGTATTAGATTGAGAGTTAGAGGTACTGTGTGATGCCGATCCCGAAACAAAGAATTGTGGTTTTGGTTGCTGATGATGATGAGGATGACCGGTTGTTGATCGAGGAAGCTTTTAAGGAGGTTGCGATCCACTGCTGTATCAGGTTTGTCCATGGTGGTCGGGAGTTGATGGACTATCTCCATAGCCGGCCATCCTTTGAAGATAAGGCATGTGTCATGCCAAATCTGATTCTCCTTGACCTCAACATGTCTTCCATGGATGGCGTTGAGGCGCTTGAAAAGATTCGGGCTGAAGGACCAACAAAGCTCATACCCGTTATCATCCTCTCCACCGTTCATGATGAACTAACGTCTCTTCGAGCCTACGCTCTCGGAGCGAACGCTGTCTTTCTAAAACCGCCAATCCTCGATGAGTTGAAGGACGCGATTAACGCTTTCAGGTTGTTTTGGACTCAACATGCAGAGCTACCGGCATTGGATATTGCGTGCGCATGTTGAAGAAGCGGGGTAATGCCCCAAGCACGATTATTATCTATCAAAGAGAGGGGGATGGAATTGTGGAGGGAGTTGGCGGCGCCATGTATCCTCCAGTGTCCGGCAGTTCGCGCGTTTGCGCGGCCGATGGTGATGCGCATCTTGACAAGAAAGTAAAAGAACCAATGTTTCGGTTTGACAACACCTATGCTCGACTTCCGGAAAAGTTTTATGCCAGGGTGGCTCCGGCCAAGGTCCCCAAACCGGAGCTCATAAAGTGGAATGCCGAATTGGCGGGACAGTTGGGGGCTGAGGCAGAATCACCTCCAGATATGGAATTGGCGGAAGTATTTACAGGTCAAAAACTGCTTCCCGGCTCAGAACCCATTGCCCTCGTCTATGCAGGTCATCAATTCGGTCATTTCGTCCACCAGCTTGGGGATGGCCGTGCGCTGTTGATGGGAGAAGTTGTGGACCCTTCAGGACGGCGTCACGATATACAGCTCAAAGGCTCTGGGAGAACCCCCTTTTCTCGCGGTGGAGATGGAAAGGCGCCACTTGGTCCTGTGTTGCGGGAATACCTTGTGAGCGAAGCCATGCATCATCTGGGACTGTCCACCACCAGGTCCCTGGCAGCGGCCAAGACAGGAGAACTGGTATACAGAGACAAGGTTCTTCCTGGAGCGATTTTAACCAGAGTGGCCTCAAGTCATATCCGTGTGGGAACCTTTGAATATTTTGCCGCCCAACCGGACCTGGAAAATCTAAAGCGTTTAACGGAATACTCGATCAAAAGGCACTACCCCGAAATCCAAAACGATTCCGAGGCGCATCTTTCTTTTTTCCGTAAGGTTGGACATGCTCAGGTTGAACTTGTGACAAGTTGGATGGCCCTGGGATTCATTCACGGCGTGATGAACACGGACAACATGTCCATAGCCGGGGAGACGATCGACTTTGGACCCTGCGCTTTCATGGATCAATTTCGTTTTAATCGGGTTTTCAGCTCAATCGACCAATTCGGTCGTTATTCTTATTCCAACCAGGCCCAAATCACCCTTTGGAACTTATCCCGACTCGGCAGATGTCTGGCTCTCCTGACCGATCATGGCTCCAAGGAGGCAGCGGAGGCGCTGAACAAGGAACTGGAGTCTTTGGGTACGCTTTTCGAGCAGAGGCTTACAGCAAAGATGGTAAAGAAATTGGGAATCTTAAAGGAGGTACAGCCCCAAGACAGGGATCTTGTCATTCAATGGCTCCGCTACCTGGAAACACAGCAGCTTGCTTACACCTTAAGCTTTCGAGACCTTGCCAATTTGGTGAAAAACGACGCCGATTTTAATTTTTTTGAATGGACCGGCGCCTTTCAGGACTTTTATCAGCCATGGCAAAAGAGGGTTCAAAATCAGGACTTGGAAACCGAGACAATAAAGGAGGAGATGAACAGGGTAAATCCTGTTTTTATCGCCAGGAACCACAAGATACAACAGGTGATTGAAGCGGGGCTGAAGGGGGACTTCAGTCTTTTTCATGAAATGAACGAGGTGCTTAAGAAGCCTTATGAAGAGCAGGAAGAGTTCAGCAGCTATAAATTAGCTCCCAGACCGGAGGAAGTTGTCCAGGCCACGTTTTGCGGAACCTAGTAGAGGAAGAAGCCTTCAGGAGATACATCAAAATGAGAGCGTTTTTTTCGATGATCCAGAGCTTTTTCGGATGGAATCCGAACCGGAAATGCGGTTTGGCTCCAGTTGGGGGTCAAGTTGACGCATTATTCCGGGACATCCCGGAGGCCTTCGTTTGTGGCGGAGCCCAGAGTGGCTGAGGCAAAAGCCTTCTCCTTTAAATGAGGTAATTCATGATAGACAATTGAGTCTCATCGGACTCCGGCCAGGGGCATCAAAACGAGCGGGTATAAATCGATGAGTAGATGGATCACGATGGGCGCGGCCAAACTTTTTCTCCAGGCGTAAATCAGAGCCACAATCATGCTTGAGATGCAGATGGTTACCATAGTAGCGAATCCCTCATAGCCATGTCCCAGGGAAAATAGAACCGATGAGATTATGACTGAAGCTGAGAGGCTGCCTGTGAGGCGGCTAAGGCGAAGCATGAGGAAGCCCCGAAAAATCGTCTCCTCCGCTATTGCAACTACTATTATCAGGACGCAGACCAGCGAGATTTCCTCAGGACTATTCAAGGCCAGAAATTTAGGCAGATGGTTCATATGGGACGACAATCCAAGGTATTTGAAACCTTTTTCGATCAACGACACGCAAACCATCAAGGGCAGGAATAACCCGGCGCCCAGGGCGGCTTCTTTTTTTATTCCATCGAATTTCCACCCAATGTTTGTGAAGGGTTCGCCGTTTCGCCAAAGGAAGAAGGCGATCAGGCTTATATAGGCAAGGTCATTTAAAATGAGTAAGCATGACAAAATCGGAGAGTGTGGGTTTCCGCCTTCTAAAGTAAAAAAGGACATTATCATCGAAGGCGCCATAAAAAAAAGGAAGACGAGGACCTCAAAAAGGTCTCTTTTCCGATCTGTTCCGAGATTTGGGATATCCAAGATTATCCTCCTCCGCAAGGGATGAAGCATCTCAATTTCGGGACTTCGGTTTGTCCGTCATCATTGGAAAACCATAAGGCTCAAGCAATTATCCTATGACCGGATTGAACCGGCAAGGGATATGAGAGGGGAACTCGTTCGGGGCCGGTTTCCAAAAGGTTCGCAGATATCAGTCTCTGTGCGGAGCCTTGGAGAAGGCAAAATCAGGATGTCGTACATGAACCGGACGTAGAACAACCCGAGTCGCTCCATCCGATCATCTAACTGCTTGAGGAACAATGAGCTGTGAGCCATATCGTCAAGGAAAGCAAGGATCGGCTCAAAGTGGCCATCCCGAACAGCGGATATCCCTCCTCAGGTATGCCCACTCTCGGCTTGTCTCGCTCTGGCCGGGTCCCCGGAATCCTTCAGGCTGCAAATAAAATTGCACAGAACGCCAAGCCTTCTAATTGACGCTATTCCGAGATAATCGTATCCGGCTTGTATCGTGGACCACGGGTATATTATTCCACGTTCGGGAATGGTCTCATGTCACCCGCTTTGCTTAACTTCTTTAACCGTAGACATTGCCGTGGCGATGAGACCGGCGACGTCAGCCACGTTGCTGGGCATGATGATCGTGTTGGTCGTTTTGGCCAGGTTGCCGAACTGGGCAATATACTGCTCAGCCAGTCGCATGTTGAGCGCTTGGAGCCCGCCCTGATCCTTGATGGCCTCCGCCACCTTGCTGATGCCCTCGCCCGTGGCCTTGGCGATGAGCTCGATCCGTTTTGCATCGGCCTCAGCCACCAGTGTGACTTGCGCTGCCTTGCCCTGGGCTTCGTTGATCTGCTTCTGCTTTTCACCCTCGGACTGGTTGATCATGCTCTGCCGCATACCTTCGGACGTGGCGATGCTGGCTCGCTTCTGGCGCTCGGCCGTCATCTGCGCCTCCATGGCCTCTTTTACCGATACGGGCGGCGTGATGTCCTTGATCTCGTAGCGCAGCACCTTCACGCCCCAGGAGAGCGCTGCCTGGTCGATGGCTTCGATCACTTCGTTGTTGATTTTTTCACGTTCCTCGAAGGTCTTATCGAGGTCGATCTTGCCGATGGCCGAGCGCAGGGTCGTTTGTGCAAGCTGAGAAGCCGCCCGGAGGTAGTTGTCGATGCCGTAGGCGGCCTTGTGGGCGTCCTGAACCTCCAGGTAGATGATGCCGTCCACTTCGACGCTCACGTTGTCCTTGGTGATGCATATCTGCGCGGGAATGTCCACCACCTGCTCCTTGACTCGGGTTTTTGCCAGATGGGCACATATGACACTGATTTTACTAGTGCGCCCTAGATTCCATGCGGGTTTACAGCCCCGCAAACCTCGAAAAAGTTCAAAAAGTGTAGGCACACGAGGTCAATTTTTATTCTTGACACCATCTGGTAGTACATGCTAATCGAGTAGGCATGTATCTACGAACTACAAAACGCAAAAACAGAGATGGATCGGTGGTCGAGTACTACCAGCTTGCCCACAACGTCCGGCATTCCGAAACGGGAAATCCGGTCGCCGAGATCATCCACAATTTCGGGCGAGCGGATGAACTCGACCGGGACGATCTGGTCAGGCTCTGCCGCTCGATTGCCAGGGTCTGCGGTGTTGAGGTTCATGACCCTTTGGATTCTGCTGAAACCGCTACAGGTCCCATCCGCGAGCAATCACCCGCGCTCCCTGAAAAGGTGCGGCTGATTCAGACCTTTGATTTCGGTGTTCCTCTTGTGGTCGAGGCGCTTTGGGAGCGACTGAAGATCGGCCCCGCATTGCGCAAAGTTATGGAAGAATCCGGAGGCACTCCTTTACACGAAAGAGCCCTTCTTGCCATGGTTGCAAACCGGCTCTGCGAGCCCGACTCCAAACTCGGCGTATGGGATCGCTGGCTACATTCGGTATACATGCCCTCTTGCGGTACGGTAAAGCTCTACCAGATGTATGAGGCGATGGACCTGCTGCACTGGAACGTGGCCGAAGTCGAGAATGCGGTCTTTTTCCATGTGGCGAACCTTTTCAACCTCGTGGTGGATGTCATTTTCTATGACACAACGACCGCCTCCTTCTCTATTGACGAAGAGGACGAGGACACCGAAGCGGATCGGGCTTTCGAAAGTTCGGCCATTCCAAAAACGGCACATGGAGTCCGCAGATCGTGGTCGCTCTAGCCGTAACCAGGGAAGGCCTGCCGGTAAGGAGTTGGGTATTCCCCGGCAACACCTCCGATGTTGATACAGTCAAGAAGGTCCGTGAAGACCTCCGGGGATGGAAGCTTGGGCGGGCGCTCTTCGTTGCCGACTCCGGGATGAACTCCGCCACAAACCGCGATGAACTGGCCAGAGCCTGCGGAAAATACCTTCTGGCTACCCGTATGGCCAGCGTTTCAGAGATTAAGGAAGAGGTAGTCACCAAGCCGGGCCGTTTTAAAACGATTGCCGAAAATCTCCAGGCAAAGGAAGTAGTCGTAGGAGATGGAGAACTCCGGCGCCGTTATATCCTGTGCCACAATCCCCGCGAGGCTGAAAGGGAGCGAAAGCATAGGGAGCAAGTTGTCAAAGAGCTTGACGAAGAACTAAAAGGCCATCCGGATCATCATGCCACTGCCAGATGGGCAATCGATCTTCTGGCATCCGGCAGGTACAAACGTTACCTGAAGGTCGATAAGCAGGGCCGTATCCGACTGGACCGTGAAACAATCCAGCAGGTGTCAAAGTATGACGGCAAATGGGTGCTCCAGACCAATGATGACACCATAACCGTAGAAGATGCAGCCGCCGGTTATAAGGGACTCCTTGTGATCGAGCGGGCCTTCAGGACCCTTAAGAGCACGCGGATCAAGATGGAGCCGATGTACCACTGGCTGCCCAAACGCATCGAAGCTCACGTGAAGCTTTGTGTCTTCTCGCTTCTCATCGAAAGAGTTGCCGAACTCAGATGCAAGCAGTCCTGGCCGAACATCCGGAGGACACTTTCCACGCTCCAGGCGACCGAGTTTCACACCCGAAAAAATCAATTCTTTCAACGCAACGAGCCATCATCCGAGCTTGTCCGAACACTTAAATCCCTAGAGATTCCAATGCCTAAGGCCGTCATGGATATTCAATCGGCACCCTCTCACGCGTAGGCACACGACAAATTTGGCCACCCTATGTAAGTCACTAGATTTATGGCCATTTTATGATTGTGTTTGCCTACCCCGCAAAAACCCGAGCTTGAGGCTGAATACATATGCGCGCCGGTCCACAAAGGGGATCAGAATGTGGAAGCCCGCCTCGAGCGAGCGATCGAATTTGCCCAGGCGCTCGATGATGAAGGCACTTTTTTGAGGGACGATGACCGCACCCTTGATGAGCACGACAATCACCAGTACGCGATGGCGATGAGGGCAATGAGAGCCGGAGTCATAATCAAAAATCCTCCTTTTGGACTTGAATGATCGGGGTTGGGCGAAGACGGCCATAGCCGTGTCCACCGGCAAGAAACAAAACATGGAGTCTAACTCCAGAGACCTTTTTCAAGCACGCGGGACACGCTTGAGCTTGAGGCAGGATCCTTTGGACTTGTCCATGCCGATAATTTCAGCTTCAGATCCTGCGGGGAGCCTGTCTTCCGAGACGGCGTCCCACATGGTTCCACGAAAGCGCACTCGTCCTGTGAGTCCAGGTTCCAGATCTTGGTCGAGGTTGATCCGTGCTCCCATAGGCACATTTCCCATGTCCTCGCTCTTACGACCTTCACTACGCCCGACAAAGATGCGCATGGCCACTTTCCGTAGCGTCACAAGCGAGGCGAGCGACACTATCAAAAATACGGCAAGCTGGGCGGTATGGGCGCCTGGGGCGATGAAGGCCAGGGCTGCCGCACCCCAGCATCCCAATCCAAAGAAGATGATCACAAAGCCTGGGACGGCCAACTCTGTGAGCATTACGGCAACGCCGGCCAGGAACCAGATCAGCCAGGGCGAAAACTCAGGGTTCATTCATTTGTCCTTGTCGGGAAAGTCCGGATTCACTTTCTAACTGTTCGTCGAGCGGGCTATATCGCTGTGCAGTATCCATTAAGGTGAGGTGCTCAGAAACCGCTCTCCCCGGATTTCCACGATAGTCCATCCCGTGGAGGCGGTCAAGAGCGTGTTAAACCCACGGGGGACCCACGGGTCAGACCAAAACAATCCCATGAATCTGCGGCCAAAAGATTAACATAATGGGCGATTGCCGGTCTTGGAAGGCCTCCCGCGAGCGCCCAACGCGGAGCAATCCGAATGAAACCTCGAAAACTTCAGCGTTTGTCAATCCTGTTAATCCTGTCTACGGCTTCTTCAGCCCTCCACGCCATCTCCTTGACCGGACTATGCCCCGCCTCCGTGGCGTTCCCTTGACCGGTGGGGCTAAACCGGTGTATTCTCCCAAAGTAGCTGGCCTGCGTTGCCCCGGCGTCTTCAAAAGAGGTTTAGATAATAACCAGGTGAGATTGTCATATGAAAAGACTCATGGAGCGCATTTCCGTTGATCCACACGTGTGTCATGGCCAGCCATGCATTAAGGGCACCCGGATTATGGTGTATTTGGTCCTGGAACTTCTGGAGACAGGGCTTGCGCCGGACAGGATTATTCAGGAATATTATCCGCAGATTGATAGGCAAGATATCGAGGCTTGCCTGCACTATGCAGCCGGCTTGATACGTGATGCCGAGTATGTTCCTTTCGAAAGATCGGCCGGATGATAAAATTCCTGCTGGATGAAAATGTCCCTCTTCCTATCGGGGCCTTCTTGCGGGGCATGGGCTTTGATGTCGTCCATGCCAAAGAAGTTGAAATGCTTGGCGCATCCGATGACCATATTATGGAACTGGCCCGGCGCGAAGAAAGGACTCTGATCACTTTCGACAAGCATTTCGCCGATATTGTTCTTTACCCGCCTGCCACTCATTCGAGATCATAGGCGATGGACAAGGCGTTCACTGGCCGGACATTGACGAAGACATCAGTGTGGAGGGAATGCTTTGCGGCTCTCCGGCCCGTCGCCCGGAGTACTCTGCCGGATCACGAAAGGGCGTGGAAAAATCAACGTAGCGCTTTTGAGGGAGAGTCGTTGCGCCATTCCATGTGAGGGACGGATGAGCGCCGGATTTCCGGAATGGATGTCGAGTCCCTGCTACGTGATCCCTGGGTATGGCTTAGAGCTATCATTATGGGGCCGAAAACGTACTTTTAAGCACTAATAAGGCATGTGTTTTTAATATTTACCCTTAGAAACCGAGCAATGAGCTTGGTTTGACCCCAAATCATGACACAAAGGCTTGAACCTAAAAGAAGGTGACAAGGAAGTAGTAAGGCCCCGCACTTGCCACCATTCCTAATGCCAGAAGGCCGATCTCGGGGCCAAGCACGAGGGCTTTTCCGAAAAACTGCCTGTAAATCCTTACGAAGGAGACCTTGAGAGTAAGGATAAGTATTACTGAAAGGGCAAGTAGACCGTGCATTGTGACACGAGCTGAAAGTTCCTCTTTAGAAATGACTATGTAACGCAAGCAAAAAAAGGCAACGAAAAAGTACAGAAGAATGAAGAGTTGACCATTTATCCTGTGTATTTTTTTGAGTTTGGCTGCATCAAATCTTACCGGGGATCTTCCGAATACTTTCGAGCATGAGGAGCATGTTGAAAATGGCCATAAGGGCAGCAGTGTCCGGTTAGGTATTTGCATATGCATTATTTTGAAAAAATTAACGAAATTGGGATCTTCGAATGATTTTTCTCTTGACAATTCAATAAAGCCGCGCGGCGGCGCCTCTTCGTAAAATCCAATAATTTTAGGAGGTTACGAAGATGCCGCGTTCCTTCTTTCTGAACCAAGAGCCGCCGTCGTTCGATGATCTTTTTAACCCAATTGAAAAAGTCCAATCCTCTATTCCTCTTTTGGAATCGAGGGGCTACAGGCCATTGCAGATGGAATTCATGCATCAACTCAAAGCCCTCGTTGCCTTCCACCTTGAGGAGCATAAATCCGGGCGCGATCTGCTTCAGTTTCTTGAAGAGGACGATTTCGCTCGACGGGCAATATCTCCCCCCCAGGGGATAAAGAAAAGCTCCTTTTTCGAGGCGATCAATACCCGAGGGCTTGAGCAAATGTTCTATGTTTTCAGACACCTCCAGGCTGAAGCCACCAACGTCATACCCAAAGCTCATGCAGATTGGGGTGAACTGATCGCCATCGACGGCTCATACATTGAAACAGTGCTCTCTATGCACTGGGCCGATTACTCGGACCAGGCAACAAAAGCCAAGGTACACATGGCCTTCGACCTTAATCGTTCTATCCCAAAGGAGATAGTCTTAACAAACGGCAAGGTCGATGAACGCCCCTTTGTCAGCCCGCTGCTCTCCCCTGGCCAGACAGGAGTTATG
>CAVSIN010000001.1:0-57147 GCA_963727975.1 uncultured delta proteobacterium | reverse complement strand
GACCGGAGAGAGGGGTAACAGGTGTCCGAGGACATAGGTAACACTCTTTGAATTAAAAGCACGAAAAATCGACCAAAATTGTCTCGTTCCTTGCTCCTTGAAAACTGTTACAGTCTGCTTGCCTGCCCGGAGGATAGGGCTCTGCTGGAGAGCAACCCGAGCGCCGCGGCAGGGGGATGACGGAGGGGCAGGACGTAGTGCCTGCTCCTTTTTCCCCTGCCCCTTTTGATTCCCCCCATGCGTTAAACTCCGGTTTGCGCCAAAGATGATCGCATTTAAACGCTTTTCACGGTCTCTCTTAAATCGACGTGGCCTATTTTTTGGTCACAGAAATAAACATCCAGAACCCCGTCAACCGTCGTTGGTCGAATAGCGATCCTCTCACCGTGGAAAGCCTTCCCGCTCGAAACTTCCGGCCTTGGTAGCTAATCCTGCCCCCATCCTGGACATTTCTAACATGATCGCAAGGTCAGTACTCGACGGAGGCAACTTCTCGGAGAAGGACGTGGGCTCATCGATACCGGCTTGCCGGAACCGCCATGTCCAATGATTCATGGGGTCTATCCGCATTATATAAGGCTCTCCACGGTCAAAACGTTTCTGGCATTCGTTCAAGTCAAGGCTGCCGCAGTATTGCACAACCTCGGCCTTTAGGCTTCGATGGAAGCGCTCTATTTTCCCACGGGTTTGCGGGTGGAAAGAACGGGCATAAGGCACTTGGATTCCCATCCGTATAAGCCACACAGTCAAACGGGTAAAGCGGCCGACCTCGTCTCCCCAGGGCGGACCGTTGTCGCAAAGGATAGCCTTTGGCAGCCCGTAGGTCCTGAAGACCTCTGCAAGGGCGCTTTGCACGGTAACGCGGGTTTCGTTATTGCACGCATTGATGCAAATCGAATACCTCGAATGGTCATCGAGGATAGTCAATGGATGACACCTTCCCTGGGCAGCTTGAAAGTGACCCTTAAAATCCATCTGCCAAAGGTCATTAGGGGCGGCCGCTTCAAAAGATTTCCATTTCTTGTGCTTGGCTGATTCCTGCGGATCGATGAGGCCCTTTCGTTTGAGAATGGAGTTGATCGTACTTGCGGCCGGAACAGGATCAAAACCAAAACGTGCAAGCAGAACGCGAAATCTTTCGGCCTCCCCAGGCTGGAAACGTTTTCCTTATTTCAAAGATCGCCTCTTGGCTATCAAGAGGTGTGGCATTGGGGCTGTAAAAGGGCTTTCGGGATTTCTCAAGGAGTCCTGATTCACCTTCGGCAGCGTAGCGGTTAATCCATTTATAAGCGGTCTTGCGGCTGATTCCAAATCGCCGGCAAAGCTCAGATACGCCGCTATGCTCGGAGATTGCCAGTGCTACAAATTCCTTTTTTACAGACATGAGCGATTCCACCTTCCAAGGCATATCGTCCTCCGCTTTCAATTCGATATGCCTATTAAATTAAGATGTTACCCATGTCCTCATACGAGTGTTACCTATGTCCCCGGTCTATACAAAAGGGGGGCAGGGGGGATTTTAGCGCGGAGGCGTACAGGGCGCCGCCAAGCTTGCCCTGAGCCTGTCGAACGGGCGGAGCGTCGAGATCCTGCCCGTGCCACCGCCGAAGGAAGTGGCCAAATCGGCTGCGGCCCAGCCGCCCGCCGGGGCGGAAAAGGACCCTTTCCGGATGGAAACTAAATAGTTACTGGAGGGCCGGGGTGCTCGTCCTCTGGCTCTTGCCGTTCGGGGGCCGCCGGCAGGGCCCCCCTCTCTCCGCTCTCTCTTCTTTTGCCGTTTCTATTGCCGCTTCTGGTTGCCGCTTCTATTGCCGCTTCTGGTTGCCGTTTTGCAGGACCAATCTGCTTCATGATACGATATCGCCGATTACAACGGAGAGGAGAAGTTCACTTGTTTTGGCGCCTGGTTTCTCAGTTTCCAACCATTCACTGTTCACTGCTCACTGTTCACTGCGAAGCCGTTGCCGTTTTGCACGGCCGAATCACACATGATAATGATAAATTGAAGAACTTGAGGAATTTAGCAATTTGATTTCCCCTGCGAGTTTACCTTGGGCTTGCGAAGGGCTGCTCTTTGAAAACAGAATACGGTCGTCGCCTCCTCCCGTCCCCCCTGCTCCCTGCTCCCCGCTCCCTGTATTTCCCGCTGTTATCAAAGGAGACGAAATGATAATTATAAATAAAATCAGTATATTATCGGATCAGCCGCTCTATTTCCGCTGTATTTGCAGCGAAAATAGCGAGGATAATCGCAGGAACTTTTGAATTTGGCTTTTCACCGTCCACTGTTCCTCGCGAAACGATAGAACCAGCAGGAGTTATCTTTGAAGCTCTTTTATCCGTTTCCATCCGTACTACAAAGGCGATTACCGCTTAATCCCAAGTGTGTGGAAAAACATTTCTGAAAATAGTATAGTTGCTCACCCGTAACCATCATACGTCACCCTCAGCGAGGCGTAAGCCGCTGAGGCGAACGATAATCCTAACAAACCGGACCCGGAATGATGTGGATATCTAAAATCCATACGTACGGCAGGCTTATAAAGTTCAGCCACACGGTTTTTGCCCTTCCGTTCGCTCTGGCGGCCGTGCTGCTTGCAAACAGGTATTACCCGGTGAGTTTGCGGACCTTTGCGCTCATCATGGTCGCAATGGCTTCGGCCAGGTCGGCGGCCATGGGGTTCAACCGCTTCGCCGATTATCGCTATGACCGCCTGAACCCGCGCACGGCAAATCGTCCTCATGTGACGGGGCAGGTTGACCTGCTTTCGGTGCTCCTTCTCATTTCCCTTTCGGCGGCCGTTTTCATCATTTCCGCCGCTCTGCTCGGACGTCTTTGCCTGATATATGTCCGCGCCGGTCCTGGTGGTCCTGTTTTTCTATTCATTTACAAAAAGGTTCACCTCGCCTGTGCCATCTGATCCTGGGTTTCGGCATCGGTCTGGCCCCCGCCGGGGCCTGGGTCGCTGTCAGCGGTCAGTTGGAGTGGAGAATACTGCTGCTCTCCTTTGCGCTCATGACCTACATCGCCGGCTTCGATATTCTGTATTCGTGCCAGGACATCGAATTCGACCGGGAACAGGACCTGTTTTCACTGCCCGCCTGCTGGGGGGCGTCAAAAGCGCTTGCTCTTCTCCACCGGACTGCATGTGCTCACACTTGTCTTTCTGCTCCTGGTCTATTTTGCCTTCGATCTCGGAAGAATTTATCTTCTTTTTCTTCTGCTCATCAGTGCCCTGATCTTTGCCGAGCACAAGCTGGTCCGGCCGGATTGCCTGGACAAGGTGAACGTCGCCTTTTTCCACGTAAACAGCGCAATATCCATTCTGCTCTTCCTCGGGGTCCTGGCGGGAACGTAGATCTGTGACGAATATGAAAAGCGCATACCAAAACCTGGGTGAATTCATATCGGAGCTGGAAAAAGCGGGCGAGTTGCTCCGCATAAAGGCCCCTGTTTCCAGTGATCTCGAGATCACGCACATCACCGACCTGGCGTCCAAAGCCCCCGGAGGCGGCAAGGCCCTGCTGTTCGAGCATGTGCGGGAATCGCGCTTTCCCGTTCTGACCAACGCTTTCGGGAGCGAACGCCGGATCTGCATGGCCCTTGGGACGGACTCCCTGGACAGCCTGGCCCAAAGGATCGAGCGCTTCGTGCGCATAGAGCCTCCCAAATCGCTCCGGCAGCTTGGCCAAGCTGCTTCCAATGGGGATCGACTTCATCAGGTTTCTGCCCCGCAAGACCTCGAAGGCCCCCTGCCAGGAGGTCGTATACCGGGGAGAAGAAATCGACCTTTCCATGCTGCCGGTCCTCAAGTGCTGGCCCCAGGACGGCGGCCCTTTCGTCACGCTTCCGGTCGTAATCACGCGAAGTCTGGAAACGGGCAGGCGAAACGCCGGCATGTACCGCCTCCAGGTTTTCGACCGGAACACCACCGGGATGCACTGGCACATCCACAAGGACGGTTCACACTATTTCCAGGAGTACCGCAAGGCCGGCAAACGCATGCCGGTTGCGGTCGCGATCGGGACCGACCCGGCGGTGACCTACGCCGCGACCGCCCCCCTTCCCAGGGGGATAGACGAGATGATCCTGGCCGGCTTTATCCGGAAAAGACCCGTTCAGATGGCCCGCTGCGTCTCTGTTGACCTGGAAGTCCCGGCTGAGGCCGAATTCGTGCTCGAAGGATACGTGGACCCGGAAGAACTCCGGCTGGAAGGACCATTCGGCGACCACACCGGGTACTACTCACTGGTTGGCGACTATCCGGTCTTTCACCTGACGGCGCTGACCCATCGCCGAAATCCCGTTTACGCCGCGACCATCGTAGGGCGGCCCCCGATGGAGGACTGCTATCTTGCCAAGGCGACCGAACGCATATTCCTCCCGCTGCTGGGAGCAATTCATCCCGAGGTGCGCGATTTCTGGATGCCCTGGGAAGGGGTGTTCCACAACATCGTGGTAATGGCAATCGATAAGGAATATCCGGGGCACGCGCGCAGGATCATGAGCGCCGTCTGGGGGCAGGGGCAAATGAGCTTTTCCAAGGCCGTGGCGCTTGTGGACAGCGGAGTTGACCTGAAAAATCCCCGAAAGGTCCTCGAGACGATTCTGAATGAAGTGGACCTGGAAAGCGATATCTATATTACCGAAGGCGTCCTGGACGTCCTGGACCACAGCGCCCCCGACCCGCTTTTCGGGGCCAAGATAGGGATCGACGCGACAGGCAGGCGTCCGGATGAAAGGCAAAGGCCCAAGCCGGCGGCGGGCACAGATTCCGGCCGACGAGGTTATCGAAAAAAGCATAAGGAATACATCCGGCCTGCTTTCCGCCTTCCATTGCCCCCCGCTTGATGTCCGAAACCGCCTGCTGCTTCTTAATTTCGCCAAAGACGGCAGCACTCTCGGGCAGGACCCTGTCCGAGAGGCTGCTGCGAAAACGGGCGCTGAAGGCTTTCTCGATACTGGTCCTGCTCGACTCCGGCATAGACCTGCGGGATTATTCGCTCGTGCTCTGGAAGGTGTTTAACAATGTCGATCCCAAAAGGGACATTCTGAGGCAAGGCGGGCGAATGGCCATTGACGCCACCAGAAAAGGCGTCGAGGACGGCCATACCCGTCCCTGGCCCGCCGACATCGAAATGGACCCCGAGGTGGCCGGCAGCGTCAGAGAGCGGGCAAAAGAGCTGGGAATAGAGGAGTTTTTGGCCCGGCTGAGCCGTAGAAGCGGAAGCGCATTTGACGGTATCGACAGCGCATTTGCGCGGGATGAAAACTCCACCGGACAAAAAACTTTATCCACTCTTGCCAAATCCTTTCCCAGCCTCGGCAGGCCGAAAGAAGGCCGCGACCTGATTTACATTGAAAAATGCGCGTCAAAAGTGGTATAATTAATTGTTTTATTAAGCGGTTTCAATAACTTATTTGCGCCGGCCCAATTTGCGCCCGTAGAGACATCGCTTGGCCTTGAAGCGAGCAGAGGGATTATCAGTTTATGCAAAATATCGACATGGTGCCCGATTTTCCTCAGGAAGAAGCTCCGGAGGATGTCAACGCACCGGTTTCCGCCAGCCGACCCTTAACGTATCGGTAATGGACCATTGGCGGTTACGGAATACACCGCGCAACAGATAACCGTGCTGGAAGGCCTGAGCGCGGTGCGCGTGCGCCCTTCCATGTACATCGGCAATGTCTCCACCGAAGGTCTGCATCATCTTGTCTACGAGGTTGTTGACAACAGCATCGACGAAGCTCTGGCGGGCCACTGCAACCACATTCGAGTCCAGATTCACCTGGACGGCTCGGTCACGGTGGACGACAACGGGCGCGGCATTCCGGTGGACATTCACGAAAAGGAAAACCTCCCGGCTGTAACGGTCGTTATGACGAAGCTCCATGCGGGCGGAAAATTCGACGATTCGACCTACAAAGTTTCCGGCGGTCTCCACGGGGTCGGCGTATCCGTGGTAAACGCGCTGAGCGAGTACCTGGAGGTCGAAATCCGGCGCGACGGCAAAGTTTACTTTCAGCGCTACGAGCGCGGCGAGCCGAAAACGGAGCTTCTCATAAGGGGCGAGACCCAAAAGCGGGGGACCCGGGTAACATTCAAGCCCGACCCGCTCATTTTCGAAGAAACGGAGATAAGCTTCGACATACTTGCCGAGCGCATGAGAGAGCTTGCTTTTCTCAACAGCGGAGTGCGAATCGAGCTTGTGGACGAGCGCATTCCAAAGGAGAAGCTGTTCTATTATGAAGGCGGTCTTGTCTCGTTTGTGGAATACCTGAACAGGAACAAGGAGCCGATTTTCCCCGAGGTCATTTCCATATCGGGTGACAAGCAGGGGATCTCCGTCGGGGTCGCCATCCAGTACAACGGCACCTATAACGAGAAGATCTTCACCTTTGCCAACAACATCAACACCAAAGAGGGCGGGACTCACCTGGTGGGCTTCAAGGCGGGCCTTACGAGGTCGATCAAGCAGTATGCCACCCAGAACAAGGCGATCAAGCAGCCGGACCTGGAGCGGCTGACCGGCGATGATGTGCGCGAAGGTCTGACGGCCGTGGTCAGCATCAAGATTTCTCAGCCCCAGTTTGAAGGCCAGACCAAGACCAAGCTGGGAAACAGCGAGGTCAAGGGCCTGGTCGAAAATCTCGTCTACGAGAAGCTTTCCATCTATTTTGAGGAAAATCCGAAAATCATCCGGGCCATCCTCGACAAGGTCCTGGAGGCGGCAAGAGCGCGCGAGGCCGCACGGCGCGCAAAAGAGCTTACCCGAAGAAAGGGCGTGCTCGGCGACCACTCTCTTCCCGGAAAACTGGCCGACTGCCAGGAGCGCGATCCCTGCAAAGAGCGAAATTTTCATAGTGGAGGGCGATTCGGCCGGAGGTTCCGCAAAACAGGGCAGAAACAGGGCTTTTCAGGCCATACTGCCGCTGCGGGGCAAGATATTGAACGTCGAGAAATCGCGCTTCGACAAGATGCTGGAAAACCAGGAAATCCGGAACATGATTTCCGCCCTGGGCACAGGCATCGGCAAGGACGAATTCAATCCCGACAAGCTGCGCTATCACTAGATCATCATCATGACGGACGCCGACGTCGACGGCGCGCACATCCGCACCCTTCTGCTGACGTTTTTCTTCCGCCAGATGCCCGAACTGATCGAGCGCGGACACCTCTATATAGCGCAGCCGCCGCTCTATCGGCTGGCGGTGGGCAAATCCGAGCACTACCTCAAAGACGACGACAGCCTCAACGCATTTCTGCTCAAGCGCGCAGCCGAGAAGAAACAGGTGTTTTTGCCGGGCCGCGACGAGCCGCTTCCCCCGGAGCAGCTCATAGGCCTTCTGAAGACCTTCTCCCGGTACGAAGAATGGCTCGAGCGCCAGGCGCAGAAAGGGATGTCCAAGAAGCTGCTCGAGCAGATCATCCGCATCTTCGATGAAAACGGGCTCGAGGAGGCAGACCCGGAGCAGTGGGCCTCCATTCTCAAGGCAAAACTGGAAGAGTCCGGCTACGAGGTGGTTTCCATTGAAGTTGAAGAGGAGCATCGCGGCTACGACCTGGATGTTATGGAACCATCCAACGGCCACAAGAAGAAGCGGATCGGCTACGATTTCCTGGCATCCGTCGAATTCCGCAAACTGCTCTCGCTCTACAGGCAACTGGCCCTTCTGCACGCCATCCCATACGTTGTGAAGGACAACCAGGGCGAGGAGAAGTTCGACAATCCCAGGGCCTTTTTCCAGTACCTCATGGACGAGGCCAGGAAAGGTACGACGATCCAGAGATATAAAGGCCTCGGTGAAATGAACCCCGAGCAGCTCTGGGAAACCACCATGAACCCGGAAAAAAGGACCCTTCTTCAGGTGAGGGTGGAAGACCAGGTGCTCGCCGATGAGCTTTTTACAACCCTGATGGGGGACCCGGTGGAACCGAGGCGCGAATTCATCCAGACCAACGCACTCGATTTCCGGGAGCTCGATATTTAGTGGAATTGAGGATTCAGCTAATGGACTTAAAACCATAAACATTGCCGACGAAATAAAGCTTTCGTATCTCGACTATGCGATGAGCGTCATAATCGGGCGGGCCATACCCGACGTGCGGGACGGCCTCAAGCCCGTGCACCGGCGCATTCTCTTTTCGATGCACGAGGTCAATAACGACTACAACAAGCCCTACAAGAAATCGGCGCGCATCGTCGGTGATGTCATGGGTAAGTATCACCCGCACGGAGATGCGGCCATCTACGATGCGACCGTCCGCATGGCCCAGGATTTTTCCATGCGCCACCTGCTTATAGACGGCCAGGGCAACTTCGGCTCGGTGGACGGCGACCCTCCGGCCGCCATGCGGTACACCGAAATCCGAATGTCAAAGCTGGGCATGGAGTTCATGCGGGACATCGAGAAGGAAACGGTCCCGTTTCTGCCAAACTACGACAATACGATCCTGGAGCCGACGGTCCTTCCGACCCGCGTGCCAAATCTGCTCCTCAACGGCTCATCGGGCATAGCGGTCGGAATGGCGACAAACATTCCTCCGCACAACCTGCGCGAACTGTGCAGCGGACTTCTCGCGCTCCTCGACAACCCCGAAATCACCGTGAAGGAGCTCATGCGCCACATTCCGGGCCCGGACTTTCCGACTGCCGGGTTTCTTCACGGATGCGAGGGGATCGCGGAAGCCTACGAGACCGGCAAGGGCGTGATCAAGATGCGCGGCCGGGTGGAAGTCGAGGAATCGGGCAAAAAGCAGCACCTCATCGTCACCGAGCTTCCCTTCCAGGTGAACAAGGCAAGGCTGCTCGAACGCATAGCCGAACTGGTAAAGCTGAAGAGAATCGAAGGAATCACGGACATTCGCGACGAATCCGACCGCCACGGGATGCGGGTCGTCCTTACCCTGCGCCAGGGCGACGAGCCCAAAGTCGTCGAAAATCAGCTCTACAAGAACACGGCGCTCGAGAGCACTTTCGGCATCATCATGCTCGCCGTGGTGGATAACAGGCCGGAGGTCATGAGCCTCAAGGCGATCCTGCAGCATTTTATCGATTTTCGCCGTGAGGTGGTCGTAAAGCGCACCCAGTTCGAACTGAGGCAGGCCGAAAAGCGCGCCCATATCCTGGAAGGACTGAAAAAAGCGCTCGATAATCTCGACGCTGTGATTTCCCTCATCCGTTCCGCGCCAACTCCGCCTGAAGCCAAACGGGGCCTCATCGAGCAGTTCGACTTCACCGACGTTCAGGCCCAGGAAATCCTGAACATGAGACTCCAGCGCCTGACGGGTCTCGAGCGCGAAAAGATCATTCAGGACTACCAGGATATCATCAAGGAGATCGAACGCCTGAAGGCGATACTTGCCTCCGCCGCCCTGGTCGATCAGGTTGTCCGGGAAGAAATCCAGGAACTGATGAACGAATTCGGCGACCTGCGCAAGACCGAAATCATTCCCGATGCCGGCGACTATCTGCATCGAGGACCTCATTCCCAATGAGGAAATGGTGGTGACCATCTCGAGGGCAGGCTACATAAAGAGGACCCCGCTTTCGATCTACCGCTACCAGAAGCGCGGCGGCAAGGGCCGAACCGGAATGAGCACCCGCGAAGAGGACGTCGTGACCACGCCTTTTTACGGCGATGGCCCACAACTACCTGCTCATATTCACCAATCGGGGGCAGGTATTCTGGCTCAAAGTCTATGAAATACCCGAAGTCGGGCCTTCGGCGCTGGGAAAAGCCGTGGTGAATCTTCTTCCCCTCCAGCCGGGCGAAAAGATTCAAACCATCCTGCCGGTGCGTGAGTTCTCACCCGGCCACTTTGCCGTAATGGCCACAAAGAACGGCATCATCAAGAAAAGCGATCTCTCCGCCTATGCCAACCCTCGCTCAAACGGCATCCGGGCGATCAATATGGACGATGATGACGAGCTTATCTCGGTGGTGATCACCGACGGTCAGCGCGATCTTTTCCTCATGAGCCGCAAGGGCAAGTGCATCCGGGTAAAGGAAGATGAGTTTCGTCCGCTCGGACGCGTCAGCCGCGGCATCCGGGGAATGAACGTAAAAGGCAGCGAACTGGTCGGCATGGATGTGATCGATCCACAAAAGTGCATGCTGGTGGTTACGGAAAAGGGATTCGGAAAGCGCACGCCCGAGGAAAGCTACCGCTCCCAGGGCCGCGGGGGGCAGGGAGTGCTCAATATCAAGGTGACCGAACGAAACGGACAGGTGATCGGCTTCCGCCAGGTTGGAGAAGACGAACGGAATCATGCTGATTACGGACGGGGGCCGCCTCATAAGGATGCCTGTTTCCCAGATAAGCAAAATCGGGAGGGTAACCCAGGGAGTCAAACTGATCGACCTTGCCGAAGGCGAAAGAGTGGTGGACCTGACCGTGCTCGACGAAACGGAAGACACCAGGAAGATACAGAGCAAGGAAGATACAAGAGAGGAAGAGTAGAATTGCTTAAAGATATCGGGCCGGTAGGAGTAATCGGGGCCGGAAGCTGGGGGACCACCCTCGCCCATCTGCTTGCCTCCAAAGGTTTGAAAGTCAATCTCTGGGTCTTTGAAGAAGAGCTGTGCGACATAATCCGCAGGACGGGTGAAAACAGCTATCTATCTTCCCGGACTACCGCCTTCATGAAGGCGTGTGCGCCAACAATGCGCTGGAGGAAGTGGCAGGGGCAAGCCGTTTGCTCATCATGGTCGTTCCTTCCCACGTCTATCGCGGGGTCGTCATGCGGATGCTCCCCCATTTGCGCGAAGACGCCATAGTCGTTAACGCGACCAAAGGCATAGAGAACTGACACCCTTCTGACAATGTCCGGCATCTGGAAAGAACTCCTGCCCAAAGCAAAACCGCAGTACAGACTGCTCTGCCTCTCCGGACCTTCCTTCGCCCAGTGAAGTGATGCGGGGCATTCCGACTGCTGTAACGCTTGCAGGTCCAAACCTGGAAATCACCCGGCAGGTTCAGCAGGTGCTCTCGACCGCCAGGTTCCGCATCTATACCAGCCTCGATGTTATCGGGGTCGAAGTCGCCGGAGCTTCAAAAAACGTCATAGCCCTTGCGGCAGGCGCCTGCGACGGTCTCTCTTTCGGATACAATGCCCGGGCGGCCCTCATTACGCGCGGCCTGGCCGAAATATCAAGGCTTGGCGTCAAAATGGGCGCTCACCCCCTCACCTTCTCGGGCCTGGCCGGAATAGGAGACCTGCTGCTCACCTGCACCGGCGATCTGAGCCGAAACCGCACGGTCGGAATGCAGCTCGGGCAGGGCAGAAAACTCCCTGAAATCCTCGGCGGAATGCGCCAGGTGGCCGAGGGAGTCATCACCGCCAAATCGATCCACTTCCTTGCCCAGAAAATGGACGTGGAGATGCCCATAAGCGAGCAGGTCTATCGCGTGCTCTACGAGGACAAAGACCCGCTGCTCGTTGTCAGAGAGCTGATGGACCGCGATCTCAAGCACGAGATGGAATATGACCCGGAAATTTGCGCCGTAAATGACAAAACCCGCTAACGCCCTGTAACTCCCCACCCCGCGAGCGAGGTTCTTCTTCGCGGTCATCGTCGCGTTGCGCCCCTTTTCGTGTCCAAACCGCCTCGTGGAGCTTTTTCCGATCGCGAAGAGCACTAAGAAGATTGATGCCGATCCTCCATATTGCTAGCTAGTCTCCATCCGGAAACCTCGGTTAAGAGACTGGCAGTTTCCGAGCCGGAAAGGAGGCATTTTTCGTCCCCGGATCAGGTCCGGGGCAGGCTTTGGCAAGGAAAGAACTTGCCCTGAGCCTTTCGAAGGGAGCTCCCCCCTTTCCTAAAGGGGGGCAGGGGGGATTTTAGCGCGGAGGCGTACAGTGGAGCGTAGAGATCCTGCCTGCGCCGCCGCCGAAGGTTTGAGTGGCTACCCCGGCTGCGGCCCAGCCGCCCGCCAGAGCGGAAAAGGACCCTTTCCGGGTGGAAACTGGCTAGTCTCCATCCGGAAACCTCGGATAAGAGACTGACAGTTTCCGAGCCGGAAAGGAGGCATTTTTCGTCTTGGCAAGGAAATAAAGGGGTTACGCGGAGGCGTACATCGGTACGCCGCACAAGAAACCCCGAAGATTGACGCCGCCAGAGCGGAAAAGGACCCTTTCCGGGTGGAAACTAGCTATCCCACTAACCCCGCCCGTCATGCCGGATGCTTACCTTTGTAGAAGGAAGCATTGAGTTTTAGACAAAATACAATGACCATATTAATGCAGGAAGGAGGCCGCGTATGGATTTTGTCTTTCAGGATGAAATCAGGCAATTCATGCGGAAAAGGGACGATCCTTGTGTCTCGGTTTACCTGCCGACCCACCGGGCCGGGCGAGAGACCGAACAGGACCCCATTCGGCTGGATAACCTTCTCAGGGGCGCTGAAAAAGAACTGCTGGCCAGGGGAGTGCGTGCTCCCGAGGCCAGAGACATGCTCGAACCCGCCCTGAGTCTTGTAAAAGACGGCTTTTTTACCCGCCATCTTGCTGACGGGCTGAGTATTTTTATTTCCAAAGACCTGTTCAGATACTTCCGGCTACCCATCCATTTCGATGAACGGCTCTTCGTGGGCCGGCAATTCTATCTCAGACCGCTCGCGCCGATGCTCCACTGCTGCAAGAGGTTCTATATTCTGGCAGTTAGCCGTAAGTCGGTTCGGCTCCTGGAGTGCACCGAGTTCGGAGTGAGTGAAATCGAGCTGAAAGATGTCCCGCAGGGTGTGCGCGAAGCGCTCGGGTATGATGAAGAATCAAAGCTTCCTTTCCGAACGGCCCCCAGGGCTTCCAGCCCGGGGGGTGTCCCGATGTTCCACGGCCGCGGCGGTGGCGTCGAATCGGAAAAAGAGCACCTCTGGCGCTATTTTCAGATATTGAAAGATAGCCTCCGCCCATATTTGAGAGAAGAAAAGATTCCTCTTGTCTTTGCGGGCGTTGATTATCTTTTTCCGATGTTCAGGCTGGCGGATGTATATAAGAACACCATGGATGAAATCATTGAGGGAAACCCGGACGAGCTTGATTCGCAGGAACTTCTCAAGCGAGGCTTGCCGGTGGCGGCGCCCTATTTCCACAGGGAACGGCGGCAGGCGATCGGGCGTTACATGGAGCTTTCGGGAGGGCCGCTCACATCCGATAGAATCGAAGAAATTGTGTCAAGCTCTGTTGCGGGAAGGATTGCTGCGCTCTTTGTGGACACCGGTGTGCAGAAATGGGGGCAATACGATCCCGTTTCAGGTCGGGTCGAGGTTCATTCCGGACAGCAAAGCGTGGATGAAGACCTCCTCGAAGCAGCCTTCGCCCATGCGTACCTCAATGGAGCAAGCGTGTATGGGCTCAGTCTGGAGGAAATGCCGACACAGAGTGGCGCAGCCGCTGTATTCCGGTACTGATTATTATTATAGATCCCACTGCCTCAGCTTCTCGAGCATCGGATAATTGGTGAGGTCGTGGTGGATGGGGGTTACGGAGATGTATCCCGATGCGAGTGCACAGGAGTCCGCGTCGGGGTCTTCGTCCTGCTGGATCGATTCGTTTGTGAGCCAGTAATAGACATGATTTCGCGGATCTATCCGGCGGTCGTACTTTTCCAGGCACTTGAGATTGCCCTGCCTGGTTACGCGCACTCCGCGAATCTTGTCCGCCGGCAGGTCCGGGATGTTGACATTGAGGCATACGCCGGGCGGCAGCCCCTCTTTTCCAACCAGGGCGACCAGTTTTGGAATGAATTCCGTTGCGGCGCTGAAACTGACCGGCGTAAAAGAATCGATTGAGACGGCTATCGACGGGATGCCGAGAACGGCCGCTTCGGTCGCCGCTGAAACCGTGCCCGAATAGATTACGTTTACTCCCACGTTCGCCCCGAGGTTGATGCCTGATACAACGATCTCCGGGGGCGGGTCCATCAGTTCGCTTACCGCGATTTTTACACAGTCGGCGGGGGTCCCTTTCAGGGCGTGCCCAAAAAAATGGCCGTTTCGGTTTACCATGTTGACGCGCAGAGGATCGAGCCAGGTAATCGCATGTCCCACGGCGCTCTGTTCGGTTTCCGGAGCGACAACGGTCACTTCGTGCTCCACGGACAACGCCAGGTAGAGAGTCTCTATTCCTTTTGAGAAAACTCCATCGTCATTAGTCAGAAGAATCTTCATAATTCTCAAGTTCCGCCTTCGTTTTGAGTGCGTTCCTGGCCGCTTCGATGCCGAGTTCCAGGGCTTTCCTGTTGAAATCTTCGGTCCCGCGCGGCAATCCGGCTCATGACCGCCGCCTCCAGGCTGCTCAGGGAGACAGCCCCGGAAAGCGTCGCAAGGGCGCCAAGGGCGATAATGTTCGCTCCTATTTCTTTCCCCAGCTTTTCGCGGGCAATCTGCGTAAACGGGATCGAGATGGCCCGCGTAGTGGGAAGCTGCCTGACGAATGTCGAATCAACTATAAGCATTCCCGCCGGTTTGAGGTCGAAAAAATAAGCGTCGCATGATTTCTGGTTCATGGCCAGCAGCAGATCAGGTTTTATGGCCTTCGGATAGTCGATTTCCTGGTCGCTTATCACTACCTCCGCCTTGCTTGCCCCTCCACGAGCCTCCGGGCCGTAGCTCTGGGTCTGGCAGACGTATTTCCCGTCATGTATACCGGCCGCCTCGGCGAGGATGATCCCGGCGAAAATCAGGCCCTGCCCTCCGGAGCCGCTCAGTCGTATTTCATATCTTGCCATCGGGTTTCTCCCGTCCCAGGCACCATGGCCCGGGCCGCCTCTCGCACCTTGTCGTATTCCTGGGTATAGACGGGCAGGTCCCGGTCGGCCAGAATGCCGATCGTGAATTTTCCCCGGAGCTGCTCCTCCGTCATCTCTTTGGCTTTTTCCACCCGAACGGCGGCTTCCTTCTGCCAGCGCAGCATCTCCACCGCGCCGCCCATGCGGTTTCTTCTTCCGTACTGGGTATGGCAGTGGCTGACTACCTCGACCACTGCGAACCCTCGCTTGAGGATCGCCTTGGCGATCAGTTCATCGAGCATCGAAGCATGAAAGACCGTGCCCCTGGAAACCATGCCCGCCCCGGCCGTGACGGCCAGTTCGGCAATCGAAAAGGCATGTTCGATGTTTCCGTAAAGCGCGGTGGTGGCGAACGCCCCGTACGGCGTTGTCGGGGAATACTGCCCGCCTGTCATTCCGTAGATGTTGTTGTTCACGACGATGGCGGTAAGGTCGAGATTGCGGCGGGCGGCATGGATGAAGTGATTGCCGCCGATTGCCGTGGCGTCGCCGTCGCCCATTATCACGATGACGTTGAGCTTGGGGTTGCCGAGCTTTATGCCGGTGGCGAATGTGAGAGCGCGCCCATGTGTCGTGTGCAGGGTGTTGAAATCGACGTAAACGGATATCCTTCCCGAACACCCGATTCCGGAGACTATGACGATTTCGTCTTTTTCCAGCCCGGTGCTGTCGATTGCCCGGATAAGCGAGCCGAGCAGGATGCCGTTTCCGCATCCGGGGCACCAGACGTGAGGGAATTTCTTGTCGTGCCGCAGATATTTATGGACCAGCCTTGTAACTTCAGCCATTGTTAAACTCCTGTCTTCAGTTTTTAGTTCTTAGTTCTCCGTAAGACTCAAAACTAAAAACTCTTGATCAGCCGGGTCAGGATTTCGCCCGGAGTTATCAGATTGCCGTCGATGCGGTTCAGGGTCTCGACCCGGGTCGCTCCCTGGCTTATTCTCTTGACCTCTCGAGACATCTGCCCCATGTTGAGTTCCGGGACGAGCGCCAGCCCTGACTCGCCGCAACACCGGTTCAACCGCCTGTCTCGGAAAGGGCCAGAGCGTAACAAGTTGGATAAGCCCGGCCTTCACTCCACGCTCGCGCGCCTCCCTTACCGCCCGGCGCGCCGAACGCGACACGGAGCCATATGCGATCACCAGCACCTCCGCATCCTCCGTCATTTCTTCCTCTATTTGCTGAATATCGGAGAAGTGCTGAGTGATCTTTCTGAAAATGCGGTTCAAGAACGCGGTGATCTCGTCCTGGCGCTCGGTCGGAAATCCACGCACATCGTGAATGAGCCCGGTTACATGATACCGGTAACCGTCGCCGAACACACTCATCGGCGGGACCCCGCGGCTGTTGTCCTCGTAAGGTATGTACCAGTCGGGAGGCATATCCGGCCTTATACGGTCGATCACCTCGACCTCTTCGGGACGGGGCAGGTAGATTTTTTCACGCGTGTGCGCCACAACCTCATCGGCCAGCAGGATTACCGGGGTGCGGTATTTTTCGGACAGGTTGAATGCCCGCACTGTAGTGGTGAAGCAATCCTGGGTCGTGGATGCGGCCAGAACGATTATCGGGTGGTCTCCATGAGTTCCCCACCGCGCCTGCATCACGTCGCCCTGGCTGACCCTGGTGGGCAGCCCGGTGCTTGGACCTCCGCGCATCACGTTCACGATTACGCACGGGACCTCGGCCGCGCAGGCAAAACCGAGGTTCTCCTGCATCAGAGAAAAGCCCGGGCCGCTCGTCGCCGTCATCGACTTCACCCCGGCAAGAGAGGCCCCGATAACCGCGCCAAGGCTTGCGATCTCATCCTCCATCTGGATGAAGGTGCCATCGACAGCGGGCAGCCTGTATGACATCACCTCGCTGATTTCGGTGGCCGGCGTTATGGGGTATCCGGCAAAGAAACGGCAGCCCGCGGCAAGTGCGCCCTCGACTATGGCCTCGTTGCCCTGGAGAAGAAGCTGGCGTCCGGGAGGTCTTTTTGCTGTCAAGCCGGGTCTCCCTTTACAATCGAAACACAATCCGCGCTCGGATCTGCTCAGTAGTCTGACTTGGAGCCATGCAGCCGGTTCATCATCTTCCATCCTGGCCTTATCTTTTTTCATGAACGCTTATGGCAAAATCCGGACAGTGCAGCTCGCACCAGCCGCACCCGGTGCACCGGTCCGAATCGATGTTTGGTCGGGGCGCCCTCATCGTCGAGCCGTGATACATTCCCGCGGGCAGAACGCAGCGCAGATGCCGCAGGATTTGCACCAGTCGCGAAAGATATCTATCTCGAAGCGCTTGCCGTTCTTTGGTTTCGTACTTCCGGCCGTAGCCCGTTTTTCTTTTTCGGATTGGCTCGCGCTCCCGCTCTTGCGCCGTCGTGGCCGTTTTACCCCTCTGTTGATCGCTTTCCATATGCCCTCGAAATATAAATATTTGTAAGACTATATTTATAAACGAAAATCGCGTTTTGAACAGAGGATGCGGATGGAGGCAAATTATGTCTAGAACAAGGCAGAAATTTTCGATGAATTGACTTGTTTGACTTCCTTTTGGAATCTCTATTTTGGTACGGTGCAAGGGGCGCTGCGTCGCAACCTACCCGGCTCGGTCGGAAGCAAATTCGATTTGGGATTTTATGGCCGATCCAGAGCCTGTCCGGCATCTGATTTCCGGCTTCCCATCTTATTCGTTTGAGAAAGGGCATGCGATGAAAAGGCTCAAAGTGTTTGGCGATCATGGCCGCAATCCTTCTGCTTGCTTCCTGCTCTTCCGTCCCGCCGTTTGCTCCAGCTCAAACCGCTTTCGGGCGGCGAGGCGAGGCTGACCGGAATCGAAATGCCGGAATACGTGCGCGAAGATCTGCCTTATGACGTAATTCTAAGAATCGATTCCGAGGAAACCCCGCAAATCAGGAGGGTCTGCTTCCGGTGGTTGACGGAGGAGATTTCCTCCAACTCGCCATCTCTTAACTGCTATGCGATGGGCGGAACTTTCGGAACAGGCGGCCCTTGCACCCCATGGACCTCCGCGGGAGGCCCCGGTTCCGCTTCGTTTTGCGTCGATGCTTCAGATATCAGGACGGACGTCCCTGGAAGGCTGATTGTCAAGATCCGGCCGGTCGGTCTCAAAGCCGGCTACAACAAGCTCGAGGGCCAGGTCGAGTATGTTTCGAATGGACAGGTTGCGGTTGACCAACCCGGTCAAGACGCCTGTGACCGTTGACAGTAGAAATGCCTGGACTAAGCTTACGGCTTCACAGTGGGATCACTCCCGATATTTCAGGCGTCAATCTCGAGGCAGGTATTTTTCCAGTTCCCTCCAATCCCATGGAAGACAGGTTTTCTCCTTTAACGTCGGCCAGGGCCAGGCGCAGGGAATCGGCGACTCGAACCGGAGTTTCTCGCCCCGCACAGGGTGATTGACTATAAGCTCTTTGGCAAAGAGCGCAATCTGTTTTTGCGGAAGCGGGGCCGGTGCTCCGTAGCGCAGGTCTCCGGCAACCGGGTGACCGATGTGCGCGAACTGGACGCGTATCTGATGCCGGCGTCCGGTCTCGAGCTTTATTCGAACAAGGTGCGGCCTTGCGCGAAATCCAGCACGGTGAACGAAAGTCTCGCCTCCTGCGCCCCTGGGGTTTTCCCGGATACCACCAGGCTCGACCGGTTTTCCCTCCTTTCGATGAAATGGACCAGGCTGCCGGATTTTTTCTTTAATTCTCCCTCCAATACCGCTAGATAATATTTTTCCGCCGTCCCCGTGCGGAATTGCTCGCTGATCCTTGCGGCGGCCTTGGAAGTGCGGCAGAAAAGGATGACTCCGGCAACCGGTCTGTCGAGACGGTGAACCATCCCGAGAAAAACCCGGCCGGGCTTTTTATAGACATCCTTGAGCCAGAGCTTGCCCAGTTCGAGCAAGTGAGATTTCTTCGGTCTCGTCGGCCTGAACCAGGAGACCGGCCGGCTTGTAGAGAACCAGCAGGTGATTGTCCCGGTAGAAAATCGGCCACGATGGATGAAAGAAGAAGTCGCCGTTCATAGCTGTTCAGCCTGAGTGTTTTTGAGACTCCAGGTGCAAAGGAGGTATTTTGCCCGCAATGCCGCCACACAGACACGGCGCTGAACCCGATGCCGGGCAACTTTCGAAAATTCTGCGCGCCTCGGGTATTTCTCTGTCGCCCGCCCAGACAGGGCAGCTCTGGAAATATCACCAGTTGCTGAGGCAATACAACAAGGAACTGAACCTCACCCGGATACACAACTTTCGAGAGCATGGTCCGGAAGCTCTATATAGATTCGATCATGCCCGGCCGGATCATCGACCTGCCCTCGCCTCTCATGGACCTTGGCAGCGGCGCGGGAATGCCGGGAATACCTCTTAAAATCGCAAATCCCAAAATAGAGATCATCCTGGCCGAGAGCAGGCGCAACCGGGTCGAATTCATCGAAACAGTCCTCCGGGAGCTTGGGCCTCAAAAAGATAAGCATCCTGGGACACAGCGTAAGCGCTTCGACTGAGGCGCCCGTAAACGGGGTAATAACCCGGGCCGTGGAAACGATTCGCAAGACCCTGGAAAGAATCGCCGGATCGCTTGCCAAAGGCGGGTTGGCGATATTCATGAAAGGTCCGGAATGCGAAGAGGAAATAGAAGAGGCGCTCGATCGCTTTGGCCGCCGTTTCCGGCTAATCGGAGACCATCATTACCGCTTGCCGAATTCCTCTGACGAACGCAGGCTCGTTGTATTCGAGCGGCTGGATTCACCGCCCTGGGCCAGAAAGGCTGAGCTCGCAAAGGAAAACCTCGTGAGAATCATCGAGAGCGAAAACAATGAAACCTTCCGAAATCTGAAGAAGCTCCTTGCGCCTCGAGGCATACGCAAGCAGCTACAGGCGCTCGTTTTCGGACAAAAGCAGGTATCGGAAACGCTGGCCAGGCTTCCCGAAAAGTGCGTCGCATGGATCAGCCGCGGGGACCGAAACCCGCCGCCTGACGGTTCGCCCCGGCACCTGATGTGGTATCAGCTCGCTCCCCCTCTTTATGAAACCCTGGATATTTTCGGGACTTCCTACCCGATAGTGCTCGTGAAAATCGAGGAAATCCCGAAGTGGACGCCGTCCGAAGGCCTGCCGGAAGGGTGTACGCTCCTTGTCCCGTTTCAGGACCCGGAGAACGTGGGGGCCGTAATCCGGTCGGCCGTAGCGTTCGGCGCTGCCGCGATCATAATGCTCGCCGAGGCGGCGAACCCCTATCATCCAAAGTCTGTAAGGGCATCCGGAGGAGTGGTCTTCAGGGCCAACCTGCTGCAAGGGCCTTCGATACACGATTTGCCGGAGGACCTGCCGATTGTGCCGCTTTCAAAGGAGGGCAAAAGAATTTCGGATTTCAAATTTCCCGCAAAATTCGGGCTGCTTCCAGGGATTGAAGGGCCGGGGCTGCCGGACAGGTTCCGAAAGGCAGGAGTTTCGATTCCCATCTCCCCGGAGGTGGAATCGCTCAACGCGGCAGTCGCCACGGCAATCGCGCTGTTTGTGTGGGCGCAGAGTCACGATTGATCCGGGGCTCTCAGCATTATCATTACGCGCCGGTTTACTCTCCTGCCCGCCTCGGTGGCGTTGGATGCAACGGGCTTTGACTCCCCCCAACCCCGGGCTGTAACCCGAGAGGACGCAACACCTTTTTCGACTAGGGCCTTCTTTATGGTCCACGCCTGCAAATCGGATAATGCGAGGTTTTCCTCCTCAGAGCGAACGCAGTCTGTATGAACCTCCACCTTTATTTGCGTTTCCGGGTATTTTTTCACTACTCGGCCACAGTATCGATCTCCATGCAGGTGGCCGGTCTAATCCGCTCGGAATTGGATTCAAAAAAAGCGTCGCGCCCTATTGTTATGCAGATACTATTTTCGCGCCTCTCGATTTGCGTTGCGTCGAAAGGCCCCAGGCATGATTGCAGCTCGACTTTTTGCTTGTCCAGATAATCAAGCTGGAAGGCTGCGGGAACGCTTCGTTCGCTCAGGTTTGCAGAACCGGCGCAAGCAGCCAGGCTAAGAGCGCAGAGGATCACTAAAAGAGGCCATCCCCGTCTCATGCCGCCCCCTTCATCGAAATTTAATGCGGGAAAAACACCTGTTTATGCCCTGATTTTCAAATTAAAGCAGTATAACTTCAATCTTTCTTAGATGAAATCACAAAAAAAGTGTTACCTTTGCCTTCGAACTTAGGCAATGAAGGCCTCCCGCTCTAGCCCCGTCTCGCGGAGCGTCGAGAATGAGCAGCCGGCCTTCCGCGCTGCGCGGGATATGCCGCCGAGACGCTCCCCGATTTAGTTTCACGAAGTAAGCGCTTAGTGTTGTTAACTGGTCTGTCAGACGAGGAGTGAGACCATGAGTGATGCCGATTTTAGAGAAGCTGCCGAGTTTATCCGAAACGATCTCAGGCTCAAGACGTTTCCTGTGGCGGTCAAGTTCTTGAAAAACAAAGCCGGGCTCCCGGAGAAAACACGGCGCCCTTCAATAGCCCTTGGGAAAAGAGTCGCCATCTGCCAGGGCGTTACAATGGCCAGAAATTACGGTTGGACGGTTGGGCTTGCCAAGGAGGATGTGATTTGTGTTCCTGCTTCGATCGTCTTCGGTTTCAGCGAGTCTTCCAACCCACCGGCTTCCCTCGCAACCCTGTTTTGCCAGGTCAACTTTTCAAGCTCTGAAGATCTTGCCGAAAAAGAGATTTCCTCAATGAGCCGGTTTGAAAACGGGGAGATCGAAGCAATCGTTCTGGCGCCGCTGGAGCGGGCATCCTTCGATCCGGACACAATCCTCATATACGGCAATCCTGCACAGGTCATGCGCTTGACTCAAGCCTGGTCGTACATGGCGGGAGAACGCGTTCAGGGGCATTTCGGAGGCAAGGTGGAATGCGATGAGTACCTTATCGCCCCGTTCAAAACTCAATCCGTCCGAGTGGTGATGCCAGGCCACGGTGAGCGGATTTTTGCCGGAACACAGGATGATGAGCTAACTTTCGCACTTCCAGCCAAATTCCTGCCCGAACTTACCAGGGCGCTCAAAGAAGTCGGAAAAGCGATGGGCGCGCGCTATCCTGTGACACCCTACCAAAATTTCCAGCCCGATTTCCCTAAGGCCCACAAGGAACTGGGCAGGGAACTGGGGATTCTGTAACTTATCGGTAATTGGCGCCTTACAGGCGGAATATGGTCGGGAAAGGCGGAGAACGCGGAGAAAAGGTAATGTGCGGTGAGTTCTGCAAAAGAGAACGATCACAATAATATGCGCTGCTGTTATCCCAGTTTGTATTCTTTGAGTTTTCGCCAGAGGGTGGTGCGGGGAATGTTGAGTATCTGTGCGGTGAGGCCCTTGTTGAAGCCGGTGGTCTCAAGGACCCTGGCGATATAGCGCTTCTCGAACTCGTCAAGGGGCAGCAGGCCCTCACCCTCCATAGTATCGAACTCGAGGTGCTGAATGTCCTGGGGCAAATCCTGGGGCCTTATCTGGCTGCAGTCAGTCAGGGCGACCGCTCGCTCGATGATGTTCTCCAACTCCCTTACGTTCCCGGGGAAAGTATAGCTCATTAGAATCTGAAGCGCATGGGGCTGAATCCCCGTGACCTTCTTCCGGAAGGCCAGGCAATATTTCTCGATGAAATGACTGACAAGAAGTGGTATGTCGTCGCGGCGTTCGCTCAGCCCGGGCAAGGGTATCGTCACCACATTGAGCCGGTAGAAAAGGTCCTCGCGGAAGTTACCCTGCGCAACTTCGTGTTTCAGGTCCCTGTTGGTGGCGGCGATGATTCGGATGTCCAGATCGATCGGCCGAATGCTCCCGACACGAAGAATACGCCTCTCCTGGATGACATGGAGCAACTTTACCTGCATAGTGGGAGGCATCTCGCCGACTTCGTCCAGGAATACCGTACCTCCCGAAGCCGATTCGAGCAAACCGATTTTGGTCGCTGCGGCCCCCGTGAACGCCCCCTTCTCATAGCCGAAAAGCTCGCTGCTGATGAGTTCATCGGTGAACCCGCCGCAATTGAAACATACGAACGGATAGTCCTTCCTGGGGCTTAGCCGGTGTATAGCCCTGGCCACCAGGGCCTTCCCTGTGCCGCTTGCGCCCTGAAGCAAAATGTTGCAGTCCACCTCAGCGATTCTTTGAATAATCGAGAAAAGCTCTTTTACGGCCGCGCTCTCGCCTACGATCGTAGTCAGCCCGGCAGAAGTCTTCAAGGCTTCGCGCAGACGCAGATTTTCCTGTCGCATGTTGATCCTGTCCAGCGCGCCCCTGGCCAGCACCCTGATTTCATTGAGCTTAAGAGGCTTTGTCGCATAGTGATACGCACCGTCTTTTATGGCTTCGATAGCCCCGTCTATGCTTCCATAACCGGTGATGATGATCACCTCTGTCTCGCTCCGGATGGCCTTGCTCCGGGCAAGGACCTCCATGCCGCCAATGTCCGGAAGCCTCAAATCGCAGAATACGACATCGAAAGGATCCGCCTGCATGCGCTCAAAAAATGAGCGTCCCGCCGTAAACGCCTCCACCTCGTAGCCCGACCTTGCAAGGGCCTGGCTCAGGCGGCGGCATACCGCAACCTCGTCGTCAACTATTGCTATCCGGACCTGTTGCATAGTCGCGTCTCTATCGCGCGAATGGCGCGCTCCTCTCGTCTTCGAGGCGTTCATCGCACTCAGCGCCGGCAACCGGCAGAAATACCGTGAATACTGTCCCCTTGCCGATTTCGCTTTTTACCTCGATCCGCCCCTGATGTCTTTTTACGATTGAATAGGCCACGGAAAGTCCCAAACCGGTCCCGTGGCCCACTGTCTTGGTGGTGAAAAAAGGCTCGAAGATATGTTCGAGCGCCTCGGGTTTCATTCCTACCCCGGTGTCCCGGATATCGAATCGAACAAAGTCCGGACTATCGGCCGCCACATTTATCATTATGGCCCCACCGTTGGGCATGGCCTGTATGGCGTTGAGCAGCAGGTTCATAAAGACCTGCTGCAAACTCCTTATGTTGCCGCGAACAGACGGCAGCGCCTCGGGGATTTCCACCTCGAGTTTTATTCCTGCGAGCATTATCTGATTTTTCACGAGGGCGACGGTGGAGCGCACGATTTCCCTGGCCTCGATGCTTGATCGAGCCGGACGTTCGGTGCGCGAGAAGTCCAGCAGGTTTTTGACAATCTCACACGCCCTCTCCGATTGAGTGAGGATGTCATGGATCAGTTCCTTGGCCTCCGCATCCATGCTGTCGCCATATTCCTCGAGGTAGCTCTCGGCCGTTAGAGAAATGTTATTGAGAGGATTGTTGAGCTCATGAGCTATGCCTGCGGTGAACGTACCTAACGCAGCCATCTTCCTGGCCTGCAGCAGGTGCTCCTGATGGGCCTCCAGTTCCAGGGCCATTCGGTTGAAGGCCCCTATCAGGCCGTGTATCTCGTCGGTTTGCAGTCCGTCATAGGAGGTAGGACTATAGTTACCCATGGCCACGCCCTGGATGGTGGTTTGAAGCACCTTCAACGGACGGAGCAAACCCAGGGTCACCAGTTTTATTACTAACAGCATGAGCAGAAAGAAAATACCTAGGAAAGCGAACGGAAGGACCGAGACCTCAACGATGGCCTTCCGGATTCTTTCCTGTTTTATTCTGAGGAACCTGTCGGCGAAATCGGTCAGTTCCTTGCCTTGGCGGCGTATCTGCTCGGGGTCGCCGGCAGCGCCGCCTTCGGTCTCATAGAGGCCGAGCATCCGTCCGTAGTCGCCCAGCACGCCCCGAAACTTTTCGAACGTTTCCCGGTCCGTAATGTTTATGATGTCTCCGGAGAGGTCAGAGGCGAGGGAGTCGGCCACCTTGAGGTAATATCTTCCTTCCTGGATGCTCTCCACGTCATTATAAAAGAGATAATTCTTCTCGAACCGGCGCATCTCGAGGATGTTGTTAAGCAGGTCATAATAGCGCTCTCCCAAGAGAAGACGGCCCTTTACCGTCGAGAGGTTCCAGAGGTTGAGGAGCGTCAGGGCGGAAAGGGAGATCAAAGTTACCGCGAAGACGATAAATATCTGCCCTCTTATGGATCCCGTGAGCCACCTCAGGACCGGATTGCCAAGAATGCGCGGATGATGCCAAAAGGGGCCGCGTGTCATTGTCACTTCTCCCCCGATTCGGCAAATTCCTGGTGCACGCGAAGACGCGAAGACGCGAAGTCTGAATTGTTGTTGATTTCATAAACAGACTCCAGCAAACCTGGGCCCAGTTTCGCATGGACCGTGTATCCTGAGTCCACTACCTCACGGGCGATTTCCTCGATCTCCATCTGTTTTTTCCTCGTATGGTAGACCAGTTGACAACAACTAAGCGATTAATTCGCGAAACTCAAGCGGCCCCGCCTCAGCGGTGTACGCCGCGTAGCGCGGAAGGCCGACCGTTCATTCTCGACGCTCCGCGAGACAGGGTCAGAGCGGTAGGCCTTCTTCGCGTCTTCGCGTGAAAAGTTCCCATGCCCCGCGAGACGTGGGGATCCAGGGCGTTGCGCATGCGTTAGACGTTCACACTTACGAGTGGCTGTTCCAAAATGGAATTTAAATCCATAATGGCTGGGATTGCTATTTCATTTTGAAACAGGCAGCGCTGCACACGCATATCATAAGTCACCATTCATTTCAAGCAAACCCGCATTATTCCCCGCTTTTGCCGGTTTGGCACGTTGATTGCCTAAGGAGAGCCGATGCAAAGAGAAACGAGATGATATGGAACGGATACTGGTTAGCATGAATTGCAGGAGCGGTTCCTGGGGCGCATTGTCGAGGGCGATTTCGCTGGCCAGGAGGATAGACGCGAAGTTGTGTGCTCTGCTGGTGCTCCCGCATCCCGTAAAAGGCGCCGGTATCGAGGAGCATAGCGTTCAATGCGGGACCCGCGAACGTCTCGAACTGCTCATCGAGATCGCCAAGTCAGAAGGCGCACGAATTGACTATTTCATTTCCGAAGGCAACTATGAGGAAGAAGTCATCCGGTTCGTCGAACAGAACCGGATAACGCTGTTAATAGCTGAGTATCCCGATGATGGGAACCCCCATTCGGAACGGGATATGTCGCAAATTCGCACAATTCAGCATCGTATCGCGTGTCGGGTCGAGCTTGTGAGCCCCCGAAAAATGCAAAATCTTCAGCACAGGAGAGAGCAACAATCATGAGCATTCCACTCCACCTGTATCTTCCAATCGCAGGCAACAGCGTCAACTTGCTCGTAATTTTGGGCTTAGGGGGCGCGGTAGGCCTGCTGTCGGGTATCTTCGGGGTCGGGGGCGGGTTTCTAATGACGCCGCTTCTGATAATGTTCGGCATTCCGCCGACTGTGGCGGCTGCCTCGGATTCCAACCAGATCGTCGGGGCCTCGACATCGGGCACCCTTGCGCACTTCCGTCTCGGCAACGTGGACTTCAAAATGGGAATGTTGCTCCTTGCCGGCGGTATAGTCGGGGGGACGGTGGGGGTTCAGGTCATCAAGGTCCTTCGGCAGCTCGGCAATGCCGATTTCCTGATAAATCTCACTTATGTGCTCATGCTCGGAATCATCGGGATATACATGTTCGTCGAGAGTCTTCAGTCGTTGCGCAAAACCCGGGAAAAGGTCCACGCACCCGGGGTCAAAAAAGAATCGTTGTATGGGCGGATCGTAAAAACACTGCCCTGGCAGATGGAATTCCAGCGATCCGGTGTGCGGGTTTCAGTGCTGATGGTGCTCATTCTTGGAATACTTGTTGGAATCCTGGCGGCGATAATGGGCGTGGGCGGCGGATTCATCATGGTCCCGGTAATGGTCTATATGCTGCGGATGCCCATGCACGTCGTCGTGGGGACAAGTTTGTTCCAGATTCTTTTCACCTGTATGAATGTTACAATCATGCAGGCATGGAGAAACCACACAGTCGATTTTATCCTGGCGCTGCTGCTGCTCATTGGATCGTCCATAGGCGCTCAGCTCGGGGCCAAGCTCGGCAAAAAACTGCGCGGGGACCAACTCAAAATACTGCTGGCTTCACTGGTTCTAGTGGTCATGGTCAGGATGCTCTATGAACTGCTTGCCCGGCCTGAAGTGCTCCTGGCTTATGTGGGGGGACATTAACAAATGAAGATCGGATATTTTATACTCTTTGCAGCCTGCTGCCTGTTTACGGTTTCCACCGCTGCGGCGCAGGACGTTGTCCGAATGACCGTCGAGCCTCAGACCATCAAGATTGGCGCGCTATACAACGGAACCACTCTTAGCGCAAAGGGATCGCTGCCAGCGGACAGCGAAGCCATTGTCCGGTTCATGGGGGCCTCCTGTGATTTGCACATGAAGGAGAGGGGAAAAGTGGGGGGCGTCATATGGATGAACCTCGATTCAATCACCTTCAAAGGGGCGCCCAGTGTGTGTCTCGTCTCATCGGCCGTTGATTTCAACCGTCTCGAAGCCAATGGAGGGGCCTCGATCCGGGTCTTAAGGCTCTCCGGCCTCAAGGGATCGGTCCAGATAGAAGCCAACGGCGATGGGCACGAAAACGCTTTCCAGGAATTTCTCAAGTTGAAACAAAATGAAGGACTCTACCGGGAGATGCTTGGAAACATCTCCTATGAGAACCCATCCGAAGGACAGAAAACCTTTTTAGCGGTGGTCCCCATCCCCTCTCGCCTGAGTCCGGGCGCCTATGTGGTCGAACTCGATGCGGTGAGGAACGGAGAGATCGTCGCCCGGACTGAACAACCTGTTACGGTCAACCTGGTCGGTTTCCCCGCTCTGCTTGCCGAACTTGCCTTCGGGCGCCCGGCGCTCTACGGCATCCTCGCCACCATTATAGCCCTGATTGCCGGTCTTGGAATTGGACTGGTTTTTCAGAGCAGGGGGAGCCATTGAAGGGCGGCGCCAACTCCGCAGAAGGAAAGGGTTGAATGAATGTCATGCACGGCCTGAAGGAGTTTTTCTCCTTCTGGTCGCCTCAAAAACCTACTCTCCCCTTCTCGGTGCTCTTCAAAAAATTCAGGAGCATCTTGGACCGGAACAACCTTATCCTGGAGCTTATGGCCGACATGGGTGACAAGCTCGGGGGCGAGTACGTGTTTGATCGTCAGTATGTCTTGGATATAAGCGAAAAAATTGGCGATATCGTTTTCAAGCTGATTTCTGATCTGTCCGTAATGACCCAGAACGAGAATGTAGAGCTCTTTATCGCCTTTGAGCGAATCCAGCACGACATCCAGGAGGAACTGGCAGGAAGGCGCGCTTTTCCCATGACCAGGCCGGCGGTCCTCCTGGACGAACTCACTGGCGATCTCAATGAGGAGGTGGGCAACAAGTTCGCCAATCTCGGAGACATACGCAATACACTGGGGCTGCCCACCATGAATGGTTTTGTCATAACAACCAGGGCGTTCTTCGATTTCATGGAAGCAAACGGTCTGCCCAGGCACATTGAACATTGTCTCGCCACGGTGGACCTAAAGGACGAGACTGCGTTCGAAGCCATGTGCAAGGATGTGCGCGGACGCATTTTCGAGGCGGCTATCCCCAGGCATGTAGCTTCGAGCATAAACGCCATGCTCGATATTATCTGGCCGGAGCCGGCAGGTGGCAGCCCTTCAGCTTTGCCGTAAGGAGCAGCGCCTGGGGCGAGGATAGCGACTTCAGTTTTGCCGGACAATACGAAAGCGTGCTCAATGTGCCGAGAAAGGCTATTCTTAAAGCCTACCGGCAGGTGATAGCCGGGGCCTACACGCCCGAAGCCTGGCGGTACAGGCTCCATAGAGGATATCGGGAAAGTGAGATGGCCATGGCGGTCGGGTGCCAGTTGATGGTCGAGGCTGAAGTCAGCGGCGCGATGTACACTTACGCGCCTCTTCCCCTGGAACAGGAAGCCATGGTGATAAGCGCCGCATGGGGCCTTGGACCAGCCGTTGTGGGCGGCCTCGCAGAATCCGATACCTTCGTCCTGGACAGGCTGCCCCCCCACCGTGTCATCTCAACCGAGGCAGGACGCAAGGTAAGCAAAATGGTCATGGAACAAAACGGTGGAACGGCCTGGGTTGACGTTCCGCAGAACTTGCAGGACAGCCCCTGTCTTTCGGCCGAATACATCCAGAAGCTCGCCCAGGCGGCCATAATGATCGAAAGATACTACAGACGTCCACAAGACGTCGAATGGGCCTTTGACAGTAAAGGCGATCTCTATATTTTGCAGTCGAGGCCGCTTAACGTTCGACCCAACCAACCGGAGCGCCACCGTCTCTACATCGACCATGCGAGCCTGTCGGCGAAGGTGCTCTTCTCGGGCAAGGGGACCGTTGTCCAGGGAGGCGTTGCGTCCGGAAAGGTCTATGTGGCCAAGGGGGATGACGACCTGAAGGATTTCCCCTACGGGGCGATTCTGGTGGCCCGCTACACTTCTCCCAAATACTCGCGTATCATGCGCAAAGCCAGGGGCATACTTACTGACGTAGGTTCAGCCACCGGGCATATGGCCACTCTGGCGCGCGAATACCGGGTCCCCACCGTCGTCGATACCGGGGTGGCCACCAGAGTTCTCAAAACAGGGGACGAGGTGACCCTGGACGCCATACAGAACGTGGTTTATGAAGGAACGGTCAAGGAACTGAGCCAATTTGAGATCACACAGGAAGATGTCTTCGAGGAATCATATGAGTACCGCATGCTCAGAAGGATCCTCAAGAAAAGTAAACCCCCTTAACCTGGTCGATCCGCACAGCGAGTATTTCAAAGCAGCCCGTTGCCAGAACTTTTCATGACATCACCCGGTTCGTTCATGAAAAAGCGGTTGAGAGGCTCATAGATTTGAGCGAAAATTACCAGAAACTATCACGACAAGACGCCCAAACGACTGGAGTTCGACATTCCGCTCGGTCTGGTGATAATCGATATCGAGAAGGGCACCAGCGCGCCTGCCGAGGCCCGGTCCATGACGATCGAGCAAATTGAATCAACGCCATTGAAAGCGCTCTTGCAGGGGCTTTCGGAAAGCGGCATGTGGGAAACCAATCCGGTCGCCGTGGACATGGGCAGCATGATGTCGAGCTTCACCAGCACTTTCAGTTCATCGCTGGCCGGCCCCGAGGAGGTCGGCCGCAACCTGGCCGTGATATCGAATCATTACATGAATCTCCACCTAAGACTCGGCTATCACTTCAACATCCTGGACGCCTACATTGGAGACGTGCTCAACGATAACTATATTTATTTCCGGTTTCTCGGGGGTGTTTCCAATCTCGCACGCCGCTCGCGCCGGGCCAGGTTTATCGCCGAAGTGATGGAATGCTACGATTTCCGAGTCGAAGTACATGGAGATTTGATTGTCGGCAGGATCAAGAAAATGTCCAAAGAGAGGATGGTCTCCAGGATGAAGGTCCTGGGCGGCCTGATAGGCTACACGCGCCAACTCGATATCAGCATGACCAGCGATGAACGGATCGACCTTCATCTGGCCGACTTTATGCAGCAGAATTCAGACTCTATTACGGAGGTGAGACGATGACGCCCCAATGTGCGAACTGCGCACGAAAGACGCAGATTCTCATCCTGGACGATGAGCCTATCGTGTGCAAGCGGCTCAAACCTGCTTTCCAAAAAGCGGGCTACGAGGTGGAAACCTTTATCGACAGCGCTTCCGCCATGGCCAGGATCGAGGAAAAGCAGTTCGATATCGTCATTACCGACCTGAAGATGAAAGGAATGGACGGAATGCATTTCCTGGCGCGGATCAAGGAGATCGCGCCCGATACCGGTGTCATAGTCATAACGGGATTTGCCACCTCGGAGACCGCCAAGGAGTCATTCCGAAAAGGGGCCTTCGATTTTGTGGCCAAACCGTTCAAGTTGAGCGACATAATCGATACCGTCCGGCGGCTGGAGGAAAATCGCCGGGCGGGATCGGCTTAAGTTTCCGTTTGCAGGGTTCAATAATATGCGACTGCCGTTCATCTCACACAGGCGACACAGGCCTGCTTCCGAGCAGGGGATGGAATGGGTCCGGTCCCTGTTTGCAAAATTCCAGCGTATTCAGAAACACAATACCAAGAGCCTTGGAAGCAATGGCCGAAATGGACCGGGCCCTGGGCGGGGAGTACATTTTCGACCGCGCCTTCCTTGAAAGCTCGGTTCGCGAGTTGAGCGGGCTGTCTACCAGGTCGTATACAGCCTCAATGCCATGTCTCGGAACGGATACGTCGCTCTCTTCGACCGGTATCAAAGCATCAAGGGCAGTCCTGGATGACATACTGGCCGGAGGGCTGGGGACCTTTTGGAGCGAGTCTTGCCCTGCCCTATTCCGTCCTTGGCGTTGAAATGGAGCCCCTGGCGGGCGCCTTGAACGTCTGTCTCGCCGAGGCCCGAAACCGCCTGGATATTCCTGCCCCGGACGGTTTTGCGGTGACGGTGACCGGCTGCTCCCGCCTCATCGAGGCAATTCGGGCGCCCGCAGGGCTGACGATTTCGGCTGAACCGGCGCTGCTCGAGGCGCTGAAATGGATTTCCCGCCGGAATTGGCCGAGGCGATTAATTACCAGGTGCGAGTCCTTTTTGACCGATGCGGAGGTCCCGTTCCGCTGACCGTGCGAATTTCGCTCCAACCTGCCACGAACGGTCTGGACCGCCGTTGACCAACGTTGAATCCAAAGACATCCTCCATGCGTGCAGACATGGCTCTGGCCCGATATCTGGCGGCGTCCGAAGGACCCGAGAATGCTCCGGTCGCCCTGGCGGTGCATGAGACTGTTCCGCGCATATTTGCCGGCTCGGTTTCTGTTGTGACCTCGCCTGAGTCGCCTTCCGGAGGACTTTTTTGCATTACGGCCTGGCCGGTGGATGCCCCGGATCGAAAGGAGAGCTTTTTTCTTCGCCGGACCTACCCATTCGATCTCGTTGAATCCGAGATTAAGGCAAAGCCCTTCGACCGGCCGCTCTATCCCGGCGTGACATCCCCTATCGTACACGCCAAAAGGCCTGCTACCGAGGTTCGGCCCTCCTGGGCACTACTTTTCTTCGCAGCATTGCCGAATGCGCCGCCGCTTTTGAGCGGATTCTCGGCTATCCTCAGAATCTGGGTTGGGTAAGGGGAGATGCGGAGCGACCGGTCATAGTGAATGTAAGCCCGGCGAGCGGACCGGACGGCTCAGATGGAATGGCATGCGATTCCGGTGACTTGCTCGAGGGCGCCGAGGTGATGCTGACCGGGGGTGAAACCGTGCAGATGGGCATAGCAGCCGGCCCGGTGGTTCACGTCTCTGAAAGCGAACTGGATCGGTTCCCCCACGGCGCCGTAGCCGTAGTCAGGCAGGCAAGCCCCAGTCTGAGCGCCATCTTGCGCAGGGCTTCGGCCATCGTGACCGAAATCGGCGCCTCGATCGGGCACCTGGCCACCATAGCAAGAGAACTGCGCATCCCCGCCATCTTTGGCGCCGCCGGGGCAGTGGAGCGATTGCCGGAGGGGACCGAGGTCACAGTGGACGCCGGGGACAAGACCGTCTACCGGGGCATCGTGGAGCCTCTTCTGGCCTCCCGCGCGTGCAGCACCGAACTGTATCCGAGCGATCCCGAATACGTTACGCTCCGTCGCCTGCTCCGCTGGATAATGCCCCTGGATCTCATAGATCCTGACTCCAGGCACTTTTGCGTCGACAATTGCCGCACTTATCACGACATAATTCATTTCGCTCATGAGAGGTCCATAGAGGAGCTGCTCAAAATTCAGGACCACGGCGCCGGGCTGAAAAGTCAGTATGTCCGGAAACTCGAGATCGACACGCCGATCGATCTATTCGTGCTCGACATTGGCGGCGGAGTCTCCCCGGACGCCGGGCGCCTGTGTCCGAACGGATGACGTCATTTCGAAGCCTTTCCTTGCATTCCTGCGTGGACTGACTCTCAAGGAGGTCTGGGACCGTGATCCCGGCGCCCTTGGCCTCAGAGAAATAATCTCCGGGCTTGACCGCACGTTTTCGGCCATGATGGAGCCGCCTGAATTCTGCGGAAGAAACCACGCCATTCTGGCGGAAAACTACATGAATGTCGGTCTTCGGCTCGGTTACCATTACAGCGTCATCGACAGCTATCTCAGCGGCAACGTCAATCAAAACTACGTCTATTTCCGTTTCGCAGGCGGATTTGCCGATGAAAATCGCCGGCGGCGGCAGCGCCGAACTCATCCGGGCTATCCTGGATCAACTGGGCTTCAAGGTGACCGTCAAGGGCGATCTGGTTTTGGGCAAACTCAAACTGGTCGGCAGACACCGGAGGTCATCTCGGCTCTGAGGGTCCTGGGAGAGCTTACGGGATTTACCCGGCAGATCGATCTTTCGATGGACTCGGAAGATAAGATCGAGCAATTTGCGGCACTGTTCCGGGAAAAATCCCGCCGCGCCGCGACATCCGGTGAAGAGGAGAAAACACGTGTCTAGTATCCTCGCGGGAATATTTCAAAAATTGCGCGAGCGCCGGCTGGCTCGAGCGGCGAAATTTCTGGAAGCTCTCAAAATCCGGTATCACACTTTCCGTATTCTGCTCGCCAACAATGAGTACTCGCTTGACCTCATGAGGTCGCTGGACCAGTCACTGAGGTCCGGGAGTTCCGATTTGCCCGAGGTAACCGAGGAGCTTCTGAGCGTCACCTACGAGCTTGTCGACGGACTCAACCGGCTGAGCGAAGGCCGCCACCAAAGGCTTTTTGAAACGCATTACAGCCTCGCCGGCGCCATCCGGAAGGAACTCGACGCATCTGATGGCGGTCCAATCCCGTGCGCCGGCTTGCGTTTTCCTGGACGATCTGTCGGCCGATCTGCGGGGAGAGGTGGGCGGGAAGGCTGCCGCCCTGGCGCTGTTGCGCAAAGCCGGTTTTCCCGTTCCGGACGGTTTTGCCGTGACGTCGATCTCCTGCGAGGGGATACTATCGGCCAACGGTCTCGATCTTTTCATCCGGCAGAGGGCGCAGAGGCTGGAGGCCGGGTACAACCGGGGCGTGGACTTTGAGGCTGACGCAGAAGAGATTCGGCTCCGCATTCTCGATGCGGTCCTTCCGGAAGACTTCGAAAAGGAGCTTCGGCGCGCCTACGAACGGCTCACCGGTCCGGAGGGAGCGGCGATATCCGTCCGAAGCAGCGCTCTTGGTCGAAGACCGGCTGGAACACTCCTTCGCCGGTCAGTTCAAGAGCGTGCTCAACGTGATCTCGTTCGATGGGTTGAAGGATGCGCTAAGGGAAGTCATTGCAAGCAATTACAGCCCTCGATCGATTTCCTACCGCCTTCACGCCGGACTTTCCCTGGTCAGGCATGATATGGCCGTTTTGTGTCAGCGAATGGTGCAGGCCGAGTCGGCGGGAATACTCTTCACTATAGACCCTGCGGCGTCTGAAAGCGGGCGGATGCTTATCAGCGCTGTTCCCGGGCTCGGAATCCCGGCCGTGAGCGGGAGCGCTCCCGCGGATATCTACCGGCCGTCGAGGGAACCGATGGACACGGGCCCGATGGGCGATTGGGCGCAAATTGCCCAAAAGACTCATCGGACCGTGGCCGGGGCTGAGGGCGGCATCGAGGAGCGGGAGTTATCCGAAAATGAACGGAATCTGCCTGTGCTTTCCGAAGACGAGATTCGCTCACTGGTTCGCCTCAGCCGCAGGGTTGAAAGCCTGATCGGAAAACCGCAGGATATCGAATGGGCGATTTCGCAGGAAGGCGAGATTCTTATCCTCCAGTCGAGAGACATCCGGCTTCCCCTCAAGAGCAGGCAGGCAGCGGAGGCTGCGCGGGGAGAGGTGCTGCTGAGAGGAGGGGTCTGCGCTTCGCCGGGCCGTTGCGTGGGCAAGGTCAAAGTAGTGCATTCGACCCGTGATTTTGAAGCCTGGCGTAATTCGCCGCGCGAGCCCGGCATCCTGGTGCTTCCGCAGAGCATGTCGGATGCGGCCGGCTTGGTCCCCGACTTTGAAGGCGTGGTGGTCGATCTGGGCAACCCTGCGGATCACCTGGCCTGTGTGGCTCGAGAATACTCCCGCCCGATGCTGACCGGGGCAGGTAAGGCGACCCAAACGCTGCAGGACGGCCAGTGGGTGATTCTGGACGCGGACATGGCCATGGTCTTGAAGGCGCCCGAGGAGGTATGGTCCGCCGCCGCTCAGCTTGACAACGCTCCTTCGGAAGTCCGCAGGGCTAAGCCCAGATGTCCCCTCACGTCCCAAGACGACCCGGCTGAGGCAGCTGATCGAGCCTTTGAACCTCACCGACGCATACGGTCCAACATTTTCCATACAGGAATGCCGCTCGCTTCATGACCTTATCCGCTACACCCACGAAATGGCGGTCCTGGCAATGTTCCAGACCGGAGACGACATCGTGGAGTCGGCGGAAATACTGGTACGGCGTCTCGACGGCGCCGTTCCGCTGCACTTCCTGATTATCGATCTGGGCGGCGGTATCGCTCCCGGCAGCAAGACGTTCAGGGTCCGGCTGCAGGATATTCTGTCGGTTCCGATGCTGGCGCTCTGGAGAGGGAGTACTGAACGCCCGGGCTTCGATGGAACCTGCCCCCGCCCGCACCCGTGGTTTCCGGGCTTCTTTCCCGGTCCATGCTTGACTCGGGCAGCGCCAGGCCCATCGGGCAGCAGAACTACGCTTTGATCACACGGGACTATCTGAATCTGAACGCGCGCGTTGACTATCATTTCGCCATGGTGGACGCAGTTTGCGGCATGAATCCCAGGGAGAACCACATCCGTTTCAGGTTCAAGGGGGGCGGGACAACCGCCGTCCAGCGGGAGCGGCGTGCGCTGTTCATCACTGAGGTGCTCGAGGCGAACAATTTTTTCGTCGACCAGCGCGGCGACCTGGTGACCGCGTCCATTCTGGAGACCCAGCAATCCGAAACCGAGGATCGGTTGGTCATGCTGGGAAGGCTGCTGGGCTTCAGCAGGCTGCTCGATGCGACGATGCGCGACGACACCGTTCATCGAAAAGTGGCGCGGGCGTTCATGGATGGCGACTAGGCCTTGAATAGCCTCGATCAGGATGTTGTGCGGACCTGACGCTGAGGCTTTCGGGGTTGGGTATCTTTCAGGCGTGGTAGAAACGCATTCTCGGCAGTTCTACAGCCGTGAGCAGGTTTCCGTAAGCCGCTCCGGTGTCGATGCCGATTTTGTCCGGCGTAACGAAGGGTGTCTCAAAAGGTGTGTGGCCAAAGACGGTAACCTCGTTTGAAGCCCCTTCATCCTGCAAGAAATCTATCCCGCACCGTGAGAAGACGATCCAGCGGACAGTGATCGAGATCCTCTCCGGGTATGGTTCCCGCGTGGATGAAAAGATAGCCGTCCAGCCTGAAGTATGGCCGGAGCGTTTCGAGAAAACGGATATGTTCGACAGGCAGAAAGGATAGATCGCCAAGAGAGCGGACCGGGCTGTTCGAATAGCTGTTCAGGGTATCTTCCACGCCGATAGATCGAAGCGTCCGCAGATGGTCGACATTGCCCGTCCGGGAATACTCCAGCAAAGCATGTTCGTGATTTCCCAGCAGAAAAACCGCGTTTTGTAACTTTTCCTCCAACCTCCAGAAGATACTCGATCACCTCCCGCGACCCGGGTCCCCTGTTGATGTAATCCCCGAGAAAAATCAGGAAATCCCTGTCCGCATCGAGGGGCAGCCGCTCCATCAGAGAGGTGAGCTTTCGATGGCACCCGTGAATGTCGCCAACGGCGAATATCTTGTATTTGGGAATAGACTGCATTGCGGGACCTTTCAGCAGTAGGGCCATGACGCCCCGAAACCCATATAATGTCATGTTCCGTGCCGCACCTGAACGGTATCAGTATCCCCCGATGAATTCAATACCCAAAAGGAAATCAGTTCCTCAGATCTTCGCCCGAAAGCTGGTTGTCCTCTTTTCGATTCTTCAGACTTCGCAGTCACATCTGGCGACTCCACGCCTGACGGTATTGCGCAGCAGCCTGCTGCGCCACTGCGGCGTCTTCGGCCTCCCCTTTGCCGGCAAGCTCCCCTGTAAGGACAAATGGAATTATTTCGCTCAACTCAACGACAAGAGGTGTGAGGTCGGTCATATGCCGTTGCGCCATGGAAGCGATTCGGGTCTCAGCCAATGCCAGCGCCGCCGTATGCAGCATCCCGCAATTGATAACCGCAAGGTTGAGTAAAATGTAGTCGTCGCGAAGATTCTTTGAAATGGGCTCGTTGGTTCGAAGTTTGTCGTAGATGCCGCCAACCGACCCGGCGATCGAAGTTACGGCCCTTTTCAGCTTGGCTTCAAAGCCGCCGTCAACGGTCGACAGATGTAGTTCAAGTTCGGTTATGTGAGAACTCAGCACCGCCTCGATTTTTTCAAGCGCCTTGTAGGCGTTGTCAAAGCTCCTCATCCGCTCATCGCGTGTCTGTGCCTCTATGCGTTGAAGGGCATGCCGTGCGCCCGCCAGAATATCTGCGATATTCTCTCGAATTACTTCACACTTGATCATTGTAACCCTCCGGTACCTATTATTCGCTATTGATAAAGCGCGTGAAATTCCAGATACTTATCTTCTAATCTAATCAACCTTGAGCAAAAGGGAAGTCCATGCGCGCTCCCCCGGGAAACGCGGGATTGGGGTTGCTTCATCCAGGCCTGGCGGCAAGCTCTTTTCACCGGCTGGTGTTTCGACTGTCTATTTCCGGTGGGGCGGGCGTTAGTCGCCGATGCTCGGCAAATGCTCGTTGAAACTGATAAACGGCGATATACAGCCGGGAAAGTGAAATACGGGCAAACGTGATTTGGTTTTTATAGTACCTTTTTTCGGGCAAAATAATTATATTACTTTCAATCGATTCACCATCGATTCGGGCTCAGGGGGACTTGCTTATCGGATGGCGCTTTCTTTAAGGAAAGGCAAGTTAGCTCATCATATCGAAATAGTAGAGGATTTCCTATAGCGGTCATCGTTGAAAGGAGATTTGTTTAAATGATTCACGTATCAGAAAAAGCCGAAGACGTTTTGAAGGATTATTTCAAAGAAAAGGAACTCGCCCCGATCCGGATTTTTCTCCAAACCGGTGGCTGAGCAGGTCCATCCTTGGCGATGGTTCTGGACGAACCAAAAGAGACCGACGACGTATATAAAATCAATGGCTTTACAATGATGGTAGATAAAGATCTCCACGAAAAAACCAAGGACATTACGGTTGATTATGTCTCCTATGGGATGGGTTCGGGCTTCCGGGTGGTGTCCGAAATACCGGTTGCTGCCGGGGGCGGCGGCTGTTCGCCTTCTTGTAGTTGCTAGCCGGCTTCAGTTTCCTGGTAGTTAGCCTCCTTCCGGAAACCTCGGATAATAGACTGGCAGTTTCCGAGCCGGAAAGGAGGCATTTTTCGTCTTGGCAAGGAAAGAACTTGCCCTGAGCCTTTCGAAGGGAGTTCCCCCCTTTCCTAACGCAATATTATACTTGACAAACCATAAATCATGGCTATAATAGGATTGAAAAAGGAGATAGCCATGAATCGACCAGTTATTTCCGAACCGCAGTTTCACTCCGAAGAAGCCGCCTACACTTTCATTGAATGGCGCCTTTGGCCTCATGGCCCCGTTTGCCCTCATTGCGGGAGCAAAGAGAAGATCGGCAAACTGAACGGCAAGGCCACTCGAATCGGGCTATATAAGTGCTATGCATGCCTAAAACAGTTTACAGTCAAGATCGGAACTATCTTCGAGGATAGCCATATCCCCCTTAGAATCTGGCTCCAGGCATTGTTTGCAATCGCCAGTTCGAAAAAGGGAATCAGTTCAAACCAGCTTCATCGGACCTTGGGCATTACCCTGAAAAGCGCGTGGTTCATGAGCCATAGAATCAGGGAAGCAATGCGCAATGGTGAGCTTGCCCCTTTCGGAGCCAATGGCGGGACTGTTGAATCGGATGAAACTTTCCTTTGGAACGATCCCGAGAAACCCGTAAGACGTGGCTACATGCACAAGAACAAGATTCTGTCTCTGGTGGATCGTGAATCCGGCGAAGCTCGTAGCATGGTCATAGACGATGTGACCGCGAAAACCATTGTCCCGATTCTGCAAGAAAACATCGCCAGGGAAGCAAGGGTTATGACCGACGACGCAGGGCAGTACCATCACCTGAATGAACATTTTGCCGATCATGGCACCGTTGCGCATAGCCTTGGCGAATACGTTTCGCTCGCCGATCCTTCGATTCATACCAACACCGTCGAAGGTTTCTTCTCCATCTTCAAGCGTGGCATGAAAGGCGTTTACCAGCATTGCGCAAAGAAGCACATGCACCGCTACCTCGCTGAGTTTGACTTTCGGTATAGTAATAGAGTAGCTAAGGGAATTGACGACATTGCAAGAGCCGAAAATTTGCTCAAGGGCGTAGCCGGCAAGCGGTTGACCTACCAAACGACTAACGGTAAAGCTTGAAAAAACCTTAGTAAAGCACAACATAGGCCAAGGTGACGAAATGGTTGATGCCGCTCTCAAAAAGATCGAAACAAAACCGGCTGCGAAGCGAGTCCCGGAGGTTGACACATGGGATGTCCCCTTGCAAGATATTTATGGCAACGCTGGAATCCGCCTGGACGCAAGCCATTACAATAGGCAGACAGCTATTGCCATACGGGAGCTTGAAAATAGTAAATTCCCGTTGAAGCCCCTATCGGAATTGGCTGGCTTACGGCTTCCGGGTCAGTTTGTCCGTATATGGGCGGAAGAAAGGGTTTATGGCTTGCCGTATGTGAACGCATCGGATCTCATGAGCCTTGCAGGTATCGGAAATTTCAGTGGGGAGCCACGCTACCTATCGAAAGAAACAAATGTTGATATAGAAGAATTGATTATCCATGAAGGTTGGCTTTTGATGACATGTTCCGGGACCATCGGGCGCATCTTCTATGTATCGAAGCGGCTTGACGGTTGGGTCGCCACCCATGATCTTATCCGGATTGTGCCCAAAGGGGGAATTCCGATTGGTTTTCTCCATGCCTATCTATCTTCCCCGGTTGCACAAAAACAGATTGCTGGTTATATGCATGGTGGCCAGATAGACCATGTAACGCATTACCAAATTGGTGAGGTGCTTGTTCCTGTTCTTCCAAAGTACGACATGGCAGAACTACACAAGCGTACCATGCGAGCGTTTGAAAAGCGCGAAGCGGCCTTTGCTGCACTTACTGAGATCGCCGACGATACTCAACGGTTGTTAAAGAAATGAGCGGCAACGTCACCTATCTAATTCCGCCGGGCAATATCCGTTGTTTCATCACGGGTGTGCTTCGCAAGGATACACCTGAAGAAAATGTGCGCCAGCGATGGGCTCGCAGTTTGGTCGGCGAATATGGATATTCAAAAAACGACATCGCCCTTGAGTTCCCAATTCGAATGGGAACCATGAAGAAACGTGCCGACATCGTAGTGTTTAAGGCAGGCGGCAAAGAACAGGAAGACATCGTTATCATCATCGAGGCGAAGCGTGAGGAAATCAAAGCATCGGATAAGATCAAGGGCGAAGAGCAGTTGAAAAGCTACATGGCTGCAAGCTCATCTTGCAAATATGGGCTTTGGGTTGGCAAGGAACGCTACGCTTTCGAGAAATTGCCAGAAGGCGAAATCGCCCCAGTAAGCGATATCCCGCGTGCCGGAGAGGAAAAGCCGCGTCGTCCGGAACGAAAAGACTTAAAGGTTGTTCACGACCTGACTTCTGTGTTCCGCCGTTGCCACAACTATATCTATGCAAATGGCGGATTGCAGAAGGCGGAGGCGTTTCATGAAATGCTAAAGCTGATCTTCTGCAAGATGTATGATGAAGAAGAAGGTTCCGGCGTGGAACTGAATTTTGCGGTCGATCCGAAAGAGCAACGCTCGGAAAGCGGGAGGAGGCGCCTGCTTGAGGATAGGATAAAGCCCTTATTCGAGAAAGTAAAAACCCGTTTCCCCTACATTTTCGAAGAAGATGAACAAATTAAACTAGAACCCGCTGTACTGGCGTACATCGTCTCTGAAATGCAGTTTATTTCGTTGGTAGATACAGAAACCGACGTAAAGGGGGCGGCGTACGAAACATTGGTGGGGCAGAATCTTCGCGGGGACCGCGGTGAGTATTTTACGCCGCGCAATGTCTGTGACATGACGGTACGCATAATTCAATCCCTGTTCCCGGAGGAAAGGTTGACGAATCTCACGGTTTTAGATTGCTGTTGTGGGACAGGTGGATTTATTGTGTCATGGATTGACAATTTGCGCCATGTCATCAGGGGCCAGGAGCAAAAACGCCAGAGCAAAAATATTGAAAGCAAGGTGCGTGATCGGATAAGGGAAGCCTGCGCCCGCAACCTCTTCGGGCTTGACATAAATCCTTTCCTCGTGCGGACGGCGCAGATGAATCTTGTCATGCATGGCGATGGATCTGCAAATGTTTACAGGGTTGATTCAATCCGCTCTCCCGGCGAATGGTCTGACGAGGCCCGGGAAAAAGTTCCTTTTGGGAAAGCAGACGTAGTGCTGACTAATCCTCCCTTTGGCGTGGAAGTTAAAATTGACGATGCACACATATTGGATAGATACGAGCTTTCCCGCTGGGAATCTCAAACCCCCCGCAGCGCTATGCCTGCCGAGCAATTGTTTGTGGAAAGTGCGATGATGTTCCTTAAGGCGGGCGGCATATTGGGGATCGTATTGCCCGATGGAATACTCAATAATCCGGGATTGCGTTTCCTGCGCTCGTGGATTTTGAAGCGTGGACGGATCATCGCTTCGATAGATCTACCCAAAGAGACATTTAGCAATAGCGGAGGCGTGAATAATCCGAGTGTGCTTATCATCCAGAAATTCACCAAAGAACAGGTACAACAGGCCAGCGCGGGCATTATTGAGCGAAATTACAAGGTGTTTATGGCAACCCCTCATTCAGCCGGGATAGATAAGAGGGGGAAAACGGTTTATCTGCGCTACCCGGACGGCCGTGAAATCGAGGATGAAAACGGAAACCGCTTCAAAGATGACCAGATAGCGGCAGTGGCGGAGAAATTTATCGAATGGCGGAAAGAAGAGTCGGTATGATGGAAAAAAAGAAAAAGGTTGAGCCTGACGATCCCGAACAGTCCGCCCGGTTCATCGAATTGACTGAGCGGATGGACTTGGTTGACAATCCTAAAGAAGCATTTGAGAAGGTATTTAAGAAGGTTGCAAAAGCAAGTCACCGAGAAAAACGCGCCAGCAAAGATTCCAATTAGATAATCATCTCATTGTTGATAAATTCCAGGCTGCCTCCTACGCGTGGTGTGTCAAGTATAATAGCGCGTTTCCTAAAGGGGGGCAGGGGGATTTTAGCGCGGAGGCGTACATGCGCCCCCACTAAAGATCGGGCGCGAACCGAGCCCTCACAAGAGATCGGGCTCGAATTGGGCGCTCACAAAAGATCGTGCCCGGACTTGAAGCTCGTAACCATGTTCGCAATGTTAAGCCCGGACCTGAGCGCAGTGAGGGTCCAGCATCGGACGCTGGTTTGTCCGGACAGCTCGAATTCGAACGAAGTGAGGATTCAGCATCCAAGCGCGGTCTGGAGTGTCAACCGCTAACACGAGTGCAGTGAGTGTTCGTACCGCCAAGCTTGCCCTGAGCCTGTCGAACGGGCGGAGCGTCGAGTTCATTTGAACCCAAAAGCATCATTTCGCAATCCCGATGACGCCGCAAGCTACTCGCGCCCCGGAGCCGCCTGTCGGTTGGGTTTTGAAATCGTCGGCTTGGGCGTGAACGATTACCGAACGGCCAACGATCGATTTGGGTCCTTCGAGACTGATGGTATTGTCGGTCCATTCGAGCCTGGCCAATCCGTTCTTGTCGGCTTCGAGATTACCAAGATCGCCAATGTGACGTTTTTCGGATTTGGGGCCCGCGTGGGGCATATCGGTGGGATTGAAGTGGCCGCCTGCGGAATTGGCCTCCGGGGAGGTGCAGTTGCCGAATTCATGAATGTGAAATCCGTGCGGACCCGGCGACAGGCCCTCGATCTTAGCTATGATTCGAACCCCCTTGCCATCTTTTGTAAAGCTGACCACCCCGTGCACCTTACTGCCCTCGGTTGGGTTCGTGACAGCAATCGCGTCTTTAACCTCCACTTCGGCAATCTTCCGCGAGCATCCCGCTAGAGCCACTCCCAGAATGATCCCGGAAAGCAGCGCACCCTTTACGATTCCTCTCATCTTTCCTCCTCCTGTCTTTAATTGTGAGTCAACAGGAAAATATGTCTCCCTGTTTGCTCGCAGGATCATTTTATTGAAAATAAATCATCATCTTCGACTGCGCAAATGGGGAAATCAAATATATCAGTTAGGACATTGTATGTCTTTATCCAAACGCCGGCATTTAAAATCTTTCCCTTCTCTATCCAAATGGAACGGAAGGTAAAATTTTTGGATAAAAACCCCAAAAAGTGTTACTACGGTCCATCCGGAGGCGCAGGTCTCCCCTCTTTGCTAAAGATGGGCAGGGGTCCTGCAATGCCCGACTCCACTTCCCCCCCCTTTTCCAAAGGGGGGCAGGGCAGAGGGGATTTTAATTTGTTGCTTTGTTTAAGTTATCAAAGATAGGTTTTTTGTTGAATACGACATGGGGAATCTCAGATGGCCAATTCAAAAGTTGAGGGAATAGCGCCGTTTTTTACACTCTCAGGCATTGTGGTCGCTCTGGACCAGATGACAAAATACCTGCTGGTCAACGCGATCCCGTTGAATGCCGGCATCCCCGTGATTCCCGGCCTCTTTAATCTAGTACATGTTCACAATACGGGAGGGGCTTTCAGCATCTTCGCAGGGCCGGGATATCCCTGGCGGCAACATGTTCTCATAGGGCTTACCGTTGTGGTGGTCGCCGCAATCGCCTATGCTTACGGCAAAACCGGCAAGAAGGACAACTGGACCCGAATAGCGTATGTATGCATTACCGGCGGGGCTATCGGGAATCTGATCGACCGCATCAGGTTGGGGGAAGTGATCGATTTTCTGGATGTGTACGTGGGAAAATGGCGCTGGCCGGCCTTCAATGTGGCCGATGCCGCCATTTCTACGGGCGCTGTAATGCTGCTGATCTCACTCATAAGGAAAAGGTGAGAACTCCTCCAAAGGACCTTTTGACAGGATCAACAGGTTATACAGGATTAAGAGCAAAAAAAATCGAAAATGAGGGCAGGTGAAGAATAGAGGGGACGTAATGCATGACGCAGCCTTAACAGAAGAAATAATCGACACAAAAGCCGTTAAGGCGCCGGCGCACGAGGTACAGGTAGTAAATTACCTGGCGGCCACAGGAATAGAGATCGGACTACTTTTGAATTTTGGCGCGTCCGGTCTTCAAGTCAAACGCAAGCATCGCGCGTACCGTACAAAGCTGAAAAATCCGGCACTTATAAGCTGATTCTAAATCCTGTAATCATGTCAATCATGTCAAAGTTATTTATTTTTCAGCCTTTTTCGCCAGCTTTATTGTGAAATCCTGCGGGACTCTCTTTCTTGCCTTTCTGTCCCAGATTTCCTGCTGAATTACAAGATGATCGTTAAAGATTTGAGTAATCACCCCGCTGTGATCTCCCGGCCGGCGTTCCGACACTGACTATGTACCCCCTCCCGGTGGAATCCTCGATAACCGCCTTCGTGCCCAGTTGACCCCAGGTAATCGCTTTGAGTCCTCTTTCGATTTCGCTCATGGTCATCTTTTGCAGAGGCGTAAGAGGCTGCTCCTCTGATGCTCTTCCTCATCTTCAGGACGCGGTTCCAGCGTAAGGAAAGGCACAAAGGGGTCAAGCGCCTTAACAGGGTAGAAAGTGAAGTTAGAAGCCATCAGCGATGCCGTCGTTTTCTGAATCAGGGGGATGTATTCAGGAGGACAATTCGTTGAAGCAGCCTCCGGTTGTGAGGTAGTCTGAGTTTGATCGGCCTGTTCTCGCAAGGCCTGCCCCGAGCCCGCTGGAAGGGGTTCAGCCGGCGGCTGCGCAGCGGTATTTTCCTGCAAAGTCTTCGCGGCTTCCGGTGCTGAGCGGGCCTGTTCCGTCTGGCCAGGAGAAGCTGCGGGCGGCTTGGCGGTTTGCCCGGCGCCCTGTTGGGTCTGCGCCCGAGCTGCTGAAATGGAAAAAGTCCAAGCCGCCATCGCAAGCAGCAGGACAAAAATAAGAGAAAAACGGCGCGCGGTTGCTCTCGTCATAAGAGGCGCTTTCATGGTCCCCCCTGTTTCTCTCGACATTAAAATACTATCAATATCGTGGCCTAATGATAGTACTAATACTATATTTTTCATTAAGATGGAATAATTTCATTAAGATGGAATAACTTCGAAAAAGATTTTCTTTTTCATTACCGGTTGGAAGCGGATTCGATTGATTTTCCCTCTCTCAACTGCCTGCGTAACTCTTCCACGAGGGCCCGCCTCGGATAGCCCGGATAAAGTTCAATTACCTTTTCGAAGGCCGCAGCGGCTCCGGTGAAGTCGCCTGTTTTCGCTGAAAAGAAGCCCAGCGCCAACCATGCGTTCGAGTTTTCCGGATCGCCGTCGAGAACTCCTCTTACCGCTTCAACTGCGTGGTCCGCATCGTCTCTGTTGAAGAAGTACCACCCCTTGAGCAGCCGGGCGTCACGAGAATCGGGAGAAATTTCCAGGGCCGCGTCAAGCCGCTTTTCTGCGATGTCCTGGAAAAACTTCGGCAAATGTCTTATTTGCGCCAAATATGCCGCCGCCATATCGAAATTGAATCTGGAAAAAGGATTTCGCGTATATTTATGGAAAGAGTTCCATTTCTCCTTTTGCGCAAGGTTGCGGGCGTCTTCATTTCGGAGTTGCTCGATTTCTGTCTTCAGGTGCGGATCACCGGGGTTCTTTAGATACGCCCGTTCGATCAATTCACGGGCATACTGTTCCTCGCCGTGTTCTTTGAATTCTTTGGCGACCCGATAGCGTCGGCGGCAGATCACCCGGATCATTGACGCCATCTTGGTTCAGGTCTACACCCTGCGGACCGAATTCGGCAAGGATTCTCATGGCGGTTTCCTCAACCAGACCCTTCTTATAAGCGGAATTATCGGTCAGTTGCACGTACCTGAGCGCCTTGAGAGTCCACCTGTAGGCGTCTTCGGGCTTCTTTGCAATAGTGCATGCCTGGGCCACGTTAAGACACAAGTGAGGAAGCGCGCTTGCTTCAACGTCACTGCCACTGCTCTTGAGAAACTTTTCGCAGCGTTCGATCGCTTCGTCTGTTTTCCCCAACTTTATAAGGGCCATTATCAGGGCGTTATAAGCCAGAGAATCCGCCTCGCGCCTTTTTCTCCCGAGCTCAATTGCTTTCTCGGCATATCCGACAGCTTCTTCGTACCGGTCCTCCTCACAAAGGGTGTTGGCATAGTCCGCATTTGCCCTCGGGTTGCCGGGCGCTTTTTCTACAGTATCGTAATGGATCGCGACCTTGTCTTCCCAAACGCCGTTTCGAGAGAATGTCAGAAGGCCAAGACACGCGGCGCCGATGAGGAGAGCAGAGCAGGCCGCCTTGGCGAATTCGATTTCCGGAAGCATTTTGGCGGCACGCCGAAAGAGCATCACAAAAAGCGCCGCCACTGAAAGATAGAAGCCCATCGAGGGCAGGTAGAGCCTGTGTTCGAAGACCAGTTCAAGTGGAATGACAGTTGATTCGATTACTAGATTCAAAAAGAACCACATGATGCCGAATGTGACCACTGGAAATCGCCTTCGAAACCTGACTGCGAGGAAAATCAGCGCGCCGATCAGAAGCAGAGATGGAAGAGTTGTAAGAGGGCTGAGAAGTGAAGTGGAGATTTGCGGGTCATGCTGCATCGAGAGCCGAGCCGGGGTGGGCCAGAGGAGGAGCGACATGTACCATACCACCACCCGTCCCTCCGTAAGCAGGCGTTCCACCAGGTTGAAGTCCCTGTAGGCGTACCCGCTGAGAACTTTAGGCAATACTGCGGTGAATCCATAATAAGAGAATGAAAACAGCGCCGCAACAGCTGCTGTGCGTATTTTCCAGCCGGTTTTCCGGCAGACGGACCAGGCCCTCTTCAGCCAGGCGGAATCGAAAAACCAGATATCGGTCAGGGCCAGCGCGACCGGCAGGACCGCCGAGTTTTCCTTTGAAAGGAAGCTGCACAAGGCGGCAAGCGCGCAAAGAAAGTAGAAAACAGCGGCGCTCCGCGTCTTTTTCCCGGAAAGAAGGCGCGCTTTTATGAAGCACGCCATGCTCAGGGTAAAAAAGAGCGCCTGCATGGAAGCCATGCGCTGAACGAGATATGTTACCGCGCTTGTCTGAACGGGGCTCAAGTGCCCATATGGCGGCGGCGCACAGTGGGAAAAAGCCCGCTATTTCATAGATCGGCCCTTCTGTGTCCCTGTTCTTGCCCGCGGCCAGAATTTGCCTGCTTAGCCAGAAGACGGCAAAGAAGGCCAGCAGGTGAATCGCCAGATTCACGGCGTGAAAATAAGTGAGTTCGCTGTGTCCCAAAGAGTGATTGAGCGCCAACGTGACTATAGGCAGAAACCGCGTCAAGCCGAATTTTGACTGAGAAAGCGCCAAAATGTTCGATACCGAGACCGAATTCAGATAGAGGGATTTTTCATAGATGAATGAGTGAAAATCGTCGAGGAAAGGCGGCGAGATGAAAGTGTTCGAGTAAGAGGAAAAAATCATCAAAACGATGAAGAAGGCGAGAATATGAGGAAGTGCTTTTCTCGTTAGCTTGCCTGTGACTGCTCCCATTGCCGCCGCCGCCATTCCGGAGGTGGAAAAATACAAATGTGAAGAATGCCGGCATTATACCGGCATTCTTCGCGCGATCGTATTTCGTGTTTGCTGCAGATTACTGAACTCCGGTCAACCCCAGGACCGTCGCAATCGGGCCGGTATACGACCACAAGCCGCAGGGGTTCGTCGTGGTTCCAATGGCGTGCGCGGTGAAAGTCTGGGTGTTGAGTGAGAACAGCGGACTGGTGGCCGCCGTTGAATTGATTGTGACGGTAAGGGCAGTGCCCGCAACGGTCGGAGTAAAAAAACGGGTATTGGCGTCCGTAATCATTTGATTGAATACAGTTCCTGCTGGAGGAAACTGTCCGTTAAGGCTGAAATAAGACGCAACGTTGGTTTGTATTGCGTGCATTCCGGGGAAAACCAGGCTTGTCAGGCGCGATTTCTGAATGTACCTTTGATAATAGGGGACCGCGACAGCAGCCAGGATTCCGATGATCGCGACGACGATCATCAATTCCACCAGTGTAAAACCTTTGCTTTCTCTCATCTTGATAAACATGTTCTTCTCCTTGTTAGTTATTCGTTTAATGGGCTAGTGTTTCCTATTGGGTCTCTCAGGGTTCATATGAACTATCGTCAACCGCCTCCCGTCTCTTGAATCTTTTTTTCATCTGCTGCGAAACAGATAGAGCAAAATTGATGCCCGGATTTCAATTTGCCCATAATTTTTCTTGAATCTGCCATGAACCGGCCCTGGATAGCGATTTCGAATACGTTGCTCCGATAGAGAGGTAATTGAAAGCTGTGACGCCGGGCATGAATCTATCGACCGGTTGACAAAGTTTGTCATTATCATTGACGAAAAACGGCAAGCATCCATCAAGAAGAATACGAGAACAACTGGCGGGTGGGTGAGCGGGCTGTGGCGATGGGCAACAGGGCCCCGAACGGGTTCGAATAATTCCTTATCCGATGCCGGGTATTATGGATGTTGCAGCAGGTTACTGAACTCCGCTCAACCCCAGGCTCACCGCAAGTGGACCGGAATACGACCAACCTGTGACTATGCCTGAAGTGTCCGCAAGGACGGTCGCCGACAAAGACTGGCCGTTGAGGGCATAGAGCGGATTGGTGGCCGCCGCCGCATTGATTGTGAAGGTAAGAACAGTGCCCGCAATGGCTATGCCAAAGTAACGGGTATTAGCTTCCGCCGCAATTTGAACCAGTTCGCTGGAGCCCGGAAAGGTTGTATTAAGGCTGTAATATGACCCGATATTGGTTTCTATTATGTGTATTCCGGGCCAAACCAGGCTGGTAAGGCGCGATTTCGCAATGTACCTTTGGTAGTAGGGGACCGCGACTGCGGCCAGGATGCCAATTATTGCAACCACGATCATCAGTTCAACCAGTGTAAAACCTTTGCTTTCCTTCATCTTTATAAACATTTCGTCCCCCTCGCGTCGATCGGGTATCGCGGACTAATAGTTTCTTATCGGATTTCCCGTTGGTTGATGATTCATAATGAATTATCGTCAATCGCTCATTATTCTTTACTCTTTTTGTTCCCTGCACCGCGAAACGGATTGAGCAAAAGTGATGCCGAATTTCAAAATTTTCTTGTCGAATCATGTAAAGAGGCCCCTGAATTAGGTTTACGGCGTACCTCCCCGACAGGAAGGGACAGTGATGAGGTCTCGCGCGCGGCATTAATTAGCGCCCAGCCGACAATTTCTGTCACCGCGTTACGCAAAACGGCCCCGCAAACATGTGCGAGAGGAACAGAATGATTTTCCACCATTGGAATCAACATCCCTGTGTTACTTACGGGAGGTCTTGACCTCTGCTGCTCTGGATTGGTATGCTTCCGCCTTGGGACGGGCTTGATCGATCCAGGGCGATGCTGCTGACGATCTACGAGACCTGAATTCCTTTATCTTGGTCGATCTGCTGACGTTGCAGGCCGTTTGGATCGTTGTACCCGCAGAGGTTAAAATGATTCTTTCAGATTTGCTGAAAATCACAGACGGCAAGATGGTGCTTTTCATAACGCCTTCAGATGTCGATTATATAAGAAACAGGCAAGAAATAAACATTCTGCAAAAATCAGCGCGGCATTTAGACATAATAGCTCCGAAGGATATACATGGAGTAAGTCCAACCGGAATCATGCGTATTTTATCGATCGATTTAAAGGTGGTTGCTGCGAATATTAAAAAGTACGATGTTGTTTTCATCGCCGGAATTCCTCAGCTTATAGTCCCGATTATTCAATTTCGGCTTCGAAAGAAAGTGCTGATAATAGATTTTTTCATATCTGTTTACGATACGCTTGTTAATGACCGGCAGGTCCTGTCTCCACCGAACCCCCTGTCTCGGATTTTGAAAATGCTCGACAGGAAGGCGCTCACGCGGGCGAACCATGTAATTGTAGACACACGCGAGCACGCTGCATATTTTTCCCGGTTGTTTGGCGTCGATTCGGACAAAATGACGGTTATTTATCTCGAAGCCGATAAGCAGATTTACTACCCGCGAAATGTGGTCAAGCCACGTGATTTAAGAGATAAATTCGTCGTCTTCTTTTTCGGCGCAATGAATCCTCTCCAGGGAGCAGAGGTTATTCTGGAATCAGCCCGGATTTTGGAAGAGCACGGGAACATAGTTTTCATTATTGTCGGCCCTTATGAGAAAATAAGAAACTTCGAGCTCTACTCTAAACTGAAAAACGTCCGGTTTAAAGCGCGGTGGCTACCTCAGGCTGCCATAGCCGGCTGCATAGCAACGTCGGATGTGTGTCTTGCAGGACATTTCAATGCGGCTGTTGAAAAGGCTGCCAGGGTCATTCCGGGAAAGGCCTATTCATACCTGGCCATGGAAAGGCCTGTGATTTTCGGGGACAATCCCGCCAACAGGGAACTTTTTTCGCCGGATACAAAGAATGCGCATTTCGTGAAAATGGGTGATCCCGCGGCGCTGGCGGATAAAATCCTCGAATTGGCCGGTGCGCGGGAAAGGGGCTGATCGATGGAAGATAACTGGCTGCCGATGCCCAGATACAAGTTGCGAAGGCATCTGGTCAAAAGGATACTCGGTAGAGAGTCTTTGTCCGGCAAGACGTGCCTCGAATTCGGATATGGCTCCGGAGATATGCTATTGCTGTACGCCTCGCTTGGGTTGAGTGCTTTCGGTATTGATATATCGGAATCGGCTTTCGAGATTGCCAGGCTGAGAATTGAAAAGCATCCGGCGCTCAAGGGCAAGATACGCCTCGCTCATGATAAAGCTGATGTATACGGCAGGCGATACGACTACATTATGGCCTTTGAAGTCCTCGAACATATCGAAGATGACCTCTCCTGCATAAAGGAGTGGTGGAATGTTCTAAACGAGCATGGAAAACTTCTCATCTCCGTTCCAGCTCATCAAAGCAAGTGGGGGTGGGGCACCGACGTCGTTGCGGGCCACTACCGGAGATATGAAAGAGCCAGTGTGAGCAGCCTGCTGACGAGCGGAGGGTTCAAGATTCAGCATCTTTGGAACTATGCTTATCCACTATCGATATTGCTGGATGTTTTTCTGCAAAGAGCAGGTATTGAAGGATGGGACAAGAGTCTCACAAAGGAGGAACTCTCGAAGCAAAGCGGGATCATGAGGAAAAGGAGCCTTTTCAACCGTTTGGTATCAAGCGATTTTTTTCTGGCCCCTTTTTTTGTCCTGCAACGGTGTTTTCTCGAAAAAGACCTGAGTTCAGCACTCTTGGCCGTTGCCGAGAAGATATAATAAATGGATACATTATATGTCAGATGGTAGGATAAAGATAAACTACTTATTATTAATAAAGGTGGTAATTACAACTAGTCTAATTATCTACCTTATACATTCCTCTAATATCGCCATGCTCGCTTCGACTTTATCTAATATTAATATATCATTAGCTGTTCTAACCTTCATTGTGTTTCCATTAGTATTGTTTATTGGTGGAATAAATTTGTGGTTACTGATGAACTCTATATCGCATATACCATTAACAGTATTTATGCGTGCATATAGTTACGGGTATGCAGTCAATTTGTTTTCTCCTGGCCAACTTGGCGATATAAGTGTAGCTATATTTCTCAAGAAGGACGGTGTATACTATAGCCACTCTACCTTGGCCTACGCAGTTGATAAATTTATAAGTATGATGTTTGTAATATCGCTTGGATACATCGGTGTCCGCTTTCTACTACCGGATTTTGTGGGGTCCCAATGGATATTTGGTATTCCACTAATATGTACCATATGTGCAATGGCGTGTATTGTCCTTATAGTGTATATGCCTGATGATACCGGTCATATTGGGCGTGTTAAACGCTTTATAACAAATACTTATAAAGAAGCGGCACTATGGGATGCTAAGTATAATGCTATAATACTTAATATTACGTTAACCTTTATTCGATGGCTTGTATTGAGCTGGACATACTATCTTGCTTTCCGTTCTTTTGGAATAGAAGTTAAATGGCCTGAAGTAGGTATAATTCCAATAATATCTACTTTGATTGGATACATACCAATTTCGATCGGTGGAATTGGCACTGTGGAAGTATGTGCAGTATATCTGTTCTCATTAATTTCAATTGATAGAGTTTATGTAATAGATGTTTATCTATTTGTCAGATTCATAACGTATTTACAGGCAGGTGTTATTCTCGGTTTATGTAGCTGGCAATTCAGAAGGGCACGGATTCTTTAGCGCGATGTTCACTCATGCCTCCTGCTCGGCGCTATCTAAATTGGATGCGGCCCCCGTCAGCGATTTTCTTTCACGTAGGAGATCTACATGCGTCCCAAGATAGTATTGTTCAATCCAATACCTTCGACGATCAGCCGCCGCAAGGGAGTCTTGCCGCTCGCATTGCTCTCTATTGCAAGGGGCCTTGATGAGGAAAAATATGAGATCGTAATCATTGACGAAGCGGTTGAAAGCTTCCCAGAAGAAGTTATGCAGGACGCCCTATCCGTCGGCATCAGCGCCATGATAGGCTATCAGATTAACAGTGCACTCAAACTTGCAAAACGCCTCCGCAAACTATATCCGAAAGTCCCGCTTGTATGGGGCGGCTGGCATCCTTCCATTCTACCGAAGGAGACGGCGGCCAGCGATTATGTTGACTATGTCGTTCGCGGGCAGGGGGAAATCACATTTTCCGAACTTATAAATGCATTGGAAGGAAATAAGACCTTGGATAGTGTCCTAGGGTTGACCTATAAGGTCAATGGAAACGTAAAATCAAATCCAGACAGACATTTATCTGATCCAAATGGATTCCCTCCGTTGCCATATCATCTAATAAATATGGAAAAATACATCCATGCAAGTGAATTCGGTGCTAGGACGGTCACTTATCTTTCGAGCATTGGATGTCCGTTTAGCTGTGGTTTTTGTGCAGAACAGGTAGTTTACCGAAAACGCTGGTTGCCGCTAAGCCCTGAGCGGGTGATATCCGATTTTAAGTACCTCAAAGAGCAGTATAAGATCGATTCTATAATAATTAACGACAGCAACTTTTTTACTAACGAGAAACGTGTTGTTGGCATTTGTGAAAACATGATAAGTGAAGAGGTGAATATAAAATGGGGAAATGCTAATGGAAGAGCAGATCAACTGGTAAGATATGAAAGAAAAACATGGCAGCTCATGAGGGATAGTGGTCTCAAATGTATTCTAACGGGAGCCGAGACGTATGACGATGGCATTATGGAGATAATAAACAAGAAGGCTACTATTGAAGATACTATCCAGTTGGCTTATATTGCTAATGACGTTGGAATTACGATCAAATTCTCATTTATGATAGGTCTACCGATAGCGAATAGACAAGTGTCAGTGGATGATGAATTTATGAATATTATAGATTTTATTAATAACCTTTATGAGATTAATAATAGGAACCATTTTCTACTTTTTTTATACACACCTTTTCCAGGTACACCTTTGTACAGAAAATCCATAGAACTAGGATATAAGAGTCCCGATAGTCTCGAAGCTTGGGGAGGTTTTCTCGAAGGGCTGAATCATGCGTCTACGCCTTGGATAAACATGGATTTGGCAGAAAAGATATATCAGACAAGCTTCTATTTCCCATTTATAAGCAACGCGGCCTACGACATCATCAATCAGTATCCATTCGTCATTAGGTGGATGCTTCTTCCATTTGAACGAATGCTCTATATGGTTATGAAATTTAGAATTAAGCACAAATTCTTTGATTTACCCGTAGAGTTCAATATGATTAAGCTCATATTCAAACTTTTGAAGAGGAAGATATGACCTTCCCGTCAGCCCAGTACCGTGGCGGCAGGATACTTACCACCGAACAGAAACCTCGCGAGGCGTGGAATTCATAAGGCTAAATTCCCCTACGTTCATCCGGTGCTTTCCGGATGGACACCAAGTAGAGTAGGAAGCAGGCTTCGCATGGCTTATCCTGCCTCCCCTCGTCGATTTCGGACAGGAATTTCAGGATTACAAGGGTGACAATGGCAGAAAATCGAATAAATCCAAAATCTTAAACCGTAATCTTTTGTAAGACCCCTCTGCTCACCTCGAATCCGAAAGCCCGCATGATCGCGGCTTGGTTCTCGGTGGGTTCCTCGATCAAGCGGGTGGGTTTACTCCTTCCGTTCTCCCAGCACAGGCATGAATGGAGTTTTTGCATTTGCTCCATTGTCTCGGCAGCACTCAATTCCAGCCCTGCCCGGCGCAGGCGGATTTCGATCAGCCGCAGGTAAGTAAGGGCTATAACAGGAGTTTCGGAGGGCGGATGCGCAATACTACAGACTCCCTTCAGCCCTAAGCTCCAGGAGACCTGGTCTGATCCGGGCGTCGATAACGACGGTGCGCGTTTGCAGGCCTAAGGACAGGAAGACCATGTCCGGTTATTCGGTAGGACCATATTCGATCTCTTCACGGCCGTAGGTTTTGGTTTGATTTTGATAACCTAAAATTCACCCACCCGAGACCGGAATAAGCGTCGAAAAATCACCCACCCCCAGACGCCTTCTGGTAACACAAATGGACAAATCCTTGAAGTGTTATCGGAGGCTGGGAGGGATGATCACAATGGATCAGTATGACTACATTCGAACGGCGCATCGCGTCTACGGGAAGGGCATCCGGCAGATTCAAAGAGAGACCGGGCATGATCGGCAAACCATAAGGAAAGTGCTGGAGAGCGAGCCGGTTGGCTACACGACCAGAAGTGTTCAGCACTATCCCGCACTCGGTACGCATCTTAAACTCATTGACTCATGGCTTGAGGCTGATAAGACAGCGGCCAGGAATCAGCGCCATACGGCGACCAGGATCCACAATCGACTCGTGAAAGAAGAGGGATTTTCAGGAAGTGAGTCGTGTGTTCGCCGATACGTCAGACACGCAAAGGTACGGCTTGGGGTAAACGCCGGCAAAGCATTCCTGCCCCTGGACCCGGATTGCGGCAACGAGGCCGAAGTGGACTGGGGAGGAGCAATGGCCGTGGTCGGCGGAGAGGCAGTGCGGCTGAAGTTTTTCTGCATGCGTTCGAAGTTTTCCGGAAAGCCCTATATAAGGTTTTACCCCTGCGAACGCCAACAGGCCTTCTTTGATGCTCATATCCATGCCTTTGATTTCTTTGGGGGAATATTTAAGACTATTGTCTATGACAATCTTACCACAGCAGTTGAGAAAGTCCTTAAGGGCAAAAGGAGAGTCGAACAGGAGGCATTCAGGCAGTTTCACGCTTTCTATAACTTTATTCCCCGGTTCTGCAACCGGGCAAGCGGCAATGAGAAGGGGGGAGTGGAAGGTTTAGTCGGATTTGCCCGTCGCAACTATATGGTTCCAATCCCCAAGGCTGAAAGCATCGAGGAGTTAAATGAGCGGCTTCTTTGCGAGTGTGTGGCCTATGGGAACCACCGGATCGAAGGGCGACAGGCAACGGTTAATGAGTCTTTTGAAGGAGAAAGGGTCCATCTGATAGCCACCCCCTTACATCCCTTCAGTAACATGCAGGTTGTAGAGAGTAAGATTAATCATTACGCGACAGCCATTGTGGACAAAAACCGCTACTCCGTTCCGACCAGATACGCAGGTTTCAAGGTTCGGGCCATCCTTGGCGTTGACCGGGTGGATATCTTTCATGGCGGCAAAAGAATCGCAGGCCACGAAAGACTTTTTGGAAACAACAAATGGCAGCTAAATCCCGACCATTATCTTGAGCTGCTGCAGCAAAGGCCGGGGGCTTTCGAAACCGCCAGGCCCATCAAGGAGTGGCGCCGGAAATGGCCTCACGTCCTGGATCAGCTTCTTTTAAGGTTTATTGAAACGCACGGCGAAACGGACGGGACGAGGGACTTTATATCGGTCCTCATGCTCTACCGGGACAATGCGGCGCAAGATGTCACCAGTGCGGTAGAACTGGCACTGGGGAGCGGGATCACATCGAGCGCCGGAGTAAAGCACATCTTGCTCTTCATGGATTCCAAGTCTTTTTTTGAACCCCTTGAGGGCTGGCCGCCGACACTTGCTCCCGATATCACAGTCTATGGACAGTTGGGAGGTGTGCAATGAAGGCAAGCACAGAGATAGTCTTAAAGGAAAACTTAAAATCCCTCAACCTCTCCCATATGAGCGCCAATATAGAGAATCTTCTTCGCCAGGCGCGGGAGAGTGGGGCCGCCCTCGAAGAGTTTATTCTATCTTTGACGGACCATGAGCTTCAGGTAAGAGGAGAAAACAGGCTAAAACGCAAGCTCCGAGAGGCGAAGTTCCCCCTTATGAAAACGTTTGAGACCTTCGACTACACTGCCGCCTCGGGTCTTGATAAACGCTTGTTTCGTGAACTCGAATCGGGAGAATACATAAAGAAGCATAGGAATATCATTTTCCTTGGAAAAAGCGGTACGGGAAAGACTCATCTGGCAACGGCACTGGGCATTAGCGCATGCCGGGAAGGCGTTCCAACCCGCTTTATCACCGGTTGTGCCCTGGCAAACGAACTGATCGAAGCTCAAAATGAGCGGAAATTGAGCCGGACGATTCAAAGATACGCCCGGTCTGGCCTCCTGGTTTTGGATGAACTGGGATACGTCCCGTTTTCAAAGGAATCCGCTGAACTTCTCTTTCAGGTCCTGACCGAACGTCACGAGAGAGGTTCGGTAATCATTACAACGAATCTCGGATTCGCCGACTGGACGCAAGTTTTTGGGGAGCCTACGCTCACAGCGGCCCTCTTGGATCGGCTAACCCACAAGGCTCATATCATCAACTGCACCTGGGAGAGCTATAGGCTCAAAGAAACGCTGACAAGTCGAAAGAGCTTGATGAAGAAAGCCGACGGGTAATCTGCAAGGAGAGTTGCCGCCGGTGGAGGGGGAAACTCCAGTCGCCCTACAGGCTCCCTCCGTTGCCCCCTCCACGGCAAATCGCGCCACGAGGGTTGGACTGCCGAAAAGGTTGGCCAAATGAGAGTATCGAAAATCAGACGTGGACCAACTCACTATCGGAGAAGCCAAAATCTAAACAAGGGTGGGTGAATTTTGGACGCCCGAGGCGGGTGATTTTTCGGTTGT